>NZ_SZZH01000001.1:0-1228448 GCF_005298075.1 Nakamurella flava
GGTAGAGATCGCCGGAGACGCCGAAAGCGCCGCCGTAGATACCGATGTCCTCGCCGAGCATGAAGACCCGTTCGTCGGCCTCCATGGCCTGGCCGATCGCCTCGCGGACGGCCTCGGCGTAGGTGATCACCCGCGAACCCGACTGGGCAGCAACCGAACTGGACTGGGGAGAGGTCGTGGTGGTCACTGGGTGTCTCCGGTGGTCGCGTAGACGGCGGACAGCAGTTCATCGGCGCGGGACGGCGGTGCGGCATTGCCGAAGCGCACCGACTCGCGGATCGCCTCCTTGGCCTGCGCGGCGATCTGGTCCAGGGCGGCCTGGTCCAGGGTGCCGGCGTCGGTGACCTTGGCCAGGAACGCAGCGATCGGGTCGCGTTCCTTCCACTCCGCGATCTCCTCGCGGGTGCGGTAAAGGTTCTTGTCGCTCTTGGAGTGACCCTTCCACCGGTAGGTGACGTTCTCGATCAACGTCGGCCCTTGCCCGTTGCGGGCTCTTTCGAACGCTGCCACTGCAGCGTCATAAACCGCTTGCACGTCGTTGCCGTCCACGGTGACCCCGGGCATGCCGTACCCGGCGGCCCGCTCGGACAGGTTGCCGATCTTGGTCGACAGCTCGGTCGACATGGACATGCCGTACTTGTTGTTCTCGCACACGAACACCACCGGCAGGTTCCACACCGCGGCCAGGTTCAGGCCCTCGTGGAACGCGCCCTCGTTGCTGGCCCCGTCCCCGAAGAACGACACCACCACCGCGTCGGTTTTGCCCTGCAACTTCAACCCTAACGCCGCCCCGGCGGCGATGGGGATCCCCCCACCGACGATGCCGTTCGCGCCCAGGTTCCCGGTCGCCACATCAGCGATGTGCATCGACCCACCGCGGCCGCGGCAGTACCCGGACTCCTTGGCCAGCAACTCGGCCATCATCCGGTTCAGATCCGCGCCCGCACCGATGCAATGCCCATGCCCACGGTGCGTGGACGTCAGATGATCACCCTGCTGCATGGCCAGACACACACCCGTGGCCGACGCCTCCTGCCCGATCGACAGATGCATCGTCCCGTGCATCAAACCCCGGGCGAACAACTCGTCCACCGCTTCCTCGAACAACCGGATCCGCCACATCGTGCCCAACACCTGCGCCGCACGCTCCGGATCACCAGCCAGATTCACCGCGGAGGCGGGTGCTCCGTCGGCTGATGGGGGTGGGGAGACGGAAGTGGCCATGCGGACTCCTTTGTCGGAACGGGCGGCAGACCCGGACAGGTCCGGGCGCGTTGGTGCAGGACGGTTCGAGCAGCCGAGAGCGCGACAGCGGTTGTATATCAGTGCATCTCGGGCAGGCGTCTGGTTGACGACGGGGCGGAGACCAACAATTTCGGCGGCCGACCGGTTCCCATTCACAGCTACCTCTTGTGGTGGCGTGCGTCACCATGCTACACCTTTGCTCACCAAAGTGAAGAGGTCGTCACACATGTGACAACGGTGCCAGATGGAGCCGTGACGAACCCGTTCGCGCAGGAGAGGATGCATCGCATGCCTCCCCAACGCGACGACAGTGACCTCGCTCGAGCCGCCCGCCTGTACTTCATCGACGGGCTGTCCCAGAAGGAGGTCGCACAGGAGATGCAGACGACGCGTTCCAACGTCTCGCGGATGCTGACCGCGGCCCGGGCTCGTGGGGTGGTCGAGATCCGCATCCACGACCCCTCCGGCCGGGACGATGCGCTCGAGCACCAGTTGGTGGAGCAGTTCGGTCTGTCCGAGGCACTGGTGGCCCGTTTCGAACCGGGCAATCCGTCCGACCGTCGGGCCGGCGAACTGGGCGCCCAATGGCTGGTGGACCGCATCCACGACGGTCAGCGGGTGTCGTTGTCCTGGGGCACGTCTCTGCAGAAGCTGGTGTGGGCCGTGACGGCCGACCGCAGCGTCGATGTCGAGATCCTGCAGCTGGTCGGGGGTCTCTCGCCGATGTCCACCGCGATCACCGGGCAGGAGATGCTCCGCGAACTCGCGGTTCGTCTCGGGGCCCGGTACCGGTATCTTCACTCTCCGGCCGTGCTCGACCGGGCCGAAGCGGTGGAACTGCTGGGAGCCGAGGCGTCGATCGCCGAGGCGCTGGCCGCCGCCCGCCGGTCGGACATCGCCCTGGTCGGCATCGGGTCGTTCGGGCACGGCTCGTCGGAGATCGTCGTGGAACAAATGCGGCTGTCCCCGGAGGAACGTGCCGAGCTGTTGGCCGCCGCGCCGGTCGGCGACATCTGTGCCCGGTTCTACGACGCCGACGGGCGGTCGTTCCTGGGGGCGGCCAATGACCGCGTCCTGGGGATCACCCTCGACGAGCTGCGCGAGATCCCCACGGTGGTCGGCGTGGCCACCGGCCGGGAAAAGGCGCCCGGCCTGCTGGGTGCCCTCCGGGGCGGTCTGCTCGACGTGATTTGTTGCGACGTTCCCGCTGCCCGGGGCGTCCTCGAGATGGCCCGCCGGTACAGCTGATTCGGCGTCAGCCGGTACGGCTGCATCGGCACCCCCGCCGGCAGCCCACACATGACGAGGAGGTCATGGTTCCATGAGCACCACCGCAGTCCTGATCATCGGCATCACGGTGATCTGGCTGGCCCAACGGGCCCTGACCGTCCGGCAGGCGTTGCGATTCCGCCGCGACCTGCTGGCTCTGCGCACGTACGGCAAGCTGTCGGTCGGCATGTCTCGCAAGGTGGGCCGGCGGGTCTACGCCGGCCTCACCTTCGACGATGCCCCCGCCGCTGATCGCGTCGTCACCGCCGCTCGGACCCTCCGCGGCGCAACGGTTTTCGCCACCGCCAAGCCGGAGAACCGGCTGGTCGGCTGCCGGGCGATCGATCTCGCCGAAGGCCGCACCCCGGCGGGTCTGCCCGCGATGGTGGCCACCGCCGCCATCCAGTCCGCCGAGTTCGCCCTCGGCCGCAAGCCCACCCCCGAGTCGAAGGTCCAGGCCAAGGCCAAGGCTGCGGTCGCGAGCCGTCGGGAACCCGTCCGCGCCGCCTGACCACCGCGCCCCACCCACGCCGGCCGACCGATCGGCCGCCCCCTCGCTTCCCCTCCGTTCCACCCATCGCGGACGGCAGCTGACGCCCGGCGATGACCCACGCCCATCGAGCCCCGCCACCCTGGCTGGGCCGCCCCGCACGTGATTCGAAAGGACCTTCAGGGCCATGAGTTTCGCACTGTCGCAGCTCCTCGTGGCTGCGCAGGATCCGCCTCCCGCGGACCCCTCCGGCTTCCTGGGCACGCTGGCCATCTGGGCCGAGGACTTCATCGGTGTGTTCAAGGCCGGTGCCGAGACCTTCGTCGCGCTGCTGACCGGGATCATCCCGCTGCTGATCGTCCTGCTGACCGCGGTCAACGCGCTCATCAAGATCGTCGGACCCGAGCGCATCGACCGGTTCGGTGCGTTCGCCGCCCGCCCCGGGCTCGCCTACCTCCCGCTGCGCTATCTGGTGCTGCCGGTCGTGGCCGTCTTCTTCCTCACCAACCCCATGTGCTACACGATGGGCCGGTTCCTGCCGGAGGAGAAGAAGCCCGCGTTCTACGACTCGGCCGTCAGCTTCGTGCACCCCATCCTCGGCCTCTTCCCGCACGCCAACGCCGGTGAGTACTTCGTCTACGGCGGTATCGCCGCGGGCATCACCGCGCTGAACCTGCCGTTGGGTGACCTCGCCGTCCGGTACTTCCTCGTCGGCCTGGTCGTCATCTTCATCCGCGGCTGCACCACCGAGGTCATCTTCCGCATCATGTCCCGTCGTTCCGCGAAGGCGCAGGTGGCCTGACCATGTCCAGCCCCGGTACCACCACCGACAAGGCCGCCCGTAAAGGCGGTGTGCTGAACGGTTTCTCGACCGTCGTCACCAAGATCGGAAAGGGCGTCGGCTCGGTCGTCGCCACCCTCTACCAGGCCGGTCGCGACACCATCGACATGGTGCTCAAGAACGTCCTGCCGTTCATGGCGTTCGTCTCGTTCCTCATCGGCCTGATCACGAGCACCGGTGTGGGCAACTGGATCGCCAACGGTCTGTCCGCCCTGTCCGGCAGCATCATCGGCCTGCTCGTCCTGTCGATCGTCTGCTCGCTGCCCATCCTGTCCCCGCTGCTCGGGCCGGGTGCGGTCATCGCCCAGGTCATCGGTGTGCTCATCGGCACCCAGATCGGCGCCGGCAACGTCCCGCCGCAGTACGCCCTGCCCGCGCTGTTCGCCATCGACCCGCAGGTCGGTTGCGACTTCATCCCGGTCGGTCTGGCCCTGGCCGAGGCCGAACCCGAGACGACCGAGCTCGGTGTCCCCGCCGTCCTCGTGTCCCGCATGATCACCGGTCCGCTGTCCGTCGTCCTGGCCTGGTTGGCCAGCTTCGGGATGTACCCCTCGCAGTGATCCACCCGCCGGGCTGACCGGCCCGCCGTGATCCAGCATGGACAGGGCGGGCCGGGGAGCCGGTGGCAACCCGGGGCGGCCCGCCCCCGACGAAAGGAGACTCCGATGGCGGAGTACAAGAGCGTCACCGTCAAGCCCGGCCGTGGTGGCTGGGGTGGCCCGCTCACCATCACCCCGACCGACGCGAAGCCGCTGATCTACTCGGTGACCGGCGGCGGGATCCACCCGGTGGCGGCGCGGATCGCCGAGCTGACCGGTGGCCAGGCCTTCGACGGCTTCTCGTCGTCGGCGCCGTTCGACAAGATCGCCGTGGCGGTCATCGACTGCGGTGGGACCGCCCGTATCGGGGTCTACCCGATGAAGAAGGTGCCGACGGTGGACATCCACGCGACGTCGCCGTCCGGCCCGCTGGCCCGTTTCATCACCGAGGACATCTTCGTCTCGGGCGTCAAGCCCGAAGACGTCGACGCCGTCTGATCCCGGAAGCGATACCGAAGAACCCGATGACGACCACTGACGAGCCCACCGTCCGTTACGCGACCACGGTGACCAGCGTGGGCGTGCTGGTCCCCGATTTCGTCGAGCAGGGCATGCTCATCATTTTCGGCGACAACGCCCCGGCGGAGTTGCACGACATCTGTGCCCTGCACCGACCTGAGGTCTCCGAGGGCGGCGTCGAGCCCGGGGACGTGCTCTGGCTGGACGACGCCTCGTTCACCATCCTGTCCGTCGGATCCGTTGCCAACGAGAATCTTTCGGCCCTGGGCCATGTCTCGTTCAAGGCCAACGGGTCGACCGATGCCCAACTGCCCGGCGACATCAGCCTGGAGAACGTGCCGCTGCCGCAGCTGCACGAGGGCAGCCGGGTCCGCATCGTCGCCGCGAGCTGACCCACTCCGGGTATCCGCCCGATCCCACTCCGCGGTCGTCCCGCGGAGTGGGAGCCGCAGCTTCCGCTCGTCCGCCGCCGCGATGACGCGCGTCGCCACGCGCCCCGGCTGCGTCGACAAGACCACCACAACAAGCGATGTCGGACGCCGACATCATCGAAGGAGCCAGTCATGGGTTACACGAAGCGGTTGCTGGAACGCCAGGAGCAGACCGGTCGCCCGGTCCGCGTCGGCCTGGCCGGCGCCGGTCAGATGGGCACCGGGTTCGTCGCCCAGGTGCAGCGCATCCCCGGTCTGGAGATCGGCGCCATCGCCGACGTCGACCCGAACCGCGTGGTCGCCGCGTACAAGACGGTCGGTATCGATCCCGAGGCCGACGGCGGCCAGCGCCACGCGGTGCTCGACGACGCGGCGGCGCTGGCCACCGCGGATGTCGACATGGTCGTGGACGCCACGGGTGTGCCGGAGGTGGGCGCCATCATGTCGCTGGCCGCGCTCCGCGCGGGCAAGCACGTCGGCCTGCTGAACGTCGAGTGCGACGTGACCGTCGGCTGGCTGCTGGCCGCTGTGGCCCGTCACTACGGCGTCATCTACACCCTGTGCCGCGGTGACGAGCCGGCGGAGGCCGTTCGCCTCGTCGAGTTCGCCCGCGACCTGGCCTTCGAGGTCGTCTGCGCCGGCAAGGGCAAGAACAACCCGCTCAACCCGACGGCCACGCCGGAATCGCTGCAGGCCGAGGCCGTCTCCAAGGGCATGAACCCGAAGATGCTGTGCAGCTTCGTGGACGGCTCCAAGGCCATGATCGAGATGGTCGCGCTGGCCAACGGCGCCGACCTGCAGGTCACCAAGCGCGGGATGAACGGCCCGCCGGCCACCGTCCCCACCCTGGCCGACGTCTTCAAGCCCGAGGCCGACGGCGGGATCCTGCCCGGCAGCGGGTATGTCGACTACTGCACCGGCCCGGTCGCCCCCGGTGTCTTCGTCATCGTCAAGGCCGAGGACGAGGTCGTCCACGAGGAGATGTCCTACCTGAAGATGGGCCCCGGCCCGTACTTCGCCCTGTACCGCCCGTACCACCTGGCCAGCATCGAGGCGCCGCTGTCCATCGGCGAGGCCGTGCTGCACAACCAGGCCAGCATCGTCCCGATCGCGTGGAACGGCGAGGTCGGCGCGGCCGCCAAGCGGGACCTGGTCCCCGGCGACCGGCTCGACGGCATCGGCGGCACCACCGTCTACGGCATGGCCGAGCGGGCCGACGTGTTCGCCGCCGAGGGGCTGCTGCCGCTGGGTCTGGTCGGCGGGGCGCGCGTCGTCCGTCCGGTCGCCCAGGGTGAGCTGCTGACCTACGCCGACGTCGAGTGGGACCGCCCGTCGGTCATCAACCAGCTCCGTGCGCTGCAGGACAAGCAGATCGCCGAGGGCTGGTCGGACGAGCGCGTGGTCGCCGAGATCGACGCCGTGCTGCAGTAACTCGTAGCGACAGGCCGGGCGGGGTGCGCGTCTGCGCACCCCGCCCGGTGTCGTCGGCACGCCGGTCCGGCCGCCGAACGAAATCACCCGAACCGGCGACGGTTGTCGTCGACCACCCCGGGTACTCCTCTCCTCGCTCTGTTCCGACGCACGTCCGGCGAGGAGTCCTGTGCAACTGCCGCATCCCCGAGGCCCGTTGTCCGCAGCCGTCATCACGACGGTGTCAGGCGGTGTCGGCGTGCTGCCGATCGGGGTCGTCCCACCGGAGGACGTCCTCGGTGACGACGACCTGCAGTTGGCGCTCTGGGTGCTGTACGAGCTGCACTACCGGGGTTTCGACGGGGTGGACGACGGGTGGGAGTGGGACCCGGACCTGCTGCGCCTGCGGCGGGAACTCGAATCCGCACTGCTGGCCACGCTGCGCGAGACCGTCGTGGTGCCGCCCGACGACCGCCGGGTGGCCGATCGGTTGCGCACGCTGGTCGAGTCCGACGACGGACCGTCGCTGTCCCGGTTCATGCAGACCCGGGCCGACAGCCGGCAGTGGGCGCAGTTCGCCGCCCACCGGTCGATCTATCAGCTGAAGGAGGCCGACCCGCACACGTGGGCGATGCCGCGGCTGCCGGCGACGGTGAAATCGGCGCTGCTGGAGATCCAGATCGACGAGTACGGCGGCGGGAACACGGCGCAGATGCACTCCGAGCTGTTCCGGGTCACCCTCGACGAGCTCGGCCTGCGCAGCGACTACGGCGGATATGTCGATGCCGTTCCCGGGATCACCCTGGCCCTGACCAATGTGATGTCGCTGTTCGGTCTGCACCGTGGTCTGCGGGGAGCGCTGGTCGGTCACCTAGCGGCCTACGAGATGACGTCGTCCGAGCCGTGCCGGCGGTACGCCCGGGGACTGCGGCGGCTCGGCGCCTCCGAGGCGGCCTGCACGTTCTACGACGTGCACGTCACCGCGGACGCGCTGCACGAGCAGGTGGCTGCCCATGATCTGTGTGGTGGCCTGGCCGCCGCCGAACCGGAGCTGACCGAGGACATCGTGTTCGGCGCCGCCGCCTGCCTGGCGGTCGACGTGCGCTTCGCCGAACACGTCCTCGGGTGCTGGTCGGCCGGTCGGTCGTCGCTGCGCACCGCGGATGATCCACTGCTGGCCGTCTCGTGAGGCCGCCCGGGGAATCGGGTGGCGCCCGGATCACCGTCTATCCGGACGGGCCCCTGATCGTCCGGGGCGACTTCGTGCTGGACGACATCGACGCGGGCCCGGTACCGACCGGCCGGATGATCGCCTTGTGCCGGTGCGGTCGGTCGGCCACCAAACCGTTGTGCGACGGCAGCCACAAGATCTCCCGCACCCTGCGGGCCGCCCCGACCGACGGTGGTGACGACCGGTCGTGACTTCTACCCGGTCAGCCGAGATCCGTTGTCAGACCTTCGGTCCCATCCAAGTGCACTATGACGGGCGGGTTCTGACGCCGCGGCCGTGGACGGTGTTGCAGAGTCATTGGGCCGCTGAGCTGGCTGCCCGCTCGTCCCCGGGGCCGATCCTCGAACTGTGTGCCGGAGCCGGCCAGATCGGCCTGGCCGCGGCCGTGCTGAGCGGTCGCGATCTGGTGCAGGTGGAGGCCGATCCGGTGGCCGCGGAGTACGCGTGGCACAACGCCGCGGCCGCGGGACACGGCGCGCAGGTCCAGGTTCGCAGCGCGCCGATGCAGCACGCGCTGGCGGCGGGGGAGCGTTTCCCCCTCGTCGTCGCCGACCCGCCCTACCTGTCGACGGCCGACATCGCCCGCTGGCCGGAGGACCCGGTGACCGCCATCGACGGCGGGGCGGACGGCCTGGACCTCACCCGTGTCTGCCTGCGGCTGGCCGACACGCACCTGACCCCGGCCGGGGTCCTGTTGTTGCAGGTGGCCGGCGAGGTGCAGGCGAGGGCGGTGGTCGCCCTGCTGGCCACGCCGGGCGGTCCGGCCCTCCGTCACGTCGAGACCCGGCAGCACGATGCGGAGCGGGCGGTCATGCTGCTCGCACGGTCCACGGTTTCCGCTCGCTGACCCGTCCACGGTTGTCCGCGTCGCCGGGAGAGGCCCTGATGAGCCGCGGTGAATCCCACCCTGCGGGATGACAGGGGATGTGGCAGGTTTCACACCACGGTCGGCCGTCGGGCCGCGCCGCAGGTCGGGTCGAGCACGTGGTGGGTTGTGATGTTTCCTGGTCGAACTTGTCACTCGCCGTATTCGCTGACGGCGGTCATGCTGTTGCGAATTCCGTGGCGCCGCAGGTCGACACGACCGCGCCGCCCTGATCTTGCAGAGGTTTCACCCCTCTCCCGATGAACGGACACTGATGACCCAGTACGTTTACGATTTCACGCAGGGCAGCAAGGACCAGAAGGCACTCCTCGGGGGCAAGGGTGCCAACCTGGCCGAGATGACGAAACTGGGTCTGCCGGTCCCACCGGGATTCACCATCACCACCCAGGCCTGTCGCGAGTTCCTGCAGATCGGCTCCGAACCGGGTGATCTGCGGGTCCAGGTCACGATGGCCCTGCGTCAGCTGGAGGACCAGCTCGGCCGCCGGCTCGGCGACCGTCACGATCCCCTGCTGGTGAGTGTCCGCTCCGGGGCGCAGTTCTCGATGCCCGGAATGATGGAGACCGTCCTCAACGTCGGCCTGAACGACGCCAGCGTCAAGGGTATGGCCGAGGAGACCGGTAACGAGCGTTTCGCCTGGGATTCCTACCGCCGGCTGCTGCAGATGTTCGGAAAGACCGTGCTGGAAATCCCGGGCGAGGTCTTCTCCGACGCCTGGGACAAGGCCAAGAGCGCCAAGGGCGTCACCGGCGATCTCGAACTGGACGTCGACGATCTCAAGGAGATCGTCGAGGTGTTCAAGGCGGAGATCAAGAACGCCACCGGCAGTGAATTCCCCCAGCACCCCCGCGAGCAGCTCGATCTGGCGATCCGCTCGGTCTTCCAATCCTGGAACACCGATCGCGCCAAGCTCTACCGTCGTCGGGAGCGCATCAGCGAGAATCTCGGGACGGCCGTCAACGTCTGCACCATGGTGTTCGGCAATCTCGGCGACACCAGCGGCACCGGCGTGGCCTTCACCCGGGACCCGGCCTCCGGCCAGGCCGGCGCCTACGGCGACTACCTGGCCAACGCGCAGGGCGAGGACGTCGTCGCCGGGATCCGCAACACCCTGTCCCTGGACGACCTGCGCGAGCTCGACCCGGCGTCGCACCGCGAGCTGACCCGGGTGATGCGCCGTCTGGAGACCCACTACCGGGATCTCTGCGACATCGAGTTCACCATCGAACGCGGCAAGCTGTGGATGCTGCAGACCCGGGTCGGCAAGCGCACCCCGGCGGCCGCGTTCCGGATCGCCGCCCAGCTCGTCGACGAGCAGCTCATCACGCTGGACGAGGCGCTGGGGCGCGTGTCCGGTGCCCAGTTGGCCCTGCTCATGTTCCCGCAGTTCGACCGGGCGGCGGAGAAGACCCTGCTGACCAAGGGCATGGCGGCGTCGCCGGGTGCCGCGGTCGGCAAGGCCGTCTTCGACTCCGAGACGGCCGTCGCCTGGGCCGCCCGCGGCGAGCAGGTGGTGCTGGTCCGGCGGGAGACGAACCCGGACGACCTGTCCGGCATGATCGCCGCCGCCGGGGTGCTCACTGCCCGCGGCGGCAAGACCTCGCACGCCGCCGTCGTCGCCCGCGGCATGGGCCGCACCTGCGTCTGCGGCGCGGAGGCGCTGAACGTCGATCCGGTGGCCAGGCAGATCAAGGTCGGCGACACCGTCATCGCCGAGGGCGACGAGATCAGCATCGACGGCTCGACCGGGGAGGTCTTCGCCGGGGCCGTCCCCGTCGTCCCGTCCCCGGTCCAGACCTACATCGAGTCCGGCGTCGACGCGGCGCTGGCGGAACTGACTGCCGCCGGCGGTGACGGTGGGGGCGACGGTGAGACCGCACAACTGGTCAAGGCGGTCGACCGGCTGCTCACCCACGCCGACCAGCGCAGCCGTCTGGCGGTCCGGGCCAACGCCGACACCGCCGAGGACGCCGTTCGGGCGAGGTCCTTCGGGGCCCAGGGCATCGGCCTGTGCCGGACGGAGCACATGTTCCTGGGGGACCGCCGGACGCTCATCGAGCGGGTCGTGCTGGCCGACACCGGCGACGAGCGGGACGCCGCTCTGGAGGCCCTGCTCCCGCTGCAGCGACAGGACTTCATCGACCTGCTGACGGCGATGGACGGCCTGCCGGTCACCATCCGACTGCTCGATCCGCCGCTGCACGAGTTCCTGCCGGACAAGACCGAACTGGCGGTCAAGGTGGCGGTCGCCGATGCGACCGGTGAGGTCGATCCCAAGGACCGCAAGCTGCTCGCCGCGGTCGAACGGCTCCACGAGTCGAACCCGATGCTCGGGCTGCGTGGCGTCCGGCTGGGCCTGCTCATCCCCGGCCTGTTCGCCCTGCAGGTCCGCGCGGCGACCGAGGCGGTGATCGAGCTGACCCGGGCCGGCAAGCGGCCCAAGCTGGAGATCATGGTGCCGCTGGTCGGGTCGGTCATGGAGCTGCACCTGGTGCGGCTCGAATCGGAGCAGATCATCAAGGAGCTGGTGGCCGAGAGCGGCCTGGGCGACAAGGGTCTGGACATCCCGATCGGCACGATGATCGAGCTGCCGCGCGCCGCGCTGACCGCCCACCGCATCGCCGAGGAGGCCGACTTCTTCTCCTTCGGCACCAACGACCTCACCCAGACCGGGTGGGGCTTCTCCCGGGACGACGTCGAGGCCGCGATCTTCGCCGCCTACCTGGAGAAGGGCGTGTTCACCATCTCGCCGTTCGAGACCATCGACGCCGACGGTATCGGCCGGCTCGTCAAGATCGGTGCCGAGGAGGGCCGCAAGACCAAGCCCGACCTCAAGCTCGGCGTCTGCGGCGAGCACGGCGGCGATCCGGAGTCCATCCACTTCTTCCACGACGTCGGCCTGGACTACGTGTCCTGCTCGCCGTTCCGGGTGCCCGTGGCCCGACTGGAGGCCGGTCGCGCCGCGGCCGCGGGGACGCCGACCGAGGAGATCTGACCGCCGCCCGCCATCGACTGCAGGCCACACGCCGTGACCCGTCCCGGGTCACGGCGTGTGGCCAGCAGCCGATCGGCTGGCGCGGTCGTCCAGCACCGAACTGGCCAGTCCCCGCAGCAGCCGGGGCGTGATGCCGCCGTCGGCCAGCGCCATCCGCACCAGGTCGTCGAACACACGTTGACGACGGGCGGCGGCCCGCACCCCCACGTCCAGCAGTCGCGGCCCACGCAGCAGGGCGGTGACGGCGGCGGTGGCCCGCAGATGCGGGCCGAGGTCCCGCCGCAGAATCCTCCGGTAGACCCGACCCGGGTCGGCCGCCGTGCTCGCGGCGCCGGCCAGTGCGCCGGAGCGGACGGCGTAGTAGATGCCCTCCCCGGAGAGCGGGTTGACCAGCGACAGCGCATCACCCACCAGCAGGACCGTGCCGTCGGAAACGGTCGGCCGCGCCGGGCTGAGCGGCAGGGGATGGGCCCGCCAGAGGACCGTCGGGTCGGCCGCCGCACCGGGCAGGAGCCGGTCGAGCCTGGCCATGAGATCGGCCTTCGTGACGGGGGACTCGCCGAGCAGTTCGCCGTAGCCGATGTTGGCCCGACCGTCACCGAGCGGGAAGCTCCAGGCGTAGGCGGGCCAGTGCTCGCCGGTCATCGTGATCAGCTGGGTGAGGTCCTGGCCGGGGCGGGCGGCCGGGTAGCCGCGGATCGCGAGCGCGGTGCGGACCGGGTGGTCGCCGAGCAGGTGGCGGCGGACCACCGAATGGGCACCGTCCGCGCCGATGACGACGCGGGCCCGGATCTGCCGGCCACGATCCGACGCGGCGTGATGAATTCGTGGGGATCGAAGGTCGAGTGTCCAGCCGCCATCGGACGCCCGTAGTCCGCGCACGTGAACCTGGCGGACCTCGATGCCCCGGCCTCGCACCGCGTCGACCAGTCGCGCGTCGAACACCTCCCGTGGGATGACCCGTACGGCGTCGGGCAGGTCACGGTCGGCGATCCCGCCGGCCGGTCCAGTCAGTCGGAGCCGGGTGATCGGGGGATAGCCGGCGGTCAACTCGTCCAGGTCGACGCCCAGTCCGGCCAGCTCGGTCAGGGCCTCGGCGGCGATGCCGTCACCGCAGACCTTGTCGCGGGGGAAGGTGTGGCGGTCGAGCAGCAGCACCCGGGACGGGCCCACGACGCGGGCGGCGGACAGGGCGGCGGCGGCACCGGCTGGTCCCGCGCCGACCACGACCACGTCCCAGCTGCGGTCGACCGTCGCCGCGTCCGGCTCACTCGCCATGCCATCTCCTGTTCCCACCTGACGGTGTCGGCACCGAAGCGTTGTGCGTCGACCGACGCCGTGCGGCCGAGGTCGTAGGTTGGAGCCATGGAGTTCCGTTACCTGGGCCGTTCCGGCCTCAAGATTTCCGAGATCACCTACGGCAACTGGCTGACCCACGGGTCACAGGTGGAGAACGACGTCGCCACCGAGTGCGTTCGCGCGGCGCTCGACGTAGGCATCACCACCTTCGACACCGCCGACGTCTACGCCAACGGCGCCGCCGAGTCCGTGCTGGGCGAGGCGCTGAAGGGCGAGCGTCGGGCCGGCCTGGAGATCTTCACCAAGGTGTACTGGCCGACCGGTCCGAAGGGCCACAACGACGTCGGGTTGTCCCGCAAGCACATCATGGAGTCGATCGACGGCTCGTTGCGCCGGTTGCAGACCGACTACGTCGACCTGTACCAAGCGCACCGCTACGACACGTTCACCCCGCTCGAGGAGACGATGCAGGCGTTCGCCGACGTCGTCCGGCAGGGCAAGGCCCTGTACATCGGGGTCAGCGAGTGGACGGCCGACCAGATCCGGGCCGGTGCGCAGCTCGCCCGCGAACTGGGCATCCAGCTCATCTCCAGTCAGCCGCAGTACTCCATGCTGTGGCGGGTCATCGAGGACGAGGTGGTTCCGGCCAGCCGTGAGCTCGGGTTGAGTCAGATCGTCTGGTCACCGATGGCGCAGGGCGTGCTGTCCGGGAAGTACCTGCCGGGTCAGCCGTTGCCGGAGGGTTCGCGGGCGGCGGACGACAAGGGCGGGGCCGGCGCGATCCAGCGCTTCATGCGGGACGACGTACTGAGCGCGGTGCAGAACCTGAAGCCGATCGCCGACGACCTGGACCTGTCCATGGCGCAGCTGGCCATCGCCTGGGTCCTGCAAAACGACAACGTCGCGGCCGCACTGGTCGGGGCGTCCCGTCCGGATCAGGTGCGGGGCAACGTGAAGGCCGCGGGAGTCACGCTCACGGCCGATGTGCTGACCCGGATCGACGAGGCACTGGGCGACGTCGTGGTGCGCGACCCGGCGCAGACGGCGGCCAACGCGCCGAAGAAGCGCCCCGCCTGATTCCGGTTCCGCCCCGCTGGTCAGGCGGCCAGGAACATCGCCAGCACGGCCGTGTCGGCGTCGGTCTGCGGATCGACGCCGGCTCGGCTGACCATGCTGCTGACGTTGCCGTGCTGGTCGGCCTCCACCCAGGCGGCCCGGTGGTCCAGGCCGAGATGAGGGAGCCCCGGCAGCAGCACGCAGCCGGTGGCGACCTCGTCGAGTTCCGGCAGAGACGGGCGGATCTCGGTCGGTGGGTGCAGGACGAGCAGTCCCGGGGGCTGGGTCGAGGCGAAACGTCCCGGCTGAACGGCGTTCTCGCCCACCACAGGTCCCTCGGCGAGGATGAGTCCCACGGTGCCCGGCACGGACTGTTCGGGTCGTTCCTCCCGGACGGAGAAGACGGTGGTGGTCGGCAGCATCCCGGGCACGGCCGCTACCCGGACGGCCAGTACGAGGAAGCGGGCCCATTCCACGGTCGACGCCGGCCAGCGTCCGGACACCAGGAATCCGCTGAGGATGCCGTCGGCCTGGAACGGTGACACCTCGACGGACGGTGCAGCTCTCTCGGTCATGTGATCGCCCTCCCCGATGGGGCCGTGCTTCCCGGACCGCCGTAGCGGTGGCGATCATGGTCCGTCAGCGGTTGGCTGGCACACAAGACGGGTCGAGTGCCAATCGCCGGCCGCCGCGAGCCCGCCGAAGGGAGCGCGACGTGAGTGAGCAGCTGACCGCCGAGGAACTGGGTGAGAGGGTCTTCCACTCCGCTCTGGCCGGTCTGGAGACCTTGTCCATCCATCTGGGCGACACCCTGGGGTGGTACCGCAGCCTGGCCGACGACGGACCGGCGACGGCCGACGAGCTGGCCGCCCGGACGTCGACGACGCCGCGGTACGCCCGGGAGTGGCTCGAACAACAGGCGGTGGCCGGCTACCTGACCGTCGCCGATGACGCCGGTGGCGAGGCCGCGGACCGCAGATTCGCGCTGACCGCCGCGGCGCGGGAGGTCTTCACCGACGGCGAGAGCCTGTCCTATCTGGCACCGCTGGCCCGGCTGGTCGCTGCGGTGGGGGTGCAGATGCCGGGTCTGCAGCGGGCGTACCGGGACGGCGGGGGTGTGGGTTGGGCACAGTTCGGGGACGACATGCGGACCGCGCAGGCCGATATGAACCGACCCTGGTACCGGCACGAGTTGCCGGGGGTGTTGGCGGCGCTGCCCGGGGTGCACGACCGACTGGCCCGGCCCGGCGCTCGAATACTCGACATCGGTTGCGGCGCTGGGCATTCCACCGTGGCACTGGCCACGGCCTACCCGCAGGCCACTGTCCTCGGCATCGACATCGACGCACCGTCCGTCGAGTTGGCGCGTCAGGCGGCGGTGGATGGTGGGGTGGCCGACCGGGTCGAGTTCCGGGTGGGCGACGCCTCCGCGCCGGATCTTCGGCCGGGGAGTGACGCGCGGTTCACGGCGGCGTTCGCCTTCGAATGCATCCATGACATGCCCCGCCCGGTCGACGTGCTCCGGCAGGTGCACGACGTCCTTGACCCGCAAGGGGTGATGGTGGTGATGGACGAGGCCACCGCGGAGGCGTTCGCGCCGAACGGCGACGAGGTCGAGCGGATGCTCTACGCCTTCAGTGTCACCGTGTGTCTGCCGGACGGCTTGAGTTCGTCTCCGTCGGTGGGAACGGGAACGGTGATGCGCCCGGACACGCTGCGCCGCTATGCGTCCGAGGCCGGCTTCTCGGATGTCGAGGTACTGCCGACCGGGGAATTCGGGTTCTGGCGGTTCTATGCCCTGAACCCCTGACGACGAGCAGCCCCGGGGGATCCCAGCGCTCAACGGGCCAGATGGTGGGGTGGTGTCCTGGGAATCGGAACGGTCGCGGTTCGACGGAGTTGCTCCTCGGGCTTGGGGGATGGCGGGACCACCGGTGACGTGATCCCCTGGTGACGGTGGCACCGCGGCGACTCGGCTCAGGACGAAGGCGGGCTGACCCGATTTGTCCGACGCTGCGCCTGGCTTGATCACAACAGGAGCCATCATCTTTTGACAGTGACCCTGGCGCTTGCCTGAGTCAGAACGAGGGCGGATCATCGTCGTCATCCCGTGTTGCCGCGAGAGGTGCTGTCGCGGTACGGGTTTCGGGTGGCTCCCAGTGTCGGGTGTGTGCTCGGGTGTAGGTGCGGCCGAGGGGGGTGGTCCAGTGGTGATCGCCGTCGGGGGTGCGGCGCAGTTGGTAGCCGCCGGTGTCTTTGGCGCGGTGGTGGCGGCGGCACAGGACGGCCAGGTTCTCGGCGGATGTGTCGCCGCCGGTGGTGTGGCCGGGGTGGAAGGGTTCGCGGTGGTCGACATCGCAGCGGTGGGCGGGTTGCCGGCAGCCCGGCATCACGCAGGTGACATCTCTGGTGAGGACGAAGTCGGTGAGCGCCTTCGGTGGGGTGTAGGTGGTGCGGCCGTAGTCGAGCAGGGCTCCGCTGGTGGGGTCGCAGACCAGGCGCCGCCAGGTGGCGTCGGCGGCGATGACCCGGGCTTGGGCGGGGGTGATGGGTCCGTGCCCGACCAGCTCAGCGACCTGTCCGCGGGCGGCGTCGGGGTCGAGCAGGGCGGTGGCGGGCAGGGTGACCAGCAGGTGCGGTCGGCGCCGCTGGGTGGTCGGTAGGGGCTGGTCGGTGGATAGGAGGCCGCGGTCGAGGATGTCGGTGCACACGTCGACCAGGGCATCGACCCGCCGTTCCCCGACCGACCGGTCATCCCCCTCTGTCTTGGCGGCGTCGGCGGCGGCGGTCAGGCAGTCCCAGATCACGGCGACGTCCTGCGCGGTCCCGTACAACGACAGACACGCCATCCCATCCAGATCGCTACGCCGGGACACGGAGCGTCGGCGGCGGGCCTGCTCGTGGCGACGCTGCGCCCCGTCGGGATCCCGGCGGATCACCGACCGGGCCACCGCGTTCCGCAACCCCGGCACCGTCGACGACCCAGCGGCCGGCAGGACATCGGCCTCCACCAGCGCGGTGACCTCGCCGGTCAGATCCGCAGTGCCCCGGCAAATCACCGACGCCTTCCCCGGCGAGATCCGGCCCTGCTCCAGGGCGTGCAGAGTGGCCGGGCAGCGGGCGGTCAACTCGGCCGCCTCCAGCAGATACCGGCCCGCGGTCGACTCGGCCACCCCCAGCGCCAGAGCCAACTCGGTGGCCAGGAACTCCTCCACCCCGCCCGGGTCCTCCGCCGCAGCGGCGGACAACTCGACCAGGTCATGAACCTGCTGCGCCGACTCATAGGCCACCCATCGCTGCCGGGCGATCACCGCGTCCAACAGGACGTTGGCCCACTCCCGCGCCGAACACCCCACCGGACGCTCCGGACGCGACCCCAACAGCGGCGGCAGCTCGGACGCCGGGGCCGCCACGACAGCGGAGCGCCACTGCTCGGGGGACTGATGAGTAACGGGCATGCCTCACCATAGCAGGAGATCGAACAGGTGTATGTATGTACACACGTTCGTTCTATTGGTAGAGTGATGTCGACCGCTCGTCCACGGAGCGGAATCGCGCTGCCGTCACGATTCTCGCCCCGTCGTGGCGGGCGTTCCAAGTTGTCCACAAACACGGGGTACCGCCACTGTCGGTCGGTGGCGTCGGCGAGACTGGGAATCGCCGTCGGGGATGAGCAGGGGGGAGCGGACATGGCGTTGTGTGTGCACCGTGCCGAACGCTCCGACACGCTGGTCGCGGCGCTGGCCGAGGTGATGGCCGTCCCGCTGGCTGATCCGTTCGCCGAGGAGGTCGTCGCCGTCCCGGCCCGCGGTGTCGAGCGCTGGCTGACCCAGCGGCTGGCCCACCGTCTCGGCGCCGGTCCGGGAACCGACGACGGCATCTGCGCGGCGGTGCGGTTCCCTTCTCCGGCTCGGCTGCTGGCCGAGGTGGTGGGGCGACCGGAAGACGACCCGTGGACCCCGGAACGGCTGGTCTGGCCGCTCCTGTCGACGCTGGACGCCAGCGCCGGCGATCCGGTCCTGTCGCCCGTCACCGCGCACATCGGCCTGGACGTTGCCGAAGGCGATGCTCCGGCGACTCACCGGGAGACCCCGGACGACCGGGCCGGTCGGGAACATCGGCGCGGGCGGCGGTGGGCGACGGCCCGCCGGTTGGCCGGCCTGTTCGCGGGTTACGCGACGGCCCGTCCGACGCTCATCCGGGCCTGGTGCGACGGGCGGGACGAGGACGGACTCGGCCAGCGTCTCCCGGACGATCTGCGGTGGCAGCCCGAATTGTGGCGCCGGATGCGTCAGCTGATCGATGGCCCGGACCCGGTCGAGCGGCTGGGTGCGGCCAGCAAGCGCCTGGCCGACGATCCGGGCAGCGTCGACCTGCCCGCGCGGGTCTCGCTGTTCGGGCCGACAGCATTGCCGGCCGCCCACCGGGAGCTGCTCGACGCCCTGGCCCGCGACCGTGACGTGCACCTGTGGCTGCCCCATCCCTCACCCGCGCTGTGGGCCGGGCTCGGTCCGCTGACCCGGGCCGGTGAGCGGGCGGTGGGCCCCCGCTCACGTGCATCCGACCCGTCCGTCGTCGTCGTCCGGAATCCGCTGCTGGCTTCGCTGGGACGGGACAGCCGCGAGATGCACACGGTGCTGCAGGGTCATGTCGACCTCGACGAGCACCTGACGCCGCCCGGGGCGGTCAGGCCGGCGCCCGACACCCTGCTCGCCCGGCTACAGGATCGGATGCGCTCCGACGCCGCCACACCGGATCCGCGCCCCCTCGACCCGGCTGACCGCAGCGTGCAGGTCCATGCTTGTCATGGCGCCACCCGGGAGGTCGACGTGTTGCGGGATGTGTTGGCCCGCGCCTTCGCCGACGACGAGACCCTTGATCCGGGCGATGTTCTCGTGCTGTGCCCGGACATCGAGACGTTCGCTCCGCTCATCTCGGCGGCCTTCGGGCTGGCCGATGTCGTCGAGAGCGCGGCGGATTCTGGGGGTGTGGTGTCCGCCGCCGGCCATCCCGCCCACCAGATCCGGGTGCGGTTGGCGGACCGTTCGCTGCGGCAGACCAACCCGGTGCTCGGTGTGATCACCCGACTCCTCGACCTGGCCGGCGGCCGGTTCACTGCCTCGGAGGTGCTGGATCTGCTGTCGACCGCCCCGCTGCGTCAGCGGTTCCGGTTGGACGAGGATGATCTCGAGCAGATCGCCGCCTGGGTGGCCGAGTCCGGGGTGCGGTGGGGGGTGGATGCCGACCACCGCAACGCGTTCCGGCTGGGCGAGTTCAGTCAGAACACCTGGCGATCGGGCCTGGATCGGCTGTTGGTCGGCGTGGCGATGAGTGAGCAGGACCAGCAGTGGCTGGGGCTGGCGCTGCCGCTCGACGACGTCGGTTCGGCCGACATCGACCGGGCCGGCCGGTTGACGGAGGCCGTGAGCCGGGTGGCGCAGGTGCTGGACGACTGGTCCCGGCCACGCCCGCTGCAGGAGTGGGTCGTCTCTCTCGGCTCCGCGATCGACCTGCTGACCGCGGTGCCGCCGTCCGCCGGGTGGCAATTGGCGGAGGTACGGCGTGAGTTGGCGACCGTGGTGGCCGACGCCGGTGAGCGGGCGGCCGCGGTCGTCCTGCGGCTCGACGATGTCCGGGCCCTGCTCGGCCGGCTGCTGGCCGGCCGCCCCACCCGGGCCAACTTCCGCACCGGAACCCTGACGGTCTGCACGATGGTGCCGATGCGGTCGGTGCCGCACCGCATGATCTGTCTGCTGGGTGTCGATGATGGCGTCTTCCCCCGCCAGTCCGTGCGAGACGGCGACGACGTCACCGCCCGGGCCCCGGTGGTCGGTGAACGGGATCCCCGGTCCGAGGATCGCCAGTTGCTCCTCGACGCCATCATGGCGGCCGGCGAGAAGCTGGTGATCACCTACGCGGGGGCCGACGAGCGCACCGGTGCCGTCCGTCCACCAGCCGTACCCCTGGGGGAGTTGCTCGACGAGCTCGACAACACCGCCTCCGGTTCGGTCCGCGAGCAGGTTCTGACGCGACACCCCCTGCAGCCCTTCGATCTTCGGACGGTCATCCCCGGGCGACTGGGGGTACCCGGCGAGCCGTTCACCTTCGACCCGGCGGCCCTGGCCGGCGCCCGCGCGGCCCGCAGCCCCCGGCGCTCGGCCGGACGGTTCCTGGAGGCGCCCTTGCCGCCGGCCCGGTGGGGTCCGGGGAGCGGGGGCGATGTCGACCTCGCCGACCTGCTCGACGTGACCAGGTCACCGGTGCGGGCGTTCCTGCGGCGTCGGCTCGACCTGGCGTTGCCGTTCGACGAGGCCGAACCCCAGGACGGTGTCCCGGTGGCCCTAGACGGCCTGCAGGCCTGGACCATCGGGGACCGGCTGCTGCAGGGGCGGCTCGCCGGGCGGGACGAGCAGCGCCTCGAGCAGATCGAATGGCGGCGCGGTGCGCTCCCACCCGGGCGGCTGGGCCAGCGGATGCTCGGGCAACTGCTGGCGGAGGTGCGGCCGCTGGCCGACCGGACGGCGCCGTTGCGCGCTCCGGGTCGGCGTTCGGTCGACGTCGTGGCGCCCTTCGCGCCCGGGCGCGCGGTCCGCGGCACCGTCGACACCCTCTACGGCTCGACGCTGGTCACGGTGACCTATTCGCGGCTCGGGCCGGCGGCCCGGCTGGCGGCCTGGGCCAGACTGCTGGCCCTGACGGTGTCCGAACCCGATGGAAGCTGGGCGGCGGAGACGATCGGGCGCGGTACGTCCGGCCCCCGGCGCGCCACCGTCCCACCCCTGACGCCCGCCGAGGCGTCCGGCCACCTGGCCCAGCTGATCGATGTGTTCGACCGGGCGATGTCCGAACCCCTGCCGCTGCCGCTCAAGGCTTCCGCGGCCTACGCCGAGCGGCGTCGCCGCGGCGGTTCCGTGTCGGAGGCGGAGACGGCCGCTGATCTGAAGTGGAGGACAGAGAAGTTCCCGGGTGAGGACGCCGACGCCGCCCATGTGCTCGTCTTCGGTGCGCACCGCCCCTTCTCGGCCGTCCTGGCCGCGCCGGCCCGACCGGACGAACAGTGGTCCGACCACGGGGACGTCGAGCCCCACCGCTTCGGGCAGCTCGCCGTCCGGTTGTGGGGACCGCTGCTGGACTGTGAATCGCAGGGCCCGCTGTGACCGGCCCCCGCGAAGCCGCGGCCCCGGCGTTGCTGGAACGCGGCGACCGCCTGGGTGTCCCGGCCTTCGACCTCGTCGGCCCGTTGCCGACCGGAACGACGGTGCTCGAAGCCAGCGCCGGGACCGGCAAGACGCACACCATCGCCGCGCTGGTGACCCGCTACGTCGCCGAGGGAGTCGCCGCCCTGGACGATCTGCTGGTCGTCACCTTCAGTCGGTCGGCCAGTCAGGAGTTGCGGGAACGGGTGCGCGAGCACCTGGTGCGGGCGTCCCGCGCCCTGGCCGACCCGGCGACGGCCCGGCACGACGAGGACGAGGTCATCCGCCATCTGGCGACCCCGCCCCCCGGGAGCCCGGACGAGGTCTCGGCCCGCCATCGCCGTCTGCTGACCGCTCGGGCCGACTTCGACGCGGCCACCATCGTGACGACCCACGGTTTCTGCCAACTGGTGCTCGCCTCGCTCGGCGTCGCCGGTGACAGTGACGCCGGAGTGGAACTCGTCGAGGACCTTTCCGATCTCGTCGGGGAAGTGGTGGACGACCTGTACCTGCAGGGCTTCGCGGGTCGGCACGCCGGGGACGGAGCGCCGTTCCTGGACCCCGACCAAGCGGCCAGGCTGGGCCGGCAGGTGGTCGAGGACCCGCAGGCCGAGTTGGCCCCGGCCGACGCGCAACCGGGTTCGGTGGCCTACCGGCGGGTGCGGTTCGCTGCCGCGGTCCGGGCCGAGGTGCAGCGGCGCAAACGGCGCCGCCGGGTGCTGGGTTTCGACGACCTGCTGGTGCGGCTGGCGGCGGCGCTGCGCGACAGCGAAGCCCCGGCGCTGGCCCGGATGCGGCGACGGTGGAGCACCGTACTGGTCGACGAGTTCCAGGACACCGATCCCGTGCAGTGGGAGATCCTGTCGCAGGCGTTCGCCGACGTGGCCACCCTGGTGCTGGTCGGGGATCCCAAGCAGGCCATCTACGCCTTCCGGGGCGGCGACATCCACACGTATCTGCGCGCCACCGCGGCGGCAACCGCGCACGCCACTTTGGACGTCAACCGACGGAGCGACGCGCCGTTGGTTGATGCCCTCCAGGTGCTGCTGGGTGGCCTGGAACTCGGCGATCCTCGGATCCCGGTCCGGCCGGTCAGTGCCGCGGAGCGGGGGAGCCGGCTGACCGGGGCACCGGTGTCGGCGCCCGTCCGCTTGCGCGTGCTGGACGCCCGGCGACACGACACCGCCCGCGGAAAGATCCGGATCGGCCCGGTGCGGCCCTTCATCGCCCGCGATCTGGCCGCGGACATCGCCGAACTGCTCGGCTCCGACGCCTGCTGGGACGGCCGCCCTCTGCAGGCCGGGGACGTGGCCGTGCTGGTGTCCCGGCACGCGCAGGCCGAGCAGGTGCGGCAGGCGTTGGCGGCCAAGGGCATCGCGGCCGTGGTCGCCGGCCCGAGCAATGTCTACACGGCGCCGGCCGGCACCGACTGGCTCACTCTCCTGGAGGCCCTGGAGCAACCGCACCGCTCCGGTCGAGCTCGGGCCGCGGCGCTGACCCCGTTCGTCGGCCACACCGCGGCCGAGCTGAACGCCGGGGGCGAAGCGCTGACCGACTCGCTCAGTGCCCTCTTCGCGCGGTGGGCCGAACTGCTGGCCGAGCGTGGGGTCGCCGCGCTGATGGAGGTCGCGGAGATCGACCGGGGGATGCCGGCTCGGGTGCTCGCCACGCCGGACGGTGAGCGACGGATGACCGACCTGCGGCACGTCGGCGAAGCGCTTCACACGGCGGCGATCACCGACGGTCTCGGGGTCGGCGCGCTGGCCGAATGGCTGCGCCATCGGCGCCGGGAACGACCCGGCGGCACCGCCGACGAGCGGGTCCGGCGGTTGGAGACCGACGCGGCCGCCGTGCAGGTGCTGACCGTGCACGCCAGCAAGGGCCTGCAGTTCCCCGTCGTCTACCTCCCCTTCGCCTTCGACCGTTGGGTGTCCGAGGAGAACGTCGACCCGGTGCGCTACCACGACCCGGACAGCGGTCAGCGCACCGTCGACGTCGGCGGTCCGGGGAGCCCGGGACGAGCCGACCGGGTCGCCGCGGCCCTGGCCGAGGATGCCGCGGAATCGCTCCGGCTGCTGTACGTGGGGCTGACGCGGGCGCGATCGCAGGTGGTGTTGTGGTGGGGTCCGACCACGACCACCGAGTGTTCACCGCTCCACCGGGTGCTGTTCGGACGGCGACCGGAGTCCGGCTCCGTTTCCGACCGCGTGCCGGTGAGGTCCAGCGACGAGTCCGGCCAACTCCTGCTGCGCATCCAGCGGGCCGGCGGGCTGATGGTGGAGGAGGCCTCCATCTCGGCCATCGCCGCCGCCCCCCGACAGGACGACAGTGACGACGTCCTCGCCGTTGCGACGTTGACCCGCAGCCCCGGAGCCGGATGGCGTCGGCTGTCCTACACGTCGCTGTCCTCGGCGGCTGCCGCCGGTCCCGAACCGACCGGGGTGGGCAGCGAACCGGAGACCGGACAGCGGGAGGACGAAGCGCTCCCGGTGACCGCTGTCGTCGCGCCGTTGGTGACGGGAGGCGACCCGGACGTTCCCGGGCTCGCGCCATCGCCCGCCTCGACGGATGTGCCGCTGCCCCTGTCGCCGATGGGTCAGCTACCCGTCGGGGCCGCCTTCGGCACCCTCACCCACGCCGTCCTGGAGCTCGCCGACCCGCAGGCCCCGGACCTGGCCGCCGAACTCCTGCACCGGTGTCGCGAAGAGGTGCCACGGCACGCCCAACCGCTGGACCCGGACGCGTTGGCCGCCGCGTTGCTGCCGGTGCTGCGGACCCCGTTGGGGCCGCTGGCCGGCGACCGCACCCTCGCCGACATCGGCCGACGGGACCGGCTGGCCGAGTTGACCTTCGAAATGCCGCTCTGCGGCGGCGATCTGGCCGCCGGCGGTGCCGGTCAGGTCGGCACCCTGGGTGAGGTGGCCGGCCTGCTGCGGGCGCACCTGCCGGCCTCCGATCCGCTGGCCGGCTACGCCGACCGGTTGGCCGACCCGGGTCTGGCCCACCAGCCCCTGTGGGGTTATCTGACCGGCAGCCTGGACGTCGTCCTGCGGGTCGACGACGGCAGCGGCCCCCGCTACCTGGTCGCCGACTACAAGACCAACTGGCTCGGCGACCTCGACAGTGCGCCGGGGTCCGGTCTTGGAGCGCCGCCCGACGTGCGGGCCTACCGGCCGGCCGGTCTGGCCGCCGCGATGGCCGGCTCCGACTACCCCCTGCAGGCGCTGCTCTACGGGGTGGCCCTGCACCGGTTCCTTCGTTGGCGGCAACCCGGCTACGACCCGGCGGTCCACCTGGGCGGGGTGCTGTACCTGTTCGTCCGGGGCATGTGCGGCCCGCAGACCCCGGTCGAGAACGGTCAGCCCTTCGGGGTTTTCGGGTGGAAGCCGCCGGCCGGGCTGATCACCGACCTGTCCGATCTGTTGGGGGGCGGACGATGACCACGCCGTCAGGCGCCGGACCCGACCCCGGTGCGATCGAGGTGCTCGACCGTGACGCCGGTGACCCCGACCTGGCGATCGGCGCGACCGGACTGCTCGGCGAACTCAACCGCGCCGGGGTGCTCGCGGTCGCCGACGTGCACGTGGCCGAGCGCCTCGGCGTGCTCGGCGCCGAGCCCGACGAGTCGGTCCGGCTGGCCACGGCCCTGGCCGTCCGCGCGGCCCGCAGCGGATCGGTCTGCGTCGACTTGACCCAGGCGCCGCAGCTCGCGCCGGACGTCGCCTGGCCCGAGATGGGGCCCTGGGTCGAACGGGTGCGCGCCAGCGTGCTCCTCGACGACACCGGCCCCCTGCGGTGGGAGTACGACCGGCTCTACCTGACCCGCTACCGGCAGGAGGAGGAACAGGTGCGGGCCGACCTGGTCGCCCGTACCCGCCAGGCGCCACCGGACGTCGACAGCGACCGTCTGGCGGCCGGTCTCGAGCGGTTGTTCGTGCTGGCCGAAGGTGGGAACGCCGGTGTCGCCGCCGGGGTGGCCGATCAGCGCGCGGCCGCCCGAGCGGTGGTCACCGGATGGACGACCGTGCTGGGCGGTGGCCCCGGGACGGGGAAGACGACCACCGTGGCTCGTGTGCTGTCGCTCCTGCTCGACCAACCCGTCCCCGGGCACCGCGACCGATCGTCGACCGCGACGCCGCTGCGGGTGGCCCTGGCGGCCCCGACCGGCAAAGCGGCCGCTCGATTGCAGGAGGCGGTCAACGCCGAAGCCGGCCGGTTCGACCCCGCCGACCGTCACGGGCTCGATCGCCTGGAAGCGGTCACCCTGCACCGTCTGCTGGGCAGTGTTCCCGGCCGATCACAACGGTTCCGACACGACCGGCAGCACCGCCTGCCCTACGACGTGGTCGTCGTCGACGAGACCTCGATGGTGTCGCTGACCCTGATGGCCCGGCTGCTGGCTGCGGTGCGGCCGGACTGTCGACTGGTGCTGCTCGGTGATCCGGACCAGCTGTCCTCGGTCGATGCCGGAGCCGTGCTGGCCGACCTGGTCGACGGCCTCCCCGGCCTGGCCGGGGAGCCACCGACGCCTTCCGCCGCACCTGACGCGGCGTCCTTCGCCTCGACGGCAGGCGACAACCGACCAGTGCCAACGGTTTCCGGATCCCCGCCGACGGTCATCACCCCACCGTCGGTGGTGCTGCTGCGGCACCCGTTCCGATTCGGATCCGCCATCGCCGCCCTGGCCGAGGCGGTGCGCGACGGCGAGGCGGACCGGGCCCTGGACCTGCTGTCGGGGGACGACGGGCACCTGCGGCTGGTCGTCGACGGGCGCGATCCGTCGGTGCGGCGACCGGTCGTCGAGGCGGCGCTCGCGGTGGTGGCCGCCGCTCGACGGGGCGACGCCGAGCGGGCGCTGGACCACCTGCTGCAGCACCGCCTGCTGTGTGCCCACCGCACCGGGCCCCGCGGCGTCAGCGACTGGGAGGCCCGCGTCGAGCGGTGGGCCGCCGAATCGGGAGTGACCGTGCAACCGGGCCGCTGGTACCTCGGCCGGCCGGTCCTCGTCACCATGAACGACTACGCCCTCGGCCTGTACAACGGCGACAGCGGGGTGACCATCGCCGACGGCGACGGTGGATTGCGGGTCGCGTTCCCGTCCGTCACCGGCTGGCGGACCTTCGCCCCCCGCCGCCTGGCGGCGGTGCAGACGACCCACGCCCTCACCGTGCATCGCAGCCAGGGCAGCCAGTTCGGGCACGTGACCTTCGTGCTCCCCGAGGCGGACTCTCCACTGGCCACCCGTGAGCTGCTCTACACAGCGCTCACCCGCGCCCGCAACGGCGTCACCCTGGTGGGCACACCGGAGGAGTTGCGGTCCGCCGTCGAGCGCCCGGTCACCAGGGCCAGCGGTCTGCGACAACGGCTGCGGGACCGCCGCGACTTGTGATCGATCGTCGGGCGGAGCACCGGTCAGCCCCGTCGCCACCACCGGTTGCGACCGGCCCGCGCCAGCAGCTCGATGAGGTCCTCGGTGCACCCCGGTACCGGGATGGCCGGCGCGTAACGGTCGGCGGTGAACCACCGGTCTCCGTGCTCGCGGGCCTGGTCGAGGACATGCGCGAGCAGGTCGTTGGGCAACTCGTCGGGCGCCCCGATGGCGCGGGCCAGGTCCCAGGTGTGAATGGCCAGTTCGGTGGCCGCCCGCCACAGCACCTCGCCGGCCGGTACCGGGCCATCCGGACCGTCGACCGTCGCCGACCAGTCCTCGACCGTGCCGAAGGCGGTCAGCGCCGCCGCCGACGCGGCCGACCAACGTGCCGGTCGGTCGACGGTCTGACCGTCCGGTGGCGCGGTTCCCAGGGCCGCGGCGACGGCCAGCTGCCCAGCCGTGACGTGGTCGACGAGGCCGTCCACCGTCCACCGCGGATCCGGGGTCGACAGGCCCCACTGGTGATCGCGCACCAGACCGACGCGTTGACCGAACTGCCGGATCGCGCTGCGGTAGATCGGGAGTTCCATCACCGTTCCATTGTCCACCGGGCGTCGACGTCGCTCGGCGGCAGACCGTCGCCGGCCGTCCTCGACGGCACGTGTCCGAAGACGTCCGGCAGCTGTCACTACGGGCCGACGGCCGGGAGGCGGGGCGCTCAGATGGTCTGTCGAACCGCCGATCCCGAGGCGTGGAGGACCTCGAGCCGCTCCGTGCGCGGCTCGGTGTCAGGCCGGCGGCCACCGAAGGCAGCGTCCACCGCCAGGTGGATGCGCCGATCGAAGGCGCGGCGACACAGCTCGGCCGACTCCCAGACGTCGACGTAGCGGAGCCCGCCGTCGGGTCGGCGGATGCACAGGTGAATCAGCTGCCCCTCCAACGGTTCCGGCCCGATGTTGTCCACGATCCGCCAGTACATGGCGTCGTCGATCGGAACGTCCTGGATGAATGCGTACACCATGGCGTGGCCTCCGGTTCCTGTGTGGCACCATGGTCCAAATTGACCCGAAGGCAATTCGGACGAAAAGGAAACGGTACGGCTGATGGTCGACGCGGTCAAGGGTTCCGGCGCGCGACGGGGTTACCGCTCGGCCCAACGCGCCGAGCAGGCGGCGGCGACCCGTCGCGAGGTGCTGGCCGCCGCCCGCGCGCTGTTCACCACGAATGGCTACCGCGCCACCACGATCGGCGACATCGCCGGAGGCGCCGGGGTCGCGGTCGACACCGTCTACGCCGCCGTGGGTCGGAAGCCGGTCATCCTGCGCGAGCTGGTCGAGACGGCGATCTCGGGTACCGACCGGGCCGTGCCCCCGGAGGAACGCGAGTATGTCGTGGCGGTGAGGCGGGCGGTCCGCGCTCACGAGAAGCTGCGTCTGTACGGGCAGGCCATCAGCGCCGTCCAGCAGCGGCTGGGGCCGATCTTCCTGGCGTTGCGCGACGCCGGGGTGGACGATCCGGCCTGCGCTGAGGTGTGGTCGACGATCGCCGCCCGTCGGGCGGCCAACATGCGGGTGTTGGCCGGCGAGCTGCGCTCGACCGGTGAACTGCGCGACGACCTGACCGACGAAGCGGTCGCCGACGTGCTGTGGAGCATGAACGCGGCCGAATACTGGGATCTGCTCGTCCGCCAGCGAGGCTGGTCGCCGGACGAGTTCGGCCGCTGGCTGGGCGACGCGTGGGCCCGGCTGCTCCTACGCTGAGGACGGTGCGAGCCTCAGATCTTCCAATCCGTGGATGACGAAGGACGGATGGAAGACGGGGTCCTCGACCATCCGCAGTCCGGGGCAGCGCTGGATGAGCTGCAGCAACGAACAGCCCAGCTCGAGCCGGGCCAACGGGGCCCCGATGCAGAAGTGCAGCCCACCACCGAAACCGATGTGGGTGGCGTCGCCCCGGTCGACCAGGAAGGCGTCCGGTTCGGGGAACCGGGACGGGTCCCGGTTGGCCGAGCCGAAGAGCATGCCGATCCGTTCACCGACCGCGAACCGTCGGCCACCGAACTCCACCCCGTCGTCCAGCACCCATCGTTCGAACAGCTGCAACGGGGCGTCCCAACGGATCATCTCCTCGACCGCGGTGGCGGGCTCGACCAACCCGTCGGTGAGCCGGTGCCACTGGTCGCGGTGGCTCAGCAGCGCCCGAACGCCGTTGCCGAGCGTGTTGACCGTGGCCTCGTGCCCGGCGTTGAGCAGCACGATGACGGTGCCGAGGATCTCGTCGTCGGTCAGCCGGTCACCGGAGTCGGCCACCTCGGCCAGCGCGGTGATGAGATCGTCCGCCGGCCGGGCCCGCCGCTGGACGAGCAGATCGGTGACGTAGGCGAGGAATTCGTCGGCGGCCCGTTCCGCCGCCTGTTCCTGGGCCGGGGTGCGGTGCAGCTCGTACATCTTGACGATGGCGTGCGACCAGTCCAGTAGCCGCGGGCCGTCGGCGACCGGCACACCGAGCAGCGTGCAGATCACCGCCACCGAGTACGGCTGCGCATAGTCGGCGATCAGATCGAAAGAACCTTCCGCGTCGGCGATCTCGACGGCACGATCGAGGTGCGCGGCGGCCAGTTCGGTGATGCGGGGCTCCAGACGGGCCACCGACCGGGCAGTGAACACCGCGGTCACCAGTCGGCGCAGCCGGGTGTGGTCCGGTGGCTCCAGGTTCAGCAGCGACCACCGTTCGGACTCCTCCCATCGCGGCCACCGCGCCTCGAACTCGGGCTGGCCGAACTCGGCCGGCGTGTAGCGGTGCGCGAAAGCCCGGCCCAGCCGACGGTCCCGGAGGGCGGCGTGCACCTCGGCGTAGCGGGGGAGGAGATACAGGCCCCGCGGGGCGTAGGTGACGACCGGGCCGGCGGCCCGCAGCAACGCGAACACCGGGTACGGGTCGGCGCAGAACGCGGCGTCCGCCGGGTCGAAACCGAAGTCCTCGGCGCGGGGCAGGTCGGGGTCCAGCGGTGGTGGCAGCACCGCCCGACGCTACCGCGGCGGCCGCCGGCGCCGGCCACAGCGCCGAAGTCACCCGAGCGGTCCTTCTACGGCCCGGCGAAGAGCTGGCCGCCCAGCCAGGACAGGCCCAGCGCGAGCCCGCCGACGACGACGGCCCGTCGGGCCACCCGGACGAACCCGGTGCGACCGACCCGCGCCACGATCCACGAGGTGAGGCACAGCGCCAGCAGGGTCGACGCGTAGACCATGGCGCCCTCCCACGGAGTGGGTGTGAGCAGGACCAGCGTCAGCGGGACCGCCGCCCCAAGCGCGAAGGACAGGCCGGCCCCGACAGCCACCGGCCACGGGTCGGCCGTCGGCCCCGAGATGCCGTACTCGGCCTCGGCGTGCGCCCGCAGCGCGTCCGTCGCACTGAGCTCCTCGGCCACCCGGGCGGCCGTCTCCGGGGACAGACCTCTGGCCCGGTAGATCTCGGCCAGCTCCGCCAGTTCGGCGGCGGGGCTGAGTTCGAGCAGTCGCCGTTCCTCCTCGAGCAGGCCGAATTGGACCTCCCGCTCGGCGGCTGCCTCGGCGTACTTGGCCCCACCCAACGAGAGTGCACCGGCCAGCAGGGCGGCCGCGGCGGCGAGCACGATGGCCTGGCCCCCCACCCCGGCCCCCGCCAAGCCCTCGACGATCCCGCCGGTGGCGATGATGCCGTCATTGACGTCGACGACACGGGCGGAAGCGCCGTCCCGGTCCAGGCCGAGGCGCTGCATCGTCGTCGATCTGCCGGTCACCCCAGCAGTCTCACCCCGGTGCGGGGTTCATCGGCGCCGGACGAGCACCACACCGTCCTTCAGTGTCCCCGTCGATCCGTCCGGGCCGGTCGCGGTGCGGGTGCGCACCTCGGCCAGCTCGACCTCGTGGAAGAACGGATCGAGGGCGAGGCCGGCGACGGTGTCCGCGGGGGCCGGGAAGTCGGCCGGACCGTGCCGGTGGCCGCCGGCCGCCTCCGATCCGTGGTGGTGCCGACCGGCCCACGGTGGTGCCTCGGCGTGGTCGACGACGAGCAGTCGTCCTCCGGGGCGGAGCGCCGCCAGGGCCGCCCGGAGCGCGGGTCCGCGATCGAAGGCGACGAACGACTGTAGGAACTGCGCGCTGACCAGATCCCAGTCGCCGTCGGGGATCCCGTCCTGCAGGTCGGCCTGCCGTACGGTCACCCGGTCGGTGACCCCGGCCTGGACGGCGGCCCGGCGGGTGCGCTCGACCGCGTTCGCGGCCAGATCGACACCGGTCACGTGCCAACCCCGGCCGGCCAGCCAGACGGTGTCACCCCCTTCGCCGCAGCCGAGGTCCAGCGCCGTGCCCACCGGCCAATCGCCGGCGAGATCGGCCAGCACGGTGTTGACCCGTCCGCTCCAGATGCGGTCGGACTCGGCGTAGCGGGCCTCCCAGGCCGTGCGCTGGTCCCCCTGCGCCGGGGAATCGTCGGCGGGTGGGTGGCTCATCGGCTCTCCAGGGCGGGTTGGGGGGCGGCGGCGCGGGCGGCCGCTGTTCTGGCGGCCGCGTCGGACGCGGCCAGTTCAGCATTGACCATGGCGCCGGTCATCGTCCCGCGCCCGGCGGCGACGACCACCATCACCATCGGGTCGGTGACGTTGCCGGCGAGCGACACGCCCGGCACGCTCGTGGCCCCGGTCATCGGGTCGCTCGGGTAGGTCTCGCCGAAGTGCGGACCCAGGGGGTGCGGGGCCGGCGTCAGACCCAGATCGTCAAGCACGGGGGAGTCGGCGACGGCGCGGGTGGTGACGGCCAGGGCGTCCCGACGGATCAGGCGCCCGTCGGTCAGGCGCACCCCGGACAGCCGATCGTCGGTGACGACGACCTGCTCGACCGGCACGTCGACGATCGGTACGCCCAGGGCGGTCAGCTGCTCGACGGCTTCGGCCGGTAGGACGCCGGGCTCGGCGAAGACGATCACGTCGGTGCTGAGCTGTCGGAACAGCAGGGTCTGGTGCAGGGAGTGGGGGCCGGCGGCCAGGATACCGATCGCCTGGTCCCGGACCTCCCAACCGTGACAGTAGGGGCAGTGCAACACGTCCCGCCCCCACCGGGCCGCCAGTCCCGGGACGGCCGGGAGCTGGTCGACGACCCCGCTGGCCACGATCAGCCGTCGCGCGCCGACCGTGCTCCCGTCGGCCAGGGCGATCCGGAAGTCGTCCCGCCCGCCGGAGGCTCCGACGGCGCGGGTGCGGCGGATATGGACGCCGTAGTGCTCGGCCTCGGCGCGGCCGGCCGCGAGCAGGTCGGCGGGGGCGGCGCCGTCGAGGCCGAGATAGTTGTGCATGCCGGCGGCGGGAGCGTTCCGGGGCGGCCCGCCGTCCAGCACGAGGACGGAGCGACGGGAACGGCCGAGGGTCACGGCGGCGCTCAGGCCCGCCGCGCCCGCGCCGACGACGACCACGTCGAAGAGTTCGGCCGGATCGGCCGGCCGGGAAGACTGGGCAGGTTCATTCATCGGTCACCTCCAGGGACCGCACCACTGTGACCTGTCGGCAAGCAGATCCGCGAGAGAATGTGCGAATCGGCAACATCGCCGGCATGCTGGGCGGATGACCGAACCCATCAGGCCGACGGCGGCATCACCCACGGTGGACGCCGTGCTGACGGCGGTCGGGCCGCGGCTGCGGGCCCTGCGCACCGAGCGGCGCCGCACCCTGCAGGAGGTCGCCGACGACACCGGCCTGACCGCCAGCACCATCTCCCGTCTCGAGACCGGCCGGCTGAAGCCCACTCTCGAGCAGCTGCTGCCGTTGGCGCGCACCTACCAGGTGCCCCTCGACGACCTGGTGGGCGCCCCGGAGACCGGTGATCCCCGGGTGCATCTGCGACCGTTCCGACGGAACGGCCGGACCATCGTGCCGTTGACCCGGCGGCCCGGCGGGGTGCAGGCCTTCAAGATGGTCATCCCGCCGACCGAGCGGGTGCCGCCGACCCTCCAGCAGCACGAGGGCTACGAGTGGTTCTACGTGCTGAGCGGCCGCATTCGTTTGCTGCTCGGCGACCAGGAGACGGTGCTGGGGCCGGGGGAGGTCGCCGAGTTCGACACCCGCGTTCCCCACGCCTTCGGCCCGGCCGACACCACGCCGGGGAGCCCGCCGGTGGAGATCCTGTCGCTGTTCGGTCCGCAGGGGGAGCGGGCCCACGTCGCCGCCCGGACGACCGCGGCCGCCGCCGGGCGCTGACCAAGCGGCGGACGCCGGTGCAGCGGTCCACCAGGTCACGACGCCGGGATCCGGGCCGCCCCCGGACGGAGTGCCGGCCGCCGCACGGCCCCTGGGTGGCCTGAGCTGCGCGTTCAGTCACCTTTGAGTGGTCACGGAGTGCTCCGTCGCACGGTGGACCGGCCAGTCACCGACCCGAGGAGTTCCGATGACCACCGCCCCCGCCGTCCCCCAGGTCCTGCTGCCCGGCCAGGCCGCCGCCCCCGAGGGGCCGATCGACATGATCGGCATGTACATGATGCATTTCGCGTTCCGGCGCGACCTGGACGCGTTCGCCCGCGCGGTCCCCGCCACCCCGGTCGCCGACCGGGCCGCGTGGATCGACCTGGCCGAACGGTGGGAGTTCTTCGCGTTCCTGCTCCACCACCACCACAGCGCAGAGGACGACACGTTGTGGCCGCCGTTGCTGGCGGCGGTCGACGCCGCCGGGGACGTCGCGGCCCGCGCGGTGCTGGACGACATGGAGGCCGAGCACGGTCAGATCGACCCGTTGCTGGCGGCCTGCCAGACCGGATTCCGTCGGTTGGCCGAGGTGGCCGATCCCGACGCCCACGCGGCCCTGGAGGTACGACTGGTGGCTGCTCGCCGCACCTTGGACGACCACCTGAGCCATGAGGAGACGGCGGCCATCCCGCTCATCCAGCGCCACATCGAGCCGGCCCGACAGTGGAAGGCCATCGAGAAAGCGATCTCCTCGGGGTACCCGGCGAAGTACCAGCTCCGCATCCTCGGTTGGGTCATGTACACGACGCCGGAGTCGGGTCGGGAGGCGTTGTTCCGGCAGCCCGGGGCTGGCGTCTTCCGGCTGCCGTGGAAGTGGTGGGTCGGCCCGCGCTTCGCCCGCAAGGAGGAGCGGGTCTTCGGCGCGGCCGCCGCCGCCCGGTCGTAGTCGACACCAACTCAAGGGCAACGAGTCTCACCGGCGGGGCGGGTCAGCAACCGGTCCAGCACCGCCCGCCACTGGGGCCTCCGGGGTCCGGCCGGTCCGAGCAGTTTCATCGACGTCTCGACGACGGCCCAGTCGCGGGCGCGGTCGGCGTCCAGGCCGCCCACGCGCGCGACGACGTCGAGTAGAGCCAGGGGATCGGCCTCCGGCCAACGACCCCACAGGAGGGCCGCGGTGCCGAACTCCGCCTCGACGGCCACCGGATGGGGGTCGATGACCAACCACGGCATCCGTTCGCCGGCCAGCACGTTCCGGTAGTGCAGGTCGGCGTTGACCAGGACGGGTGGGCCCAGGCAGTCACGCAGTCGGCGGCACCGGTCGGCGGCGTCGACGAAGAGGCGGTCCGCGGTCGACCGCCTCCGCAGCGAGTCCTCCCATCGCGCGAGAAGGGCTCGGCCGTCGGGGATGTCGGCCGAAGCCGGGCGGATCAACCGGGCCCGCAGCTCGGCCGCGACGACGATGGCGTCCGCCACGGGCAGCACGTCGAGGGTGCGGCGGGCGTCGAGACGTTCCAGGAGGCTGACGTTCTCGCTGGCATCGTGCCGGAGCAGCTCCACGGCTCCGTCGCCGCGCCAGATTCGCAGGGCGGCCCCGGCGGCGGCGTCGTCACCATCCGGACGGCCGAGGCGAAGCACTGCCGGCCGTCCGCGACCCGTCCGCACCGGCAGTACCAGGGCGGTGTTGCCGCGGACCCGCGTTCCGTCCGGCACCAGCTCCCAGCGGCGGCACCAGGTCGCGAGACGGTCGGAAGCAGCCATCCCGACAGTGTCGGGTACCGATGTGACGGTGTGAATGAGGTCTCAGCGTCCGCGGCCACATCCGGTCCATGCGCAGGAGTAGCGTTTTTGGCGTCAGGGACACGAGGCCTGGGCGCGATGGTGCTGCCAGTTCCCTGACGAGGCAGATGCGGACGTGGACGTCCGCTGTGCGAGACGCCGCCGTCCCCGATCTGCCCCTCCCTCTTCTGCACAGCCGCTCTCCTGGTGGAGGTTTTCATGAGCAACGTCCTTTTCGCCGATGCCCCCGTCGCGACCCCGGTCGCCGACATCCGTACTGCCCCCGCGCCGCGGCCGGCCCGGGCCGCCGTCGCCGCTCACCGGCCCAGCGCCTACCTGCGGGCGATCGACCCCTCGTTCGGTGCCCCGACGACGGGCCCGAGCGCCTACCTGCGAGCGATCGATCCCTCGCTGGCCGCTCCCCGCACCGGCGGCAGCGCCTACCTGCGGGCGATCGCCGGCTCCGCCCGCTGATCACCCACCGGCCGACATCATCGGCCGGACAGCCAGTTCCGGCGGTGGGCGCCACAGGCGCCCGCCGCCGTCGGCGTCCTCAGAAGCCGTACCGCGAGCGGAAGTCGGCCAGTCGCTGGGCCGCCAGCGGGATGGCCCACTGCTCACACAGCCGCTGGGCATCGTCGGCATGCCGCGCCGCGACCGCCCGCTCGCCGGTGGTGGCAGCGGCCACCGCGAGATAGGTGTCGATCGGGCCCATCGCCGAACTGGCTCCCGCGGCGGCCGGGGTCCCCGCCTGCTCCGCCAGTCGACCATAGACACCAGCAGCCAGGTCGACATCGCCCAGTGCGGCGGCGATCTCGGCAATCTGGGCATCCAGCGACGATCGCATCCAGGTGTCCTTCGGCCGGGGAACACCGCGAGTGCGCAGGTGCAGGTCCGCCTCGTCCCGTCGCCCCGTGCGGACCAGCATCCACAACAGGGTGGTGTGCATCGGCAGGTGCGAATGCTCGGCCATCGCGGCGAAGGCGTCCACCGTCTCCGGTCTGATGTCGTCGGTGATCATCTGCAGGACCAGCGCCGTGGACGCCGGCGCGGTGGCCTTGTGGGGCATGGAGGTCATCTCCATCAGCTGCGCCGACGCCGCCGTGAGTTCCCACGCCCGGGCCACGTCGCCCTGTAGGGCCAGCCAGGGTGCTTCCAGCCATCCCAGGGCGACCAGCGGCGAGGTCAGGGAGTGCGCTTGACACACCTCGCGGCCGCGGCGGATCTGCTCCCACATCACGTCGATCCGCCCCGTCTCGCCGGCCGCGGCGGCCAACAGGTACCGGGCGATGGCCAGGTGTCGCGCCTCCCCGGTCCGCTCGGCCGCGGCGACCGCCTCCCGGGCCAACCCGAAGCGTTCCTCCCGGGTGCCGGGACGCCAGGTCGCCTGGAAGGCGGCGGTCATCGCCCAGACCAGCAGGTCGGGTTCGTCCAGTCGCCGGGCCACGGCCAGACCCTGTTCGACCAGCGCGGCCCGTTCCTGCGGGGCGTCGGCGTAGTACAGCTCGGACGCCAATGCCAGCATCACCCGGCAGCCCAGCTCGGACTCCCGAGACGGCAGCTCGCGCAGGCAGTGTCGCAGCGCATCGACGATGCGGGGCTCGACCGTGTCGAACACCCGGGGCAGCCAGACGGCCGCCTCGATGGTGCCGATGGCGGCCCGTGCGGCCCGCTCGACGTCGCCCCGGGCGGCAGCAGTGTCGTAGGCGGCGAGCAGTGCCTCGTCCAGCCCATCCTGGTCGGCCCGCCACCGGCACACGTCGGCCCGTTGCATGTGCAGGTCGTAACGTTGCTGGTCGGTCGCCAGCGGGTCGGTGGCAGCCGCGAGGGTGGCGTCGCGGAGCAGGGCCGCCGCCTCGTCCCAGGCGCGCAGAGCCGCCGCATCGGCCGCCACTGCGGCTGCGGCCCGCCACGCCCGGCCCGCGTAGAGAGGTCCCGCGGCGATCCAGTGCCGGACCGCCTCGGATCGGGCGGTCGCCGGGTCCAGTGTGTGGCCCTCTTCCAGGGCCTTGGCCACCGCGGCGTGGTGGCGGCTGCGGCGGGTCAGCGGGAGCGACGACACCACCGCGTCCCGGACCAGCGCGTGCGCGAAAGCGTAGCGAGCTGCGTCGATCTCGGCGATCAGCCCCGCGGTCACCGCCGGTTCCATCGCCTCCAGGACGACATCGGGTTCCTGACCGGTGACGGCGGACAGCAGCAGGGCGTCGAAACGCTGACCCACGACCGCGGCCGCCAGCGTGGTCTCACGGCTCGGCGCCGGCAACTGCTGCAGCCGCGACCGCACGACATCGCCCACGGAGGTGGGGATATCGCCCGTCGCACCGCCCTGCCGGCTCAGGCGGATCAGTTCGGTGACGAAGAACGCGTTCCCTTTGGTGCGTGCCCACAGGTCGTCGGCCGATCGCTTGACCGGGGTCTCCTCGAGACCGGGAGAAGTGGCGCGCAGCAACGCCTCGATGTCCGGGGGACGCAGCCCGGCCAGATCCAGGCGGAGGGCGTCGTGACGCGCCAGGGACTCACCGAGCACGGCCAGCGGTGGTGCCGGGTCCGGCACCGGCCGTCGGCCGAGGACGACGGCCAGACGCGCGGTGCGGCAGCGGTCGACCACGTGCTGCAGCAGCGACAGGGTCGACGGGTCCGCCCAATGGAGGTCGTCGAGCACCACCACCAGCGGGGTCGTCCCGGCCGCCTCACGAAGCCGGACCACCACCGCCTCCCACCAGCGGAACCGGGTTCCCTCGTCGGCCGGGTCGTCGTCAAGGAAAGGCGTGACGACATCGAGATCCGGCAGCGGGTTCGGACTGAGACCGTCTGCGGTAGTGGCGGTGTCGAGCTGGCTGAGCAGCCGCCGCCACGGCCACAGAGGGGGCGCCCCGGAGTCCGCCGAGCAGGTCGCCGTCACGACCGTCATTCCCGCGACCCGGGCGCGGGTGGTCAGTGCGTCGATCAACCGGGTCTTCCCGATCCCGGCCTCGCCCACGATCAGCGCGGCGGTGGTCCTCCCGGACGTCGCCCGTCGCAGCACCACGTCCAGCTCGGCCAGTTCGGGGTCACGGCCGACGAGGGGCCAATCATGGGCCGTGTCGTCCGTTCGGTCCGGTGGTGCGGCGACGGCGTCCACCGGCGGTCGGGTCGACACTGTGATCGGCATCGCCAGCTGCCAGTGCAGTCTCTCGTCCTGTCGGAGAACGGCGGTCTCGACGTCCTGCAGGCCCGGCCCCGGGTCGATCCCGAGTTCGTCGGCCAGGGCCCTGCGGATGCGGCGGATGGTGTCCAAGGCGTCGCCCTGTCGACCGGCCCGGGCCAGGGCCAGGGCCGTCAGCGCCCACAACGGCTCGCGGACCGGGTGATCGGGCAGTAACGGCAGGAGCGCGTCGGCCACCGGGCCGTTCTCCCCGGCCGCCATCCGCAGCAACGCGAGGTCCTCGACGGCGACCAGGCGCAGACCCTCCAGCCGGGCTCGCTCCGCGATCACCCGGTCGTCGTCGGGCACATCGAGGAACGGGGTGTCCCGCCACAGATCGAGCAACTCCGTCAGGCGCGCCCGCAGCTCGCCGGCCACTGTTCCGGAGATCCCCGGCGGCAGGGTCGGCAGGCCGGATGTGGGGCGGGTCAGCTGGGCGTGGACGGCCGGTACCCCGGTGGCGAAGCGGCGGGAGTCGATGGAGTCGGTCGGCAGGTGCAGGGCGTAACCGGCCGGGGACGTGACGAGGACGGTGGCCGGGGTGCGGGCCGCCCGTCCCGGCTCCAGGATCTGCCGCAGCTTGGCCACGTAGGTCTGCAGCGACGGCAGCGCTGCCGCCGGACTGCGGTCCGGCCACACCGTCCCGGCGAGCCGTTCGGCGGAGATGGGCCGACCGCCCAGCAGGGCCAGCACCCCCAGCAGGGCCCGCGGTTTCGGGCCGCCGACGTCCGCGGGCGCCCCCGATCCGGGCTCGCCCCGCCAGACGGTGAGTGCACCGAGGTCGGCAATCCGCATGAGTGCACGCTAAACGGTCAGGTTGGCCGCGCCGGGGCGGAAACGGGTTCTCAGTCGGTCAGCAACGATCGGAGGAAGCCGGCCACGTCCATCACCTCGGCCGGGGCCACACTGTGCCCCATCCCCGGATAGGTCCGTTCGGTGAGAGCGGTGTGGGCGCGCAGGAAGTCGACCGCCCATTGCCGGGCCACCGCCGGCACCCGTGGATCGGCCGGGTCGTACCCGACGAAGGCGGGGATGCCGTGGCCGGCCGTCGTCCGCACTGCCAGTTCGGCGTCTCCGGGTTCGACGGTGTCGTACAGGTAGCCGCTGAGCCCCACCAGCCCGGTGATCAGTGCGGGATGCCGGCGCAGCACGGTGATGGCGGTGCACATGCCCTGGGAGAACCCGGCGACCACCACCGGACCGCGGGGCGCGGCGTGGGTGCGGATGGCATCGGCGACCCGGTCGGCGACCAGCGCGATGTCCGCGGCCGGTGGCTGTTCCATCAGCGGGCCCGGGAACCAGGCCGATCCGCCGGCCAGTCGCCGTTCGGTGGCCGGGAAGGATCCGCGGACGGCCAGGACCCGGGCGCTGACGCCGGGCAGGAACATCTGCAGGGCCGGGGCGAGGGCGAGCATGTGTCCCTCGTGTGAGCCGTAGCCGTGCAGCAGGACCAGCAGCGGCGTGGCGGGATCGTCCGCCGCGCGGGCCGGCCCGAGCCAGGTGGTGCGGCTGACAGGTCTGGCCGGAACCGGCGGGGGGACGCTCATCCGCGCCACGGTAGGCGCGACGGGCGATCAGGACGCCGGCCCGCTTCGTCTGCAGTCCCGGAGTCAGGTCCCGACCGACGTCCGGGCCACCCGGCCCTGCTCCACGGTCTGCCGCACGGCACACACCGCGGTGCCGAGGATGGGCCAAATCGGCCACGGGTACCAGGCGCCCGTCGGGATGCCCACGGCGACCCAGATGGCGATCAGCAGTGTGGCCAGGGCGGCCCAGCGGACCCAGGCGTCGGTCACCGGCCGAACGGCCCGGCCGGGCGGACCTGCCGGGCGGTGCGGCCGGGGGTCGATCTGCAGCGACCCCGCGACCAGCGGCGCCGTCGGCGGTGACCAGGCGGACAGGCCCGGGGAGCCGACGCCGGCGGACGGCAGGTCCGCCAGCAGGAAGTGGAGGTCGTCCGCCGTCCGGGCGCGGAACGCCGCCTGCACGCGATCGTCGAACTCGGCCAGGGTCAGCTCGCCCAGCCCGACGGCTCGCGTGAGTCGGTCCTGGGTGCGGGCGCGGTCGGCGTCGCCCACCAGGAGCGCGGGCGATGTCGGCTGTGGGCGTGAGGGTGTGGTCATGATGGGCCTCCCCGTTCCGTCCGGACCGGAGCCCGGGACGGCTACTTGACACTGTCAACCCCGTCAGTGTGGGCGCGCCGTATGACAGTGTCAAGGGGCCATCGGGGATGATTCTCGGAACGGTCCGCCGGGAGGGAGATCCGATGACCCAGGTCGACGACGACGGGGGCGCCCGCGCCCGGCTACTCGCGGCCACCCACGCCGAACTCGCCGACCACGGTCGCGCGGCGGTGAGCCTGCGGGCCGTCGCCCGCCGCGCCGGGGTGTCCCACGCGGCCCCGCAGTACCACTTCGGCGACCGGGCCGGGCTGCTGACGGCGGCCGCGGCCGACGGGTTCCGGGCGCTGGGCGATGCGCTGGAGCAGGCGTCGGACGGGTCGCATCCGGTGTCGGTCGACCGGCTGGGACAGGCGTACGTGGCGTTCGGCTGCGCCCACCCGGCGCTGTTCGATCTGATGTTCCGGCCCGGGGAGCTGCGCGGTGACGACCCGGAGTTGCGCAACGCCAAACGCCGGGCGCTGGAGGCGTTGCGCCGCGCGGTCCAGGCCCAGGACCCGATGGCTCCCGCGGAGGTCGTCGCCGACCGGACCCTGGCCAGTTGGGGCTTCGTCCACGGTCTGGTCGTCCTCGCCCTCGCGGGAGCGCTCACCGACGCAGCCGGGGCGCTCGGGCCGAACGCTGATGCCGCCGACGCCGCGGCGTTGGCCGGCCGTCTGGTCGTCGCCTATCCGGGACCGGTGACCGAACCGGGGTGACCCGTCGTCACCCCCGGGCGACGGCCCTGACCTGTTCCGCGACCGCCGGGTCGGCCCACCCGGCGAGTTGGTAGCCGCCGTCGAGAACCCTGGCACACGGGCCGGTCTCGAGGGCGAGGAACGGGTACCCGGGTTGCGGCACGCCCTCCCACTCGGTCACCGGCGAGGCCAGCACGAGGTGGGTGTCGCCCTCGGCGGTGCCGGCCCACGGGTCGGCCGGGGTGCACCCGGGTCGGTCGGCCGGCTGGGTTCGGGTGACCGACGCGATCAGCCGGTCCCGCAGCGCGGCGTCGACGGTGCCCTGAGCGACCAGGTCCAGCGTCCCCGGCTCGGCCGGCGGACCGGCGGGGCCGTAGAGGCACGCCGCGGCGCCGCTGTCCGCCGCCTCCGGGGGCACGGTCAGTGGCGCCGCGTTCGCCGGTGGTTGGGTGAGCCCGTCACCGCTGATGACGCCGACCTTCTCCTCCTGCGGCCGGCAGCTCGAGGTGAGCTCCGCATCGGTCTGCAGGCGTTCGGTCCGCCAACGGTTCTCGGCCGATTGACCGGTGACCACACCGCCCAGCACTTCGAGGACGTCCCGCTGCGGGTGGCAGGGATCCCGCGGGACCGAAGCATTCAGCCGTCGGCCGTCCATCGTCTCGACGGTCACCGCGGGCGTCTCGATGTGGATCAGCGAGCAGGCGGTGTCCGGTTCCGCGACCTCGTCCGGGTGGCGCAGGGCGTCGGCCACGGTGGTCAGGTCCGCCTCCGGAACCCGGTGTTCGCTCGTCACCCGCCAGGTCCCGTCACCGAGCAGGTAGGCCCACTGCGAATCGCAGACGACGATCCCGGCGACGTCGTCCGTGGCCGACAAGCGGGTGGGGTCGGAAGCCATGCCATCGACGCCCGCGCACACGTGGTCGGGCCCGAGGGGGACCGTCGCGTCGATGACCATGACCGGGGGTGCCGCTGCCCGGGCGGCAGCCTCGGCCTCGGAGACCAAGACGGTCTCGACGGCACCGGGTGGCACCCCGCCGGCCGCGGTGTCCGGGAAGGTGGTCGGCGCCGCCGGGGACGTCGAGGCCGGTGGCGCCGCCGTCGGCTGACTCCGGGGGAGGGGAGGCGCCGCGCAACCGACCACCACGACGAGGGTGACGCCGAGGGTGGCCGCTGTGGCTGCGGTCACCGCACGGTTGGATCGACGGGTCGCCATGACCTCAGGACGGTACCGGCCCCCCGCCCGGTTGCAGCGGGCCGGAACCGCCGGCCGCCGGCGTCGATCAGGAGGCGGCGTCCAGGCTGCTCTCCCGGAACGCGGTGATCAGCGCGGCGATCTCCCGTGCGGCGGTGATGATCTCGGTGTGGTCACCGGGGATCAGGTGCACGACCGACCCGGGGACGAGATCGGCGATGAGGCGGCTGTTGGCGGCCGGGACGATGGGGTCGTCGTCGCCACTGATGAGCAGGGTGGGCTGCCGCAGCAGCGGGAGGAACGGCAGGCTGGTCCACGTCGCCAGGGCCGCGAGCTGGTGCCCGTAGCCGATGCCGGCGCCGGCCATCCGGGCCGGTTCGGCCGTATCCCAGCGGCCGGCCCGCTGGGCCGCGGCCACGGAGTCGGCCGTTCCGCGGCCGCTGCCGAGCAGGGCCGACAACGCCGCCACCTCTTCGGGGTCCTCGAACCGCCGGGGCGTGAGCATGGTGGCGAAGCCGGTCGGGCTGCCCGGGATCGACAGGGCGCCCGGGCTGGTGCTGATGAGGATCAGCCGGCGGTACCGGCGGGGGAACTGCACGGCCATCTGCTGGGCCAGCGCCCCGCCCCACGAGTAGCCGAGCAGGTCGACCGGGCCCGGGTGCAGCCGACGCACCACGGCGTCGACCAGCCACGACATCTGCACCATCCCGTACGGCAACGGCAGCGGGGGCGACTCTCCGGTGCCCGGGACGTCCAGGCGGATGGTGGTGACCTCCCGGCCGAGGGCGTCGACGAGCGGTTGCAGCACCTCCAGGGCCGCCCCGATGCCGTTGAGCAGGACCATTGGGCGCTGGTCGGACGTTCCGGTCCGGACGTCGACGCGGATGCGGGCCCACCCGATGTCGAGCATGCGGGCAGTCGGGGCGTCGGGTGACATGCAATTCCTTCGGGTCGTCCGGGGCGGGTCGGCCGGCGGCCGAGGGACCACCGTCCGGTAGCCCGCGCCTGCCGACCGTAAACCGCCGTTCGCATCGCTGGCCGCCGGGATGATCACCGTCACGCCGGAACCACCCGCACGGGACCAGCGGGCCGGACCCGACCGACCGTGGGGGATGCTGGCCCCATGACTGCCAGTGGCACGCGGGAACCCGACGATCCGGCCACCCTCGACCTGGGTGACGTGCTGGCCGTGTTCGCGCACCCCGACGACGAGGCCTACGGGGCCGCCGGGCTGCTCGCCCTCTCGGTGGACCGCGGCCGGCGGGTCGTGTGCGTGACCGCGACCCGCGGCGAGGAGGGGTTCGCCCTCGACGACCCGCGCAGCCCGGCCGAGCGGGCCGCCGTCCGCACGGCCGAACTGGCCGACTGCCTGGCTGTACTGGGCGTCACCGAGCACCGGTTCTGGGACTACCCGGACGGCGGCTGCGCCGACGTGCCCGACGACGAGGCGGCCGATCGCCTCGTGGCCCTGATCCGCGACGTGCGCCCGGACACCGTGCTGACCTTCGGGCCGGACGGCGGCACCGGCCACCCCGACCACCGCGCCGCCTGCCGGTGGACCACCCTCGCGCTCGACCGCCTGGCCGCCGAGCCGTCGTCCGAGCCCAGGCCTCGGCTGCTGTACGCGACCAAGTCGGCCCGGTGGCAGGCCGAGCGCGCTGCGCTCTTCGACCCGGCCGCGGTGATGATGGTGGCCGACCTCCGGCCGGAGACCACGGCGGAGGACGAGCTGGCCGTCTGGCTGCGCTGCTCGGGTCCGCTGCTGAACCGCAAGGTCGCCGCGCTGCAGGCGCAGCGCAGCCAGGTCGGTCCCTTCGTCGAGATGATCGGTGCGCAGGGCTACCGGGACTTCGTGGCCGACGAGTTCTTCCGCGACCGGCGTCCCGGGGACGACGACGCCCGCATCGAGCAGGCCCGCGCCTGGGTGGCCCGCCGGTAGCACTCGACACCCGCGGCGGGCTGCTGGCGGCCGACGGTCCGGACGGGTGACGGGCGCCCTCCGGCGGCAACGCGGGGTCACCGGCCAACCACCCGAACGCCCGGTCTGCGCAGCGGCGGGTGGCGTGTGGACCGGCGTCCTCGGGGAACCCCCAGATCCGTAGGTAAATTCGGAGCAAAGGTGCGGCACCGGCGCTGCGCGAGTTGCGAAGCCGGGCTCGCCCGCCACCCCTCCGGTTCAGCACGACGACGTCAACAGCGGACGTCGGTCACCGCGGAACGCCCGTCGGCGCGACGCCAGGGACGAAAGGTTCCACCGATGACCATGGGCGACCGCATCACCCCCACCCGTCCACGGCGTCTGGACCCGCCGACGGCGGACGTCGCCGACGCCGGTCCGATCCCGGTCGCCGGCTCCGGTCCGAGCCTGCCGACCCAGCCGGCCCCGTCGCCGGCCGGCGAACCGGTCGCCGCACCGACGACCTGACCCGCAGGCCACGTCCGGGAAGCGGTGTCAGCCCGGGGGTAGACGACGCAGCTGCGGGAGCATGATGCGCTCCCGCCAGCTCAGCATCCGCCCGTCGCCGTAGGAGCGAGGGAGTGACAGTTCGGCGCGCAGCTGATCGCCGACCACGGCGAACAGCAGGAACCAGGTCTGCATCGGGCCGGGGACCAGCTCCTCGAACGGCAGGCCCGGTTGGTCCTGGCTCGGCCCGCCGAAGGTCAGCTGACCGCCGATGATGGCCCACTCGGTCGCGCTGCCCTTGGCGTGCCGGGTCCCCGGGTCCCGGGTCGGGTCGCCCACGCCCTCGTCCCCGGTGGTGACGACGATCGCGGTGTCGTGCCGGGGGGAGATCGTCCGGGCCAGGTTGCGGGGGTTGTCGAAGTGCCACCCCAGCGGCACCAGCTCGTCCCGCAGCGACCGGGTCGACATCGCCCACCGCAGCAGGCCCTCCAGGATGGGCGGGTCGTGGCGCGACGTGCGGCGGGCCAGCCGGTCGCCCTCGAGCAGCGCCCGGGTCAGCTGATCGGCGGTGACGCCCAGGTCGGCCAGCCGTTCGGGACCGGACACGCGCACGGACGGGCTGGCGATTCGCTGCTCGGACACCCGTCCAGTCTGCCCGGTGCTCAGCCGCTCGGTTCGGCGGCCTCGCCGGTCTCCGGTGGCCCGGGGGCGGTAGCGGTCGGCGGGGTCGGTCGGGCGGCAACCGCCGTGGCCGGGTCGACGCGCGGTCCGCCGGCGTTCATCGCCTCCACGTACTTGGTGTAACCGCTGCCCATGGTCGCGCCGAGGGCGCCGAGGGTCAGCGCGCCGGTGACCGCGGATCCGGCGGTGGACCCGAAAATGCCCTCGTCCGCGGTGATCATGCTGAGCAGGGTGTAGGCCGTCAGGAACACCCAGACGGCGGCGATGGACCGTCCGGCCTCCCCGGCCTTGGCCTGCTCGACCGGCCCGTGCAGGCGGGCGGTGAACGACCAGCGGCTGGTCACGGCGCTGCACACCGCGTGGGTGACGAACGCCAGCAGCACGACGAGCGAGAGATCGTTGGGATCGGTCAGGTCGACCAGGGTGCTGATCAGGACGATCTCGACGTCGAGGAACACGATGAGGGCCAGGAAGACCCACGCGGCCCGTTGCGACAGGGCCCATCCCAGAGCACCGAGGGCGGCGGCTCCGAAGGCGCCGAACAGGCCGACGACGGTCACCCAACCCCAGGTGTGCCGGGCCCCGTCGGACGACGTCGACCACAGGCCGAGCACGCCGACCACGAGCAGGACGACGGCCAGACCCAGCAGTACCGCTCCCACCCGGGCCAGGAGCACGCCGCTGCGCCGGGGGCCGAGTTCCAGCTGACCCAGCGAGGGGCGGCGGTCGGCGATGCGGTTGACCAGGATCCAGCCGACGATCGGCAGGGACGCCAACAGCAACAGGAGCAGCACGGAGACGACCGCGCTCCACCAGGTGTCGACGTCCAGGGTCAGCCTCACGGGCCGATTCTCACCGATCGGCCCGGTCCGCAGCGCTCGGATCGACGTGCGACCCGGTTCGGGTCACCCGGTGGCGAGCACCTTCTCGGCCCGGGGCGTCGCGGGGAAGCCGCGACGGGCGACGAGGACGAGCAGACCGGTCACCGCGGCGGCACTGGACATGACGATCGCCATCGATTCCGAGCCGCCCCCGAACAGGCCGGTCAGCGGAGCAGCGGCGGCGCCCACCCCGAACTGCACGGCGCCGAGCAGGGCGGCGGCGCTGCCGGCGCGATGCGCGTTGGCCTCCAGGGCGATCACCGGGACCGCGGGGAGCAGGATGCCGGCGCAGAGCAGCGTGCCCAGCAGGGCGATCACCAGCGGGACGAGACCGGCCCCGGTCAGCGCGAACACGACCAGCGCGACCGCGACGACCAGCGAGACGCAGACGGCCACCGTCAGGATGCGGGTGGGGGCGACGCGTCCGACCAGCAGACCGTTGAGCTGGGTGCCGGCCGTGATGGCGACGGCGCCCGAGGCGAACAACAAGGCGAACTGCTGGGTGCTGAGCCCGAACTCGCCCTGGTAGACGAACGTGGCGGTCGAGACGTAGGTGAAGATGCCGGCCATCGAGAACCCGCTGAGCAGGGCCAACGCCATGAACGTCCGGTCACCCAGCAGCCCGAGATAGGACTTGACGGCCGGGCCCACCCCGCCGGCCCGTCGACGATCGGCCGGGAGCGATTCGGGGACCACGAACACGGCGAGGACCAGCAGCAGGACACCGAACCCGGCCAGCGCGACGAACATCCACCGCCAGGTGCCCAGCAGCAGGAACTGGGCGCCGATGAGCGGGGCCAGCGCCGGGGCCACGCCGACCACCAGCATCAGACGGGCCAGGACCTTTCCGACCTGCACGCCCTCGAAGCGGTCCCGGACGATGGCCATGGACAGCACCATGCCGGCCGAGGCGCCGAGGCCCTGGGCGAACCGCGCGGTGGCCAGCAGGCCGACGTTGGGCACGATCACGATGACCAGCGAGGCCACCACGTACAGGACGAGACCGGCGATGAGGGGCCGACGTCGACCCATCGCGTCGGAGAGCGAACCGATGAGCAACTGCCCCAGCGCGAGCCCGGCCAGGGTGGCTGTGATGGTGAACTGCACGGCGGCCGGGGTGGTGGCCAGGTCGGTGGTGATGCGGGGGAACGCGGCCAGGTAGAGGTCGATCGTCAGCGGTCCGATGGCGACCAGGGCGCCCAGGAGCAGGACGAATCCGGCCGGGATGCGGGACGTGGTGGGGGTGCTCAAGCACTGGCCTTTCGGTGCACTGCGCGGTTCGGGGTCCTCAGGTCGCCAACCCGGGCCGGCGGCCAGGCATTCCCGGCGCCCGTCATCACCCCGTCCACCAGGGGCGCAGCGGCACGTCGGCGGACCCGTCGTCCCGCGGCCGGACGGCGAGCACCTGATGCAACTGGATCTGGTCGCGTTCGAAGCTCACCGCGCACGCCGCCATGTACAGCCCCCAGACCCGGGCCTTGCCCACCCCCACCTCGGCGACGCAGGCGTCCCAGTGGGTCTCGAGGTTGGCGCACCAGCCCTGCAGGGTGAGCGCGTAGTGCTCGCGCAGGTTCTCGGAGTGCCGGACGTCCCATCCGGCGTCCTGCATGGCGACGATCATCCGCCCCGACCCGGTCAGCTCCCCGTCCGGGAAGACGTAGCGGTCGATGAACGGCTCGGTCCGCACGTCGCTGTCGTTCGTCGGGCGGGTGATGCTGTGGTTCAGCAGCCGGCCGCCCGGCCGCACCCGCTCGTGCAGCGCGGTGAAGTAGGACGGATAGTTCGCCACCCCGACGTGTTCGGACAGGCCGATCGACGAGACGGCGTCGAAACCCCCCTCGGGGACGTCCCGGTAATCGCAGTAGCGCACCTCGGCGAGATCCTGCAGACCGTCCCGCACGATCGCCGCCCGGGCCCACTCGGCCTGCTCCCGGGAGAGGGTGACGCCCAGGGCCCGGACCCCCCGACGCGCCGCGTGCCGCACCATGGCTCCCCATCCACAGCCCACGTCGAGCAGCCGCTGCCCGGGCTGCAGTCCCAGCTTGTCGAACACCAGGGCGTGCTTGGCCTCCTGGGCCGCGGTCAGCGCCGCGGGCACCTCGGCCGGCGGCTCGGTGTAGACCGCGCAGGTGTAGGTCATCGACGGGCCCAGGACGTACTCGTAGAAGGTGTTCGACACGTCGTAGTGCCGGCTGATCGCCGCGGCGTCCCGCCGGTGCGAGTGCCGCAGCCCCTCGGCGACCCGTCGCCAGCGGGCGGGTGCCTCCTCCGGGGGTGGGGCGATCGGACGAAGGGTCCCCAGCCCGAGCGCCCGGACGGCGTCGGGCAGATCGGCAAGGGCGGGCCGACGCAGCCGCAGCCCCTCGGCCAGCGCCCGCAGCAGCGGGTACGGGTTGCCATGGGTGACACCGACCGGCTGGAGGTGGCCGGCGACGTAGGCCCGAGCCAACCCCAGATCGCCGGGCGCGCCCAGCAGGTAGGTCAGGGCCCGGCGGTCGGCCACGTGCAGCCCGACGGGGGAGTCCTCCGGTCCGGTGGCCGAGCCGTCGAACGCGGTGATCCGGACGGGCAGCGGACCCGCGGTGACGAGCTCGACCAGTCCGGCCACGGTCCGGGGTGTCGTCCGTCCGGTGCGTCGGGGTCGCCACGGACGGGGTTGCGGTCGGGCGGGGTCCGGGATGTCCAGCGGGGGAGGGGTCACTGTCGTCGCACCGCCTTGTCGTAGAGGTCCAGCAACCGGGATTGCGGGTCGTAGCGTCGTTTGAGCTGCCGGTAGTGCTCGCCGCCGTAGAGGCGGTCGAACTCGTCGCGGTCGTAGTAGGCCTGCGAGTAGAGCGACTTGTGTCCGTCCAGGGCGCTGACCCGCTTCTCGATGGCCCGGTTGGTCACCCCGTCCGGCTGGCCCGGGACACCGGGCACCATCGACCAGAAGCCGACGTTGACGAAGGTCCGGCCGACCGGCATCGGGTACAGCGGCCAGGCGGGGTCGGGCGCGGTCATCCCGTCGGGTCCCGCGGGCGGCGGGTTCTGCCGCACCGGGCACAACCACACCGGGGCGATGGGCACGGTGTCCAGGAACCAGTCGAGGAATGCGGCGGTCCGATCGACCGGCACCTCGATGTCCTGCACGACACGTTCGGCCGGGGGACGCCCGTGCAGCCGCTCGATCCCGTCGGACAAGCCGATGCGCTGGTCCAGGGCGATGAGTCGGGAGTAGACCGAGCTGCGGCGCCACCGCCGGGGCCACAGCGGGCGCACCAGCGGGTGCTGCACGCCGAACGCCCGGGAGCACCAGAACCAGTCGGTGTCCCAGCGCCACAGGTAGTCACCGATGGTCAACCGGTCGGTCGGGCGCTGCGCCAACGAGCGGTAGTAGACCTGCCGGCCCGTGTAGTCGCTGACCGGTCCCGGCTCCGCGGTCTGCCGGCCGAGGACCAGATACTGCTCGTCCGGCCCGAACACGACACCGTCGCAGTAGTGCACCGGTTCGCCGTCGAAGGCCCGCTCGGCGGTGATGTCGGCGAGCGCCTGCTGGACGGCGGCGGTCGAGCCGAACCGCACGTTCCGCAGGGCGACGAACGGCTGGACCGGTTCCAGTCGAACCCGCAGGCGGGTGGCGTATCCGAGGGTGCCGTAGGACACCGGGAAACCGCGGTAGAGGTCGGCGTGCCCGTTGTCCGGGGTGGCGGTGACCACATCACCGGCCCCGGTGAGGATGTCGAGCTCGGTGATGCCCTCGTGCACGAGCCCCGACCGGAACGACGACGACTCGATACCGCCGCCGGTGACGGCCCCACCGACAGTGATGGTGCGCAGCTGGGGCACCACCAGCGGAGCCAGGCCGAACGGCAGGGTGGCGATGACCAGGTCCTCGTAGGTGCACATGCCCTGCACGTCCGCGGTACGGGCGGCCGGGTCGATGCGCAGCACCCCGGTCAGACCGCTGACGTCCAACCCGGGGGCGGCCCGCCGCGCGCGGGAGCGGAACAGGTTCGAGGTCCGCTTGGCCAGGCGGACCGGCGTCCCGGGAGGGATGGCCGCGTAGCTGTCGCGCAGCCGGTCGACGGTCTGCCGATGGTCCTGGGCCGGGGCCGAGGGTGGCGACATGGCGTCACGCTAGACCCTCTTTCGCACTGCTGACGATCGGGGGCCGGCTGGTCGATCAGCGTGTCGATCCGGTCTCGGTGGACCGGAAGGCGGCCACGGCCGGCACCAGATCGGCGGCCACCTCCAGGGCGACCCGGTCGTCCAGGTCCGGCAGGTGGTACCGCTGGGTCCCGGCGGCGGTGGTGATCGTCAGGGTCACCAGACCGGCCCGCCGCTGGAACGGGCTGGAGCGCCACACCGCGCCGATCACTCCGCTGCGGCGCAGGGTCACCCGACGGCGGACCAGCGAGCCGAGTCGGCTGACCAGCACCCGACCGTCGGACCGGGGATGCCGGGCGGGCAGCACCGCGTGGCCGAGCGCCGCGAACCGGTCCCGGGCGAGCAGCAGGGCGGGCAGCACGAGTGCGAGGGTGGCCACCGGGACCCAGCCGGGTACCAGGTGCCGCCACCACAGCAGACCGGCGGCCGCGGCGAGCGCGACGACTCCCGCCAGCGCCCGCACGTACCGGCGCCGCCGGGCCGCCGGCCCCCGCGGCGTCAACGTCACCGTCACCGGGTCGATGGCCGGCTCGGCCAGCACCTGACGTTCGATGTCCAGCACCGCGTCCCGCGGCACCGGCGGCAGCAGGACGTCGGCGCCCCGGGATGCGTTCCGGCCGTCCTGCAGTCCGGTGGCGACCGCGGTGAGGCGGGCGCCCCGGACGGCCCGCAACAGCAGTGGTTCGATGCGCTCGATCCCGTGCAGACGGTGTTCGGCGATCGTGGTCGACCGGGTGGCCAGCAGGCCGCGGCTGGTCTGCAGGGCGCTGCCGTCGCCGCCCACGTCGCTGGAATCCGCGTGTCGCACCAGACGAAATCCCCAATAGGACAGGCAGTATCCGGCCAGCGACAGCAGGGTGGTGACGATCAGGACGGCCAGGAGCACCTGCAGCCCGATCGCCCACCAGTCGAGCGCGGACAGGTGACGCAGCACGGCGGCGATCGGGCCGACCTCGGTCGGTCGCACCTGGGCCTCGCTGAGCAGCCGCAGTCCCAGGGCCAGGACGGCGGCGGCGGTGACCACCCCGGAGAGCGTCGCCGGGCCGTAGAGCAGCCAGCGCGGACGGAACGCGGCCAGCACCCGTCCCCGGTCCGCCGGCGGTGACGTGTCCGCCGATCCGTCGTCGGCATCGCGGTGGTGGAGCAGCACCGCGCGCAACGTCTCGGCCGTGGCCCGCGACACCCCGTCCAGTTCGACGCCGCGGGCCGCCGGACCGGACGTCCCGGTCCCGATCCGGACGCGTACCAGCCCGAGCAGTCGCTGCAGGGGGTGGGCGCTGATGTCGATGCTGCGGATCCGTTCCCGTGGCGCGGTGAGCACGCGCCGACCGAACACGCCGTGCCGGACCTCGACCGCGTCCGCGGTGACCCGCCACCGGGTGGAGACGAACCGACCGATGCCATACAGGATGACCAGACCCGCGACGGCGAACTCCCACGGCGGCCGGGACGTACTGCGGCCGACGACCAGCAGCACCAGCAGGAGCGGCACGAAGCGCAGCAACTCGCGGATCGGCTGGATGAGCAGCATCCCCCCGGCGAGTCGCCGCCATTGGCCGTCGATGGGTGCGCTCATGTGGCGTCGTCCCGGGTGGCCTGGGCGGCATCCGTCGCGGTCCTCGCGATGCGTTCGGCGACATCGCTGTCCACAGCGGCGATCTCCACCGGTCCGGCGGCCGAGGCGGTGGTCACGGTGACGGTGCTCAGCCCGAACAGCCGAGCCAGGGGGCCGCGGGTGGTGTCGACCGTCTGCACCCGGGAGAGCGGGGCGATGCGCCATCGCTGCGTCCACCACCCGGACCGGGTGAAGACCGCGGGGGGCACGTCCGGGGCCGGAACGGACTGTCGGGGAACATCTGTCGCGGTGATCTCCCAGCGGTGCACCCGGTACCGCCAGGGTGGCATGACGGCCACGTGGAGCACGGCCAGCGGCAGGGTGACGGCCAGCAGCAGTCCGGGCTGCGGCGGGAAGCGCCAGTCCGCCAGCAGGGCGACGGCCTCCAGGACCACCAGCGGGGTCCAGCCCAGGGCCGCGCGCACCGCCCAGTACCGACGCGCGCGGGGCGAAACCCGGTGGGCCGGTGCGCGGATCGGGCCACCGGCGCCGGCCGGTGGCTGAGGTCGGTCCGCGGCGGTCCCGTCGGAGGTCATGGCTCCATCCTGCGTGACGTCCGGGCTCGACGTGCTCGAGCGCCGACCCGGGTCGGTCCGGGGCACGGGTGCGGCCAGGGCGGCGGGGCGGGTGGGGCACGGCATTCCGGGCGCGCCACACCGGCGCGCCTCCACGGGTGGGCGGGGTGGGCGCCCTACCTTTCGTTGCAGTCGAGGTTGACATAACTATAACGCTCTGGTTGAGGTTGAGAGTTCGACACGCCAGGGACTTGAGCTCCACCGCGTATGGCAGCACCGGCACCACCGCTCCACCCACATCTCACCGCACACCCGAGACACAGACCTGGCGCGGCCGGCGCCGGTCCCTGCACCAGGAAAGAAAGGCACGGGCGACATGACGCCACCGCACAACTACCTCGCCGTGATCAAGGTCGTCGGCATCGGCGGCGGCGGCGTGAACGCCGTCAATCGGATGATCGAGGTCGGCCTCCGGGGCGTCGAGTTCATCGCGATCAACACCGACGCGCAGGCGCTGCTGATGAGCGACGCCGACGTCAAGCTGGACGTCGGCCGCGAGATGACCCGTGGCCTGGGCGCCGGCGCCAACCCGGACGTCGGCCGCAAGGCCGCCGAGGACCACCGCGAGGAGATCGAGGAGGTCCTCAAGGGGGCCGACATGGTCTTCGTGACCGCGGGGGAGGGTGGTGGCACCGGTACCGGTGGCGCCCCCGTCGTCGCCTCCATCGCCCGCAAACTGGGCGCGCTGACCATCGGCGTCGTGACCCGCCCGTTCGCCTTCGAGGGCAAGCGGCGGGGCGGTCAGGCCGAAAACGGCATCAAGGAACTGCGCAACGAGTGCGACACGCTCATCGTGATCCCCAACGACCGGCTGCTGCAGCTCGGCGACATGGGTGTCTCGCTGATGGATGCCTTCCGCTCCGCCGACGAGGTGCTGCTCAACGGTGTCCAGGGCATCACCGACCTCATCACCACCCCGGGCCTGATCAACGTCGACTTCGCCGACGTCAAGTCGGTCATGGCCGGGGCCGGCACCGCGCTGATGGGCATCGGGTCGGCCCGCGGCGAGGGCCGCGCGGTCCAGGCCGCGCAGAAGGCCGTCAACTCGCCGCTGCTCGAGGCGTCGATGGACGGGGCGCACGGCGTGCTGCTGTCCATCGCCGGTGGCAGCGACCTCGGACTGTTCGAGATCAACGAGGCCGCCTCGCTGGTGCAGGAGGCGGCCCACGAGGACGCCAACATCATCTTCGGCACCGTCATCGACGATTCGCTCGGCGACGAGGTGCGGGTGACCGTCATCGCCGCCGGTTTCGACTCGACCCCGTCGGTGCTGCCGCCCACCCTGGAGCAGCGCCGGCCGGCGGCCGGTGGCTCGTCCAACGGCTTCTCCTCCCAGCCGGCCCCGCAGTCCGCCGCGCCTGCCGGTGGCGGGTACCAGCGGGCCGGTGCGTTCGCCGGATTCCCGGAGGCGCCGTCGCGCACCGCCGCCCCGGCCCAGGCTCCGGCCCCGCAGCCGGCCTACGCCGAGGCCCCGGCCGAGCGCCCGGCCCCGTCCTACGGCCAGGTCCCGGCCCAGCCGAGCACTCCCGGCCAGCAGTACCCGCCGCAGCGCGGCTACGAGCCGGCCGGTCAGCCCCCGGCCTACGGCCAGCAGTACGGCCGTCCCGCCGGACAGCAGCAGCCGTCCGTCCCGGCCGGCCGTGGCCAGCACGCCGAGCCCGAGGACGACGGGGTCGACATCCCGTCCTTCATGCGGCGTTGAGCGTGACGCCCTGAGCGCCGACCGGACCACCGCCGACCGGCCGTCCCCCGTGGGGGCGGCCGGTTCGGCGCGTCCGGACCGCCGCACGGCGACGCTCCGCATCCGCCGGGTGCTGACCACGCGGCGCGGCGGGGTGTCCCGCCGGCCCTACGACTCGTTCAACCTCGGGGACCACGTCGGTGACGACCCGCGCGCCGTGGCCGCCAACCGGGCCCGGTTGGCGGCTGGTCTCGGGGTCCGGCCAGGGTCCGTCGTCTGGATGGACCAGGTGCACGGGACGACGGTGGCCACGGTGACCGGACCGGTCACCGGCCCGCTGCCGGCCACCGACGGCGTCGTCACCGCGATCCCCGGGCTGGCGCTGGCCGTCCTGGTCGCGGACTGCGTCCCGATGCTGGCCGGCGATCCGCAGGCCGGGGTGGTCGCCGCCGTGCACGCCGGTCGCCGGGGGGCGAGCGATGGCATCGCCGACCGCATGGTCGAGGCGATGGTGGCCGCGGGGGCGCGGGTCGGGTCGATCGAGGTGCTGCTCGGGCCGGCCGCCTGCGGTCGCTGTTACGAGGTGCCCGCGGCGATGCGGGACGAGGTGGAGGCGGCCCTGCCCGGGGCGGCCTGCACCACCGGCCGCGGCACGCCGGGTCTCGATCTGCGGGCCGGGCTGTCGCGTCGGTTGCGGGAGCGCGGGGTGGCCGGGGTGGCGGTCGACAAGCGTTGCACCATCACCGATCCCGAGTTGTACAGCCATCGCCGGCAGGCCCCCACGGGGCGGCTGGCCGGCGTGGTCTGGATGGACGCGGCGGGTACCGCCGGGCGGCCCTCATGAGGGCCGCGACCTGCCGGTGTGTCTCCCCGAGCGGGGTGCGCACCGGCGATAGCCTCCGGGGTGAGGCGCAGGCAGTAGGCCGATTCAGCTGGAAGGAACAGACCCGATGAGTTCATGGCGCAAGGTGGGGGCATTCTTGGGTCTCACGCCGGAGGACGGCCGCCGCGACCAGTACGCGGACGAGTACGACGAGCACGGCCGTCTCCGTGAGGAGTACGAGCCCGTCGACCAGGCGCCCGCCTACGACCAGCCGGCCTACACCGCCCCGGCCTACTCGACGACCCACGGCCGCCCGGCCTATGAGGACTCGATGACGCAGGGCGCGCTGGCCGTGCAGCCCCGCGCCGAGGTGCGGCGTGACGAGACCGCCGGCGCCATCCGCCCGGTCACCATCAAGCTCAACGGGTTCAGCGAGGCCCGGGTCATCGGCGAGAAGTACCGCGAGGGTAAGCCTGTCATCCTGGACATGACCGAGATGGACGACGCCGACGCGCGCCGCCTGGTCGACTTCGCCGCCGGTCTGGCGTTCGCGCTGCGGGGTTCCATCGACAAGGTCACCACCAAGGTGTTCATGCTGCTGCCCCCGGACACCGATGTCGCCGAGTTCTCCGAGTCGCTGGCCCCGGCCGGTGCCGGCGAGTACGATACGCGCCGTCCGGCCTACGCGGGCCGCTGAAGCGGTGCCGGGAGGGCCGCTGATCCGGTAGAAGTGATGAGGTGAACCTCTTCTGGCAGATCCTCTTCGTGCTGCTGTGGCTCTTCCGGCTGGCCCTGCTCGGCCGGATCGTCATCGAGTTCGTCAGGGTCTTCGCGCGCACCTGGCGCCCGGCCGGCCCCTCGGCCGTCGCCCTCGAGGTTCTGTTCGTGACCACGGACCCGCCGGTCCGCCTGCTCCGACGCCTGATCCCGACCGTCCGCATCGGCGGCGTGGGCTTCGACCTGAGCATCATCGTGCTCTTCATCGCCGTGCTCATCGCGATGGTGGTCGTCGAGAACCTGGCATATTCGAGCCAGTTCTAGGATGCTCGGGGGGCGTGCGGTGCACGTTCCGTCACCGAAGGACCAATTCACCGGCCTGATGCCCACCCGCAAGGGTGACAGCACCGGGTGATGTGTCAGCAAGGAGTTCACACATGGCGTTGACCCCCGCCGACGTGCACAACGTCGAGTTCAAGAAGCCGTCGCTCGGCAAGCGCGGTTACGACGAGGACGAGGTCGACGTCTTCCTCGACAAGGTCGAGGCCGAGTTGGGCCGCCTCATCGAGGAGAACAACGAGCTGCAGGGCAAGGTCGCCGAGTACGAGCGCGGCGGCACCCCGGCCAAGCTGACCAAGGATGCGGCGGCCGCCCCGGCACCGACCACCACCGGTGAGGCCCACACCCAGGCCGCCCGGCTGCTGGGCCTGGCCCAGGAGACCGCCGACAAGCTCACCTCGGAGGCGCGCGCCGAAGCCGACCGCGTGCTGACCGACGCCCAGAGCCAGTCCGAGCAGCTGATGGCCGACGCCAAGTCGCAGTCCGACGCTCTGGTCACCGACGCCACCACCCGGGCCGAGGCCACCGAGCGGGACAGCAAGATCCGCGCCGACAAGCTCGACGCCGACGCCCAGGCCAAGTACCAGGAGGTCATCGGCAGCCTGAACGCCGAGAAGACCCGCCTGAACGACTCGATCCAGAGCCTGCGGGAGTACGAGCAGCAGTACCGCGGCAGCCTGAAGTCCTGGATCGGCGAGCAGCTGCAGCAGCTGGAGAACACCCCGCCGCGGGAGCCGCAGCCGGCCGCCGCGTCCGCGAAGTAGCGCTTCACCCCTGTACCACCCGATACCCCCGCGTCCGTGTCCCGGACCGGGGGTATCGTGGTCTGCGCGGTCGGAAGGCCGCGCACAGGCGTCGACCCGGCCATCACCGGCGAGCCTTCGGAAGAACAGATCCGTCGTCAGGCGGGTCCCAGTAGAACCGAACGGGTCCGGCCCGTCATCGCCGGGAACGAAGTGGCCGTCCCCGGCCGCCACCGCGAGGTGATCGACCGGGAACGGCAAGCGGGGTGGTACCGCGGACGTCCGGCCCATCGGCCCGGGGGTTCGTCCCTGCAGCCAGCACCAACGTCCGGAGCGATCCGGCGCTGAGCCGCAGACCAGGAGTGCCACCCGCCATGACCACCAGCCCGGATCCCGGTACCCACCGCTATCCCGCGGTGCCGTCGCATCCCGACTTCCCCGCCCTGGAACACCAGGTCCTCGACTTCTGGAAGACCGACGACACGTTCGTCGCCTCCGTGGAGCAGCGCGCGGCGGGTGAGAACGGCGCCAACGAGTTCGTCTTCTACGACGGCCCACCGTTCGCCAACGGCCTGCCGCACTACGGCCACCTGCTCACGGGTTACGTCAAGGACGTCGTCCCGCGCTACCGGACGATGCGTGGGCACCGGGTCGAACGGCGGTTCGGGTGGGACACCCACGGGCTGCCGGCCGAGGTGGAGGCCGAACGGCAGCTCGGCATCAAGCACAAGTCCGAGATCGAATCGATGGGCATCGCCCAGTTCAACGACGCCTGCCGCGAGTCGGTGCTGCGCTACACCCACGAGTGGCAGGAGTACGTCACCCGGCAGGCCCGCTGGGTCGACTTCGAGAACGACTACAAGACCCTCGATCTCGACTACATGGAATCCGTCATGTGGGCGTTCAAGACCCTGTGGGACAAGGGTCTGGTCTACGAGGGCTACCGGGTGCTCTGGTACTGCACCCGCTGCGAGACGCCCCTGTCGGCCACCGAGACCAAGATGGACGACACCTACCGGTCCCGTCAGGACCCGGCCGTCACCGTCGCGCTGCGGCTGCGCTCCGACGACGACCGGCTCGACGGCGTCCAGGCCCTGATCTGGACGACCACCCCGTGGACGCTGCCGTCCAACCTCGCCGCCGCGGTCAACGCCGAGGTCGACTACGTCGTCGTCCAGCCCGGCCCCGACGCCCCCGCGCAGGGCCGGTTCCTGCTGGCCGCCGCCCGGGTCGGCGCCTACGCCCGCGAGCTGGGCGAGGACCCCGAGGTGCTGGCCACCTTCTCCGGCGCGCAGCTGGTCGGGACCCGGTACACCCCGCCGTTCGGCTTCTTCGAGGGGCGGCCGAACGCCCATCAGGTGCTCTCGGCCGACTACGTCACCACCGAGGACGGCACCGGCGTCGTGCACATCGCGCCGGCCTTCGGTGAGGAGGACAAGGCGGTCACCGACGCCGCCGACATCGAGGTGGTCAACCCGGTCGACCCGCAGGGCAAGTTCACCTCGCTGGTCCCGACCTACGAGGGCTTCCACGTCTTCGACGCCAACATCCCGATCATGGCCGACCTCAAGACGGCCGGGAAGCTCATCCGCCGCGAGACCTACGAGCACCCGTACCCGCACTGCTGGCGCTGCGACACCCCGCTCATCCAGCGGGCCGTGTCGTCGTGGTTCGTGGCCGTCACCCAGTTCCGGGACCGGATGGTCGAGCTCAACCAGCAGATCACCTGGGTGCCGACGCACATCAAGGACGGCCAGTTCGGCAAGTGGCTGGAGGGCGCGCGCGACTGGTCGATCTCCCGCAACCGGTTCTGGGGTTCGCCGATCCCGGTGTGGACCTCGGACGACCCGCAGTACCCGCGGGTCGACGTCTACGGCTCGCTGGACGAGCTGGAGGCCGACTTCGGGGTTCGACCCGAGGATCTGCACCGCCCGTACGTCGACGAGCTGACCCGGCCGAACCCGGACGACCCGACCGGGCGCTCGACCATGCGCCGGGTGCCCGAGGTGCTCGACTGCTGGTTCGAGTCCGGCTCGATGCCGTACGCGCAGGTGCACTACCCGTTCGAGAACCGCACCTGGTTCGAGCACCACTACCCCGGCGACTTCATCGTCGAGTACAACGGCCAGACCCGCGGCTGGTTCTACACGATGCACGTGCTGGCCACCGCGCTGTTCGACCGGCCCGCGTTCAGCACGTGCGTGGCCCACGGCATCGTGCTCGGCGACGACGGCCAAAAGATGAGCAAGTCGCGGCGCAACTACCCCGACGTCGGGCAGGTCTTCGAACGCGACGGCAGCGACGCGATGCGCTGGTTCCTGATGTCGTCCCCGATCCTGCGGGGCGCGGATCTCGTCGTCACCGAGGCCGGCATCCGCGAGGGCGTCCGGCAGGCACTGCTTCCGCTGTGGAACACCTGGTCGTTCTTGTCGCTCTACGCCGGGGCATCCGGTGTGGTGGGTCGGTCGCGGCCGGCGGGGGAGTCGTCCGACGATGTGCTGGACCGCTACATCCTGGCCAAGACGGCCGAGCTGCGGGACACCCTCACCGCTCAGCTCGACGCGTTCGACATCGCCGGGGCGTGCGCGACGCTGCGCGGCTACCTGGAGGTGCTCACCAACTGGTACATCCGCCGGTCCCGGGAGCGGTTTTGGGCCGACGACCAGAACGCGTTCGACACCCTGCACACCGTCCTGGAGGTGGTGTGCCGGCTGGCCGCGCCGCTGCTGCCGCTGACCACCGAGCAGGTCTGGCAGGGGCTGACCGGTGGCCGGTCGGTGCACCTGACCGACTGGCCGGCCGCCGACGAGCTGCCGCACGACGAGGCCCTGGTCGCCGCCATGGACGCGGTCCGTGACGTCGCCTCGGTCGCGCTGTCGGTCCGCAAGGCCGAGAAGCTCCGGGTGCGGCAGCCGCTGGCCGCGATGACCGTCGCGGTGGCCGAGCCGGCCGCGCTGGAGCCGTTCGCGGCGCTGCTGGCCGACGAGGTCAACGTCCGCGCCGTCGCCGTCGAGCCGATGGCCGAGGACGACGCCCGGGTGACCCGCCGGCTCACCGTCAACGCCCGCGCCGCAGGTCCGCGGCTGGGCAAGCAGGTGCAGCAGGTCATCAAGGCGTCCAAGGCGGGGGACTGGTCGGTCGCCGACGACGGCGCCGTGGTCTGCGGCGGCATCGCGCTGGCCGAGGGCGAGTTCACCCTGGAGCTCGCGGCCACCGGCGGTTCGGCCGCGATCGGTCTGCTGCGTTCCGGCGGCTTCGTCGCCCTGGAGACCGCGCTCGACGACGACCTGGTCGCCGAGGGCATCGTCCGGGACGTGGTCCGCGGGGTGCAGGACGTGCGCAAGCAGATCGGCCTGCAGGTCTCCGACCGGATCCGGCTGACCGTCACGTCCCCGTCCGATGTCGTTCGCGCCGCGGTCGGGACTCGGCAGGACTGGCTGGCCGAGCAGGTGCTGGCCGCCGACGTTGTCGTGGTCGGTGGTGATGCCGCAGCCGATGCCGCCGACTCGGCGGACGCCGCCGGGTCGGCCGTCGTCACCGTCGGTACCGGCGTGGACGCCCGGGTCGGGGTGAGCGTCGACCGGGCCTGACCGGTCCCATCGAGTGGTGCACCTGCAGCTGAAGACAGCTGCAGGTGCGCCACTCGCATACACAGGTCACACTCGACGGCCGGCGATCTCGCGGTCCTGGGCGCTTGGCATGCTGACGTCCGTGATGCTCCGTGTGCGAACCGACGCCGACCTTCCTGGCTGTGTGGCGACGCTGCACGAAGTGCATCGGCAGGACCGCTACCCGACGTGGTGGCCGGAGGATCCCGCCGGGTGGCTCAGTCCGCCGGGAACGGTGGCGGCCTGGGTCGCACTCGATGACGACGGGTCCGTGCTCGGGCATCTGTCTGTCGTCAGTCCGGTCGAGGACCACATGGTGGCCGAGACGCTCGGCGTGCACATCGACCGCCTGGCCGCGGTGTCCCGCCTGTTCGTCTCGCCGGTGGCCCGGGGTCGAGCCCTGCGCCTGGGCAGCAGGTTGCTCGGTGCGGCTCGTGGCTGGGCAGAACGGTCGGGTCTCCGGCTGATGCTTGACGTGCTCGACGACGGTGCGCCGGCCGTTGCGCTCTACGAGCGGTGTGGGTGGCGGTTGGTCGATCGCCGCCAGACTGACTGGCTGACGCCGGAGGGCCTGCGACACGGGGTTCGGGTGTATGTCGCGCCTTGAGCGGACGCCATCCGCGCGTCAGCCCCAGTTCTTGGCGTCGGTCAGGCAGAACGGGTGGCCGCTGGGGTCGATGAGCACCCGCCACGTCTCGCCCGGCTGCGGGTCGACCGTGGTGGCGCCCAATTCGACGGCCCGCTGCTCGACGGCGGCCATGTCCGGGCAGGCCAGGTCGAAGTGGAACTGCTTACTGCCGTGTTCGTTCGGCCAGGCCGGCGGTCGGTAGTCCGGCACTCTGCCGAAGCCGACGGTCTGCCCGCCGCCGGTGAGCATGGCGTAGCCGTCGCCCTGGGCGACGATCTGCCAGCCCAGCAGCTGCGACCAGAAGGTGGCGGCCACAGCGGCGTCGGCGCAGTCGATGCTGACCATGGCCAGCCGGGGGGCGGTACTCGGATCGGTCTCTGCCATGGGGTCAGCGTCCTCCGATCGGCCGTGCGGCGCTTGAACAAACCCGTCGCCCGGATCGGGTCGCTACCGTGGCGGCATGCCTCGCACCATCGCGACCAATTCCCACGTCGACCATGACGCCCTGCTCGAGTTCATCCGGCCCCGGCACCACATGGTGCTGATCGTCCCCAAGGCCAGCGGTGGGGTGCAGTCCTCGCCGGTTACCGGCGGGGTCGACGAGCAGGGCCGGATCGTCATCGCCAGCTACCCGGAGCGCGCCAAGGCGGCGAACCTGCGCAAGGCCGGTCACGCGTCGGTGCTGGTGCTCTCGGACGATTTCGACGCCGCCTGGGTGCAGGTCGACGGCCCCGGGGAGGTCATCGAGCTGCCCGACGCGGTCGAGCCGCTGGTCGACTACTTCCGCAGCATCGCCGGTGAGCACTCCGACTGGGACGAATACCGCGAGGCGATGACCAGGCAGGGCAAGTGCCTGCTGCGCATCACCCCGGAGTCGTGGTCGCCCATCGCCACCGGGGGATTCCCGCCGCGGCTGGCCGACTGAGGTCGCCGCCTCGACTCGTCGCAGCTGTATGCCCAGGCGCGGACCTGACATCCATCGGCGACGAGTCGAGGGACCCGGCCCGAACTAGTGGTGCTCGTGCGGCGGCTTGTGCCCCGGCGGGGGCGGCGGGGGAATGCTGGAGACCGGCGGCACCGAGCCGGGCCAGACCAGCAGCAGCTGACACGGGACGTGGTCGATGATGAACCGGCTGATGTGGCCGATCGACTTGGGTCCCAGGCGGGAGAAGTCGCCGTCGCGGCTCATCACCAGCAGGTCGGCGCCTTCCACGGCCGCGACCGCGACCCGCTCCGGGCGCCCCTTGAGGGCCCGCTTCTCGCAGGGCCGGCCGAGGCGCTGGGCCGCGGCGTCCAGCAATTGGGCCGTGGCCTGGTCGAGGTCCTGGGCCAGCGCCGTCGGTGCGCCGGACCGGCGGCCCCGCCCCATCAGCCCGGAGAACGCGCCCTCGAGAACGTGTTCGGCGTCCCCGGTGTCGACGTGCAGCAGTTCGATGCTGGCGTCGGCGGGGACGGCGTCGCGGGCGGCATCGACGGCGGCCTCCCACACCCCTTCGGTGATCAACACGACCGCTTTCATCGCCGAACCTCCTTGTTCACGACAACGACGGTGAAGTCCAGGTGCGTCAGGTGACCAGCGGGAGGGCCAGCCAGAGGGCCGTCGTCGCCGCCACCAGACATGCTGGCACGGTCAGCACTCCCAGGCGCAGGAAGTCCCCCAGAGCGGGGTCCTCCTTGCGGTCGATGAGGATCCGCCGCCACAGCAGCGTGGCCAGCGAACCGACATACGTCAGGTTCGGGCCGACGTTGACGCCGATGAGCGCGGCGAGGATGACCCCGGGCCCGCCGACCGCGGCGATGGGCAGCAGGACCAGGATGGCCGGCAGGTTGTTGACCAGGTTGGCCAGCAGTGCGGCGATGCCGGCCACGGCAAGCAGGGAGAGCAGCGAGTCGCCGGTCGGCACGATGGCGGTCACCAGATCGGACAGGCCGCTGCGCTGCACGGCCGCGACGACGACGCCGAGGGCCAGCACGAAGATCAGGAACGGGATGCTGGCGGCCTCGACGATGGGCTTGATGGACGTTTTGCGCCGGGCCAGCGAGTAGGCGCCCAACACGACCGCACCGGCCAGCGCCGGCCAGACCGGCTCGAAGAACAGGAATCCGACCAGCGTGAACGCCAGCACGACGAGCGCGACGACCGGCGGCGGTCCCGGTTCGTCCGGCTCGACCGTGGACCGACCGGCCAGGTCGCGACGGAAGAAGCGGCGGAAGACGACGTACTCGATGAGCAGACAGACCGACCAGGGCAGGAACATGACCAGCCCGAACCCGGCGAACGACAACCCGGAGGCGGTGAACGCCAGCAGGTTGGTCAGGTTCGACACCGGCAGCAGCAGCGACGCCGAATTGGCCAGGTGGGCCGAGGCGTAGACGTGGGGCCGGGCGGGCAACCGCATGCGAGCCGCGGTGGTCAACACCACCGGGGTGAGCAGTACGACGGTGGCGTCCAGGGACAGCACCACCGTGGTCGCCGCGGCCAGTCCGAAGACCAGGGTCAACAGCCGGCGTGGCTTGCCGGCGGCCGCCTTGGTACACCACTGACCGGCCCAGGTGAAGACGCCCTCGGCCTCGCACAGCGCCCCGAGGATCAGGATCGCGGCCAGGAACCCCACGGTGGGGGCGAGGGATTCCACCTCATGGCCGACGTCGGCCCAACTCACCTCGCCGACGAGGACGACGAGCAGCGCCGCCGGGACGGCACCGACGGCCTCCGGGAGGCCGCGCGGGCGCACGATGGCGAAGACGAGAACCGCGGCCAGCAGAAGGGCCGTGAGGGCGAGAGCCACGGGCGAGGACTCTGCCATACGGCGCGCCGTCCCCGGTGCGCCAGGCCTGGTCGGTCAGTCGAAGGCCAGCGCCTGATCGCCCCAGGCGCGGCGCAGGGGACCGTCGAGATCGTCGGCCCGACGATCGGAGCGGTCGAAAACCAGCGTCGCCCGGGTCTTCTCGTCGTAGGACGGCCACTGCGGGGTGTACGGGTCGTCCGGTGCCCCGTGATTGGCGAAGGCCAGCCAACGGGCCTGCATGCGTCGGGACAGTCGTTTTCCGGCCCGGTAACCCCCGAGCTTGTAGGTGATGTCCTTCAACCGGTGCGTCACCGTGCCGAAGACGTAGGGCAGTTCGGTGGCGTGCGTGGCACCCAGCTTGAGCAGGTTGAAGACCCGGGTGCTGAAGTCGAAGCGGTAGAGCCACACCGGTGCGACCCGGCTGTGGGCCTGTGCGAACCAGAGCGTGGGCATGCGGAAGCCGATGTCCCGGGAGACCCCCAGGCCGACGGTGCCTCGGGGTGAGTCGGCGTACGCGGTCAGGATCTGCGCCTCCGACGGCAGGGTCAGCCCGGGGTTCTGCTCGCGGATGGCGGCGAACATCGCCCGGATGCTCGCCTCCTGGGTGGGGATGAGCGGCGACTGCATGCGGGCGAACGCGGACGTCTCGTCCCGATTGCCGCCGATGACGAGCCGGACCGGCAACGTGGTGCCGTCGAGCGCGGAGGTCAGCGGTGAGCGGGGGAGCAGGTGACCGTCGATGACCGGGGCGAAGGCCAGGGTGCCCGGGGCCTGGGTGGGAATGCGCTCGAACAGGCGGATGCCGGCGCGCAGCAGCACCGGCGCGGGCAACGATCGCAGCAACTCGACGAGGGCCGGCCCGCCGTCGGGGACGGTCCGGCTCGGGCCGGTGGCGGCCTCGTCGCGCAGGACGCCCTGCAGTTCTTCCATGAACGCTGCGGCGACCGTGGCGGCCCGGGCCCGGCCGTAGACGGCGGTGACCGGCGAGCTCTGGGCGATGGCCTGGTGGAACAACCCGGCCGCCGAGGGAACCCCGAGCAGGGTGGTGACGATGCCGCCACCGGCCGACTCCCCGAAGAGCGTGACCTCGCCCGGGTCGCCGCCGAACGCGGCGATGTTGTCCTGCACCCACTGCAGGGCCAGGAGGACGTCCCGCATTCCCGGGTTCGGGTCGAATGCGTCGCCGGTGCCCGGGAGTCCACCCAGGTCGGCGAAACCGAACACCCCGACCCGGTAGTTGATCGTCACGACGACCACATCGCCCGCCGTGGCCAGGGACGCGCCGTCGTAGACCGGTTGGCTGGCCGCACCCAGGAAGTAGGCGCCGCCGTGTACCCACACCATCACCGGGCGCCGATCCCGGCCGTGCACGGGGGACCAGACGTTCAGGAACAGGCAGTCCTCGTCCTGGCCGATGCCCGGGCCGAGGTCGATGATGCGGTTCTTCGGCTGGGGGCAGGCCGGACCGAAGGCGGCCACGTCGAGGACGTCGGTCCACGGTTCCGGCGGCTCCGGGGGTGCGAACCGCCGCACGCCGACCGGCGGGGCGGCGTAGCGGATGCCCCGCCACACCCGCGCGGCGCCGTCGACGCGACCTCGTACGGGACCGGCGGTGGTGATCACGACGGGGTCGGGGTCGACCGCCCGCCGGTCGCGTCGTGCCCGTCCGAACCTGGCCATCGCTGCCGCCCACCCCTCGCCGTCGCGCTCCCGATCTGGGATTGTGCCCGACGGTGTGGGACGGCTCGGGTCGTCCGGGCCGGTCGTCCTCCGACCGGGAACCCGGCCGGTCTCAGGCGGTGACTCCTGACAGGGCCATCGCGCGAACGATGTCCTGCTCGGTCCGTTCCAGCACCGAGTCGAGCAGTCGGCTGGCCGCCGCCCGCTTCTCCTTGCGCACGTACTCGAGGATGCGCTCGTTGTCGTCGATGTAGGCGAAGTACAGGGCCGGGTCGACGTGCGAGGAGTTCATCACCCAGCGGAGCTCGGCCAGCAGTTGCTTGATGAGCCGGTTCAGCCGGGTGCTGCCGGCGAACGCGACCAGCGCGCGGTGGAATGCGCGGTCGGCCCGGGCGGCGGCCGGTGGATCGGTCTCCTGGGCCGCGGTCATGGCGTCGGTGAGGGCCAGCCGTGCGGTGGACAGCATCACCGGGGAGACGGCGGCGTGGCGGACGGCGCCCCGTTCCACGGTGCGTCGGGCGGCGAAGATGTCGACCACGTCGGCCGTGGTCAGGGTGGCGACGAAGACGCCGCGGTTGGGTTCCCGGACCACCAGGTGCTCGGACGCCAACTCGATGAAGCCCTCGCGGACGGTGTTGCGGGACACCCCGAGCGCTTCGGCGATGGCTTCCTCGCGCAGGCGTGCGCCCGGCGGAAATCGACCCTCGCTGATCTGCTCGCGCAGTGCCTCGGCCACCCGGGCCGGGGTGGATGTCTGCACGACCTGCCGCCGGGACTGGCCCAGTTGCGCCAGGGCCAGCTCCTCGGTCGCCGAGGTGGTTCGGAGCGCCATGGACGAATGGTAGCCACCCTGCCGAATGTTGGACAATCTTGTGAGGACTGTTGAACAATCCAATGAGAAGCCGTACGGTCGTCGCTGAGACCGCAGTCACAGCAGTGATCGGGGTCTGTGGGAAGGCAGTTCGGGACACCGGCTGCACCGCCCCGCGTCGCACATGCCAACGCCGTCAGCGCTCCGCCGGGAGCACCACACGATCGAGAGGTCAGCTGTGAGCACGACAACTCAGCCGGGCGGCGCCCGGGTCGCCGTTCAGAAGTTCGGGACGTTCCTGTCCGGGATGATCATGCCGAATATCGGTGCGTTCATCGCGTGGGGTTTGATCACGGCCCTGTTCATCGAGAAGGGCTGGTTGCCGGTCGACAAGATCGGTGGGTGGGGTGACTACGCCGACGGCGGTCTGGTCGGCCCGATGGTGCGGTTCCTGTTGCCGATCCTGATCGCGGTGCAGGGTGGCCGGATGATCTATGGCACCCGGGGTGCGGTGGTCGGCGGTATCGCGACGATGGGCGCGATCATGGCCACGACGCAGCCGATGTTCCTGGGGGCGATGATCTTCGGTCCGTTGGCGGCGTGGTTGATGAAGAAGGTCGACGCGATCTGGGACGGCAAGATCAAGCCGGGTTTTGAGATGTTGGTGAACAATTTCTCGGCCGGCATCCTGGGTGGGGCGTTGGCGATCTTCGGCCTGTACATTTTCGGGCCGATCGTGGAGTGGGTGTCCAACCGGTTCGGTGACGGGGTGAATTGGCTGGTCGAGCACAGTCTGCTGCCGTTGGCCAGCATCATCATCGAGCCGGCCAAGGTGTTGTTCCTGAACAATGCGCTCAACCATGGGGTGTTGACGCCGTTGGCGTTGCAGCAGTCCTCCGAGCAGGGTAAGTCGATCCTGTTCCTGCTGGAGGCCAACCCGGGTCCGGGTGCGGGTCTGCTGCTCGCGTTCTGTGTGTTCGGGGTGGGGATGGCCCGTAGCACGGCGCCGGCGGCGTTGGTGATCCAGTTCTTCGGCGGTATCCACGAGATCTATTTCCCGTACGTGCTGATGAAGCCGGTCCTGATCCTGGCGATGATCGCCTCGGGTGCGGTGGGGATCCTGACCCTGGTCATCTTCAATGCGGGGTTGACCGGGCCGGCGGCGCCGGGGTCGATCATCGCGGCGTTGGCCAACACGCCGGCGGACTCGCTGGTGGGCGTGATCTTGTCGGTGGTGTTGTCGGCGGCGACGTCGTTCATCCTGGCTTCGATCATTCTGCGGGCCAACCGGCGGAGCATGCTCGCGGCGGAGGAGGCCGAGGGCGGTGGGTTGGCCGCGGCCACTTCGCAGATGGAGGCCATGAAGGGCAAGAAGTCGTCGGTGTCGGGGGTGCTGAACCGGGAGGCTCTGGACGAGGCGTCGGCGTCGGGGATGACGCCCGCGCAGATGGACGCGGCCGATGGGATGCACCGCACCGGGGGTGGCACGAGTGTGGCGGCCCGGCCGATCAGCAAGATCGTGTTCGCCTGTGATGCCGGGATGGGCTCGAGTGCGATGGGCGCGTCGGTGTTGCGGAACAAGATCAAGAAGGCCGGTTTCGGTGATGTCAGCGTGACCAATGTGGCGATCGCGAACCTGACCGATGACATCGATCTGATCGTCACCCAGGAGACGTTGACCCCGCGGGCTAAAGGCATGGCGCCCAGCGCCGAACACGTCTCGGTCAGCAACTTCATGAACAGCCCGCGGTACGACGAGATCGTCGCCAAGTTGCGGGAGACCAACGGCAGCCCGACCGCCTGATTCGATGGGTCCCGCGGCACCATCGGTGCCGCGGGACCTTCCCCATCCCTCGATGCAACGGAGCGCGAATCGATGAGCGACATCCTGAACCCCGAGATGATCCGGGTCCCCGGCACCGCCCGCGACCGGGACGGGGCCATCCGTGAGGCCGGTCAGATCCTGGTCGACGCGGGTGCGGCCACCCAGGGCTACATCGACGCGATGTTCCAGCGCGAGGAACTGGTCTCGACCTACATGGGCAATTGCCTGGCGATCCCGCACGGGACGAACGAGGCGACCGGCCACGTCTTCCGGTCGGCGCTGTCGGTGGTGAAGTACGAGTGGCCCATCGACTGGGACGGCAACGAGGTGCGGTTCGCCGTCGGGGTCGCCGGTTACGAAGGAGGGCACCTGGAGGTGCTCTCCAAGATCGCCATCGTCTTCAGCCGCGAACGCGAGGTCGCCAAGCTCATCGCTGCGGAGTCCGCCGAAGAGCTGTACCGGCTGTTGCTGTCGGTGAACGAGGACTGACCCGGCAGCGGACTCTCGTGACTCACTGGGTGGTCGACATACCCACGCCAGCAACGGCTCTCACGTATCTAGAAGGGAAACCAGCATTCCATGAGTGACATCCTCAGTCCCGCTCAGATCAAGGTTCCGGGGACGGCGACGTCGAAGGACGAGGCGATCCGGGAGGCCGGTCAGATACTGGTCGATGCTGGTGCGGTGACGCCGGCGTACATCGATGCGATGTTCGAGCGGGAGCGGTCGGTGTCGACGTACATGGGTAATTTCCTGGCGATCCCGCACGGGACGAACGAGGCCAAGGAACAGATCAGCAAGTCGGCGTTGTCGGTGGTCAAGTACGACCCGCCGATCGACTGGGACGGCAACGAGGTGCGGTTCGCGGTCGGGATCGCCGGCTACGAGGGTGGGCATCTGGAGATCCTGTCCAAGATCGCGATCATCTTCAGCGATGAGGACGAGGTCGCCAAGCTGGTGCAGGCGCAGTCGTCGCAGGAGTTGTACGGGATGCTCGACTCGGTCAACGAGGACTGAGCGGGGTGGCTGACGAGAAGGTCGCGGTCCATTTCGGTGGCGGCAACATCGGCCGCGGTTTCGTGGGGTTGATCCTGCATCGGGCCGGGTATCGCCTGGTGTTCGCTGATGTGGCCGATGTGCTGATCGATGCGTTGAATGCGGCGGACTCCTATCAGGTGCGGGAGGTCGGTCAGGACTCGCGGACCGAGACGGTCGATGGTTTCACCGGGATCAACAGTCGCACTGATGAAGCCGCGGTCATCGAGGCGATCGCCGGCGCGGATGTGGTGACCACGGCGGTCGGGCCGACGGTGCTGAAGTTCGTGGCCCCGGTGATCGCCGCCGGCCTACGGAAGCGGGACCCGGGGGCGGGTCGGTTGGTGGTGATGGCGTGTGAGAACGCGATCAACGCCACTGATGTCCTCAAGAACCACATCCGCGACGGGGCCGACGATTTCGACGACCTGGCCGGCCGGGCGGTGTTCGCCAACACCGCGGTCGACCGGATCGTGCCCGGCCAACCGCATGAGGGCCTGGACGTGACGGTGGAGACGTATTTCGAGTGGGCCATCGAACGGGGCCCGTTCACCGGTGACGAGCCGCAGATCCCGGACGCGACGTTCGTGGACGATCTGGCCCCCTACATCGAGCGCAAACTGTTCACCGTGAACACCGGTCATGCGGCGACCGCGTATTTCGGGTTCGTCCGCGGGATCACCAAACTGTCCGATGCCCTGGATGATCCGGAGGTGCGGACCAACGTGCAGGGCGTGCTGGCCGAGACCAAGGCGTTGTTGGTGGCCAAACACGAATTCACCGCGCAGGCGCAGCAGGCCTACATCGACAAGATCATCACCCGGTTCGAGAACCCGTACCTGCCGGACACGGTCGACCGGGTCGGGCGGCAACCGCTGCGCAAACTGTCCCGCCACGAACGCCTGATCGGCCCGGCCGCCGAACTGGCCGAACGGGGTGTGGAAAAACCGGAGTTCCTGCTCCGCGCGGTCGAGGCCGCCCTGCGGTTCGACGTCCCCGCCGACCCGGAAAGCGTCCAGTTGCAGGAAGCGCTGCGCACCCGCACCCCCGACCAACTGGTCCGCGAGATCACCGGCCTGCACCCCGACCACCCCCTGTACGACGACGTCCTCAGCGTCTTCGGACGCCGGGCGGCCGCCGACCGGTAGAGCGGAGGACCGGTGGTTACGGTGAGGAATGACTGCCGCCGGATTCCGCCCGCCACCGGACTTCTCGACCCGCCCGACGTTGACCGGGACGTTCGGCATGGTGGCGTCGACGCACTGGATCGCGTCGGCCACCGGGCAGGCGGTGCTGGAGCGCGGCGGTACGGCGGCCGATGCGGCCGTGGCCGCCGCGTTCGTGCTGCACGTCGTCGAACCCCACCTCAACGGCCCCGGCGGTGATCTCACCGCGATCGTCCAGCCGGCCGGAGGGCGACCCCGCGTCCTGGCCGGGCAGGGACCGGCCCCAGCGGCCGCGACCATCGCCGCCTACCGCCAGATGGGGCTGACGGCGGTACCTGGTTCCGGGGCGCTGGCCGCCGCGGTGCCGGGAGCGGTCGACGCCTGGCTGCTGCTCCTGCGCGACCACGGGACGTGGGAGGTGGCCGATGTGCTCGACTTCGCCATCGGCTACGCCCGCACCGGGCACCCCGTCCTGGAGCGGGTCAGTGCGACCATCGCGGCCAGCGCGCCGCTGTTTCGCGAGCACTGGCCGTCCTCGGCCACGGCCTGGTTGGCCGACGGCGTCCCGCGCCCCGGGGCCCTGCTGCGCCTCCCCACCTGGGCCGGCACCCTGCAGCGACTGGTGGCGGCCGGCCGGGGGACCAGCCGGGAGGCGCGGATCGACGCCGTCCGCCGGGAATGGTCGACCGGCTTCGTCGCCGAAGCCATCGACACCGCCGTCCGCCGACCGCATCGGCACTCGACCGGGTCCGAGCACCCCGGCGTCCTCACCGCCGGCGACCTGGCCGGCTGGTCGGCGACCTGGGAGGACCCGGTCTCGCTCGACCTCGGAACGGCCTGGGGCGGGTGGACGGTCCACAAGGCTGGGGCCTGGACCCAGGGACCGGCGCTGCTGGCCGCTCTCCGGCTGTTGCGCGACCTGCCCGACGAGGCCGTCGACCCGGCCACCGCATTCGGCGTCCACCACCTGGTCGAGGCCCAGAAGCTGGCCCTGGCCGACCGGGACTCCTGGTTCGCCGACGACCCGGGCGTCCCGCTGACCACACTGCTGAGCGCCGACTACGCCACCGAGCGGGGGCGGCTCATCGATGCGGCGGCCTCGGGCGAGTTCCGGCCCGGCCGGCCGGACGGACGCGACCCCTGGCTGCCGCCGCTGCGAGTGACCGGCGATGAAGGGGCAGACGCGTCGGCCGGTGAACCGACGGTCCGCCCGAACGGCGCTGCCCGGGGCGACACCTGCCATCTGGACGTCGTGGACCGGTGGGGCACGGTCATCTCCGCCACGCCGTCCGGAGGGTGGCTGCAGTCGTCCCCCCACATCCCGGAGCTCGGATTCTGCCTGGGCACCCGCCTGCAGATGACCTGGCTCGACGGGTCGTCGCCCTCGGCGTTGCAGCCCGGTCGACGACCCCGCAGCACCCTCACCCCGACCCTGCTGACCCGACCGGACGGTGCCGTCGCCGCTCTCGGGTCACCGGGGGGCGATCAGCAGGACCAGTGGCAGTTGCCGTATCTGGTCCGCCTGCTGCGCGGCGGGTTCGGCCCGCAGCAGGCCATCGACGCGCCGACCTTTCACACCACGGCCCTGGTGGGCTCGTTCTGGCCCCGCGAGTACGACCCGGCCGGTCTGACCATCGAAAGCCGCTACCCGGCTGACGTTCTCGACGAGCTGACCCGACGCGGCCATCGGGTCACCACCGCGGGGGACTGGGCGCTGGGTCGGCTGTCGACCGCCGGGCGGGACGCCGACGGCCTGCTCTACGCCGCGGCCAACCCGCGGGGGATGCAGGGGTATGCCGTGGGACGGTGAGACGGCGTTGGAGTGGGCCGGGCTCGGGTGACAAATCGCCTGTCCGTCATTCCGGCGTATTGGGTGCGCTGGATCCATCGAGGGGGCGTCCATGGCGACCTACCGCGTTCGTCCCAGCAAGCAGCAGGCGGTCTTCACCGCAGTCGGCGCCGTCGTCACCGGGACGGTGGGAACGGTGATGATGATCAGCCAGGGGAAGGTGACCTGGTTCCTCGCCGTCTGGCTGCTGTTCGTCGTCGGCATCGCCGGAATGTCGTTGTGGTCGGCGTTCGCTCGCAACGGACACCTGCAGACGATCGAGGTCGAAGAGGGCGACAAGCCCCCGGCCCGATTCGGCCAGGTCATGGAGCGCCGGGACTAGCACTCGTCCGATCTCTGTCCCCGATCCGACGCCAGAGATGCCTGCGCCGTGAGGTGTGATGTTCGGGCATCGCCCAGTGGTCGTCGGAGGAGGTCCGTGGTGAGAAGAGCCGTCCCGAGCGGGGTGGTGGCTGACGGTTCCCGTCGCCGGAGGGGCCCGGGCGCCCACAGATGAGCGCATCCCCGGTCGGCGGTGACCCGTCGCCCCCGTTGGCCCCCGGATCGCCGCAGTGGCGGCACTTCACCATGGCGCTGTTCCTGGCCGGGTTCGCCTCGTTCGTCCTGATCTTCTCTCCGCAGGCGTTCCTCGCCGCCATCTCCGCCGACCTGGACGTATCGCCCGGGACGGCGGCGGGCACCGTGTCGGCTGCCGCGCTGGGCGTCGCCGTCGGAGTGCTCGGGTGGGCCGGGATCTCCGACCGGACCGGCCGGGTCCGGGCCATGCGGTGGTCGCTGCTGGCGGGCGTGACCCTCGCCGCGATCGTCCCCGTCCTGCCGACGATCGAGCTGATCCTGGCGGTCCGCTTCCTGGAGGGTGTGCTGGTCGGGGCGGCCCCGGCGGTCGGGATGGCCCACATCGCCGAACGCGTCTCCGGCCCGGCTGCCGTCCGGGCGGCCGGTACGTTCATCGCCGGCAACACCTTCGGGGGCCTGGTCGGTCGGCTGCTGTCGGGGGCCGCTGCCGAGATCGGCGGCTGGCGGCTGGCCTTCCTCACCTCGACGGTCGCCGCCGCGCTCGCGGCGGCCGCGTTCCTGTACCTGACTCGCGGGCCCTCCACCGGCCGGCCGGCGCCGGCCGCGTCGATCCGCGCGGGCGCGGTGGCGAACCTGCGCGACCCGTTCATGGTCACGCTGTACCTGCTGGGTTTCCTGCTGATGGGGTCTTTCGGGGTCGTCTACAACTTCCTCGGATACCACCTGCAGGAGCAGCCTTTCGGGCTGTCCGCGGCGGTGGCCAGCAGTGTGTTCCTGGTCTATCTCGCGGGCACCCTGGCGGCCAGCCGGTCGGGTCTGCTGGCGGCGCGGCTGGGGACCACCGGCGCGCTGTTCGCCGGAATCGCCGCGATGCTCTGTTCGCTCGCGGCGATGGCGTCGTCGTCGCTGGTGCTGACCATCGGCGGTCTGATCCTGTTCACCGTCGGCTGTTTCACCGCCCACCCACTGGCCAGCGGGCTGACCGGCCGGTCGGCGCGGACCGGGCGATCGCAGGCGACGGCGCTGTACCAGATCGCCTGGCTGAGCGGCATCAGTGTCTTCGGTTGGCTCGGCGGGATCGTCTTCGCCAGCGGGGGGTGGGGCGCGACCCTGAGGCTGGTCGCCGGGATGTGTGTCGTGGCCGTCCTGCTCGCCGGGGTGGGGGGACTGCTCGCCCGCCGACGGCGGCCCGCCTAACGCAACCGGCTGGCCAGTTCCGGCAGCACCGCCGAGCACCCGTCGTGGACCCGCAGCACGGCGAGCGGGTCGCCGCGGGTGATGCCCCGGTTGACCAGCACGATCGGGATGCCCCGCTTGGCCGCGTGCCGGACGAAACGCAGTCCGCTCATCACCGTCAGGGACGTCCCGGCCGCGACCATCGCCTCGGCCTGCTCGACGGCCGCGTAGCAGCGGGCGACCCGGTCGGCGGGGACGGTCTCACCGAAGAAGACGACGTCCGGTTTCAGGACCCCACCGCACGACGTGCAGGGCACCACCCGGAAGGTCGAGGTGTCGTCGTACTCGACGTCGCCGTCCGGCGCGACGTGGATGGGCGCATCGGCGCCGAAGCCCGGGTTCGCCTCGGTCAGTCGCTCGTGCAGGACCTGCCGTGACGTGATGCGGCGGCAGTTCAGGCAGACGACCTCGTCGATGCGCCCGTGCAGGTCGACGACGCTGCGACTGCCGGCCTGTTCGTGGAGTCCGTCGACGTTCTGCGTGATGAGGGTGGGGAGCAGTCCGGCCGCCTCCAGGGCCGCGACCGCCCGGTGCCCCGCATTCGGCACGGCCGTGCCGATGCGCTGCCAGCCCAGGTGGCTGCGCGCCCAGTACCGCTGCTGAGCGGTGTACCCGGAGACGAACTGGTCGTAGGTCATCGGCGAACGCGGGGGACTGTCCGGGCCCCGGTAGTCGGGGATCCCGGAGTCGGTGGACAGGCCGGCCCCGGTGAGCACGACCAGCCGCCGACCGGCCAGGACACGGGCGGCGTCCGTTGCCGTGCCGAGCGGGGCGCTGACCGACCCCTCGCGCGGGGTCGCCGCTATGGGTGCCCCGGCCGGGGTCAGCGCAGTGGCGTCCACCGCCGCCAGGGTACGGAACGCCGGCCGTGCACGACCGGTGTCATCCCTCGTCGGGGACTTCGTCGGTTTCGCCGGGGCCCACGGCCGCGGGTGCGGCGGCCGCCGGGCGATGCGCCAGCGCGATGAGGGGGAACAGCAGCACCGAGAGCATCCCGGCGCCGACGAGCGCGGTGGCCACCGGGACCTGCAGGTCGCCGGCCTCGACCCCGATACCGGTCACCGCGACGATGATGGGCAGACCGGTCGCCGTGAACAGCACCAGCGCCCGGGTGTCCGCCCCACCGGCACCCCGTGGGCGGTTGAACAGGCCGGTCAGCCCACGGACGACGAGCAGCATGACGAGGAAGATCGGCAGCAGGACCAGGGCGGCCGGGCTGGACAGCAGCGACGACAGATCGAACGTCAGGCCGGTGGTGATGAAGAAGAACGGCACCACGAATCCGAAACCCAGCCCGTCCAGCTTGCTCTCGATCACCTCGCGGTCCTTCTTCTCGGCCGAGGACAGCAGGACGCGGGTGAGCGCACCGGCGACGAACGCGCCCAGCAGCATGTCCAGGTCCAGCCACAGGGACAGGCCGACCAGAGCGAAGACCAGCACCATGACCAGTCGCACGGCGAACTGGCCGCTGGTGTGCAGCGTGCCGCTGATGATGCGGTGCAGGCGCCGGTGCGGTCCGCGGGCGGCCAGGAACAGGGCCGCCGCGGCGATGATGACGAAGAACAGCAGCACCACCGTCGCGGGCCCCGGTTCGCGGCCGGACAGGAAGATCGAGATGGCGATCAGCGGACCGAACTCGCCGGCCGCGCCGATCGCCAGCACGGCCGTGCCGAACGGGGTGGTGAGCTCCCCGGCGTCCCGGAGGACCGGCATCAGGGTGCCCAGGGCGGTGCTGGTCAGAGCGATCGCGATGTAGACGATCGCGGCGTTCGACGGCGCCGGCACCACCGTGACCGCCACCAGGGCGACCACCAGCGCGCCGGCCAGCGACACCACCCAGCCGAGTCCGGCCCGACGCAATGGACGGCCGGCGATGCGGGCGACGTCGATCTCGTTGCCGGCCAGGAAGAACAGCATGACCAGACCGAGATTGGCCGCCGTCTGGACCAGGTCGCTCGGTGGGATCCAGCCGAGCAGCGGCGGGCCGACGATGATGCCGAGCGCGATCTCGAAGACGACGAGCGGGATCTTGACCCAGCGAGCCAGCCCACTCATCAGCAGGGGGGCCAGGGCGGCGAGCAGCGCGACGCCGAGGACCGCGTACAGGTCGTCGTTCATCGGGCCAGCCGATCGGCCGGTCGGCACGCATCTTCCACGTCCCCATGATCGGGGGCGGGGGCCGCTGCGTCCCCGCTGGTTCGCAAGGAACACCGGGACGGGCATGAATGAGTTGACACAACGGGCAAAACGGACGGAAGTCGGCGCGCATCGCGCAACTGTTTCTCAGGGCGCGACAAAAGCCTGTGGCAATCGCGTGAGAAAGGTTGCCTGGCCTAGGCAGGACGAGTACGAACAACATACCGAGGGCGCCCACCGAGTCGCCCGAGGAACCTCCCCAGGGGCGTCGGAGCGACGCCCGAAACCCTCAGTGCAGAGGAGTTTTCGTATGGCTGGAAATCGCGGAGTCACCTACCAGGGACCCGGCAAGGTCAGTGTCGAGACCATCGACTACCCCACCTTCGAACTCAAGGACGGACCGGGGGTCAACCCCGCCAACGTCGGCCGCAAGGTCCCCCACGGCGCCATCCTGAAGGTCGTCACCACCAACATCTGCGGCTCCGACCAGCACATGGTCCGCGGCCGCACCACCGCCCCCGAGGGCCTCGTCCTCGGCCACGAGATCACCGGCGAGGTCGTGGAAGTCGGCCCCGGAGTCGAGTTCGTCAAGGTCGGCGACATCGCGTCCGTGCCGTTCAACATCGCCTGCGGGCGCTGCAAGAACTGCAAGGAGGGCAAGACCGGCATCTGTCTGAACGTCAACCCCGACCGGCCCGGTTCGGCGTACGGATACGTCGACATGGGCGGCTGGGTCGGCGGCCAGGCCGAGTACGTGCTCGTGCCGTATGCCGACTGGAACCTGCTGGTCTTCCCGGACCGTGACCAGGCGCTGGAGAAGATCACCGACCTGACCATGCTGTCGGACATCTTCCCGACCGGTTTCCACGGCGCCTACACCGCCGGGACCAAGCCCGGTTCGACCGTCTACGTGGCCGGCGCTGGGCCGGTCGGTCTCGCGGCCGCCGCCTCGGCCCGCCTGCTGGGGGCCGCCGTCGTCATCGTCGGTGACCTGCAGGAGGACCGGCTGGAGCAGGCCCGCAAGCACGGTTTCGAGACGGTCGACGTCTCCAAGGGTGACCCGCGGGACCAGATCGAGCAGATCCTCGGCGTGCCGGAGGTCGACTGCGGTGTGGACGCCGTCGGTTTCGAGGCCCGCGGTCACGGAGCGGGGGCCGGCAAGGAGGCCCCGGCGACCGTGCTGAACTCGCTCATGGAGATCACCGCCGCCGGTGGCGGACTGGGCATCCCCGGTCTCTACGTCACTGGTGACCCGGGTGCCGTCGATGACGCGGCCAAGGTCGGTTCGCTGTCCATCCGCCTGGGCCTGGGCTGGGCCAAGTCGCACTCGTTCGCGACCGGCCAGTGCCCGGTGATGAAGTACCACCGCGGTCTGATGAACGCGATCCTGCACGACCGGGTCAACATCGCCGAGATCGTCAACGCCACCGTCATCGGCCTGGACGACGCGCCGGCCGGCTACCGCGAGTTCGACTCCGGGGTCGCCCGCAAGTACGTCCTGGACCCGCACAACATGACCGGCAAGGTCACCTCGGTCAACTGACCGGCGGACTCACGAACAGCAGAAGGGCCGGAACCCGTTGGGGTTCCGGCCCTTCTGCCGTGTGGCCAGGTGACCGGCGCGGTCAGGCGGCCGGCCGGACGTGGATCCCGTGGGCGATCTCGGACGACAACTCGGTGCGCGCCTCCCCGGTGATCGCGACGAGCACACCCTGGTCGGACTCGAACTCGAGGACCGCGCCCGGAACGATCCCGCCCTTGCGGAGCTCGGCCATCACACTGGGCTGGTTCTGCACCATCTCGAAGATCTGCAGCACCTCCCAGCGCCCACCGCGCTGCGCGGCGGTCTCGACCCGGACGAGTTCGCCGACCCGCTCGGCCGGCGGGTCGGTCTTCTCGCCGAGCTCGGCCAGCCCCGGGATCGGGTTGCCGTAGGGGGAGGTCTGCGGGTGGCCCAGCAGCGCGACGAGCCGCTGCTCCACCTGCTCGCTCATCACGTGCTCCCACCGACAGGCCTCGACGTGGACCGCGTCCCAGTCCAGGCCGATCACGTCGAGCAGCAGCCGCTCGGCCAGACGGTGCTTGCGCATCACGGCCGTCGCCCGCTCACGACCGCGGTCGGTCAATTCCAGGTGCCGGTCGTCGGAGACGACGAGCAGGCCGTCGCGTTGCATCCGGGCCACCGTCTGGCTGACGGTCGGCCCACTCTGGTTGAGGCGTTCGGCGATACGAGCCCGGAGAGGCACGACGCCCTCTTCTTCGAGTTCGAACACCGTCCGCAGGTACATCTCGGTCGTGTCGATGAGGTCATTCACCGTTCGCGTCCCCTTTTCGCCGTGACGATCGTACCCACAAGTGCCGCCCTCTCCCCGGTGCGCCCGGCCGTCGACGCCAGAGGCGAAGGGCCCGGGTGCGCACCACCGTGGGCCACACTGACGGCATGACCGACACCTGGGAACGCAACGCGCCGGTGCTGTCCGCCGGGGACGTCCTGGCCCGCCTCCGACAGTCCGACGCGAACGCGACGAACCCGTCCCGCCCCATCGTGCTGGACGTGCGGTGGACCTTGGCCGGCTCCGATCTCAACGCCTACCTGGAGGGGCATATTCCGGGAGCCCTGTTCCTCGACCTCGATCGCGACCTGGCCGGCGAGGCCGGGGCCGGTGGTCGCCACCCGCTCCCGGACCCGGACGAGCTCCAGCGGGTCTGGCGGTCCTGCGGGATCGACGACGATTCGTCCGTCGTGGTCTACGACGGCGGTAATGGTCTGCCGTCCGCGCGGGCGTGGTGGTTGCTGCGATGGTCCGGACTGGTCGACGTGCAGGTGCTCGACGGGGGCTGGCCGGCGTGGCTGGCGGCCGGCGGCGAGACGGAGACCGGCCCCGGCGGAGCCCCCCGGGCGGGACGGGTGAGCGTCCGTCCGGGGGCGATGCCGGTGGTGGACATCGACGAGGCGGCCGCGTTGGCCGACGGGTCCGACGGCACCGGTGGTCGGCTCCTCGACGCGCGGGCCCCCGAGCGTTTTCGCGGCGACGTCGAACCCATGGACCCGGTCGCCGGCCACATCCCCGGTGCGGTCAACCTGCCGTCGTCGCACCTGACCGAAGGCGGCCTCTTCCGGTCGCCGCAGGAGCTGCGACTGGTGTTCGCCGTCGCCGGCGTCACCGCCGACGGCCCGCGCGCGGCGGCCTCCTGCGGATCGGGGATCACCGCCTCCCAGACCGTGCTGGCCGCCGAGGTCGCCGGACTGCCGATGGCGCTGTTCCCCGGGTCGTACTCGCAGTGGTGCGCGCAGGGCCGCGAGGTCGCCACCGGCGACGGCTGAATGCTGGGCGACTGCACAACCAGGTCACGGGAGGCGCCTGGGCATGGCTCAGCGAGCACACAGGCTGGCTACCGAAGCTCAGCTGCATGGTCATCACCCGCCCGAACACTGCCGCCTCCCGTCGCCGCCACTCCGGCCGCCTCCGCAACTGGGCCGCCTCCACCCTGCTGATCGGCGGGCTGGTCCTGGGTGGGTGTGCCGCCCAGGCCGACACCGCCACCAGCTCTGCGGCGAGCTCCAGCACCTCGGCGAGCTCGGCGTCGGCCACCTCCGACTCGGTGACGTCGTTGACGGCCGCGTTGAGCACCGCCGCCCAGTCGGCCGCGGCCGGCGCCGATGCGACGACGACGGATCAGACGATCACCGATACCGCCGCGGCCGCCGAGGCGTTCCTGGCCACCCTGACCGACGAGCAGCGCGCGGCCGTGCTGTACGACTACGACGACGAGACGAAAACGACGTCCTGGTCGAACTTCCCGGTGACGTTCGTGCAGCGGGCCGGACTGAACCTCACCGACCTGACCGAGGAGCAGCAGACCGCCGCACTGGTCGTCCTGCAGTCATTGCTCAGCGAGGACGCCTACGCGACCGTCGCCGGGATCATGGGCGGTGACGAGTACCTGCACGAGAACAGCTCCAGCACCGAAGAGTCGCTGGGGCAGTACTACATCGCGTTCTTCGGCGACCCGTCGGACACCGGCGCCTGGGAGGTGCAGTTCGGCGGCCACCACCTCGGCATCAACGCCACCCTGGACGGCACCGCCGACGCCATCACCTTCGCGCCGACCCACCTGGGCGTGCAGCCGGCCGTCTACACCGCTGCCGACGGCACGCAGGTGCAACCGTTCGACGCGATCTACACCAGCGCGTTCGCGTTCTACGACAGCCTCACCGCCGAACAGCAGGCCACCCTCACTTCGGGCGAGGTGACCATGTGCGCGCCGGGGGACACCTGCGAGTTCACCACCGGTACCGGCCTGACCGGCGCCGACCTCACCGACGAGCAGAAGCAGCTGCTGCTCGACCTCATCGCCAACTGGGCCGGCATGGCCGACGACGAGACGAACGCGGCCGCCCTGGCCAAGATCGAGGCCACCCTGGACACCACGGTCGTCGCCTGGTCCGGCGCCACCACCTACGACATGAGCACCGGCGACGGCATCTCCTTCTCCATCTCCGGACCGAACGTCTACATCGCCTTCCAGGCCCAGCAGGGTTCCGCGGGAGCCGACGTCGACGGCGTCACCACCTCCGGCTGGGGTCATGTCCACACCATCTACCGCGACCCCACCAACGACTACGCCGGCAGCGTCACCCAGCAGGCGGCGACGGGGATGGCCGGTGGGGGAGCGGGCGGGGGCACCCCGCCGGCCGGGGGCCCGGGCGCTGCCGGGACGACCGGAGCCTAAGCGCGACGGGCCGGGATGGGGCAGGGTCGTCATCACCGCCCCACCCCACCCTCGGAGTCGTCATGTCCGCACCCCTGGTCGCCACCAGCTGGACCCACGCCGGATCGATCGACGCCGGTTCCCCCAGCCGATTCTCGCTGCGGGAGCGAGCCGAGGCGGTGGCCCGGGCCGGTTTCGTCGGCATCGGTTTCACCATCGGGGATCTGGTCGCTGGCCGAGAAGTGTTCCCGTGGAGCGACCTTCGTCGGCTCTGCGACGACCTGGGGCTGGTGCACGTCGAGGTCGAGCAGCTGACGGACTGGTGGACCGACGGCGAGCGACGGGCCCGCTCCGACGCCGTCCGGCACCTGCTGCTCGACGCGTCGCAGGAACTGCGGGCGCGGCAGATCAAGCTCGCCGGAGACGTGCGCTTCGATCCCGACCAACCGGCCCCGCCGCCACCGGACCTCGATCACTGGGCCGGTGAACTGCACCGGGTGGCCGCGCAGGCCGCCGACGTCGGGACCCGGGTGGCCCTGGAGGTGCTGCCGATGTCCAACCTGCCCGACTTCGTCGAGACGGCCCGGTTGGTGACCGCGGCCGACCACCCGGCGGCCGGGCTGACCGTCGACACCTGGCACCTCGAGCGGGGGCCATCGACCTTGGCCGATCTGGCCACCATCCCCGGTGAGCTGGTGTTCTGTGTCGAATTGGACGACGCCGGCCCGCCGCAGGGCGATCCGTACCAGGACACGATGCACCACCGCCGATACTGCGGGCAGGGCGACTTCGACGTGGTCGGCTTCGTCCGGGTCGTCGCGGATCTGGGTTTCCCGGGCCCCTGGGGCGTCGAGATCATCGCCGATGAGCACGCCGCGCGGGAGCTGGACGCCGGGTTGGCCGACGTGGTGGACACGACCACCGCGGTGCTGCAGACCGCCGGCTTCTCCAGCCGGCCGGTCTGACGGGTCGCCGACCGGCCCGGGCGGCGTCGCAAGCTCGCCGACTAAGGTCGAGACATGACGGCGCCGGTGCTCGTGTGGGACGACCGCATGCTCGAGTACGACCTCGGGGGCCGCCATCCGCTGCACCCGATCCGCTGGCAGCTGACCCGTCGGCTGGCCGAGCCACTCGGCGTCCTGGACGGCTACCGGACCATCACCGCCGAACCGGCGACCACCGAGGAGTTGCAGCGCTGCCACACGGCGGACTACATCTCCACCGTGCGGGCCGCCTCCGAGTTCGCCCGGGGCCCCGAGGATCCGCGCTACGGGCACGGTCTCGGCGGGCCGGACAACCCCATCTTCCCGGCCATGCACGACTCGGCGGCCCGGATCGCCGCCGGCTCGATGGCCGCGGCCCGGGCCATCGCCCGCGGTGAGACCGACCGGGCCGTCAACATCTTCGGCGGCCTGCACCACGCGCACGCCGACCACGCCTCCGGCTTCTGCGTCTACAACGATGCCGCCCTGGCCATCACCGCCCTGCTCGACGAGGGGGTCGAGCGGGTCGCCTACGTCGACGTCGACGTCCACCACGGCGACGGGGTGCAGTCCCTCTTCGAGGACGACCCGCGGGTGCTCACGGTGTCGATCCACGAGTCCCCGATGACGCTCTTTCCCGGCACCGGATGGGCCACCGAGACCGGCCGTGGCCCCGGTCACGGCACGGCGGTCAACATCCCCGTCCCCGCCGGCACCGACGATGCCGCCTGGCTGCGGGCGTTCCATGCGGTCGTCCCCGGCGCCGTCCGTGCGTTCCGGCCGCAGGTGCTGGTCACCCAGCACGGCGCCGACGCCCACCGCGACGACCCGCTCGCCGACCTGCAGTTGACGGTCGACGGTCAGCGCACCGCCTATCTCGCCCTGCGGGACCTGGCCGAGGAGCTGACCGGGGGCCGCTGGCTGGCCCTGGGCGGCGGGGGTTACGAGGTGATCCGGGTCGTCCCGCGGGCCTGGACGCACCTGCTCGCCGTCGTGGCGGGCCGAGAGCTGGACCCGGCCACCGACATTCCCGCCGCCTGGAGCGATCTCGCCGTCGACCTGACCGACCGGCGCCTGCCGACGACGATGTCGGACCTCGACGGCGGAACGGGCGCCGTGGACGGGCGGGGCCGGGTCGGCTACCACCCCTGGCAGGGCGCGGCGGAACAGCCCGTCGACCGGGCCATCCGCGACGTCCGGGCCGCCGCCTTCCCCCTGCTCGGCCTCGACCCATTGGATCCCCGTGACTGATCAGCCCGAGTCAGTACCCACCGCCGACGACGACGCGTCGTCGGCTCCGGCCTATCCCGAACGGTGGGAGGCCGACGTCCTGCTGGCCGACGGGGCGGTCGTACACCTGCGGCCCTCCGGTCCGGCGGACACCCCCGCGATCCGCGCGATGCACTCCCGGCTGTCACCGAGATCGCTATATCTACGGTACTTCTCGGTGGTCACCGAACCCACCGAGGCGCAGCTGCGGGTCTTCACCGACGTCGACCACGTCGACCGGGTGGGTCTGGTCGCGTTATCCGGGGACGACGTCATCGCCGCCGGCACGTACTACCGCAACGGTCCGGCCGACACCGAGGCCGGGGAGACGGCCGAGGTCGCCTTCCTGGTCGAGGACGGGCAGCAGCGCCGGGGGCTGGCCTCGATCCTGCTCGAACACCTGGCCGCGGCGGCCCAGGAGCGCGGCATCCGCCGTTTCACCGCCGAGGTGCTGGCCGACAACACCTCGATGCTGCGGGTCTTCGCCGACGCCGGCTACACCGTCAGCCGCGAATACGACTCCGGGATCGTCGACCTCGGTTTCGACATCGCCCCGACCGACGCGTCCCGCGCGGTGCAGTTCGCCCGGGAGCACCGCGCGGAGGCCCGGTCCATCGCCCGCCTCCTCGCCCCCCGGTCGATCGCCGTGATCGGCGCCTCGACCGACCCGCGCAAACTCGGCCACGCCGCCCTGGTGAACCTGCTGCGGGCCGACTTCGCCGGCCCGGTCTACCCGGTCAACCCGGACACCGTCTCGGTGCAGGGAGTGCGGGCCTACCCGTCCGTCCTCGACATCCCCGACGAGGTCGACGTGGCCGTGCTGGCCGTCCCGGCGGCGGGGGTCGCGGACGTCGTCGAGGGATGCCGGGCCAAGGGGGTCCGGGGACTGGTGGTCATGACGGCCGGGTTCGCCGACGCCAGCCAGGCCGGGGCCGACGCGCAGCGCGAGATGGTGGCCGTGGCCCGGGCCAACGGCATGCGCCTACTCGGCCCCAACTGTCTCGGCATGATCAACACCGATCCGGCCGTCCGGATGAACGCCACCCTGGCCCCCAGTCCGCCGGCCCCGGGGCGCATCGGCTTCTTCTGCCAGTCCGGGGCGCTCGGGATCGCGATCCTGGCCGACGTGGCCAGCCGCGGGCTGGGCCTGTCGTCGTTCGTCTCGGCCGGCAACCGGGCCGACGTGTCCGGCAACGACCTGCTCCAGTACTGGGTGGGCGACGAGCGCACCGACGTCGTCCTGCTCTACCTGGAGTCGTTCGGCAACCCGCGCAAGTTCGCCCGCTTGGCCCGCACCCTGGCCCGCAGCAAGCCCGTCATCGCGGTGAAGTCCGGTCGGCACGCCCTGGTCACCCCCGGGCTCGCGGCCAACTCGGCGCACCTGCCGGAGTCGACGGTGGCGACGCTGTTCGAGCAGTCCGGGGTCATCCGCACCCCCGGACTCACCACGGCCTTCGATGTCGCCCAGCTGCTCGTGGCCCAACCGGTCCCGCGCGGGGACCGGGTGGCCATCGTCGGGAACTCCAGCGCTCTCGGGGTTCTCGCGCTGGACTTCTGTCTGGACGCCGGCCTCCGGGTCACCGAGGACGGACCGATCGACCTCGGTGTCGACGTCCCGCCGGCCGTGCTGGCCGAGACCGTGCGGGCCACCGTGCAGCGGCCGGACGTCGACGCCCTCGTCGTCGCCTGGGTGCCGCCAGTCGCCGCCCCCGGGACCGACCACGCCGACGCCCTCCGGCAGGCCGCCCAGTCCTCCGAGGTCCCGGTCGTGTCGGTCTTCTTCGCCGTCGACGGCCTCCCCGCCCATCTCACGGTGCGGGACGCCGAGGGGCGGGTCGAACGCGGCTCGGTGCCCTCGTACCGGACGTTGGAGCGGGCCGTCCAGGCCTTGGCGCATGCCGTCCGCTACGGGGCCTGGCTGCGGCGTCCGGTCGGCGACGTGCCGGACCTGCCGGGCATCGACCGGGCCCGGGCCCGGTCGCGGATGGCGGTGTTCCGGGGCGACAACCCCGGGGAGAGGCCGCTGACCGACGCCGAACTGACCGAACTGCTGGAGTGCTACGGCATCCCGATGGTGCCGTACCGGGCCATCGCGTCCGCCGACCAGGCGGTGGCGGCCGCCGCCGACATCGGCTATCCGGTGGTGCTCAAGGCCTTCGACCAGTCGCTGCGGCACCGGGTCGACCGGTCGGGGGTGCGCCTCGGCCTGGTCGACGAGGCCGCCGTGCGGGCCGCCTACGAGGACCTGTCGGCCGTCGCGGGCCCCTGGCTGTACGTGCAGGCGATGGCCGCGGACGGACGGGCCGACCTGTCGACCACCTTCACCATCAGCACCGACCCGTCCTTCGGTGCGCTGGTGTCCTTCGGGATCGCCGGGGTGTCGACCGACCTGCTGGGGGACACCGCCTACCGCGCCGTGCCGCTCACCGACACCGATGCGGCCGATCTCATCGCCGCCCCCCGGGCCGCTCCGCTGCTCCGCGGGTACCGCGGCGCGCAACCCGTGGACACCGCGGGGCTGGTGGACATCGCCCTACGACTGTCGGCGCTGGCCGACGACCAGCCCGAGGTGCGCCGTCTGGAGCTGCTGCCGGTGCTGGTCGGACCGCGGGGGGTGGCGGTCGGCAGCGCGACCGCGGTCATCGGACCGCCGCCGGAACGATCGGACGCCCGCCGCCGGCTGCGTTAGACCGTTGCCGGCGACGCCAGCTTGTCGGCGTGCGTCGTCATCCACCGCAGGTCGCGCCGGTAGGCGGCGACGTGGGCGTGCAGGTCGGGGTGGCCGGCGTCGGCCCGACCGAGGGTGAACGCGGCCAGTTCCTGGATCCGGTCGACGGCGGTGGCGACGACGGCGGCCGGGTGTACTCCGTGCCCGTACACGTCGGTGAGCAGTCGCAGTCGGCGCGCCCGCTCCGGCACCGAGTCGGACGGGTCGCCGTCGGGGACGAGGTCGGTCAGTGGCACCCACCGGTAGGCGAGGTAGGCGACGTCCCAGATCCGCGGGCCCGGCGAGGCCGTGTCCCAGTCGATCACCCCGGTCACCCGTCGATCGGTGAAAACCGTGTTGTACGGGGCGAAGTCGTTGTGGCAGATCACCTCGGCCGGCTGGTGGGTGGGCAGCCGCCAGATCGCGTCGTCGACGGCGAACGACGCGCTCGCCCGGTGCAGCTGGCCCAGCCGGGTGGCAACGGCGACGAGGATCTCGTCGGACCAGATCCACGACGGCAGCGGATAGCTCGGCACCGTGCCCGGCAGGAAGGACGTCACGTCCCGTCCGTGTTCGTCGACCCCGAGGGGAGCGGGAACCCAGTCCAGCCCCGCGTTCCGCAGATGCCGCAGGAGGCGTTGCACCGTCGGCGACCAGGGGCCGGACGGTCGGAGCACGGTCGCCCCCACCCGAGCGGCGCCGCCCATGTTCCCGCCGGCCAGCGGGATCTCGACCGGGTCCGGTTCCGGGCCCAGCGGCGACCAGCCGCGCAGGAAGTCGAGCACCTGCTCGGCCGGCATCTCGCACGGCTTCAGGACGGCCCCCGTCGTCAGGTGCAGCACGTTGGTGCTCACCCACCCGGTGCCACCGAGTTCCTCGGCCGCGATCGCGACTGTCCGGCCGCCGACCTGGTCCGTGCGTCGTAAGCCCCACCGCCGGCCCCGGTAGCGCACCTCCGACCAGCCGGCCGGGACCCGGCGGACCAGGGCATCCAGGTCAAGATCATCGGTCATCGCGGTTCCTCCGCGGTGGCGGTCCGTTCGAGGTCGAGCAGGTACCGCTTGGTGTCGGGGCCGCCCAGGTAGCCGCCCAGGCTGCCGTCGGCGCGGAGCACCCGATGGCAGGGCACGACGATGGGGAGCGGGTTGGTCGCGCAGGCCGTCCCGACCGCGCGGACCGCCTTCGGGTTGCCGGCCCGCGCGGCCAGCTCGGCGTAGCTGACCGTCCGTCCGTACTCGACCCCCGGCAGCAGGCCCTGGACGGCGGCCCGGAAACCGGCCGACAACCGCCGGTCCAACCGCACGTCGAACGATCGCCGTCGTCCGGTGAAGTACTCGTCCAGTTGGCGGGCGACCGGGTCGGTCCGGGCCGGTGTGGCCAGGATGCGGGCGCTGACCCGATCGGCGAGGCGCTGCAGCACGGTGTCGAACCCCTCCCCGGCGAACGCGACCCGCAGCACCCCGTGTTCGGTCGCGGCCAGCAGCAGCGGCCCGATCGGCGAGTCGATGGTGCGGTAGGCGATGTCCAGAAGCCCGTCGGCCTCGGCGCGGTCGGCCAGGCGGGCCTGCAGGGCGGCGAGTTCCGCGTCCGACACTCCGAACGCGCTCGCGGGGGTGGTCGGGTCGGCGGGCGGTGGGGCGGCGGTCATGGGTGGGCTCCTGTGCGTCGGGACGACGGGGATTGCGCCGCGCCCGGGTCGTCCGAAGTGGGGTGGACGGCCAGAACGCGACGGAGGGTCGCCAGGCCATCGGCGGCCGCACGGCGGACGGCGGCCGGGGTGCTGCCGGTCAGCTCGGCCGTCTCGGTGTGCGGCAGCCCGCCGAACCAGTGATAGGCCACCGCCAGGCGCTGCCGCTCAGGGAGATCGGCCACCGCGGCCCACACCTCGTCCGTCGCGTCAGCGGCCGGGTCGACCGCGGGACGCGCTTCGGAGGGCGCCGGCTCGGCGGTGGGGACGGCCCGTCGCTCCCGACCCCGGATGACGTCGATGGCCTTGCGGTGCGCGATCCGCACCAGCCACGCCTCGACGTTGTCGACCGGAGCGGGCCAGACCCGCAGAGCCGACAGGAACGTCTCGGACCAGGCGTCATCGGCGTCCGGCCCCGGTCCCAGCACGGCGCGGCAGACCCGCAGCACGGTGGCGCCGTGCCGGCGGACGATCTCGTCGAACGGGGGTGCGCCCCGGGGGGTGGGTGTCATCGAGGGGTAGACGCGGGCGAACCCGCCGGTGTGAGGGGTAGCCGGTCGCGCACCTGCCGCCCTCGCCGTCCGGACCACCCGGAACAGCAAAGGACCGGACCCGTCGATCGACAGGCCCGGTCCCCCCGGGGCGCGGCCATGGGCCGCATCAGATCATGCGTGCAGCCGTCAGCTCGCGTACGCCCGCAGCATCTCGGAACGGTCGCCCGCGCGCAACTTCGCCATCGAGTCACGCTCGATCTGCCGTACCCGTTCGCGAGAGATGCCGAACACCCGTCCGATCTCGTCCAGCGTGCGGGGCCGGCCGTCGACGAGCCCGTAGCGCAGGCGCACCACGGTCTGCTCGCGCTCGTCCAGCGTGCGCAGCACCTTGTCGATGTCGCTGTGCATGAACCCGGCGACCACGGCAGCCTCGGCCGAGGTCGACTCGCTGTCCTCGATGAAGTCGCCCAGCGGGGCTTCCTCGTCGGTCCCGACCGGCATGTCCAGGCTGACCGGATCCCGGGCGTGATCCAGAAGATCGGCGATCTTCTCCTCGGCAATACCCGACTCCGCAGCCAGCTCGGCCATCGTCGCGTCGCGGCCCAACTGCTGGTGCAGTTCGCGCTTGAGCCGGGACAACTTGTTGACCTGCTCGACCAGATGGACGGGCAGCCGGATGGTGCGTCCCTGGTCGGCCATGCCGCGGGAGATCGCCTGCCGGATCCACCACGTCGCGTACGTGGAGAACTTGAAACCCTTGGTGTAGTCGAACTTCTCGACCGCCCGGATGAGACCCAGGTTGCCTTCCTGGATGAGGTCCAGCAGCGGCATGCCGCGGCCGGTGTAGCGCTTGGCCAAAGACACGACCAGACGCAGGTTCGCGACGAGCAGGTGGCTGCGGGCCCGATTGCCGTCGTTGACGATCATGCGCAGATCACGCCGTTGCGCCGGCGTCAGCGTCTCGTCGCCGGACATCTTATGGGCGGCGAACACGCCCGCTTCGATACGCTTGGCCAGTTCCACCTCCTGCTCGGCGGTCAGCAGGGCGGTCTTGCCGATACCGTTGAGGTAGACACGAACAAGGTCCGCGGAGGGGCCCTGAGCGTCCAGGTCCTCGGGCTCGCGGGTGAGGGTGCGGGATGAAGTCGCGGGGGAGGTCATCGGTCGTACTCCCTTCGATCCGATGGGGTCGAACGTTGGGACTGCACTCGTCCCGTCACTGGTTCGAACGTCTGTCGACCCCGATTTAGTTCCCTGTGGGCACTGCGGTCACGCTGGTCCTGACGGCGGGGTCAAGAATCGGATCAACCCCTCGACGAACCGATTCCCCGCCCCGGCCTCGCTCAGCGGTTCCGGCGGGCGATCGACCACGTGGCCATCACCCGTGTCGCGGTTCGCGTCCCGAGGGTGGACAAACCACACCGTGCCCGCGTGTGGACTGCGGGGGGCAGTCGATGGGAGAGACGTGAGAATCGGCCGAATGGGACCGGCGTCACACTTCCACCAGAACGGTGAACGGACCGTCGTTCACGCTGGTCACGGCCATCATCGCGCCGAAGCGCCCGGTCTGCACGGTCGCCCCACGGCGGCGTAGCTCGTCGACCACGGCGTCCACCAGCGGCTCGGCGACCGGTCCCGGGGCCGCGTCCGTCCAGGACGGCCGACGCCCCTTGCTCGTCCGCCCGTACAGGGTGAACTGGCTCACCACGAGGACGGGAGCGTCCATGGTCGCGGCCGACTGCTCGTCCCGCAGGATCCGCAACTCGTGCAGTTTCGCCGCCAGCGCCACGGCCGTCGCCGGCGTGTCCGTGTGCGTCACACCGACCAGGGCCAGCAGGCCCGGTTCGTCGATCCGGCCCACCACCTGCGAGCCCTCGTCCGACTCGACCGTCACCGAGGCCGACCGGACCCGGCTGACCACGGCGCGCATCAGGCGGCCACCGGGTGCAGCAGCCCGCGGGTGATGGCCACCCGTACCGACGGCAGGACCGCCGCGGCCAGTGCGTCCTCGTTCAGGCCGTGCACCGCGGCCAGCAGTTCGATCTGCAGGCTCAACGGGGCCAGCCCCGTGCACCCGCCCAGCAGCGCCTCACCCCACTCGTCGAGCTGCAGGGTGGCGCCGGGCCCGCTGTCCCGCGCCAGCATGCGCAGCACCGTCGTCCACCCCTCGTGCCCGGCGACCGCGCGGTGTTCCAGGATCGCGTCCGCGGCCAGCGACAGCGGGGTGGCCAGCAGGTCGCGGTCGCTGCGCTGCAGCACCCAGGATCGGCGGGCCAGGAACGCGGCGACCTCCGGTCCGGTCAGCTCGTCACCGGCGGCGGTCAGTTCGTCGAGAGTCACGGCCGGATCGGCGGTGTCGGTCCGCCGCAGCGCGATCGACCCCATGCCGATGCCGGTGACGTTCTCGGCCGCGAACCAGTCCAGCCAGCGTTCGGCGGTGGCTGCGGCCTGCTCGCTACCGGCCTCGCCGCTGTCGGCCAGCCAGAGACCGACGTACTCGGCCGGGTCGGCCAGTTCGCGCTGGACCACCCAGGCCTCGCATCCGGAGCCGTACACCCACTCGCCCACCCGGGTCCGCCAGTCGGCGTCGTCACGGACGATCCAGTTGGCCAGGTACTGGGCGGTGCCTCCGGGGTTGAGTCGCTGCCGGGTCCCCGCGAGCAGCGCGGCGCAGACGCTGTCGCCGACCATCCCCGAATCGCGGTAGGTGAAGGCGGCCTCACCGGTGCCGATGACGAACGGCGGGTTGGAGACGATGAGGTCGAACGTCTCGTCGGCGACCGGGTCGAACAACGACCCGTCGCGCAGGTCCCATTGCTGACCGTTCAACCGGGCAGTCGCCGCGGCCAGGGCGAGCGCGCGCCGGTTGACGTCCGTGGCCACGATGCTGCCGGCATGCGGGCCCAGGTGCAACGCCTGGATTCCGCAACCGGTCCCCAGGTCGAGGGCCCGCTCCACCGGTTCGCGGATCACCTGACGGGCCAGCGTGATCGACGCCTGACCGATGCCCAGGACGTGGTCGGTGCGGACCGGTCCGGGACGGGTGTCGGAGTCGAGGTCGGAGACCACCAGATATTCAGCGGTGTCGTCCGCGTGCGGGCGCACATCCAGCCCGGCCCGGACGGTGTCGCGGTCGACCCGCTCCAGGACCTGCGCCTGCAGGGCCCGCTCCAGACCCGTCCGGGGCAGGGCCGCCGCCACGTCGGCGGCCGACTCGGTGCGGCCGAGCAGGAAAAGTCGCACCAGTACGCCGAGCGGGGTGCGCTCGCGGGTCGCGCGCAGCGCGGGTGGGAACTCGCCACGGGCCAGGGCCCGGTTCGCGCTGGGCCCGAGCAGGGTGGGCACGCCCTCCGCGTCGTACCCGGCCGAGCGCAGGTCGTCGCCGAGCCGGTCGACGGTCTCGAGATCGGTCAGGGGCAGAGCCGCGTTCGCCGTCACCCGCGGGAGCCTACGGGTCGGCCGTATCGAGAAGACGTTCGCGCGGCGCTACCCGGGACTTGGCGCGGCACAAGCGTCTTGTCGAATGGGGGAGCGTGGCGGATGCCCCGGGGCACAATCTCGGTCATGACGTCACGCACCCTGCACCTCACCGGCAACCCGGAGGCGGACGAACTGCTGGCCGCCGACGGCAACGCGCTGCTGCTGGGGATGGTCCTGGACCAGCAGGTGCCGATGGAGAAGGCGTTCGCCGGGCCGGCGGTGCTGGCCGAGCGGATGGGCACCCCGGGCCGGATCGACGTTCCGGGCATCGCGTTCATGAACGCCGACGAGTTCGCCGAACTGTGCGCCCGCCGACCGGCCGTCCACCGCTTCCCCGGCGCCATGGCCAAACGCCTGCAGGGCGTCTGTCAGGCCCTGGTCGAGCGGTACGACGGCTCCGCGGTCGAGCTGTGGTCGACGGCGGACTCGGGGGAGGAGCTGCTGCGGCGGATCGGTGACCTACCCGGGTTCGGCGCGCAGAAGGCGGCGATCTTCGTGGCGCTGCTCGGCAAGCAGTACGACGTCACCCCGCCCGGATGGCGCGAGGCGGCGGGGAAGTACGGCGAGTCCGACAGCCGCCGGTCGGTGGCCGATGTCGTGGACGCCCGTTCACTGGACGAGGTCCGAGCCACCAAGAAGGCCGTCAAGGCCGCCGCGAAGGCGAGCGCCACCGACTGACGGCCACGGCCATCCGGGCTTCGCGCCCGGTCTGATCGTTGTTCGCATCGGGAAGAACACCATCGGCGGTACCACAGGTACGGCGTAGCGTGGACGACGGACCGATCCGGTGTCAGACGTGACGCACACGACGACGAGCGGCCGCACAAGCCCCGTCAGGACGGACATTTGCACTGATGACTGCTCCCCAGACACCCGGCTCACCCACCCCGAAGAGCCCGTTCTCCGCTCCGCCGCCGATCAGCCAGACCCGGCGGCAGATCCGCAAGGAACGGGAACGCACCGAACGCGCCACCGTCATCACGGCGGCCGAACCCGCCTACGACGAACAACTGCGGGCCCGGCAGAAGCGCTACTTCATCACCATGAGCATGCGTATCCCGCTGCTGCTGCTGTCCATCGGTCTGTGGGCGCTCGGGGTGCCCGTCTGGGTCGTGCTGATCGTCGCCGCCGCCTCCATCCCGTTGCCGTGGATGGCCGTGCTGATGGCGAACGACCGCGCCCCCCGCACCTCCCGACCGGCCCCGAAGCCGGTCGTCAACGATCAGCGGGCACTGCCTCCCGCCCGGCGGGAGATCGTCGACAGCGACTGACGGTCCGTTCCCGTCACCCGGGCACGGGCCGCGCTCCGAGCCCGGTGACGGCCCGCACCGCGTCCTGCATCCCGCTGACCAGGGCGTCCGCCCTGGACGCGCCGGCGAGCCAGGCGGCCAGCAGGCCGGCGTTGAACGCATCGCCCGCCCCGGTGGCGTCCCGGACCGCGACCGGCCCGGGGTTGGCGCGGGCCACCGTGGCCTCCCGGTCGATCCAGGCGGCTCCGTCGGCGCCGCGGGTGACGGCGATCGCGCCGCCCGGTCCCAGGGCCGCGAGGACCGCCGCCGGCCCGCCCAGTGCGGCCAGCTCCGAGGCGTTGGGCAGCACCAGGTCGACGTCGGCGATCCACTCGCGGAAGCGGCCCGCGCCCACCCCCTGCAGGTGTGGGACGGACTGCGGGTCGACCGACGTGCTCCACCCCCGTTCCCGCGCCGCCGCCAGGGCGCGCACCCCGGCGGCCCGTGACCCCTCGTCGAAGAGCACGTAGCCGGACAGATGCAGGTGGGCCGGGCCGGCCGCAAAGCCCTCCAGGTCGACGTCCCCCGGCGCGAGCGCACCGTTGGCACCCCGATCGGACAGCAGCGTGCGGTCGTCGCCCTCGACCAGCACGACCACGCAGCACGTCGGGCGGACCGGATCGACGGCGAACCGGCAGTCCACGTCGATCGACTCCAGCTCCTCACGTACCGCGATCCCGGCCCGGTCGTCGCCGACGCGGGCGATCAGCGTCACCGGCAGTCCGTGGCCGCGGAGCCAGGTCGCGGTGTTGCCAGCCGCGCCGCCCGCGGTGACCGCGATGGCGGCCCGGGTGTCCTGACCGGTCACGGGGGGCGCCGCGGGCACCGCCACCACGTCCAGACCGACGTCCCCGACGACGACCCGGGTCGCGCCGTGATCGGCGGGGTCGGTCACCGGCCGGTGGCCAGCGCGACCGCCACCGCCGACGCCAGCTCGACGTTGGACGCGACCAGGTCGACGTTCACCCGCAGGCTCTCGCCGTGCGTCGCGGCGTGGAAGTACTCGAGCAGACGGGGGGTGACGTCCTTGCCGCTGACCCCCTCGGACTCCAGCAGAGCGAGGCCGTCGGCCAGCGTGCGGTCGTGCAGGGCGGGGTCGAGCTGCCGGTCGACCGGCAGCGGGTTGGCCAGCACGACGGCGGCGTCGTCGAGCGCGAGGGCCCGGCGGGCCCGCACGATGGCCGCGACCTGTGCGGGGTCGTCCGCGCGCCACGGCAGGGACAGGCCGGTGTCGGACAGGTAGAAGCCGGGGAGGCGGTCCGTGCGGTATCCCACCACCGGCACCGACAGGGTCTCCAGGTATTCCAGGGTCGCCGGGACGTCGAGGATCGACTTCACCCCGGCGCACACCACGACGATGGGCGTCCGGGCCAGCACGCCGAGATCGGCCGAGACGTCGAAGGTCTCGGCCGCCCCGCGGTGCACCCCGCCCAGCCCGCCGGTGGCGAAGACACCGACGCCGGCCTGGTGGGCCAGGGCCGCGGTCGAGGCGACGGTGGTCGCACCGTCCACCCCGGCGGCCAGCGCGGGTCCGACGTCCCGCACCGACAACTTGACCAGTGGCGGCGTCCCGCACACCCGGTCCAGCTGGGCGGGGGACAGGCCGATCCGTACCGCACCGTCCAACACCGCGACCGTCGCGGGCACCGCACCGGCGTCGCGAACCCGCTGCTCCAGTTCGTCGGCGACCCGCCGGTTGTCGCCCGGCGGCAGACCGTGGGCCAGCAGGGTCGACTCCAGGGCGACCACCGCCCGGCCGTCGGCCAGCGCGGCGGCCACCTCGTCGCCGATCCGCAGCAGATCGGTCGTCGGGTCGCCGGTCATCGACGTCGTCCAGGTCCCCGGAGGGCGTCCGGCGGGCGGTGTCGGGCAGTCCTGGGAACGGAATGGTTCATGGCCGCACGGTAGCCGTCAGCCGAGGCCGCGGGTGATGGAGGCGAGCAGACCGAGCACGAGCAGGGTGCCGACCACGATGGCGACGACGCCGCCCGTCGTCCGGCCCCGTCCCCGGGCCCGAACGCCCCAGACGATGAGCAGGACAGCCAGGGCGGCGATGAGCAGGCGGCCGACGAGAAAGCCGGCGGTCTCGGCGGCCGGAGCCGCCGCGACGGCGAGGGCGGTGATCATGCCGGCCCACTCTGCCAGCCCCGGCCGATGGCATCATGGGCGCCATGAGCCAGACCTCCACGGACGTCCTCGAGAAGCCGATCGACCGGGGCACTGACGACGCCCCGGAGATGTTCCACTACGTCCGCAAGAACAAGATCGCCGAGTCGGCGGTGATGGGCAATTACGTGGTCGCCCTGTGCGGCGAGACCTTTCCGGTCACCAAGTCCGCCAAGCCGGGATCCCCGGTGTGCCCGGACTGCAAGAAGATCTACGAAGCACTGAAGAAGGAATAGGCGCGGGTCGGCCGGCCCGGCGGATCAGTGCGCCTGGTCGGCTTCGTACTCGTGCCATTTGCGGGTCTCCCGCCGCGACACCCGCGGTGGGTAGTACTCCAGCGTCGCGTTGTTGAACTGGGCGCCGATGACGATCGCCATGGACATGAAGTAGTAGAAGAGCAGGAACGTGATCGGCGTGGCCAGCGCGCCGTACGTCAGGCCGTGCGAGTAGACGTACGACAGGTACAGGCGCAGCCCGAAGCTGGCCACCAGGAACACCGCGGCCGCGACGAACGCCCCTGGGATGCCGCGGTGCCACGGGTGCTTGTGCTTGGGTGCCACCTTGTAGAGCAGCGTCAGCATGAAGATCAGCCCGAAGACGACGAACGGGTAGTAGGCCAGATTGACGACGGTCGCGACCCGGTCGTGCCAGGAGACCGGGAACAGCTCGGGCAGATAGTTCGGGCCGATGGCCAGCAACGGCAGCAGCACGATGCCGGCGGTGAGCGCGATGAGGTAGAGACCCAGGGCGAAGAACCGTTCCACCACCGGGTGTCGCACCTCGTGCTGGCCGTAGGCGATGGTGATCGACTCGACGAACGCCGACATCGCCGAAGAACCGGCCCACAGGCTGATGACCAGACCGACCGACACGACATCGGCCTGCCCGTTGGACAGGATCGTCTGCACGGTGTTGCCGACCAGGTTGGTCGCGACCTCTTCGTTGAAGATCGTGTTGAGGAAGAGGTCGACCTGCTCCTTGACCGCGTCGATCGTGCCCGGCGGGAAGAACCACTGCACGACGTAACCGGTCATACCCAGCAGGGCCAGCAGTAGCGGCGCGGTCGACAGCGCGCACCAGAACGCGGCCTGCGAACTCATGCCGAACAGCGAGTCGCCCCACGCCTTGGACAGCGTGCGCCCGACGATCTTGCGCCACCGGTGCTTGACCGGGCCTTGCGCGGTGGGGATCGGCCCGGTGCCGTTGCGGTGCCACGGAACCGTCAGCGCCGCCTCGTCGACCGGTGGTTCCGGCATCCCCGCGGCGGTCCCGCCGGCGGGCACGGGTGACGACACGGCGGCCGGGTCGGTGCGGGGGATCGCCACGGTCGGAGCGGCGTCGGCACCGGGGACCGGCGGAATGGTGGTGTTCCCGCCCGGTCCGGGATGCGCAGGACCGCCGGGGATGCCTGGGCGTGCGTGCGTCACCCCGCCAGCATGCCCCGAGCGGTGGGTGCGCTGCACCCGCGACACCGTGATCGCCCCCACCGTTGTCCGACGGTGCCGCGTGACGTGATCCCGCCGACGTGTCCCGCGTCCCACCCGGTTCGGTCACCGCCGGCGGGTAGGGTCGACGGTCGGTCTGGACCCCGGGGGGTCCGCCCGCGTGGGCACGAGCGAAGTGGGGGACGGCGACGGTGGTGGCGTCAGGGTCGGTACGGGACGCGGCGGTGACCGCCCGGTACGGACCGGACGAGGCCCGCCTGCGTCCATGGCAGCGCCAGGCCCTGCAGTCCTACGACGAGGTCGACCGGCGTTCGGACTTCCTGGTCACCGCGACCCCGGGGGCGGGCAAGACGACGTTCGCCCTGGCCGTCGCCGGCCGGCTGCTCGGGCGCCGGGCCGTCGACCGGGTCGTCGTGGTCTGCCCGACCGACCACCTGCGCACCCAGTGGGCCGATGCCGCCGGCGCTTTCGGCATCGTCCTGGACCCGGCCCTGGCCAACTCGGCCGGACCGGTGCCGGACGGCGCCCTGGGGTACGTGACCACCTACGCGCAGGTGGCGCAGCGCCCGGCCATCCACGCGGCCCGCTCCGGGCGCAAACGCACCCTCGTCATCCTCGACGAGGTCCACCACGCGGGCGACGGCTTCTCCTGGGGCGAGGCGGTCGGTGAGGCGTTCACCGAGGTGCAGCGGCGGCTGTGCCTGACCGGGACGCCGTTCCGTACCCGGGCCGGCGAACGCATCCCCTTCGTGCAGTACCAGCAGGACGGGGACCTGCTGCGGTCGGTGGCCGACTACACCTACGGCTACAAGCAGGCGCTGGCCGACGGGGTGGTCCGGCCGGTCGTCTTCGCGGCCTACAGCGGCGTCTCCCGCTGGCGCAACAGCGCCGGCGAGGTCCTCGCAGCGTCCCTGACGGACTCGGGCACCCGCTCGGTCGAGGCCGCGGCCTGGAAGACCGCCCTCGATCCGCGGGGCGGCTGGGTGCCGCACGTGCTCGCGGCCATGGACGAGCGGATCACCGCGCTGCGGTCGGCCGGGATGAAGGACGCGGCCGGCCTGGTGCTGGCCAGCGATCAGGACGCCGCCCGCGAGTACGCGCACCTGGTGAAGCGGATCACCGGTGAGGCGCCGGCGCTGATCCTGTCGGACGACCCGACGGCGTCGAAGCGCATCGAGCAGTTCCGCGACTCCGACCAGCGCATCGCCGTCTGTGTCCGGATGATCTCCGAGGGCGTCGACATCCCGCGGGCCGCGTGCCTGGCCTGGATGACCAGCTACCGGACCCCGCTGTTCTTCGCCCAGGCCGTCGGCCGCGTCGTCCGCGCCCGCTCCCGTCGCGAGTCGGCCACGGTCTTCCTGCCCGCGGTGCGGCCGTTGCTGGCGTTGGCCGCCGAGCTGGAGATCGACCGGAACCACGTGATGGCCCCGCCACCCAAGACCCCGGTCGACGAGATGGACGAGCTGGCCGACCCGCTGCTGGACATGCCCGAACCGGTCGAGCGGATGAGCGAGACCCACGAGTCCGTCGAGTCGCAGGCCGAGTTCGCGCACATCCTGCACTCCGGCCGCGCGGTGACGGCGACCGGCGGCGAGGCCGACGACGCCGATGCCCCGGAGGTCGACCCGTACGAGGCGCTGGGCGCCGACGCCGAGGGGGACGACTTCCTGGGCCTGCCCGGCCTGCTGTCGGCCGAGCAGATGGCGCAGTTGCTGTCCCAGCGCGACGCCGAACTGCGGCGGCGGGTCGAGTCGGTCGCCCGGGAGCGGCAGGACGGACCGCCGGAACCGGTGGACGCGGAGATCGCCGGCTGGCGGGCCGCGGCCGCGCTGCGGCGCGAGGTCAACCAGCTGGTCTCCCGGGTGGCCGGCCGCACAGGCACCCCGCACGCCAAGGTCCACGCGGCGGTCCGGCGGGCCGTGCCCGGTCCGCCGTCCGCGGCCGCCGGTCCCGACCTGCTCGAACGGCGACGGGATCACCTGCTCGGTCTGCTCTGACCGGGAAGCGGCGGGGCCGGACGGGGGTCAGCGGCCGGACGATCGGGCGGACATCGCGGCGAACGCCCCGACCAGGCCGACCAGACCGGTCGCGAGCATCAGGTAGAAGCCGGGCTGGGCCTGCCCGAACAACGCGTTCAGGCCGACTCCGAACAGGGAGCGCGCGCGGGCGAGCAGGAAGACCGCACCGAGAACGGCGCCGGCGCTCAGCAGTAGCGCCACGGTCCCCAGTGGTCGGTGGTCGATGGGGAGCAGATTCAGCAGGCCGAGCAGGATCAGGGCCAGACCGACGCCGGCCACGCCCAGTACGACGAAGCGGGCGAGCACGAGTTCGAAGGCCGGCGCGGGCAGATCGTGCAACGCCCGGTAGAAGGGCCATCCGCCGACCCCGACGGCATGCAGCGCGTCACCGGCGTCCGGTCCGGCCGACCGCCAGGGCAGCAGCAATTGCAGCACGCCGGCGAACCCGGCGACGACGAGGAAGAACGCCGCCCACGAGTTCGCCGTGGGCGCGGATGGCGGAGAAAGCACGGACCCGGCGGCCACCGGGGTGGCGCGCCGGGATCCGGTGCGAGGAACGTCGGTCACCCGACGATTGTCGGCTACGCCTTGTCGGTGCGGGAATCGTGCAGCACGGCGGCCATCTGCTCCAGGCGGTCCGAGTGGGCCCGTGCGTGGTGGCCGCAGAACAGGAGCTCGCCACCGGTGGGCAGCACAGCGCGGACGGCTGCGGCGGCTCCGCAGCGATCGCAACGGTCGGCGGCGGTCAGTTCCGGACGGGTCAAAGCCTCGGTCATGTCGTCCTCCCAGGTGTGCGCGGGTCAACAGGGCAATCGGCTCGGGCACGTCGGTGAGCCCGTCGGTGCCATCGACCCTGCGGTCCCGGGTGGGACCGGCCGACGGAACCGGCGAATGCGGTTCCTTCCTGCCAACGTTCTTCGGGGCGGTGGTTCTTCCCGCTTGGTTCCCCGTTCCGCGGATGACGATCAACGGATCGGAGCGGGTTCACTTCATCGTGCCATCAGCCTCCGTCCACCCGGGGTCACGAAGCGGTGGTGTTCACCCAGGGCGGATCAACGGAGCGCGAAAGCCCCCCGAAACGGGCGGTTCCGGGATGTCCGTAGGCCGGCCGGTCGGGTGCACGGCCGGCGGGTGAACACCGTCACAACAGAACCCGGGACCTTGGTCCCATCACGTCGGCGGCGTTCGGAGTCAGGCTGGAGCGGAGTCCGAAGGCCCCTTCGCGGGTCGCGGACGGCGCCCCCGGTCCCGGCTGCGCCGGCCGGCTCGGACGGACGGGTTCGAGCGAGGAGACACCACATGGACGCCCTGACGCTGGCGCGCTGGCAGTTCGGGATCACCACCGTCTACCACTTCCTCTTCGTCCCGATCTCGATCGGGATGGCGTTCCTCATCGCGCTGCTCGAGACCGCCTGGGTCCGCACCCGCAACCCGATCTATCTGCGCCAGGTGAAGTTCTGGGGGAAGTTGTTCCTCATCAACTTCGCCATCGGGGTGGTCACCGGGATCCTGCAGGAATTCCAGTTCGGCATGAACTGGTCCAGCTATTCGCGGTTCGTCGGCGACGTCTTCGGGGCGCCCCTGGCGATGGAGGCGCTGCTGGCGTTCTTCCTGGAATCGACGTTCCTGGGCCTGTGGATCTTCGGCTGGGACAAGCTGTCCCCGAAGCTGCACTGCGCCTGCATGTGGTTGCTGTCCATCGGCACGATGCTGTCGGCGTTCTTCATCATGGCCGCCAACTCGTTCATGCAGAACCCGGTCGGCGTGACCGTCAACGTCGAGCGGGGCCGGGCCGAGATGGTCGACATCTGGGCCGTGCTCACCCAGCCGCTCCAGCTGTGGGCCTACGCCCACGTCATCGCCGGCGCACTCATCAGTGGCTCGGCGATCTTCGTCGGCATCGCCGCCTGGGCGATGAAGAACCGGGACCGCAGCGAGCGGCACGCCGAGACCGCACGGGTGCTGCGGCCGTCGCTGCGGCTCGGTCTGGTCGCCATGCTCATCGGGTCCGTCCTGACCATCGTCAGCGGTGATCTGCTGGCCAAGGTGATGACCGACGTGCAGCCGATGAAGATGGCCGCGGCCGAGGCGCTGTGGGACACCACCGACGGCGCGTCGTTCTCGGTGATCACCATCGGCACGCTGGACGGCCGCAGCGAGGTCTGGTCGATCCGGGTGCCGGGCGTGCTCTCGTTCATGGCCACCGAGTCCTTCAGCGGCACCGTCGAGGGCATCAACGACGTGCAGGCCCGGTACGAGCAGCAGTACGGACCGGGTGACTACCGGCCGATCGTGCCGGTCACCTACTGGATGTTCCGGCTGATGATGGGCGCCGGGTTCGCGATGCTGGCCCTGTCGATCGTCGGGTTGTGGCTGACCCGCAAGGGGCGTCTGCCGCAGCAGAAGTGGGTCTGGTGGCTCGCCGTCGGCGGCATCGCCGGGCCGATCGTGGGGCACAGCGCCGGCTGGATCTTCACCGAGATGGGCCGCCAGCCCTGGTCCGTGCTCGGGCTCTACAAGACGGCGGACTCGGTGTCGCCCACCGTCTCGGCGGGCTCCGTGCTCACCTCGCTCATCGTCTTCACCGCGCTCTACGGGGTCCTCGCCGTCGTCGAGGTCGGGCTGATGCTCAAGTACGCCAAGGCCGGCCCGCCCAGCGAGGAGGAGGCGCTGGCGTCCATCGAGCGGCGACCCCCGCGCAGTTGGGGCGATGGCTCCGACGGCACCAGCGGACTCGACGGCTCCGATGACGACGACGCCGACGAGCGTCCGATGGCCTTCGCGTACTGAGTGGGGAGATCGAGACCGTGTTTCTCAACAACCTGTGGTTCGTGCTGATCGCCCTGCTGTGGATCGGCTACTTCGTGCTGGAGGGCTTCGACTTCGGCGTCGGCGCGCTGCTGCGCATCGTCGGGCGCAAGGAGAAGGGCCGCCGGGTCCTCATCAACACCATCGGCCCGGTGTGGGACGGCAACGAGGTGTGGCTGCTGACCGCCGGCGGCGCCACTTTCGCGGCGTTCCCCGAGTGGTACGCGTCGATGTTCTCCGGCTTCTACCTCGCGCTGCTGGTCATCCTGGTCTGCCTCATCGGCCGCGGCGTCGCGTTCGAGTACCGCGGCAAGGGCTCGACCGACACCTGGCGGGCCCGCTGGGACTGGACCATCCTCATCAGCTCGTGGGCGTTGCCGGTGCTGTGGGGCGTCGCCTTCGGCAACGTCGTCCGGGGCGTGCCGCTGGACGCCGACCACGAGTACGTCGGCACCTTCCTGGACCTGCTCAACCCGTTCGCGCTGCTGATGGGGGTCACGGTGCTGCTGCTGGTGCTCACCCACGGCGGCGTCTACCTGAGCCTGAAGACCACCGCCCAGGTGCGGGACCGGGCCCAGGCGTTCACCCTGCGGCTCGCCCCGTTCGCGATCGCCGCGATGGCCGTCGCCGTCGTCTGGCAGTACCTCATCCGCGGTCCGGTGCTGTCGTTGGCCGTGGGGCTGGCCGCCGTCGTCGCGCTCGCGGTGGCCTGGGCCCTGACCCGGGTCAGCCGGGACGGCTGGGCGTTCGTGCTGTCGGCGCTGTCGACGGGGCTGCTGGTGACCAGCTGGTTCCTGGCGATCTACCCGAACGTGCTGCCGTCCACGCTGGACCCGGCCTGGTCGCTGACCATCGAGAACGCCGCCTCGACGCCGTACACGCTGACGCTGATGAGCTGGGTGGCCATCGCGTTCGTCCCGCTGGTGGTGGGCTACCAGGCGTGGAGCTACTGGGTGTTCCGCAAGCGCATCTCCGTCCGGCACATCCCGGACTCGCCGGGGGCGACGGCGCAGGAGAGCCCGCAGACCTCCAGCCGATGAGGGCGACGCCGACCGGACCGGCAGGAACACTGGAGCCGTGAGACCCCTCGATCCCCGGCTGGTCCGGGTGGCGGCCGGCGTGCGGCATCTGCTGATCGCGTCCGTGGTACTGGCCGTGGCCGGGGCCGTGGCCATCATCGCGCAGGCGATCCTGCTGGCCACCGTGCTGGCCGACGTCATCATCGGCGGGCAGGGGTGGGCGGACGTCTCGGCCCGCGTCGCCTGGCTGGCGGTGGTGCTGGGCGTCAGGGCCGCCCTGGCCTGGGCGGCCGAGGAACTGGCCCGGCGGACCGCCGGCCGGGTGATGGACGGGCTGCGGCGGGACCTGCTGCGGCACGTCGCCGCCCTGGGCCCGCGGTGGCGGGCCGGGGCGCACTCCGGCGAGCTGACCACGCTGGCCACCACGGGCATCGACTCCCTGCACGACTACGTCGCCCGGTACCTCCCGCAGCTCGTCCAGGCGGCGCTGATCCCGCTGATCATGCTCGGCTACCTGGTCACCGCCGACCTGACCAGCGCGATCATCGTGGCCGTCACGCTGCCGCTGATCCCGCTGTTCATGGCGCTCGTCGGCTGGTACACCGACCGGCAGACCCACACGAAGTACGCCGCCCTCAGCCGGCTCTCGGGTCACTTCGCCGATGTCGTCGCCGGGCTGCCCACGTTGAAGGTGTTCGGCCGGGCCAAGGCCCAGGTCGCGGCGGTCCGCCGGGTCACCGAGGACTACCGGCGCACGTCGATGGCCACCCTGCGGGTCGCGTTCCTGTCCTCGATGGTGCTGGAGCTGCTCGCCTCGCTGTCCGTCGCGCTGGTCGCGGTGGCCATCGGACTGCGCCTGGTCTACGGGGAGCTGTCCCTGTCGGTCGGGTTGGCCGTGCTGATCCTGGCCCCCGAGGCGTATCTGCCGCTCCGGCAGCTCGGCACCCAGTTTCACGCCGCCGCCGACGGGGTGGCCGCGTCCGCGCAGGTGCTCACCGTCCTGCAGACGCCGCTCCCGGCGCCGGGCACCCGCACCGACCTGCCCGCCGGACCGATGGGCTTCCGGCTGGTCGACGCGACGGTCGGCGAACCGGGGGAGCGCGGCACGGTCGGGCCGCTCCGGCTCGACCTCCCCGCCGGGCGGCTCACCGTCGTCACCGGAACCAGCGGGGTCGGCAAGACCACGCTCCTGCAGACGCTGGCCGGGGTGGTCCGGCCGACCTCCGGAACGGTGACGGCGACCTGGCCCGACGGGGTGGCCGTCCCGGTGGCGGACATCGCCCCGCAGACCTGGCGGTCGCGGCTGGCCTGGGCCGGTCAGGGGGCCTGGCTGCGCGCCGGATCGATCCGCGACAACCTGCTGCTCGGGGTGCCCGCGGCGGCCGCCCCGGACGACGACGCCCTGCGGTCGGTCCTGGCGGCGGTCGCCGCCGACGGCATCGTCGACGCCCTCCCCGACGGCTGGCGCACCGTGCTCGGTGAAGGTGGCGCCGGCCTGAGTTCCGGTCAACGGCAACGGCTCTCGCTGGCCCGCGCGCTGGTCCGCGTCCAGGCCGGTGCGCCGGTCCTGCTGCTCGACGAGCCCACCGGCACCCTGGACGAGACCACCGAGGCCCGGGTACTGGCCGGCATCGCCGCCCTCACCGCCGGGCGCACCGTCGTGCTGGTCAGCCACCGGGCCGCCCCGCTGGCCTACGCCGACCACGTCGTCGACCTGACTCCGGCCCGCCCCGCCGACGCTGGGCCCGGCGAGCAGGACGACGGTGCCGTGGACGGGGTGGCGATCAGCGCGGGCGAGGAGCTGACCGGGGTGGGACCGTGGTGACGACCTCCGCCCCGCACACCGATCCCGCCCCGGCCGGCACCGCGGGCGTGCTCGGCCGGCTGATCGGCGAGGCCCGGGGTGTCCGGTCGCGCCTGGTGCTCGCCGCGTTCCTGGGCGCCCTGGCCTCCGGGTGCGCCGTCGCGTTGATGGCCGCGTCGGCCTGGCTGATCGCGCGGGCCGCGCAGCAACCGCCGGTGCTGTACCTGCTGGTGGCGGTGACCGGGGTGCGGGCCTTCGGGATCGGGCGCGGGGTCTTCCGGTACCTCGAGCGCCTGGTCAGCCACGACGCCGCGTTCCGGGTGCTCGGTCGACTCCGGGAACGGCTGATGGCCCAGCTGGCCCGCCTCGCCCCGGCCGGGCTGCCGGTGTGGCGCCGCGGGGACCTGCTGGCCCGCCTGGTCGACGACGTCCAGGACACCGGGGACGCGTTCCTTCGTGGCCTGCTGCCCATCGCCGGCGCCGTCCTGGTCGGCGGCGGGACCGTCGTCCTGTCGTTCCTCATCCTCCCGGCCGCCGGGGCCGCGCTGCTCGTCAGCCTGCTCGTCGCCGGCGCGCTCGCCCCCGCCCTGTCGGCCCGCCGGACCGCCCGCACGGAACGGGAGGTCGTCCGGCTGCGCGGCGAACGGTCCCGGCTGGTCGGCGAGATGCTCGACGACGCCGCCGAACTCGCCGTGCTGGGTGCGTTCGACGACCGGCTGGCCGAACTGGACGAACTGGCTGAGCGGAACCGGCTGGTCACCGCGCGGACGGCCCGGACCGCCGGGATCGCGGCCGGCCTGGCCACCCTGGCCATGGGCGCCGCGGTCTGGCTGGCCACCGTCGCCGGGGTGCCGGCCGTGGTGCAGGGCGACCTCGCCCCGGTGCTGCTGGCCGTCGTCGTCCTGACCCCGCTGGCCCTCATCGACGTGGTGCAGGCGGTCATCCTGGCCGCGGGCACGCTGCGCCGGTCCGCCGCGTCGGCCGACCGGGTGTTCGGGGTGCTGGCCGCCCGGCCCGTGGTGCCGGACGGCCCGACCGACCCGCGTCCGCTGCCCGACCCGGCGGCCGGGGTGGCCGTCCGGGTCCGCGACCTGGCCGTCCGCTGGCCGGGTTCCGGGCGCGACGCGGTCAGCGGCCTCGATCTGGACCTGCGCCCGGGGCGTCGCATCGTGCTGCTGGGCGAGTCCGGATCCGGCAAGTCGACGGTGCTGGCCGCGCTGCTCGGGTTCCTGCCGGTGCGGTCCGGGAGGTTCACGGTCGGCCCGGACGGCGCTTCCGGGGCGGGCGGCACCCCGGTCGACCAGCTCGACCCCGAGACGGTGCGCGGCCTGTTCGGCTGGTGTGACCACCACGCCTACCTGTTCGACTCGACCATCGTGGAGAACGTGCGGTTGGCCCGGCCCGGGGCCACCGACGAGGACGTCCACGCCGCGTTGCGCGGCGCCGGCGCCGGCGACTGGGTCGACGGTCTCCCGGACGGTCTGCACACCCGGGTCGGACAGCACGGTCTCGCCGTCTCGGGCGGGCAACGGCAGCGGCTGGCCATCGCCCGCGCCCTGCTGGCCGACCGACCGTTCCTGCTGGCCGACGAGCCGGCGGCCTCGCTCGACCGGCCGATCGCGGACGCGGTGACGGCGACGATCATGCGACCGGACCCGCGGCGCTGTGTCGTCCTCGTCAGCCACCGGCCGCAGGATGTCGAGTTCGCCGACGAGGTGCTGGAGATGGCCGACGGCCGGGTGGTGCGGCGGTACCCGGGACCGCGAGCGGACTGACCGAACCGGGCCGCTGTGGTCCGCGTCCGGACCTGGCCTCAGCCGATGGGCGTGATGGTCTGCTGGTGGTGGAAGACGTCGTCCGGGTCGTAGGCGGCCTTCACCTGCCGGAGGCGATCGACGTTGCCCCGCCAGTAGGCGCGGGCCCACTCGGGCTCGTCGGCGTTGGGGACGTTGACGTAGGCGCCGTCGACGTACGGGGCCAGCGCCGTCGAGAAGTCCGCGATCCAGGCCAGGCAGTCGGCGGTGCGGGGATCCTGCGCGGCCGCCGGGTCCCGCCGGTCGCCCCATCCGGCGCCCGGTTCGGCGTAGAACAACGCGTCGCGGTGCGCGAACGTGCTCCCGCCCGTCGGTTCACTGGTCGGGACGGCGCCGCCGAAAGCCTGGGTGAAGTAGTTGCACTGCGACGTGGGGGCGGCGGCCATGAAGGCAGCGACGACGTCGATCGCCTCGGCCGGGAACGACGACCGGATGAACTGCGAGGTGAACTTCCAGTTCGCCGGTTCCTCGTCGCCGGGGATCTGGATGTCGGAATAGAGCTCGGCCCAGGGCTTCTCGACGATGTCGACGGAGGGGTCGCCCTGGTCCAGGACGGGGGCCAGCAGCCGGGTCGCCTCCCCGGTGGTGCCGTGGGCGAGGACCGCGAACAGCTCGATCTTCCCGCGGCGGATCTCCAGCTGGCTCGTCAAACGGTCGTCGGTGGTCGGCGCCGACCGCTGCCAGGCATCGAACACGTCGTGCAGACGGTCCACCCCGGGCCACGATGCGGTCACCAGGACAGCGGTCGACAACGGCTGCACCCGGGCCAGCATCGTGGTGACGATGCCGAATCCGCCGTTGCCGCCGCCGCGCAACGCCCACAGCAGGTCGGCGTGGTGGTCGGCGTCCACCCAGATCGACCGGGCTCCCTGCTCCCCGTCGGGAACGACGATCTCGACGCCGAGCAGATGGTCGCTGGCCATCCCGAACGGCCGCGTCAGCAGACCGAACCCACCACCGAGCGTCGCCCCGACCAGCCCGACCGAACCCTCGTTCCCGGTGGGGACGGCCAGTCCGTGCCGGCCGAGCGCGGTGACCGCCTCGATCTGGGTCAGCCCCGCCCCGAGCCGGGCGGTAGCCGGGCCGCCGGCGGTGCCGGGGGTGAAGTCGGCGGACTTCAGCCCGCTGACGTCGACGACGACGCCGCCGTCGACGGAGGAGAACCCCTCCAGGCTGTGTCCGCCGCTGCGGACCCGGATCTCCAGCCCGCGGCGCCGGGCCCAGCCGACGGCGGCGATCACGTCCCGGGTGGACGCGGCGTAGACGACCGCCGCGGGCCGGCGGGCCACGAAGTGGTTCCACGGGGTGCGGGCGGCGTCGTAGCCGTCGTCGTCAGGGCGGACGATGCGTCCGGTGAGGGTCGGCTCGCCGAGATCATGGGCGGTGGTCATGCGGAGTCCTTTGGGGTCGCCGGGCCGGTCAGCGGTGCGGGGTCGGATTCGATCGCGACCACCGCCGGGCCACCGCCGGGTTCGTGTTCGAAGACCGAGCGCCGGGTGGACAGCAGGAAGCCGAAGTAGACGCCGCCGACCGCCAGCAGGCCGAGGACGATGAGGCCCGGGACGCGGGCCGACTCCGGGGTGAGCAGGACAAACAGCGCGAACGCCACCCAGACGAGGGCGACCACGGCGACCGGCACCTCGAACCGGCCCAGGCTGAAGCCGCCGGTGCGGCGGTCCAGACGCCGGCGGACGCCGAGGTAGAGGACGACGATCCCGCCGTAGATCAGTGCGGGCAGGATCGTGCTGGCCACGATCAGCTGCAGCAGCGCTTCCCCGGGCAGGGCGAGCATCAGGACGATGCCGACGCCGACGATCAGGAGGGTGGCCGGGATCGGTGTCTGCGTGCGGGGGCTGACCCGGGCCATGACGCGGGCGGCCGGGAAGCGGCGGTCGCGGGCGATGGCGAAGACCTGCCGGGCGCACGCCGCCATGATCACCATGCCGGCCCCGAACATGGCGAAGGCGATGCCGGCCAGGAAGAGTCGTTCACCGGTGGCGCCGATCTGTTCCCCGATGACGGCGGCCACCGGCGACCCGTCGGTGGAGACGGCGGCGACATCGGTGATCGAGACGGTCAGCACGACGATGAAGACCAGACCGGCGACGCCGGCCGCCACCACGGACGCGACGATGGCCCGGGGGACGTTACGGAACGGGTCCTTGGCCTCCTCGGCCAGGTTGGCGGCCGAGTCGAAGCCGACCAGCGTGGTCAGGCCCATCAGCATGCCGCCCATCAGCCCGCCGCCGATGGCGAAGTAGTCCGGGTCGTCCGCGGCGATGCCGCGGGAGAACAGGTTCTCCGGGTGCCCGCTGCCGTTGAGGGCCACGACGACCAGGAGCACCACGACGAGGATCGCGACGATGGCCAGCTCGACTACCACGGCGCCGGAGCTGACCCACCCCAGGAGCTTGGTCGACGCGATCACCAGGACCGCCTGCAGCAGCAGGACGACGACGGTGATGAGGCGCGCGGTGTTCTCGTCCTCCTCCAGCCCGAGCAGCGGCATGAGCGCCTGGCTGGCCAGGGCGTTGTCGATCGCGACGACGGCGATGGCCAGGTACCAGAAGGTGAGCCAGCCGAAGAACCAGCCGACCTTGGGATCGGCCAGCCGGGACGCCCACTGGTAGGAGGAACCGCTCAACGCGATCCGCGCCGCGAACTGGGCGACCACCAGCGCGACCAGGGTCTGGCCGACCGCGGCGACGATCCAGAGCCAGATCCCCACCGGGCCGGACGTGCGGAGCAGGTCGTCGTACGTTCCGAAGACGCCGACGGCGACGGAGATGAACGCGAAGGAGATGGCGAAGACCTGGAATCCGCCCAGCGTGCGCTGCAGTTCCGGCTCGGCCGGTCCGGGGGGAGGGGTGGTCGTCATCGACCGCCGCCGTTCGGGCAGGCGTCGATCCCAGCTGTGACCATGTTTCCCCCGACCGGCGACGCGATGGATGCGCTGGTCAGTGTGTTGCCGTACCGATGTCCGCAACAAGGACCTGGGGGTCGAGGTAGCCCGTTCGTGCGCGGTGTCCAGTCCGGCTGACTCGTCGTGGCGTCGGCGCGACGCAGCGTGCCGGGCGCCGGGTGGGGCCGGGGTGTGGGGGGGCCACCGTCGGACTGAGATGGAGTGGGCCGGCCCCCTCGGGCGCGCGTTCTCGGCAGGAGGGCTCCGTCGGAAGTCGGAGGGCGCGCCCGAGGGGAGCGGTCAGCCCGCCGGTCGCAGCGCGGCCGTCGGTCCGCCGTGACGCCAGCCGCGGACGGCGACGTAGGCGGCGGCCTGGGTGCGTCGTTGCATCCCGAGCTTGGCCAGCACGCTGGTGACGGTGTTCTTGACGGTCTTCTCGGTGATGCCCAACCGGCCGCCGATCTCCCGGTTGGTCAGACCCCCGCCGATCAGTTCGAGGATCTGGTCCTCGCGGGCGGTCAGGCCGGTGACCTCCGGCCACGGGGAAGCGCTCGGCTCGGCCGACGTGGCCATCGGCCGGCTCGACGGTCGGTGCGGCACCCTGTCCCGGAGCATCGTCATGCCTTCACGGTAGTAGAATCGGCCACGAACTTCTACCTGATGTAGAAGATGATTCGAGAAGATCGCCGGAGGGGCAGGGCCGCCCGCACCCGGCGGTCGAGGGGCAACCCAGGAAGGAGTCGGGTGACCACGCAACGCGGGGAACTCGAGCGGGCTGTCGTCGAGGTGCTCTGGGCGGCCGACGAACCACTGACCGCCCGGGCGGTCGCCGATCACCTGGCCGGCCGCGATCTGGCGGTCACCACGGTGCTGACCGTGCTGTCCCGGCTGGAGGGCAAGGGCGTCGTCGAACGGATCCGCGACGGACGCGCCCACACCTATCGCGCCGTCTCGAGCCGCGAGGAACACACCGCTACGCTCATGCAACAGGTCCTGGACACCGCGGGCGACCGCAGTGCCGCGCTGGCCCGCTTCGTCGGTGGCGTCTCGGCCAGTGACGCCGAGGCCCTGCGGCAGGCGCTGGAAGGCCGGTAGCGGCTCGATGGGGGCCGTCGCGGTGGGACCTGCGGACCGGTGCTGACGACCGCCGGCATCGCGGTCGGGTACGTGGTCGCCGGGCTGCTGCTGGCCGGGCCGGTCAGCTTCCTGCTCGCCCGGGCCGGCTGGCCCGCCCGCGCCCCCGGCCCCGCCCTGCTGCTCTGGCAGGCGGTCTGCCTGGCCGCCGGCTTCTCCGTCGTCGGCGGTCTCGTCCTGCTGTCCGTCGCCCCGGCCGGTCACACGCTGACCGAGGCCATCCCGACCTGGTTCGGGTCGCTGTTCGCGGGCGAGTTGCGGCTGCCGTGGTGGCGCTGGGTCTGCGGTGCGCTGGCCGCGGCGATCAGCGCGGTCCTGCTGGCCAACCTGGCCTGGACCACGGTGCTCACCGTCCGCCGCCGACGGGCCCACCGCCGGCTGGTCGACCTGCTCACCACGCCCCGCTCGGTGGCCCGCAGCGAACGGCCGGCCGTCGTGCACGTGCTCGAGTCGGCCACCGCGGTCGCCTACACCGTGCCCGGCTGGCATCCGCGGGTCGTCGTCTCGGCCGGCCTGCTCGACCTGCTGCGCCCGGACGAGCTGACCGCCGTCGTCGAACACGAACGCGCCCACCTGGCCGCCCGCCACGACCTGCTGACCCTGCCCTTCCAGGCCTGGGCGTCCGCGCTCGGTGCCGTCCCCGGGGTCCGCGCGGCCGCCCGGTCGGTGGCCGAGCTGGTCGAGATGCTCGCCGACGACGTCGCCGCCGGAGTGACCGGACGCAGCGCGGTCGCCGCCGCCGTCGCCCGGGTGGCGCTCTCGCCCGGGGTGGTGGCCGAGACCGGCCCCGTCGACGGCCGCCCGTCCGGTGCGGTCCCACGGCCCGGCCCGGGTGCGGTGTCCGCCGACCCGTCGGGCCCGTCCGCCGCCACCCGCGTCCGCCGGCAGCTGGCCCCCCGCTCGCTCCCGACGGGGGCCGTCGTCGGGGTGCTGCTGGCCGCGTTCGCCCTGCTGTGCCTGCCGGCCAGCCTGCTGCTGATCGCCTGGGTCTGAGGCCGTTCCCCGGTCGGGTAGCGTTCCGGGCGTCGATGGTCCACGGATCCGACGGCCCGCACTGCGGTCCGGCCGGCCCCGTGGGACACCAGGGAACCCGGTGCGAATCCGGGACTGCCCCGCAGCGGTGACCGGGAACCACCACCGTCACGTCGCTCCGGCTCCGGCCGCGGCGACGTCCAGCACTGGAGTCCGCCCAGGCGGCCCGGGAAGCGACGGTCAGTAGGACACCGGGTGAGCGTCCGCGCTCCCCGGCCCGCCCGGAAGTCCGAAGACCTGCCATCGATGCACCGGCCACCGGCCGGTGGCGTTCGGGACCGCGAGGGACGGTCGCGGGCGAGCCGGCGACCCCGCCGGGCCCGACGCGCCCACGCCGTCCGGGCTGACGGGACCCGTCCGGTCGTCTGCTGGTACCGAGCCGCCCGCCGGATCAGCAGGAGACGCACCACGATGACCGCAGCCACCGCCCAGCCCGTCGACGGCCGTCGACCGCGCCACCCCCGGCGGGCCCTGCGGGCAACCGCACCGCTCGCCACCCTGGCCGCCGCGGCCCTGCTGCTGTCCGCCTGCGGCTCGGGGAATCCAGCCGCCCCCGCGTCCACGGTCACCACCGATGCCCAGGCCAGCACCCCGGCGTCGGGCGCCGGACTCGACGCCGACGGCTGCATCACCGACTACCAGCCCGGCACGGACTACTACCCGGTGAAGTCGACCCTCGAGCACGCCAAGAACTTCACGATCGAGTACCACGACTCGTACCAGGTGCTGACGGTGCAGCAGCCGACCCAGGGCGGTAGCCCGGTGTCGTACGTGCTGGTGCACTGCGGTGCGCCGACCCCCGAGCTGTCCGGCGCGCTGACCGGCGCGACTGTGGTGACGACCCCGCTGAAGTCCATCTACTCGGCGTCGACGTCGCACCTGCCGAACTTCCCGATCCTGGGCATCCTGCCGTCGTTGACCGGGGTCGGGAGCAAGTCGCTGATCAGCGAGCAGGACGTGGCCGCCCGGGCGGCCGAGCCGGACGTCACGGAGTTCGCCGCGGCCGGCACCATCGACGCCGAGACCGTCATCGCCGGCAAGCCGGACGCCATCGTGACCGCCGGGTACGACGACCCGGCCTATCCGACCATCGCGGCCGCCGGGATCCCGGTGCTGGCCGATGCCGAATGGCTGGAGAACGACCCGCTGGGCCGGGCCGAGTGGGTCAAGTACTTCGCCGCGCTGACCGGTACCGAGGAGCAGGCGCAGCAGTTCTTCACGACGCTGACCAGCGACTACGAGAAGATCGCGGCCAGCGTCCCGGCCGGGACCACACCGGTGTCGGCCGTCCCCGGCCAGCCGTACCAGGGCACCTGGTACGTGCCCGGCGGCGGCTCGTACTTCAACCGCCTGCTGAAGGACGCGGCCGGCACCACGGCGTGGGCCGACGACCCGTCGACCGGCTCGATCAGCACCGACGTCGAGACGGTGCTGGCCAAGGCCGGCACCGACCCGGTGTGGCTGGCCAGCACCACCTGGACCACCGCCGCGGAAGCGGTGGCCGACGAGCCCCGGGTCGCCGACTTCACCGCCTACCAGCAGGGCAACGTCTGGAACGCGGCCAAGGACGTCACCGCGACCGGGGGCAACAACTTCTACGAGCTGGGTGTCGCCCGGCCCGATCTGGTGCTCGGCGACCTGGTCGCGATCCTGCATCCCGAGCTGGCCCCGAACCACGACTTCGCCTTCTACCTGAAACTGTCGTGAAGCCGGTCCCGGCGCCGACCACCGACCCGTCCGGCGCCGTCGCGGCGCCGGACCGGCCGAGGCGGTCGCGTGCCGGATGGGTGCTGATCGTCCTGGGCGTGGCCGCGCTGGCCGTCAGTGTGCTGTGCGTCGGGATCGGGTCGACCTCGATCCCCGTCGGCGACACCGTCCGCTACCTGGTCACCGGCGGGCACGCCGAGGTCGACCCGACCACCGCGACCCTGCTCTCGCAGGTGCGGCTGCCCCGGGTCCTGACCGCGCTGCTCGCCGGGGCCGCCCTCGGCGTCGCCGGTCTGCTCATGCAGACGCTGTTCGCGAACCCGCTGGCCGACCCGTACATCCTCGGGGTGTCGTCCGGAGCCGGGCTCGGGGTGGCCGTCTCGGTCCTCGGCGCCGGCGCCGTGTCCGGGGTGACCTCGACCGCCGCCGCGTTCTTCAGCTTCGGCACCACCGGGCGGGCGCGGACGGTGGTCGCCGCCGCGGTGGGGGCGCTGGCCGTGCTCGCCCTGGTCCTGGTGATCAGCCGCTGGGTGCGGTCGGTCGTCGCCCTGCTGCTGATCGGCGTGATGATCGGGTCGGCCACCGGCGCGGTCGTGTCCCTGCTGCTGGCCTTCTCCGACCCCGGCCGGGTGCAGCGGTACGTGCTGTGGGGGTTCGGCTCGGTCAGCGGGGTCACCTGGGCCGACCTGCGCTGGTTCGCGCCGTCCGTCGTCGTCGGACTGGCGGTCGCCGCCGTGCTGGCCCGCCCGCTGGACGCCCTGCTGCTCGGTGAGCGGTACGCGGCGTCGATGGGCGTCCCGGTGCGACGGGTCCGGTGGTGGGTGATCATCGCCACCGCCCTGCTGGCCGGGGCGACGACCGCGTTCTGCGGCCCGATCGCCTTCCTCGGCATCGCCGTCCCGCACCTGGCCCGGGCCGCCCTCGGCCGCGGCGACCACCGCCGCCTGCTGCCGGCCTGCGTGCTGATCGGGGTCATCGTCTGCCAGGTCTGCGCCGCCGTCGCCCTGCTGCCCGGAGCGGACGGGGTGCTGCCGCTCAACGTCGTCACCGCGGCGATCGGCGCGCCGGTGGTGGTGGCCGTGCTGCTGCGCAGCCGAACCCTGGCCGCCGGGGCGGCTCGATGAGCACTCCCGCATCCGGCGCCGATCTGACCCTCGACGGGGTCACGGTCGGGTACTCCGGTGGCGGCCCGATCGCCCGCCGACGGGCGACGACGGTGATCCTCGCCGACCTGCACCTGCGGGCCCGGGCCGGTCGGCTGACCGTGCTGCTCGGTGGCAACGGCAGCGGGAAATCCACCCTGCTGCGGTCGGTCGCCGGGTTGCAGCCGCTGCTGGCCGGGACCGTCTCGCTCGGGGACGCCCGACTCGACCGGCTCTCGCCACCGGAGCGGGCCGCCCGGGTCGCCGTCGTGCTCACCGAGTCCTTCGACCCCGGGCTGCTGCGCGGCGCGGACGTCGTCGACCTCGGCCGCTACCCGCACCGCCGCCGGGGCTCGGCGGCCGTGGACTCCCAGGCGGTGCACGAGGCCCTCGCCGCCGTGCACGCCCAGGACCTGGCCCGGGTGCCGCTGGTCCGGATGTCCGACGGCCAACGGCAGCGCGTCATGATCGCCCGGGCCCTGGCGCAGGAACCCGCCCTGCTGCTGCTCGACGAACCGACCGCGTTCCTGGACGCGCCGGCCCGCCTCGAGCTGCTCGCCGTCCTGCAGCGGATCGCCGCCGGCCGGGGCATCCCGGTGGTGCTGTCCAGCCACGACGTCGAACTCGCCGTCCGCTCCGGCCACGATGCCTGGCTGGTCGGCGCACCGACCAGCCAGGGCGTACCGCGACCGGTGACCAGTGGGCCGGTCGACCGGCTCAGCGAGAACGGCTCCATCGGGGCCGCGTTCGACACCGACGCCGTCGCCTTCGACGTCACCACCGGGCGGTTCGGCCTCCGTCCACCGGCAGCGGACTGAACCGGACTACTCGGGCTGCCGGGGCCGGGTCTCCGCGTCCGGTGCCGCCGGCAGATCGGTGCCGTCACCGACGGTCTCCGGCTGCTCGGCCCCCCGCAGGCCCTGTGCGGCGTCCCGGGCCTGCCCGCTGGCGTCCTCGCTCTCGGCCAGCAGATGGTCGGCGTCGCGGATACCGGCGGTCTGCAGGTCCGCCGGACTGGAGAACGGGCTCGGCCGATCGGCCGTGGCCGCTTCGCCCCGGTCCGGCTCGTCGTCGGCCGCGCCGGACTCCGCCGCCGTCTCCGGCACCTCGTCCGTCGGCGTCGAGGTGTCCGCCGTGCTCTGCAGATCGGCGTCGCTCGGCTCGTGCGCCGGGATCCCGCCGCTGACCGCGGTCGGATCGGCATCGGCCTGGGGTTCCGGGGTGGCGTCCGCGGGGGTGTTCGGGGTCGAGCTGGTCACGCGATCTCCTTCGATCGGGGTCCGCACACTTGTCCTGATCGACAGTGACCCCGCGGCCGGCGCCCAAACCGGTCAGTCCGGCCGGTCCTGCAGGTACACCAGGCCGTTGCCGTCCGGGTCGGTGAAGGAGAACATCGGCGGCACGTCCTCCCACCGCAGCACCTCGTCGTTGTGCAGCGTCACCGCGGCACCGGCGATCACCGCGTGCGCCCGGTCGGCGTCCGGGGTACCCAGCCGGACGGCCACCGGGAGCGGGCCGTCGGGCCGCAGCAGCACGAGGCCGACGGTCGAGCCGGGTGGACGCACCTCGATGTAGCGGGCGCCGGGCCACACCTCGGTGTCCATGACGAGTTCGCACCCGAGGACGTCGGTGTAGAACGCCAGGGCCGCGTCCTGATCGGCGACGGGCAGGGACACGCTCAGGACCCGGGTGGTCAAAGGCGGGGTGGCGTCATCATCGGTCATGGGTGGTGGACCGTCCCCGGCGGTGGAAGTCATCGGCGTCGCAGGCACGGCCCGGCCGGACCCCAAGGAGTGAGATTCCCGAGTCGACGGGAGGGAATGTCGCAGCGGGAATGCGTCGCCTGGTCGGGAACACCGTCACCCGGTCCGGCGGGGCATCCCGACCGCTGGTCGGTACCGCGCCCCGGAGGGTCGGTCGCCGCTACCCGACGGTGGCAACGAAAGTCCCTCCGATGCGGCCGATCTCGCGCCATCGATCACTTCCCGTGACCCGCGCGCCCGGCGATCGACCAGGCTCGGACCGGGCGGGCGGCCGTTACTTTCGGAGCAGCGACGAACAGCCGCGACGGGCCTGAAGGACGCGCCCGGCCGACGATCGCCCCACCGCCCGACGGACCCGAGGAAAGACCATGAGCGCCGAAGACCTCACCACCCAGAACAGCACGACCGGATCCGCGCCCCAGGTGGTGGCGGGGGCCGCCCGGGACGAGGAGCTCGACGACGAGGCGCTGGATGGCGTCGCCGGCGGCAGTCTCATCGGCCGCCTCATCCACACGGGCGAGAAGGCGACCGACCTGCTCAGGAAGCGTTCGTGACCCGCTGACCCGTCGACCGGCTTCTCGTCGCCCGGCCGCACCGTCCGCCGGGCGGCCGTGGTGACCAGTTCGTCGCGGGGGGCGATCCGAGGGTCGCTCCGCCGAGCCAGGGGGAGATGCCCGTGACCGTTCCCGTTCCCGACCGCGGGACGCCCGCCCCCGGTCTGTTCCGGGACGAGGCGGTCACCGCACTCGACGCGCAGACCCGCCTGGAATCCAGGCTGCGGATCGTGTCGCCGCGCCGCTGGTTGATCCTGGCCGTCGTGGCCCTGCTCGCGGTCGCCGCCGGGGTGTGGGCCTTCGTCGGTCGCGCCCCGATCACCGTGTCGGGAACGGGGGCGTTGCTGCCCCCGAACGGGCTGGTCCAGGTCGTGGCCGCCGTCGACGGGGTCGTCGCCGAGGTCCCGGACGTGGCCGACGACCACCCCGGCACCGCACCGGTCGAGGTGGCGGCCGCCCAACCGCTGCTGCGTCTTCGCCTGTCGGACGGGACGATCACCGACGTCGCGGCCCCGGTCTCCGGTGTCCTCGTCGGGCGGTCACCGCTGGCCGTCGGCTCCGCCGTCGATGCCGGCGAGGTCGTGGGACAGGTCCTGCCGGGCCAGGCCGGACCGATCGCCCTGTTGTTCGTCGACCAGAACGCGGCCGCCACGATCGTTCCCGGCATGCCGGCCCGGCTCAACCCGGACACGGCCCCGGCCGGGGCCTACGGCGACCTGCTGGGCCGCGTCGTCGGGGTCGACGTGCTGCCCCTGGACCCCGTGGACTTCCTGCAGCTGGCCGGCGACAACTCCGAACTGGCCGGGGCCATGGCGCAGGACGGTGCGTACCGGGTCGTGGTCGCCCTCGACACCGCCGACACCCCGTCCGGTTACGCGTGGTCCTCGCGCACCGGGCCGCCGTTCGCCATCGCCCCCGGGACGGTGCTGTCCGGCGTGGTCGTCATCGGCGAGCAGCAGCCGATCCAGAGCCTGCTGGGTGGGTGACGTGACCACGACGGCCGCCCCGACCGACACCGCGGACCCCGCTCCGCCGCCCCGCCGGGCCCGGGTCCGATGTCCGACGATCCTGCAGATGGAAGCCGTCGAGTGCGGTGCCGCGGCGCTGGCCATCGTGCTCGCCCACCACGGCCGGTGGGAGCCGCTCGAGACCCTGCGGGAGGACGTCGGCGTCTCCCGGGACGGCAGCAACGCCCGGTCCATCCTGCGGGCCGCCCGCGCCCACGGGCTGCAGATGAGGGCGTACCGGCGGTCGGTGGACTCCGTGCGGTGGGCCCCGCTGCCGGCCATCCTGTTCTGGCAGCTCAACCACTTCGTCGTCCTCGAGGGATGGAAACCGGGGACCTGGTACCTCAACGACCCCGCCACCGGACCGCGACAGGTCGACGACGACGAGTTCGACCGGAGCTTCTCCGGGATCGTGCTGGCCGGCGTCCCCGGTCCGGACTTCGTACCCGGCGGTCGCCGACCGTCGGTCGCCAGGATCCTCGGCCGTCGGCTGCGGGCCTTCCGGTCGCCGCTGTGGTTCGTCCTGCTGGCCTGCCTGGTGCTGGTGGTCCCCGGGTTGGCGGTGCCGGGCCTGTCCCGGGCATTCGTCGACGGGTACCTCATCGGCGGTCGGTCGGCCGTGGTGCCGCTGGTGCTGCTCGGGATGGCCGGCGCGGCGGTGGCGCAGATCCTGGTGACCTGGCTCCAGCAGCGGGCCGTCATCGGGCTGCGCACCGTCATGACGACCGGCCTCTACGCGGGGCAGACCCAGCGCATCCTCCGCCTGGCCATGCGGTTCTTCACGCAACGCGCCGCCAGCGACGTCGCCTACCGGGCGGGCCTGGGGGCGTCCGTGGCCGAGCTGCTGTCCGGTCCGCTGATCGCCGCGGTCCTGAGCACCGCCGTCGCGGTGGTCTACCTCGCGGTCGTCTTCGTCATCAGCCCGACGCTGGGGGGCCTCGTCCTGCTCGCCGCGGTGGTCGTCGCGGTGCTGCTGCGCTTCACCGCCCGCCGGCAGCGCGACCTGGCCAACCGGCAGATGCGTGATCAGATCGACGCCGCCGTCGTCCAGTCCGGCTCGCTGAACCTCATCGAGACCCTCAAGGCCGGGGGAGCGGAGGACCAGGCCATCCTCGGCATCAGCGCAGCCCGGGGTCGCCTGCTGGCGGTGCGGCAACGGCAGGACGTCAGCCTGCTGTCCCTGCAGGCCGTCCCCGTCGCCGTGACGAGCCTGGCCACGGTCGCGCTGCTCTCGGTCGGCGCACTGCTCGTCATGGGCGGCTCGCTCACCCTCGGATCGCTGCTCGCCGTCCAGATCCTGATGGGCGCGGTGCTGGCCCCGCTGGGGGCGCTGGCCACCCTGGGCGGGCAGTTCCAGACCCTGTCGGCCACAGTGCTGCGGCTGCAGGACGTCGACGCCGCCCCGGTGGACCCCGAGATCGTCACCGAACTACGACGGACCACGCTCGGCCCCGGGGATTCGCCGTCCCAGCTGGGCGGGGCCGTCCACCTGCGCGGCGTGGCCTTCGGGTACGGCGCGCACGACCCGCCGTTGCTCGACCACGTCGAGATCGAGCTGCGCCCCGGCGCCCGGGTGGCCGTCGTGGGGGCCAGCGGCAGCGGGAAGTCGACCGTCGCCCGCCTGACGGTCGGTCTGCTGCAGCCGACGTCGGGGCAGGTGCTCTTCGACGGCCGTCCCCGCTCGGCCGTCGACCGCCGGGTGCTGGCCGACGGTGTCGGGTTCGTCGACCAGGACGTCACTCTGTTCGAGGCCTCCATCCGCGACAACCTGACGCTGTTCGACGACACCGTGCCCGACGAGGCGATCGCCCGGGCGATCCGCGACGCCTGCCTGGAGGACGTGGTGGCCGCCCGCCCCGGCGGTCTGGACGCCGTGCTGGGCCCGGCCGGTCAGGGACTGTCCGGCGGGCAGCGGCAGCGCCTGGAGATCGCCCGCGCCCTGGTGCGCGACCCGGCGGTGATGGTGCTCGACGAGGCGACGAGCGCGCTGGACAGCGTGACCGAACGGGCCATCGACCTGGCCCTGCGCCGACGGGGCTGCACCTGCCTGATCGTCGCTCACCGGCTCTCGACCGTGCGGGACGCCGAGGAGATCGTCGTCCTCGACGCCGGGCGGGTCGTGGAACGGGGAACCCATCAGAGCCTGCTCGACCGGGGCGGCGCCTACGCCCGGCTGGTGCGGGCATGACCGCCGGGCCCGTCACCACCCGGGAGCTGTCCACCGCGACCGAGCTGACCGGCGGCGCCGGGTGGGAGGTCGTGGACGGCACGGTCCTGGTCGGCCTGCCGCTCACCGACGGGCACCGGCCGGTGGATCGCCCGGCCTTCGCCACCCTGCAGTGCGGGGACGTGATCGTCGCGGCGAGCCGCAGCCCGCTGCTGGTCCGGCCGGTCGGCAGCGCGACGTTGCTGCCCCTGCCCTCCGCACGGGCCACGGCGCAGGACCCGGCCGTCGCCCGCTGGCTCACGACCCTGGCCCTGGCGGCCGGCCGGTCCGGGTGGGACCCCGCCGCGTCCGGCCGGGCCGGGGAGGAGCTCCCCGCCACGATCCAGACGCTCGTCGAGACGGTGACCGTCCACCACGACGATCTCGCCCGGTCCCGCGCGCACCGGGCCACCGGCCGGGCGGTCTCCCCGCTGGTCGACGGGGCGGCCCTGCACGAGCTGGGGGCCGCGGTCGGCTCGCTGCAGACCGGCCGGGCGGCGGCTCTGGACGTGACCGGCGAGCTGCTGGAACTGCTCGGCCTGTCCAGCGGCCCGCCCGGGCCCGGCGGTCCTACCGCTGTCGAGCCGGCCGTGGAATCCCACCCGGGTCGACCCGGATCAGCCGCGGACCCGTGGGACGCGGTGCGGCGCCGGGCCGCCGCGGACGGCCATCTGCTCCGCACGGTCGAGCTGGGTCGCGGGGTCCGCACCGATCTCGTCGCCCCGGTGCTCACCCGGCTGGACGGGCGGCCGGTGGCCGTGGTCCCCCGGGGGTGGGGGGCCGACGTCGTCGACCCGGCGGAGGGCACCCGGCGGCGACTGAACCAGAATCTCGTCGATCGCTTGGAGAGCACCGGACTGTCCGCGGTGCCGCAACTTCCCCGGCGGGCGGGCCTGCGGGAGCTGGCCCGGCTGGCCGGCCGGGGTGCGGCCCCGGACGGGTGGCTGGTCGTCGGCGCGGCCGCCGTCGCCGCCGCCCTGTCGATGCTGGTGCCGCTGGCCGGTGGCGCCATCTTCTCCTCGATCGTCCCCGGTCAGCAGTACCAGCGGCTGGCCGCCCTGGTCGGCGCGCTGATGGCGGTGATCGCGGCGACCGCGGCCCTGGCCCTGCTGCAGGGACGGGTGACGGCCCGGATCCGCACCCGCATCGACGCCGTGGCCGGTGACGCGATCTGGGCCCGGTTGCTGCGCCTGCCGGCCAGCTTCTTCCACCGGCACGGCACGGGCGACCTACTGGCCCGGGCGTCGACGGTCGACACCCTCCGCCGCGTCGTCACCGACGCGGTCGTCTCGTCGCTGGTCGCCGGGGCGGTGGTCGTCGTCAGCCTGGTCCTGGTCACGCTGCACAGCCCGACCGCCGGGCTGTTCACCTTGGGCGGCGTGCTGCTGCAGGCCGCCCTGTTCTGGTGGGTGCTGCGCCGGTGGCAACCGCTGATGCAGGCGGAGGTCGAGCACCAGCAGGTGCTCGCCGAAAGCACCCTGCAGGCGATGCGGGGGATGGCCCGCATCCGGGCGTTCGCGGCCGAGGACCGGTTCATGCGACTGCTCAGCGCCCGGTTCGCCGCGCTCACCCGCACCACCTTCCGCGCCGCGCGCTACGAGGCGGGGGTGGCCACCGCCCTGGCGGCCTGGCCGACCCTGGGGACGGTGGCCGTGACCGCCGGAGTGGTGCTCGCCGGCGCGGGCGCCACTACCGCCGGTGACTACGTCGTCATCACCACCGCGCTCGCCCAGGTGCTGGCCGGGACGGCTGCGCTGCTCGGTGCGGCGAGCCAGCTGGTCGGTGTGCGACCGGCGTTGCGCCAACTCGAACCCATCCTCGCGACCGAACCGGAGGTCGGCCACGCCGCTGGATCGACCGCGGCCCCGGTGCACGTGCGGGGCCGCATCGACCTGGTCGGGGTCGACTTCCGGTACCGCGACGACGGGCCGGAGATCCTCCACGACGTCTCGCTGACGGTGGAACCGGGTGAGTTCGTCGCGGTGGTCGGCCCGTCGGGTTCAGGGAAGTCGACGCTGCTGCGGCTCGTCCTGGGGTTCGAGCGACCGACCTCCGGGGTGGTCGCGTTCGACGGGGTCCCCCTGGACCGGATGGATCCCCGAGCCGTCCGGCGCCGGCTCGGCACCGTGCTGCAGAACAGTTCGCTGTTCCCGGGCAGCCTGGCCGACAACATCCGTGGCCCCCGCGCCCTGTCGATGGAGCAGGTGTGGAACGCGGCGGAGGCGGCGGGCGTCGCCGACGACATCCGCCGGATGCCGATGGGGATGCAGACCGTCGTCGTGGAGGGCGCGGCGACGCTGTCCGGGGGACAGCGGCAGCGCATCGTCATCGCCCGGGCCCTGGCCGGGGCGCCGCGGATCCTGCTGCTGGACGAGGCCACCTCGGCGCTGGACAACGTCGCGCAGGCGCAGGTGGCCGCGTCGTTGGACCGCCTGCACGTCACCCGGCTGGTCGTCGCCCACCGGTTGTCGACCGTCCGGCACGCCGATCGGATCGTCGTCCTCGACGGGGGACGGGTCGTGCAGCAGGGTGGCTACGCCGAGCTGCTGGCCGAACCGGGGATGTTCCGTGACCTCGCCGACCGTCAACTGATCGACGGGGACTGACGACCAGGGCGACCGACGACGAGCGGGCCGGCCGATGGTGGTCGGCCGGCCCGCTCGGGGTCGTGGGGGAGCGGTCGCTCCTACTCGAGGTAGTCGCGCAGCACCTGGGAGCGCGACGGGTGACGCAGCTTGGACATCGTCTTGGACTCGATCTGCCGGATCCGCTCCCGGGTGACCCCGTAGACCTGGCCAATCTCGTCCAGAGTCCGCGGCTGACCGTCGGTGAGCCCGAAACGCAACCGGACCACGCCGGCCTCCCGCTCGGACAGCGTCTGCAGAACGGCCTGCAACTGGTCCTGCAAAAGGGTGAAGGAGACGGCGTCGACGGCGACGACCGCTTCGGAGTCCTCGATGAAGTCGCCGAGCTGCGAATCGCCCTCGTCGCCGATGGTCTGGTCCAGCGAGATCGGTTCCCGGGCGTACTGCTGGATCTCCAGCACCTTGTCCGGGGTGATGTCCATCTCCTTGGCCAGCTCCTCCGGGGTGGGCTCGCGCCCGAGATCCTGGAGCAGCTCGCGCTGGATGCGACCCAGCTTGTTGATGACCTCGACCATGTGGACGGGGATCCGGATGGTGCGGGCCTGGTCGGCCATGGCCCGGGTGATGGCCTGTCGGATCCACCAGGTCGCATAGGTGGAGAACTTGTAACCCTTGGTGTAGTCGAACTTCTCGACCGCGCGGATCAGACCCAGGTTGCCCTCCTGGATGAGGTCCAGGAACGCCATGCCGCGGCCGGTGTACCGCTTGGCCAGGGAGACGACCAGGCGGAGGTTGGCCTCGAGCAGGTGGTTCTTGGCCCGCTCGCCATCCCGCTTGACCCACCGCAGGTCACGTCGCAACTGGTTGGGCAGCTTCTCGCCGGCCTCTTCGAGCTGACGCATCCGCTCGACGGAGTACAGACCGGCCTCGATGCGCTTGGCCAGGTCCACCTCCTCCTCGGCGTTCAGCAGCGCGACCTTGCCGATCTGCTTGAGGTAGGCGCGGACCGAGTCGGCGGAAGCGGTGAGCTCGGCGTCCTTGCGGGCCTGCTTGAGCGCTTCGGACTCCTCCTCGTCGTCCCAGGTGAACTCCTCGGACGACTCGGTGGACTCGGTACCGGCGGTGCCCTCGGCGGCCTTGCCGGCCGCGGCCGGTGCCGCGCCGGCGGCCGGAGCGGCCGCCGCGGCGGGAGCCGACTCGGTCTCGTCGCCCTCGACCAGATCGGCGGTGAGCAGATCGTCGTCGCCCTCGGTCAGGTCCTCGAGGTCGGTGGGCTCCTGCGGATCGGCCGCGTCGACGGCGTCCGTCGGATCGGCGGTGGAACGACCACGCGCTCCCGCCTTCGCTCCGGGTGCTGCACCGTTGCTGGTCCCCCGTCCGGCGGAAGCCGAAGGACGACGGGACCGGGTCGAACCGGAGGTTGCTGCTGCGCCTGCCACTGATGCCCTTTCGCCTCACTGAGCCGCCCGGACCGGGCACACGTCGAACCCACCGACATCGGGGGATGAAGAGGGCCCTACCCCGGTGAGATGTTCTCGACCTGATACTCGGTCCTACCCGAAAGCGGCTGTTCCAGTGTAACCGCGGGTCCGCTCGGGCACGACCCGACGAGCGGCGCCATTCCCCGACCGGGCCGCACCCAGCGGTTCGGTCGGGATGGCGTGCGTCTCAGTCCAGGATCAGCGTGGTGGTGTCCTCGGCCGCCGGGGGCGTCACGGCGGCCGTCTCGCTGGCCTCCGTCGCGCGCAGGGCCGCGCCGACGATGCCGGCGTTGTTGATCAGCTGGGCCACCGCCAGCGGGGTCCGGCACTTCAGGTGGGGCACCCACTTGTCCGGCTTCTTGGAGATGCCGCCGCCCAGGATGATCAGCTTGGGCCAGAGCAGGTTCTCGAGGTGCGAGAGGTACTTGGAGGCCCGCTTGGCCCACTGCTCCCAGCTCAGGTCGTCGCGTTCCCGCGCCGACGCCGCCGCCTTGGTCTCCGCGTCGTGCCCGTCCAGCTCGATGTGCCCGAGCTCGGCGTTCGGGACCAGCCGACCGTCGTTGATGAGCGCGATGCCGATGCCGGTGCCGAACGTCACCATGATGACCAGGCCGGAGATCCCACGGCCGGCGCCGTAGCGGGCCTCGGCCAGGCCGGCCGCGTCGGCGTCGTTCAGGACCGTCACCGGACCGGGGAGCTGGGGCTCCATGGCCTTCTGCAGTGACGTGTCGATCCACGACTTGTCGACGTTGGCGGCGGTCTTGACCACCCCGTCCAGGACGACGCCGGGGAACGCGACGCCGAACGGCCCGCTGTAGTCGAAGTGCGCGGCCACCTTGCCGGCGGTCTCGGCCACCGAGTCCGGGGTGGCCGGCTGCGGTGTGTCCAGCCGGAAGCGCTCGCCGATGAGCACACCGCCCCGCAGGTCGACGATGCCGCCCTTGATGCCCGTACCGCCGATGTCGATGCCGAACGCGACGTCCGGTGAAGTGGTGGACACACCCGCTCCTTCATGCCTGGACCGCAGGGGTCTGGACCTGGGGAGTCGTCCGCCGAGGCGGTGACCCGCCCGCGGGGGGTCGCGGGCACCGCGAGCGTAGCGAGCACCACCGGTCGCGGCGCGGGAGGCCGACCGACCGAACCCGACCGGGTCGGCGCGGGCGCCTGGTCAGCTCGCGCAGGCCGCCGTGGGCAGAGCCGGAATGGGCGGCAGCGGCTTGGCTGATGCGGTCTGGCCCTCGATGACCGCCGGCGGCTGGGCGGCCTCCCGGATGGCGCTGAGCTCGCTCTTCACGTCGTCGGGGATGGCCGCGTAGAGGTACCGCCCGCCCAGGGCCAGATCGACCGTGTCGTCGACCCGGCTGTCCTGGACCAGCTGGGCGCACGGCGAGATCAGCAGCACCGTGCGGGCGGCCGCCGCACCGGCCGGCCCGAAGCGGATCTGGGCCACGCAGCGCAGGTCACCGGCCGGGTAGAGGGGGTCGTTCGAGCCGTCCCGGATCGATTCGAAGCCGACCACCCGCAGCTCGTCGGTCACGGCCTTGGCCTGTCCCCGCACCGGGCTCGCGTTGTACACCTGCAGTGCAACGGTGCTCGGGTTGGCCGGTCGGACCGACTCCAGCGCGGAGTGGTCGAGGTAGGCCCCGAGGGTGGTCGGGGCCGACGGGGTCGAGCTGGTCGTCTCCGTGGACGACTCGCTCGGGGTGGCGCCGTCGGTGGCCGAGGCCTGGCTGCGGGTGGTGGCCGCGGTGGTCGCCGGCACCGGTCCCGGTTGGTTGCAGGCCGCGCTGTTCTCGGCCGACGGACGCAGCACGGGAAACCAGGCGACGATCGCGCCGACCAGCAGGACCCCGACGATCACGAGCACCGGCAGGTAGCGGCGGCGCCGGCGATCGGGGGCGGATTCGGCGCTCACCCGGTGGTCCTCCTGCGTCTTGTCCGTCGGTCCGGGGCGATCCCCGCCCGCGGTGTCGTCCGTCGGTCGGGTTCGCCCGGGCCGCAGTTGTCGTGCGGTCCTCGCCCGCGTCCGGCCGTCGTGCCCGGGGCATTGTCGACCGGGGCGGCCCGGTTCAGGGTAGAGGCGCGCCGCCCCGACGCCGGCCAGCTGCCGGTCGCCACGGCGGGTCGACGGGGAAATCCGACGACCCGCAACCCACCCCGGTGCCGCAACCGTCCGGGCATCGGCTACCCTCCCCCCGCCGGTCGGCCCCGATGGTCGTTGGGCGGACGGGTACGTGTCGGGCACAAAACAGACGGTGCCGGCGTTACGTCTGCGCCCACCGCGAGCGGGGGCGGTCCTGAACGGTTCGCCGGACGAGCCAACGGGCTGATCCGGGGGAACAACAGCAGGGCAGATGCCGGTCCCCGGCGGACAGCACTCGCCGGGCCGGTCAGGACGACGCTCGGAACAGAACCGAAGACGCAGCAGTACGAAGCGAGAGCAGGCAACCATGGCAACCGATTACGACGCCCCACGGCGCAACGAGAGCGACGAGGCCTCCGAGGATTCGCTCGAGGAACTCAAGGCTCGACGCAACGAGGCGCAGTCGTCCGTCGTCGACGTCGACGAGGGCGACACCGCGGAGAGCTTCGAGCTCCCCGGCGCCGACCTGTCCGGTGAGGAACTCACCGTCAAGGTCATCCCCAAGCAGGCCGATGAGTTCACCTGCACGTCCTGCTTCCTGGTGCAGCACCGCAGCCGGCTCGCCAACCCCTCGGGTGGCCAGCTGATCTGCGTCGACTGTGCCTGATCAGGTCGAGTCGACCGGCCGGGCCGCCGGGCAGGTGGCCGAGTTCCACCGCGCCTACGGCCTGCCGGTCCGCACGGTTCCGTCCGCGGCGGTCGACCTGTCCGAGGTCACCCTGCGGCAGTCGCTCATCGAGGAGGAGGTGGCCGAACTGGCCGCCGCCGCCCGGGCCGGTGACGTCGTCGGGGTGGCCGACGCGCTGGCCGACATCGTCTACGTCGCGTACGGCACGGCTCACGTCTACGGCATCGACCTGGACGCCGTGCTCGACGAGGTGCACGCCTCGAACATGACCAAGCTCGGCGCCGACGGCCGTCCGATCCGCCGGGCCGACGGCAAGGTGCTCAAGGGCCCGGACTACCGGCCGCCGGACATCGCCGCCGTGCTCGCGCGCCCCCGCGGGGCCTGACCGGCGCACCGCCGCGGCGCCGTCCGCTCACCCGGACCGGTCCGGGTGAGGCGCCTCTCGTCCCCGGCCGGGGCGTCGGCCGCGCGGCTACCCTGGCCTTGGAAACCCAGGAACGCAGAGGCCGGAACAAGGGGTAGAGCGATGCCAGGCAAGCTCGCCGCGTGGGTGCGGAAGATCACCCGTGACGACGATCAGATCGACGCCGAGGTGCTGACCGATCAGGTCGACGCCACGGGTGCGATACGGGCGCAGGTCTGCTGCCAGGGTCAGCGGGTCACCCTGCACGGCCGGTTGCGCTACGTGGACCTCCGGCCGACCGAACACCAGGCCACCCTGGTCGCCGAGCTGTACGACGGCACCGACGCCGTGCAGCTGATCTGGCTCGGCCGCCGGTCCATCCCCGGCGTCGAACCCGGCCGGACGATGAACGTCCGCGGCCGGGTGGCCCTGCGGGACGGGCAGAAGGTCATCTACAACCCCGATTACGACCTGCTGCCGGTGAGCGTGTGACGGCGCCGATCGGTACCCCCGAACCGGCCCGCGGGCCGATCGCCGACCCCGCCGCTCCACCCCCGGAGCCCGCCGAGCCCCGCCGGCCCAGTGTGCTCGACCAGATGGGCGGACCGGCCGGAATGCTCGACTCCGGTCTGCCGGTCGTCGTGTTCGTGCTGGTCAACTCGTTCGTCAACCTGACCTGGGGCATCGCCGCCGCCCTCGTCGCGGGCGCCGCCATCGCCGTCTGGCGGCTGGCCCGGCGCAAACCGGTCACCCAGGCCATCGGCGGCCTTTTCGGCGTCGGCATCGCGGCGTTCATCGCCTACCGGACGGGCTCGGCCAAGGGCTACTTCCTCTGGGGCATCTGGACCCAGGCCGCCTTCGCGCTCGCCTTCCTGATCAGCATCCTCGTGCGCTGGCCGCTGGTCGGCGTCATCTGGGAGTCCCTGAACGGCCGGGGCACCGCATGGCGCAAGGACCGCCACCTGATGACCCGCTACACCTGGGCGACCGTCGTCTGGGTCGCGATCTTCGGCGGCCGCTTCGCCCTGCAGAACTGGGCCTACGGTGAGGACGCCGTCGGCTGGCTGGCCTTCATGAAAATCGCCCTGGGCTACCCGGTCTTCATCGTCGGGCTGCTGGTCACCGCGATCATCCTGGTCGCCGGCCATGGTGAGGGATCGCTGAAGGACCGCGTCAGGTCGTTCGCCCGGGGCACCCACTAGCTGCGCCTGTTGCGCGCGGCCTCGCCAGTCCGTCCGGCGTCCACCGCTACATCAGCGCTTCGCGGACCGCGTCCTCCACCTCGGTCGACGCGACGAAGAGCAGCTCGTCGCCCGGCTCCAGCGGCTCGTCGGGCGCCGGCACGATGACCCGGCCGCCGCGCAGGATGGTGACGAGCGCGGCGTCCCGGGGCAGGCGCAGGTCGCGGACCGGGCGGCCGGCGATGGCCGTGGTCGAGGGCAGGGTGACCTCGACGAGGTTGACCTGGCCCTGCCGCAGCGTGAAGAGCCGGACCAGATCACCGACCGACACGGCTTCCTCGACCAGGGCGGCGAGGATGCGGGGGGTCGAGACGGCGACGTCTACGCCCCACTGCTCGGTGAACAGCCACTCGTTGCGGGGGTCGTTGACCCGGCCGACGACGCGGCCGACCGCGAACTCGGTCTTGGCCAGCAGGGAGACGACGAGGTTGACCTTGTCGTCACCGGTGCAGGCGATGACGACGTCGCAGGTCTGCAGGCCGGCGTCCTCGAGCAGGGCGACCTCGCAGGCATCGGCCAGCACCCATTCGGCCGCCTCGATGCGTTCGGGCTTGATGGCCCCCGGGTCGCGGTCGATGAGCATGACCTCGTGACCGTTCTCGACGAGCTCCCCGGCGATGGACCGGCCGACGGAGCCGGCCCCGGCGATGGCGATCCGCATCAGACACCGTCCACGGGGGACACGGCGGCCTTGTCGCCGACACTGTGCAGGTCCTTGGACAGCACGGACGCGTACACCAGGTCACCTTCCTGGATGACGGTGTCCCGGGTGGGCAGCTGGCCCTGACCGAAGCGGACGACGAACGCGACGTGCACGTCGGTGGCCGCCTCGAACTCGGCGAGCGGGCGACCCATCCAGTCCCGGTGGTAGGGCAGATTCACGATCGTCACGGTGCCGGACGGGTCCCGCCACTCGCTGATCATCCCCTCGGGGATGACGGCCCGCAGCAACCGGTCGGTCGTCCACGGGACCGTCGCGACGGTGGGGATGCCCAACCGCTCGTAGACCTGGGCGCGTTTGGCGTCGTAGATGCGGGCGACCACGGTCTCGACGTTGAACTGCTCGCGCGCCACTCGCGCGGCGATGATGTTCGAGTTGTCACCGGAGGACACCGCGGCGAAGGCGTGGGCCTCGTTGATGCGGGCCTTGAGCAGCACGTCCCGGTCGAAGCCCATGCCGGTGACCTGCTGGCCGTGGAACTCGGCCCCCAACCGGCGGAACGCCGACGGATCCCGGTCGATGACGGCCACCGAGTGGCCGGCCCGGCCGAGTTGGCGGGCCAGGGACGAGCCGACGCGGCCGCATCCCATGATCACGATGTGCACAGCACTGCCCTTCGCCGGTGCGGGGTGTCAGGAGCAACCTACAGCGGCGTCGGTGATCGCAACGTGGGCCGTGGTGTTCCGTCCGGGGGACGGGCGGGCCGTTCCCGGCCCGGTGTTCGCGTGCGGTGGCCGCCGGGTGTCGCCGGGCGACCTACGCTTCGGTGTTGTGTCCAAGTTGACGGTCGCGGCCAAGCGACTGCTGGTCGGGCGGCCCTTCCGCAGCGACAAGCTCTCGCACACCCTGCTGCCCAAGCGCATCGCGCTGCCGGTGTTCGCCTCCGACGCGCTGTCCAGCGTCGCGTACGCCCCCGGCGAGATCTTCGCCGTGCTGTCCATCGCCGGTCTGGCGTACTACGCCTACGCTCCGTGGATCGCCGGGTTGGTGGCCCTGGTGATGGTCGTGGTCGTCGCCTCCTACCGGCAGAACGTGCACGCCTACCCCAGCGGCGGTGGTGACTACGAGGTCGTCACCAAGAACCTGGGGCCGACACCCGGGCTGATCGTCGCCAGTGCGCTGCTGGTCGACTACATCCTCACCGTCGCGGTCTCGACCGCGGCCGGGGTGGCCAACATCGGGTCGGCCCTGCAGATCGTCGGCGACCACCCGGTGTGGTTCTCCATCGCGATCATCGCGGTGGTCTGCGCGGCCAACCTGCGCGGCATCCGCGAGTCCGGCGCCGCGTTCGCCATCCCGGTCTACGCCTTCATCATCTCGATCATGGCGATGATCGTCACCGGCGCCGTCGAGTGGTTCATCGGCGCCGACATCAAGGCCGAGAGTGCCTCGTACACGCTGAACGCCGAAGGGTCGCTGACCGGGCTGGCCCTGCTGTTCCTGCTGCTGCGGTCGTTCTCGTCCGGGTCGGCCGCGCTGACCGGCGTGGAGGCCATCTCCAACGGTGTGCCGGCGTTCAAGAAGCCCAAGAGCAAGAACGCGGCGACGACGCTGGCCCTGATGGCCGGGCTGTCGGTCGTCATGATGATCGGCATCGTCCTGCTGACGCTGTACACCGGAGCGCACTTCGCCGAGGACCCGGAGATCCAGCTGGTCGGGGTGCCCGAGGGTTACTACCAGAAGACCCTGATCGCCCAGATCGGCGAGGCGGTCTTCTCGGGCTTCCCGATCGCGTTCTACGTCGTCTCGCTGACCACCGGTCTGATCCTGGTGCTGGCCTGCAACACCGCGTTCAACGGATTCCCGGTGCTCGGCTCGATCCTGGCCCAGGACCGCTACCTGCCCCGCCAGCTGCACACCCGCGGCGATCGGCTCGCGTTCTCCAACGGCATCGTCTTCCTCGCCGTCATCGCGCTGATCCTGATCATCGCCTTCCAGGCCGACGTCACCGCGCTCATCCAGCTGTACATCGTCGGGGTGTTCGTCTCGTTCACGTTCTCGCAGCTCGGGATGATCAAGCACTGGCAGCGGTTGCTGCGGATCGAACGCGACCCGAACCGCCGCCGCCGCATGCGCCGCAGCCAGACCATCAACGGCATCGGTTTCAGCTTCACCGCGGTCGTGCTCGGCATCGTGCTCGTCACCAAGTTCCTGGCCGGCGCCTGGATCGCCATCCTGGCGATGGCGGTGATCTTCTTCACCATGAAGGCGATCCGCCGCCACTACGACCGGGTCGCCCGGGAGATCGCCGCCGACGAGGACGACATGGTGCTGCCCAGTCGCGTCCGGTCCATCGTGCTGGTCTCCAAGCTGCACCTGCCGACGATGCGGGCCCTGGCCTACGCCCGGGCCACCCGCCCGGACTACCTCGAGGCGGTCACGGTCAACGTCGATCCCGACGACACCGCCGACCTGGCCCGCGAGTGGGAGGACCGGCAGATCCCGGTCCCGCTCAAGGTCATCGACTCGCCGTTCCGGGAGATCACCAAACCCGTCCTGGACTACGTGCGCCGCACCCGCAAGGACGCCCCCCGCGACATCGTCACCGTCTTCATCCCCGAGTATGTCGTCGGTCACTGGTGGGAGCACCTGCTGCACAACCAGTCGGCGCTGCGCCTGAAGGGGCGGCTGCTGTTCATGCCGGGGGTCATGGTCACCTCGGTGCCGTGGCAGCTGTCGTCGTCGGACGCGCTGGACGAACGGATCCGCATGCGGGCCACCCGGGCCCCGTCGATCCGCGGCCGGATGCCCGGCGCGGTCTATCCGCCCGACAACGCCACCGACACGGGCACCTGGTCCCGCCAGGTCATGGGAGACGAGTGATGGCCGAGCTGATCGACGACCTGCGGGTCGGCGACGAGGTGGAACTGGAGATCGGCGCGGTCGCCCACGGCGGACATTGCGTGGCTCGGCACGAGGGCCGGGTGGTCTTCGTGCGGCTGGCCCTGCCGGGGGAGCGCGGCATCGTCCGGATCACCGAGGCCCGGCCCGGGTCGTTCTGCCGGGGCGAGCTGGTGCACGTCCTGCAGGCCGATCCGCAGCGGGTGTCGGCACCCTGCCGGCACTACCGGCCGGGCGGCTGTGGGGGCTGCGACTTCCAGCACGCCACCGGGGAGCGCCAGCGTGAGCTCAAGGCCGCGGTGGTGGCCGAGCAGCTGCGCCGGCTGGCCGGGCTCGATCGGCCGGTGACGGTCGAAGCGCTGCCCGGTGACGGGTTCGGCTGGCGGTCCCGGGTCCGTTGGGCGGCGTCCCCGTCGGTGCTCGACCGTTCCGGCCCGGGTATCGGTCCGCGGGCGGCCCGTTCGCACCAGGTGGTCGGTGTCGACGGCGACCAGCCGTGTCTCATCGCCGCGCCGGGGATGAGCGAGGTGGCGGCCGGCCTCACCCCGCCCCCGTCGGCCCACCGGGGGCGGCGTCCGGGCGCGCAGCCGGACCGTCGCCGGGACGGCGGGCGCTCGCGCCGGCCGGAGGACCCTGAAGTGACGCTGTGTGCTCCCGGCCTGGACGGCTCCGATGCCGCCGAGGTGGTGACGGTGTGGTCGGGGCAATCGGGACCCGTCGTGACCGAGACCGTCGGCGACCGCGATTTTCAGGTCGCGGCGGACGGGTTCTGGCAGGTGCACCCGGCCGCGGCGGTCGCGCTGACCCGGGCGGTGACCGAGGCGGTGGCCGACGTCCTGCCGGCGGGTGGGCTGGCCTGGGACCTGTACGGCGGGGTGGGGCTGCTCACCGAGGTGCTGTGCCGGGCCGTGGGCCCGTCCGGTGAGGTGGTGCTGGTCGAGTCGGACTCGCGGGCGACCGCGCTGGCCGAGCAGAACCTGGCCCGGCATCCCCAGGCCGAGGTCGTCACCGGCCGCGTCGAGCACGCGCTGGACACGCTGCCCGGCCCGCCGCACGCGGTGGTCCTGGACCCGCCCCGGTCGGGTGCCGGGCGGGAGATCTGCCGGTCGCTGGCGGCTCTCGGGCCCGAGGTGATCGTCTACGTGGCCTGCGACCCGGCGGCGCTGGGTCGGGACACCGCCACGCTGGCCGAGGCCGGCTACGAGTTGACGGCCCTGCGCGCCTTTGACGCCTTCCCACAAACCCAGCACGTCGAGTGCGTGGCTACGTACCGGCCCGCGCGCGGGTCCGCCACCGCGTCGTCATGACGGTGTGGGGGTGATCGAACGTCCCCTCGACCGGCCGTCGCCGGTCGCTCGGCCGACGGGAATCAGGAGCCCGAGGGGCCCGTCGACGTCGGCGCGCTCGGCGACGCCGGCGCGGTAGCGGACGCCGCAGTGCCGGGCGTCGACGAACCGGCGGAGGCGGAAGCCGAGCCGGCGGCGGAACCGGCCGTCAGATCGACCACGTCGAGATAGAGCGGCATGGCGTCACGTCGGTCGCCGGTCGGGGCATCGGCCGCCAGGGGCAGCGGCTGCCCGTTCATGATGAGGTCGAACGCATCCCCGGCGGCCCGACCGCTGAGCTCGAACGCGTCGAACTGGAACGGCAGACCGTCGCTGGCCAGGGGGTCCGGCCCGTCCATCACGTGGAAGTGCAGGTGAGGCGCGTCGGTGTTGCCCGAGTTGCCCAGCTCGCCGACGACGTCTCCGGTCTTCACGGTCTGACCGACGGTCACCGCGGCCTTCGCCGTTCCCGGCTTGAGGTGGGCGTAGAACGCGTAGTACGTGTGGCCGTTCTGCTCGAAGCGCTGCACGACGTAGTTGCCGCCGAACTGGTCCAGGGTCAGCGAACCGACCGGCGGGTTCGCGCCGGGTGGCTGGTCCTGCAGGACGTCGGACACCGCGACGATGGTGCCGTCCGCCACGGCGTGGATCGGAGCGCCGTAGTAGGGGTAGCTCGCGAGGTCGGTGGCGGGCCCGGTGATCAGCTTCCCGTCGCCGGTGAGCTGTACCCAGTCGATGGCGAACCGCTCGGCGAACCAGTACTGACCGTCGATGGGATTGGACGCGCCGCGATGGGGTGTCACGTCGGAGCAGCAGCCGTTGCCGTCGAACCACCGAGCGCCGTTCAACGGGGATGCGATGGTCGGGGCCGGCGTCGTCGACACCGGTGTGCGGGCGATCGTCTCGGTCAGCTCCGCCGGTATCAACGGGTTGGGCGCACTGGCGAAGGTGAGCTTGACCTGGTGCACCAGGCTGGTGGGGAGCGACCCGCCGGCTGCGACGGCGGGGTCGAGCCAGAAGATCCCGAGCTGGCCGGGGCCGAGGACGACGCTGGACGCCGCCGCTGCACCCGACGCCGTGCCGACCACCCGGGAATGGGCGACGAGTTCGTCGGTGGCGAAGGTCTGGAGAGCGGCACCGGTCGACGCGTCCTGCGCCTGCACGGAGTCGACGGTGACCGGTGACGACGTCGCATTGGTCAGGTACAGCTCGTAGGCCAGGTACGTCGCGCCGTCGGCCCCGATGACCGGGACGGGCGCGGTGGACACCGATCCGAGCACCGGGGTCACCTCTGCCGGTCCCGTACTGGTCGGGACGGCGGTGGACGTCGCCGAGCCGGACGCGGCCGGTGACGACGAGGATGTCGCGGCGGAGGCCGAGGCGGCGGTCGACGTGCTCGACGGGGTGGCGCTGGACGCCGCACCACCGGAGCCGGACGTACATCCGGCCAACAGCACAACGATTGCCGACAGCCCGGCCCCGAGGGGCATCACACGCCGATGCATCGGCTCACGGTAACCCGCCGATCGGCCGCTGGGTGGGCGCCGGGCGAGTGACAGACAGTCACCGAAAGGGGGGTTCGCCGTCCGTTCGATACCGAGCCAGATCCCCCGGACGATCTGTGATGACGCCGTCCACTCCGGCCCGGGCCAGGGCATCCCACTGGTCGGGTTCGTCCGCCGTCCAGACGGCCACCGACCGTCCCCGCGCCCGGAGCTCGGTGATCACCGACGGCCGGGTCAGGACGCACTCCACCGACGGGTTGATCGCGACGACCGCCAGCTCGTCGGCCGCAGCCAGGTCCGCGTCGTCAAGCGTCTCGACCAGCAGACCGAGCGGACGATCAGGGACCAGGACGCGCAGCTCGGCCAGGACGTCCCGCTCGAAAGACTGCAGGAACACCCGGTGGTCGGCCCCGGAGGCGGCCAGCTCAGCGAGCAGTCGGCGCAGGTCCGCGGGGGAGTGGGGCCCTTTGATCTCCAGCAGCAGCCGCCGCGGGCCGGTCAGCTCGGCCAGCAGCTCGGTCAGCCGGGGCACGGCGCCGGGGGCACCGTGCAGGGTCAGCTGTCCGACCTCGGCCCACGGCAGATGGCGGACGACCCCGGTGTCGTCGGTGGTGCGGTCGATCGTGTCGTCATGCAGGACGACGGGCACTCCGTCGATCGTCGGCTGGACGTCCGCCTCGACCCAGTCGACCCCGGCCGCCCACGCCGCCCGGAACGAGGCCAGGGTGTTCTCCGGCGCCCGACGGGGCGAGCCGCGATGGCCGATCACGACCGGACGGGGCCCGGCCCGCCGAGGAGGTGGGCAGAACGGCGGTGGGTGCACGGGACCAGTGTCGCCGCTCGGGAGGCCGGCGTCCGGCGCCGGGCACCGGTGGACGCGCCGAGCTGTCGTCGGTCGCGGTCGCGCGGTCGGAAAACGAACCGACGAGCACGTTGCCCAGCGGGTCGGTTGACCCGGTGGCAGCGTTTGTTACAAGCTCAGTCGCAGCTGATCTTGCTGTCCCACGGCGAACATTTCGTTCGCCCATTCCCGGGTTGACCGCGTCCCCAGTCACTGACCCCTTTCCCTTTCCGTGCAAGGAGATCGCTGTGCCCGCATTGCTTCTCGGATCGATCAGTACCATTGCCGATACTTCCGAACTCCAGCGCCAGGCTTTCAATGCCGCATTCGCCGAACACGATCTGAATTGGACGTGGGATCGGGAGGAATACGTCGGGATGCTCGCCAACAGCGGTGGGGCCGCGCGGATCTCCGCCTACGCCGCCGACCGCGACCAGGACGTCGACGCCGCCGCTGTCCATGCCACCAAGTCCCGGCGGTTCCAGGAGAACCTGGCCACCGCCGACATCACCCCGCGCCCCGGGGTGGTGGACGCCGTCCGGGCGGCCCGGGACAACGGCTGGAAGGTCGCACTGGTGACCACGACCTCGCGGGCCAACATCGAGGCGCTGTTGGAGGCCCTCGATCCGGGCCTGTCCACCGACGACTTCGATGTCATCGTCGATCGGGACGACGTCGACCAGCCCAAGCCGGATCCCGCCGCGTACACGCACGCCCTGCGCCGACTCGGCCAGGACGCGGCGGACTGTGTCGCCGTCGAGGACAACGTCGAAGGCGCGGCCGCGGCGTCGGCCGCGGGTGTCGCGTGCGTCGCGTTCCCGAACCAGAACACCAGCGGACAGGACTTCTCCACCGCCGAACGCCGGGTCGAGAGCATCGACTACGACGAACTCCGCGCCCTCGCCGTCCGCGACTGACCCGCCCCACTCCGCACCCCACCGACCGATCCCGCCCCTCGGCGGGCGCTGGTCGGTGCCCCCGTCTGCAGACCCGGGAGAGAACCACGGCCATGACGACCACCACATCCCGCTCGAGTGTGAGCTGCACGCCGACCTCGTTCACCGTGCAGGCCTGGCAACCGGTCTCGTACGAACTCACGATGGTCTCCGGTGTCTTCGACCCGGCGAACACGCAACTGGCCGACGCCTACCGCGGATTCGGACGGTGCCTCGCGGTCGTCGACGAGAAGGTCGACGCCCTTTACGGCGCCCAGATGCGGGCGTATTTCGACCACCACGGCATCGCGCTCACGGTGTTCCCGGTCCAGGTCCGCGAGGTGGAGAAGTCGCTGCGCACGGTGGAGCGCATCGTCGACGCCTTCGGGGATTTCGGGCTGGTCCGCAAGGAGCCGGTGCTGGTGGTCGGTGGTGGTCTCACCACCGATGTCGCCGGGTTCGCCTGCGCCGCGTTCCGCCGGTCGTCGAACTACCTGCGCATCCCGACGACGCTCATCGGCCTGATCGACGCCAGTGTGTCGATCAAGGTCGGTGTCAATCACGGCAAGCACAAGAACCGACTCGGCGCCTACCACGCCTCCCGGCAGGTGTTCCTCGACTTCTCCTTCCTGCGCACGCTTCCCGAGGACCAGGTCCGCAACGGGATGGCCGAGATCATCAAAATCGCCACGGTCGGTCACGGGGGCATCTTCGAGTTGCTCGAGAAGTACGGCGAGGATCTCCTGGCCACCCGCTTCGGTCATCTCGACGGGACCCCGGAGCTGCGCGACATCGCCCAGCGGATCACTTACGACGCCATCGAGACCATGCTCGAGCTGGAGGTGCCGAACCTGCAGGAGCTCGACCTGGACCGGGTCATCGCCTTCGGGCACACCTGGAGCCCCACGCTGGAACTCGCGCCGGCCGTGCCCTACTTCCACGGCCACGCGATCGCCATCGACATGGCCCTGTCGGCCACGATCGCCAAGGAACGCGGGCTGATCAGCGAGAGCGAACGCGACCGGATCCTCTGGGTCATGTCCAAGCTGGGCCTCACCCTGGACTCGCCCCATCTCACCCCGGAGCTCCTGCGTCGCGCCACCACGTCGATCGTGCAGACCCGGGACGGGTCGCTGCGGGCCGCGGTGCCGGCACCCATCGGGCGGTGCGAGTTCCTCAACGACCTCGGCCTGGACGAACTCGACCGGCTGCTCGCCGAGCACCGGCAGGTCGTCGCCCGCTACCCCCGCGCCGGCGAGGGGATCGGCGCGTTCACGCCGTGAGCCGGGTGTCGCTGCCCGGCGCTCCCCGCCCGGTGACGCCGGCCTCGATCCTCGCGGCGCGGCTCGACGATCTGCTGGAGCGGGCGCAGGAGGACACCGGCGCCGTGTCGCCGGTGTGGATGGACGACCTGCGGGCGGTGGTGGAGCTGGCCCGGGGGCTGGACCCCTACCTGGAGTCGATGTCCACCCCGGAGTCGCCCGCGCTGGCCGAACTGGCCCGTCGGACCGCCGCGGAGGACTGGAACGGACCGTCCGGTCACGGCGTCCTGGAGCAGGAGATGCTGTCGGGGCATGTCGAAGGTCAGCTGCTCAAGACCCTCGTCCATGCGAGCCGGGCCCGCCGGGTCCTCGAGATCGGGCTCTTCACTGGATATTCGGCGTTGGCGATGGCCGAGGCGCTGCCCGACGACGGTCGCCTCGTCGCCCTCGAGCTCGACGCGGGCGTCGCCGCGTTCGCCCGGCGCTGCCTGGACGGTGCCCCGGCGGGGGCCCGGGTGGACATTCGGGTCGGTCCGGCGGCCGACGCGCTGTCGGCCCTGGTCGAGGCCGGCGAGACCTTCGACCTGATCTTCGTCGACGCCGACAAGGGCGGCTACCGCGGCTATCTCGACACCGCGCTGGATGGCGGACTGCTCGCCGAGCACGGACTCGTCGTCGTCGACAACACGCTGATGCAGGGCCAGCCGTGGACCTCGGGACCGTCGACCGTCAACGGCACGGCCATCGCGGAGTTCAATGCCGCGGTGGCGGCCGACCCGCGCGTCGAACAGGTCGTCGTTCCCCTGCGGGACGGCCTCACCCTCATCCGTCGAGTCACCGGGAGCCACGCGTGAACGAGAACGTCCTGGCCACGGTCGGTGTCGAGGTCACCGACATCGACCTCGGCACCCTCGACGAGGACGCCGTGGACCACCTGCGCGACCTGCTGGCCGAGCACGGCGTCCTCGTCCTGCCGGACCAGCAGATCGACGACGAGCAGTTCCTGTCGTTCCTGCGACGCTTCGGCGAGCTGGCCTTCACCGAGGGCGAGCAGCCGCTGGCCGGGTACCCCGACCTCAACGTGATCAGCAACGTCGGCCGGGACACCCCGCCGCGCAGCCAGTTCCACGTCGACACCAGCTACGTGGCGCAGCCTCCGGCCTACACGGCGCTGCGCGCGGTCCAGATCCCCGAGCAGGGCGGCGAGACCGTCTTCACCAACCAGTACCGCGCGTACGAGACGTTGCCGGCCGATGTCCGCGACCGGCTCGAGGGTCGCACCATCCACCACGTCGTCACCGGGCTCGATCTCGACGACCAGGCCGAGACCGCTGCCGACCACCCGGTTTTCCGTCCGCACCCGCGGACCGGCCGCATCGCGCTGTACCTGTCCACCCCGCAGCGCTGCGCGTCGGTGAGCGGCCTGTCGGCCGACGAGTCGCGGGCGACGGTGGAGCAGCTGCTGGATCACTCCACCCGGGAGGTCAACTGCCTGCGGCACCGGTGGGCGCCCGGCGACGTGGTGATGTGGGACAACGGCGTGGTCCTCCACAAGGCCGACCACAGTGGGGTGGTCGGCAACCGGGTGATGCACCGCGGGATGGTGACCGGGTACGGCCGATGACCGACGGCCCACCCCTGCGCCGCCGGGTGGCGTCGATCCCGCAGACCCTGGGGATGATCGCCCTGCTCCAGGCCCTGGCACCGCTCGATCTCGCCGCGGTGGCGATGGCGACGCTGCGTCGGGGGCGTGTTCCCGCCCCGGCGCCGAGCGGCCGGACCATCATGCTCAGCGGCGGGAAGATGACCAAGGCCCTGGAACTGGCCCGGTGCTTCCATGCCGCGGGGCATCGCGTGGTCCTGGTGGAGTCGGCGCGCTACCGGTTCACCGCGCACCGCTTCTCCCGGGCCGTCGCGGCCTTCCACGTCGTTCCCGACGCGGCCTCGGCGGAGTACGTCGACGCCCTGGTGGACGTGGTGCAGCGGGAACGGGTCGACGTGTACGTGCCGGTGTGCAGTCCCGCTTCGTCGCGGTACGACGCCCTTGCCCGGGCGACCCTGCAGCAGTGGTGCGAGGTCCTGCACGGCGGGCCGGACGACATCGAGACCGTCGACGACAAGGCGGCTTTCGCGGCGGCCGCCGGTGATCTCGGGCTCGCGGTCCCCGACACGCTCCGCGTCACCCACCCGGATCAGGTGGCCGCGTTCGACTTCGGGGCCGCCCCCGGGCCGTACGTGCTCAAGAGCATCGCCTACGACCCGGTGAACCGGCTCGACCTCACCCGGCTGCCGCGGTCGACGCCGGAGGAGACCGCCGCGTTCGCCCGGAGCAAACCGATCTCGGCGGACAACCCGTGGATCCTGCAGCAGTTCGTCCCCGGCTCCGAGTACTGCACGCACGGCACGGCCCGCGACGGCCGGCTGCGGGTCTTCGTGTGCTGCGCATCGTCGGCGTCGCAACTGAACTACGCCCCGGTCGACAAACCCGCGATCGAGGACTGGGTCCGCACCTTCGTCGCTGAACACCGGCTCACCGGCCAGTACTCCTTCGACTTCATCGAGACGGCGGACGGCACCCCGTTGGCCATCGAGTGCAACCCGCGGACCCATTCGGCCATCACGCTGTTCCGCGACCACCCCGATCTCGCCGAGGCCTACCTGGGCGAGACCGGTGACGCGCCGGTACGTCCCGCGCCGGACGTCAGGCCGACCTACTGGCTCCACCACGAACTCTGGCAGGCGTTCCGTCACCCGCGGTCCTGGCGGTACCACCTGCGGGTGCTGCGCGAGGGGCGCGATGCGGTGTTCGACCCGCGCGACCCCTGGCCGTTCTTCCTGCTGTACCACCTGCATCTGCCCTCGTTGCTGCTGCAGAACCTGGTCCGGCTGCGGCCGTGGGTGAAGATCGACGTCAACATCGGCAAGCTCGTGGAACCGGCGGGGGACTGACGTGCCGATCCGTGTCCTGCACCTGGCCGGCTCGCCGGTCGACGAGTTCCTCGCCGACGTGTCGCGGCTCTATGCCGCCGACTGCCTCCGAGCGACGGCCGACCCGCGTCGGTACCGATCTGTCGTCGCGTGGGTCTCGCCGGACGGTTCCTGGCGCTTCCCGGCCGATCTCGGCACGCCGGCGATCGCCGAGGCGACGGTGATGACCGCGGACCGGGCGATCGCCACGATCGCCGGGCTCGGCATCGACGTCGCCATCCCGCAGATGTTCTGCGTTCCCGGGATGACCACCTACCGCGGGCTTCTCGACCTGCTGGAACTGCCGTACGTGGGCAATCCGCCGTCCGTCATGGCCAACGGAGCCGACAAGGCCACGGCCCGGGACATCGTGGCGGCGGCCGGGGTCAACATCCCGATGGGCGAACTGCTCCGGCCGGGCGACGAGGTCACGCTCGCGCCGCCGGCCGTCGTCAAACCGGTCGACGCCGACAACTCCCTCGGCGTCGCCTTCGTGCGGGACCCGCAGGAGTACCCGGCCGCACTCGCGGCCGCCTTCCGCCATTCGCGGGCCGCGCTCGTGGAGACCTTCGTCCCGCTCGGTCGCGAGGTGCGATGCGGAATCGTCGACTACCGCGGCGATCTCGTGGCCCTGCCGCTGGAGGAGTACGCCGTCGACGCCGAGCGCAAACCGGTCCGACTGCCGGACGACAAACTCGCCCGGACCGACGACGGCGATCTCCGCCTGGTCGCCAAGGACGCGGCCCACGCGTGGATCGTCGATCCGTCCGACCCGATCACCCCGGCGGTGCACGAAGCGGCCCGCCGGGCCCATACAGCGCTCGGTTGTCGCGACTACAGCCTCTTCGACTTCCGGATCGACCCCGACGGGCGACCCTGGTTCCTCGAGGCCAGCCTGTACAACTCGTTCTCCCGGCAGAGTGTGCTGGCGGTCATGGCCGCGGCCGCCGGCATCGGGCTACCGGACCTGTTCGGTGACGCCGTCGACCGGGCGCGTACCCGGGGAAGTGGCCGGCGATAGACAACCTCGCCGGCCGCCAGGCGTCGTCCCGGTACCGGCCGCTGTCGCGGACCGTCTCGACGGGCCGGCGAGATCGACGTCGCGACCCCGACAGGGGCGGGTACCGTCGATACGGCTCCGTCCCGTTCGCGGCGGGTGGGGCCGCGCCGCCGATCTCGCCGGACGTCGTACCGGTATGCCCGGGGGTCGCGGTACTGGTCGTATCCCGACCGCGAGGACTGGAGGCCGTCGTGTCGCAGGCAGCACCGAAGCCCGGGCTCGCCGCCCTGCCCCCGGTGTTGCGGTCGGTGAAGTCCCCGGCCGACCTGCGCCGCCTCACCGCCGAACAGCTCGACATCCTCGCCGGGGAGATCCGGCACGTCCTGGTCGACCAGGTGTCCCGTCGGGGCGGACACCTCGGCCCCAACCTGGGGGTCGTCGAGCTCACCCTGGCCCTGCACCGGGTCTTCGACTCGCCGCACGACCCCATCGTCTTCGACACCGGTCACCAGGCGTACGTCCACAAACTGGTCACCGGCCGGGCCGAGCAGTTCACCTCGCTCCGCACCCGCGGGGGTCTGAGCGGCTATCCGAGCCGGGACGAGTCGCCGCACGACTGGGTCGAGAACTCGCACGCCTCCACGTCACTGTCCTACGCCGACGGCCTGGCCAAGGCGTTCGCCGTCCGCGGCGAACGGGACCGCACGGTGGTCGCGGTCATCGGCGACGGGGCGCTCACCGGCGGCATGGCCTGGGAGGCACTCAACAACATCGCCGCCGGCGACCGGCCGGTCGTGGTCGTCCTCAACGACAACGGCCGCTCGTACTCGCCGACCATCGGCGGGATGGCCCAGCGAATGGCCACACTGCGGCTGCGGCCGGGCTACGAACGGGTCCTGCACCGGGTGAAGTCGACGGTGCCCCGCACCCCGGTGGTCGGCCGCCCGCTCTACGCGGCGATGCACGCCACCAAGACCGCGATGAAGGACTGGTTCGTCCCGCAGACGATGTTCGCCGACCTCGGCCTGAAGTACGTCGGCCCGGTCGACGGGCACGACCGCCCGGCGCTGGAGGAGGCCCTCGCGCAGGCGCAGGCGTACGCCCAGGAGTTCCGCGGTCCGGTGCTGCTGCACTGCGTGACCCGCAAGGGTGAGGGCTACGAATTCGCGCGCGCCGATGCCGCCGAGCAGATGCACTCGCCCCCCGCGTTCGATCCGGCCACCGGGCAGCCCCGCAGCACCGGTGCGGTCACCTGGACGTCGGTGTTCAGTCGTGAACTGGTCGCCGCCGGGGCGACCCGCCCGGAGGTCGTGGCCGTCACCGCGGCCATGTGCGGACCGACCGGCCTGCAGCCGTTCGCGACCGCGTTCCCGGACCGGTTCTTCGACGTGGGGATCGCCGAGCAGCACGCCCTGACCTCGGCCGCCGGCATGGCGATGGGGGGTCTGCATCCGGTCGTCGCCGTCTACGCGACGTTCCTCAACCGGGCATTCGATCAGTTGCTGATGGACTGTGCGCTGCACCGTGCGCCGGTGACCGTGGTCCTCGACCGGGCCGGGGTGACCGGCGAGGACGGGCCGAGTCACCATGGCATGTGGGACTTCTCGCTCGCCGCGCTGGTGCCCGGGCTGCGGGTCGCGGCGCCCCGTGATGCCGCGACCCTGGCCGAGGAACTCGACGAGGCGCTGGCCGTCTCCGATGGTCCCACGCTGCTGCGCTTCCCCAAGGGCCCCGTCCCGGACCCGGTGCCGGCCCGCCGCCGCTTCCGCCTCGACCCGCCGGACCCGACCGAGCTGACCCACGGCGACCGCCGACCCGCGCCGGCCGGGGTCGACGTACTGGCCGAGCCCGCGGAGGACGCGGAACGGCACGTCCTGCTGGTCGCCGTCGGAGCCTTCGGGGCGGTGGCCGTCGACGCGGCGCAGCGGCTCGCGAACCAGGGCATCGGCGTCACCGTCGTGGACCCGCGGTGGGTGCTGCCGGTGCCCATCGCCGAACTGTCGGCCCTGGCCCTGGAGCACCAGCTGGTCGTCACCGTCGAGGACGGCGGACGCTCCGGCGGGGTGGGGGCGGCGGTGGCCGACGCCCTGGCCGGGCTGGAGATCCCCGTCGTCGTCAAGGCGCTCCCGCAGCGTTTCCTGGAGGCCGCCTCACGGGGCGAGCTCCTGGTCGACCTGGGGCTGACCGGTCAGGCGGTCGCCCGGGCGGTCACCGAGGAGATCGCCCGGCGGGCCTTCGAGCCGGGCGATGCGGGTGGCCGCGGCCCCGGTGTCCCGGCGGCCGACGGCACCGGGGAGCGCGATCGACCGGTCGGCTGACGGCGGTGGGTGGCGATCGTCACCGACGTGATCTGGGTCCGGGACGGGCTTCTCACTCGGCGTGGTGACCAGTAAGTACGTAAGGATGCCCGGAGCGGTTGTTCTGGCCATGCTGATGTGCACGGTCGGTCCAGCCCGTCACCCGCCGACCCCCACCCCGGAGAAAGGTCACCGATGACCGCAGCGCCCTACCGTCTGATCCCCGAGCCGAACGGCGCGGTGCGCGCGGAGGTTCGTCTGCGCGGCAGCTCCGTGCTCTCCTCGCCCGCCCTCAACCGGGGCACCGCCTTCACCCTCGCCGAGCGCGAGGCCCTGCACCTGACCGGTCTGCTCCCCACCGGCGTCTCCACGCTGGAGGGCCAGGTCCGCCGCGTCTACGCGCAGTACAGCGAGACCTCCACGAACCTGCGCAAGTGGGTGCTGCTGGCCAACCTGCGCGACCGCAACGAGGTGCTGTTCTACCGGCTGCTGTCCGAGCACATCTCCGAGATGCTGCCCGTCATCTACACCCCGACCGTCGGCGAGGCCATCGAGCGCTTCAGCCAGGAGTTCCGCCGTCCGAAGGGCGTCTACCTGTCCGTCGACCATCCGGAGGACGTCGAGAACGCCCTGCGCAACACCGGTCTCGGACCGGACGACGTGGATCTGCTCGTGGCCACCGACTCCGAGGGCATCCTGGGGATCGGCGACCAGGGCATCGGCGGCATCGAGATCTCGGTCGGCAAGCTGGCCGTCTACACGGCGGCCGCCGGTATCCATCCGCGTCGCGCCCTGGCCGTCGTGCTCGACGTCGGCACCGACAACCAGAAGCTGCTGAACGACGAACTCTATCTCGGCGAGCGGCACGCCCGCGTCCGTGACGGGCGCTACGACGCGCTCATCGAGGCCTACGTCACCGCCTGCCAGAAACTGTTTCCGAACGCGATGCTGCACTGGGAGGACTTCGGCGCGAGCAACGCCCGCCGGATCCTCAACAAGTACGCCGACCGGGTCTGCACCTTCAATGACGACATGCAGGGCACGGCGGCCGTCGTACTGGCCGCCGCCTTCTCCGCCGTCCGGGCGGCCGGGTCCAAGATGCGTGACCAGCGCATCGTCATCCACGGCGCCGGCACCGCGGGACTCGGCATCGCCGACATGATGCGCGAGCAGATGATCCGGGAGGGGCTGTCGCCGGAAGAGGCCACCGCGCGCTTCTATCCGTTGACCCGCAACGGCCTGCTGACCCACGACAACCCGTTGCTGGACTTCCAGGTGCCCTACGCCCGGCGCCGTGAGGACCTGGCCGACTGGGGTGTCGCGGCCGGCCCGATCAGCCTCACCGACGTGGTGCGCAACGCCCGCCCGACGATGATCATCGGCACGTCCACCCAGCACGGGGCGTTCCCCGAGGAGATCGTGCGGATGATGGCGTCGTTCAACGACCGCCCCATCATCCTGCCGCTGTCCAACCCGACCTCCAAGGCCGAGGCGATCCCGTCGGACCTGCTGGAGTGGACGGACGGCCGGGCGCTGATCGCCACCGGCAGCCCGTTCGAGCCGATCAGCTACGGCGGGATCACCTACCAGATCGCCCAGGCCAACAACGCTCTCGTCTTCCCCGGGCTGGGGCTGGGCGTGACCGTGGCCCGAGCCGACCGGATCACCGACGGTATGATCGCCGCCTCGGCCGACGCCGTCGCCCGCCTGTCGAACGCCACCCAGCGGGGTGCCTCCCTGCTCCCGCCGATGACCGACCTGCGGGCCGTCTCCGCCGCCGTCGCCGTGGCCGTCGCGCAGCAGGCCGAGCAGGAGGGGCACGCCCAGGTCGAGCTGACCGACGTGATCCAGCAGGTGCACGACCACATGTGGCGACCGGTCTACCCCGAGCTCGAGATCCTCTAACTACCCGAGCCTGCGAGGGCGCCAGGAGGCCCCGAAGAGCGTGTCTCGCGTATCTGCGGGACACGCTCCAGCCGCCCGGGCCGGGTCAGCCCTCACAGGGCCCAGAAGGAGAGTGTCCCGCCGCGCGGTCGGGACACTCTCCTTCGCGTTCGGCGGCCCGGCCTGTCCCTGCCTGTCCCTGCCGGCTTCGTCCGCGGGCTTCCCGGCTCGGCCACCCGTGCGTCATGCTGACTTCTCGGGCGACCGTGCGGTCGAGCCCGGCAAGGGGGTGCGACCGTGTCCCTGGCCGACGACACCCCGGATCCGGTCGTCGGTCTGCACGGCGTCCGGACGTTTCGGGTGTCGGCCGACGGCCGCCTCTTGCCCGTCGCCGTGATGACCAACGACTGGGCCACCGGTGCGTGTATCGCCCACTGCACCCGTGGCCACCAGGCCCCGGACATGAACTGCACCTGCGGCATCTACTCGTTCACCAGCTGGCGGGAACTGCGGTCGCAGTACCCCGTTCCGTCCCGGCGGCTGATCGCCGTGGTCGCCCTGGAGGGGGTGACCGTGCAGGGCACCAGGGGCTACCGCTCACAGGCCGGTCGGGTGGTGGACGTCTGGCTGCGCCCCGGCCGTCAGGGGCTGCCCGCCGTCACCGTGGCCCTGCTGCGGGCGAACTACCCCGGTGTCCGCTTCCACGACGAACTGCCGGAGTTGCTCGCTCGCCATCCGGGACTACCGGACCCGTCCCGACCCCGCCGCGAGTTGCTGCGCCGGGGCCTGCGGGACTGGTGGGATCGGGTGCACCGGGCCGGACGTCCGACCGTCCGTCGCGGGCTGGCCGTGCTGGCCGCGGTGCTGCTGGCCACCGTGGCCGCCGTCTCGGTCTCCACGATGGCCCACCCGGCCCTGGGCGGGACGACCGCGCTCACCCTCTCTGCGGTCGGTGCGTCAATGGTCTTCCTGCTGGTGATTGCCGAGATCCCGCTGCAGGTCGCGGTTTTCCTGCGGACAGGGGTCAGTCCGCCGCTGCAGTTCCTGGCCCGACGACCGGCCGGTTCGGTGGGCCGCATCGGTGTGCTGCTCGCCGTCGCCGGGGGGCTGGCCTGCCTGGCCCACCACGACACGGATGCCGCCGGGTCGGCCCTGCCGCTCGTCGTCGGGTGGACGCTGATGATGGTGGTCGAATCGTTCGCCACCGCGGTCGCCCCGACACCGATGCCGGTGCCGACGACGCCGCCCGGGGAGGGACCGATCGTCCGTCCGCACGGAGTCGCTCCGGCTCCGCCGACGTCCCGTCGGCGGTGGGACCATCGCGGCGTCGTGCCCGTGATCGTCACCGTCCCCGGCGGGCCGGCGGACGGTGTGGAGCCGCCGAAGGACACGGGAAAGGAGTGGTGGGATGGGTGACATCGGAGAACCGGTGCGCCGGGTCGAGGTCATCCCGACCGGACCGCCGGTGCTGCCGGTGCCCCGTCCGGAACCGACCCCCGCGCCGAGTCGGTGACCCCCGCAGGTCGTCGGCGGGCCGCATCACCGCACGGCAGCGAGCATGCGCTCAGCGCATCGGCGGACTGCTCTGCTGATGGTGGAAGACGTCCTCCGGGTCGTAGACCGTCTTCACGGCCCGGAGCCGGTCGGCGTTGTCACGCCAGTACGCCCGCTCCCACTCCCGTAGGTCGGGATTCGGCACGTTGACGTAGGCGCCGTCGGCCCACGGTCGGAGCGACCGGGAGAACCGGTCCGCCCAGGACAGGCACTCCTCCGTCTGGGGGTCCTCGGCCGCGGGCCGATCCCCGCGGACTCCCCACACCGCGTCGATCTGCGCGTAGAACCAGCTCTCCCGGTGGGCGAAAGCGCTGCCGCCGAGCGGCTCGCCCGTCAGCACGGCCCCGCCGAGGGCCTGGGTGAAGACGCAGCAGTCGGCCGTCGGTGCGGCCTGCATGAAGGCCGTCACCACCTCCACGGCCAACGCCGGCATCGGCCGGTCCATGAACTGCGACGTGGAGTGCCAGTTCGCCGGTTCGGCATGGGTGGGGACCTGGACGCTGTCGAAGATCCCGGTCCAGGCCTCTTCGACGGCGGTGACCTCCGGCTCGCCGTGGCCGAGGACGGGTGCGAGCAGTTCGACGGCGGCGGCTTCGCTGCCGTCCACCATGACGGCCAGCAGATCGATGCCGTCGCGGCGGATCTCGAGTTGGCTGGTGAGCCGGTGGTCGGCCGCCGGGGCCGTCCGCTGCCAGGCCGCGAGCACGGCGGGAAGATGCGTGAGGCCGGACCACCGGGCGGTGACACGGACCGCGGTGGTCATCGGCTGGGTCCGCATCAGCAGCGAGGTGACGATCCCGATGCCGCCGTTGCCACCCCCGCGCAGCGCCCACAGCAGGTCCGCGTGATGCCGGGTGTCGACGCAGATCGACTGGGCCAGGCCGTCGTCACCGGCCACCACGATCTCGGCCCCGAGCAGCTGGTCGCTCACCAGGCCGAAGGTCCGCGACAGCAGGCCGAAACCACCACCCAGGGTCGCCCCGACCAGCGCCATGGAGCCCTTGTTGCCCAGCGGCACGGTCAACCCGGACCGGCCCAACGCGGCCACCACCTCGCCCTGGGTCAACCCGGCTCCGAGCAGAGCCGTCGGCACGGCGTCCCGTCGGGGGGCGGTGACGGTCACCGCCTTCAGTCCGGAGACGTCGATGATCAGACCGTCGTCGACGGAGGACCACGCGACAAGACTGTGTTCGCCGCTGCGGACCCGGAACTCCATCCGGTGCCGCCGGGCCCAGTCGACCGCATCGATGACGTCCTGGGTGGTGCGTGCGTAGGCCACCGCGGCCGGCCGCCGGGTGATGAAGTGGTTCCACGGGGTGCGGGCGACGTCGTAGTCGGCGTCCCCGGGCCGGACGACCCGACCGGAAAGGCGCAATGCTCCCACTCCTCGTGCCGTCGTCATCCGGTTTCCTTGCTGATGGGGTGGTCGACCCGGGCGGACCGGAGGACACGGGAACGAGACCGGCGGACGCCGGCCGGACGGAGGATACGCATGGCCGTCAGCAGGTGCCGCCGGCCGGGTGGGTGGACGTGGCCGACAGGGCGGCCGGGCACCCACCCCATGGACAGCGCTCACCGATGCCATCGATCATTGCCGTCCCCCGGACTGACCCGTCGCCCACGTCCCCCGGTCAGCAGTGTCCGTAGTCGTCCACCCTGTGATCAAGAACCTGTAGCGGACATGTCCGCAACAGGGCAGAGTTACCGCGACCGCGACCGCGACCGCGTGCGCGAAGGCGTGAGCATCGCGGTCGACGTGCATCCGACGACCCGGGGGGAACGGGCTTGTCCCAGCGCAGGGAACAGATCGACGACCAGGAGTCGGGACGGTACGGGGGGCTCGACCGTTCCTCGCTGGATCGTCTCTCGGCCGGGCGGTCGCGAGACGGCGGCGTGCACCTGTTCGGCCTGACGCCCGACGACGAGACCCTGCTGGCCCAGCTGCACCGCAGTCGGCCGGCCAGCGTGCTCGACGCGGTCGAGCTGTCCCACCGACCCGCGGCGGAGGTGCGGCGATCCCTCGACCGACTGGAGGCCCGCGGACTGGTCGTCGTGCGGGAGGACGGCCTGCGCTACCCGCACCCGGCCGTGGGGACCGCGGACATGGTCTCCGCCCGCATCGGCGCGCTGCGGGCCGACACCGCCGGTGCCCTCGAACGGATCGAGCGGCTGGTCGCCGACCTGCCGTCTCTCCTGCGTCAGTGGTCGGTGGGGGAGGCCGAGGCGGACCACGTCCAGACCGTGACCCTGCACGGCCCGTTGGCCCAGCAGAACCTCTGGTTCGAGGTCGCCGACCACCACGGGGGCTCTCTCGAGTCGGTGATCCCGGACCTGACCGGGTGGGTGGCCGCGTCGGACGCCCGGGTGGACCTGTTCGCCGAGGCCATGGCGGCCAAGGATCGGCTGCGCGGTCTCGTGCCGGCCTGGGTCACGCACACCGAGCACGAACTGGCCCGGTTGCGACGCTTCGAACGTGCGGGCGTCGAGTTCCGCACCCTGGAGGCGCCACCCGGATGGTTCTGGGTCGACGGCGATCAGGTCGCCCTGCCGCTGGTGTGGGGCGATCCGCACCCGGTCAGCGTGATGGCCGTCCGCAACGCCGCCCTCGCCGACCTCGCCCGGCTCTACTTCGACGAGCTGTGGCGGCGTTCCGGCCCGCTGGTGCCCGTCACGACGGACGCCTGGACGCCGTTGCTGCGGCTGATGCGGCAGGGCATCACGCTGGAAACCGCCTCACGCATGGTCGGGGTCAACCCGCGGACCGGCCGCCGGCGGATCGCCACCGCCATGGAGCACTACGGGGTGTCCACCCTGTTCGCGCTCGGGGTGGCGTGGGCGACCGACGGCGGCGATTCGACCGGCTGACCGAACGGTCGGCGATACTGCACCGATGCTGCTGCCGCCGGCCACCGCCCGGGCCGTCCGGGACGGCACCGTCACGCTCGCCTTCCGTCGATGGGATCAACCGCGGGTCGCCGTCGGGGGCACTCAGCGGACCGTTGCCGGCGTCCTGAGGTTCGAGGCCGTGACCGAGGTGCAGGACGCCGAACTCACCGAGAGTGACGCCGTCGCCGCTGGTTTCCCCGACCTGAGGTCGTTGCGCAAAGCCCTCGCCCGCGGTCGGGGCAGTCGGTTGTACCGGGTGCAGCTGGCCTTCGACCGGCCCGACGAACGGGTGGCCCTGCGTGAGACCCGGCCGGACGTCGCGGAGATCGAGCACATCACGGCCACCCTGGATCGGATGGACGCGGGCCGGCGGACGGGGCCGTGGACCCGCGAGATCCTGCGGCTGATCGCCGACCGGCCGGCGGTGCGGGCCCCCGATCTCGCCGCGTCCCTGGGTCGGGAGACCGCGCCGTTCAAGCTGGACGTCCGCCGGCTCAAGGAACTCGGTCTGACCCACAGCCTGGCCGTCGGATACGAGCTCTCCCCGCGCGGTCGCACCTACCTCGACGCGACCGGCGGGTCGGGCGGCGATCAGCCGGGCTGACCCGGGGGCACGCTGGCCACCCCCGGGGGCAGGAACCGCCGGCCGACGGCCCGCTCGGACACCCCCGTGCGGTCCAGGTAGGGCGTGATGCCGCCCAGCCAGAACGGGAACCCGGCACCGGTCAGCATGCCCAGATCGATGTCGGCGGCCTCGGCGACGACTCCTTCGTCGAGCAGTCCGCGGGCCTCGACGGCGACCGCGCGCAGGGCCCGTTCCCGGACCTGTTCGGCGGTCGACGGGCGATCACCCTGCTGCCACAGGGCGGCGACCTCCGGGTCCAGCACCTGCCGGCCGGACTCGTCCCACGACAGGATCGTGGTATGCCCCGCATCGACGATGCGCTGCAGGTTCTCCGACACCGGGAAGCGTTCGCCCAGTTGATCTCTCAAGGTCACCGCGACGTGCTGGGCGACCGCCGGCCCGGTCAGCTGCAGCAGCATCAGCGGGCTCATCGGCAGGCCGAGCGGGTCGAGCGCGGAGTCGGCCACCGCGAACGGCGTCCCCTCGTCCATCGCCGCGAACACCTCGCCCATCAGGCGCAGCAGCAACCGGTTGACGACGAACCCGGGGCCGTCGTTGACCAGGATGGGGCCCTTGCGCAGCGGTTTGGCCAGCGCGAAGGCGGTGGCCAGGGACTCGTCGTCGGTCCGCTCGCCGCGGATGATCTCCAGCAGCGGCATGACCGCGACCGGGTTGAAGAAGTGGAAACCGACGACCCGCTCGGGATGCTCCAGACCACTGGCCATCTCGGTGATGGACAGCGAGGAGGTGTTGGTGGCCAGCACCGTGTCCGGCCGGACGTGCTGTTCGAGTTGCGCGAGGACCTGCTTTTTGACGCTCATCTCCTCGAAGACCGCTTCGACCACGAAATCGGCGTCGGCGTAGGCGGAGTGGTCGAGTGAGCCGGTGACCAGGGCGCGGATGCGGTTGGCCTCGTCGGGGCCGATCTTCTTCTTGCGCAGCAGTCCGTCGACGTCCCGGTGGATGCGGGCCAGGCCCTTGTCCAGGCGGCCCTGGTCGAGTTCGGTGAGCACCACCGGCACCCGCAACCGCCGGGCGAACAGCAGGGCCAGCTGCCCGGCCATCAGACCGGCGCCGACCACCCCGACCTTGGTGATCCTGCGGGCCAGCCGCGGATCGGGCGCGCCGACCGGTTTCTTGGCCCGTTGCTGGGTGAGCTGGAACGAGTAGACCCCGGCTCGGAACTCGTCGGACATGATCAGGTCGGTCTCCAGGTCGGCCTCGGTGGCCAGCCCGGCGTCCAGTTCGGTGTCCCGGGACAGCGCTATCGCATCGAGGGCCCGATAGGCCGCAGGGGCGGCCCCCTTCGTCCGCAGGTCGGCCACGGCTCGGCCGCGTTCCAGGGCCTCCGCCCAGGCGGCATCGTCCGCACCGGCGAAAGGCGTTCGCTCCACGACGATGTCGCCGTCCACGACCCCCGCGGCCCAGCGCAGGGACTGTTCGAGGAAGTCGGCGGCGTCCAGCACGACATCCACCACGCCCAGGGCCAACGCGTCGCCGGGCCGCAGCATGCGGTTCTGGTTGAGCGCGTTCTCCACGATCAGGGTGACCGCGTTGGCCGGTCCGGCGAGCCGCGGGATCAGCTGGGTGCCGCCCCACCCCGGGAGCAGGCCGAGGAAGACCTCCGGTTGGGCGAGGGCGGCCGCGTTGGTCGCCACCGTGCGGTAGTGACACTGCAGCGCCAGTTCCATCCCGCCGCCCATCGCCGCCCCGTTGAGGAAAGCGAACGTCGGGACCGTACTGGTCCGCAGGCGACCGAAGACCCGCTGCCCGGCTCCGATGAACTCGGCCGCCTGGCTGCGGTCGGCGATCCCGCCGACCTGGGACAGATCGGCGCCGACCGCGAAGACGAACGGCTTGCCGGTGACCGCGATCGCGTCCGGGCGGGCGGCGAACGCCTCGTCCAGCGCGGCGTCCAGGCAGGCCAGGCCCTGCGGCCCCAGGGTCGAGGGGCGGGTGTGGTCCTTGCCGTTGTCGACGGTGATGAGCGCGAACCGGAGTGGGGCGCCAGCTCCCCCGGACGACGGCGTCCGCGGCACGTCGACGATGCGGGCGACGGAGCGGGTCACCACCTCGGGCGGCACCGGGAGGGCCGATCGGGTGGGGGTGGCCGTGCGGTCCTCGGTGGTGGTCATGCCGCGCTCCCGTCGGTGTCGCTGCGGTCGGTGGTGTCCTGCCAGTGCGGGTTCTCCCAGATGACGGTGCCGCCCATGCCCAGCCCCACGCACATGGTCGTCAGGCCGTACCGCACCTGGGGGTGCTCGGCGAACTCCCGGGCCAGCTGCGTCATCAGCCGGATGCCGGACGACGCCAGCGGGTGGCCCATGGCGATGGCGCCGCCCCACGGGTTGACCCGCTCGTCCTCGTCGGCCAGCCCGAAATGCTCGATGAAGGCCAGGACCTGGACGGCGAACGCCTCGTTGATCTCGATCAGGCCGATGTCGTCGATGGTCAGACCGGCCTTGGCCAGGGCCTTCTCGGTCGACGGGATCGGACCGGTCCCCATGGTCTCGGGCTCGACCCCGGCGAAGGCGAAGGTGACCATCCGCATCCGCACGGGCAGCCCGTACTCGCGCGCCACGTCCGCGGCGACCAGCAGGCACCCGGTGGCGCCGTCGGTCAGGCCGGAGGCGTTCCCCGCGGTGACCCGGCCGTGCGGCCGGAACGGGGTGCGCAGGCCGGCCAGAGCGTCCGCGGTGGTCCCCGGGCGGGGCAGTTCGTCGGCGGTCGCCAGTCCCCAGCCGAGTTCGGCCGAGCGGGTGGCCACCGGGACCAGGTCGGCCGTGATGTGACCGTTGGCCAGCGCCTTGGCGTACCGCTCCTGGCTGACCACGGCGTAGGCGTCGGCCCGTTCACGGGTCAGACCCGGCCACCGGTCGTGCAGGTTCTCGGCGGTCGCGCCCATGTTGAGGGCGGACGGGTCCACCAGGCGGTCGGCGACGAACCGCGGGTTGGGGTCGGCGCCCTCGCCGATCGGGTGGTGGCCCATGTGTTCCACGCCGCCGGCGATGGCCGCGTCGTAGGCCCCGGCGGCGATCCCGGATGCCACCGTGGTCACGGCGGTCATCGCCCCCGCGCACATCCGGTCGATCGCGAACCCGGGGACGGAGCGGGGGAGTCCGGCCAGCAGGGCCGCGGTGCGGCCGATGGTCAGGCCCTGGTCACCGGTCTGCATGGTGGCGGCGACGGCGACGTCGTCGATGCGTTCCGGTGGCAGTTCGGGCCGCCTCCGCAGCAGCTCGCGGATGACCTTGACCACGAGGTCGTCGGCCCGGGTCTGGGCGTACTGGCCCTTGTCCCCGGCCTTGCCGAACGGGGTGCGGACCCCCTCGACGAAGACCACGTCGTGCAGGGTGCGCGGCGGGTTCCCGTCCGGCGCAGCCTCGCGGGGGCGGCTGGTGACTGCTTCGGACACCACGAACTCCTTCGGTCGTCTCCACCTCGGGTGGCACGGCGGGGTCGGCGCGCGGGCGGGTGGGCAGCGACGCGACCCCCGACGACCCCAATGTTACTCCGGGGTAACTTACGGGCGGAAGGGTCCGGGGCGGGTCGGCGGACGAGGGTCAGCTGTCCGGGGCACCGGCATCGAGCGCGGCCCGCACGAGCGGGGTCACGAGATCCACCTGCCACGGGCGGGCCCCCCGCTCGGCCAGCGCGGCACCGATGGACTCCGCGGTGCCGTCCTCCGGTGGGCTCCACAGCACCCGTCGAACGGTGTCCGGTGACACCAGGTTCTCGACCGGGGTAGCCACCCGTTCGCTCAGTTCGGCCAGGGCCGCGCGTGCGTGCTGTAACCGGGCGGCGGCCCGGGGATCCCGGGCCGACCACTTCGCCGGTGGGGGCGGTCCCTCGCCGGGGGAGCGCACCGGCGGCAGATCCCGGTCCGGCAGGCGCAGAGCGCGGTCGACCGCGGCCAGCCACAGATCGGCGTGCCGCCGCTGCACCCGGCCCGAGAACACCGGAAGGGCCACCAGGGCCTCGATCGTCGTCGGGCGGGCCGACGCGGCGGCGATGATCGCGGTGTCCGGCAGCACTCGGTGCGGCGCGAGATCCCGGCGCCGGGCCAGCCCGTCCCGGGTGGTCCACAGTTCGCGCACCACGGCCAGGGACCGCCGGTCGCTCATCCGGTGCATCCCCGACGTACGGCGCCAGGGCTCCGCCCGGGGGACCGGCGGCGGCGCGTCGACCAAGGCCTGGAACTCCTGCGCGGCCCACTCCCATTTGCCCTGCTCGCGCAGGGTCTTCTCCATCGCGTCGCGCAGCTCGACCAGCACCTCGACGTCCAGCGCGGCGTAGGTCAGCCATTCGTACGGCAGCGGCCGGCTCGACCAGTCGGCCGCGCCGTGTCCCTTGCGCAGGTGCAGGCCGAGCACGTTCTCCACGAGCGGCCCGAGACCGACCCGGGGCAGCCCGGCCAATCGGCCGGCCAACTCGGTGTCGAACAGCCGCCGCGGCCGGATCCCGGCATCGGCCAGGCACGGCAGGTCCTGGTTGGCCGCGTGCAGCACCCATTCCGAACGGGCCAACGGTTCGTCCAGCACCGTCAGGTCACCCAACGGGACGGGATCGAGCAGCACCGTGCCGACATCGGCCCGCCGCAGCTGTACCAGGTAGGCCCGGGCGGAGTAACGGAAACCCGAGGCCCGTTCGGCATCGATCGCCACCGGGTCGGCGGAGCCCCCGGCGAAGCGCTCGGCCCAGGCGGTCAGCTCCAGGGGGTCGACCACCGGACCCGCATACGGATCGCGCGGGGACAGCAGCGGAACGGGGGCGGGAGCCTGGTCGGTACGGGCGTCAAGATCGTCCGGACCGGCCGCCATCGGCGCGGTCGCCGTGGTGTCGTCGGTCGCAGTCACCTGCGGACCGTACCTGTTCGCTCGGCCGTTCGTGGTTCGTTGTCCACCGTTCGCGGTGATCGGACGCCGGGGTTCGCCTCCCGGCCGCGTCCGGCTCCCGGCCCGGTCGCAGAGGCGACGGCCGGTCCTGCCGGGGTGGCCGGACTCAGGAGATGACGCCGGCCCGCATGGCCAGCGCGACCATGTGCGCGCGGTCACCGGTGCCGAGCTTGCGGCCGATCCGCGCCAGATGGCTCTTGACGGTCAGCGCGGACAAGGACAGTTGATCACCGATCCACTTGTTCGACCGGCCGTCGGCGACGAGCCGGATGACCTCGATCTCCCGGGACGACAACTCGTGGATGGTGCTGGGAATGCTGGCGGAAGCGGGATTCGCCCGGCGGCCGATCAGCACCCCGCTCGCGCCGGCGCCGACGGCGTCGATGACCGGGCCGATGTCGGCCGTGGGGGCGAGGGCGACGACTCGCGGCCATCCGGCCTCGCGCAGCGCATGGATCAGGCGCGTCGCATCGGCACCGAGCTGCAGGCTGATCAGGGCCAGATCGCCGCTCACCTGGCGGGCGACCAGATCCTCCACGGCCGCCACCGAGGCGGCCTCCAGGACACGGCCGACGCCGACGTCGCCCAGACTGGTGCGCAGCGGGTCGCGGGTCGCCCGGTCCGGGTCGACGATCAGGACGGTCGCGATGCGGAGCGGGGACGGCGCGGATTCACGCAGAGGCGACCTCTGCGCGGGCAGCACACCCGGACGGGCTCCGTCACCGCGCCGCATCGTCTCAAGGGAGCCGACCACGGGGTTGCTCAAGGGAGATCCTTCCGGTGCGGCGCTTGCGGGACTCGGCCGTCAGGAACGCGACCGGGCAAACACCGGATCAAGTCAGTCGTTGTGTTGTCACCCGAAGTGTGGTTCATGCACCCGTCCGTGGTCAAGCACACGAAGCGAGTAACGCCTGCGATCACCGATCGATCGACCCGGCGTCAGCGGACTCGACCGGCTGGAGCACGGTCACACCCTCCGGCGGAAGCCCGGCGGCCGCCGCCAGGAAGTCGGCGAAGGCCTGCAGGTGGCGATCGGTGTGCTCGTCGGCCGTCCAGCTGGCCCGCAGTTCGACGTCATCGGTCCGGGCCGGCCCGGCGATGTCGCCGAAACGGGTGGAGGAGGTCGCGGTCACAGTTCCGCCCAGCGCCGAGAAGTGTGCCCCGTTCGATTCCAGCGCCTCGGTCAGCCAACTCCACGTGACGTCCGGCAGCAGGGGGTCCTGGGCGATCTCGATGTCGAGCTCACAGGTCGCGAAGACGACCACCCGCAGCGTCCCGCCCCAGGTCTGCACCCCGTCCGGGTCGTACAGCAGGATCAGCCGGCCCGACGCCGCCTCGTCCTCGCGCCCGCCGGAATAGAGGGCGACCGACACGGCGTGACTCCACGGTGCCAGCCGGGCGGGGGCGGGCAGCGCGCCGAGCTCGACCTCGCGGCGGGTGCGGGCGGCATCCAGGCGGCTCACCGCCCGACGGAACTCGGCCGGCCCGGCGGTCGACGGCACGCTCGTCATCGGGCCACCCGGAGGTGGTCGGGGACGCCCGACACCGCGTCGTCGGCGGCATGCGTGGGGCGGTCGGCCGGCATGACGGGACCCTACGACCGGGGACCGTCCATCGGCGTCCTCCCACGCCGAACCCGATCGTGGCCGGTCGGCTCGGCCCGTCCGAGGCAGGTCAGGGCGGGCAGAGGACGTCCGCCGTCGGTGTGGTGCCCGAGACGAGGTACGCCTCGACCGCACCCGTCACGCACGCACTCGCCGGGTAGCTCCCCGAACGCGCTGACTGCCAGGTGACGACGCGAGCCGACGACAACTGCCCGGCCAGGGCACGTACCCCGTCGGCCGGAGCCCACGGATCACCGGTCGAGGAGAGCACCAGCAGAGGCGGGGCGCCGGCGGCCCGCACCGCCCCGAGGGTCGCATCCGGGGCCGGCCAGTTGCCGCACCACCCGAGCAGGCCCACGGTGAACGCCCCGAACAGCGGCGCCCCGGCCCGGGCGGTGGTGGCCGCCGCGGTCAGCTGTTCACTGGTCAGTCGCGTCGCCGTGTCGTTGCACCCGTAGACCAGCGCCGACGACGTCCACCCCGACGTGGGTACCGACGAGCCGTCCGCGCCCACCAGACCGACCCGGGTGGCCAGATCGGCCAGCAGCGGGTCCGCCGCCGAGACCCCCGACGAGCCGGCTGCGGCCACCCGGTCGGCCAGCGCCGGCCAGTCGTCGGGCTCCCCGAGGGACAGGACCAGGTCCAGCAGGACCGAACCACCGGTGGCCCGACCCGACCCGGGGCCGGCGACGGTGTCCAGGTCGGTCACCAGGGTGGACACCCGGGCGCGGGGGTCGTCGCCGAGCGGGCAGCCGTCCTGCCGGGCAAGGCAAGCGGCGGCGAAGGCGTCGAACGTGCTCTCGGCCGTGGCGGCCACCGCCGTCAGCCGATCCACCGCGCCGGCCCGCGGATCCGCCGGCCCGTCCAGCACCATCGCGGCGACCGACCCCGGATAGCGGTCGGCGTAGACCGCGCCCAGGGTCGCGCCCCACCCCCGGCCGAGAAGGCGCAGCCCGCCACCGCCGAGTGCGTCGCGGACCGCGTCGAGCTGGTCGGCGGCGGTCGTGGTGTTGACCGCGGTGAGGTCCGGACCGATCTCGTCGCCGCACTGGAAGGTGAGCTCCCGCGACTGCTCGGCCAGGAGTGCGGCCGCCCCCGGGCTACCGGGGTCGCCGCCCATCGTCAGGAGCGCCTGACCTGCCGTCGATCCCAGGCATCGCACCCCGCGGGGACCCGTGCCGGCGAGATCCACCGTCACCACCGCGAACGCGTCGCGGACCGCCGGTGACAGCCCGGCCGCCACCGCGACCACGGCGTCCGCCGGGTTCTGCCCGGGAGCGCCGGAGACCACCACCAGGGTCGGAGCGTCGGCGGGGACGCCGTCCGCCCGCGCCCGGGCGACCGCGATCGGATCACCCAGCAACCCGCTGCCGTCCGGGCGGACGGTCGCGCAGTCCACGGCGTACCGGACCCCGTCGGCCGTCGCACTCGTCGGCAGGGTGTCGCACGCGGTCCAGCGGACGGGGTCGGCGGTTCGCGGCGCCCCGCCCGCTCCGCTCGGTGGGGACGAGACCGAGGACGAGGCGTCCGTCGACACCGGGGGCAGGCTGCCCGGTCCGGCCGTGGCCAGCGCCGGACGCTGGGACGGGCCGAGCGTGCACCCGGACAGCAACAGCACGGCAGCCACCGTCAGGACCGCCCGGCGGCGCGACGGCCGGCACCCCGGCCGGGGCCTGGACGCCTGGCTCACCGGCCCCGCCGTCGGTAGCGCAGGAACACCGCCCCGTCGGCCACGGCGACGCCGCCCTCGGGGCCGGTGGGCACCCAGTCCGCCTGCTGAGGGAGTTCGACCCCGCCCAGCAGCGAACCGTTGCCGGGGCCGACCATCGTCGGGGCGAGGGTCAGACACAGCTCGTCGAGTCGACCGGCGGCGACCAGCTCCCCGAGGATGCGGGGGCCGCCCTCGCAGTGCACCCGCCGCAGACCGCGGCGACCGAGCGCGGCGACGGCCGCGGGCAGGTCGACCTCGTCCTCGCCGGCGATGATGACGTCCGCGCCGTCGGGTGCCTGGCCGGCCGCGGCCTTCGGGGTGATCACGATCGGCGGCGTGACCGTGTCGGTGAACAACGGCAGGTCCGCGGCCACGCCGCGGTTGGTGACCACGGCAATCGGCGGGGGAGTACCGGGCAGGCCCCACCGCACCCGCCGGGCCATCCGCTCGGGGTCCGCTTCGACGCCGCCGTACCCCTCGGCCCTGACGGTGCCCGATCCGACCAGGATGACGTCGGCCAGATCGCGCAGCACCTGGAAGAGACGCCCGTCCGCGTCATTCCCCAGTCCACCGGACCGCCCGTCGACGCCGATCCCGCCGTCGAGCGAGACGACCATGTTGGCCCGGACCACCGGGCCGTCCGCGAGCTGGTCGTCCGGCCAGGCGTAGAGCATGGCCAGTCGGTCGTCGATGTCGCTCTGGGCGGCGGGGTCCGCCGCCCGCCCGTCGGCCCCCAGCAGGTCGGTCATGGGTCCATCCGTACCAGAGGTCATCGCTGGTCGGACGGGCATCACACCCGGACGGGCCGGTGGCGTTCGTTTCCGCCCGTAGGCTGCTGCCCTGTGTCCGTCCTGGCTCTCGCCGATCAATCGCCAACGATCACGCCGTCCGAGCTGATCTCGGGCCTGGTCCCGCCACCGCGTTTCGACGCCGCCCGGTTCTCCACCTACCGGCCGTCGCCGAACGAGCCGTCGCAGCAGGTCGCGCTGGACACGCTGAGCCGGTACGCCGAACAGATCGCCGACCCGCCCAAGCGTGGCCTGTTCCGCAAGGCCGCTCCGATGGCCGGCGGGTACTACCTCGACGGCGGCTTCGGCGTCGGCAAGACCCACCTGCTGGCTTCGCTCTGGCACGCGGTCCCCGGGCCCCGCGCCTACGGCACGTTCGTCGAGTACACCCACCTGGTCGGAGCGCTCGGGTTCGCCGAGACGGTGAAGCAGCTGTCCGGCCACCGGCTGCTGGCGGTCGACGAGTTCGAACTCGACGATCCGGGCGACACCATGGTGATGACCCGGTTGCTGTCCGAGCTGTCCGACGCCGGCGTCAAACTGGTCGCCACGTCGAACACACTGCCCGACAAGCTGGGGGAGGGGCGGTTCGCCGCCGAGGACTTTCGCCGCGAGATCCACGCTCTGGCCTCACGTTTCGACACGCTGCGGGTGGACGGACCGGACTACCGGCACGCGGGCCTCGCCCCGGCCCCGGCGCCCTCGAGCGACGACGAGGTCCGGTCAGCCGCGGCGGCCGCCGGGCAGGCGTCGTCCGCCTCGCTGGACGACTTCGAGTCGTTGACCACCGCGCTGTCCCGTCTGCACCCCTCGAAGTACGGCCGGCTGCTCGACGGCGTGCCGGCCACCTTCGTCACCGGGGTCCGCCCCCTGGACGACCAGAGCGCCGCGCTGCGCTGGGTGGTGCTCATCGACCGGCTCTACGACCGGACGATCCCGGTCAAGGCATCCGGTGTCCCGCTGGACGAGCTGTTCACGCCCGAGATGCTCAAGGGCGGGTACCGCAAGAAGTACAAGCGAGCGACTTCACGCCTGCTGGCGCTGGCTCGCGAGGCGGGCTGACCGTCCCCGCTGCCGGGCGCCGGTGATCGCCACCGCCCCGGCGGCGACTGCCACGACGATCGCCACCCCGGTGACCAGCAGGGCGGTGGATCGCAGACCACCGGTCAGCTGCTCGGCGAAGATCCGGGTCACCTCGGGCGCGGTCGGGCTGGCGTCCGCGGCGGCGCCGTAGGCCCACTGCAGGGCCAGTCGCAGCACCAGCAGGCCGGCCAGCACGCCGAGCGCGGCGGCCAGCAGCGCCGTCCAGCGCGATCGGCTGAGCGCGACCCCAGCGGCCAGCAGCAGCAGGACGGCGATCGGCAGGGCGACGCCCAGCACGGCCAACGCCGAGTAGTACCCCTGGGCCCGGTCCAGCGTTCCCGGCGCCACCAGCGGCAGCGTGGTCGGCACCGACGGGATCTGCTGCGCCCAGGTCGCCCCGGCCGCGGTGAGCCGCTCCCGCACGGTGTCCAGGACGGAATCCACCCGGATCGCCGTCGCCTGGGCCCGGGCCAGCGCTGGATCGGCCGAGCCGTCCAGCAGGCCGACCAGTGCGGTGTGGGCGGCGGCGTTGGCGCTCACCCAGCTCTGCGCGAAGGCGTCGCTGTGCAGGGCCCGGTCGACCAGTCCGTCGGCCGCGTCCAGCAGCTGGTTCTGCAGCACCGGGGCGAGCAGACCGCCCAACGCCGACACCCGGTCGGAGGCGCCCAGCTCGGACAACCCCGAGGCGAGCAGGGCCTGCGGGTCGGCGTCGGTGATGACCTGGTCGAGCTGGCCGACGGCCCGGGTGCGGAGGGCGTCCAGCACGACGGGGTTGCGGGCCAGCGGTGCGACGGCGTCCAGGTAGGTGTCCTGGTCGGTGACCATCGCGCGGGCCCATTGCGCGGTCACGGCGACCGGGGTCAGGACGCAGCCGACGACGAGGAGCAGGACGGCCGCGACCCGACGCACCCGGGACGGACCCGGCGCCGACGAGGCTGCCGCGCCGACCGGCCGGTCGCCCGGGGTGGTCGGCGGCCCGCCGTCAGCGGGGAGGGCAACCGGCACGTCGTCGGTGGGTTGCACCGTGGGACTGCTCATCGCCGCCTCCGAGGGCGCGGGTGTGGGGCCGCCGCCCTGCCGCTGACGGTAGATCCGCCGCGGCGCGCCGTGGGGGCGGCCTGCGGTGCGGTCCTTCGTTCGGGGACCGCCCGCAACCGCGGCTCCGGGCCCGGGTCAGTGGGCCGCGGGCCGACCATTCGCCGCGACCGGCGGTGCAGTGGTGTTCGCCGTTCGCAGCACCTCGGCGAGAGATGCGACCGCCTGGTCGATCTCGGCCTCGGTGATGACCAGCGGCGGTGCGAACCGCAGGGTGGTCTCGTGGGTGTCCTTGACGAGCACCCCGCGGTCGGCGAGCGCTTCGCTGATCGGTCGACCGTCGCCGAGTTCCGGAGCGAGTTGCGCACCCGCCCACAGACCCCGCCCGCGCACCTCGGACAGGCCCGACCCGACCAGCTCGCCCAGCCGGGCGTGCAGATGCGCGCCCAGCACGCGCGAGCGCTCCTGCATCTCGCCGGTCCGCAGAAGGGTGACGACCGCCCGCCCGACGGCACAGGCCAGCGGGTTGCCGCCGAAGGTCGATCCGTGCTCGCCGGGACGCAGCACGCCCAGCACATCGCGGCGGCCGACCACCGCGGACACCGGCAGGATCCCGCCGCCGAGCGCCTTGCCCAGGGTGTACAGGTCGGCGCGGACGCCCTCGTGGTCCAGGGCGAGGGTGGTGCCGGTGCGGCCGAGCCCGGACTGGATCTCATCGGTGATCAGCAGCACCCCGTGCTCGTCGCACAGTCGCCGGACCTCGGCGAAGTAGCCGGCCGGTGGCACCAGGATGCCGGCCTCCCCCTGGATGGGTTCGAGCAGGACGGCGGCGGTGTCCGGGGTGATCGCCGCGGCCAGCGCCGCCGCGTCGCCGAACGGCACCTGATCGAAACCCGGTGTGTAAGGGGCGTAGTCGGCGGTGGCCTGCGGGTCGTCGGAGAACGAGACGATGGTCAGCGTGCGGCCGTGGAAGTTGCCGGCGGCGGTGATGATCCGAGCCCGCCCGGCCGGCACGCCCTTGACCTGATAGGCCCACTTGCGGGCGACCTTGAGGGCCGACTCCACGGCCTCGGCGCCGGAGTTCATCGGCAGCACCATCTCGGTGCCGGTGAGTTCGGCCAGCTCCTGACAGAACGGCCCGAGCTGATCGTGGTGGAAGGCCCGGGAGGTCAGGGTGACCAGGCCGAGCTGCCGGACGGCGGCAGCGATGAGGTCAGGGTGGCGGTGACCGAAGTTCAGGGCCGAGTACCCGGCCAGCATGTCCAGGTAGCGACGCCCCTCGACGTCGGTCACCCAGGCGCCGTCGGCCTGCGCGATGACGACCGGCAGCGGGTGGTAATTGTGGGCGCACCAGGCGTCGTCCAGTCCCAGGAAGTGCTGCGTGGCGGTGTCGGTCACCGCGGTCGGCGTCCTCATCCTGCCGAGGGTAGGCACCCGAAGGCGCGAACGTGCGGTGTGCTACGCGGCGCCACGCGACCGGTGTGTCACCGTGCACCATGGCCAAGAAGACCCCGCTGGATCCCGCCGCCGCTTTCCGGGTGCCGTCCGGGCTCGCCGAATTGTCCGCGATCGACCCGGCGGGCACGCCGATCGGGCCGCAGGACAAGGAATCGGGGGCCGCCGCGCTCGCCGATCTCGGCCCCGATCTCGCCGCCCTGCAGGAGAAGCTGTACGCCGGGGCGACCGGCGGATCCGAGCATCGGTCGGTGCTGCTGGTCCTGCAGGGGATGGACACCTCCGGCAAGGACGGCGTCGTCGACAAGGTGCTCGGTCTGGTGAACCCGGCCGGGCTGCGGCTGGCCTCGTTCAAGAAGCCGACCCCGGAGGAGCTCGCCCACGACTTCCTCTGGCGCATCGAGAAGCAGGTGCCGGCCGCCGGTCTCATCGGAGTGTTCAACCGGTCCCAGTACGAGGACGTCCTCGTGGTCCGGGTGCACGACCTGGTGCCGCCGGCGGTGTGGGAGCCGCGGTACGCGGCGATCAACGACTTCGAGCAGCGGCTGACCGACAGCGGCGTGACGGTGGTGAAGTGCTTCCTGCACATCTCCAAGGAGGTGCAGAAGGAGCGGCTGCTGGCCCGGTTGGACGATCCGACGAAGTTCTGGAAGTACAACCCGGGTGACGTCGACGAACGCGGCTACTGGGACGACTACCAGGCCGCCTACCTGGACGCCCTGAACCGCTGCTCGACCGATGCCGCGCCGTGGCACGTCATCCCCTCGGACCGCAAGTGGTACCGCAACTGGGCGATCGGCGCCCTGCTGCACCAGAAGCTGACCGAACTGGACCCGCAGTACCCGCCGGCGGAGTTCGACGTCGAGGTCGAGAAGGGCCGGGTCGCCGCCTCCTAGGCCGGCGCGCTCGCCGGCGCGCCTTCGCCGCTGTCCCGCCAGGCCCGGCGGGTCGCCGGCCCGGTCACCGCGGCCAGGTCCGAGCGCAGGTCGACGTCGCGGCGCAGACCGCTGCCGGCGGGCAGATCGAGGGGGACCGCGCCGTCGTCGACGTGCCGGCGCCACGAGTCGGGTCCGTAGCGCGGGTTCAGGTCGCGACCGTGCTGGGCGGCCAACAGGGTGGTGCCGATCCCGTCGGCGTCGGCGACGACGGCCCGCGCGTGGCGGTGCGCGGCGGCCAGGGCGGCGCCGATCTCGGCCGCGGTGGCGGACGGCACGTCGCACGGCAGCACCGCGACCGGGCCCTCGCCCGCCTGGGCGGCGCCGTCGCGGATCGCCGCGTTCAGCGAGGTGGCGGCCGTCACGTGGGCGTCCACCGGTGCGCTGCGGTCGTGGACAGGGGCCGCCCGGGCGGCGTCCGCGATCGTCCGGCCGTCGTCCGGATCCTCGACGACGAGCAGCACCCGGGCCACCCCGGGCGCCCCGGCGACCGCGGTCACCGCGTCCGTGGCCATCATCAGCACCAAGCGTCTGCGCAGGTCGGGGGCCAGGTCGATACGGCTCTTGCCGCGGGCACTGGCCTTCAGCGGCATCACGACGGTCCAGCCGGACGACCCGGACGAGGGCCCGTCCGCCGGGCCGGTACCGCCCGGACAAGCGCCGGCCGCGGGGGCCGGTTCCGGCGGGGAGGCGGGATCGACGAGCACGTCCTCCATTGTGGGCAGGTCGCGGACGGCCCGATGACCAGGGTGACAGCGGTACCGTCAGAGGCGTGGACCGACGGTTCCTGCGCCCCGGCTGGATGGTCGGGCACCTGCTGGTGCTCGCCGCCGTTCTGACGTGCCTGCGACTGGGTGTGTGGCAGTGGGACCGCACGCAGGAGACCACCGGCACCGCGCAGAACTTCGGGTATGCCGTCCTGTGGCCGGCATTCGGCGTCGCCTTCGTCTACATGTGGATCCGCTTCCTCAAGCTGGAGCAGATCAAGGACAGCGAGGACGACGCGGAACTGACCGCGCTGGCGGCGGGCGAGCACGATCTGTCGGTGGCGACGGACGACGCGGGAGTCGCCGACGGTGCCGCCGCTCCGGTCGCCGCCGAACCACCGGCCGTGGAACCGGACGACCACCCGGCCGGGGAACGGACGCCGGGGGACAGTGGCGAGGCCACCCCGCCGCCGGGCCGCTCCCGCCGCCGTCGTTCGGCGCCACCGGTGTTCCTGTCCGCCGCCGAGGTGCCGACCGAGTACGACGACGACCCGGAACTGACCGCCTACAACCAGGCGCTCGCCGCATTAGCAGAAGAGGACCGCCGACGTGGCTGAACCCATCGACCAGACCGTGCCCGCCCGGGCGGGCGCCGCCGGGACGCCCGTGGTGCCGCCGAAGATCCTGGCCGCGTTCAAGCGGTACCGGATCGCCGCGTTCGTGGTCGGCTGGGGCCTGATCCTGCTGGTCGCGGCCATGGTGCTGAAGTACGGGTTCGACTACGGCACGGCCGTCGCGGTCTGGGGCCCGATCCACGGCGCCCTGTTCGTCGTCTACGTGATCCTCGCGTTCGATCTCGCCTACAAGGACCGCTGGTCGCCGCTCGGCACGCTGTGGGTGCTGGTCGCCGGCACCATCCCGTTCGTCTCGTTCATCGCCGAGCGCCAGGTGCAGCGCAAGGTGCTCGCCCGGCAGCGGATGTAACCGACGGAATGGCCGTCCGCACCCATGCGCCCCTGACCGCCCGCCGCCGCTGGAACCTGCGGGCGGCGGTGGTGATGGTCGAGTTCGTCGTGGCCGCGACGGCGATCGCGGGTGCGGCGGGGATGCTGGCCGACAATGCGATCGGTCTGCCCGATGCGTGGTTGGCGGCGACGCCGTTCCCGACGTGGGCGTGGCCGGCCGTGCTCCTGCTGGCCGTCGTCGCGGTCCCCATGTCGATCGCGCTGGTGGGCGAGGTGCGTCGGGCGGTGTGGTCACCGCTGGCGTCGACGCTGGCGGGCACCGTCCTGATGGTCTGGGTCGTCGTCCAGATCGTCGTCGTGCGCCACTTCTTCCTCCTGCAGCCGGTTCTCGCGGCCGCCGGTCTGGTGATCATCGTGCTGTCCGGCTGGTTGCACCGCGGCGGTCCGCCCCGGCGTCCGTCCGGCCGTCGGGTGGCGATGCGTCGCGTGTAGCTGCGTCCTGTCCGAGCTGTCGTTCCGCCGAGCCCCGGGAGTGCCGTGCTGACCGTCTTCGTCGTCGACGATCACGAGGTGGTGCGTCGCGGGGTCAGTGACCTGCTCGACGAGGCCGAGGACCTGTCGGTCGTGGGGGAGGCGGCGACGGCGGCCGAAGCCTACGGCCGGATCCTGGCCACCCGGCCACAGGTCGCCGTGCTGGACGTGCGGCTGCCGGACGGGAACGGCATCGAGTTGTGCCGGGATCTGCGGTCGCAGCTGCCCGACCTGCGCTGCCTGATGTTCACCTCCTACACCGACGACGAGGCGCTGTCGGACGCGATCCTGGCCGGCGCCGTCGGCTACGTCCTCAAGGACGTCCGCGGGACCGATCTCGTCGACGCGGTGCGAGCGGTGGGGGCGGGCCGGTCGCTGCTGCCGGAGCGCGCGGCGTCCCGGCTGACCGAGGGGTGGCGCTCCCAGGCTGCGCCGGCCGGGCCGCTGGCCGGCCTGACCGATCAGGAACGGGCCGTGCTGACGTTGATCGGCGAGGGACTGACCAACCGGCAGATCGGCGAGCGGATGTTCCTGGCCGAGAAGACGGTGAAGAACTACGTCTCGTCGGTGCTGGCCAAGCTCGGTCTGCAGCGGCGCACGCAGGTCGCCGTCCTGGCGACCGAACTCCGGGATCGGCCGGCCCGCGGGCGGGGTCCGGGCGGGCTCCGGGGCTGACCGTGGCGACCGAGCCCGGGGTGCAGTCCGGCGACCGGATGGAGGCCCTGCTGCAGGCGGTGCTCGCGGTGTCCGCCGGGCTCGACCTGCAGAGCACGCTGCGCCGCATCGTCGAGGTGGCGATGGACCTGGCCGACGCCCGTTACGGCGCGCTGTCGGAGGTGGACGCCGACGGCCGCGTTCTGCAGTTCCTGCCGGTGGGCATCGACGCCGAGACGCAGGCGCGGATCGGGCCGCTGCCGGTGGGGCTCGGACTGCTGGGGGTGGTGCTCACCGACACCGAACCGTTGCGGTTGGACGACCTGTCCCGGCATCCGGCGTCGGTCGGGTTCCCCGCCCACCACCCGCCGATGCGGTCGTTCCTGGGGGTGCAGGTGCGCGGGCACGGCCAGGTCTTCGGTCGGCTGTACCTGACCGAGAAACGGTCCGGCGGCCCCTTCACGGACGAGGACGAACGGGTCGTACAGGCGCTGGCCGGGGCGGCCGGCATCGCGATCGACAACGCCCGCCTCTACGAGCAGGCCCGCCGCCGGGAACGTCGACTGGCCGCGGTCGGCGAGGTGACGGCAGCGCTGCTGGCCGGCCCCGACATCGAGGCGGCCCTGCAGGTGATCGCCGCCCGGGCGCGGGAACTGGTCGGTGCCGACGACGCCCTGGTCGGGTTGCCGGCTCCCGACGACGGGTCCGACGTGTCGGAGTCCTTGGTGGCGCTGCGGGTGACGATCGCCGTCGGCGATCGGGCCACCTCCCTGCTGGGCGGGCTCGTCCCGGTCGCCGGGACGACGATGGGCGAGGTCTTTCAGGACCGGGTGCCGCGGTCGGTCGACCGGTTGCGATCGGCCCTGGGAGCTCAGTGGGGGCCGGCGCTGGCCCTGCCCCTGGGGGCGGGGGAGGAGATCCGCGGGGTCCTGATGGTGGTGCGGCGGCCCGGGGCGCCGCGGTTCGACGCGGAGGATCTGCGGATCGTGGCCTGGTTCGCCGACCAGGCCGCGCTCGCCCTGCGCCAGGCCGAGATCCAGTTGGACGAACGGGAGATCGAGGTGCTCGCCGACCGGGACCGGATCGCGCGCGATCTGCACGACCACGTCATCCAGCGGCTGTTCGGAATCGGGTTGCGCATGCAGGGCACGCAACGCCGGGCGGTCGGTCGGGCGGCGCTGGTGGCCGATCGGCTGACCGAGCACATCGACGAACTGCAGGACGTCATCACCGACATCCGCACGGCGATCTTCGACCTGCACGGGGCTGCCCCCGTCGCGCCACGGACCTCCCGGGCGACGGGTCGGCCGGCCGCGGCCGGGTCCCGCCTGCGGATGGAGCTGCACGAGTTGATCACCGAGCTGACCGCGGAGGCCCCCCTGCGCACGGCGGTGCGGATGTCGGGGCCGATCGACCTGGTGGCGTCGGACCTGGCCCAGCATGCGCGGGCCGCGGTCCGCGAGATGGTCAGCAACGCCGTCCGTCACGCCCGGGCCGACGATCTGGTGGTGACGGTGTCGGTGGCCGAGGATCTCGTCATCGAGGTCCGCGACGACGGCATCGGACTGCCGGCGACGGTGGCGCGCAGCGGATTGCACGGGCTGGCCGAACGGGCGGCCTCGGTCGGTGGCCGCTTCAGCATCGGGTCGACGCCCGAGGGCGGCACCCGGGCGACGTGGAGCGCACCGCTGCCGGCCCGGTCCCGTCCGTGACCCGGCTGCGTCGACCCTTCTAGGGGCGGGGACCGGGCACGACGACCACCGGGCATTCGGCGTGGGCGATGACCGATTGGCTGGTGGAGCCGAGCAGCAGCCCGGTGATCTTGCCGCGTCCGCGGGTCCCGACGACCAGCAGGCGGGCCTGCCGGCCGGCGTCCAACAGTGGTCGGACGGGTCGGGCGTGTTCGACCCGGGCCTGCACCGGGACGTCCGGGTAGCGCTCGCGCCACGGGGCCAACCGGTGCGCGAGCTGCTCGCCGGTGGCCTCGTCGAGTGGGGTGAGGTCGAGGGGCAGCCCCCCGTAGGCCGGGAACGGACCGTCGATCGTCGGGTCGCTCCAGCAGCTCAGGGCGATCACCGCCGCCCCGAGTCGCTGGGCGGCGGCGAACGCGTAGCCGAGGGCGTGGTCGGCGTCGGCCGACCCGTCGACGCCGACGACGATCGGACCCTGGGTGCGGGCGGTGCCGGGTCGGATGACGGCGACGGGCCCCGGGCTGCTGGCCACGACGGTCCCGGCCACGGACCCCAGGGTGGTGGTCAACCGGTGGGAGCCGTGGTTGCCGATGACGGTGAGGTCGGCGTCGGTCGCTTCCTCGCGCAGCACCCGGGACGGTTCGCCGTAGCGCAGGCGGGTGGTGATGTCGAGCTCGGGGTGCCGGTGGCGCAGTTCGCCGGCGACGTCGCGCAGTGCGGTCTCCCCGGCCTCCCGGAGTTCGGTCAGTGTGCCGGTGGGGGCGTAGGCGGTGCCCGGATACCCGACGGTGTGCATCCAGTAGGCGGCGACGAGCAGCAGTGCGGCGCCGCGGGCCTGGGCTTCGTCGGCGGCCCAGGCGGCGGCCTGGCGGGAGCACCCGGAGCCGTCGACGCCGGCCACCACCCGCGAACGGGGGTCCGGCTCGGAGGGCGCCGCGGCGGAGCGGGTGCCGGCGACTGATGTGTCGATCGTGGCCATGACGGGTCCTCTCCCCGGGCGGTCATCTCCGACTGTCCGCCCGGTCGGCGGGTCATCCCAGGGTCGAAGGTCCCGGTCGCCCGGGTCCGGTCAGCGGCCCGAGGGCCCGCCGGATCGCCGCCATCGCGGTGGGGTCGGCTCGGAGGGCCGTGACGGTGACGGCGGTGTGGGTGGCCGGGTCGAGCACGAGGTACTGGCCGTCGGTGCCTTCGGCGTAGAACCGGCCGTCTCCGCAGAGCCAGACACCGAGCCCGTAGGCGGCGCGGGGGAGGGGATCGGTCGGGTCGGCGGGGGTCGGTGGCGGGACGACCTGGGGGGTGGTGAGCTCGCGCATCCAGTCCGCGTCGACGAGTCGCTCGTCGTGGTGGCGACCGTCGCGGCGGAGCAGGTCGGCGATCCGGTGCAGGTGGTCGGGGGTCAGCCGGAGTCCGGTGGCGGCGGCCGGGTAGGGGCCGTCGTGCCGCCAGGTCCAGGTCTGCGGCGGGATGTTCAGCGGCCCGAGGAGCAGGTCACCGGTCCAGTCGGCCAGCGTGCGGCCGGTGAGTTCGGTGATCAGCGCGGACAGCAGGTAGTAGCCGGCGTTCGAGTACGCGAAGTGCGTTCCCGGTTCGTGGGTCAGGGGTTGGTCGGCGAGGTGGCGGAGCAGGGCCGTGGGATCGGTCTCGGTCCTCTCGATCAGATGGGCGGCGTCGCTGCGGAAGAGGAAGCCGTGTTCGTGCCCGGTGGTGCTGGACAGCAGATGCCGGACGGTCACCCGGTCCCAGCGGCCGGCGGGGTGGAACCCGAGTGTGGGCAGCGCCACTCGCAGCAGGGGCCCGAGGGGGTGGTCGAGCCGCAGGGGTTCGGTGCCGGCGAGGGCCGCGCCGCGGGCTGCGGCCGCGCCAAGTGTGAGCACCGTCACGAGTTTGCTCAGCGATCGGATGTCGGCTCCGGCATCGGCGCGGGGGCCGAAGTGGTGCGTCAGTCGTTGACCGGCCCGGGATGCGGTGAGGGTGAGAAGGGTGCAGGACTCGGGCGGCCGCCGCTGGATCGCTGTGAGACGGGCCACGCAGTCGTCGAAGGTGCGGGTGAACTCGGCGGCCGACACCGGGCGATGGTCTCGCGATGGGGCCGGAAACGCGAACGACCCCTGATCAGCGGCTGCTGATCAGGGGTCGTACCGGGTGTGGGCGATACTGGGATTGAACCAGTGACCTCTTCCGTGTCAGGGAAGCGCTCTCCCGCTGAGCTAATCGCCCGGAGTGGTCCGGCGCGGGGCCGGTCGCGAGGTGGGAACGGGATTCGAACCCGTGTACACGGCTTTGCAGGCCGTTGCCTCGCCTCTCGGCCATCCCACCGTGGAGCTCCCAGGTGTGAGGACCTGAGCCTCTACCGAGCGGACGACGGGATTCGAACCCGCGACCCTCACCTTGGCAAGGTGATGCGCTACCAACTGCGCTACGTCCGCATGTCTGTTTCGAACCTGGCCGGTCCGCAACAGCTCCGTAACTCTATCCGACCCTCCGGCCCGCTTCCAAACCGGACATCCGGCCGGGCCCGGCGGGGGCGCGGCCGAGTGGTGGATCAGGCCTCGTGGAGGGTGTCGTACAGGGGCAGGCCGCGCAGCTCGGCGTCGATGTCGTAGTGCAGGTGCTCGCTGCCCATGGGGACGGCAGTCGTGGTGCGCCGCAGGAACTCGGTCAGGTCGGGACCGAAGGCCAGCAGCTTGGCGACCACGTCGCCGGCGTGCAGTTCGACGATGACGCCGTCATGGGTCGGGTACACCTGGACGTCGCCGTTGCCGCTGGGCATCTGGGCGCCGATCAGCAGGAGGTCGCGACCGAAGGTCCAGCAGACGGCCGGGTTCTGGTCGATCGACAGCATCAGCCGCACGGCCAGCGGGTCATCGGTGTAGTAGCGGAACTCGGCGTCGACGGCGGGAATCGAGGCATCCGAGATGAGCAACATCTCCGTGGACGCGATGATCAACTGCGATCGCATCGGGGTGAGCTGGGACATCGGTATCTCCGCCGTTCAGTCGACCTGTGCTCGGTGTCCGAGCGAAGCTGGGCAAGCCGTCCTTGTGGTGGAGGGACGGCGTATCTGGCCTGTGGTCACGGCATCCATTTCTGAATCACTCATTCGGAGTATGAAAATTCAGGGATCGCCGCTATCGGGCCCGACAGCCAGCATGAACAGGCACAACGTCGCTGGGAAGTACACGATCCGGTGCGTATTCAAAGCATCACGGAGAGTCAGGAAATGGTGTTCCAGAATATGAGTGACGAACTGATCACGCAGAGTCTCGAAATGGACTGACGGGGCATCGGAGACTGCTGTCGTCCCCGCCGGAGGGGCCGAGGGGAGCCGGCCCGACCGGGCGCTCCAGCGGATTCGGTCCGGCGGACACCGATCGGGTATGGTTGTCGACGCCTCCCCGGGGCCTGGTCACGGGGGAAGCGATCCCGGGCGATTAGCTCAGCGGGAGAGCACTTCGTTCACACCGAAGGGGTCACTGGTTCGATCCCAGTATCGCCCACCAGCACACCCCGGTCGCTGGACTCGACGAGCCCAGCGACCGGGGTTTTTGCTTGCCGGGACGCAAACGGGCCGCGGTGGAGGTCTCCACCGCGGCCCGCTCTCGCACCAGCCCCTAGGGGCTGTCACTTCTTCCTGGCTACTCGCAACCCACGCCGTCTCCGTCACGGTCAAGGTGCGAGCCGTATCCGGGGTCGCCGACGTGGACGGGGGCTGCTCCCGCTGCCCGTGCTTCCGAGCAGTTCTTGTAGGAGCCGCCGCCGCCTCGGGTCGGCTCCGGTTTTGCGCCCGTCGTCGGCGCCTTGGTCGTGCTGGGAATGGCCGCCAGCGGTGCCGGCGCGGGGACGGCCGGCGCCTCGGCCGCTGCGGCCGGCGCATCGACCGAGACGGTCACGGTGACGGGACTGGGGTCGGCGGTCACGGTCTGGGTGACCGGAGAAGTCACGACCGAGGTGCTGATGACCGTCGTGGTCACCGTGGCCGTCGACACGGACGTCTCGACGACGGCGGCGGCCGGTTGGATCACCGCCTCTTCGGCGGGTTTTCCGGCATTGACCGCTCCGGCGATGAGCACCACGCCCCCGGCTGCCCCGGCCACCCAAGGCCACTTCTTCCTGCGTCCTGCTGGCGGTCGCGCCTGAGTCACTCGTTCCCCCCGTGTTGTGAACTGACCGCGAACGCTAAACGGACAAAGCCCGCGAAACGATCCCCCGACCGGTGCGAGCGGTGCCCTGAACGGGTGGTGACGGTCCGGGGTGGTGATCTTGTTCGGCTCCTAAGGTGATGCCATGTCTGACAGCTCACCGGGGCCCTTCGCCGTTCTGACCGCTGATGCCGACATCCAGTTGACCGCGTTCGTCGAGGAGTACCGGCGCGCGATGGCAGCCGCGCTCGACGGGTTGACCGAGGAACAGGCCCGACGGCGGTTGGTGCCGTCGCGGACGACGGTCATGGGTCTGGTGAAACACGCGACGTTCCTGGAGACGGTGTGGTTCGTCGAAGCGGTGACCGGGACCCCGCGAACCACGCTGGGTCTGCCGCAGTCGGTCGACGATTCGTTCCTGGTCAGCGATGAGGACACCGTCGACTCGGTGCGATCGGCCTACGAGGCGGCGACGGCGGCGGCCCGGGCGGCGATGGTGGGGCGGAGCCTGGACGAGGTCGTGTCTGGGCATCGGGCGGGGCCGATGACGTTGCGGTGGATCCATCTGCAGGTGCTGCGGGAGTCGGCCCACCACTGCGGCCACGTCGACATCCTGCGTGAGCAGATCCTGGCCGCCGACGGGGTGTGAGTGCGCGGTCGTCACCGGCGCAGGGGGCGATCGTCTGGTTCGAGGGTGGCCAGGACGGCGGCGTGGGGTCGTGCCCCGCGCCGCTGGATGACATGGGTCTCGGTGACGGTGAAGCCGGCGGTGGCGACCAGTTCGGCCATCGCGTCCACCGGCCAGCGGTAGGCAGTGACGACGGTGTGGTCGAAGGGCTCGACAGTGTCGCCCTCGAAGAACCCGAGGAGCAGGCGGCCCGTCGGGACGCGTAGGACGCGGCGGAACTCGGCCAGCGCAGCGGGGACCTCGTCCGGCGCACGGTGGATGAGGGAGTACCAGGCGAGGATTCCGCCGATGGTCTGGTTCTCGGCGGGGAGTTCCTCGAGGCTCCCCAGGTGAAAGGTGCGACGGGGATAGTGCTCGCGGGCGCGGGCGACGAACGCCGGGGTCAGGTCGACGCCCCAGACGTCCAGGCCGAGACCGGCCAGGTGGTCGGTCCACTGTCCGGGACCGCACCCGGCGTCGATGACGGGCCCGTCGACGCCGGTGGCCCAGCTGTCGACGAGCTGTCGGTCGACGGGGTGGACCGCGTCCATCGTTCCGATCAGCGCGCTGTATTCCGCGGCGCGGCGTTCGTAGGCGGCGGCCACGGGGGTGAGCGGGTCGGCGGTGTCACTCATGGGGAGGTTGTAGCGAACGACACCGACACCGCGAGCGCTCGCCGCGACACCGGGAGCGGGTGCCTGCTCGGTTCAGAACGGGGGCGGGTCGTCGTCATCCCGTGTTGCCGCGAGATGTGCTGTTGCGGTGCGGGTTTCGGGTGGCTCCCAGTGTCGGGTGTGTGCTCGGGTGTAGGTGCGGCCGAGTGGGGTGGTCCAGTGGTGGTCACCGTCTTCCGTGCGGTGGAGTTGGTAGCCGCCGGTGTCTTTGGCGCGGTGGTGGCGGCGGCATAGGACGGCCAGGTTGTCGGCGGAGGTGTCGCCGCCGGTGGTGTGGCCGGGGTGGAAGGGTTGGCGGTGGTCGACATCGCAGCGGTGGGCGGGTTGCCGGCAGCCCGGCATGACACAACTTCGGTCGCGGGTGAGGACGAAGTCGGTCAACGCTTTCGGTGGTGTGTAGGTGGTGCGGCCGTAGTTGAGCAGGGCTCCGCTGGTGGGGTCGCAGATCAAACGCCGCCAGGTCGCGTCGGCGGCGATGACCCGGGCCTGGGCAGGGGTGATCGGTCCGTGCCCGATGAGCTCGGCGACCTCCCCGCGGCCTGACTCCGGGTTCACCAGAGCTGATGCGGGGAGGGTGACCAGTAGGTGCGGGCGGCGCCGCTGGGTGGTCGGTAGGGGCCGGTCGGGGAGGAGGCCGCGGTCGAGGATGTCGGTGCATACGTCGACCAGGGCATCGATCCGCCGTTCTCCGATCGACCGGTCATCCCCCTCTGTCTTGCCGGCGTCGGCGGCGGCGGTCAGGCAGTCCCAGATCACGGCGACGTCCTGGGCGGTGCCGTACAGCGACAGACACGCCATCCCATCCAGGTCACTGCGCCGGGACACGGAGCGTCGGCGGCGGGCCTGTTCATGGCGGCGCTGCGCCCCGTCGGGGTCCCGGCGGATCACCGACCGGGCCACCGCGTTCCGCAACCCCGGCACCGTCGACGACCCGGCGGCCGGGAGGACGTCGGCCTCCACCTGGGCGGTGGTCTCGGCGGTCAGGTCAGCGGTGCCCCGGCAGATTACCGACGCCTTCCCCGGCGAGATCAGGCCCTGTTCCAGAGCGTTCAGAGTGGCCGGGCAACGGGCGGTCAACTCGGCCGCCTCCAGCAGATACCGGCCCGCCGTGGACTCGGCCACCCCGAGCGCCAGAGCCAGTTCCGTGGCCAGGAACTCGTCCACCCCGCCCGGGTCCTCCCCGGCCGCGGCGGACAGCTCGACCAGGTCATGAACCTGCTGCGCCGACTCGTAAGCCACCCAGCGCTGCCGGGCGATCACCGCATCCAGCAACACATTGGCCCACTCCCGCGCCGAACACCCCACCGGACGCTCCGGCCGCGACCCCAACAACGGAGACAACTCGGAGGCCGGGGCCACCGCAACAGCGGAGCGCCACTCACTCATGGTCAGTTGAGCGGGTGCCGCTGCGCCAGTCGCGCCTATGTTCCCGGGTCGGATCACGGGAGGGCTGGCCGGGTCGGCCGCGTACCACTCCGCAGTCCGCTCGCCGCTGTGCGACCCCTCGAAGTTCATGTCTCATGGTAGCACAGAGCGAACGCATGTTCGATACGACAAGTGTTCTATAATGGCTATTCTGAGAGCTACGACGTCAGCTCGCTGTCTGAGCTCCGGTGGTCGTGCCGGATGACGGGACACTCCGAGATGGTTCGTCGTCCACCGTCCCCGTCCGCCGCTCGACGCGGCGGCGGTCGGCGGCGTGTGCCACGCGCAGCGACTCCAGCACCCGATCCATCGTCGACGGACCCGGGGTCACCACGCTGACCCAGCCATATGCGCCGTACAGCGGGTGGGGGAGAAACACGTCCGCGGCGCTGAAGTCGGTGGCCGCGGCGGCGGTCTCGGCGGGCGGGTGGCCGAGCAGTGCGGTGAAGAGCTCGGTCCCGACGTGGATGTTGACCCGCCACCGGTCGGCCGCGTTCAGCTCCGACCCGGTGTCGTCGGGGTAGTCCTTGGTCACGATGGTCGCGTACGGCTGACGATTGCGGGGGACCCGCTGGTCCGGTGCGTAGTAAAAGAAGTGGTCACCCCAGGAGATCGGCGGGTATTCGCTCCCTGGCTGTGGCGCCAACTCCAGCACGCCGTCGAACCCGCGGACCTCGGCCAGGATGCGCTCCATCGACACGACGCCAGTCTGCCCCGTGGGCCTCGTCAGAACCAGCCCGCCGGTGCGACGCCGGACAGCGCCGTCGTGAGATCCCGGGCGGCCGAGCGCACCCCGGCGACCACCGCTTCGTAGGACGATCGGGCCCGGTCTGCCCGCCACGTCACGCTGAACGCGGCCACCGGGTGCCCGGTGTGGTCGAAGGCGCAGGCCGCCACCGACCGCAGACCGGCGGTCACCATGCCGTCCTCCTCCGACCATCCCTGTCGTCGTTCGGATCGCAGCAGCGTCACCAGATCGGTCCGCCGGGCGGGTCCGGACGTGGTGCGCAGCACGAGCGAGGCGTCGTCGGGGAACAGGGCCCGCACCTGGGCGGGGGACAGGTGGGCCAGGATCGACCGGCCCGTCGCGGTCAACGAGGCGGGGAGGCGCACCCCGACGTCGGTGACCAGGGTGACCGGGATCCCCTCGGCCGGTTGTTCTTTCAACAGGTAGAGCGTTTCGCTGCCGTGCAGGATCCCCAGGTGCGCGGTCTCCGACAGGGTGGTCGCGAGACGTCGCACGAGGGGTCGTCCGCGGTGTTCGAGGGGACCGTGTCGCAGGTAGGCCGAACCGATCTCGAAAGCGGCGACCCCCAGGGCGTAGGTGCGTTCCTCGGGGTAGTGCACGACGAAGCCGCGATCGATGAGCACCTGCAACAGGTGGTAGGTCGACGACCGGGGCAGGTCCAGATCACGGACGATGGCCGATCCGGGGACCGGTCCCGGGCGCCCGGCGAGGTAGGTCAGGACGTCCAGGCTCCGGCCGACCGCCGGTGAGGTGCTGGTCTGTGCCACCGGTCCGCCTCCCCGCCGCCCCCGTCTCGTATCCGAGACAGTAACGCTGGTGCAGGCCTGTCGTCGCGGCCGGTGGTCCGGTCAACTGTGATCCATCGGCGTACCCGGCCGATGAGACCGCACACGGCGCCCACGCCCTGCCCGAGAGGTGAGTCGGCATGACCGCACAGCCCAGTACTCCTGGCCCCCGGCCCGTCCGCGCACCGCGCGGCACCGAGCTCACCTGCAAGGGCTGGCCGCAGGAGGCCGCCCTGCGGATGCTGATGAACAACCTCGACCCGGAGGTCGCCGAGCACCCCGACGATCTCGTCGTCTACGGCGGCACCGGCCGCGCCGCGCGTTCGTGGGCCGCGTTCGACGGAATCGTCGCCGCGCTGCGGGATCTCGAGGCCGACGAGACCCTGCTCGTGCAGTCGGGCAAGCCGGTCGGCATCCTGCGCACCCACGAGTGGGCGCCGCGGGTGCTCATCGCCAACTCGAACCTGGTCGGTGACTGGGCGACGTGGGAGAAGTTCCGCGACCTCGAGGCGGCCGGCCTCATGATGTACGGCCAGATGACGGCCGGCTCGTGGATCTACATCGGAACCCAGGGCATTTTGCAGGGCACCTACGAGACCTTCGGTGCGGTGGCCCGGAAGCGGTTCGGCGGCACCCTGGCCGGCACCATCACGCTGACCGGCGGGGTCGGCGGTATGGGCGGCGCACAGCCGCTCGCCGTCACCATGAACGACGGCGTGGTCATCTGCGTCGACGTCGACGCCTCCCGTATCGATCGGCGCATCGAGCACCGCTACCTCGATGTCAGGGCCGACGACCTGGACGATGCGCTGGCTCGCGCCGTCGCTGCCCGGGAAGCCCGCACCCCGCTGTCCATCGGCCTGGTCGGGAACGCCGCCGAGGTGTTCCCGGAGCTGCTGCGACGCGAGGCGCCGATCGACATCGTCACCGATCAGACCTCTGCGCACGATCCGCTGGCCTACCTGCCGATCGGGGTCGCGTTCGAGGACTGGCGCACGCTGGCCGACAAGGACCCGGCGTACTTCACCGAGCAGTCCCGCGAGGCGATGGCCGCCCACGTCGCGGCGATGGTCGGCTTCGCCGACCGCGGCGCCGAGGTCTTCGACTACGGCAACTCGATCCGTGACGAGGCCCGCAAGGCCGGCTACGAAAGGGCTTTCGACTTCCCCGGGTTCGTCCCCGCCTACATCCGGCCGCTCTTCGAGGAGGGTCTCGGCCCGTTCCGGTGGGCCGCGCTGTCCGGCGACCCGGCCGACATCGCGGCCACCGACCGCGCCATCCTGGAGCTGTTCCCGGAGAACGATCACCTGCGTCGTTGGATCACCATGGCCGGCGAGCGGGTGGCGTTCCAGGGCCTGCCCGCGCGCATCTGCTGGCTCGGCTACGGCGAGCGGCACCTGGCCGGCCTGAAGTTCAACGAGATGGTCGCCTCCGGCGAGCTCTCCGCGCCGATCGTCATCGGCCGGGACCACCTGGACTCCGGCTCGGTCGCCTCCCCCTACCGGGAGACCGAGGCCATGCTCGACGGTTCCGACGCGGTGGCCGACTGGCCGCTGCTCAACGCCCTGGTCAACACCGCCTCCGGCGCCACCTGGGTGTCGCTGCACCACGGCGGCGGCGTCGGCATCGGTCGCTCCCAGCACGCCGGCCAGGTCATCGTCGCCGACGGCACCGACCTGGCCGCCCAGAAATTGGCCCGGGTGCTCACCAACGACCCGGCCATGGGGGTCATCCGGCACGCCGACGCCGGCTACGACCACGCGGCCGACGTCGCCCGCGACCGGGGCGTCCGCATCCCCCTGCTGGACGCGCAGCAGTGACGTTCACCGGACTCTGGGACGAGATCGCCGACGTCGGGCGGCACCCGGCTTCGGGTGGCTACCGTCGATTCGCCTGGACGGACGCCGACCTGACCCTGCGCGAGTGGTTCGTCGGCGCTGCGCAGCAGCGCGGGCTGGACGTCGAGACCGACCGCAACGGCAACCTGTGGGCCTGGTGGTGGCCGCCGGGCTGGACCGGGGATCCGCGGAACGCCTTCGTCACCGGTTCGCACCTGGACTCCGTGCCCGACGGCGGTGCCTTCGACGGCCCGCTCGGCGTCGTGTCCGCCTTCGCTGCGGTCGATCGGTTGCGCGCCAGCGGGTTCCGGCCGACCGTGCCGGTGGGCATCGCCGCGTTCAGCGACGAGGAGGGCGCCCGGTTCGGGGTCGCCTGCGTCGGGTCGCGGCTGTCGTCCGGCGTGCTCACCGCCGACAAGGGCCTTGCGCTGAAGGACGCCGACGGCATCACCCTGGCCGAGGCGTTGACCGCCGCCGGCCGGGACATCTCGACGGTCGGCGCCGATACGGCCCTGGCCGACCGAGTCGGCGTCTTCGTCGAACTGCACGTCGAGCAGGGCAGGATGCTCGACCGACTGCATCATCCATTGGCGGTGGCGTCCAGCATCTGGCCGCACGGCCGCTGGCGGCTGAGCTTCACCGGCGAGGCCAACCACGCCGGCACGACCTCGATGGCCGACCGGCACGACCCGATGCTGGCCTACGCCGCCACGGTCGCCGCGGCCCGGGCGCGGGCCGTCGAGAACGGTGCGGTGGCCACGTTCGGCCGGCTCGCCGTGCAGCCCGGCGGAACCAACGCCATCGCCTCCCGCATCGACAGCTGGCTGGACGCCCGCGCGGCCGGACCCGACGCGCTCGACGCCACCACGGCGGCCATCCTCGCCGACGCCCAGTGGGCCGCCACCGCTGACGGGCTCGGGTTCGATTGGGCGGCGGAGTCGGTCACCCCGATCGTCGAGTTCCCCGACGCTCCCCGGCAACGGATGACGGACATTCTGCGCACCAACGGTTTTGGCGAGACCCCGGTACTGGGCACGGCCGCCGGACACGACGCCGGCATCCTGTCCGCCGTCGTCCCGACCGCGATGCTTTTTGTCCGCAACCCGACGGGCATCTCCCACTCGCCGGCCGAGTTCGCCGAGACCGCCGACTGTCTGGTCGGCGTCGACGCCCTCACCGCGCTGATCCGGGACTGGGACAGGCGATGAGCGAACAGTTCTGGTGCGAACACGCCTGGCTCGGTGGCGTCGACGTCCAGGCTGACGTGGTGGTGACCACCGTCGACGGCATGATCACCGCGGTCGAGTCGGGTACCCCTCGACCGGCCGGATCGACCGCGCTGACCGGTCTGGTCATTCCGGGGATGGCCAACGCCCATTCGCACGCCTTCCACCGGCTGCTGCGCGCCCGCACCCAGATCGGCCGCGGGTCGTTCTGGACCTGGCGGGACCTGATGTACCGGGTCGCGGACCGGCTCACCCCGGAGCTGTACGAGCAGGTCTGTACCGCGGTGTACGCCGAGATGACCCTGGCCGGGATCACCGCGGTCGGGGAGTTCCACTACCTGCATCACGACCGCGGCGGTCGCTCCTACGCCGAGCCGAACGCCATGGGTCTGGCCGTCGCCGCAGGTGCCGCAACCGCGGGACTGCGGCTGACCCTGCTCGACACCTGTTACCTCACGGCAAGTGTCGACGGTGCTGCACTGACCGGGCCGCAGCTGCGCTTCAGCGACGGCACCGCCGACCGATGGTCGGAGCGCGCCGACCACCTGCATCGGGAACTGGCGGGGAACGATGTGGTGGTCGGTGCCGCCGTGCACTCGGTGCGTGCGGTTCCGGCCGACCAGCTGGCGACCGTGGCCGACTGGGCCAGGCGGCACGACGCCCCGCTGCACGTGCACAGCTCCGAGCAGACCGGGGAGATCGAGCAGACCCTTGCCGTGCACGGGTGCACGCCGACGCGGCTGATGCGCGACCACGGTGTCCTCGGGCCCCGGACGACCGCCGTCCACGCGACCCACCTGACCGACGAGGACATCGCCGATCTGGACGCCACCGACACCGGGGTCTGCTTCTGCCCGACCACCGAACGGGACCTCGGCGACGGACTCGGCCCGGCCACCGAGCTGCTGACCCACGAGCGCAGGGTGTTCAGCCTGGGCAGCGACAGCCACGCCGTCATCGACCTGCTGGAGGAAGCCCGGGCCGTCGAACTCGACGAACGCCTCCGCCGCCGCGAGCGGGGGCTCGTTCCCGCCGCCCGGCTGCTGGGCGCGGCCACCGTCGACGGGCATCGCGCCCTGGGCCGGCCCACCGGCGGGCGGATCGCCGTGAATGCGCCGGCCGACCTGGTCGCGCTCGACCTGCGGTCGGTCCGGACCGCCGGTGGGGGACCGACCGTCGAGAACGCGGTCTTCGCGGCGGGCGCCGCGGACGTCACCGACGTGATCGTCGGCGGACGTGAGATCGTCCGGGCGCGGCGGCACCTGACCGTCCCGGACGTGACCGACCGGCTCGCGACCCTGGCTGACCAGCTCGTGGAAGGAGACGCGCGATGAGCAGCCTGCTGATCGACCGGATCGGTGAACTCGTCACCAACGACCCCACGGTCGGCGACGGGTCACCGCTCGGTCTGCTGACCGACGCCGCGGTCGTCGTCGACGGCGCCGAGATCGCCTGGGTCGGCCCGGCCGCTCACGCTCCGGCTGCCGATCGCAGACTGGACGCCGAGGGGGCGGCGGTGCTGCCCGGGTTCGTGGACAGCCACGCCCACCCGGTCTTCGCCGGCGACCGGGCGGCCGAATTCAGCGCCCGGATGCAGGGCAAGCCCTACGGGGCCGGCGGCATCGCCACCACTGTCGGCGCCACCCGGACCGCCACCGACGCCCAGCTCGCGGCGACGACCCGCCGGATCGCCGGCGAGCTGCTGGCCGGCGGGGTCACGACCTTCGAGGCCAAGAGCGGCTACGGGCTGACCGTCGCCGACGAGCGACGGTCTTTGCGGATCGCCGGCGAGTTCACCGGCGAGACCACCTATCTCGGTGCCCATGTCGTGCCGGCCGAGTACCGGGAGCGGCGGGCCGACTACATCGACCTGGTCACCGGCGAGATGCTCGCCGCCTGCGCCCCCCACGCGAAATGGGTGGACGTGTTCTGCGACCGCGGCGCCTTCGACGTCGACGAGGCCCGCACCGTGCTGACCGCCGGGATGGCCGCCGGCCTGCGGCCGCGGCTGCACTCCGGGCAGCTGGGCTTCGGCGACGGCATCCGGCTGGCCGTCGAACTCGACGCCGCCTCGGTCGACCACTGCACCTACGTCTCCGGCGCCGACCTCGACGCCCTGGCCGGCGGCAACACCGTCGCGACCCTGCTGCCGGGGGTTGAGTTCTCCACCCGCACCCCGTGGTCCGACGGACGCCGGCTGCTCGACGCCGGGGTGACCGTGGCGCTGGCCACCGACTGCAACCCGGGCAGCTCCTACACCTCGAGCATGGCGTTCTGCATCGCCCTGGCCGTCCGCGACCAGGGCCTCAGCCCGGCCGAGGCCGTCTGGGCGGCGACCGCCGGCGGTGCCGCCGCCCTGCGTCGCGACGATGTCGGCGTCGTCCGGCCCGGTCGGCGCGCCGACCTGACGGTCCTGGCCGCGCCGTCCCACCTCCACCTCGCCTACCGACCCGGCGTCCCCCTGGTGCGCTCGGTCCTCAAGAACGGAGTCGTCCAGTGACCGCCCAGCAGAAGCCGACCACGGTCGTCGTCGGCCAGCAGCCGCTCACCGTCGACGAGGTCGTGGCCGTCGCCCGCTACGACGCGACCGTCGTCATCGCCGACGCCGCGGTGGAGCGGATGAACGCCGCTCGGGCCGCCGTCGACGCGTTGGCCGCGAGCGCACGTCCGGTGTACGGGGTCAGCACGGGCTTCGGGGCGCTGGCCTCGGTCACCATCGACCCGGCCAGCCGCGAGGCCTTGCAGTTGGCGCTGGTCCGCTCGCACGCCGCCGGCACCGGTACTCCCGTGGAACGCGAGGTCGTCCGAGCCCTGTTGCTGCTGCGGCTGCAGACCTTCACCACCGGCCACACCGGGGTCCGGCCGCTGGTCGCCCAGCGGTACGTCGACCTGCTCAACCTCGGCCTGACCCCGGTCGTGCACGAGTACGGATCCCTCGGCTGCTCCGGCGATCTCGCCCCGCTGGCGCACTGCGCACTGGCCGCGATCGGCGAGGGCGTCGTCCAGAGGGCCGACGGCACGGTGGTCCCCGCCGCCGATGCCTGGGCCGAGCACGGCCAGCAGCCGATCGCGCTGGCCGCCAAGGAGGGGCTGGCCCTGATCAACGGGACCGACGGCATGCTGGGCATGCTGTCGCTGGCCCTGCACGACCTGCACCGGCTGACCACCACCGCCGACATCGCCGCAGCGATGAGCGTCGAGGCGCTGCTGGGCACCGACCGGGTGTTCGCCGCGGATCTGCAGCGCGTGCGGCCACACCCCGGCCAGGCCGCGTCCGCGGCCAACCTGATCGCCCTGTTGGACGGATCGGCCATCGAGTCCAGCCACCGCGGCGCCGAGTGCACCGTCGTGCAGGACGCCTACTCGCTCCGCTGCGCCCCGCAGGTCGCCGGCGCGGTGCGGGACACCATCGCCCACGCCGAGCGGGTCGCCGATGTCGAACTGGCCTCTGCTGTCGACAACCCCGTGGTGCTGGACGACGGGCGGGTGGAGAGCAACGGCAACTTCCACGGCGCTCCGGTCGCCTACGTCCTGGACTTCCTGGCCATCGCCGTCGCGGATCTGGCGTCCATCAGTGAACGCCGGACCGACCGGCTGCTCGACCCGGCCCGTTCGCACGGTCTGCCCGCGTTCCTGGGCTCGGCGCCCGGTCTGGACTCGGGGCTGATGATCGCCCAGTACTCACAGGCCGCCATCGTCAGCGAACTCAAGCGGTTGGCCGTCCCGGCCAGCGTCGACTCCATCCCGAGCTCGGCCATGCAGGAGGACCACGTGTCGATGGGGTGGTCGGCCGCCCGCAAGCTGCGCCGGGCCGTCGACGGCCTGCAGCGCGTGCTGGCCATCGAGATCACCGCCGCCGCGCGGGGTCTGGAACTGCGGGCCCCGCTGGCCCCCGCCCCGGGGACGGCGGCCGTGCTGGCCGCCGTCCGCGAGCAGGTGCCGGGAGTCGGCCCGGACCGCTGGTTGGCTCCGGAACTGGAGAAGGTGGTGCAGTTGGTCGCCGACGGCACCGTGGTCACGGCGGCGCAGGACGTGACCGGTCCGCTCAGCTGACCGCGGCGCCCACCGGCGCCGTCAGCCGCCCGTCGACCAGGTGCAGCCGCTGGTCGGCCGGCGTCAGCTGGCCCTGCAGGGTCAGGACATCGTGGGTCACGAGCAGGGTGGCGACGTCCCGCTCCCGGGCCAGCGTGACCAGCAGGTCGACGATCGCCGCACCGCGTTCGGAGTCCAAAGCGCTGGTCGGTTCGTCGACCAGCAGCACCCGGGGCGCGTTCATCAGCGCGCGGGCGATGTTGACCCGCTGCCGTTGGCCCCCGGACAGCTGCGCGGGGCGGCGGTCGGCCAGCCCGTCCAGACCCACGGCGGCCAGCAGTTCGCGGGAACGCTCGAAGGCCACCGCGCGGGACCGGCGGGACCCGCGGCCACCCAGTTCGGCCATCACCCGCAGCTGCTCTCCGGCGGTGAGGGCCGGCAGCAGGTTCGACTGCTGGAAGACGATGCCCACCCGGTCCCGCCGCAACCGGGCCGCGGCCGCCGGGCGCAGGCCGGTGGCGTCGAGCCCGCCCACCACGACCCGCCCGGAGTCCGGACGCAGCAACGTGGCGGCCATGGCCAGCACACTGGACTTGCCCGAACCGCTGGGCCCGGTCAGTGCGGCCACGGTGCCCGGCCGGACGGTCAGGGAGACCTCCTCGACCGCGGTCAGCCGGCCGGCGCCGTCGGGGTAGGTGAGGGTGACGGACTGCAGTTCGATCATCGGTTGCTCCCCAGAGCGCTCAACGGGTCGGCGGTCAGCACGGCGCGCAGCGCGAAGGCGGCGCCGACGAGACCCACCAGGATCAGGGCCACGCCCGGCAGGACGGTGGTGAAGGGGCTGAGCAGGAACGGCAGGCTCGTGCCCTGCAGGGCGGATCCGGCCGCGATGACCAGGCCGAGACCGAGGCCGACCCCGACCACGAGCACGACGAGCGCCTGCCCGGCGGTGTCGCGGATCAGGGTGCCGGTGCTCGCGCCCAGGGCCTTGAGCACCGCCACGTCCGGCCGTCGCTGGGTCGCCCAGACCGTGAAGAAGGCACCGACCACGAGGGCCGAGATGCCGAACAGCAGGCCGACGATCATGGCCAGGGAACCGATCTCGGACCGGAAGGCGGGAATCGCGGTGACCGCGCCCAGCGGTCCGGCCGAGGTCGTCCCGGTGGCGGAGTCGACCGCAGCCCAGTCACCACCGGCCGGTGAACCGGAGACGACCAGGGCGGTTCCGGCCGCCGGGGTGCCACCGGTCGCCGCGGACAGGGCCGCCCAGTCCGAGCGCACCACCTGGACGACCGGGGTGTGGCTGTACCAGTCGTCCCCGCTCACGGCCGTGACCGTGAACGGCCGGCCGGCCACGTCGACCACGCCACCGACGACGACGCCGAGCGCCTTCGCCGCCGGGGTCGAGAGGGTCATGGTGTCGGCGGCCACCGGTGAAGTGGGCAGCCAGCCGCCGTCCACGCCGAGTACCGCCACGGCCGTCGACGCCCCGGCGGGAGTGCTCGCCCGCAACTGCGAGATCCCCACCGGGTGGACGGCGGTGATCCCGGGAGTGGCCGCCCAGGCGTCTCGCTGAGCGTCGGTCACCGCCGAGTCGGCGAACGTGGGCTCGGCCTCGGTCGACCCGGCCGGCCCGGACAGGACGATCCGATCGGCCGGCCAGGACAGCACCGCGCTGACGTTCTGCCCGGCGAGCCCCCCGGTCAGACCGGACAGGAACCCGACCAGCACGGTGATCATCCCGACCACCGCGGCGATCGTGGCGAAACGACCTCCAGCGAAACGGATCTCGCGCCAGGCGACGAACACGGCGAACACTCCCTCACCAAGAACGAACGGTCCGATCCGACGGTCGGGATCAGCACCGGGACCCAGCCTGGCCGGTCGGCCGCGATGACACATCGCACCGCCGTGCAGTCCTCGCGCATCCTTCGGCGCACCGTGATCACCGCCTTTCGATGGATGCCGGGCTCGGATCGGAGAGGTAGCGTCCGTCCAGCCATGGAGCACACGACCCTGACCCCCGTCTTCGTCGGCCTCCGGCTCGCCCTGCATGGCCTGATCGGCGGCATCACCGGCGTCGTCCTGGTCCGCGCCCTGCTGAACCCGGGACCGGCCACCGGCGGGATCGTCGTCGCCGCCGTGGTGCTGCTGGGTGTGTACCTCGCCGGGGCGCTGGTCGTCCGCTGGGACGGCGACCGACGCCGGCACCTCGGCCGGGTGTGGCTGCTCGCCCTGACCGCGTCCTGGTCGGCCCTGTTCTGGTGCACTCCCGAAGCCGCCTACCTGGTGTTCCCGCTCTACTTCCTGCACCTGCACCTGTGGTCACCCCGCGTGGGCGTCGCCGCGGTGGCCTTCCTCGCCCTGGTGACCGTGGTCGGCGCCGGGGTGCGGTTCGGCTGGAACGTCGGCGCCGTGGTCGGACCCGTCATCGGCGCGCTCGTCGCCGTGCTGGTCGGCTGGGGCTACCGTTCACTGGCCCGGGAGGCGGCCGAGCGGGAGGCACTGATGGCGGAACTGCTGGCCACCCAGACCAGGCTGGCCGCCACCGAACGGCAGACCGGGGTGCTGGCCGAACGGGGCCGGCTGGCGCGGGAGATCCACGACACCGTCGCGCAGGGTCTGTCCAGCATCCAGATGCTGCTGCACGCCGCCGAACGCGCGGACCCCGAGGGCCCGGGGGTGGAGCACGTGCGCCTGGCGCGCACCACGGCCGCGGCCAACCTGGCCGACACCCGCCGTTTCATCCGTGAGCTCACCCCACCCGCGCTGGACGACCAGGGCTTGGCCGGGGCCCTGCGCCGGTTGGCCGCGACCCAGTGGAGCACGCCGCGGGTGCTGGTGCGGGTCATCGCTCCGACCGAGCATGCCGACTGGCCGATGGACGTGCAGACGGCGGTGCTGCGGATCGCCCAGGGGGCGGTCGGCAACGCGCTGCGGCACGCCGATGCCACCGCGGTCGTGGTCGAACTCAGCGGTGACGCCACCCGGTTGCAGATGATCGTGACCGATGACGGCTGTGGGTTCGACGTCGAGGATCAGGTCCGGAGGCAGAGCGTGGGCGCGACCGACTCCTTCGGGTTGACGGCCATCCGTGATCGCGTCGGCCAGTTCGGCGGTCGGTTACGGGTGGTCTCGAGCCCGGGCGGCGGCACCACCGTCGCGGTCGACCTACCCCTGTCGAGCCCGGCAACCGCCCCGTGATCCGCGTACTGCTGGCCGACGACCATCCCGTGGTCCGGGCCGGGCTCCGCGCCCTGCTCACCGGTGAGCCCGGTATCGCCGTCATCGGGGAGGCCGCGACCGCGGACGAGGCCGTGTCCGCCGCCGCACGGGATCGACCTGATGTCGTGCTGATGGACCTGCAGTTCGGTGGTGCGCTCACCGGAGCGGACGCGACCCGGCGCATCAGATCGAGTGACAACGGCGCGATGGGAACGGATCTCGATCCACCCCCCGCCGTCCTGGTTCTCACCAACTACGACACCGACGCCGACATCCTGGGCGCCGTCGAGGCCGGGGCCAGCGGCTACCTGCTGAAGGACGCCCCACCGGCGGAGCTCGTCGCCGCGGTCCGCGCGGCCGCGGCCGGGGAGAGCGCCCTGGCCCCGGCCATCGCCTCCCGGCTGCTCGACCGGATGCGCAATCCGGGCGTGAGCCTGAGCCCGCGGGAGTTGCAGGTGCTGCGGCTGGTCGCCGACGGGCTCGGCAACGCCGCCATCGCCCAGCAGCTGGTGGTCACCGAGCTGACCGTCAAGTCGCACCTGGTGCACGTCTACGCCAAGCTCGGGGTGTCGTCGCGGACAGCGGCCGTGTCGGCGGCCCGGCGGTCCGGGTTGCTGCGCTGAACGGCCCGGCCCGGTCGCCCGTCCGTCGATGAGTCGGAGCGGCGCCGTCGGTCCACCCGTCGGGCGGACGTCCACCGCCCGCGGACGGACAGCGCAGGAGGAGACCATGCGACAGACAGGCACGGTGCGATCGGCCGCGGCGCCCGGATCGGTGGTCGGCCGATGACCAAGTTCCTGATCTCGTTCCCCGCCGCGGCCATGCAGATCCCGGCCGACGAGCTGCCCGCCGTGTCGGACGCCACCCGCGCCGTCGTGCGTGACGCCAAGGCCGCCGGCGTCTGGGTGTTCGGTGGCGCCTTGGACGAGACGGTGCCGCCCGTCCTGGTGGGCGCGGATCGGGCCGTCACCGAGGGGTCGTATCCGCAGACCGCCACCCTCGACGGGGGCTACTGCATCCTCGAACTGCCCGACCGCGACGCCGCCCTGCACTGGGCCGCGCGCTTCGCCGCATCGTGCCGGTGCGCCCAGGAGCTACGGGCGTTCCACTTCGACCCGGAGAGCTGACCCGCTCGGCCCCCGGACCCGGACAGCGGTCGTCGTCTCTTCCGGGTGGCGGCGGGGCCGGAGAAACGAAGTCTCGCCGGCGTCCTCGAGATCGTCCTCCTCGGTGGGGAACAGGGTGCACGTGACCCTGCTGCCCGCGCCCCCGTCCATCGCCGACGGCGCCACCACCGCCGATGTCATCGCGTGGGTAGCGACCCATCTCGGTGACCTCACCCGCGAGGGCCCGGAGGGCGTGCGGGCCGGTGCGTTCCGGGGCGGGCAGTCCGCCGCCGACGCGGCCCTCGCCGCCCTGGACATCACCGGCTACGCCCGCACCCGCAACACCGTGCTGCCGGTCGATCGGCGCGGGGCCAGCCGGATATCGCCGTACATCCGGTACGGGCTCACCCCGCTCCGGCAGGTGTGGGACGCGGTGGCCGACGCGCCGACGGCCGACCGCGGCAAGTACCGCGACGAATTGCTGTGGCAGGAGTACGCCCGGCACCTCTACGCCCGGGTCGGCGGCGCGAACGGAGAGGCGCTGCGCCGGCGGCAACCGCATCCGGACCCGGCGTGGGCCGACGACCCGTGGCCGACCGAGATGGCGTGCATGGCCGCGGTGACCGGCGAACTGCACGAGGACGGCTGGGTCGTCAACCAGACGCGGATGTGGCTGGCCTCGCAATGGGCCGTGCGGGCCGGGGCCGACTGGCGGCGAGGCGAGGACGAGATGTTCGCCCACCTGCTCGACGGGTCCCGGGCCGCGAACCGGCTCGGCTGGCAGTGGACGGTGGGTACGGGCAGCGGCAAGGCCTACGGCTTCAGCCGGTGGCAGGTGGAAAAGCGGGCCCCCCAGTTGTGCCGATCGTGCCCGCTGAACACTCGCTGCCCGATCCAGGACTGGCCGAAGGGACAGCTGGGCCCATCGGTCGACGGGCCCGAGCTGAGCGGGGTCATCCCGGCCGGCCCGGCGGAGGTCGAAGGGACCGGGACGGACGCCGACACCGTGTGGCTCACCGCGGAGAGCCTGGGGACCTCGGACCCGGCGCTGGCGGCGGACGACGAGCGGCCGGCCGTCTTCGTGTTCGACGCCCCGCTGCTGGCCAGGCTCCGGCTCTCCGGCAAACGCCTGGTGTTCCTGGCCGAGACCCTCGGTGAACTGGCGGCCAGCCGGCCGGTGGAGGTGCGCCGGGGCTCGGTGGTCGACGAGTTGGCCGGCCGCCCGATGGCCGCCACCTGGACGCCCGTCCCCGGCTGGGCCGAACGGGCCCGCACCCTGCAGCCGGTGGAGGTGCACCCGTGGCCCTGGCTGGTCCGGCCCGGTCCGGCGTCGTTGCGGTCGTTCTCGTCGTGGCGTCGGGACCTGCGGATCACCCGCGCGCCGGCCACCGCGCGCCGCGGTCGAGCAGGGTCTCGTCGGTGAGGCGCAGGGGGGCCGTGCCCCACGCCGCGGTGACCCCCCGTTCCGGACCGCTCAGGTGCACGTCGACGTAGAGCCGGTGTGGACTCTCTAGGAAGGCGAGGTCCACGCGAAGACGGGGGGTGCCGTCCCGGCTGGCGGTCACCCCGCCGCTGACCGCGACCGGTGGGGTATCGGGATGGGACTGGGTGTCGGGCTCGACCACCGTCCACCGCTCCCCGGTACCGATGGGCACCGTGAGACGGATCCGCCCGTCCTCCAGCCAGGCGACCCGGCAGACGCCGTTGCCGTCGGGGGGCGGGATGGTGACGGTCAGATCCGTCCCCCGGTGGACGCCCATCCAGCGGTCGTCGACCGGACCGCCGGACGACGCCGGCAGAACCAGATCACGTAGACGTCGTGCGAGGGCATCATCGTGGTCGGCCACCCGGGGCTGCAGCGGCACCCGGCGTCGGGCCGACGTCCCGAGTCCCGGCAGCAGGATGTCCCAGACCGCGTCGAGTACGGCCTGGGTGCGGACGGTTCCCATCGTGGTGACGAGCACGGCGTCGTACTCGGGCAGGACGAGGCAGAACTGGCCGTAGGCGCCGTCACCGCGGTAACCGTGGCGACTTCGCCACACCTGGTAGCCGTAGCCGAGACTCCAGTCCGGATGAGGACTTTCGGGGACGAAGCGCGGTCGGCGAACGTCGGCGACCCAACCGGCGGGGAGCACCTGCCGGCCGTGCCACCGTCCCTCCCGCAGATATAGCAGGCCGAGTTTGGCCACCGCCTCGGTGGTGGCGTGCAGACCGCTGAAGCCCACCGCCCGGCCCGGTGGGTTCTCGTGCCAGGCCACCGGGCCGATGCCCAGCGGATCGAGCAGGCGGGGCCGCAGGTAGTCCGTCAGGCCACACCCCACGGCCCGCTGCAGGGCGGCGGCCACCGCGTAGGTGGCGGGCTGGTTGTAGGTGAACCTGCTCCCGGGGGCCGACTCGGGTTCGTGCAGCAGGAATCCGCGCACCGGCTCGTCCGGGTCGGTCGCACTGGCGTCCAGCACCATGTCGCGGTGGTGTCCGGTCGCCATGGCCAGGGCATCCCGGATGCGGATCTGCCGACTGCCCGGTCCGGTGATCTGGTCGGCGAACTCCGGGAAGTGGTCGATGATGCGGTCGTCCAGGCCCAGCCGCCCCTCGGCCTGCGCGAACCCGACCGCCGTCGCCGTGAACGTCTTGCTCAGCGAGTACAGGTGGTGCACCCGCCCGGCCGAGTATGGCGCCCACCACCCCTCGGCGACCACGGCCCCGCCGCGGACCAGCATGAGGCTGTGCGGCTCGACCTGGGGGTCCCGTTCGAGTGCGTCCAGGAATTGGGCGACCGCCTCGGCGCGCACCCCCATGGATCCCGGTGAGCGACGGGGGAGCGGCCGCGACTCGGTGCCGGCCGCGAGGGAGGCCGAGCCGGCCCCGGTGATCATCGCGGAAGCGTAGCCGTTCGACTACGCAGCGGAAACAGTGGTGGTCAGCCCAGGGGTCGGGGCGCTCCCTGGCTGAGGAACGCCTCCTCGGTGAGCCGCAGCGGCTCGGTGCCCCAGGCCGCGGTGACTCCCGCGCGACGACCCGAACGGCTGACCTCGACGACGAGCCGATGCGGGCTCTCCAGGAACAGGACGTCGATGCGCAGGGTCGGGTCGGCGTCGACCCGCTGGCCGGCCACCATGCCCCAGTTGCCGGCGCCGACCAGGCCACCGCTGGCCGCCACCGGCGGGTGCGCGGTGTGGTCGTCGGTGCTGGGATCCACGACCTCCCACCGCGTCCCCGAGCCCACCGGGACGGTGAACTCCACGGTGCCGTCGTCGATCGTCGCCGTCACCTGGTCTCCGGATGCGGTGACGGCGACGGTCAGGCCGTCGCCGGAGTACGTCCCGGCCCAGTCCGCCGGGACGGGGTCACCGGCCGATCCGGCCAGGGCGAGACCGGCCAGCCGCTGCCCCAGGGCGTCGTCCGCCACCGCGGCGGCGGCGTCGTCCAGCGGGCCGTCGGTCAGGGCGGGCAGCAGGTGTTCCCAGGCGGCGTCCAGCACCTGCTGCATGTCGGCGGTCGCCATCGTCGCCGCCAGAACGACGTCCTGCTCGGGCAGGATGACGCAGAACTGGCCGTAGGCGCCGTCGCCGCGGTAGCCGTGCCGGGCCATCCACACCTGGTAGCCGTACCCCTGCGCCCAGTCCGGATTGGGCTCCCGCGATGAGTCGACCCGCCGCTCGCGGACCTGCTCGGCCCAGCCGGCCGGGAGGAGCTGCCGGCCCTCCCACACCCCGTCCCGCAGATGCAGCAGACCGAGTTTGGCGATGGCCTCGGTGGTGGCGTGCAGCCCGGAGAAACCGATGTTCCGCCCGTCCGGGTACTGCTGCCAGCCGACCGGGCCGATACCGAGCGGGTCGAACAACCGCGGCCGCAGATACTCGGTGAGCGTGCAACCGGCCCGCTTCTGCAGGATCGCGGCCACGCTGTACGTGCCGAGCTGGTTGTAGGTGAACCAGGTGCCCGGATCGGACTCGGGCTCGTGGAGCAGCAGCCCGCGCACCGGTTCGGCCGGGTCGGTGTGCACCGCGGTCTGGATCATGTCGACGTGGTGCCCGGTGGCCATGGCCAGCGCGTCACGGATCCGCATGGCCCGCGAACGCGGCCCGGTGATCTCGTCGGCGAACTCGGGGAAGTGGTCGATCAGGCGGTCGTCCAGATCGAAAAGCCCCTCGGCCACGGCGAAACCGGCGGCCGTCGAGGTGAACGTCTTGCTCAGCGAATACAGCAGGTGCACCCGCTCCGGGGTGTAGGGGGCCCACCAGCCCTCCGCGACCACGGAGCCGCCGCGCAGCAGCATCACGCTGTGCGGGTCGATGCCCGGCTCGGACTCGAGCACGTTCAGGAACCGTTCGATCCCGCCACTCGCGACCCCGGCCGAGCGGGGCGAGGTGCGGGGCAGGGCGGACGTGGGCGCGGAGGAGGCGACTGTGCTCACGGGCCGACACTAACCCCGGCTGACGACGCCCCGACCACGCGCCCCGCGGGTGCGTCCCGGGGGCCGCCACCGGGTGCCCGGACCGGAAACGACGGTGGGCCCGCCGACCGGAGCGACTAGCATCGGGTGCCGGTCTCGATCACCTACACCCCCCTGGAGCAGCACCGTGTCGTCCCTGCCCGCCGTCCCCGCACCCTCCGTCGCGAGCGTGAAGGTCCCGGCCGGTACGACCGCCGGCGTCGCCGTTCGCGAAGCCGGCCTCGCCGGCACCGGCGCCCAGGCGGCGATCGTCGTCCGCGAGGGTGACGGCCACCTGCGCGACCTCTCCTGGGCGCCCGACGCCGACACCGAGGTGCAGGTCGTCACCGCCGACACCGAGGACGGCCGAGCCGTCATCCGGCACTCGACCGCGCACGTGCTGGCGCAGGCCGTCCAGGACAAGTACCCGGACGCCAAGCTCGGCATCGGGCCGTTCATCAAGGACGGCTTCTACTACGACTTCGACGTCGCGGCGCCGTTCACCCCCGAGGACCTCAGCGACCTCACCAAACGGATGCGGAAGATCATCAAGTCGGGGCAGCGGTTCTCACGGCGTCCGGTGTCGATGGAGGACGCCCGTGTCGAGCTGGCCGGCGAGCCCTACAAGTTGGAGCTGATCGAGCTCAAGGGCTCCGGGGACGCCGCCGACGCCGCCGAGGGCGCGAGCGTCGAGGTCGGCGCCGGTGAACTGACCATCTACGACAACCTGCACGCGCACACCGGGGACCGGGTGTGGGGCGATCTGTGCCGCGGCCCGCACGTCCCGAACACCCGTTACATCCCGGCGTTCGAGCTGACCCGCTCGGCCGCCGCGTACTGGCGGGGGAGCGAGAAGAACCCGCAGCTGCAGCGGATCTACGGCACCGCGTGGGAGTCGGCCGAGGCGCTGACCGCCTACCAGGAGTGGCACGCCGAGGCCGAGCGCCGGGACCACCGCAAGCTCGGCGCCGAGCTCGACCTGTTCTCCTTCCCGGACGAGCTGGGGTCTGGGCTCGCGGTGTTCCACCCCCGCGGCGGCATCATCCGCAAGGAGCTGGAGGACTACTCGCGGGCCAAGCACATCGAGGCCGGCTACTCGTTCGTCAACACCCCGCACATCACCAAGGGCAAGCTGTACGAGATCTCCGGTCACCTCGACTGGTACGCGGACGGCATGTTCCCGGCGATGCACCTGGACGCCGAACTGGACGAGAACGGGCAGGTGCGCAAGCCCGGCCAGGACTACTACCTCAAGCCGATGAACTGCCCGATGCACGACCTGATTTTCCGGTCGCGCGGGCGGTCCTATCGCGAGCTGCCGCTGCGGATGTTCGAGTTCGGCACCGTCTACCGGTACGAGAAGTCCGGTGTCATCCACGGTCTCACCCGCGTCCGCGGCATGACCCAGGACGACGCGCACATCTTCTGCACCCGCGAGCAGATGCGTGACGAGCTGGCCAGCCTGCTGCGGTTCGTCCTGGACCTGCTGGCCGACTACGGGCTGGATGACTTCTACCTGGAACTCTCGACCCGCAACCCGGAGAAGTCGGTGGGCACCGACGAGAACTGGGAGGAGGCCACCGACACCCTCGCCCAGGTGGCCGCCGAGTCGGGCTTGCAGTTGGTCGCCGACCCGGGTGGGGCCGCCTTCTACGGCCCGAAGATCTCCGTGCAGGCCCGGGACGCGCTCGGCCGCACCTGGCAGATGTCGACCATCCAGCTGGACTTCAACCTGCCCGAGCGCTTCGAGCTGGAGTACACCGGCTCGGACGGGACCAAGCAGCGGCCGGTGATGATCCACCGCGCGCTGTTCGGCTCCATCGAGCGGTTCTTCGGCGTGCTCACCGAGCACTACGCGGGGGCGTTCCCGGCGTGGTTGTCGCCGGTCCAGGTGGTCGGCATTCCGGTCGCCGAGGTCTATGCCGACCATCTGGTTGACGTGGTGGACCGTCTGCGGCGCAAGGGGATCCGCGCCGAGGTCGACCTGTCGGACGACCGCATGCAGAAGAAGATCCGGAACCACACCACCGGCAAAGTGCCGTTCCTGCTGCTGGCGGGGGAGCGCGACGTCGAGGCCGGAGCGGTGAGCTTCCGGTTCCGCGACGGCACCCAGCTCAACGGCGTGCCCGTCGCGACCGCAGTGGCGGCCATCAGTGACTGGGTGTCCGGCCGCGTCAATACCTCGCCCACCGCCGATGCTTTCGGGCCGCTGCTCGGGGCGGCTGCGGACATCGAGGGCCCGACCGGTGGGTGACCCTCACCTGGAACCGCAGGACGGGATCGGCGTCCCCGACCAGCTGCAACGGCTGTGGACGCCGCACCGCATGGCCTACGTCACCGGGGCCGAAGGTGGAGCCGACGCCGCGCGGGCGGTGGACGCGGCGCCGGTCTGCCCGTTCTGTCGGATCCCGGGCCTGTCCGACGAGGACGGGCTGATCGTCGCCCGCGGCGAGAAGGTCTACGCAGTCCTGAATCTCTACCCGTACAACCCGGGGCATCTCATGGTCGTGCCCTACCGGCACATCCCGGACTACACCGACCTGGACGACGCCGAGCTGGCCGAGTTCAGCGCCTTCACCCGCCGGGCGCTGGTCGTACTGCGGTCGGTCAGCGCCCCGCACGGGTTCAACATCGGCATCAACGCCGGGTCGGCCGCCGGCGCCGGCATCGCCCCCCACCTGCACCAGCACCTGGTGCCCCGGTGGGGTGGCGACGCCAACTTCATGCCGGTCATCGGGCAGACCAAGGTGCTGCCCCAATTGCTGGGGGACACCCGGCGGCTGGTCGCGGAGGCCTGGAGCGCTCAGTGACGGTGTGAACTGGCCGGGTCCGTCCTGCAACTGTTCTGGTCACGGCAGCCCATCAGGCGGCGCCGCGATCCCACCAGCCGTAGTCACCCACCGCCGCTCCTTCGGGGCAGTACATCTCCTGCCAGTAGCTCCCGCCTCCGGCAACGGTGATCTCCTTCTGCCCGGTGACCGGCACCCCGAGGACGATGCACTCGAGCTTGACCTCGACCTTGCGAGAGTCATCGGGAGCGTTGCACGTGAAGGTGACCGTCTTGTAGTTGGTCGAAGTCGAGCAGGTCGCCGCCGTGTCTGCCCACCCGGCAGCCGGTAGGGCCACGGTCGCCGCGCCCGCGAGCACGAAGGCGGCGCCGATTCCAGCCATAGTTCGCTTCATCGTTGTTCTCCTCTTCGAATTGCTCTCGTAGTGACGACCATGCACGGTAATGCACGTCAAAGTCGGCAGGTACTCCGAAATGAGGGCAGGCGAATCTCGTTGGCTCTTTCACCCCCGCTGGTCTCGATTTTTCGTACACGCGAACCCGGTCTCACATTTTCTTCAATACAGATGGATTCTAGGTATCAAGCCCGGATATGAGCTGACGTGCGGGCGGGTTCAGATGTCCCATTCTTCGGAAATGCCGAGAGGCGCGCCGTGTTCAGATCGCCCGGTCAGCATGCGACCAGCGGAGACGCTGGGGTATGGCGCGGTGGCGGTTGCCACGAAGCGACATGTGGTCGACGAGACCAGCTCCGTCGATGGACTTAAGGAGACGCCGGTCGTCTCAGGCTCCGATCCAGGACAGGCGTCAGACGCCGCAGAACCAGTCGTCGTCGGAACGGGCCGGCTCGGTGCTTCCGGGGGCCGGGAACGGGCGCTGGAACGTGAAGGCATCGGGACTCGGGCCGTTGGCCCGGAGCTGCTCGAGCCGCTGCTCGGCCTCGGCGACGGTGGGCCGGTGGCCGGCGGGCACCCACCACAGCACGATGAAGGGCTCACGCATGCGCTCGAACCATTCCCGGCGTCGGCGCAGCACCTCGACGTGGAACGGGCCGTAGACGAACGCGCCGAGCGCCTCGAGGGACGACCAGGTGCTCATGTTGACGATGAGGGCGTCGTCACCGAACCCACGGACGGCGGTCGCGTCGCCATCCTCGGTCTGCAACCGCCAGACGAAGCCCGGGGCGGCGTCGGCGGCGGCATTCACCGGGTCGAGCAACTCCACGAACCCGGCCAACCGGGCAGAAGTCAATGGTTCGACCGGGAGAGCGATATTGAGCTGAGCGAGCTGATGGTCAGGCACGACAGCGACCATACCGGCGCAACTCGGCGCGTCGCGCATGACGTGAAGCATCACTTCAAGAAATCGGACACCGAGACATACAGGCACATCTCGCCACCGACGTTCGTGACACCCGTGTAGCGTTCCTTGAAGTCGAGCAGACCATTCTTGCGACAGGTTTCCTCGGTCAGATCCAGCATTTCCCTGATTTGCTCCAGGGACGCCCCGGGCGGGCCTTCGATTGTCAGTTCTTGAGCACAACCACCGGATCCGCAGGTCTCTGATTCCCGGACGACCCGCAGACCCTCGGGCAGGACCGGCACGTCAGCCGCATCAGGCGCCGACGCGGGCCTACTCATGAGCAGAACGACGAAGAACATCAGGGGCACGGTGACGGTCGTGACGGTCAGTGTGATGACGCCCTGCCGCCACGAGGGGGGTCGGTCGTCGCAACTCGGCGGACATCTCGGCCCCGTTCTCGGCCCGGAGGAGGGCAGCAGCCTGGGTCGGTCGATCGGACCATCCTCCTAGCACCGCTGGCCACGCCGCCGGAGACACCTGACCTGGAGAGGGAGCGAGCCGAGACCGCGGCCGGCGGGGAACGGGCGACAGATCGATACCATCGATCGACAGTGGCGCCTGCCCTATGGAGCATTCGGATGACCGTGAGACTGCGTGCTCTCGAGCGCGACGACCTGCCCTTCGTGCACCTTCTCAGCAATGACTCGTCGGTGATGACGTACTGGTTCGACGAACCGTTCGAGTCGTTGGCCGAGCTCACGGACATCTACGACCGCCACATCCACGACAACCGGGAACGGCGTTTCGTCATCGAACTCGACGACGAGAACCGGACGTCGGCCGGCATCGTCGAACTCGTGGAGATCGAACCGGTCCACCTGACGGCGGAGTTCCAGATCATCGTGGCCCCCTGGCACCAGGGGCGCGGTCATGCGTCGACGGCGACCGATCTCGCCCTGCGGTACGCCTTCGCGACCTTGAATCTGCACAAGGTCTACCTCATCGTCGACATCGAGAACGCCGGAGCCATCCACGTCTACGAGAAGAACGGTTTCGTCGTCGAGGGCACGCTTCGTGAGGAGTTCTTCGCCGCCGGGCGCTATCGAGATGCGTTGCGCATGGCAATCCTGCAGCGTGACTACCTGAACACCTCGTCCTAGGACCGGGCGGATGCGGCTGCGTTTTCAGGTCGAGCGATAGGCCGGCTACTCGTCCACGGTCCACCCCGCGGAGAGAGTCGACTGCGCCGGAACTCGGGCGACAAGCAACCCGGCCTCTGGTACGACCTATCCGGTAGGCCAGCCAGGAGGAGATCGATGACAGCACCCGAGAACCAGATGCTGACCGACGCCGCCGAGGTCGAGAGACAATTGCTCTGCGGTGACTCCAGTTTCGCCTTTGTGCGCGCCACTGAAGACCTGTGGCTCGCGCTCGTCGAATCCCGCCCGGATCTCCGGTTGGATATTGCGTTCAACAAGACGACGACGGAACCGGTCCTGATGCGGCTCGCCCAGGACCCGGACCCAAGGGTTCGGAACCGCATTGCCATGACCGGTCGCCTGACTCTGCCGATCTTCCAAGTGCTCTCGCGCGACGCTTCCGAAGACATTCGGGGAACCGTGGTGTTCCACCCGAAGCTGCCTGAGGAGGTGAGGGCGGTGCTGCGGCGTGACCCGTCCGCCTGGGTGCAACGCTGTGTTCGACAGTCGCGGTGGGGCTCCCCCGAGCAGTTCGATGACCCATGACAGATCCGTGGTGCGGTCTGGCCGGCACCGCGACCACCGTCACCCGTGTCGAACCGGCCGTCGCCGCTGTTCTGGCCGTCGTCCTCACAGTGGCCCTGACCAACGCCGCCAGGCCTCCTGATGACGCGACATCAGGCGGGCGCGCCCCGTCCTGCGCCTGCCTGACCGGCGGATGACCGTCCGGCTCAAGGACGAGTGGTCGCCCGTGAAAACCTCTGGCGGCACGGGACGTTGGGCCCACCCTGCGGTGCTGGGCAACACGGCAGTGATCACGGGGGTCGGTCGGCGGCGCGGAATCGGTGCGGGTACCGCGCCACCCGACTGGCGGCCGACGGCTGGGATCTGGCGCTGTCGTACTGGGGCCCCTACGACGAACGGCTGGGCTTGATAGGGGGACCGACGATCCCGGAGACCTCGCGGCCGACCTGATGGTCGACCATTCCGTCTGGGTCGAACTCCTCCCCGCCGACCTCAAGGACCCGGCAGCACCCGTCTCGCTCATCGCGTCCGCGCATGACCTCCTCGGACGGATCGACGCGTTGGTCATGGCTCACTGCGAGAGTGTCGATTCCGGCCTGCTGGACACGACGATTGAGAGTTTCGACCGGCATTACGCCGTGAACGTCCGCGGGAGTTGGCTGCTGTTGGCCGCGTTCGCCCGCCAGCTACCGCCCGGCGGGGGTTCCGCAGTGGCCCTGACCAGTGACCACACAGTCCACAACCTCCCCTACGGAGCCACCAAGGGCGCGCTCGACCGGTTGGTCCTGGCCGCCGCCCACGAACTCGGCCACCTCGGGCTCCGTGCGAATGTCGTCAACCCGGGGCCGGTCGACGCCGGCTGGATGTCGGAGGACATCCGGGCCAGCGGTCTCGCCCAGCACCCCACGGGCCGACTCGGCACTCCGGCCGACATCGCCGACATGATCGCGTTTCTCCTCAGTGAGTCCGGCCGCTGGATCAACGGGCAACTGCTGTACGCGAACGGCGGTTTCCCGCTGGGACGTCTGCCCGTGTGAACGTGGTCCCCGCGTCAGCTTGTCCTTGGACACGCTCGTGGGGCGTCTGCGGCCCGAGGCCTGGCGCGCTCGTCGGTCGCTCCGAACGCACATCAGTGTGTCGGGTTTGTCCGACTACCTGTTCGGGACTCTTCAGGGCAACCCGCTCGAAGAGCCGAGGAGGTCCATCATGACCAGCGCCTACCGATCCATCACCACAGGCACCCCGCGCCGCACGGCCGCCCAGACCGTCGCCGCCGTCGTAGGTGTCGTCTTCCTCCTGGTGGGTGTGGCCGGGTTCATCCCCGGGGTCACCACCAACTACGACCAGCTGACCTTCGCCGGCCACCATTCGGAAGCGTTGCTGCTCGGCATCTTCCAGGTGTCGATCCTGCACAACATCGTGCACCTGCTGTTCGGCATCGCCGGGCTGCTGATGGCGCGGACGCACGGGTCGGCGCGCATCTACCTCATCGGCGGTGGCGTCATCTATCTGCTGCTGATGGCATACGGCTTCTTCGTCGATCAGGGGAGTCAGGCCAACTTCGTCCCGCTGAACAGTGCCGACAACGTGCTGCACCTGGTCCTGGGCGTCGGGATGATCGGCCTCGGGCTCGTCACCGGACGGCAGGCCACCGCCACCGTCCCGCCGAGCCGCGGCTCGGCCACCTCCGCCTGACGGCATCCGCGCACCGCTACCCGCCGGGAAATGACATGTCGCTCGACGAGAACGAGCAGCGCCAACTGGACCGTATCGAGCGACAGCTCCGCCGCGAGGACCCGACGTTCGCCTTCACCCTGGACGGCGGCCCCGACCAGAAGCGTCGCCGGCAGTGGCGACAGCTGGCCGGGCGACTGGTCGGCATCGGCCTCGTCGCCATGCTGATCGGCCTGATGGCCCAGGACGGACTGTTGTCCTTCGGAGCCATCGTCCTTGCCTACGGGTCACTGTCGGTCGCCGTCGGCGGCGTGATGATGCTGCGGCACCGTACCCACCCCTCGGAGCGGTCGTCCGCCCCCGACGAGGGGTCGTAGTCCACCGCCCGACCGCATCCGACGGTGTCCGCCACAGCCCAGTCAGCCGAGAAGCGTTAGCGTGTAACATTTTTCGTTTTCGCGGGCGGGAACGCTTCTGATGCCTGGCACCTGCCGTGGCCACCGTCGTCGTCCACCAGAGAGGCTGGAGAGCACATGTTCTTCCATCGTCAGGAACTGCAGCACCAGGCCACCCCCGAGCGGCCGGACGCCGTGTACGCCCGCAAACTCCAGGAGGTGCTGGGCGGCCAGTACGGCGAGATCACCGTCGCCATGCAGTACGGCTTCCAGTCGTGGAACATCCATCTCCCCGGCAAGTACCGGGACCTGCTGTACGGCATCGGGGCCGAGGAATTCGGGCACGTCGAGATGTTGGCGACGATGATCGCCCAGTTGCTCGAGAAGGCCCCCCTGGGCATCACCGACGAGGCCGTGCAGAACGATCCGACCGTGGCCGCCGTCATCGGTGGCACCGACCTGCAGCACGCCATCGTCGCCGGGGCCGGCGCCCGCCCGGTCGACAGCATGGGCAACCCCTGGTCGGCCGGCTACATCACGGCCAGCGGCAACCTGCTCGCCGACTTCACCGCCAATGCCAACGCGGAGATGCAGGGTCGCCTGCAGGTCGCCCGGCTCTACCACATGACCGACGACCACGGCGTCCGAGACCTGTTGGCATTCCTACTCGCTCGCGACACGATGCACCAGAACCAGTGGCTCGCCGCAGCCCAGGAACTGCGCGACGAGGGACTGGAGGGACTACCGGTGCCGGACAACTTCCCGCTGGGCAAGGAGGACCGTGACGTCTCCTACCAGTACATCAACTTCTCCAACGGCCAGCACGCCTCGGAGGGGCGGTGGGCCAGTGGACCCACCCCGGACGGCAAGGGCGAGTTCAGCTACGTCGCCGAACCGCCGGCCGGTGTGCCGATGCCGCCGCCCACCCACCCGGACGCCCGGCTGTACGGCACCACGGACGTTCCGAACGTCGTCGAGAAGATGGCCGGGCGAGCGCAGGACGCGCTGGGCCGCGAGTAGTCCTCCGGCTCACGGGCGGGGTCCCGGGGCCCCGCCCGCCGTCGTCGGCCGGTGCAGCAGGACCAGATCACTGCCGGTGTCGACCACTGCGTATCCACCGGCCAGCAGGTCCCGTTCCCGCTCCCGGGCCCAGCCCGCCCCGAACTGGTCGCTGTCGCGGTACAGGATCACCCAGTCCGCCCGCAACGGCAGGTGCGTCGAGTCCTCCCACTCCGGGTTGGCCATCAGCACCGGGTGGCGGTCGGCGGCGTTGCCCAGCAGACCCACGTCGGCGATCAGGCGCTCCCCGTCCGGCACCGCGTCGATCAGCCGGTGGGCGTCGTCGCACCACGGACATTCCTGATCGCTCTGCGCCAGGGTCCGCGGCCACTCCGTCGTGTGCACGCCCACGTCGACCGCCAGCAGACAGACCGCCGCGGTGGCCAGCCCCGCGGCGCTCGACCACCAGGCTCGCGACTGTCCGGCCGTCGTGCCCCGTCGGAGGCGGCGATCCCGGACGGCCACGGCGAGCGCGACGAAACACACCACCATCAGCGGGGCGTCGTAGTAGAACGTCATCTCCAGGTACACCTCACGGCTGGAGGCGAACCGGGCGGCCAGCGTCGGCAGCAGGACGAGGATGACGGGGGAGCGCAGCCCCAGCGATGCCGTCGCCGCCAGCGCCGCGAGCAGGGCCCAGCCCCGCGGTTCGGTGAGATGCCGGACGACCGTGCCGGCCATCGCCAGACCCGTCCCGACGAGCGACGGGTCGCCCCCGATATTGCTGGCGTACGTCCAGGTCCCGGTGTAGCTGAACGCCGGGATCAGCACTCCGACGGTGAACAGCACGGCCAGACCACCGGCGACCACCAGGGCCACGCCGAGCCGACGCGACCCCCACACCAGCAGGGCGAGGCCCAGACCGGCGACCAGCAGACCGCTGTCCTCCTTGGTCAGCAGCAACGCCGCCGACCACAGCATCAACGCCCGGGGGCGACCCTCCACCAGGGCCACGCAGGCCAGGGCCAGGAACGCCACCGTGAAACCGACCTCGTGGACGTCGAAGTCGACGACCTTGAGCATCCCCCAGGACAGCGCGAACGCTCCGCCGACCGCGAAACCCAGCCCGCCGAGCAACCGGACCGCCAGCCCCGTGACCGCCCACACCGCGACCGCCAGCAGCGCGGCCTGCACAAGCAGCAGCGTGACCACGCTCGGCCAGACCCGGTAGAGCGGCGCGATCAGCGCCATGACCGGGCTGAAGTGATCACCCAGGATCCAGAACGGGTCCTGCGACTTCACCAGCACCAACGGGGCCCGCAGCTGCGCGTAGTTCGCGACGGCCTGCTGGAAGATCGTGATGTCGATGGTGGTCTTGAACTGGTGGTGGCGCAGCACCGACACGACGGCGTAGAGCAGCCCGGCCAGCACGGCAACACCCAGCACGGCGACGCGCCGGGCACGTGCGCTCCCCGGCGGGCCCCACGGGTCGAGTGCCGCGCCCGCGGAAGCGGAGGCGAGGGCCGCCGCCGGAACGACAGGGGCGGCGACGAAGGGCGGGGCGGCAGGCACGGGAGTCCATTCTCCGGTCTGCCGGACACCGTCCCCGCCATCCGCTACCGCAGGACCGGGATCCGGTCCCGCAGCTCCTCCCGGACGGCCGCGGCCACCTGCGACCAGCTGACGTCGGGCCGATCGTCACTCACGGCACCGACCGATGCCGGGTCCAACGGCTGTTCCAGCGCGGCGTAGGCGTCGACGGCGACCGCCCGCAACGGATCGGGGTCGGCCACCACCAGCATCGCGCTGACCACCGACCCCCACTTGTTGACGCGTTGCGCGACGCCGGCGAGCTTGCGGGCACCGCGATCGCTCACCGCGTGCACGCTGAACTCACCGGGGCAGTACTCGTCCGGCACCTCACCGACCCGGGCGTCCAGGCCCAGCGCGCGCAGACCCCCGACGATGGCGTCGGCCATGATCTCGAAGCGTTCGCGGATACCGTTGCGCGCCAACGGATCAGGAGCGGCCAGGTCGATGACGAGAGTGTCGGCGTGGTACGGGGCCATCCGGCCGCCCACCGGTCGCACGAACGGCGCGAAACCGTGCCGTTCGCAGGCCGCCGCGGCCGCCGGGTAGCCGGGGGCCAGGGTGTCGCGCCGGCTGAACGCGGCCCGCCGACCCGTCCGGTGCAGCCACAGCGCGCCTTCGGTGGGTGGCTGCGGGCGGCTCGTCCGCTCCTCACCGACGGCCGGGCGCAGCGCCGTACCCCACGGTTCCCAGTCGGCGTCGGGGGCGTCCTCGGCCAGCACGACGATCGGCCCGGCACCGTAGGCAGTGGTCACCGGCCGATTGTGCCGCCGGGCGTCCCGTGCTGAGCGCGCCGGGGCCGTCGTCGCCGGAGCGAAGAGCCCCGACGGTTATGGTGAAACCGCCCAGCTTCGCGAGCGAACGGATTTTGATGCTGAACTCCCTGGCCCGCGCGTCGGTGTCGAAGGTCACCGACCCGATCGGCCGCGGACTGCTCCGCTCCGGGCTCACCCCCGACCTCATCACCATCGTCGGCACGATCGGCGTCATCGCCGGATCGGTCGCTCTGCTAGCGACCGGGCACCTGTTCTGGGGCACGATGGTCGTCACGTTCTTCGTCCTGATGGACCTGGTCGACGGCGCCATGGCCCGGGCCCGCGGCTACGGGACCGACTTCGGTGTCGTTCTGGACGCCTCCTGCGATCGGATCGCCGACGGCGCCGTCTTCGGGGCACTCACCTTCTACGCCTTCGGCCAGGGCGACACCGTCCTCGGGGTCGCCGGGTTGCTCTGCCTGGTCACCGGTCAGGTCATCTCGTACGTCAAGGCTCGCGCCGACTCGGTCGACCTGCCGATCGGCGGCGCCCTGGCCGAACGCGCCGAACGCAACATCCTGGGCCTCGTCGGCGCCGGACTGGCCGGCCTCGGCGTGCCCTACGCGCTGGACGTCGCCCTCTGGCTGCTCGCCGCGGCCGGCATCGTCACCGTGGTCCAACGTCTGGTCCAGGTCCGACAGGCCGCCGTCCGCGCGGCCGCCGACCCGACCCGGCACCGGACCGGCCGCCCGGCCCTGTGAGCGCGGCCCCCGACCAGCCGGCGCCCGCGTCCGGGCTGGCCGACCGGCTGACCGCCACCGGCCTGCTCGCCGGCTGGGCCACCCTCAAGGCGCTGCCCGCGTCCCTCACCGCCCCGCTCTTCCGCTTCGGGGCCGACCGGGCCGCCGCCCGCGACGGCGCAGGGGTGCGGCAATTACGGGCCAACCTGCGCCGCGTACTGGGCCCCACCGCCGGCCCCGCCGAGCTCGACGCCGCGGTCCGTGACGGCATGCGCTCCTACGCGCGCTACTGGCTCGAGACGTTCCGGCTGCCGGTCATGGACCACGACGACGTCGTCCGGCGGGTGACGGCCGAGTCGACCGGCCTGGAGTACATCGACGCCGCGCTGGCCCAGGGCCGCGGGGCCGTGCTCGCGCTGCCGCACTCGGGCAACTGGGACGTCGCCGGGCTGATGGGGCGACGACGCTGGGGATCGCTGACCACCGTCGCCGAACGCCTCAAGCCGGAACGGGTCTACGAGAAGTTCCTGTCCTACCGGGAATCGCTGGGCATGGAGATCCTGCCACTCACCGGCGGGGTCAGCCCCTCGGAGGTGCTCAAGGAACGCTTGACCGCCGGCGGGGTGGTCGCGCTGCTCGCCGACCGTGACCTGTCCCGGCGTGGGGTGCCAGTGACGTTCTTCGGCGAGCCGACCCGGATGCCGGCCGGGCCGGCCATGCTGGCCGCCCTGACCGGGGCCGCCCTGTTCCCCGTGCACCTGTCGTACACCGCCGACGGGTGGCGGCAGACCATCGGACCGGAGATCACCCTGCCCGGGACCCGCCTGCGCGAGCAGGTGCACGGCGGCACCCAGGCCGTGGCCGACGTCCTCGCGCGGGAGATCGCCACCGCCCCGGCCGACTGGCACATGCTGCAACCGCTGTGGCTCGCCGATCTGCCGGAGAGCCGACGGGCGGCGCTGGGGGACCAGCGATGAGGATCGGACTGGTCTGCCCCTACTCGTTCGACATCCCCGGCGGAGTGCAGGCCCACGTCCAGGACCTGGCCCGCACCCTCATCGGCCTCGGTCACCACGTGTCCGTCCTCGCCCCTGGCGACGACAGTGAGGCCACCGAGTACCCGGACTTCTTCGTCCCGTCCGGACGCAGCGTGCCCATCCGTTACAACGGTTCGGTCGCGCGGCTGTCCTTCGGGCCGATGTCGTACACCCGGGTCCGCCGGTGGATCCGCAACGGCCGGTTCGACGTGTTGCACGTCCACGAGCCCGTCGCGCCGTCGCTGTCGATGCTGGCCCTGATGGTCGCCGACGGGCCCATCGTCGCCACGTTCCACACCTCCAACGCCCGCTCCCGGATGCTGGCCGCCTTCCAGGGCGTGCTGCAGCCGTTCCTGGAGAAGATCACCGGCCGGATCGCGGTCAGCGAACTGGCCCGGCAGGTGCAGGTCGAACACCTCGGCGGCGACGCCGTGATCATCCCCAACGGCGTCGACGTCAGCTTCTTCGCCGGGGCGTCACCGCTGCCCGACTACCCCCGGTCCGGCGGCACCATCGGCTTCATCGGCCGGTACGACGAACCCCGCAAGGGCATGGAGGTCCTCGTGGCCGCCATGCGCGAACTGGTGCCGCAGCGCCCCGACCTGCAACTGCTCATCGCCGGCGGCGGCGACCAGAAGGAACTCGTCGAGGCCTGCGGACCGACCGTCGCCCCGGCGCTGAAGTTCCTCGGGCGGGTCTCCGACGAGGACAAGGCGTCGATGCTCCGGTCCGTCGACGTCTACTGCGCCCCGAACACCGGCGGGGAGAGCTTCGGCATCATCCTCACCGAGGCGATGAGCGCGGGCGCGCCGGTCGTGGCCAGCGACCTGGAGGCCTTCCGCCGGGTCCTGGACGGCGGCATCGCCGGAGTGCTCAGCCCGGTCGGTGACGGGCCGGCCCTGGCCCGGGCCCTCGGGGGAGTGCTCGACGACCCCGGCCGCCGCGCGGTGCTGGCCGCGCAGGGCCGCCGGGTGGTCGCGGCCTACGACTGGCCGGTCGTCGCCGCCACCGTGGTCAAGGTCTACGAGACCGTCGTCGCCGCCGACCCGCGGCTGGTCGGCGAGGCGGACTGAGCTCGGCTCGTCAAGCCCAGCGTGGCGAGGTGCTGGTGGGGTATGAAAGCCGCATGAGTGAGGTCCCGCCCGGTCCGCCGGCCATGGCCAAGCCGCCCTGGTGGCTGATCACGCGGTGGGGACAGTGGGCCTGGTTCCTGTTCATCTACCCCGGGATGATGTGCTACTTCGCAATCGACCGCGTGCGGAGCGGCCGGGGTGGCTCGCTCGAATTTCTGTGGATCACTCTGCTGGCCTGCTGTGCGCTGTACGGCCTGGTCCAACTGACCATGACGTTGCTGGCCTACCGGCGCGACCCCACCCTGCGGACCCGGAAATGGCCGGACCCCCCGCCGTCCGCGCGATTGTCGCGGCAGGTGAAGCGGCTGGTGGCGTTCCTCGCCGTCCTGGCCCTTGGCCTTGTGCTGTTGATCTTCGTCGGCTGGGCCCCGGCGCTGTTCGTGACGCTGGTCCTGGGCGGCGTCGCCGTCGCGGTCGACCGGTTCGATCTGTTCTCCGAGCCCCAGCCGCCGTTCGGTGCGACCGCGCCGCTGCCGCAGTCCGACCGGGACGCCGATACACCCGACCGGTGACCGCGGGTCCACGATCCGGCCGGGCCGTGCGATTCTGTTCGCGTCCGGTGTCCCGTTCCGGACCGGTCCGGCGTGAGACGCGCCCGGATCCGGACCCGCCCGTCGTCCCGGGCGCCGCCGGCGAGGAGGCAGTCGCGTGACCACGGTGCTGGTCGTTGCCCTGGTCGCCCTCGTGCTGGCGATCGGGTTCCGGTTGTGGCTGACCGCCAACCGGCTCGACCGCCTGCATGTCCGCACCCAGGCGGCGTGGGTGGCTCTGGAGGGGGCGCTGGCCCGACGCATCGTGGCCACCCGGGCGGTCGCCGCCGTCGGTGACCTGCCGCCCGGTGACGCCGAGCAGCTCCGTCACCTGGCCGCGGCCGCCGACACCTCCGACCGCCGGGGCCGGGCCGACCGGGAGAACGACCTGTCCCGCTCGCTGCAGCGCGTGCAGTCGGAGCTGCCGTCCGCGATCCCGGCCGACCTGGTCGCCGAACTGCACGACGCCTCCGAGCGGGTGCTCCTGGCCCGGCGGTTCTACAACGACGCGGTGCGCGACACCCGGGCCCTGCGAGCCGACTGGTTCACCCGGGTCTGCCGGCTGGCCGGCCGGGCCGAACTCCCCGACTACTTCGAGATCGCCGAGGCCTCGGGGCACGGGGGGACAGCGGTGGCCGCCGACCCGGCCGAGGGCAACGCGGCCACCCCGGTCGAGACCGCGGAGGCCCACGGCGCGCCGGCCGTCCCAGCGCATCCCACCGTCGAACGCACCGCGGCGCGGGTCGTCCTGCTCGACCACGACGATCGGATCCTGCTGCTGTCCGGCATCGACCCCGACAGTGGCGTGGACCCGGCCCGACGGTGGTGGATCACCCCCGGCGGGGGCCTGGAGGCCGACGAGGATCCCGCCGCCGCCGCCGTGCGGGAACTGGCCGAGGAGACCGGGCTCCACCTGGAGCCGTCCGACCTGGTGGGGCCGCTGTGGCGGCGCACCGCCGAGTTCGTCTTCGTCGGCAACCGGCTCCGTCAGCACGAGGTCTACTTCGCCGCCCGCCGACCCGACCGGTCCGGCGCCGCCATCGCCCCCGAGCTGGTGACCGACGTCGAGGCGCGCACCCTCACCGGCCACCACTGGTGGACGTTCGACGACCTGGGCACCACCACGGAGGACATCTACCCGCCCACCCTGGCGACCCGACTCCCGGAACTGCGGTCGGCCCTGTCCACCCGCCGTGCCCCAGGCGAGCCCGAACGCATCGACTGATAGCGGGCGGGTGCCGGACATCCCCGGACATCCCGGCGGAGACCTCAGCGGCGAGCCCGAGCGCATCGACTGATCGCGGGTCGGCGCGCCGGACATCCCGGCGCCGTGACCTGTCCTACCGTGAGGCGGCCCACACCACGCTCGGTGATGGGCATGGGGGTTTCTGTCATCAAACGCCATGCGGCCAGGGGGTTTCGACCATGCGTCTTCGTCGTCGAGGGATGCGGGCGATCGTGGCGGTGGGGACCGCCGCGACCCTGACCGTGGGCCTGTCCGCCTGCTCGTCGAACGATCGGACACTGACCAGCGCGGCCACCGCCGAGGTCGCCGGTACGTCATCGGCGGCACCGGCGCCGAGCCCGTCCCCGACCAGTTCGTCGCCGACGCCCACCAGCCCGACCGCGGAGCCCACCCCGGAGCCGGCCACCAGCGCCGCCGAACCCACGCCGGAACCGCCGCCCCCGGCGCCGGTCGACCCGCTCACCGGCGGTGCCCCGAGCGGCAATCCGGTGCTGGCCGTCAAGATCGAGAACACCGCCGGGGGCTGGCCGCAGTACGGCACCGGGCAGGCCGACGTCGTCTACGTCGAACAGGTCGAGGGTGGGCTGACCCGCCTGCTCGCGCTCTTCCACAGCTCGCTGCCGGAGGAGGTCGGCGCGGTCCGCAGCCTGCGCACCACCGACACCGAGGTGCTCCCGGCCTACGGTTCGCCGGCCCTGCTGTTCTCCGGCGGGGCGGGCGGTCCGCTCGACGCCCTGGCCGACACCCCGGTCGTCGACGCCTCAGGCATGGGGGTCACCTGGCGGTCGTCCGCGGCCAAGGCCCCGTACAACCTGCACGCCAACCTCCAGCAGCTCGCCGCGGCGGTGGGGGACCGGTCGCCGGCCCGCGACGCCGGGTTCACCTTCGCCGCCGGTGACTCGCGTCTGGACGCCGCCCCGGCGGTGACGTCGATCGCCGTGCAGTTCCAGGCCGCCCGGGCCGCCTTCGCCTGGAACGGCAGCGCCTACGCCGTGCAGCGCAACGGCGGGTCGGCCGCCGACGCCCAGGGCACTGCCATCACTGCCGACAACGTCGTCGTGATGAACGTGACCGCCGAACCCGACGGGGTCGTCGACTCGGTCGGCTCGCCGTCCTACATCTCCCACACCGTCGGCGACGGCACCTTCACCCTGTTCCGCAACGGCCGGGCCCTGGACGGCCACTGGTGGCGGGGCGCGGCCGACCAGCCGTTCCGGTACGAGGACGCCTCCGGGGCGGCCCTGCCGTTCGCCCCCGGGAGCACCTGGATCGTGCTGGCCACTCAGACCACCACGACCGAGACCGGCTGAGCCAGCCTGTTTGTCGCTACCGTGCAGGAGTGACGCGGGACGGGACGGATGCGCGGGGGCCGACACCCCTGGCTCTGGGCCACCGACGGGATCTTACCGCCGACTGCGGCAAGTGCGTCGGGTTGTGCTGCGTCGCCCTGGCTTTCGCGCGGTCCGCCGACTTCCCCGTTGACAAACCCGCCGGCGAACCGTGCCGCCATCTGGACCCGGCCGACCGGTGCTCCATCCACACCGACCTGCGGCCCCGGGGATACCGCGGCTGCACGGTGTTCGACTGTTTCGGCGCCGGCCAGCAGACCACCCAGCTCACCTTCGGCGGCCGGTCCTGGCGGGACGACCCACAGGACCGGGCCGCGATGTTCGCCGCCTTCCCGGTGATGCGGCGGCTGCACGAGCTGCTGTGGTACTGCGAGCAGGCGGTCACCCTGGCGCGGATCGCCCCGGCCCGTCCGGACCCGGAACCCTGGGTGCGCCTGGTGGCCCGCGTCCACGCAGCGACCCGCCTGTCGGCCGACGGCCTGCGCGCGCTCGACGTCGACGCCGAGTACGCCGCGGCCCGGCCCCTGCTGCTGCAGGCCAGTGACCTCGCCCGGGTCGGTCTGTCCCGGGCCGCCGTCCGCCACCGGGGACGTCCGGTCGGACCGGGTGATGACCTGGCCGGTGCCCGCTTACCCGGTGCCGATTTGACCGGAGCCTGCCTGCGCGGGGCCCTGCTCATCGGTGCGGACCTGCGCGGCGCCCGGCTGCACGCCTGCGACGTGCTGGGCGTCGACTGGCGGGACGCCGACCTGTCCGGGGCCGACCTCCGCACCGCCATCTATCTCACCCGCACCCAGGTCGACAGCGCCCGGGGCGACGCCTCGACCCGGCTGCCCGAAGGCTTCCATCGGCCGGCGCACTGGTCGGTCGAACCGGCCGCCGGGTGGCCGTCGGTGCCCGGTGTCGCCCCGGTACGGGCCGGGACACGCAAGCCGGGCCGACGGCCCCGTCGCCGCGAGTAGCATCCGCAGACGTGTCTGCACCTGCTGAAACCACGTCCCCGTCCACCCCCACGTCCCTGACCGCGACGGGTACCTCGCGGGTCAAGCGCGGGATGGCCGAGATGCTCAAGGGCGGCGTCATCATGGACGTCGTCACCGCCGACCAGGCCAAGATCGCCGAGGACGCCGGCGCCGTCGCCGTCATGGCGCTCGAGCGGGTCCCCGCCGACATCCGCGCCCAGGGTGGCGTCTCCCGGATGAGCGACCCCGACATGATCGACGGCATCATCTCCGCGGTCTCCATCCCGGTGATGGCCAAGGCCCGCATCGGTCACTTCGTCGAGGCCCAGGTCCTGCAATCCCTCGGCGTCGACTACATCGACGAGTCCGAGGTGCTGACCCCGGCCGACTTCGCCCACCACATCGACAAGTGGGCGTTCACCGCGCCGTTCGTGTGTGGGGCGACCAACCTGGGCGAGGCCCTGCGCCGCATCACCGAGGGTGCGGCGATGATCCGCTCCAAGGGCGAGGCCGGCACCGGAGACGTCTCCAACGCGGTGACCCACATGCGGACCATCGGCGGGCAGATCCGCCGGCTCACCGCCCTGTCGCCCGACGAGCTGTACGCCGAGGCCAAGGAACTGCAGGCCCCGTACGAGTTGGTCGCCGAGGTGGCGGCCAACGGCAAGCTGCCGGTGGTGCTGTTCACCGCGGGCGGCATCGCCACCCCGGCCGACGCGGCGATGATGATGCAGCTCGGCGCGGAGGGCGTCTTCGTCGGATCCGGCATCTTCAAGTCCGGCAATCCGGCCGCCCGGGCCGAGGCCATCGTCAAGGCCACCACCTTCTACGACGATCCCGACGTCATCGCCAAGGTCTCCCGCGGTCTGGGCGAGGCCATGGTCGGCATCAACGTCGACGACGTTCCCGTGCCGCATCGGCTGGCCGAGCGGGGTTGGTGACCGCGGTCTCTGGTGAGTGGGGTGGGCCGGTCGCGGGGGACCGTGGTCGTTCTCACGTGCTCCGGTATGCCGTCAGGGTTGCCTGTGACGGGTCCGACGGGCGACGATAAGGGCACTGAAGGGGAGTAGTTCCACCCGGTCGGCTGGTCTGGCCGGGTGCGGATGGTCGACATACTGGCGCGGTTCTCTGGCGAACCGCTCCCGGCCCTCCACCGGCGTCATCGGCCGGCGAACGAGACCTTCGGTCAGCGTAAGCACGCTGGCCGAGGCCTCCCCGTACCCGCCCTCGGTCAGCTCGACCGAGAGGCTCTCCCGTGACGTTCTGGCCCCTGTTCCTCATCGCGCTCGGCGTTTCCGCCGACGCGTTCGCCGTTGCCCTCGGCAAGGGCCTGCATTTGCGGCGTTTCACCCTCGGCAACGCCGTGCTGATCGCCGGCGCCTTCGGCGTGTTCCAGGCGGTCATGCCGCTGCTCGGCTATTTCCTGGGCATCGGGTTCTCGTCGTTCATCGAGGATTTCGACCACTGGATCGCGTTCGGGCTGCTCGGGGCGATCGGCGCCAAGATGCTGTGGGAGGCGTTCCGCGGCGACCACGCCGACGAGGAAGTGGACACCGACCGGGTCGACCTCAAGGAACTCACGGTGCTCGCCATCGCCACCAGCATCGACGCCCTGGCCGTCGGGGTGACCTTCGCGTTCCTGCCGGACGTGCCCATCGCCGGCGCGGTCATCCTGGTCGGCGTCACGACGTTCGTCATCAGCTTCGCCGGGGTGCTGCTCGGCCACCGGGTCGGGCACCGGTTCGGCAAGCCGGCCGAGATCGCGGGTGGACTCATCCTCATCGCGATCGGCACGAAGATCCTGGCCGATCACCTGGGCTGGTTCTGACCGCTGTCCACGGTGGGCCGGCCGGTGCGCTGCTGGTCCAGGGCGGCCCGTTCGACGGTCAGCAGGCTCTCCTCGCTGTGCTCGGCCCGGTAGGCCGCTCCGCCGCCGCGCACCCCGAACAGCCGCTTGGACCAGATGAGCCAGACCACGGCGGCGACGTTGATGGCGGTCAGGACGATCTTGAGCCAGGTGACCCGCTCGGACAGCTCCCAGATCTCCAGCGGGAGGAAGACGCTCGTCACCACCACCGACAGGTACTCGCCCCACCGGCGGACCTGCCACAGACCGAACGACTCGACCAGCAGCAGGGCGGCGTAGGCGAACGCGGCGACCGCGGCCCAGGTGATGGCGTGGCCCGACAGCCCGAAGACCCGGTTGATGCCGCGCACCACCTCGGAGGTCTCCAGGTGCCAGCCCAGCTGGTCGGCGATGGGCTTGAACAGGGCCAGTTCGTTCTCGAAGGACTGCTGCAACCGGACCCGGGAGTCGCGGAAGTACAGGATCAGCACGCCGAGCAGCACCGCCAGCAGGGCTCGGCCGACCCGCTCGGCGGCCAGCAGTCGCATGATGACCCGATCCCGCAGTAGTCGCCCGCGGGGGACCTCGGGGGCGCTGTCGGCCGGTCCGGAACCGTCGGGCGGGCCGACCACGAAGTCGCCGCAGCGCAGACACCGCCAGGCCGTCCCGACGGCGGTCTCGGCGGTCAACCGGTCGCGCAGCTCCGCCTCGTCCGGCGCGAACGTCTCGTGCCCACGGCGACCGCAGGTGCGCAGGCTCCAGTCCACCGGCCGAGGGTACGACCGGGGGAGGGCCGATCAGGGGGTGGCGGTCCGGAACCCCCCGTCGGTGGCGTTGCGGGTCAGTGGTGGAGGACCTGCTCGACCGGGGTGGCCGGGTGCCCGGTGAGGCGGGCGACGTCGTCGGTGACGGTGGCGAGTTCGCCGGCGGCGATCGCCGTGTAGGTCGACACCCAGCCGGCGACCATCCAGTCCGGTGCGCCGAAGCCGGCTCGCGATGCGAACGCCTCCTCGAGGGTCTCGGCCCGGTAGCGGACGGGACGGCCGGTGACGGCGGTCAGCAGGTCGGCGACCTCGGCCAGCGACACGGCCTGCGGTCCGGTCAGCTCGTACGTGCGGCCGGCGTGGTCCCTCGGGCGGCGCAGGACGGCGGACGCCGCTTCGGCGATGTCGTCCTGGGCGACGGCGGCGACGCGTCCGTCCCCGGCCGGCCCGCGGATGACGTCGCCCGGGCCGTCGGGATCGGGCCCGGCCAGGCCGGGCAGGAAGTCCGCGTACAGGTTGTCCCGCAGGATCGTCAGCGGCACCCCGGTCGACCGCAGGTGCTGTTCGGTGTGCCAGTGGTCGCGGGCCAACAGGAACGTCGCGTCCGGGGCGGCGCCGGCGAACGAGACATAGACCAGGTGGGGGACCTGCGCGGCGGCCGCCGCGTCGGCGAACGCGCGGTGGACGGCGACCCGGTCCGGGGATTCGGACGCCGACACCATCAGCAGGGCGGACAGACCGCCCAGCGCGGTTCGCACGTCCGGGGTGTCGGCGTAGTCGGCGGTGACCACCTCGGCGCCGGCCAGCTGCGGGGCCCGCGCGGGATCCCGCACCAGCAGCCGTTGCCGCACTCCGGCGGCGGCCAGCAGCCGGGCGACCCGGCCGCCCAGCCGGCCGGTGGCGCCGGTGATCCCGATGGGCAGCACGTCGTCGGACATGCCCGCGACTGTAGGCGGCCCGCCGGTCCGAGTGCCGGGAACCGATGTCAGGCGAGCCATCCGGGGATCGACGACCGGGCTCGTTCGGCCGCCTGCTCGGCCACCCCGGACAGGCGCCGGACCGCCTCGGTGAGGACGTCCGGGCTCGCGGTGAACGGCAGCCGCAAGTGTTCGCCCATCGTCCCGTCCGGCCCGAACCGCGGCCCGGCGACCACCCGCACCCCGGCGGCGGGTGCCACCGCGGCCAGTTCGGTGGCGCTGGCCTCCGGCAGCCGCACCCACAGCGAGGTGCCCCCGGCCGGGGTCGTCCACCGCCAGGTGGGTAGGTACCGGGCCAGGGCGGACTGCACCGCCTGCGCCCCGGCCGCGACCCGGGCCCGCTGCACGTCCAGAGCGCCTTGCGGCTCCTGCAGCAGCCGGGTCGCCACCAGCTGGTCCAGCACGGGCCCGGCCATGTCACCCAACGCCCGCGCGGCAGCCAGCCGGCGGATCTGGGCCGGGGTGCCCCGGACCCACCCGGTGCGCAGACCACCCCACAGGGGTTTGGAGACCGAGCCGAGGGTCAGCACGATCTCCCCACCGCGCCGGGTGTCGGCCGCGGCGACCGGCGGCGGCAACGGGCCGCTGCCCGGGAAGGAGATGTCGCGGAACGACTCGTCGACCATCAGCAGTGTGCCGGCCGACCGGGCCGCAGCGACCAGCGCCTCCCGGGTCGACCAGGGCATGACCGCGCCGGTCGGGTTGTGGAAGTCGGGGATCAGGTAGGCCAGCCGGGGGGTGGAGTGGCGCAGCGCCGGACCGATGACACCCAGGTCCCAGGTCTGCTCCGCGGTCGGCGTCGAGCCGTCGGGGGCGACGTCGCAGGAGGCGGCCAGGCCGACCGGAACGGGGACCCGCCGGTGGTGGCGGACCGCGTCGAGGGCGATCGGGTAGGTCGGGCATTCGAGCAGCACCCGGTCCCCGGCCGCGCTGAACTCGCCCAGGCCCAGGGTGAAGGCGTGCTGGGCGCCGGACGTCACCAGCACCTGCTCGACCGTCGTCGGGACCCCGGCGGCGGTGAACCGGTCGGCGATGACCTCGCGCAGTTCGGGCAGCCCGTAGGGGTGGTAGCCGTCGGTCGCGGCGTGCGTCATGAGGTCTTCGGTCGCGGCCACCACCGCCGCGCGGAGGGCATCCGCCGGCGGCGGCAGGCTGGCCACCGTCAGGTCGATGATGTCGTCGCTGCCGACGGCCGGGTACCCGAAGATGGCCGCACCGGCCGCCCCCACCCCCGCCAGGCCCGGGGGGGCAGCGCCGTCGGGTAGCCGCAGCCGGCTGCCCGAGCCACGCCGGGAGTCCAGCCATCCCTGATCCCGGAGCAGGGCGTAGGCCGCGCCCACGGTGGTCCGGGACAGGGCCAGTCCGCCGGCCAGTTCCCGCTCGCTGGGCAGGCCGGTGCCCACCGCGAGGCGGCCGTCCAGCAAGGCGGCCCGGATGCGATCGGCCAGGTCCCGATAGGTCGGGCCGCGATCGGCGTCGGCCGGGCCGAGCCGCCGGGCCAGGGCCACGGCGGACAACCGGCTCGACGGGCGGGCGATCAGGTCGAGATCCTGCATCAGACCACTTTCTCGCAAGTGGCCCTGGAAAACCAGGCCAGTGTCGGGTGAAGTGGCCACCATGTCCGGTGCCACCGAACCCGTTCCCATTCCGTCCCCTGCACCTCGTCGTGGGTGGTTGCTGCCCGTCCCGGCCGACCGCCGTCCCCGCAGGTTCGCCCAGCTGCTCGTCGGGCTGCTCGTCTACGGCCTGACGATGGCGATGATGGTCCGCGCCGTCCTCGGTCTGGACCCCTGGGACGTGTTCCACCAGGGCCTGACGGAGTGGGTCAACCGCTGGGTGCCGCTGTCGTTCGGCGCGATCATCACCATCGTCTCGGTGGCCGTGCTGCTGCTGTGGATCCCGCTGCGGCAACGCCCGGGGGTCGGCACGGTGGCGAACGTCGCGATCATCGGTGCGGCCACCGATCTCGGCCTGTTCCTGTTCCCGGCGACGGAGAGCTGGCCGGCCCGCATCGCCTACCTGGTCGCCGGCATCGCCGGTAACGCCCTGGCCGGTGCCCTGTACATCGGGGCCGGACTCGGCCCCGGCGCCCGCGACGGCCTGATGACCGGACTGGTCGCCCGGGGCGTCGGTTCCGTGCGGCTGGTCCGCACCAGCATCGAGATCACCGTTCTGGCGGTCGGTTTCGTGCTCGGCGGGACGGTCGGCGTCGGCACCGTGCTGTACGCCGTGTCGATCGGCCCGCTGCTGCACGTGCTGCTGCCGCTCTGCCGAATCGACCCCGCCGTGGTCCCGACGGTGCCCCCGTCCAACGTGGTGGACCCGGCCGACTGTCGTCCGAACGGCTGATACTGCGGCCGGCGATGCTTGTCTACCGTCCAGGATCGGCAGGCCGATGGCGTGGGGGAACAGACCTGCCGGGTGTCGGCCGGCCCCCGACCCGTCCGACGCCCGGCAGCCCTACCCCTCGAGATCGTCCATCGTGACGATGCCGTCCTGCAGGGCACGCGCGATCAGTGCCGCCTTCGTCGGTGCCGGCCGCCCCACCTCGGCGTACTTGGTCCGGATGCGTGCCAGGTGCGTGTTCACCGTGGCCCGGGTGATGTGTAGTGACGCCGCGACCAGGTCCTTGGACTCGGTGCGGAACCAGCTCAGCAGGACCTCCAGTTCGCGGGGCGACAGGCGGGGTCGACGGCTTCGCGGGTCGTCGGCCATCGCGCCGGCGGCGGTGGGGCCGATGTAGCCCCGGTCGGAGGCGGCGAACAGGACGGCCCGCTGCAGGTGTGCCCGCCCCTCAGCCTTGGTGAGGAAGGCGAGCGCGCCCTGGTCCAGGCAGTCCAGCACGACCCCGGGGTCCGTCGTCCCGGAGAAGACCACCACCCGATGGCCCGCGGCCACCAGGGCGCGCAGCAGCCCGAGGTCGGGTCGACCGGTTCCCAGGTAGAGGTCGAGTACCACGACGTCCACCGGCCCGGCCGCGTCCAGTCGTTCCGGAGCTCCGCCCTGGGCGTCGGTGGCGGTGTGGACCACCCGGATCGCCGGCCCGGACTGCGCGAACCACGCCTCGATGCCGGCGTGCACCACGTCGTGGTCATCCACCACGGCGACCCGCACCGGGTGTCGGCCCGGATCCGGAACACCCATCACCGACCGTCCTCCCAGGTGCCCTGGACCCAGACCTGATCGCCCACCGCCACCGATCGGACCGTGACCGGCCCGGCGGATTCCTCCGAGCCGGACGCGACGAAACCGGGTATCCGGGTCACCACGCTCACGGCGACCCGCCCGTCGGTCGCGTCGACCACCACGCGGGCGGAGTCGACCGCCCGGGCCAGCAGGGCCATCGGCGCCTCCAGGAGTTGCCGGCGGACCTGCACCGGCAGGGCCGGGGCCGCACCGTGCACGTCCAGGGTCGCCGCCACCCCGGCCCGTTCGCTGGCCTGGACGGAGGCGCGCACCTCGTGGACCACCGGGTCGTCGACCTCGTCGTGCTCGGCGAAAATCCTGCGCAGCCGGGCGCTTTCGACGCGCGCGGACCGTTGCACCCGGTCGTCCCGGGGATCGGCGCGACCGTCGGCCAGGGCTTCGAGCAGGGGGACCACGGTGGTGGACACCATCGCGGCGCGCTCGGCCCGGTCGGCGGCCAACGCGGCGGCTCGTCGCTCCGCGGACCGCAGGGCGGCCCGCTCGGCGTCCTCCGTGGCGGCCGTCCGGGCCACGTCCAGCAGTCCTGCGTAGAACACTGCGGCGGCCAACGGGAAGATCGTCAGCAGGGTCACCTGCTGACCGAAACGGGCGACGTCGGCCGCCGTCAGACCACCTTCCGCCACCAGTGGGACGACGTCCAGCAGGACGGCTCCGGCGACCGCCAGGACCGACCAGCGCGGTCGACGCCCGGTCAGCAGGACGACGACGACGTAGGGCACCGCTCCGAGGGCCCAGTTGGCGGGCCGGGAGATGTCTGCCGGCCGGAGCGCCAGGACGAACAGGACGTCCGCGACCAGGACGGACCCCAGCCATCCGCCGACGACCGTCGGCCGCCAGTCCCGGTCCCGGGCCATCCGCCCGCCCCCGGCGGCGGTCGCGACGAGCAGTAGCGCGGCGAGGACCGCCGACATCAGCGGTGGGGCCCCGTCGGTGGCCAGGCCGACGGCGGCGAACTGCACGACGGCGACCGCGGTGACCACGGCCAGTGCGATCCCGAAGTAGCGGAGGTAGGGCACCCGGATCGACCGGACGGCCGACGTGTCGGTCGGCGTCGTCGCCGTGGCCGAGGGGAGCCAGGTGAGGGTGATCGTGGTGCCGGCCCCTGTCGCGCTGTCGACCAGGGCGGTGGCTCCGATCCGGTCGAGGCGGCCGACCACCGACTCGCGCAGGCCCCGTCCGGGCCCGTCCCGGACCAGGGTGGGATCGAACCCGGGACCCTGGTCCTGCACGACGACGACCACTCCGTCCCGGACCTCGCGCACGAGCACCTGCACCGGCACCGCCCCGGCGTGTCGCTCGACGTTGGTGAGCAGTTCCCGGATCGCCCGGACCAGGACGGCGACGACCTCGCCGGGTGCGGTCGGCGCGCCCTCGACCGCCAGGGAGACGGTGAGCGGGCTGTCGGCCACACAGCGCCGGACGGCGTCCGCCAGCCCGCCGTGTTCCCCCACGTCGGTCGGGTGGTGACCGGTCAGGCCGTCCAGGGCCCGCAGGTCCCGTTCGGCCTGCCGCCGGATCCGATCCGCCGCCGGGCTCGCGGCGCCGTCGCCGACCATCATCAGCGTGGCCGCGGCGGTGTCGTGCAACAGCGACCAGTGTTCCCAGGTGGCCGCACGGCGGGCGGCGGCCACATCGAGGTCCGCCAGGGCGTTGCTGCGTTCCCGGGCGGCGCGGTCGGCCTCGCGGGCCACGGGCAGGAACACGCCCACCAGTCCCCAGCCCAGCACAGCCTGCAACGGCATCACGTAGAGCGCCGGGACCGTCCACACGCTCTGTCCGGTGGCCATCACCGCACCGGTGACCGCCGCCGCGGTCACCGCCGTGCAGGCGGCCAGGGCCAGCCCGCGCCGGGCGTGCCAGGCGAGGGTGACGTTGGCCGCGGTGACCACCATGACGACGAACCCCTGCTGACCGACGACGTCGGCGCTGGTGACCGTCCAGGGCGCGGACAGCCCGACCGCGACCGCGACCAGGACGTCGAGGATCGTCCAGGCCAGGGTGCGGTGGCGGACCGTGAGCAGACGGGCGACCGCCCACGCCAGGACGGCGGCGCAGACCGGAACCGCGGCGCTCTCCGGGGACGCGCCGAGCAGTCCGAACGCCCCCGCCGATACGCCGACGAGGCCGCGCAGGACCGCGGCGTTCCGGTCGATGATCGCCCGGGCCCGGCGTTCGGCCGGTCCGTCCGTCCCCGGGGCGGCGGCCCACTCGTGCATGTCACCGGTCCGGCGACGGGGAGCGCGGCCGGGTCTCGCCGAGGATCGGTCATCGTGCATGTCGGGTACCGATTTTCGCATATCGGGCAGTCCTGTCCCGTCACCGGTGGGGTGAGCGGGGCCGCGGGTGCCGGAACGACCGCCCGGATCTCTAGGGTCAGCGGTCATGGAAGACCTGTTCGCCGTGCTCCACGTCGTCTCGGCCGTGTTCATCGTCGGCCCGATGGCCATCCTCCCGATGACCGCGATGCGCGCGATCCGCACGGGTCAGGCCGGCCAGGTGCAGGTCCTGGCCCGCTCGACCCAGATCCTCGCTTTGCTGTCCCTGCTGGTGGTGGTGTTCGGTTTCGCGATCCTCGGCGTGACCACCCACGACACCACGATCACCACCGGCTGGGTGCTGTCCTCGCTCGTCCTGTACGCGATCGCCCTGGGGCTGACCCTGTTCCTCGTGGTGCCCACCCTGCAGCGGGCGGCCGACGAGCTGGCCACCGCCGGGACCGCGACGACGCACCCCGCGCCGCCGAGGTACCCCGCCGTCGCCATGGGATCGGGCGTCACCAGCCTGCTGCTGGTGGCGGTCGTCGTCCTGATGACCTGGAAGCCGTGACCACCATGACCTCGACCGACCCGGTGATCGGCGTCCTGGCCCTGCAGGGCGACGTCCGTGAACACCTGATGACCCTCGCCGGCCTCGGCGTGACCGCCCGGCCCGTCCGCCGCGCCCGCGAACTCGACGGCCTGGACGGCATCGTCGTCCCCGGTGGGGAGTCAACGACGCTGTGCCGGCTGCTCGACGTCTTCGAGCTGCGCGATCCGCTCACCGCCCGCCTGCGGGCCGGCCTGCCGGCGTTCGGATCCTGTGCGGGCATGATCGTGCTCGCCACCGAGATCCTCGACGGCCGCCCCGATCAGGTCCCGCTCGGAACCCTGGACATCACCGTGCGCCGCAACGCCTTCGGGCGGCAGCGCGACTCGTTCGAGACCGACCTGCCCGTCGCCGGTCTGGCCGGTGGACCGCTGCGGGGCGTCTTCATCCGGGCCCCCCGGGTCGAGCGGGTCGGACCGGACGTGCAGGTGCTCGCCGAGGTCGACGGGTACGCGGTCGCGGTGCGCTCGGCCACCGCGATGGCGGTCGCCTTCCATCCCGAGGTCGGTGACGACGACCGGCTGCACGAGGCGTTCCTGGAACTGGTGACGGAGCGGCAGCGGACCCCCGCGGGCCCCCGCACGCCGTAGGATCGTCGGTCGGGTGACGGACGGTGTCAGGCCGGGTCACAGGACCGCAACGGTCCGGCATCGGCACGAGCGGGCAGTGAAGGGGTTTGCAGGTTCATGAGCGGCCACTCCAAATGGGCGACGACCAAGCATCAGAAGGCGGCCAAGGACGCCAAGCGCGGCAAGTTGTTCGCCAAGCTGATCAAGAACATCGAGGTGGCGGCGCGCACCGGTGGCGGTGACCCGGACGGCAACCCCACGCTCTACGACGCCATCCAGAAGGCCAAGAAGACGTCGGTGCCGAACGAGAACATCGACCGCGCCGTCAAGCGCGGCTCCGGTGCGGACGGTGGCGGCGCCGACTACCAGTCGATCACCTACGAGGGGTACGGCCCCGCCGGCGTGGCGATCATGATCGAGTGCCTCACGGACAACAAGAACCGGGCGGCCTCCGAGGTCCGGGTGGCCGTCACCCGCAACGGCGGCAACATGGCCGACCCGGGGTCGGTGTCCTACCTGTTCAGCCGCAAGGGTGTCGTCACGGTGCCCCGCAAGCACGACGGCGTCGCGGTGGACGAGGACGAGCTGACCCTGGCCGTCCTGGACGCCGGGGCCGAGGACGTCAACGATGTCGGCGAGGCCTTCGAGGTGATCTCCGAGCCGACCGACATGGTCGCCGTCCGCAAGGCGGTCACCGCGGCCGGGTTCGACTACGACTCCGCCGACCAGTCGTTCCTGCCGTCGGTCGAGGTGTCGCTGGACGTCGAGAGTGCGCGCAAGTTCGTCAAGCTCATCGACGCCATCGAGGACCTCGACGACGTCCAGAACGTCTACACCAACGCCGACATCTCCGACGAGGTCGCCGAGCAGCTCGACGCTGAGTAGGCGCCGAATAAGCGCTGAACACGCGTCGAGCCGGGCCCGGTTCCGGGCTCGTCGGGCCAGGAACACCCGGCCGTCCCGCGTGCCGCCGCCACCCCCGCGGCGGCGGCCCGGTAGCGTCGTTCGGCGTACAGACGTACGACAGACGTGAGCGAGGAACGGCCCGGGACCTGAGGTCCGCGCCGTTCGGGAACGTGGGGGTGACCGGCGTGCGGGTGCTCGGTGTCGATCCCGGGCTGACCCGGTGCGGGATCGGAATCGTGGACGGCGGAGCCGGCCAGGCCCCGCGGATGGTCGCGGCCGGCGTGGTCCGCACCCCGGCCGACGCCGACATCGCCCTGCGGTTGCTGCAGGTCGCCGAGGAGGTGGAGGCCCTGATGGACCGCTACCGGCCCGACACGGTCGCCGTGGAACGCGTGTTCAGCCAGCACAACGTGCGCACCGTGATGGGCACCGCCCAGGCCGCCGGCGTGGTGGCCCTGGCCGCCGCCCGCCGGACCATCCCGGTCGCCTGGCACACGCCGAGCGAGGTCAAGGCCGCCGTGTCCGGCAACGGTGACGCCGACAAGGCGCAGGTCGCGACCATGATCACCCGGCTGCTGCGCCTTTCCGCCCCGCCCAAGCCGGTGGACGCCACCGATGCGCTCGCCCTGGCCCTGTGCCACCTGTGGCGTTCGCCGCTGCAGAACAAGCTGGCCGAGCAGACCCGGCTGGCCCGAGGGATCCGGATGGTGGCGCGATGATCAGCTCGCTGAGCGGCACCGTGGCGGCCATCGGCCTGGACCACGCCGTCATCGAGGTCGGCGGGGTCGGGTTCGCCGTGCGAGCCACCCCGAACACCCTGGGAAGTCTGCGGCGCGGTGAGAACGCCCGCCTGGCCACCACTCTCGTGGTCCGGGAGGACTCGCTCACGCTGTTCGGCTTCGGGTCCGACGCGGGTCGGGAACTGTTCGAACTGGTCCAGTCGGTGTCCGGGGTCGGTCCCAAGATCGCGTTGGCCCTGCTGGCCGTGCTCGACCCCGACCAGCTGCGCTCGGCGCTCGCCACCGGGGACACGGCCGCGCTGATGCGGGCCCCGGGCATCGGCAAGAAGGGGGCCGAGCGGCTGATCCTGGAGCTGCGGGACAAGGTCGGCGTCGTGCCCACGGTGATGCCGGCGGGCACCGCGTCGCCGTCCGCCGCGGTCGCGGCCGTGCCGGCCGCCCCGCTGGACGGCGCCGGTCAGGTCGTCGAGGCGCTCGTCGGGCTCGGGTTCACCGCCAAGCAGGCCGAGGACGCCGTGGCCGCCGTGCTGGCCGAGGCGGCCGGATCGACCGACGGCGCTCTGCCCACCGACGTCAGCGCCGTGCTCCGCCGCGCCCTCACCCGCCTCGGCCGGGGCCGGTGACGCCGCCCATGAGCGGACTCTCCGGCGTCTTCCCCGACCCCGAGGATCCCGGTGACGACGAGCACGTCGAGTTCACCGTGGACCCGCACCAGGTGCCGGCCGACGCCGACGTCGAGGCCTCACTCCGCCCGAAGTCGCTGGCCGAGTTCATCGGGCAGCCCCGGGTCCGCGAGCAGCTGGAACTGGTGCTCACCGGGGCCAAGCTGCGGGGTGTCCCCCCGGATCACGTGCTGCTGGCCGGCCCGCCGGGCCTGGGTAAGACGTCGCTGTCGATGATCATCGCCGCCGAGCTGGGCGCCTCCATCCGGCTGACCTCCGGTCCGGCGTTGGAGCGGGCCGGCGACCTCGCCGCCATCCTGTCCAACCTGGTCGAGGGCGACGTGCTGTTCATCGACGAGATCCACCGGATGGCCCGGCCGGCCGAGGAGATGCTCTACCTGGCGATGGAGGATTTCCGGGTCGACATCGTCGTCGGCAAGGGCCCCGGCGCCACCTCGATCCCGCTGGACATCGCCCCGTTCACGCTGGTCGGGGCGACGACCCGGTCCGGGCAGTTGACCAGCCCGCTCCGGGACCGGTTCGGTTTCACCGCGCACATGGAGTTCTACGCACCGGAGGAACTCACCCAGGTCATCACCCGCAGCGCCGCCATCCTGGGCGTGCAGCTGCGGCCCGACGGCGCCACCGAGATCGCCCGCCGGTCCCGCGGCACACCCCGGATCGCCAACCGGCTGCTGCGCCGCGTCCGCGACTTCGCCGACGTCCGCGCCGACGGGTCGATCACCCGGGAGGTCGCGCGGGCGGCGCTCGCGGTCTACGAGGTCGACGAGCTGGGCTTGGACCGGCTCGACCGCTCGGTGCTCGGCGTCCTGTGCCGCACGTTCGGCGGGGGACCGGTCGGGATCACGTCCCTGGCCGTCGCGGTGGGGGAGGAGCCGTCCACCGTCGAGGAGGTGTGCGAGCCGTTCCTGGTGCGTATCGGGCTGCTCGCCCGCACCCGGGCCGGCCGGGTCGCCACCCCCGCGGCCTGGGAGCACCTGCGGCTCACCCCGCCGCGGAACGCCCCGGTCCTCGGCGCGGCCCCGGGCGACAGCGCCGGTGACGACGGCCTGTTCGACGCGTCCTGAACGGCCGTCGACCGTCAGACCGCGGCGACCCAGACGACCAGGACGGCCGCGATCGTGGCGGCGCACACGGTGAGCAGGGCCAGGAGCGCCGGGAGCCGTCCGTCCGGGACGGCACCGGCCGCCGGGCCGGCGGCGGTCAGTCGGCGTCCGGTGAGTCGGTACCGGCGGACCGCCAGGCCGATGAGCGCCATCGAGGCCAGCGCCCCGGTACCGGCCAGCACCAGTCCGAACGGCCCCCAGTAGTGCGGCAGCACCCGCAGCCCGACCAGTGACCCCACGGTGAGCACCAGCGCGGTCCGTAGCCAGGCCAGCGCCGTGCGTTCCGGTTGCAGTCCCGGGTCGAACAACCCTCCCTCGGACTTCTGGGTGCTCATGCGAGCAGGATCGCCAGCACGATGCAGACGCCGACCACCAGCAACACTGCGGCCAGCGGCAACGCGCTGGCGGGGGCCGGTAGCGGCCGGGAAAGTCGCAGCGCCCGCTCGGTCCGCGTCCAGCCCACCCAGGCCTGGGCCGAGGTGCCGATACCGGCCAGCACCAGCAGCACCGCCGCCGCCAACCGGAGCTGCGGATGCAGACCCAGGCCCAGGGCCTCCAGGGCGACCCCGCCGGCGGTCAGGGCCAGGGCGGTGCGGATCCAGGCCAGGAAGGTCCGCTCGTTGGCCAGCGTGAATCGGGGGTCCGGCTCGTTGCCCACCCCATAGACGGAGCGGGGGAACCGGCGACCGGGCGGCCCACCCGCCGGCCCCGCCCGATCACTCACGGCCCGCCCCCCCAGATCGCTGCACCGGCCCATGCTCCCACCAGCGATGCCTCCGTTGGGGTGGAGGTCGGCCCGGGGGTCCTTCGACCCACGCGTCGGACGGGCCCTGGACCCCACAATGCGTCGGTGACCGATGCCGCGGTGACCGACGGTCCCGCTTCCCCTCCTCCCGCCGCCCCGCCCGGTGACGGGCCGCGCCCCGCTGCCGGGCGGGCCCGCGCACGGTGGCTCACGCTGACCCTGCCCGGCCTGTGGGGGGCGGTCCTCGTGGGCGCCCTGTCGTTCACGCCGTCGCTGCTGCCCCGGCCGGGGCTCGTCCAGGGCGCGACGTTCGGTCTCACCGCCGTCCTCGGGTACGGCGTCGGGCTCGTCGTCGCCTGGGTGTGGCGGCAGTTCCCGGACCGGGCGGCGCGGACGCCGCGGCGGTCGTCGTGGCTGACGCTGGCCGTCGTCGGCGGGGCGCTGCTGCTGGTCGCCGTCGTGCTCGGCTACCGCTGGCAGGTACAGACCCGTGAGCTGGTCGCTCTCGCGCCGGAGACCCCGTTGGCCCAGCTGCTCGTGCCGGTGGTCGGTGCCCTGGTCTTCACCCTGCTGTTGCTGGCCGCCCGGGGGGTGCGCTGGCTGTACCGACGGGTGGCCGGCCTGCTGGCCCGGTGGATGGGGCGCAACGCCGCCCGCGCGGTCGGCGGCCTCGTCGCCGCCGCCGTTCTCGTGCTGCTGTTCAGCGGGGTCATCCGGGACCTGGCCCTCGGCGCGCTGGACCGCAGTTTCGCCGCGCTGGACACCAGCACGGAGGACAGCGCGTCGCAGCCCACCTCGACCGACCGTAGCGGGGGACCGGACTCCCTCGTCGCCTGGGACACCCTGGGTCGTCAGGGGCGGAACTTCACCGGTCGCGGCCCCACGGCCGAGCAGATCAGCGCCTTCACCGGGCAACCGGCCCCGACCCCGATCCGGGCCTACGCCGGGCTTGCGTCGGCCGACGGCGTCGAGGAGCGGGCCCGGTTGGCCGTCGACGACCTGGAGCGGGCCGGAGGGTTCCGGCGGGCCAACCTGCTGGTGGCCGGCGTCACCGGCACCGGCTGGGTCGACCCGGCCGCCCTGACCAGTTTCGAGTACGAGACCGGCGGCGACAGCGCGGCCGTCGCCATCCAGTACTCCTACTTCCCCTCCTGGCTGTCGTTCCTGGTCGACCAGGACCCGGCCCGGCAGGCCGGCCGCGCCCTCTTCGATGCCGTCTACGAACGGTGGTCGGCCCTCCCGCTGGACGCCCGGCCGAAGCTGTACGTCTTCGGCGAGAGCCTCGGGTCGTTCAGCATGGAGGCCGCGTTCAGCGGCGAGTTCGACCTGGCCAACCGCACCGACGGGGCCCTGTTCGCCGGACCGCCCAACTTCAACCCGCTGCACGCGGAATTCACGGCCAATCGGGAGGCGGGATCGCCGCAGATCGCCCCGGTCTACCGGGACGGGCGGACGGTGCGGTTCAGCGGCGACCCCGCGCAGCCCGCGGCTCCGGCCGACCAGACCTGGTCGGGCAGCCGGGTGCTGTACCTGCAGCACCCCTCCGACCCGATCAGCTGGTGGAGTCCCGACCTGATCCTCGGCCGGCCGGACTGGCTGACCGAGCCACGCGGCCGCGACGTCTCCGACGCGATGGTGTGGCTGCCGCTGGTCACGTTCTGGCAGACCACGTTCGACATGACGGAGTGGGTCGACACCCCCAACGGCCACGGCCACACCTTCAGCCAGGAGTACGTCGACGGCTGGGCGCAGGTGTTGCAGCCACCGGGCTGGACGGCGGCCAAGGCCGACGAGCTGCGGGAGATCGTCGCCGCCGGGCCGTCCTGACCGTCACCGGTGACCGCCCGGTCGGGTCAGCGCACCGGGCCGAGGGCGAACCGCACGACCTTGCCGTCGGCGAAGGTGACCTCGGCCAGGCCGGACCGTACCTCGCCGGTGTCCGGTGACGTCGCGCGCACCCGCCAACTGACCGTCTCCCGGGCGATCTGTTTGCGGGTGAAGTCGATGGCGACGTTGGTGCGCACGCGTTCGGTGACCAGGTCTTCGACGGAGGCCCGGTTGCGGGTGGCGGCCAGTTCACGGAACGGCGCCGTGGTGCTCACCTCGCAGTCGTCGGCGAAGAACTCCAGCATCTGCTCGGCGTCGCCCCGGGCCCACGCGTCCTCGAACCGCCGGGCGAGCAGGAAATCCCCGGCCTGCCGCACCCCCAGCTCGATCAGTTCGTCCAGGAACGCGGGCGACCGGTTGAGCTTGGAGGCGTAGCCCCGCTGCCGGGAGGAGCGCGGGCGTTCCATCTCCAGCACGCGGACGGTCATCCGCTTGTACCGCGGGTCGGTGATGACGCCCTGCTCGACGAGCCGGTCGATGCGCTCGATGAACGCGAGCTCCTGGTACAGCGACAGGTTGCCGGCCAGCTCGTTGCGGCGGTCGGCGATGGCGGCCACCGACTCCGGCTCGTCGTCACGGGCCGACGGGTTGATCTGGATGACCCACACCTCGTCCGGATGGTCGTCCAGCAGGTCGCGGATCGGTGGGTTCTGCGAGAACAGGCCGTCCCAGTACTTGCGACCGGCGACGTCGATCGACCGGAACAGCGTCGGGATGGCCGCGGACGCCAGCACGGCGTCCGTGCTGATCTCGCCCCGGCGGCTGTCGAAGGCCTTGAACGCCCCGGACAGCACGTCGACCGCGCCGAGCAGCAGGTGCGGCGCACCGGTCCCGAGGGCCTCGGCCCGCCGGTTCAGGTCGGCCACGTCGACGTGCTGGTCGATCAGGCCACGCAGCATCCGTTCGGCCGCGTCGGCCCCGGGGTTCTGGTACGGGCTCAGAGCCGGGAAGGCGATGTAGTCGGCCGCCTTCGCCGACCACTGCACGAAGGCGTTGACGAACGCCTCGCCGGGGGAGCGGGCCGCGTTGTCGGCCCAGAACCCGCGCAGCCGCTGCCCGGCCACCGACGGGTCACCGTCGACGAGGGCCGACCAGGCCAGCAGCGCGCAGATCGCCCCGCCGGACGTGCCGCTGATGCCGGTGACCTCGATCCGGGACTGCGCGTCCGGCTCCAGCAGCCGGCTCAACACCCCGGCCGTGAAGGCGGTGTGGCTCCCGCCGCCCTGGCAGGCGATCGCCACCCGTGGCCGTTGATCGCCCACCGCTCCCGCCGCTGCCGTGCTGTCGTCGATCCCCACCATGAGTCAGCCTCTCCGTCGACGATCCGGTGTCCTGCGGCCCCGGCGCGCCGGTGGGACGGGCCCGATCGGAACGCTAGTGGGCGCCGGTCCGGCGGGCCATGGTGACGGCGGCCGGTCCGCGATCCCTGCCCCGAACGGTAGGTCTGGAGTAGCCTGGCCTGAACTGTCCGGGTCCCACCCCGTGTGCCGAGCACCGTCGTACCTCCGTGGGAACCGACTGCCGTGGCCGACCGTTGCATCACCGAAGAGGCGGATGCACCCGGCCGGGTCACCGGCACCGACGACCGCCCAGACGATCGCAAGGAGAAACCCCCCGTGGAAGGCCTGCTCCTCCCCGTCCTGTTGTTCGCCGCCCTCGGCGTGATGATGTACATGTCCGTCAAGAAGCAGAAGCGGATGGCCGCGCAGACGCAGGAGATGCACAACGCGCTGCGTCCCGGCACCCGCGTGATGACCAGCTCCGGTCTGCATGGCACCGTCACGGCCATCGCCGACGACACCATCGAGCTCGAGATCTCCCCGGGTGTCCGCACCACCTGGGTGAAGGCCGCCGTGCGCGAGGTCGTCGTCCCGGCCGCCGACGCCATCAGCGAGCCGGCCATCGTCGAGTCGGTCGAGCCGCTGCCGCCGTTCGGTGAGTCCGACGGTCGGTCGAACCTGCGCAAGGACAGCTGACCCCTCGATCCTCCGACGCCCCGACCCCGCATTCCCGGGTCGGGGCGTTCTCATGCGGGTTGCGCGTGGGAAGGGGCCGTCGGCCCCGTCCCGCGTTCTAGGGTGACAAGCACAGCCGGTCGAGGGCCGTGACCGTCCGTCATCAGACGGCGGCGCGCCGTTCCCTCACCGGGGCGTGCAGGAAGAAAGTGGCGACGTGGCGACACCAACGGGACAGTTCCGTCCGTGGCGGTTGATCTGGACCTTCATCGGTATCACGGCCGTGCTCTACGGCCTGGTGTTCCTCCTTCCCGGAGCGAACACCCCAAAGCTGGGCATCGACCTGCAGGGCGGGACCCGCATCACCCTCACCGCCCGCACCCTGGACGGGTCGGATCCGACCCGCACCCAGATGGACCAGGCGCGGAACATCATGGAGAGCCGGGTCAACGGCTCCGGTGTCGCCGGGGCGCAGGTGCAGATCGACGGGTCCCGTCAGCTGGTCATCACCGTGCCCGGCACCCAGGACCTCAACAACCTGACCCGCAGCGCCCAACTGAACATCCGGCCCGTCTCGATCGACGCGTCCGGCAACCCGGTCGCGAGCTTCCCGGCCGGCTACGTGCCGCCGACCACGAGTGCCGCGCCGACGTCCGGTTCCGAGGCCACCGGGTCCAGTGCCCCCACCACCGTCTCGGCCATCGGCGACACCGCGTCGCCGACCCCGACAGTCGACGAGAGCGTCGGTCAGGGGACCGGTGCCGCCGCCACGACCGAGACCGCCGCCCCGACCGCGGCGGCCAGCCCGAGCGTCGTCCCGGCCATCGGCGACACCACCACCGCCTCGCCGCAGGGCCTGCGGGCGGCGGCGGAGGCCACCGACGCGCCGACCAGCGCCGCGGCCACCGACGCGAGCGCCGCGGCCACGACCCCGGCCGGCACCGACGCCTCGGCCACCGGCGCCACCCCGACCAGCACGGCCCCAGTGGCCTGGCCGACCGGCAGCAACCCGGAGAACCCGACCCAGCCGCTGGCCACCGACACCGCCGGGTGGGCGTCCTGGCTGACCGCCGCGCAGAGCGCGCTCCCCGGGCTGAGCTGCGCCGACCTCGAGCCCTACCGTGGGCTGGACGATCCCAGCAAGCCGCTGATCGCCTGCAGCGACAACGGTGACGCGATCTACCTCCTCGAGCCGACGATCATCGCCGGCACCGAGATCAGCAACGCCACCTCCGGTCTGGACCCCCAGGGTGGCGGCTACGTCGTCAACCTGACGTTCAAGTCCGACGGCGCCTCGACCTGGGGCTCCTACACCTCGGCCAACGTCGGCAAGCTGACCGCGATGACGCTGGACGGCGAGGTCATCTCCGCGCCGCGCATCAACTCGGCCATCATCGGCGGCAACACCCAGATCTCTGGTGGCTTCACCCAGGCCTCAGCCTCGGCCCTGGCCAACTCGCTGAAGTTCGGCTCGCTGCCACTGGCCTTCGACCGGGCCGAGTCCGTCAGCGTGTCGGCCGAACTGGGCCTGGAGTACCTCAAGGCGGGCATCATCGCCGGCGGCATCGGGCTGCTGCTGGTGATCATCTACTGCCTGATCTACTACCGGCTGCTCGGCGTCATCACCATCCTGTCGCTGGTGCTGTCGTTCGGCATCGTCTACGCCGTGCTGGTGCTGCTCGGCCGGTGGATCAACTACAGCCTGGACATGGCCGGCGTCGCCGGTCTGATCATCGCCATCGGCATCACCGCCGACTCGTTCGTCATCTACTTCGAACGCATCAAGGACGAGGTCCGCGAAGGCCGGACGTTCCGCTCCGCCGTGCCCCGCGGCTGGTCGCGGGCCAAGCGGACCATCCTGTCCGCGGACGCGGTCTCGTTCCTGTCCGCGTTCATCCTCTACATCCTGGCCGTCGGCGAGGTGAAGGGCTTCGCGTTCACGCTGGGCCTGTCGACCGTCCTGGACCTCGTCGTCGTGTTCCTCGTGACCCACCCGCTGGTCCACCTGGCGTCCGGGTCCAAGATCTTCCAGTCGCCGACGTGGTCGGGCCTGGGCGGGGTGGCCCGGGCCGGTGCCCGGCAGCGCGCCGCCACCAGCCGGGCCCTGGCCGGGGCGCCCGCCGACCCCGCTGCGAACAGCAAGGAGGTGTCGGTGTGACCGGCCCCGAGAAGACGGCCGCCGACGCGGCCGACCTGAACTCCGAGCCCGCGCCCGCCCCCGGGTCGGTCGACGCGGCCGCCGCCGGCCTGGACACCGGCGGCAAGTCCGGGTCGACGCGCAAGGCGTCGTTCCTGTCCCGGCTGTCCACCGGCACCGGCGCCTTCAACGTCCTCGGACCGCGCCGCTGGTACTACATCGTCTCCACCGCGCTGGTCGTCGCCTCGATCCTGCTGATCGTCGTCCGGGGCTTCAACTTCGGCATCGACTTCGCCGGCGGCACCCAGCTGCAGTTCGCCCCGGCCGCCGGGACCGGCATCTCGACGAGCGACGTCGCCTCGACCGTGGCCACCGCCACCGGGGTCGAGCCGGACGCCGTGCAGGTGGTCGGCAGCAATCTGCTGGTCAGCTCGTCCTCGCTGACCCCCGAGCAGGTCACCGCGGCCAAGGCGGCGATCACCTCGACGTTCGCCCCGACCGGCGGCGTCTCGGACTCCGCGGTGTCCGAGACCTGGGGCGGGGAGATCTCGCAGCGGGCGCTCATCGCCGTCATCGTCTTCCTCGTCGCCGTCGCGATCTTCCTGTGGATCCGGTACGAGCGACGGGTCGCCGCCGGGGCCGTGGTGTCGGTGCTGCACGACGTCGTCATCACCGCCGGCATCTACTCGTTGATCGGGTTCGAGGTCACCCCGGCGACGGTCATCGGCCTGCTGACCATCCTCGGCTTCTCGCTCTACGACACGGTCGTGGTCTACGACAAGGTCCAGGAGAACTCCAAGGGCCTGCTGTCGCTGACCCGCCGGACGTATCCGGAGGCCGCGAACCTCGCCATCAACCAGACCCTGATGCGATCCATCAACACCTCGCTGATCGCCCTGCTGCCGGTCGCCGGCCTGCTGGTCGCCGGCGTCGTGCTGCTGGGTTCGGGGACTCTGAAGGACCTGTCGCTGGTCATGCTGATCGGCATGCTCGTCGGCGCCTACTCGTCGGTGTTCATCGCCGTCCCGCTGGCCGTCGACCTCAAGCTCCGCGACCCCCAGGTCAAGGCGCACACCGCCCGGGTCGCCGCCAAGCGTCAGGCCGACGGCCTGATCGTCGACGCCGACGGCGACGTGATCGCCCGCACGGTCGGCACCGGCAAGGCCAAGGCGGCCAAGCGGGGTGCCACCCGCGCCGGCGCCGCGACTCCCGGGGCGGCCCCGACGGCCGCCCCGCCGGCCGCCGGGGTGGCGGTGGCCGAACGCCCGGCCGGTGCTCCCGAGCCGGGGGCCGCACCCCGACCCGGCGTCAAGCCGGTCCGCCCCGGGGCGGGTAAGCGGCCGGCCGGCAAGGGCAGCCGACCGAGCGGCAAGCGCAGCCGGTGACCGCCGAGCACACCATGGACGCCGTGGTCGAGGCGGCCGGGCAGCAGCTCGACCGCCTTGTCCGGGTCCAGCCCGACTTCCCGCAGCCCGGGGTCCTCTTCCGGGACCTGACCCCGGTGCTGGCCGACGCGATGGCCCTGGACCTGCTGGCCCGCGCGCTGGTCGCGCCGGCCCCGACCGCGACGCTGGTCGCCGGGATCGAGGCCCGCGGGTTCCTGCTCGGCGCGGTCGCCGCGATGTCGCTGGGCGTCGGCGTGCTGGCCCTGCGCAAGCCCGGCAAGCTGCCGGGCGAGGTGCTCAGCGAGTCCTACGACCTGGAGTACGGCGCCGCCGCCCTGCAGGTCCACCCGGGGGACGTCCCGGCCGACGCCCGCGTGCTGGTCATCGACGACGTGCTGGCCACCGGCGGGACCGTCGCCGCGGCCTGCCGCCTGCTGCGCCGCGCCGGCGCCGAGGTCGTCGGGGTGTCGGTGGCCGTCGAACTCGCCGCGCTGGGCGGCCGGGCCGCGCTGGCCCGGCAGGAGGCCGACGTTCCCGTCAGCACCGTCCGGGCCTGGTAGCCGGCGGCCGGTCGGGCTCCTCCGGAGCCGGACGGCCGGGTCGCGTGGACGGATGATCGTCCGGTGACCGGATGGTCGCCGGACGTTCGCCCGGCTGTGGCATCGTCGGGGCGTGACCTCCACCGCCTCGCAGCCCACCGAGACCACCGCCGATCCGCGCACGGCCGGCCACACCACCACCCTGGACGGCAGCTGGAACTTTCGCGATCTCGGCGGGACGCGGACGGCGCTCGGTACCGTCCGCCCCGGTCTGCTGCTCCGCGCGGCCGTGCTGTCGGGCTTGACCCCGGCCGGGGAGCAGGCGCTGCTGGATCTCGGGGTGACCGACGTCTTCGACCTGCGGGGGCCCCTGGAGATCGCCCGGGAGGGCGCCGACCGGCTACCCGACGGCGTCACCGGACACGTCACCCCGTTCCACCCGGAGGAGGACGACACCCCCGTCCACGAGGCGTCCGAACAGCAGGAACAGGACCCGATGGAGCGGGCTCGAAGCTACTACACGAAGATCCCGACGCTGGCTCCGGCCTCGGAATCGGTGGCGACGATGCTGCGCGTCTTGGCCGACGACAGTCGGGGCGCGGCCCTGGTGCACTGTGCCGCCGGTAAGGACCGGACCGGCTGGACCATCGCCACGGTGCTCGGCGCCCTGGGCGCCGACCGCGAGACCATCCTGTCGGACTACCTGCTGTCCAACACGGCGGTCGGGTCGCTGCGGGACTGGATGCGCCGGCAGTACGGCGCCGAGGAGGCGGCCAAGCCGTCGGACGAGCTGCTCGGCGTGAACGAGGGCTTTCTCGACGCCGCGTGGACGGCGATGGAGGCCGCGCACGGCGACCTCGACGGCTACCTGCGGGCGATCGGTCTGGAGGGTGGCCTGGACGGCGACGTGGTGGCTCGTCTGCGGGCCCGGCTGCTGGAGTCCTGACCGGCCCGGCTCACAGGCCGCCGCGCATGGCGGCGATCGGTTCCAGGGCCGCGGCCTTCAGCGCCGGGTAGGTCCCGGCCAACACGCCGATCGCCGCACCCAGCAGCGGTGCGATCAGGGCCAGGCGGACGTCGAGGATCGGCGTCCAGTCCCGGAGCAGGGCCGTCACGACGACGGCCAGCACGCCGACCGCCGTCCCGATCAGCCCGCCGAGCAGGCCGATCAGGCCGGACTCGGTGAGGAACTGACCGGCGATGTGACGGCGCCGGGCGCCCACCGCCCGCCGCAACCCGATCTCCCCGGACCGTTCCAGGACGGACAGCAGGGTCACGTTGGCGATGCCCAGGCCGCCGACCACCAGGGCCACCGCCCCGAACGCCAGGAACAGGGTGTTCACGTCGCCGGTGACGTCCTGCGACAGGCGGCCCGGGGTCGGCGGGACCTGCAGGCTGATGGTCTGCGGGTCGTTCGGGTGCAGCGCGATCGGCAGCTGGGTGCCGACCTGCTGGGCGGCGCCCACCGCGGTCCGGACGTCGAGCTGCTGCGGTCCGGTCAGCCCGAACCGGGCCTTCGCGGTGCCGTCCGGGACGACCACGGCGTCCAGCAGGTCGGTGCGTCGCTGCACCTCGGCGAGGATGCCCAGCACGAGGTAGGGCCGGTCGCCGAGGAAGACGCTGGGTTGCCGGTCCAGGCGGGTGATGCCGAGTCGCTCGGCGGCCCGCGTTCCCAGGACAACGACCGGGTCGCCGCGCTCGGAATGGCCGGCGTCGAACATCCGGCCGGCCGACAGGACGCCCAGCTCGGCGCCCAGCAGGTCGCCGGAACTGGCCACCACCGACAGGTCGACGCCGGTGGTGGACCCCAGGACGCCGGTGTCCACCCCGCTGAAGCGGAGCCCGCCGACGTCGACCGGCGAGTAGGTGGCCGCGGCCTCGACCCCGGCCAGCCCGGTGGCCCGGACGACCGCGTCGGCGGGCAGGGCCGGGGTCGCTCCCGGCTCCCCGGTGTCGTCGCCGAACGACCCGCCGCCGGGAGCTCCGGTGGCCGGCTGGGCCACCACGCGGGTGGCGCTGACCGCGTCGAACCGTTGGGCGATCTGCCCGGCGGCCGTCTGTGCGAGACCGAGCGTGGCGACCAGCGCCGCGATACCGGCGACGCAGCCGGCCATGGTCAGGATGAGCCGGGCCGGTTTGGCGCTGATGCTCAGCACGCTCTCGTCGAACAGGTCGAGCAGGGTGAACCGGGAACGCGGCGGCCGGTCGGGTGTGTGCGGTGAAGGCTGGTCGGTGGCCGGGTCGGGGCGGACCAGTTGGCCGGTCATGCCGCCGTCACCCGGCCGTCGGACAGTCGCACGACCCGCTCGGCACGCCGGCTCACCGCTTCGTCGTGGGTGATCACGGCGATGGTCATGCCGCCGGCGTGCAGTTCGGCGAACAGGTCGAGCACCGCGGCCGCGTTGGCCTGGTCGAGATTGCCGGTCGGCTCGTCGGCCAGCAGCAGTGACGGGCCGGTGACCAGCGCCCGGGCCACGGCGACGCGTTGCCGTTCGCCGCCGGACAGGGTCAGCGGCCGGGCGTCGACCCGGTGGCTCAGGTGGACCCGGTGCAGCGCCCGCGTCGCGCGCTCCCGCCGTTCCCGGCGGCCGACGCCCTGGTAGACCAGGGGCAGGGCGACGTTGTCGACCAGGCTGCGGGTGGGCAGCAGGTGGAACGCCTGGAAAACGAACCCGATCCGGCGGCCGCGGACGGCGGCGCGTTGCGCTTCGCCCATCGCCGACACGTCCAGGCCGTCGAGCCGGTAGGCGCCGGCGGTCGGCCGGTCGAGCAGACCCAGCAGGTGCAGCATCGTCGACTTGCCCGATCCGGACGGTCCGACGATTGCGACGTACTCGCCGCGGTCCAGCCGCAGGTCGACGCCCCGGAGCACGTCGACCACCGGCGGGCCCGGGAACGAGCGGCGGATGTCGACGAGCTCGACCACCGGCACCGGCGGCCCGTCGAGAACGGCCGCGCCCCCGCCACCGTCGGCCGCTGGTCCGGTCGACACGCTCATCGCCCGACGACGACGGCGTCGCCGGCCCGCAGGGTGTCCGCCCCGGTGGCGGCGGGAGCGCCGTCCGCGGTCAACGGAGTGACCTCGGCCTCGCCGCCGGCCGACAGACCGACTGTGACCGGTTGCTGGCGGGTGGTGACGCCGTCCGTCCCCACGATCTCCACCGACGTCGACCCGGACGCCTGGGTGAACAGCGCGGCGAGCGGGACGACGAGGACGTCGCCGTCGGTGCTGGCCACCGGGATGGTGACCTTGACGTTGGTGCCGCGCAGGGCGACGGCCTGGTCGGCCGGCAGGTTCTGCGGCTGCAGGGTGACCTCCTGCGAGCCGGTGGGGGTCTGCCCGCCCCCGCTCGTCCCGCCGTCGCCGGAACCGCCGTCACCGGAACCGCCGTTGCCGGAACTGCCGTTGTCGGCACCGCTGTCGCCGGTGGCGGCGGGCTTGCCGACCGAGACCACCGTGGCGTTCAGCTCGGGGAAACCGCGGGCCGTGAGGGTGGCGATCGCCCCGGGCTTGAGCAGGCTCGCCTCCTCGGCGGTGATCCGGGCTCGCACCGTCAGGTCCGCCGCGCTGACCCGCAGGAACGCCCCGGAGACGGTGGCGCCCAGCGAGGTGGTCACCTCGTCGACCCGTCGGGGCAGGGTCGGTAACCAGACGACCTCGGCCGCGGGCAGCGGGGTGATGGCCGCCGCCTGGGCGGCGGTCAGGGCGTCGGTGGCCTGCCGGAGTTGGGCGTTGGCGGCGTCGAGCGCGGCCTGGGCGCCGGCGGTGTCGGTCCGCAGCCCCTCCTCGCGTTGCGCCTGGGCGACGGCCAGCTGGTTCTTCGCCGCGGCGATCGCGGCGGCGTCCGGCGGGCCGGGCGTGCTGGCCCGGTCGAAACGGGCCTGGGCGGCCGACACCTCGGCGTCGGCGCGGCCGACGGCGGCCTGCGCGGCGGCGATGTCGCCGCCGCTCTGCTGGGTCGCAGTCAGCGCGTCGGCCGCCTGGGCGGCGGCGGCCCGGGCGGCGTCCAGGGCCGCCGAGGCCTGGGCGACGGCGGTCGCGTCCGGGGCGCTCCCGGTGTTCTGGGCGGTGTCGAGGGCGGCCTGGGCCTGGTCGACCGCACCCTGCAGGCCGAGCCGGGTGGAACGGGGCGGCCCGGCCTGGGCGGCCGCCAACGCCTTCTCGGCCTCGGCGTCGGCGGCCTTGGCCGCGTTCTGCTGCTCGGTGGCGGACGCGACCGCGGCCTGGGCCTCGGCGGCGGCACCCGGGGCCGGGTACTGACGGGAGGCATAGAGGGCGGCCACGGCGGCGGCGGTCGCCGCGTCGTACGTGCCGTCCTGCGGTCCGGGGTCGAAACCCATTCCGGCCAGGGCGGTCTCGAGTTGGGTGACGTCCGGACCGGTGGACCCGCCGCCCAGCGAGCGATAGGCGGGCAGGGCGCCGGGCAGGGCCAGCACCGGCCGGCCGGCGACCTCCAGGATCACCGTCCCGGCGCTGACCTCGGACCCGACCTCCGGCACCCGGCCGGTCACCACCGACGTGGTGCCCGCGGCAGCGGTGAGCTTGACCTCCACCGATTCGCTGAAGCCGATATCGCCGCGGGTGACCACCGTGGAGGAGAGCTGCCGGCTGGCCACCGGCACGGTGATCGGTCGGGCCGCCGGCGGTGCCGAGCGCAGCGCCGCGTCCGCGGGGGAGACGACGAGTGTGGCCGCCGCGAACCCGGCGCCGGCCATGACGACCGCGACGACCGCCGTCACCACCACGGCCCGGCGACCGGCCAGCCACCCACCCCGGGACGGGGGCGGCGCCGTCAGCTCGTCGTCGGTGACGGCCGGGCCCTGGTCGGCGGGCGGCGGGACGTCCGCCGCCGCCTCGTCGGGTGGGGCCTCGTTCGGCAGGGCGACCCAGCCGGGGCTGACGTCCACCGGGCGGGGTTGCTGCGGCAGCACCGTCGTCGGGTCGGTCGCGGATGGGTCCACGTCGGGAGAGTGCAGGACGCGGTCGAGAAAGGTCCCGTCGGGATCCGACGCTCCGCGCTGCTCGGGCAGGCGGTGGGTCCCGGTCATCAGCCGCCGCCGTTCATGGCGTCGCGGTACCGCTCGAGTTCGGCGCGGTTGTCGTCGACGAACTGCTGCTGCAAGCGCTGGTTCGCCTCGTCCAGGGCCTTCTGGTAGCCGGCCTTCTCGCGGCAGTCGAAGTCGGCGACGGCCAGTGCGATCTCCTCGCTCCGGAGGTCGGAATACCCCGGGGCGGTGGTCAACGGATTGCCGGTGACGAGAGCCGCGGTGGGCGAGGCGGTCTCGAGCTCGGACGGGTCCGGTTGCGGCAGCGACTCGTACAGCTTGTTGACGCGGTCGTTGATGCTCTGCTGGGCGGCGTCGACGGTGCTGAACCCGGGGTGTCCGGCGTCGGACATGCAGCTGCTCCAGTCGTCCTGCGCCTGCAGGACGGCAGGTTCCTTCATGCCCTGGTCCCACAGCTGCGACATCCGGTTCTGCAGGTCGGCGAACTCCTCGCCCTGCTGATATCCGGTGCCCCACACCTGCTCCTGAGCCTGGCCCCAGCAGCCCATGTCCTGCATGTCGACGGGGCCGGCGGTGGCCATGGTCGTCACCAGCTCGCTGAGCTGACTGCTTTCGGCGGCCGGGTCGTCCGGGGCCGACGGCGTCGGGGTGATCTCCGTACCGGCCGACGCGGTCGATGCCTGCGGCTCGGAGGTGCCGGTCACGGCCGTGACGCTGACGGTCGTCTCGGTGTCCGATGGCATCTCGGCCATCGACGATTCGGCCATCATCGGGGCGCCGTGCAGGGCGGCGTAGTAGGCCTCGCGCTCCGAGTCGCTCATCGCGTCGACGATGGCCTGGTTGGGATCCACGGGTTGGTCGGTCGGCTGGGGCATCGCCGACCACGGGTCGGTCGTCATGCCGTAGCCGTACTTCTCGGCGAACTCGCGGGTGCCCCATTGCGGGCCGGTGTCGATGGTGGTGTCGGTCATGACGGGCTGCACGAAGGGGCGGTACTCGAACCCTTCGGTCTGCATGCACGAGACGATGAGGTCCTGGACCTGACGTTCGCGGGCCGTCGACTCCTCGGGGGACACGCTCGGTCCGGTGAAGAACTGGTCCAGCGGGTAGGTGGTGGTCGGTGCCCCGGCCGTGTTCTGCGCCGAGCCCGCCGTGCCATCGCCGGGGCCGCCGGCCGCACAGGCGGCCAGGCTCCCCAGCAGGATCGATGTCGCGGCGGCCGCCGCCGCGAGGGTGACCCGTTTGATTCCCACCGCTCTGTCGTGCTGTCGACTCACCCTCGGACCCCCGTCCACGTGCGGATAGTGAGGCGCACTATGCCCTATCCGGGTGACAGCGGGGAGTACCGATATGTCGTAACCGTCCAATCACCGACCGCGGTCGTACCTGGTCCGGCGAGGGCTACGACCGTGGGGGCAGCGGGCCGGACGACGGGTGCTCGCGGAGGTGGACCGCTGTCGGGCGCACCGACCGGAGACGGTGGCGGGGCCGGCCGGGCCGGCCCCGCCCGCGCTCAGCTCTCGTCGTCGGCGTCCATCCGGAAACCGACCTTCATCCCCACCTGGTAGTGGGCGACCGCCCCGTCCTGGATGTGGCCGCGAATCTCGGTGACCTCGAACCAGTTCAGGCCGCGCAGGGTCTGCGAGGCCCGGGCGATGCCCGACTCGATGGCGTCGGCCAGGCCGTCCGGGGAGGTGCCGACGATCTCGGACACCGCGTACACGTGTTTGCTCATGCGCGGCATGCTAGACCTGCGGCTATGAGCGAGCAGGGCACAGTGGCGCGCCGGGTGGCGGTGGTGACCGGGGCCGGGACGGGCATCGGGAAGGCGGCGGCCCTGGCGTTGGCCGACCGCGGCTGGACGGTGGCGGCGGTGGGGCGCCGCCCCGATCCGCTGCACGAGCTGGCCGGGCAGGTGGGGGGCGACGGACGCGTCACGGTGCATCCGGCCGATGTCAGCGACCCGCTCGCGGTCGACGCGCTCTTCGCCGATGTCGTCGCGCAGCACGGCCGGGTCGACGTGCTGTTCAACAACGCCGGGGTGTTCACCGCCGCCCACGAGCCGGACGAGATCCCGCTCGATGACTGGCATCAGGCGGTGGCGGTCAACCTGACCGGGGCGTTCCTTTGCGCGCGGGCGGCGTTCGGGGTGATGCGCCGGCAGACGCCTCGCGGTGGCCGCATCGTCAACAACGGGTCGATCTCGGCCCAGGTGCCCCGGCCATGGTCGCTGCCGTACACCACCACCAAGCACGCCATCACCGGGCTCACCCGTTCGCTGGCCCTGGACGGCCGGCCGCACGACATCGCCTGCGGGCAGATCGACATCGGCAACGCGGCCACCGAGATGACCGCCGGGTTCGCCGACGCCGTCCGTCAGGCGGACGGTTCGATGCGCGCCGAGGCCCGGATGGACGTCGCCGACGTCGCGCGGGCGGTTGTCTACATGGCCGAGCTGCCGCTGTCGGCGACCGTGCTGTCGATGACGGTCATGGCGACCGGGATGCCGTTCGTGGGCCGCGGCTGAGCCGATCGGGTCACGTCCCAGGGGTACTCCGCGGCCGTGCGTTGCCGCCGGATCACATTCGTGTTCCCAGCTTCGCCGACCGGCCCTGGATTCCTGCATCCGGTGCCGCGCGGGCATACGCTCCGCCCCGTTCCACCACGGAGTGCCAGCACTCCGACACGGATCGAGGACGCACCGTTCCCGCTGAACGCGTTCAGCAGTCAGTTTGCGGGGCGATGCGCAGACAAGGAGCCCGCCATGGTCACCAGTCCGCCCAGTAGCGCAGGTGGACCCCCGGAGTCCGGGTCGCACCACCCGTACCACCGGCCGTCGCCGCAGGACACCGAGGGGCATCTCAAGGAGATGTTCTCCGAGGAGGAGGCCGGCTATCACAAGGGTCTCAAGGCCCGGCAGATCCAGATGATCGCCATCGGCGGCGCGATCGGGACGGGCCTGTTCCTCGGGGCCGGGGGTCGGCTGAACCAGGCGGGGCCGGCGCTGGTCTTCATCTACGCGATCTGTGGCTTCTTCGCGTTCCTGGTGCTGCGCGCCATGGGCGAGCTGGTGCTGCACCGGCCGTCCTCGGGGTCGTTCGTCTCCTATGCCCGCGAGTTCTTCGGCGAGAAAGCGGCTTTCACCGCCGGCTGGATGTACTGGCTGAACTGGGCGATGACCTCCATCGTCGACGTCACTGCGGTCGCGCTGTACATGAAGTTCTTCGGTCAGTACTCCGAGTTCATCAACTCGGTGCCGCAGTGGATATGGGCGCTGCTGGCGCTGGCCATCGTGCTCAGCCTGAACCTGGTGTCGGTCAAGGTGTTCGGCGAGATGGAGTTCTGGTTCGCCCTCATCAAGGTCGTCGCGCTGGTCGCGTTCCTGCTCGTGGGCACCTACTTCGTCATTTTCGGTACACCCATCGAGGGGCAGCAGGTCGGGTTCAGCGTCATCACCGACAACGGTGGCTGGCTGCCGAACGGCATCCTGCCGGCCATCGTGATCATCCAGGGCGTGGTGTTCGCTTACGCCGCGATCGAGCTGGTCGGCACGACGGCGGGGGAGACCGAGAACCCGGAGAAGGTCATGCCCAAGGCCATCAACACCGTCATCTGGCGGATCGCCATCTTCTACGTCGGCTCGGTCCTGCTGCTGGCCCTGCTGCTCCCGTACACCGCGTACCAGTCGGGCGAGTCGCCGTTCGTCACGTTCTTCTCGTCGATCGGCGTCGACGGCATCGGCATCATCATGAACCTGGTGGTGCTGACCGCCGCGCTGTCGTCGCTCAACGCCGGCCTCTACTCGACCGGCCGCATCCTGCACTCGATGTCGTCCGCCGGGTCGGCGCCGAAGTACGCGGGCCGGATGAACAAGGCCGGCGTCCCCTACGGCGGTATCGCGATCACCGCCGTGGTCACGCTGCTCGGCGTCGGACTGAACGCGGTCGTCCCGGAGGAGGCCTTCGAGATCGTCCTGAACGTCGCCTCGCTGGGCATCCTGTCGAGCTGGGCGATGATCGTCCTCTGCCAGCTCAAGCTCAAGCAGTGGGCCGACAAGGGCCTGCTGGAACGGCCGTCGTTCCGGATGTTCGGGGCGCCGTACACGGGCTATTTGACGCTGGCGTTCCTGTTCGCGGTGCTGGTGCTGATCGGTTTCGACTACCCGGTCGGCACATGGACCATCGGTTCGCTCGTGATCATCGTCCCGCTGCTGGTCCTGGGCTGGTTCGCGTGCCGCGAGCGGATCACCGCCATCGCCGAGCAGCGTTCCGGCGTCACCGGCGCCTACCCGGTGGTCGCCAACCGGCCGCCGGACAGCGCTCTCCGGCCGAAGGACACCCCGCCGGACGCCTGACCGTGACCGGCCGACGGCCCGCCGGGAAGACCACCCGGCGGGCCGTCGTTGCATCCGGTGGCGATGACGCGGCGGTGAACGTCGCCGTCCGGAACGCGTGGGCCCGGCAGAGGGCGACCGGGCACGGTCGTATGCTCGGACGACCATCGCAGGGCCCGGGCCGCCGCCGAGGGAGGGACGTGCAATGACAGCGAACATCGGTTCCGATCTCGCGGCCGAGGCCGCCGCCGTTCCGACCGAGGCCCGCGCGCCCGTCACGCCGTCGGTGTCCGGACGGACCGGGGTCGCCGACCCGGCCACCGCGGTCACCGCCACCCGACCCACCGTCGCCGCGGCCCCCGCGACCGCCGTGCCGGCGACCTCCGCGCCCACTCCGTCGGCCACCCGCCGGGTGCGGGCCCGGTTGACCCGGCGGATCAGCGGTCAGCGGTCCGGCACGGCGACCCACAGCGTCCTGGAACCGCTGTTCGCGGTGCACCGCACGCTGCATCCGAAGGCCGACGTCAAGGTCCTGCAACGGGCCTACGAAGTGGCCGAGAAGGCTCACAACGGCCAGTTCCGCCGGTCCGGCGACCCGTACATCACGCACCCGCTCGCGGTCGCGACCATCCTGGCCGACCTCGGCATGGACACCACCACCCTGATCGCGGCCCTGCTGCACGACACGGTGGAGGACACCCCCTACACGCTCGACTCGGTGCGCGGCGACTTCGGTGACGAGGTCGCCCACCTGGTCGACGGCGTCACGAAGCTCGACAAGGTCAAGTTCGGCGACGCCACCGAGGCCGAGACCATCCGCAAGATGATCATCGCGATGGCCCAGGACCCCCGGGTGCTGGTCATCAAGCTGGCCGACCGGCTGCACAACATGCGCACCATGCGGTTCCTGCCGCCGGACAAACAGGCTCGCAAGGCCCGCGAGACCCTTGAGGTGCTGGCCCCGCTGGCTCACCGACTGGGGATGGCGACGGTCAAGTGGGAGCTGGAGGACCTCGCGTTCTCGATCCTGCACTCGAAGCGGTACGACGAGATCGTCCGGCTCGTCGCCGACCGGGCCCCGTCCCGGGAGACGTATCTGTCCCGGGTCACCGAGCAGCTCAACACCGAGCTCTCGGCGGCGAAGATCCCCGGCCAGGTCGTCGGCCGCGGCAAGCACTACTACTCGATCTACCAGAAGATGCAGGTCCGGGGCCGCGAGTTCGACGAGATCCACGACCTCGTCGCGGTGCGCATCCTGGTCGGCTCGGTGCGGGAGTGTTACGCGGCCATGGGTGTGGTGCACGCTCTGTGGGCGCCGATGCCCGGACGGTTCAAGGACTACATCGCCCAGCCCCGGTTCGGGGTCTACCAGTCGCTGCACACCACGGTCATCGGCCCGGAGGGCAAACCGCTCGAGGTGCAGATCCGCACCCACGAGATGCACCACACCGCCGAGTACGGCATCGCCGCGCACTGGCGGTACAAGGAGACCCGCGGCACGCACACCGGCGCGCTGGCCACCGTCGACGAGATGGCCTGGATGCGGCAGCTCCTCGACTGGCAGAAGGAAGCCGGTGACGCCGGCGAGTTCCTCGACAACCTGCGCTACGAGATGGCGCACAGCGAGATCTTCGTCTTCACGCCCAAGGGCGACGTGCAGACGCTGCCGGCCGGGTCGACCCCCGTCGACTTCGCCTACGCCGTGCACACCGAGGTCGGGCACCGTTGTATCGGGGCCAAGGTCGACGGCCGCCTGGTGGCCCTGGAACGGCAGTTGACCAACGGCCAGATCGTCGAGATCTTCACCTCGAAGGCCCCGAATGCCGGGCCGTCCCGGGACTGGCTCGGCTTCGTCGCCTCCCCCCGGGCCAAGACCAAGATCCGCCAGTACTTCGCCAAGTCCCGCCGCGAGGAGGCGGTCGAACTCGGTAAGGAAGCCATCGCCAAGGCCGCCCGCCGCGCCGGTATGCCCGTCCAACGGCTCATCTCGCACGAGGCGCTGTCGCACGTCGGCAACGAGCTCGGCTACCGCGAGATCACCGCGCTCTACGCCGCGGTCGGCGAGAACCACGTCTCGGCCGCCACCGTGGTCGCCCGGGTGGTCTCCGTCCTCGGTGGGGAGGACGAGGTCGGCGACGACGTCGCCGAGAAGTCCGCATCCCCGGTACCGCGCCGGCGGCCCCGGGTCACCGGCGACGCCGGGGTCCTGGTCACCGGGATGTCCGACATCCAGGTCAAGCTGGCCCGCTGCTGCACGCCGGTACCGGGCGACGAGATCCTGGGATTCATCACCAAGGGCGGCGCCGTCTCCGTGCACCGCACCGACTGCACCAACGCCGACGCCCTGCACGCCGAGGCGAACCGTCTCGTCGACGTCACCTGGGACCCGACGTCGGCCTCGGTGTTCCTGGTGGCCATCCAGGTCGAGGCTCTGGACCGGGCCCGGTTGCTGTCCGACATCACCAAGACGCTGGCCGACGAGAAGGTCAACATCCTGTCGGCCAACCTGTCGATGTCCAAGGACCGGATGGCGATCTCCCGGTTCTCCTTCGAGATGGCCGACCCCAAACACCTCGGGCACCTGCTCCGCACGGTGCGGGGCGTCGAAGGCGTCTACGACGTCTACCGGGTCACCAGCGCCTGAGGTGACCCGGCGGTCGGTCTGGGTCGACGCGTTCCGGTCCGCACCGTGGCGGCGTAGTCTCCTGGTCGGTCTGGTGGCGTCGATCGCCCTGGCCTTCCTGGTCCCGGCGGTCTTCGCGGCCGTACGTCAGCGTCCGGGCGCAGTGCCGTGGGAGCCGGTGCTGCCTCATCTGCCCGCGCTGCAGCTGTCGGTCCCGATCTTCACCGTCCAGTACGCCACCATCGCCCTCGTCGCGGTGCGGTTGGTCCGGCGGCCGGGTCTGCTGCCCCGGGCCGTGCACGCCGTCGCCCTGCTCGTCACGCTGCGGATGGTGACGATCGGAATGGTCGCGCTCGACCCGCCGCCCGACCTGGTCACCTTGCAGGACCCGATCAACCAGCTGCTTTACGGGGGGATCGAGCCTCTGACCCGGGATCTGTTCTTCTCCGGGCACACTGCGCTCATGGTGCTGCTGGTCTTCCTGGCCGGACCGGGGGCGGCGCGTCGACTCGCCGCGGCCGCCGCGGTGGCCGTGGCGGTGATGCTGGTGCTGCAGCACGTGCACTGGACGATCGACGTGCTGGCCGCCCCCGCGTTCGCGGCCCTGGCCTGGTGGGTCAGCGGCCGGACGGCCCCGGCCGTCAGCGGCGTCGGGCCGGCGTCTCCCGGTCGGTGAAGACGGTCTGCACCACGGACAGGATGCGCGCCAGGCCGTCCTCGTCCTTGACCGCCACCCGAACGGCTCGTTCCCCGAGCACGGTCCCCATCGAGGTCACGTCGCGCAGGAAGACTCGGTGGGCAGCGGCTCGGGACACCAGGTCGGCCGCGGTCGGACCGCTCGAGGGCAGGTGGGCGAGCAGGAAATTGGCGACACCGGGCACGACGTCCAGGCCCAGTGCGGTCAGGCCGTCGGCCAGGCGGTGGCGCAGGACGGCGGTGCGCTGCCAGCGCCGCTGGTAGTAGTCGGGGTCCTCCAGGGCCCGCACCGCGGCCACCTGGGTGGGCAGGCCGACCGCCCACGGCGGTGACCAGCGCCGGAGTTCGGCGATCGCTTCGGGCGGACCGACGAGGTGGGCGACCCGTGCCCCGCTGAGCGCGTACGCCTTGGACAATGAGGTCACCACGAACACCGAGGACGACGCGGCGGCGAACGGCGCCACGGAGCCGAGGTGGTGGGCCACCGGCAGCCCGGGGGTGGCGTCGGCGGCCTGCGCGTACCGCAGGTACGTCTCGTCGATCCAGATCCGGGTGCTCGCCGGTAGTTCGGCCAGAGCCGTTCGCAGCTCGGCGGTGTCGACCAGGCGGCCGGTCGGGCTGTTCGGGTTGACCAGCACCGCGAGGTCGTACCGCGCCGCCCGCCGCACGAAGTCCGCCGCGTCGAGGTCGTAACAGTCGTTGCGGTGCAACGGATATCGATCCACCTGACAACCGATGACCCGTTCCAGGACGTGCGCGTACTCGCCGTAGCTGGGGTCGGGCAGCAGGACGCGGGACGCCGCGGTGAGCCAGCGACCGAAGGCCAGGTAGATCAGCGCCGAGGATCCCGCCCCCGGCAGGACCGCCGCCGGGGGCACCGACCAGGCCCGGGCCACCGCGGCGACCAGGCCGCTGGCGCCGGTCGGTGGCGAGGTGTGCAGCAACCAGGGCAGGTGCGCCGACACCGCGTCCAGCACGCCGGGGGCCGGTGGGAACCAGGCGTCCAGCACGTCGGCGTTGACCACCCCGTGTCGCCGGTCGAGATCGGCGAAGTCCTCGCCGATGGCCGCGAAGAAGGCGCCGCCGTGGAAGCAGCCGTCGTCGGTCCCGACCGGTTCGGTCGCCGTCGACGGTTCCGGCGAGCACCAGTCCGCGGTGGGGGCGGGGACGCCGGCGACATCCCACACGGCCGCGGTCAGGGCTGCGGTGACGCCGGGGTGGCCGGCCGCTGCGGCGACCAGCTCGGCGACCGACGCCGTCATCACCTCGTAATGCACCGCCCCGCTGGTCACCGGGAGCCCGACCGGGCGCAACCCGGCGCGTCGATACATCCCCAGCACCTCGCGGCGTCCCATCCCGATCACGCGGTCACCGCCCGCGACCCTGACCCGGTGCAGGGCGGCCGCCATCAGCACGGCCGCCATCCGTCCGCCGCGGGCCCCGCCGGGCACGGTCAGCAGTCGGATCTCGAACACGGACTCGCCGGGACGGATGGGCAACCGGTCCCGGTCCAGGTACTTCTCGAGCGACCACCGGCCCGCCGACGGCGGGGTGATACTGACGAAGCCGACCACCGTCGACCCGTTCAGCGCGACCAGGTAGTCGTTCGTCGGATCGAGGGCGTCGGTCAGCCGGCCCTCCGGGGTCGGACGGTGCTGACCCAGCTCGACCGCGTAGATCGCGTGTCGCAGACGGTAGATCTGTTCGCGCTCGGCCGGGCCGGCGAGGGCCAGACGAAGCGGTGCGGTGACCGGCCCCATCCGACGAGGATCGCATCCGGATCACCCGTTCCCGACCCGATCGTCCGAAAATGACGCTCCGGCGGGTCGCCCCGGCTCAGCGCAGCACGGCCCGACAGGCCAGGTGCAGCGCGAGCCGTACCCCGGGATCGTGCATGTCGACACCCAGGATCTCCTGGATGCGTTGGACTCGGCCGGTGACGGTGTTGCGGTGCACGCCCAGGGCCTCGGCGGTGGCGGCGATTCCCGACTCGTGGTCCAGGTAGCTGGTCAACGTCACGAGCAGCACGTCGTCGTCGGCCCGACCACCGGCCGGGTCGCCCCCGCGCAGTGGCGCCAGCAACGACTGCGCCGCGGGCAGGAAGGTGTCGTTCTCGGTGCGGGCCAGCAGCAGTTGCTCCAGGCCCAGACCGTCGACCCGGACGAACCAGTTGTTGGCCGAGCGTTCCGCGGCGATCCGGGCCGCGTCGACCGCCTCGCCGATGGTGACGGCCAGGCCGGTGCGGTCGGCCTGCAGCGAGCCGATCCCGGTGGCGACGTTGAACGTCCGGCGGAGGTTCTCGTGCACCGCCCGCAACTGGTGGACATGGCGTTCGAGGTCCCGCGGCGTCGGGGCGGGGACGAAGCGCAGCCAGGCGGTGACTCCCCGGCCCTGGATGGTGGCGAGCGTCTCGATGCCGAGCGCCTCCAGACCGGTGCGGACCGCGCGGAGCAGCGCGAACCCGTCGACCCGGGTGCGGCCGATCACCCGGAAAGCGAGGTGGTGCCCACTCGTCCGCCAGCCCCGCTCGGTCATCCGGCGGTCGACGTCGGCGTCGTAGGTCTCGCCGAGATCGAGGAAGTCGCGCAGCAGATCGGAGGACACCGACGCATCGGTGACCGAGGCAACCTCGTCGATGAGGATGCGCGCCGCGACCGCGGGCATGGCGATCTCCGCGGCGACCGCCAGGGCGTCGAGTTGGCTCTCCCCGATGCCGGCGGCGAAGAAGGCCAGCCGCAGGCCCGGTCGGGACGGGCTGTCCAGCCGGACGGACGCGACGGACAGCGCCGGGGTGTGCACGATGCTGGTCCACCGGTCCCACTGCACCAGCTCGACCCACAGCCGTCCGACGTCGACCGCCGAGCGTTCGTCCCGGTACTCCTCGAGCACCCCGGAGGTGTCCAGCAGGGCCACCCCGCTGTTCGTCACCGCCGACAGATGGCGCAGCAGGTCGCCGAGATCCCTTGCTCCGTAACGGAAAGCGGACGTCAGCCGGCGCACCAGGTCCAGGACGACGGCGTCGCGGGCCAGGGCCAGCCGCCAGCACGCCTCCACCAGCTCGAACGGCCGGGCCACCGTCAGCACCGTCAGGCCGACCCGGTCGGCCAGTCGGCGGGCTCCGCTGTCCAGCTGGTCGGCCCCGGGGACGGCCAACCCGCGATAGCCGTACTCGTGCACCCGCCGGAGGATCGCGTCCACCCGCCACGGTTCGTGGGGCAGCGGGGTGGCGACGACGGCGAGCCGGCCCGCGCCGGCCGGGTCCAGCTGGTCCTCGGTGAGAGCCGTTGCCGCAGTCGGCCAGTGGCCGTCGACCGGACCGGCGACGAGGCGAAGGCCCCCGCTGCGCGACTCGGCGAGCAACGCCGACAGGCCGAACCCGCTCACGGCGTCACCGTCGGTTCCAGGCCCACGACCCCGTAGGCGGACGGCACGACGCGGCGGAGACGATGCGGTCGGGCGGTCCACCAGGACGGCGCGGCCAGCTCGATGATCGCGACGTGGTGCGCGGGGGAGAGGTCGGTGATCTGCAGCACCGATCGGGTGCGGACGTCGAGCACGGCCAGCAAGTTGGGCGCGGCACTGATCACCTCGCCGTCGGTCATGAGCGCCAGTGTCTCCGAACCGGTCACCAGGCGGTGCACGACATCGTCGGACGAGGCGAGCTGGTAGGTCTGGATCTGCGGGTCGACGGGGTCGGTCAGGACCGAGTGGATGCGTCCCTGGGCCAGCAACCGGCCGCCGAGGGCGGTCGCCAGGTCATCCATCGGTGCCTCGTGCGCCGCGGTGAAGCGCCGGCCGAGTGATAGAGCCCGGCTGACGGTCCCCGTGCAGGCGTGCTCGGCCAGGTCGCCCACGGTGAACCCGCCGATGACGACGGCGCCGGAACCGCCGGACAGGCGCAGCGCGGCCCGCACCATGGCCTCGGCTTCCGCCGGGCGGGGCTGATCGACGACGCCGACCCCGTTGCCGGTCGTGGTCGCCACCACCAGGCCGGGCAACCCGTCGACGAGCAGGGTGATCTGATCGATCCCCGACAGCGCGCGACCCATGGTGTCCGCGTCGACGAGGGTGCGCCCCGCGGCGACGACGAACCCGGTCAGCCCGTTCAGACCGCCGATCTCGAGCGTGCACAGGGCCGGGATGCGGTGGCCCAGCCACCGTTCCACCGCGGCCATGGCCTGATGGATCTGGTCGGGATCGGGCAGGCGTTCGGTGATGACGATCGGGGAGCCGCCGACGGCCACGGTCATGCAGGGCGTGGCCGGATCCAGCTCGTCCACCCCGACGACGTCCACCGGCCAGTCCGCGGCCTGGGCCAGCAGACGCAGATGGGTCGGGCCCCCACCGCCGCCCGCGCCGAGCAGCGCGGAGCCGACGGCGAGGGCGTCGATGTCGCTGCGGTCGACGCGGAAGCCCACGAACGCGCAGCCTACTGGCGGGCCGGTCCGGTCAGTCGGTCGCCGGGACCGGGGCGCTGGCGCCCTTCTCCACGGGGAGGAACTCTTCGGTCAGCCCGAACGCCACCGGGCCGAAGGTGGCGAGCGCTCCCGGGGTCCGCATCAGATCGGGCGTCGAGATCCCCAGCACCCGGACCCGCTGGCCGTAGCGCAGCCGTTCGGTGGTGATCGGTTCGGCGCTCTCGTGGTCGAGGACGCAGATCAGGTCGGGCACGATCGCCAGCAGCTCGTCGCCGCGGTGGGCGGTCAGGTTCTCGTTCTGGAAACCGATCACCAGGTCCGGCCCGTCGCCCGTGGGGGCGATCCGTACCCGGCCGCGGGCGAACCCCTCGGTGGTGCGGCGTTCCACGTCGACGATCTTGCCCTCGAACAGGTCGGCGACATGGGAGTAGCCGGTGGGGGCGAGAGCCGCTGCGATGGCGGTGAACGGCGACCGCTTCTGTTCCCGGGCCACCCGGATGGCGCGGCCGAGCGCCAGCGCCATGGAGATGGTGCGGGGGACCGCGGTGCGGCGCACGTCCGCGCCGCTCATCGCGTACTCGGCGATGTGGCCGACCCCGCCGAGGCGGATGGTGACGGCCCGGGCGAGCCACTCGAGTTGCTTGTCGTCGTCACCGGTGTCGATCACGACAGTCTCACCGCGCTCGCCGGCCAGGGCCAGCGGCGACCCGTGCACGCCGTAGACCGCGAAGGTCTCCATGGACAGCTCCGGGAACGCCCGGCCCATCCCATCGGCGTCCACGACCGGCAGACCGGTCTCCGCGGCGACCAGGAACGGGATCATCGAGTTCACGCCACCGCACTCGATCGGCATGGTGGCGTCCGCCTGCCGGCCGAGGTGGGACTCGAGCGTCCGCAGGGCCAGCGTCGGTTCGGTGCCCGCCGGCAGTTTCTCGATCATCACCGTCGGCGCGCCCATCTGGGCGGTCGGGATGACGAACGCGTCATCGGCCAGATCCGACGGGTCCAGGACGGTGATCGACCCCGTCCCGAGGACCTGCTCGACGAGCTTGGACCCGATGTACGGATCGCCGCCACCACCGGTGCCCAGCAGGGTCGCCCCGCGGGCCAGGTCCGGCAGATCGGCCGCGGTCAGCTGCCAGCTCATGCGGAGACCTCCGAGATCTGCCCGTCGAAGATCTGCCCGTCGAACCGGCGCGCGGGGACGTCGTAGCCGAAATAGCCCGGCCCGACCATCGCCAGCCCCGCCGCCGAGTGCCATCGCGGGTCGCTCGGCGCTGCGATCACCCGGACCCGCTGGCCGTACCGCAGCCCCTCGGTGGTGACCGGTTCACCCGTGTCGTGCTCCAGCACGATGATCAGGTCGGGGGTGGTGGCGAGCACCTCATCGCCCCCCGACGAAGCGATGAGGTGCTCGTTCTGGAAGCGCAGCGTCAGACGCGCGCCGTCGGCCCCGGTGAGGGTGGCCGTGCCCCGGGCGAACCCGGTGGTGGTGGCCCGTTCCACGTCGACGACCTTGCCGGCGAACAGCTCGCGGCCGGCCAGGATGTCGACGGCGCGGGTCACCGGGTCGGTCTTGTCGAGGCGGGCCTGGGCGATACCGGCGCCCAGGTGCAGGGAGCGCTGCAGGGAGTCACGGACCAGCGACTCGCGGGCCTGGGCACCGCTCATCGCGAAGCCGCAGATCATGACGGAGCAGCCCATCTCGACGGCGGAGACGCGCACGATGCGCTCCGTCCACGAGTTGTCGATGGTCTGCACGACGCCGACGTTGCCCTTCTCGTCGGCGAAGGCCAGCGGGGAGGCGCTGATCCCGGACAGGGTGGGCAGCACCATCTGCAGTTCCGGGAACGCCCGGCCCATGCCGTCGGCGTCCAGCAGCGGCAGTCCGAGAGCGGCCGCGGCGGCGATCGGGATGGTCGAGTTGACCCCGCCGATCTCCGCGCAGGCCACGTGCGTGGCCGGCCGGCCGAGGTGCGCGTCCATGGCGCGGACCGGGGCGATGATCGACTCCAGGGTGGGCAGCTTCTCCACCATGACGGTGGGGGCGCCCAGCATGCCGACGGTGATGACCAGGGCGTCGTCGTCGAGTTCGTCGAGCGGGACCGCGGTGACGGGGCCGTGTTCGGTGATGGCCTGCCGGGCCAGCAGGGCGCCGATGTAGGGATCGCCCCCGCCGCCGGTGCCCAGCACGGCCGCGCCCCGGGCCAGGTCGCTGATGTCGTCGAAGCCGATGGACCAGCTCATCGGGCGTCCATCTGCAGATCGCCGACGGCCTTGACCCGCATGCGGGTGGCGTTGCCGGGCAGGTACGGGATCGGCACCTCGTCGAAGTCGACGATGGCCACCGAGTCGGGCCGGGCGCCGGCGGCAATGGCCTTCTCGACCGCCTCCTGCTTCACCGTGGCGATCGTCTCCTCGCGACGGCTCGGCTCCACGGCGACGACCTTGTCGATCTCGCCGCCGACCTGCGCGATGGAGGCGCCGATGGCGTTGGCGACGGAGTAGTTCTCCGGCCGGTGCACCGTGCCGAACAGGGGGAGCTCGTCGGGCAGCAGGATGGAGCCGCCGCCGACGGCGACGACGGGGATCGGATCCGGGGAGGTGCGCATGCGGTCGACGGCCTCGGCCACCCGCTCGGCGATGCGGGCCAGGACCCGGTCGACGAACGCCGGGTCCAGGTGCGCCACCTTGCTGCGGTCGCCGATGTCGGCGCGGCCGGCGGCCACCGCGATGTCGGTGGCCGTCAGGGTGGAGCCGCCGAAGACCAGCGCCTCGGTGGTGAGGCGGTAGCCGACGGATCCCGGGCCCACCTCGGCGGTCTCGGGATCGACGAGGCTGCCGCCGCCGATGCCGATGGACAGCACGTCCGGCATGCGGAAGTTGGTGCGGATCCCGGCGACCTTGACCTCGCCGGCGGTCTCCCGGGGGAACCCGCCGACCAGCAGGCCGACATCGGCGGTGGTACCGCCCACGTCGACCACGGCGCAGGTGGTCAGGCCGCTGGTGACCGCGGCGCCCCGCATGGAGTTGGTCGGCCCGGAGGCGAACGTGGCCACCGGGTAGCTGCGGACGAAGTCCTCGTCCATCAGCGTGCCGTCGTTCTGGCTGAGGTAGATCGGGGCGGTGATGCCCTGGGCCCGGGCCGCCGCGGTCAGCCCGTCGACGATCTCCCCGGCCAGCTCGCGCAGCGCGGCGTTGATGACGGTGGCGTTCTCGCGTTCGAGCAGACCGATGCGGCCGATCTCGTGGCTCAGCGAGATCGCGACCGGGGTGCCGTCCTCGGCGAAGACGTCGCGGACGATCTGTGCGGCCTGCACCTCGAGGTCGTGGTTGACCGGTGAGAAGACGCTGGAGATGGCGACCGACCGGATGCCGTGCCCGCGCATGTCACGGGCGTGCGCGCGCAGCTCTTCCGGGTCGAGCGGAGAGATGGGTCGCCCGTCGAACTCGTAGCCGCCGTGGGCCAGGTAGGTACGGGCCGACAGGGCGTCGACCAGCTCGGCCGGCCAGTCGACCATCGGCGGCAGCGACCTGGTGGCGGGCAGTCCGAGGCGGAGTGCGGCGGTCGGGGCGAGCCGCTTGGCCTCGACCAGGGCGTTGATGAAGTGCGTGGTCCCGATCATCACGGCCTGGATCTCCGGGCCGGTGAACTGGTGCTGCTCACGGAGAGCCTCGATGGCCTGCACGATGCCGGTCGTCACGTCCGGAGTGGTGGAGTGCTTGACCCCGGCCAGCGTGGTGGCGCCGTCCATGAGGACGGCGTCGGTGTTGGTGCCGCCGACATCGATACCGATGTGCATCGAACTGGTTCTCCTGTGGCTGATCGCCGTTGGGTGCGGTGTTGGGGTGGGGCTCGGTGCGGAGCACGGCGAGATGGGCCGTGCCCCGCACCGAAGTGTTCAGGCCCGGCTGGGCGCCGCCGCGGCGGTTTCCTCGGGGGTACGGGTCTGACCGAGACCCTGGACGAGCCCGACCTTGCCGGCCGCGATGTACAGGACCATCGACAGCACGAGGCTCAGCACGGAGGGGATGCCCCAGGTGACGAAGTAGCCGACCAGGGACGAGACGGCCCAGATGATGAGCGTGGCCGGCACCAGCCGCGGGGCGGTGGCGGGCAGCACGTCGTTGCGACGGCTGGACTCCAGGTCGCCGCGCCAGCGTCGGACGATGAAGTACTCGGCGACCATGATCCCGGCGATCGGCGGGAACACGACCGACAGCACGATGAGGAACTGCATGAAGTTCTGCAGGATGCCGGCGGCGGCCAGCACCGTCCCGGCCACGCCGAGGAAGATCGTCGCCGGGACGCGGTGCAGCTGGCGGCGGAAGGACACCGAGATGAAGTTGAGCAGGCCGAGCGAGGCCGAGTAGAGGTTCCAGTCGTTGATCTTGAGCGTGCCGGTGATGACGATCAGCAGACCGACGAACCCGATGGACGACGTCACGATGGCCACGATGTCGCCGCTGCGGGCGGCGTGGGCCAGCAGCACCCCGGCCAGGCCGATCACGAACTCGCCGAGGGTGACGCCCACGACGGTCTGCTTGACGACGTCGCCCGGAGTGCGGTTGAACCGGGTCATGTCGCCGGTGATGATCGCGCCGACGATGACGCCGCCGGCCACGATGCCCGACCCGACCAGGACCGAGATCTCCGGACCGGCGGGGGCGCTGGTCAGCAGGCTGCCCAGGTCGTGACGGGAGAGCTCGGCGATGACCGACCAGGCGACCAGGACCAGGAAGAGCGGCACGGTGATGTTGGCCAGCACCTGCATGCCCTTGAAGCCGAAGGCCACGATGCCGGTGACGGCCAGGCCGACGATGACGCTCCACAGCCAGCCGGGGAGGGCGCCGGGCATCAGTGAGTCCAGCGAGCTGGCGGCGATGGCCGACTGGATGCCGAACCAGCCGATGAGGCTGATGCCGACGGCCAGGCCGACGATCGAGGCGCCGACCTCGCCGAATCCGGTCCACCGGGCGAGCAGGGCGGTGTTCAGGCCCTCGCGCTGGGCGATGATCCCGACGAGGCACATGATGACCTCGACGATGATCGAGCCGAGCAGGATCGCCAGGAACGCGTTGGCGAAGGTCATGCCGTAGCCGAGGGTGGCGCCGAGTAGGAACTGGGAGAGCGCGGAGATCTGCCCGAACCGCTGCACGGCGATGCCGAACCAGTGCTTGCGTTCGGTCAGTGGCACCCGCGCCAGGGTGTAGTCGTCGATATGTGCGCTGCCGGACATGGCGTGCTCCTCAGAGGGTCCAACCGTGGGAATCCTGATTCACGGTAGGGACGGGCCGCCCGGACTGCCATGTGCGTTGTGTCGGACCTGCGGCCTCCGATGGGCGTCTTGCACAGTTCCGTGTGACGCCTTCGTGACAACAGGAACTCACGATCAGTGACCGGGGCGCTCCGTGGTGGCCGTGGCCCGCAGTTCCCCGGCGTTCACGGCCGCCCGGATCCGGTTCTGCGGCGGCGGGATCGGGCACGAGTAGAAGTCGCTGAACCCACAGGGCGGCACGAACGCGCGGTTGAAGTCCAAGGTCAGGGACTGTGGCTCGGCGTTCTCGCCGATGGCGCCGGCCGGGCCGGGGAAGCGCAGGAAGCGTCCCGGGGCGTAGCTCGTACGGCCGGTGGTCGCGTCGGCGAAGACCAGCACCAGATGGTGCCCGTCGGCGAAGACGGTGAGGGAGTACTCGACCCCGTCGATGGTGGCCTCCACCGTCCCGGGTACGGCCTTGGTGTGCCCGTCGTCGGATGCCCGGGTGAAACCCCAGGGGGTCCGCTGGATCTCGGGCGCCGGACGGAACACCGCCGGCAGCACCCAGGCCGGGTCGTAGTCCGCGACCTCGATGCCAGCGAAGGCCAGCCGGGTCGGGGCGGCGGCATCGTAGATCCGCAGCTCGCTGTCCGTCCCGTCCAGACTGAAGGCGTCCACGGTGATGTCGCCCGACCGCAGCAGCGGGAACCCGTCGGGGCCGAGTGACGGGACCAGGGTCTCGCCGGTCACCAGTCGGGTCCCGTCGGCGGTGATGAGCGCCAGCTCGCCGGTGGGCCGGACCCGGACTCCGGGCTCGCCCGGCACCCGCCACACGGTGGCCGGCAGGCCCCGTACGGGTGTCTCCTCGGCGTCGACGGGTTGGTAGTCGACGAGGGCGGTGTTGCCGACCGGGCCGGAGACCTGGGCCAACCGCGCCTGTCGCCACGCCCGATGGGCGGCGCGGGGGTCGGCGGAATCGTCCGGCGGGATTGGGGAGGCGGAGTCCGTCATGGGGCCATCTTCGGCCATCCCCGGTTGTGCGGACGCCGGAGCCCCGCCCGGCCGGCGGCGCGCCGGCGGTCACGCTCTAGCGTGGGGCCGTGATGAGCCCCCTCGAACCGGACGCGGTGGCCCGGTGGACATGACCCTGCTGTCCTTCCTCTTGCTGGTGCTGGCCGGCGTCGGTGGGGGGCTGACCGGGAGCATCGCCGGGCTGGCCTCCCTGGTCACGTTCCCCGCGCTGTTGGCCGTGGGTCTGCCGCCGGTGGCGGCGAACGTCACCAACACGGTCGGCCTGGTCTTCACCGGGGTCGGCTCGTTCCTCGGTTCGCGCAAGGAACTGCGGGGCCAGGGGAGGTGGTTGCTGGGGATCGCGCCGGTTGCCGTCGTCGGGGGCGTGATCGGCGCGGTGCTGCTGCTCACGACGCCGGCCGAGGGTTTCGAGCGGCTGGTGCCGTTCCTGCTGGGCTTCGCCTCGCTGACCATCCTGCTGCCCCGGGGCCGGGCGGCTCGGGCGGGGCATCCGCAGGTTCGTCGGACGGGGGCCCTCGTTGCCCAGGCGGTCGCGCTGTTCCTCATCACCATCTACGGCGGGTACTTCGGCGCGGCCGCCGGCGTGCTGCTGCTGGCCCTGCTGCTGCGGACCCGCGACGACGACCTGCCGCGGGCCAATGCCGCCAAGAACGCGATCCTGGCCGTGGCCAACACGGTCGCCGCGATCATCTTCATCGTCGTCGCCCCGGTCGACTGGGGGGCCGTCATCCCACTGGGCATCGGTTGCCTGATCGGTTCGCGAATCGGCCCGGTGGTGGTGCGATCGGTACCGGTTCGTCCGTTGCGCTACCTCATCGGAGCGGCCGGCTTCGCCCTGGCCATCACCCTGGGGTTCCGCGCGTTCGGCTGAAGTCACAGGGGGTGACGAACGACTGCGACAAACGAGTCACCGGTAGTAGTGGTATTGCTACTCTCCGCGCAATTGCGGGCGGTGTCCGTCCGCTCCTGACCGGGGGGATCGCATGACGGTTCGACTGTTGCTGGCCTCGACCGTGATCACGATGGATGAGGAGCGATCCCGGGCCGGCGCCGTCCTGGTCGACGACGCCACCGGGACGATTCTGGCCGTCGGGAGCGCCGACGAGTGCCGCGCCGCACTGCCGGCGGACGTCTCCTCCGGCGACGTCGAGGTGGTCGACCTCGGGGACACCGTCCTCGCCCCCGGCTTCATCGAACCGCACAGCCACCCGGTGCTGTCCGGGATCTCCACCCAACCACCGGCCATCTGGATCGCCCCGTACGTCGGCTTCCCGACGTGGGACGACGTCGCGGCCGAGTTCCGGCGGGCGGACGCGGAGACCACACCCGGGCAGGCCCTGCTCTTCACCGGACTCGACCGACTCCTGCAGGGAGCCGACGAGCTGGATCGCACCACCCTGGACGGGTTCTTCCCCGAGCGTCCGGTGGTGATCCTGGACAACTCCGGTCACGAGGTCTACTTCAACTCCGGGGCCATCGCCGTGTTGGGGTGGCCGGACGGCATCGCCCCGCCCGACCCGGTCGGCGCGTCGTACGGGCGGGACGCCGACGGGCGGTCCGACGGCCGGGCCAACGAGCTCGCCGCCGTCATGGCCGTCTGCGGTCCGGTGCTCGCGGACGCGGTCCCGCACCCGCTGCAGTCGGCCGCGCTCTGGTACGCGCAGATGGCCCGCAACGGCATCACCGCGACCAGCGACATGACCTACGGCACCACGTCGCTACCCGCCTACGAGGCGCTGGCCTCGGTGCCCGACTGCCCCCTGCGCATCTCGCTCTACCACATGTCGACCGAGCCGGACGCGGACAAGCCCCTGCACTCCCGGGTGCCCGAGGCCATGCTGCGCAAGCAGGGCATCAAGCTGTGGGCCGACGGGTCACCGTGGGTGGGTACGGCCGCGCTCAGCTACCCCTACCTCGACAACGCCACCGTCCGCGGGGCCGGGATCCCCGTCGGACCGTCCGGCACCTCGACGATGAACTACAGCGCCGAGGAACTGGACGCCATCATCGACCGGTTCGTCGGACCCGACTCCGAGGGGCACTGGCAGCTGTCCTTCCACTGCAACGGCGACGCCGGGCTCGACGTCGTGCTGGACGTCTACCGCCGGGCCCTGCAGCGACACGGTCTGACCGGCAGCGACCATCGTTGGCGCATCGAGCATCTCGGTGGCGCCCGGGCCGACCAGTTCGCGACGGTCGCCGAACTGGGGGCCCACCCGTCCATGGGGCCGTTCCAGTTCATCTACTGGGGCGACCTGCTCGACGGCACCCTGTTCCCGTCCGAGATCGGCAGTCAGTGGATGCGGTTCGCCGATGCCGTCGACTCCGGGGCGTGCGTCTCGTTCCACAACGACGGTTCGGTCAGTCCCGCGATCCCGCTGCTCAACATCCAGGCGGCGGTCACCCGGCGGACCCCGTCGGGCACCCTGCACGGGCCGGAGCAACGCATCGGCCTCGACGCCGCCTGGTCCGCGCACACCGTGGCCGCCGCCCGCACCCTGCACCGCGACCACGAGATCGGCTCCCTCGAACCCGGGAAACTGGCCGACCTGGTGGAACTCTCGGCCGACCCGGCCACCGTCGACCCCGACCGACTGACCGAACTGGTGACGGTGCGGGGAACGTGGCGCGGTGGCCGGCGCATCGACCTCGACGCGTTCGTCGCCGAGATCACCGCCATCGACCCCAGCGAGCGGCAGGCCCACGCGACCGCGCTGCACGCCGCCCCGCGGCACACCTGCTGATGAGCAGCGGAACGGTCGCCGCCCCGCCCGTCAGCGGGACCGGAGCGGCCACCCGGGGCCCGGTCGCCGGGTTGGCCCTGCTCGGGGTGATGGCCGGCGCCCAGGGCGCCGACCCGAACGTCGCCAGCACCGCGCTGGTCGGAGCCGGCCGCGGCCTGGGCATGTCCGGCGACCTGCTCGCGCTGGCCGCCAGCATCTCCACCCTCGTTCTGTCGGCAACGGTGATCTCCACCGGCCTGCTGGCCGACCGTCTCGGCCGCCGGGGCGTCCTGATGGCCGCCCTGGTGCTGGCCGCGGTGGGCGACCTGCTGGTGGCCGGCGCGCCGGCGTCCCCGCTCTACCTGCTCGGGCGGGCCCTGGCCGGGATCGGGTTCGGCGCGGTGTTCGGCGCGGCGTTCGCCTACATCCGGGCCATCACCCCACCGGACCGGATCGCCGGGGCGATGGGCGTCTTCGGTGCGGTCAGCGGCGGGACGGCGCTCGTCCTCACCTTCCTCGGCGGGGCGCTGGCCTCCGTGCACTGGCGCCTGGCCTTCGTGGTGCTACCGGTCGTCGCCCTGCTGTGCGTGCCCGCGGTCCGCGCTCTGCTGCCGGCCCAGGAACCGCGGCCGGACGGCCCGACCGACTACCCGGGCCAGGTGCTGCTGGCCCTCGGGGTCGTCGGGGTGCTCTACGGATTCAGCCATGCGGCGTCCGGGCTGACCTCCCCGGCAACCCTCGGTCCGCTCCTGGGAGGTTTCGCCCTGCTGGCCGCCTTTGCGTGGCGGGAGCGCGCGTCCGGGGCCGGCGAGGACCGGCGCTTCTTCCCAGTCGAACTGTTCCGGCGGCCGGTCTTCCTGGCCGCCGTGTGCGCCGGGTTCGTCTACAACTTCGGCACCGCCGTCGGGTTCCTGCAGCTGACCAACCTCTGGCAGTACGTCACCGGCCTGTCCACGCTGTCGGTCTCGCTGTGGCAACTGCCGTTCCTGGTCAGCGGCATCGCGGCGGCCGTCGTCGTCGGCCGGGCCATGACGCGCGGGCTGGCGGCCGCGGCCGTGGTCGGTATCGGGACGCTGACCTCCGCGGTGGGTTTCGTCCTGCTCGCCGTCCTGCACTCGTCGACCTCGCTGTGGGGCTTCCTGCCCGGGTCGATCCTGCTCGGTGGCGGCGTCATCATCGCCTCGCTGCCGTACGGCACCCTGATCATCTCGCAGGCCGACGCCCGGTACTTCGGCCCGGTGACCTCGGCGCGCACGACGATCGGCCAGTTCTACTACGCCGCGGGCCTCGCGCTGTCGACCGTGCTGATCGACCGGCTGACCACCGGCGGCGTGGTGCGCCGCCTCACCGAGGCGGGGGTCCCGCCGACCCAGACCGGACAGGGCCTGGACGCCGTCACCGCCTTCGCCGCCGCCGGCACCCAGCCCGACACCGCCCTCGGCCAGCCGGCCCTGGGGGCGGCGACCGGCTCGTACGCGTCCGGCTTCGTCGTCACCATGCTCGTCTGTGCCGTCCTGGCGCTGGTCGTCGGTGGGGCGGGCTGGCTGCTGCTCCGCCGCAGCGCGCAGGCACCGCCGGCCTCCCGGTGACCCGCAGGGGACCGGGAGGCCGGCGGTCGGACGCGGCTCAGGCGTGTCCCTGGGCGATCTGGTCGGTGTCCGCGGCGGTCGGCGTCGGGGCACCGTCCGGCGCCGCGCCGTCCGTGTTCCCGCCGGCCGAGCCGCCGGCGATCCGGTAGGACCACACCTCGCTCGAGACGCCCACCGGGTGCGGCGCCGGCCCACCGGAACGCTCCTGGGCCGACCGGTGACCGTGGGCGAACGCCGGGGACGCCATCCACGCCTGGAACGAGTCCTCGTCCCGCCAGCGGGTGATCACCAGCCAGGTGTTCCGCTCGTCGGCCGGCTGCAGCAGCTCGAAACCCTCGAAGCCGTCCTGGTTGTCGACCGATCCGGCCCGGGCGGCGAACCGCTTGGCCAGTTCGTCGCCGGAGTCGGCGGGCACGGTGATGGCGTTGATCTTGATGATGGTCACCCCGACATCTTGCCCCGCAAGCGGTGGAATTCGTCGTTGGTCCCAGAACGAAGCAGCTGGGCGTGACGGCACGTCCCACCAGGGACCATCCACATCCCGCTCCGGAATGACGTGTCCATCCGCACCCGACGGCAAGATGTCCCCATGAGTGACGCGCGTGGGCAGGACGACCGGCTGCGCGTTCTGCAGTTCTGGTGGACGAGTGAGCTGTTCAGTCCACAGTCGATCCCCACACTGACATCGGCCTCGACCCGGCCGGCTGATCGTCAGACCGTCCGGTGGTCGCCGAACGAGCCGCTCCCCTGGGAGCGATTGACTCCTCCGCCCCGACTGCGGGGGACGGAGCGTGTCTGGCGGCACACGGTCTATCTCGGCGTCTACCCCCTGGAAGCGACCTACGAGTCCCTGCATCACGCGTTCGGGGAGGACCGTGATGCCTACGACGAACGGCCGGGCGGAGAAAGCGCTTGCGCTGCATTGGTTGCCGACCAGGCTGGGTTCCTGGTCCCTGATTCCGTCGTTCTCTCGTCGGCGCTGTGGGCGGTCGGCCGTATCCGCAGCCCGGGGATCCGAGACCCCGGCTGGGCCGATGGGTTCGACCGTGCGGCGCGGGAACTCCTCGAGGCCGTTGATGACTTCGAAGGCCGGCGTCGGGAGAAAACCGGATCCGACGGACCCCCGGCCCTCGACCGCGATGCGATGACCGGGCTGTTGGCCATCGCGCATTCGATCGCGGGAGTCGACGGCCTGACCGAGTTGGCCACTGCGCAGGTGGTCATCGACAGTCGGGCCATTTCCGTACGCCGGGAGGAGGACGCGGTCGACACCGACTTCCTCAACAGCTTCTTCCTCGACGACCTCCGCCAGGTGCGCACCCAGGTTGCCAAGGGTGACATCGGCGCCGCTCTGGCCGCTTACCTGACACCGGAACACCGCGTCGACCCGGGGCGGCGTCTCGACGTCGTCGAGCGACCTGCAGTGGTCGAGGCCGGTGTGGTGGTCGAACGGCTCCCACCCGGGCGGTGGCCGAGCGAACCCGGCCATCCGTTGGCGCTCAGTCAGCAGTTCGCGGTGAACCAGGCGCTCAACGATCTGGGGCCGACGCGCGGGCTGATGGGTGTCAACGGGCCCCCCGGTACGGGCAAGACGACGATGCTGCGCGACGTCCTGGCCGGCAACGTCGTGGAGCGCGCACGACGATTGGCTTCTTACGCCACCACCGATGCCGCCTTCACCCCGGTCACCCATCGGTGGAATGCTCAGGACGGACCCCCCCGACGAGTCAGACAGCTCCGTCCGGAGCTGACCGGATTCGAAATGGTCGTCGCATCCGCCAACAACGCCGCGGTGGAGAACGTCACCACCGAGATTCCGGCCGATAAAGCCATCGCGAAATGCTGGCAAGGCTCTGCGGATTACTTCGGCTCGTTGGCGACCGAGATCCTTAAGGCATCAGCGAAGGATCAGCCCGAGGAGGCCCCGCCTCTGACGGCCTGGGGGCTGGTCGCAGCTCGGTTGGGAAACCGGAAGAATCGCTCCGACTTTCGTTCGACTTTCTGGTTCGACAAGAAGGATCCCCGGACCAAGGAAACCGTTCCCGGAAGTGTCCCGGCGATGCAGACCCGCCTGCAGCAATGGCACAGGGGACAGGTTCCGCACCGGACGTGGGGCCAGGCCCGAGAGTTGTTCGACCAGTCGTATCAGCGAGTCCTGTCATTGACAGCGGAACGGAGACGAGCCCAGGAGCGACTTCGACGACTACAGCCCCTGCGCGACGAGGAGCGTTCGAACATCGAACGAATCGCCCGAGACCGCGAAGCGCTCGCCGCGATCGAGCGAGCGTGGGCAGACGGGCACGCTTCGATGATCCACGCCGATTCCGTCCGGGCCGCTGCGGTCGACAATCACGATCGCCAGTTGATGGCCAAACCAGGCGTCCTGGAAATCATCTTCTCGTTCGGTGCCGCACTCAGGAAATGGCGTCCGGAGCTCGATCGGCTGGGGCAGGCGCTGCGGGATGCGCAGGACCGGCACCACCGAGCCACCGCCCTGTGCGATCAGCTACGACAGTCTGCCGAGCGCTCACGGGCGGATCTGCAGTCTGCGGAGCAGCGAGCTCAACGCATTCGACAGGAGCTGAAGATCCTCCAGGTGGACCTGTCGACGGACGAAAGCCGCTACGGCCTCTGCTACCCCGGTTCCGGGTGGACGGGTGACGCCCGGGAATTGCACGCACCGTGGCTCGACGCCGAGCTCGATACCGCCCGTTCGGAATTGTTCCTGGCCGCGCTACGCCTGCACGAGGACTTCCTGGCCTGCGCCGCTTCCGACCTGCTCGACGGTCTCCGCGCCGCTGTGGAGGTGGTCGCCGGCTCGGTTCCGCCCAAGCTCGAGGACGAGAAGCGCCGAGCCGCCTGGCAATTGTTCTTCTTCGTCGTCCCCCTCATCTCGACCACCTTCGCCTCGGTCGGTCGCATGATGACCGGTCTCGGGCGGGAAGCGCTGGGGTGGTTGTTCATCGATGAGGCCGGTCAGGCCTCGCCGCAGTACGCGGTCGGCTCCATCTGGCGGGCGCAACGCGTGTTGGCGGTCGGCGACCCTCTGCAATTGCAGCCGGTCGTGACCATCCCGCCCAAGGCGCAGCGCGACATCGCCGGGTTCTACCGTGTGTCGGGAGTCTGGCTGCCGCCGCGGGCCTCAGTGCAGACGCTGGCCGACCGCGTGGCGGCCACCGGGACATTCCTCCCCCAGGGCGATGACCAGGTCTGGGTCAGCGCGCCGCTCCGTGTGCACCGCCGCTGTGACGATCCGATGTTCGGCGTCAGCAACCGCATTGCCTACGGGAACATCATGGTCAACGGTGTGCGCCGAAAGTCGGACAAGTTCGGCGACGAAGATGCAGAAAAGCTTGTCTGGCCCAGTTTCTGGGCCAACACGGCCGCCGTCCAGGCCGGGACGCATGTGCAACCCGGTCAGATGGAACGTCTGCGCGGCGCGCTGTCGTATGTCAGCGGGATGGACATTCCCCTGTCCGAAGTCATCGCCATCTCTCCGTTCAGGGAGGTTGCCGACCGGCTGGCCGCTCTGGCCCACGAGTACCCGGGGTTGCGAGCCGGGACGATCCACACGGCTCAGGGACGCGAGGCGGACGTGGTGATCCTGGTGCTGGGTGGCGACCCTTCTCGCCCGGGAGCCCAGGTGTGGGCGTCGTCGTCGCCCAACCTGGTGAACGTCGCGGTCAGCCGGGCCAAGCGTCGCCTCTACGTCATCGGCGATCGCGATGCCTGGGGCCGTTACCCGCACTTTCGGGAGTTGGCCCAGGCACTGCCGACCAGGTGACCGCTACGGACTGGCCCGGTAACGCCAACGGCCCCGGTCCGCCCGCCATTGGGTCGGGAGACCGGGGCCGTCGAGGCGTGCGATCAGCTGGACGCGGGCGCGCTCGTCTCCGGGGCCGAAGCCTCGGGGCTGCCGGTCGCCGGGTCGGACGAGGCGTCCGTCGGGGCGGCGCCACCGTCCACGGCCGACGGGTCGAGACCCGGGACGTCCGTCGACGCGGACGGGGTGGCGTAGGTGCCCGAGCCCTGCAGGGCGTCCTCGGGGACGACGACCTTGGAGATGGTCGCGGTGGTGGCCGGGGCGCCGTCCTGCGCGCCGTTGGCCGTGCCGCCCGCGGCGATCTGCTGGACCACGTCCATCCCGTTGCCGTCGACCTTGCCCAGCACCGTGTACTGCGGGGTCAGACCGGGGGAGTCGCCGTAGACGATGAAGAACTGCGAGCCGGTGTCGCTGGCGCCCGCGTTGGCCAGGGCGATGGTGCCCACCGGGTAGGAGTCACCCGTGCTCTGGCCCGTCGTCGGGTCGACATTGCCGGTCGGCGGTTCGCTGGCGTAGCTGTAGCCGGGGCCACCGTTGCCCTGACCACTGGGGTCGCCGCACTGCAGGACGTTCAGACCGGCGCTCTTGGTCAACCGCCAGCAGGTGGTGTCGTTGTAGAAGCCCTGCTGGGCCAGCGACAGGAACGCGTTGACCCCGCAGGGGGCCGTCGCCCGGTCCAGGGTTATGGGAACGGCGGAACCGTTGAGGGTGATCTCGGCCTGCACCGTGCCGCTGTTGAGCGGTGAGAGATTGTCGGGGGCGCTGACGGATTTGGCCGCCGCCCCCGACGCGGGATAGGAGCACGGGGTGCTCGGCGCCGTCGAGCTCGGAGTGGCACTGCCGTCCGCGCCGGATGCTGTCGAGGTGGCCGGGGAGGAGTGGTCGGCGAAGATCAGCCATACCGCACCCGAGACCACGAGTACGGCGGCCACGACCCCCACGACGAGCAGGCGCTGCCGGCGGCGCCGTTCCTGCTGCTGCCGACGGACGAGTTGCCGTTCGAGCTTGCGCTTCGCGGCTTCCCGACGCTGCTGGTTGGTGGGCATGCTGGCCGTCCTCCTGCTGCGCTGACCCTCTCGGGCTGACGTACTGCCTCTGTCGTCCCCGCCGGCGGTCCCCCTGGAGGCCGTCCCGCCCGGTGCAGTCGACGATCGTCGAGCTGATCCCGGCCGCTTACTCTAGGCGAGCGAGGTCGACCGACCGGCGCACGAACCGGGCAAGACCATGAGAACCGACTGTGGGGAGACCGAAGTGAGGGTGGGCCGGTGCTGATCGCAGGGTTCCCGGCCGGGTCCTTCCAGGCCAACTGCTACGTGCTGGCGCCGTCCGCCGGCGCCGACCTCCCCGCTCCGTGCGTGGTCATCGACCCGGGCGAGGGCGCTCTGGAGCCGCTGGCGCGGGTGCTGGCCGACCACCACCTGCGGCCGGTCGCGGTCCTGGTCACCCACGGTCATCTCGATCACACCGCGTCCGCCGCTGCGGCCGGCCGGGAGTACGGCGTCCCCGTCGGCATCCACCCGGGTGACGAGTACATGCTGGCCGACCCCGGCGCGGCGCTGTCCGCGCAGTTGCGGGCCGCCCTGTCGGCGGCGGGCGACGCCTGGTCGGAAGGGGTGCAGCCCGACGAGGTGCGGTTGCTCGCCGACGGCGAGGAGCTGGGGTTGGCCGACCTGCCGCTGTCCGTCGTCCACGTGCCCGGCCACACCCCCGGGTCGGTGACCTACCGCCTGGCCGGGGAATCCCCCGACCCGGCCGCCGGCACACCGGGCCGGCCCGAGCTGCTGTTCACCGGGGACACCCTGTTCGCCGGGTCGATCGGCCGCACGGACCTGGCGGGCGGGTCGATGCCCCAGGAGGTGGTGAGCATCGCCGATCGCCTGCTGACCCGGCCGGACGACGCGGTCATCGCCCCCGGGCACGGACCGACCAGCACCGTGGCCGCCGAACGCGCCGGCAATCCGTTCCTGCGGCCGCCGGCGATCGCCCAGGCCCGGGCCGAGCTGGCCGCCGGGCCCGGCGCCTGACGTCACCGGCGTCGATCCACCCGTCGATTGCCCCGAACCCCGATCCGCCCCCGATCCGAAGGTCCCGATGCCTGACTTCGTCGCCCCCAAGGGTGTTCCCGACTATGTGCCGGCGCGCAGCCGCGGGTTCGCCGCCGTTCGCTCGGCGCTGCTCGCCGCCGCCGACCGGGCCGGGTACGCCCCCATCGAGCTCCCGGTCTTCGAGGACACCGCCCTGTTCGCCCGCGGCGTCGGGGAGTCCACCGACGTCGTTTCCAAGGAGATGTACACCTTCTCCGACCGGGGCGGACGGTCGGTCAGCCTGCGTCCCGAAGGCACGGCCGGGGTGATGCGCGCGGTCATCGAGCACGGACTGGACCGGGGACCGCTGCCGGTCAAGCTGGTCTACGCCGGACCGTTCTTCCGGTACGAACGCCCGCAGGCCGGTCGCTACCGGCAGCTGCAGCAGGTCGGCATCGAGGCTGTCGGCAGTGACGACCCGACCCTGGACGCCGAGGTCGTCGCCGTCGCCGACGAGGGCTTCCGCAGCCTGGGCCTGACCGGCTACCGGCTGGAGATCACCTCCCTGGGCGACCGGAACTGCCGGCCGGCCTACCGTGAGCTGCTGACCGCGCATCTGGGCGGTCTGGACCTCGACGAGGCCACGGCCGAACGCGCCCGCATCAACCCGCTCCGGGTGCTGGACGACAAGCGGCCGCACATGCGGGAGATGCTGGCCGACGCGCCGCTCATGCTCGACCACCTCTGTGACGCCTGCCGGGAGCACTTCGACCGGGTGCGGGCGGTCCTCGACCGGCTCGGCGTGGCCTACGAGGTCAACCCGCGCATGGTCCGGGGGCTGGACTACTACACCCGTACGACGTTCGAGTTCGTGCACCCCGGGCTGGGCGCCCAGTCGGGGATCGGCGGCGGCGGGCGGTACGACGGTCTGATGGCCGAACTCGGCGGGCAGTCACTATCCGGGATCGGGTTCGGCATCGGCGTGGACCGCACCCTGCTGGCGTGCGAGGCCGAAGGCATTCCCGTCGGGCAGCGGGCGCGCTGCGACGTCTTCGGTGTCCCGGTCGGGGGCACCGCGGCGGCCGATGCGGTCGCGGTGCTGCTCGGGCAGATCCGGCGGGCCGGGCACCGGGCCGACATGGCCTACGGCGGTCGGGCCCTGAAGACGGCCATGAAGGCGGCCTCCGGCTCGGGAGCCCGGGTCGCCCTCATCGTGGGCGACCAGGAACTGGCGGACGGCACCGCCGTGGTCCGCGATCTCGCTTCCGGTGACCAGCGGACCGTACCGCTGGCCGAGGTATCGGGTGCGGTGGAGAACCTGCTGGGGGACTGACCCGAAGGAACGAGGGAGAAAGATGGGAAAACACTGAGCGTGGCTCTGCGTGTCACATCAGTCACACCCTCAACCTCCACATAGGTTGCGCAAGCCCGGCATACCGCCGGACTGGCCGTTCCCTGGGAGGGTGCGTCGTGAAGGTTCACAAGCTCGGAGCAGTATCGAAGCGCGGAGCGGCGGTGGTCGGTCTCGCAGCCGCCGCCCTGCTGACCCTCGCCCCCGCCGCCGGTGCGGAGGAGAGCCCGGCCGTCGCCAGCTGCCCCACCCCGGTGCTGACCGCCATTCCGGCCGACGTCATGCCGGGCACCCAGGTCACCGTCAGTGGCAAGAACTTCGGTGGTTGCGTCGAGGAGCTCGAGGCGGCGGCGGCGACCAACACGGTCCAGATCGGCATCGCCACCGACCAGAAGGTCGGCACCGTCCTGGCCACCGTCGAGACCTCCTCGGACGACCCGTTCACCTTCACGGCCACCGTCACCATCCCGGACGTCCCGTCCGCCGGTGACACCATCGCGCTGGCGGCCGGTACCGAGGACTCCAAGACCGGCCTGACCTACTTCGCGGTGCTGCCGCTGCAGTACACCGGCGGCTCGGCGACCCCGACCGGCGTTCCCGCCGGCACCGGCGGTTTCGGTCTGTCGGACGACGACTCGGGCAACACCGCCCTGACCGTCGCCGGTGGCGTCGGCCTCGCCCTGGCCGGTGCCGGCGCGCTCGGCCTGCGCCGCCGCAAGGCCAGCGCGCACGTCTGAGGTCGAACCGGATGAACGACACGAGGCCAGGACCGGAGCCCCGCTGGGAGCATCCGTTCCTGCGTCGTGCCGCTCCTGGGCCGGACGAGTTCCCGCCGGCCCGGGGGCGGGTCCCATCGCCCGGTGCCCGTCCGGCCGGTCGTCCGCTCCCGCCGGCCGCACCGCCACCCGATCCCAGGTTCCGGGCGGCTACCCGACCGGGACCACCGCCGCAACGCCCTCGATCCCGGGCGGTCACCGGTCCGGCGTCACCGCCGCCCCGGGCGGCCGCTCCACATCGACGCTGGGCCTGGATGTCCCTGGCCCTGGGGGTCGCCCTGATGACCGGCGTCCAGCTGGCCGAGGCGCGCACCGTCACCGGCTCCGGGGATTTCTCGGCGACCGCCCCCGCCCCCCGGACACCCGCTTCCGGCCCGGCTGCACCTGGGGCCGCCAGTCCCGACGCCTCGACGTCGACCGCGCCGACCTCGTCGGCCGATGCGGCGCCGACGTCGCCGTCGTCAGCGGTACCCACGCCGGCCGCGGCCATCCCGGCAGCCCCGACCAGCGACAGCAGCTCGGCCGCCCCCAGCACCCAGGACCCGGCGCCGGCGCCGGCCCCGACCACGCCATCCCCGACCGCGGCGGCTCCTGTTCCGGCCGGCATCCCGGTCGGGTTCGCCCTCCCGCGGCTCGACGTGCAGGCGCCGATCGACCCGGTCGGGCAGGTGGACGGTGAGCTCGAGGTCCCAGAGGACATCCGCCGCCTCGGCTGGTGGACCGGAAGCGCGGCCGCCGGCGGCTCGGCCGGCACCACCGTGCTCGACGGTCACATCGACTCCCCCCAGGGGCGCGGCGTCTTCTTCCACCTGCAGGAGGTCGAACCCGACGACGAGGTGGTGCTCACCGTCGCCGGAGGCGCCACCGTCACCTACAAGGTCACCGAGCGCCGGTCGTACCACAAGGCCGATGGGCTGCCGGCCGAGGTGTTCGCGTCGACGGATCAGCCGAAGCTGGTTCTCATCACCTGCGGCGGCCGCTACGACTTCGCCCAGGCCAGCTACGACGACAACATCGTGGTGATCGCCGTCCCGGCCTGACCACGAGCCGACCGGACGGACTGTCGAACACCATCCCGCTTGCAATCGGACCATACACGTGTTCGTATGGATGGCATGCGGTGGGAAGGTCGGTCGCTGACCGTCGAGGATCCATCGGCCCTGCCGGGTCTCGGCCGGCTGGCCGGTCTGGTGCGGACGGTGCGCACCCCCGAGTTCGCCGGGGTGACCTTCCACGAGGTGCACGCGAAGTCGGCGTTGAACCGGGTGCCCGGCGGATCGCCGATGCCGTTTGCCTGGACGGTGAACCCGTACCGGGGGTGCACCCATGCCTGCGTCTACTGCTTCGCCCGGCAGACCCACGCCTACCTCGAGTTCGACGCCGGCCGCGACTTTGACAACCAGATCGTCGTCAAAACCAACATCGGCGATGTGTTGCGGCGCGAGCTGGCCCGGCCGGGCTGGAAACGCGAGCACGTGGCGATGGGCACCAACACCGACCCGTACCAGCGGGCCGAGGGGCGGTACGCGCTGATGCCCGGGGTGGTGCGCGCCCTGGCCGACAGCGGCACGCCGTTCTCGATCCTCACCAAGGGCACCGTGCTGTCCCGGGACCTGCCGGTGCTGGCCACGGCGCACCGCTCGGTGCCGGTCGGCATCGGGGTGTCGCTGGCCCTCGTCGACCCCGAACTGCAGGCCACCCTGGAACCGGGTACGCCGAGTCCCCGGGCCCGGCTCGATCTCGTCCGCCGCATCCGGGACGCCGGCCTGCCGTGCGGCGTGTTCGTGGCCCCGGTCCTGCCCCACCTGACCGACACCCCTGAGCAGATCGACGCCCTGGTCGCCCAGTTGGCCGATGCCGGTGCCACCGGGGTGAGCGGTATCGGACTCCACTTGCGGCCGGGCGCCCGGGAGTGGTTCTTCGCCTGGCTGGGCCGCCACCACCCGGACCTCGTCCCCGAGTACGAACGGCTCTACGCCCGGGGCGCGACCCTGCCGGCCGAGTACCGCCGCACGCTGGCCCGGCGGGTCGCCGACGCCGCACGTGCCCACGGGGTCGGGTCCGGCGCGATGCTCGACGCCGGCAACCCCGTCCGTGGGGTACCGGGCCAGGCGGAGGCGTCGTTCCCCGTCGGCAGCCTGCCCGCCGGAAGGAACGGACCAGCACCGGTGGAGGCCGAGCCGCTGGCCCTGTTCTGACGCTTGCCCGGGTGGCCGTCGCGCAGACCGGGTTTGGGACGGCGGTCGCCCGGTGATCTCCTGCCCCATGACGACTCTCACGCTGACGGCCCGCGGCACCGCTCCGGTGGACGTCGCCTGGGAGCGGTACGCCCGCCCCGACCGCTGGCCGGGCTGGTCGCCGCAGATCCGGCGGGTCGACGCGACCGCCGGGCGCATCGCACCCGGGGTGACCGGGACGGTGCGGGCCGTCGGAGGGGTGTCCGTCGACTTCGAGGTGCTCGCCGTCGACGAGGCGGCCCGCACCTGGACGTGGCGGGTGCGGCTCGGCCCGCTGACGCTGCATCTGGAGCACGCGGTCCGACCGGATGCGTCCCGGGCCGCCGACGGGTCCGCGACCGAACTGCGCATCGACGGTCCGTGGCCGGTGGTCGTGGGGTACGCGCCGGTGGCCCGGCTGGCGCTGGGCCGGCTGGTCAGTCGGTGACGTCCTCGCCGTCGAGCAGGTCGTCGCTGTCGCCCAGCCGGGACGCCGGACCCCACACGCGGTCCCCGATCGCCTCGACCAGCGGGCCGGCCACGAACAGCCCCAACCAACTCCACTGGGCCACGTTCGCCCCGAACCGGTAGCCCAGTGGGATCGACACCAGGAACACCAGCGGCACCGGGATGGAACCGAGGAGGTGACGGCGCTGCTGCGCCGTCGTCGGCGGGTGTCGGAGCAGGCCGTGACGGGCGGCCGTCTGCCAGACGGCGGCCTGCATGACTCCCAGATAGCTCAGCACCACCGCGTAGGCCGCGACCGCGAGGGGCTGGGTGCCCTGCCGGCCCAGCGCCTCGGTGACGAACGGCAGCAGCACGATGCCGAACATGAAGGCGACGTTGACGGTGATCAGCCGGTTGTCGAGCGCCCGGAAGCTGGCCAGCATCCGGTGGTTGGCCCGCCAGAACGACACCACCACCAGGAAACTGATGGTGAAGGCCAGCAGCGACGCCCCGTTGGCCTCCCGCAGCGCCGACAGGCTCGACCAGGCCTCCGGGGTGAAGTCGTCGACCGTCGTGATCAGCAGCGTGACGGCGAACGCGAAGATCGCGTCGAAGAAGGTGATCGCCCGGGCGAACTCCAGCGCCTCACGGTCGTAGGAACGAGCCACCGGGCGATCCTCCTCGACCGTCAGTCGCGACGCTCGCCGCGACGCTCCTTGCCGAACCGTCGCGGGGTGCGGGGGCCGTGCTGGCCGGGCGCGTGGGCGGCCCCACCCGTCCGGCGGCTGCCCCCGGTGTCGGGCTGGATGCGCAGCGCCCGGCCCGACACCTTGGCCGCCCCCAGGCGGCTGAGTGCGGCGTCCGACAGCGGCTCGTTGATCTCGACGAGCGAGAACGTGTCATAGATGTCGATCTTGCCGAGATCGGAGCCGCGCAGGTCGCTTTCGCCGGTCAACGCGCCGACGATGCCGGCCGGGCGCACTCCGTCGCGGTGTCCGACGGCCAGCCGGTAGCGGGGGCCGATGGGGCCCTCGCGACGGCGTCCGCCGCGTTCGGCGGAACCGCGATCGGAGACGCTGCGGTCCCCGCGACCACCGGGTCGGTCGCCCCGCGTCGGTCGGTCGCTGCGGGTGCGCTCGTCGAAGGTGTGCTCGACCTCGGGCTCTGCCATCGGCCGGCCCTCGTCACCGATCGACAGGGCCAGCAGGGCCACGGCCAGTTCCTCGGCGGTGGCCTGCCCGGTGGCGAGGAAGTCGGCGACGGTGCGCCGCGTGTTGCTCAGCAGGCCGGCGTCCGACCGTTCGACGGCGCGCCGCAGCATCGACCCGAGCCGGTGCGAGGCGACCTCGGCCGCGGTGGGCGGGGTGACCTGGGTGATCTTCTGCCGGGTGGCCCGCTCGATGGCGCGCAGCCGGCCGACCTCGCGGGGGGTGAAGAACGTCAGGGCCTGTCCGGTCCGACCGGCCCGGCCGGTGCGGCCGATGCGGTGGACGTAGGACTCGGGCTCGAGCGGGGCGTCGAAGTTGACGACCAGGTCGATGCGCTCGACGTCCAGACCGCGGGCGGCGACGTCGGTGGCGACCAGGACGTCCAGACGCCCGTCGCGGAGGCGCTCGATGATGCGCTCGCGTTCCTTCTGCGGCACGTCGCCGTTGAGGGCGGCGGCGGTGACGCCGCGGGCGACCAGTTCGGTGCCGACCTCGTCGCAGGCCTGCTTGGTGCGGACGAAGACGATGGTGGCCGGCTTCTGGTCCTCACCGTCGGCGCCCGCGGCGGCGGCAGCGGTGCCCTCGTTCATCTGCAGGATGCGGGCCAGCACGTCGACCTTCTGCCGGAACGGCACGACCGCGTAGGTCTGGGTGACGTTCTCGACGGTCGAGGACTGCCGGGCCACGGCGATGTCGACGGGGTTGGTCAGGTGCGAGGCGGCGATCGACCGGATGGCCGGCGGCATGGTGGCCGAGAACAGGGCCGTCTGCCGGTCGGACGGGGCGTCGGACAGGATGCGGTCGACGTCCTCGGCGAAGCCCATCCGCAGCATCTCGTCGGCCTCGTCGAGTACGAGGTAGACCAGGCCGGAGAGGTCGAGGGTGTGGCGCTCGAGGTGGTCGATGACCCGCCCCGGGGTGCCGACGACGATCTGGGCGCCCTTGCGCAGCGCGTCCCGCTGGGGCGGGAACGGGGCCCCGCCGTAGACGGCGACGACGTCGACGCTGGGCAGGTGCTTGGCGAAGGTGGTCAGGGCCTCGGCGACCTGCATGGCCAGCTCGCGCGTCGGGGTCAGCACGAGGGCCTGCACCTGGCGCTGGCGGGGCTGGATGGCGGCCAGCAGGGGCAGGCCGAAGGCCGCGGTCTTGCCGGTGCCGGTCTGGGCGACGCCGGTGATGTCGCGTCCGGCCAGCAGGGCCGGGATGGCCGCGGCCTGGATCGGGGAGGGGGTGACGAACTCGAGGTCGACGACGGCGCGCAGCAGCGGCTCGGGCAGGTCGAGGTCGGTGAACCGGAGCTGTGGGGAGAGCAGCTCGTCGTCGTCGGACTGGTCCGACTCGTCGGAGCGGTCGAGAGCGTCGGACCCGTCGGTCGCGTCCGCGTCGACGTCGGCGGCCGGCTCGGAGGTCAGGTCGGTGGCGCCGTCGGACTCGACGGCCGCAGGGGCGTCGTCGAGCGACGGAATCGATTCAGAGATGGTGTCGGGGGACAGGGTCGCGTCAGAGGTCATGACTGCCGTTCGGTGCGGTGGTGGTGGAGAGGGAGAACGTCCGACCACATGGCCGTCCGTTCCTCCGGATCTAGTCGCCCCGTCCCCGCACGACCGTGATCGATCCCGGGCCCTGGCAGCGACCGGTGCTGCACCGATCGGAACGCCGTCCCACAGCGAGAAGCTCGCGACACACTCCTTGAGCGGATCAAGCCTACCAAGCCGCTCGTCCTGGCTCGGGCGAACGAGACCGGGCTCACCCGCGCGAGCGGGTGGCGTCCGGTTCGTCCTCTGCGGCGGTCGCGCCGATGCGGCGGGTCAGACGTTCTGGAGCGGGTGCGGGGATCCGTGTTCCTCGGCTTCCCGGCGGCGGTAGGTGCGCACGTGCTGGGCGAGTTCCCCCAGCCGTTCGGCGCGCTCGGTCGGTCGGGCCTTGCCGATCCAGTCCACGTAGACGCGCTGGTCGTCGGGGCGCAGGGCCTGGAAGGCCGCGAGCGCCTCCTGGTCGTCCTGCAGTGCCGTGGCCATGTCGTCGGGGACAGCCACTCCCTGGTCGGTGATCATCGTCGATCCTTTCCCCTCGGGTGTTGCGGTGCTCGTCGGTCCGGCCGGGGTCGGGCGCCCCGGCGGAGACGGGCGGGTCGGCGCCGTTGCCGACACGCACCGACCAGTGTTCTCCTGCCGCGCCCGGGTTGCCACCGCTTGCGCGGGCGGATGGCCCGGCCGGGTGACGACCGTAGGATCGACGGGCTGGTGCGCCCGCCGGCCCGCGTCCCGCCGTTTGATCCCAGGGACGCCCGCGGACGCCAGCGCCCGACGAACCGCCAGTACCGAACGAACTCCAGTAAGGACTCCTCGTGCTCCGTGATCGCACCGCCGGATCTCTGCGTGCCGCCGATGCCGGCACCCGTGTCACCCTCGCCGGGTGGGTCGGCCGGCGCCGGGACCACGGTGGCGTGCAGTTCATCGACCTGCGCGACGCCAGCGGTGTCGTGCAGGTGGTCTTCCACGACGAGTCGGTGGCCGCGGCGGCCCACGCCCTGCGCAACGAGTACTGCATCCGGGTCAGCGGCACGGTGAGCGTGCGGCCGGCCGGCAACGAGAACCCGGAGCTGCCGACCGGCGAGATCGAGGTCGAGGTCGACGAGCTGACGGTGCTGTCGGAGGCGGCCACACTGCCGTTCCAGATCGAGGACTCCTCGTCCGGAGCCGGAACGGTCGGCGAGGAGACCCGACTGCACTACCGCTACCTGGACCTGCGGCGCCCGGCGCCGGCGGCCGCGCTGCGCCTGCGGTCGGCAGCCAACCGGGCGGCCCGGTCGGTGCTGGACGGGCACGAGTTCACCGAGATCGAGACGCCGACCCTCACCCGCTCCACCCCGGAGGGGGCCCGCGACTTCCTGGTCCCGGCCCGGCTGCGGCCCGGGTCCTGGTACGCCCTGCCGCAGTCGCCCCAGCTGTTCAAGCAGTTGCTGATGGTGGCCGGGATGGAGCGGTACTACCAGATCGCCCGCTGCTACCGCGACGAGGACTTCCGGGCCGACCGTCAGCCGGAGTTCACCCAGCTCGACGTCGAGATGTCGTTCGTCGAGCAGGACGACGTCATCGCGCTGGCCGAGGAGATCCTGGTCGCCCTGTGGAAGCTGGTCGGCCACGAGATCAGCACGCCCATCCCGCGCATCACCTTCCGTGAGGCCATGGACGCCTACGGCTCCGACAAGCCCGACCTGCGGGTCGACACCCGGCTGACCGAGCTCACCGAGTACTTCGCGAACACCCCGTTCCGGGTGTTCCAGGCGCCGTACGTGGGCGCGGTCGTGCAGCGCGGCGGGGCGGCCACCCCGCGGCGCGGGTTCGACGCCTGGCAGGAGTGGGCCAAGCAACGCGGGGCGCGCGGCCTGGCCTACGTCACCGTCGCCCAGGACGGGACGCTCGGCGGTCCGGTGTCCAAGAACATCTCCGATGCCGAACGGGAGGGTCTGGCCGCGGCCACCGGAGCCCAGCCGGGCGACGCGATCTTCTTCGCCGCCGGCGCCCGTCGCGGCGCCCAGGAACTGCTCGGCGCGGCACGCCTGGAGATCGCCCGCCGCGACGGGTTGATCGACGAGTCGGCGTGGTCGTTCGTCTGGGTGGTGGACGCCCCGCTGTTCGAGCCCACCGGCGAGACCGGCGACGTCGCGGTCGGCGGCGCGGACAGCCAGTGGACCGCGGTGCACCACGCGTTCACCTCGCCCAAGCCCGAGCACCTGGACACCTTCGACACCGATCCGGGGTCGGCGCTGGCCTACGCCTACGACATCGTCTGCAACGGCAACGAGATCGGTGGCGGGTCCATCCGTATCCACCGGGCCGACATCCAGCAGCGGGTCTTCGGCGTCATGGGCCTGAGCCCGGAAGAGGCGCAGGAGAAGTTCGGCTTCCTGCTGGAGGCGTTCTCCTTCGGCGCCCCGCCGCACGGCGGCATCGCCTTCGGCTGGGACCGCATCGTCATGCTGCTGGCCGGGGCGTTGTCGATCCGCGAGGTCATCGCGTTCCCGAAGTCCGGTGGCGGTTACGACCCGCTGACCGGCGCCCCGGCGCCGATCACCGTCGAGCAGCGCCGGGAGGCCGGGGTGGACACCCGGCCGGCGAAGCCCAAGCCCACCGACAGCCCGGACGGCGGGCCAGTTTCCGGGGACGAAACACGTCCTTCGTAGAGTGACGCCCGCTCGGCACACTCGAACAGAAGGGCTGTGACGTGGGGATCAAGGTCGCCCTGGAACACCGGACCACGTATTCGTTCGACCGGCTGGTCACCATCCATCCGCACGTGGTCCGGCTGCGGCCGGCCCCGCACACCCGGACGGCGATCGAGTCGTACTCGTTGACCATCGAACCGGCCGACCACTTCATCAACTGGCAGCAGGACCCGTTCGGCAACTACCTGGCCCGCATCGTCTTCCCGGAGCGGGCCCGGGAGCTGTCCATCACCGTCGGTGTGGTCGCCGACCTGCAGGTGGTCAACCCGTTCGACTTCTTCATCGAGGAGTACGCCGAGACCTACCCGTTCGCCTACCCGGCCGAGCTGGCCGACGACCTGGAGCCGTACCTGCGGCCGGTGGACGAGACGGAAGCCGGGTCGGGGCCGGGGCCGCGGGTCCGCCAGTGGCTGGCCGACTTCCCGATCACCCCGGGGACGCCCATCGTCGACTTCCTGGTGCAGCTGAACCTGGCCGTCCAGGGCGACGTCGGGTACTCGGTCCGGATGGAACCCGGCGTCCAGACGCCGGACCACACCCTGACCACCGCCATCGGGTCCTGCCGGGACTCGGCCTGGTTGCTGGTGTCCCTGCTCCGGCAGCTGGGTCTGGCCGCCCGGTTCGTGTCGGGCTACCTGGTCCAGCTGACCGCCGACCAGGCGTCACTGGACGGCCCGTCAGGGCCGGCGGCCGATTTCACCGACCTGCACGCCTGGGCCGAGGTGTTCGTGCCCGGGGCCGGTTGGATCGGCATGGACCCGACGTCCGGGTTGTTCGCCGGGGAGGGGCACATCCCGCTGTCGGCCACGCCGCACCCCAGCACGGCGGCGGCGATCGACGGCTCGACCAGCCCCTGTGTGGCCACCCTGGACTTCGCCAACATCGTCCGCCGGGTCCACGAGGACCCACGGGTCACGCTGCCGTACACGCCCGAACAGTGGACCGCCATCGACGCGGTCGGCCGGTCGGTCGACGAGCGACTGACCGCGGGGGACGTCCGGCTGACGATGGGCGGTGAGCCGACCTTCGTCTCCATCGACGACTACGTGGCCCCGGAGTGGACGGTCGCGGCCGACGGCCCGTTCAAGCGGCGCCGGGCCGGTGAGCTGGCCGAGCGGCTGCGGCAGGTCTACGCCCCGACCGGTCTGGTGCACCGCGGCCAGGGCAAGTGGTACCCGGGAGAACCGTTGCCGCGCTGGCAGATCGCGCTGCACTGGCGGACCGACGGGCAGCCGCTCTGGTCGGCGCCCGAGCTGCTGGCCGACCCGTGGGCGGTGGCTCCGGGAACGCCGGGGGTGCCGCTGACGAAGAAGGACCGCGAACGTCCGGCGCCGCCCGGCCCGCTCGCCGCGCTCGACGAGACGGAGCGGGCCGACCTGACCCGCCGGTTCGTCACTGCCGTGGCCGGCCGGTTCGGTCTGCCCGACAGTCAGGTGCGACCGGTCTTCGAGGACCCGGTGGCCGCCCTGGTCGCCAGGCTGCGGGCACCGGCGGGCGATCCGCCGACCGCCGATCTGGTGCCCGACGCCGACGGTCCCGACGCCCGGGCCGCGCTGGTGGCCCGACTGGATCGGCCCGTCACCGTGCCGGCCGCCCATCTGCTGCCGTTGCACGCCGACCCGGTCGACGCCGACGACGAGCGGGTCAAGGGCGTCGACTGGGGCAGCGCCGACTGGCAGCTGCGCCGCGGCCGGATCGTGCTGCTGCCCGGGGACTCCCCGGCCGGCCTCCGGTTGCCGCTGGACGCCATCTCCTGGGAGCCGGCCGACCCACCGGCCGACGCCGACCCCTACGCCGCCCGCGGCGACCTGCCCGCCGCGGCTCAGGGCGGGGTGCGGGCGGTGGTCACCAGCGCCGACAAGGCGCCCACCACTGCACTGGTGGTGGAGGTCCGGGACGGCTGGCTGCAGGTCTTCCTTCCCCCGCTGACCGACCTGGACCGCTTCGTGGAACTGATCGACGCGGTCGAGAATGCCGCCCGCACGGTCGATGTCGCGGTCGTCCTGGAGGGTTACGGGCCGCCCGGCGACCCGCGGTTGCAGACGCTGACGGTCACCCCCGACCCCGGCGTGATCGAGGTCAACGTGCAGCCCACCGGCTCCTGGGCCGAGCAGGTGGAGCTCACCACCGTGCTGTTCGAACAGGCCCGCCTGAGCCGGCTGGGCACCGAGACGTTCGCGATCGACGGCAGCCACCGGGGGACCGGCGGCGGCAACCACATCACGCTCGGTGGCCGGACCCCGGAGGAGTCGCCGCTGCTGCGTCGACCGGACCTGCTGGTCTCCCTGCTCACCCACTGGCAGCGGCACCCGTCGCTGTCGTACCTGTTCTCCGGTCAGTTCATCGGTCCGACGTCCCAGGCGCCGCGGGCCGACGAGGGGCGCGCGGAGACGCTGTACGAGCTGGAGATCGCGTTCGGCGAGATCCGCCGCCAGCTGCGGGAGGACGGCACGGTGGCCCCGTGGGTGGTCGACCGGGCGCTGCGGCACCTGTTGACCGACGTCACCGGTAACACCCACCGGGCCGAGTTCTGCATCGACAAGCTCTACAGCCCGGACTCCTCGCGTGGTCGGCTCGGCCTGCTGGAACTGCGCGGTTTCGAGATGCCGCCGCACGCCCAGATGTCACTGGTCCAGGCCCTGCTGGTCCGGTCCCTGGTCGCCCGGTTCTGGTCCGATCCCCTCAGTGATCCGCTCATCCCGCACGGCGACGACCTGCACGGCCGCTTCCTGCTGCCGCACTACGTGCACGCCGACATCGTCGAGGTGATCGAGGACCTCCGCGCCCACGGCATCGCGTTCGCCACCAGTTGGGTGGACCCTTTCCTGGAGTTCCGTTTCCCCCGCCTGGGAACTGTCACCATCGGCGAGATGGAGCTGGAACTGCGCTGGGCGATCGAGCCCTGGCATGTGCTGGGTGAGGAGGCGACAGCCGGTGGTACCGCCCGGTACGTCGACTCGTCCGTCGAGCGGCTCCAGGTCACCCTGGACGGCGCCGATCGCGACCGACACGTGTTGCTGTGCAACGGCTTCCCCGTGCCGCTGCGAACCACGGGCATCCCCGGGCGGCAGGTCGCGGGAATCCGCTACCGGGCGTGGCAACCGCCCAGTTCGCTGCACCCGACCATCCCGCCGGACGCCCCACTGCGGTTCGATCTGGTCGATTTGGCCGCCGGTGACGCGGCGGTCAGCCTGGGCGGCGCGACGTACCACGTGGCCCACCCGGGCGGCCGGTCCTACGAGGCCCCACCGGTGAACGCGATGGAGGCCGAGGCGCGGCGGAACCGACGCTTCGACGCAGCGGGCCACCGGTCGGGGGCCATCGACATGGGTGTCCTGCGCGAGCGGATGGCCCGGCAGGCGATGGACCGCTCGGCACCCGGATTGCTGGATCTGCGGCGGGCCCGCACCCTCGACGGGCCGCAGGGCGGTGGCCGGCCGGGGGCCGGTACCGGGTCTCGCGACGCCGTCGTCGGGAAGGCACCGCGGGGGTGAGGATGTGATGACCGACGGGCTGGTCGCCCGCTACCTGTCCCGGCCCGGGGCGACGGCCGCGACGGCGGACGCCGCTCCGGCGGCCCGGCGGTTCCAGGAGATGACGGGCACCTCGGGCGAGCTGCGTCCCGGGTGGGTCGACCTCGCCCGGCTGCTCGACGTGCTGGGCCCGTCCGGACTCGCCGAACTGGACCTCTCGGTGGAGCGCCTGCTCGAGGACGACGGGGTCGTCTACACGCCGATCGCCGGCACCTACGACGGCGGTCCGACGGCCCCGGAGCGCTGGCGCCTGGACCCGCTGCCGCTGGTGGTCGAGGACGCCGAGTGGCAGCAGCTGGAGGCCGGTCTGATCCAGCGTTCGGTCCTGCTCGACGCGGTGATGACCGACCTCTACGGCCCGCAGGCCCTGCTCGACCTCGGGCTGCTGCCGCCCGAGCTGGTCTTCGGCCACTCCGGGTACCTGCGGGCTGCGGCCGGGATCCGCAACCCGGGCGCCCATCAGCTGTTCTTCCACGCCGTCGACGTGGTGCGTGACGGACAGGGCGCCTTCCGCGCGCTCGGGGACCGCAGTCAGGCCCCGTCGGGCGCCGGATACGCCCTGGCCGATCGGCGGGTGGTGTCCCGGGTGCTGCCGGATCTGTTCCGCCGCAGCGCGCCTCGCGGGCTCGGCGCTTTCTTCCACACCATGAGGTCGGCGCTGATCTCGGTCGCTCCCCGGACGGCCGAGGATCCCCGGGTGGTGGTGCTGTCCCCGGACACCCACTCCGAGAGCGGTTTCGACCACGCCCTTCTGGCCTCGACCCTCGGTGTGCCACTGGTGGAGACGGCCGACCTGACGGTCCGGCACGGTCGGCTGTGGATGCTGTCGGTGGGCCGGCTGGAGCCGGTGGACGTGGTGGTCCGACGGGTGGACGCCGACTGGTCCGATCCGTTGGAGCTGCGACCGACGTCCCGGTACGGCGTCGTCGGATTGACCGAGGTCGCCCGGCGGGGTGCGGTGTCGGTGGTCAATCCCATCGGCAGCGGTCTGCTGGAGAGCCCGGGGCTGCTGCCGTTCCTACCGGAGCTGGCCGGCGCGATCCTCGGCGAGTCGTTGAAACTGCCGTCGCAGCCGTCGTTCTGGTGCGGACGGCCGATCGATCTCGACCACGTGCTGGCCCATTTCGAGCAGATGGTCCTGCTCCCCACCGACCGGGGCCGGTCGATCCACCCGGCCCGTCTGTCGCGGGCCGAGCAGGCGGCCTGGCGGGACCGGGTCCGCGCCGAGCCGCACCGGTGGGTGGGGCAGTCGATCAGCGACCTGGCCGAGGCGCCGATCGCCGATCCGACGGGTCTGCGGTCCGGGCAGGTCAGCATGCGGTTGTTCTCGGTGGCCCACGGTTCCGGGTACGTGGCGATGCCGGGTGCGCTCGGGCGGACCCAGGACGTCGCGATCCCGGGCGGTCCCAGCGTGGCCAAGGACGTCTGGGTGCAGGCGCCGCGGCGGTCGGCCGGCCGTGACCGGGTGTGGCTGTACGAGGGCCCGACGGTCACCCCGGTGCCGGTCGAGTCGACCTCGTCGCCCCGCGTGCTGGAGGACATGTTCTGGCTCGGTCGGTACGCCGAACGGGCCGAGGACCTGATCCGGCTGCTGAACGTGACCCGGGAGCGGATCGACGAGTTCCGGTTCCGTCCCGACCATCCGGGGGCCGGCACCGTTCCGGTGCTGCTGGCCGCGGTGTCCGCGGTGACCGGGACCCGGCCCAGCGCGCCGGGCGATCCGCTGCGGTACTTGCGGGACCTGTTGCTCGACGGTGCGGATCCGGGATCGGTCGCACAGTCGCTGACCGGGTTGCGCAGCGCCGCCCGGGCCGTTCGCGATCAGCTGTCGGACGACACCTGGATCGTGCTGGCCGGGATGGACCGGGCCATCGCGGAGCTGGCCGCGGCACCCGATTCCGCCGACGGCGGCGGGATCCTGCTGGAATCGGCCCAGGCCGCCGTGCTCACCGGGATGCTTGCCCTGTCGGGGATGGCCGCGGAGAACATGGTCCGCGACCCCGGTTGGCACTTCCTGGATCTCGGTCACCGGATCGAACGCGCACAGCAGCTCACCGCGCTGCTGCGGGCCACGCTGCGCCGATCGCACGGTCCCGCGGTCGACTCGCTGGTCGTCGAATCGGTGCTGACGGTCGGGGAGTCCGGCGTGACGTACCGCCGCCGCTACCGGGGCCGCATCCAGATTGCCACGATGCTGGAGTTGCTGCTGCTCGACCCCGGTAACCCGCGGTCGGTGGCCTACCAGGTGGCCCAGGCCCGGACGGACCTGCGGGCGCTGCCGGTCGGCTCGGCGACCTCGCGACCGGCCCGCCGGCTGGAGGAGATCGACGCGGTGCTGCGGCGGTGTCGGCCCGAGGAGCTCGAGGTCGAGAACGAGATCGGGGAGAGGGTCGAGTTGACCGCGTTGCTGGACGGTCTGAACGACGCCTTCCGGGCGGTGGCCGACGCCACCACGGCCCAGCACTTCTGGCGGCCCGCGCCGATGGTGTCCTTCGGTCTGGACGGCCTGGTGGAGACCCGGTGACCGCTCACCGATCGTCGGTGCGGCGATGACGACCGGCGGGGCGGTGGTGCCCGATGATGCGGTCGTGACGACCCGCCGCTACCGCATCGAGCATCGCACCGAATACCGGTACTCGGACGAGGTGTCGTCCTCGTACGGCCGAGTGTCGTTGCGGCCGCGCGACTTTCCTGGGCAGCAGTGCCAGGACCATCAGTTGACGGTGGACCCCGTACCGGACGACGAGTCGGACGGCTCCGACGTCTACGGCAACCACACCGGTTACTACCAGATCAGCCACCCGCACCGGGTTCTCAGCGTGGTCGGGGTGTCCCGGGTGCAGGTGCAGCGACCGGTCGTCGACGAGGTCGCGGCCGGGCAGCCCTGGGAGTCGGCCCGCCCGGCGGGACCACTGGGGGCCCGCGCCATGGAGTTCGCACTGCCGTCCACCCGGATCCAGCTCGGACCGGACGTCGCGGCCTACGCGGCCCGTTCGCTGCAACCCGGGCGCCCCCTGTTGGACGCGGTCCTGGATCTGACCCACCGCATCCACGCCGATTTCCGGTACGACAGCGAGGCCACGACGGTCTCCTCGACGATCGCCGACGTCCTGAACACCCGAGCCGGGGTCTGTCAGGACTTCGCGCACCTGGCCGTCGCCGCGCTGCGGACCCAGGGGCTGGCCTGTCGCTACGTCTCGGGTTACCTCGCGACCGACCCGCCCCCGGGCCGGGAGCGGATGGTGGGGGCGGACGCGAGCCATGCGTGGGCGGCGGTCCGGCTGCCCGACGGGGAGTGGGTCGGGTTCGACCCGACCAACGATCAGCTGGCCGACGAGCGCTACACGGTGCTCGCCTGGGGGCGCGACTACGAGGACGTGGCCCCGTTGCGCGGGATCATCTTCACCGACGCCGAGAGCAGCGAGATGTCCGTGTCGGTGGACGTCGCCCCGCTCGACTGAGACGGGGCCGGTCGGCGGGAGGAACGACGAACGGCGCCGCCGGGCGGGACCTCGTCGTCCCGCGCCGGCGGCGCCGTGGTGTCGTGCGGTGGTGTGGATGACCGGGGCGGATCGGCCGGACCGACCCGCCCCCGGGACATCACAGACCGGAGGCGGCCGCCTTGCGGGTGGCGGCCTGCAGGGCGTCCCACGAGGACAGCGTCGACTCGCGCAGCGAGCGGTACACGCCGAAGAAGTCGTCGTAGATCGCGGTCTTGCGGCTGTCGGGCTCGTACTCGCGCACGATGTTGACGGTCGCGTCGGCACCCTCGGCGTAGCTGGAGAAGATCCCGGCGCCGACGCCGGCGACGATCGCCGCACCCTTGGCGCCGAACTCGGTGCCGGCCGGGATGATGATCCGGCGGCCGAGGACGTCGGCGAAGATCTGCGCCCACACGGCGCTGTTGGCGCCGCCGCCGGCCATCCGGACGGTGTCGACCTGGGTCGGGATGGCGTCGAGGCAGTCGCGGATGCCGTAGGCGACACCCTCGTACACCGCGCGCAGCAGGTGGAAGCGGGTGTGGCTGCCGGTGATGCCGTTGAACGAACCGCGGGCGCTCGGCTTGACGAACGGCGCACGCTCGCCGCCGGGGGCCAGGTAGCCGTGGAAGATGACCCCGGCGCTGCCGACGGGGGTGTCGTTGAGGGCCTGGTCCAGGTACTTGAACAGCTTGACGTTGTTGGCCGACGCCTCGTTGCGGAACGGCTCGCCGAACTCCCGCAGGAACCAGTCGAGGTTCGGGGTGCAGTTGTTCATGCCCAGGGCGCGGATCCAGGTGTCCGGGCCGTGCGGGATCATCCAGCCGACGTCGCGGGGCTCGATGGTCTCACCGATGCTGTCGGTGGCCACCGTGACGATGCCGGCGGTGCCGACGACGGCCATGCAGTCGCCGGGGCGGGCCACGCCGACGCCCAGCGAGGACGCGGTGATGTCCATCTGGCCCTTGTAGACCGGGGTGCCCTCGGCCAGCCCGGTGACGCCGGCGGCGTGCTTGGTGACGGTGCCGCACAGGTCGGTGGGCTTGCGGATGGTCGGCAGCACCGACTTGGTCCGCTCGTCGAAGCCCCAGGTGTTGTTCACCTCGTCCGACCAGTCGCGGTTGCGGACGTCGATACCGGCCAGCGAGGCGTCGGAGGCGTCGGTGGACAGGTCGCCGGTCAGGTTGTACTCGACCCAGTCCTTGCACCACAGGTTCGTGGAGCCCTCGAGCTTCTCGGGCTCGTTGTCCTGCCGCCAGCGCAGCAGGGCCGAGGTCGTGCCGGCGTACGGGCCGCAGCCGGAGATGTCGAACTGCTTGGAGACGGTCCCGTCGACGTACCAGCCGTCGATGATCTCGCCGGCGCGCCCGTCGGTCCACAGGTAGGTCGGCCCCTTCGGGCGACCGTCGGCGCCGACCAGCCAGGTGCCGTCGCCCTGGCCGGTGGCCGACAGGGCCTTGACGTCCTCGGCCTTGACCGAGCTGCCCACCAGGGCCTCGCGGATGGCCTCGGTCGCCGCGACCCAGACCTCGTCCATGTTCTCCTCGGCCAGGTGCGGCTGAGGGTTGGTGATCGGAACACTCTTCGCCCCGCGGGAAAGCTCGTTGCCCGCCTGGTCGAAGATCGCGGCCTTGACGACCGACGTTCCCGCATCCAGGCCGATGATGTAGTCAGCCATGCTGCTCCTCTGCAGTGAGGTGAGGTCCCGGGGGAGGGGATCCATGAGATTGAGCCCGCGCCGCAGCGCGACGGCCCGCATAGTGTGACCCGGCCCACGAAGATCCGCAATAGACAGGGCTGATCTTGTCTTCACAGTTCTAGACAGGGCTAGACAAGTCTGGCCGGGTCGGTCGACCACCACTAGCATCGGTTTCCATGCGCGCCTTGGTGAAGTACGCGACCGGTCCGGACACCGTCGAACTGCGGGATGTCCCCGCCCCCACCGTCGGCCCCGGCCAGATCCTCATCGACGTGGCCGCGGTCGCCATCTGCGGCACCGACCGGTCGGCCATCGAGGGTGGACACGACATCGGCCGGGTGCCAAGGACTCTCGGACACGAGGTCAGCGGCGTGGTCGCCGAGATCGGCCCGGACGCCGACACCGACCTGCAGGTGGGGGATCGGGTCACCACCGAGACCGACGCCTACCTGTGCCACCGCTGCGAGTACTGCCGCAAGGAGGAGTACCAGCGCTGCATCAACCGCCGGGGTATCGGCACCACCGCCGACGGCGGCCTGGCCGACCAGCTGGTGATGCCGGCGCTGGCCGTCCATCGCCTGCCGGACAACGTCACCCTCGCGGAAGGGGCGCTCACCGAGCCGCTGGCCGTCTCGGTGCACGCCGTCGTCGAGCAGAGCCCGTCACTGGCCGGCCAGGTCGTCGTGGTCATCGGGCCGGGGGCCATCGGACAGCTGTGCGCCCAGGTGGCCCGGGCGGTCGGGGCGACCGTCGTGCTGGTCGGGCGCTCGCGGCACACCGACCAGTTCGAGCGGGCCCGCCGGGCCGGCATCCCGCACACCGTCGATTCCGAGACCACCGACGTGGCCGACTATGTCAAGAACCTGACCGGCGGCTACGGGGCCCACTCGGTGTACGAGTGCAGCGGCGCGCCCGGGGTGCTGGAGGGTGTCCCGCCGATGCTGCGCAAGGGCGGCCGCATCGTGCTGCTCGCCTTCTTCAAGACCCCACCGGCGGTCGACGTCGACAAGCTGCTCAACTGGGAGTTCGAACTCGTCGGCGCCCGCGGGAAGAAGGCCTCCAGCTACCGCACCGCCCTGGCGCTGATGGAGCAGGGCATGGTGGACCTCGACGCCGTCATCGGTGCCAAGCTCCCGCTCGACGACTGGGAGAAGGGCATCGAGCTGGTCGGTCGTGGCGTCAAGGTCGTGCTGGAAGTGCGCCCCGAAAGCTCCTGACGCCGACGAAACCCGCTGACGCTGATCGTTCGAGCAGCACAACGCTGATGCCTGGGGGTCAGTACTTCGTCGATCAGTCTCGGCGACCTCGGTCAGCGTCAACGACCACCTAAGCAGGCCCGGAAAGGCCGAAGGCCCGGGCTCGCAGGAGTTGCGAACCCGGGCCGGGCACAGAGCAGCTTCGCTCAGAAACGGCTGGAGAACTCGGCCAGCGCGTTGTACTGGCCGGCGTTCGCGATGGCCTCGTACAGACCGCGGTACACCTTGTTGGCCTCGTCGTACAGCTCGCGGGTGTCCTCGTTGGGCACGAACTCCGACTCGACGTTGACCATCGCGGCGACGGCGTCGTCGATCGACGGGAACGAGCCCGACCCGAAGGCGCCGAGGATGGCGGCACCCAGCACGGTGCACTCGCGCTCACGGGTGACCTTGGTCGGCTGGCCGATGATGTCGGTCATGATCTGGGCGAATCCGTCGGACTTGGTGCCGCCGCCGGTGAGCCGCAGGTCGGTGATGCCGCCCTTGATGTCGGAGTTGAAAGCGTCGACCACCATGCGCATCTCGTGGGCGCAGCCCTCGAGCAGTGCGCGCAGCATGTCGGCGCGGGTGTGGTTGAGACCGAGGCCGATCCATCCACCGCGGGAGGCGGCGTCGTAGTACGGGGTGACCTGGGAGACCAGGAACGAGTGGAACATCAGCCCGTTGGCGCCGGGGGGCGCGGTGAGGGCCTTCTCGACCATGACGGCGTAGACGCTGCGGCCGGTCTTGTCCGCCTCGACCTGCTCCTCCATGCCCAGGTTGTCGCGCCACCACTTGAGGTTGGCGCCGAGGGAGAACGCGCCGCCCTCGATGTCCCACGCACCGGGGACGGCGTGACCGCCCCACCAGAGGTTGCGACCCTGGACCCGGTCCAGGCTGTCCAGGTGGGCGACCATGACACCGGCGGTACCGACGGTGAACTCGGCCTGACCCTGCTCGACGACACCGGCCCCCATGGCGGCGCACTGCTGGTCGCCGGCGCCGCGGCACAGCGGGGTGCCCTCGGGGATCCCGGTGGCGAACGCCGCGGCCGCGGAGACGACGCCGGCCTTGCCGGTGGGAATGCCGACGGGGGGCAGCTTGTCGCGGCTGACGCCGCACAGCTCGAGGATCTGGTCGCTCCAGTCGAGCTTCTCGATGTCGAGCATGCCGTTCAGAGTCAGCGAGGCCGGGTCGGTGACCCATTCCTCGGCACCCATCTTGAACAGGAAGTACTCCTGGCCATTGGCGAACCAGCGGGTCTTGTTGAACAGCTCGGGCTCATTGTCGCGCAGCCAGGCGAATTTCGCGGCCGACCACAACGGTGACAGCTGCATCCCGGTGTGGGTCTGATAGTCCTCGGCGGAAATGGTCTCCGCGAAGATGTCCTGGTACTTCAGAGCCCGGCCGTCGTTCCACACCAGGGACGGGGCGAGCGGGTTCTTCTCCTCGTCCAGCAGAATGAAAGTGCCGCGCTGACTGGAGAAGCCGACCGACTTGTAGGCCTCGGCGGGCAGGTCGGCGGCGGCGACGGCCTGCTTGCTGGCCGCGCAGATCCCGCGCCAGACGTCGTCGACGTCCTGTTCGATCCAGCCGGCGCGCGGCGAGGTACAGGGGTATTCCTGATATCCCTCGCCCAACCGCTGACCATTCTGATCGAAGACCATCACGGTGCACCCGGTGGTGCCGGCGTCGATACCGACGAACGCCTGCGTCTCGGTCATGTGACATCCTTGTCGCTGAGGGGGGTTGAGCCGACCGTGTGGCCTGCTCCGCAGATGGATGAAGCGTAAATCAGCCATCTATACCTGTATAGACAGGCGCCGCATTTTCTCGCCGAGCGAGGTGCTACAGGCCCCCGCCGGCCTGCGCCGCCCGCTCGAGCACGCGATCGAGCAGGGCGTCGTCCCAGCGGCCGGCGAACAGCAGCAGATCGGCAACGGTGAACCGGTCGCGCATGTACGGGAGGGTGCGCAGGGTCCATCGCGCCAGGTCGGCGTCGACCGACGGCGTCAGCTCGGAGAACCGACGGGGGGCGCCCCAATTGGCCAGCGCGGCGGCCGGCGTCTCCGGCGGTGCGGTCAGCCGGCGGAACACCGTCTCATGGCGGTTCCAGTCGGCGAAGAACGCGCCGATCGACTCCTGGTGGCTGTCCCAGGTCGCCACCTTCTTGCTCACCGACGTCCAGCATTCCGCGCCCACCCGACCGGACGGGTCGACCTGCGCCCAGGACTGCTTCACGGTCTCCTCGAGGCCTTCCGGCGGCGCCATCCGGCTCGGGTCCAAGCGGCCGAGACCGACCTCGTCGAGGGCGATCTCCCACAGTGCGGCGGAGACGACGGAGGCGACGCCGACCTGCGCGCCGTGCAGATCGTGTTCGGTGTCCCGGGCCATGGCGGACATGTCCAAAAGATGGCTGATGAGGTGTTCGCACCCGGACAGTCCCGCGGTGGTCCCGGTGTGACCGATGCCGAGCCCGCCGATCGTCAGCGTGTCCACCAGCGCGTCCAAGGCGGCCGGGTCGTCGGACGGGGTGTCGATCAAAGCCTGGGCGATCTCCCGGACCGGGGTGATCGAATCCTCGACCCAGGTGGTGTCCAGGCCCAGCGCGTTGGCCAGGTACCAGTCGGCGGGGGAGGACCAGACGGCCGCCGCATCGCCCACCCCGGAACGGGTCAGCTTCGCCGGTGCGCCGGCCAGCACGTCGTGATCGATGATCAGCGCGCCGGGCCACGTCGTGGGCAGGGTGCGCTTGGCGCCGTTGCGGACCAGGACGGAGAGTGAGTCGGAGTAGCCGTTGACCGACGCGGCGGTCTGCACCGCCACCAGCGGGATGCCCAGGTCGGCGGCGACCGCCTTGGCCAGGTCGCTCACGGTTCCGGACCCGACGGACAGCAGACCGCCGACCCCGCGGGCCGCGGCGATCGCGGCATCGACCGTGGTCTCGTCGAGGACGGTCCCGTGCGCGCCCTGCTGCGCGACGACGTCCCGGAGGGGGCGGTCGCCCAGCGCGGCCCGGACGACGTCCAGCAGGTCACGGTCACCGAACCGCTTGGCGGTGCCGTCGTGCAGCAGCGCGAGCTCACCGTCCGGTGCGATGTCCACGACGATGGCCGGCAGTTCGGCAAGGGCGCCCGGGTAAGACGGAATGGTCCGCAGGGGAAGTTCCCAGGAGGCCGCGGCGGCCGCCGCCGCACCCGCCCCCTTCGGGTCGGCGGGGGCGGATGCGGGGACGGCGTTCATGAGGAGGTCCTGATCTCCTGCCGACCGGAATCGAGCAGGGGGATGAGTTCGTCGATGGACTCGAGCACCAGATCGGGCTGCAGTTCGGCCGGGGCCGCCTCCAGCATGGCGCGATCGGTCTCGCCGGTGAGCACCAGCGCGCTGATCATGCCGTTGTTGCGGGCGAACGCGATATCGGTGGACAACCGATCACCGACCATGACGGTGGTCGTCGGGTCGAGACCCGTTGCCCAGCTGATGATGTCGAACAGACCGCGTTCGGGCTTGCCGAAGACGGCCTCGCACTCGACGCCGGTCCCCGCGGTGATCGCCGCGGTGATGCACGCCGCGTCGGGTTCGCCGCGGCCACCCGGGAACGGGCAGAACCGGTCCGGATTGGTGGCCACCAGCCGGGCCCGCTTGTGGAACCAGAGGGCGTCGAACGCGATCTGCAGCTTGCGGTACTCGAAGGTCCGGTCGTACGAGCTGATCACCAGGTCGATCTGCTCGGGATCCTCGCTGATCCGGACGCCGGCCGCGGACAGCGCCTCCCACAGCGGCTGCTCGCCGATGGGGAAGACCGCGGCGCCCGGCATCACGGTGGTCACCCACTTGACCGTGGCGGCCAGTGAGGTGAACACCTCGGCCTCGTCCGTCGGGATACCGAGCCCGGTGAGCTTGTCGGCGTAGGTCGCGGTGGACTTCGTCGGGTTGTTGCTGCAGAAGACGGTGCGCCGACCGGTGGCGCGCAACGTCTCGATGAGACGTTGCGCGCCCGGCAGAAGACCGTCGCCCAGGTAGATCGTGCCGTCCAGATCGAAGACGGCGGTCTCGATGGTGTGGGTCGTCTGTGCGGTCATAAATGCGGTCAGACGACGATCAGCAGCGGGTTCTCGACCAGCTCCTTGAAGCGTGCCAGCCACTGGGCACCGACGACGCCGTCCACCGGACGGTGGTCGACCGAGAGCACGACCTTGACGATGGTGCGGACCTTGACCTTGCCCTTGTCGGTGACGACCGGGGTCGGGGTGGCCGCACCCACGGCGAGGATGCCGGCCTGCGGCGGGTTGATGATGGCGTCGAACTCCTCGACCCCGAACATGCCCAGGTTGGAGATGGTGAGCGTGCCGCCCTCCAGCTCGGACTGCTGCAGCTTGCCGGCGTTGGCGCGGGCGACCGCGTCCTTGATGCGGCCCGAGAGCGACGACAACGACAGCGATCCGATGTCGCTGATCACCGGCGTGACCAGACCGCGCTCGCTGGCGACGGCCACCGCGACGTCGGCGGTCGGAGCCTGCAGGACGGCGTCCTCGCTCCACACCACGTTCATGTCGGGAACGTCCAGCAGGGCGCGGGCGGCGGCCTTGACGAGGAAGTCGTTGACCGACAGGCGCGTCGTGGACACCGCGTTGAGCTCGGCGCGGAGCTTGAGCAGCGCGTCCACCTGCAGGGAGGTACGCAGGTAGAAGTGCGGCGCCTGCTGCTTGGACGCCTGCAGCCGGGAGGCGACCAGCTTGCGCAGCTTGGAGTGCGGCACCGCGTTCCAACCCGGGCGGGAGACCGCCGGAGCGGCGGCCGCGGCCGGAGCCGGAGCGGACTGGGGAGCGGGCGCATCCGGAGTGGGAGCGGGGGCCGGCGCCGACTTGGCGCTCTCCACCGCCTTGCGGACGTCGTCGCGGACGATGCGGCCACCGGGGCCGGTGCCCTCGATGTCCGCGACGTCGAGCCCGGCCTCCTTGGCCAGCTTGCGGGCGATCGGGCTGGCGAAGACCCGGCCGTGGCTGCCACCGTTGGTGCTCGGCGCGCCCGCGCCGGCGGCCGGAGACAGCGGAGCCGCGGGGGCACCGGCAGACACCTCGGCCGGCACGGCCGGGGTGCTGGGATCCGGTGCGGCAGCCTCTTCGGGCGCCGACTTCACGGCCGCGTCGGCCTCGCCGCCGGTGCTCGGCTCGGCGGCCGCGGGCTTGTCGGAGCCACCGCCGGAACCGACACCGAGCTGGGCGACCAGCTTGTCGCCCTCGGCGGGGTCCTCGCCCTCGGCGAGGAGCACGGCGATCGGGTCGCCGACGGGAACGGTCGCGCCATCGGCGACCAGGAGTGCGTGCACGACGCCGTCGATGTCGGATTCGACCTCGACCACGGCCTTCTCGGTCTCCACGGAGGCCATGGCCTGGCCGCTGGAGATGGTGGCTCCGGCCTTGACGCTCCAGGCCTCCAGGACTGCCTCGTCGGCATCGGCCGAGACGCCGGGCATCCGGAACAGTGTTGCCATCAGTTCGTCGTCCTTACTGGATCGGTCACAGCTATGGGTGCGATGAGAGGGTCCGCCGGGACGGCGCGGTGGCGAGTCCCGGCGGACGGCAACACGTCTCAGACGGCCTTGAGGGCGTCGACGATGTCGTCGACGTTGGCCAGCGCGGCGGCCTCGAGCACCTTGGAGATGCTGGGCGAGGACTCGCTGCCGGTGACCCGGGCGACCGGGGCATCCAGCCAGTCGAAGTAGCGGCGCTGGATCTCGTCGGCCAGCCACCCGCCGTAGGAGGTGCCCAGGGAGCCCTGCTCGACGATCATGACCTTGTTGGTCTTCTTGATGCTGGCCTCGATGGTGTCCCAGTCCAGGCTGGCCCGGTCGAGCCACCGCAGGTCGATGATCTCGGCGTCGACGCCGGCCTTCTCGGCGGCCTCGATCGACTTCTGCACCATCGCCAGGTAGGAGATGACGGTGACGGCGGAACCCTCACGACGGATCGCGGCCTGCCCGGGCGGCAGGATGTAGTTCCAGTCCGACTTCGGGGCCGGGAAGTTCGCCTTGTACAGGTCGGCGTCGTGCTCGAGCACCACGACCGGGTCCTTGAGGTGCATGGCCGCGTTGACCAGCCCGACGTAGTCCAGCGCGTTGGACGGGGCGATGATGCGCCAGCCGACGGACGTGGCCATGATGCCGGCCGGGTCCATCGAGTGCTGGGAGCCGTACCCGGTGTTGATGCCGATCTTGATGCGCATGAGCAGCGGCATGTCGTGGTCGCCGCCGAACATGTGGCGGGCCTTACCGATCTGGTTGAAGATCTGGTCGGCCGCGACCCAGAGGAAGTCGGCGTACATCAGCTCGACGACCGGGTAGAACCGACCGTCCTGGGCCAGGCCGCCGCCGAGACCGGTGAACGCGGCCTCCGAGATCGGCGTGCCGAGGACGCGGTCCTCGTACTTTTCCGGCAGGCCCTTCGTGGCGCCGCGGGAGCCGCCGTTGAGGCGGTGCACGTCCTCGCCCATGACGATGATGCGGCCGTTCTCGGCCATCCGGACGCCCATGACGTCGGCGACGACGTCGACGTACTTGCGGGTCTCGAGCTCATCGGCGGAGAAGTCGTCGTTCTCCCGGACCTTGAGGTCCTTCAGGGAGGACAGGTCGCCGCGGATGCCGACGTCCAGGAAGGCCGGGTCCGGCCACAGCTCGGGACGGATGCGCTGCTGTCCGGGCTTGCCGTTCGGGTCCTGCTCGACCAGTCGCGAGCCGATCTCGCCCAGGGTGGCCTTGATCGACTTGCGGACCTTGCCCAGCTCCTCCTCGGTGTACAGGCCCCGGCGCACCAGGTGGCCCTCGAGCTTGGCGATCGGGTCGCGGTCCCGCCAGGACTGCTCCTCCTCCTTCGGGCGGTAGCCGAAGGCGCTGCCCGGGAACGGGCCGTTCTGGTGGAAGTAGCGGTAGGTGTCGATCTCGATGACCGTCGGTCCGCCGCCGTGCCGCATGACGTCCAGCGCCTGCTGCATGGCCAGGTAGACAGCGACGGTGTCCATGCCGTCGACCTTCCAGCTGGGGATGCCGAAGCCGGTGCCACGGGCGGACAGTCGCGGTTCGCCGGTCGCCTCGTAGACGGTGGTGGAGACGGCGTACTGGTTGTTCTCGATGAAGAAACAGACCGGCAGCTTCCAGGCGGCGGCGAGGTTCATCGTCTCCAGGACGGAACCGATGTTGGTGGCGCCGTCGCCGAAGTAGCTGACCGAGACGTTGTCGGTGTCGGCGTGCTTGTCGGCGAACGCGAAGCCCGCAGCGAACGGCACGGCACCGCCGACGATGGCATTGGTGCCCATGGCGCCGGCGTCCATCCACTGCAGGTGCATGGAACCACCGCGGCCGTAGCAGTAGCCGTCCTTCAGGCCGGCGATCTCGGCCATGCCCTTGTACAGGACCTCGATGACCTTGTCCGACAGCGGCTGGCGGGGGTCGATGCCGTCGGGGGAGACGAAACCGAACGCCTTGGCCAGGAACTGGTGGTGGCCCCGGTGCGAACCGTTGACCTGGTCGGCGGCGACCAGGGGCAGGATCGAACCGACGGCGCCACCCTCCTGGCCGATGGAGGAGTGCGCGGGGCCGTTGACCAGCTTCTGGCCGGCGAGGACGAGCACCTCCTCCTCGAAGGCACGGATCAGGTGGAGCTGGGCCAGCATCGTGTCGAGCACGGCCGGCTCGATCGCATCCCAGTCCTTGTCCGTGGCGGTCAGTTCCACCCACGGAGCAAGCGGCTTGAGGGGTGTCAGCTCAGGCATCGGGACAGTCCTTCGGGGGTCGGGTCGGGCGGGGGGCCGCGAGCGCTCCGGGGCGATGGTCAACCGCGCGAAGGCATCGTCGGGACCACCTACCCAGGGGTACTGGCACTTCCGAACGGAGAACGCTGAGTGGGGACATCGTGGGTGATGCTCCCAGGACCTGCATGTCGACGCATCCTGCTGCGCGAACGACCATACAACTCTATACATGTATAGGCTTTGGTGACAAGGCCGACATGGTGGTGGCGATCCGAGCGCGCCCACGCTCAGTCAAGGCGGTCGCGGCGCGCAGCAGGTGGATGGCAGACCGCAGACGGGTGAACGGCTCGTAGAATGGTTGTACAGGTACGACGATGTAAACAGCCGTTTCGCCTGTACCAAGATGTGCAGAGTATCCGCCACCGTCTACCAGGCCGGCAGCGGCGCCGACCCAGACCAACCGGGGGAACACCGATGACTGTCGACACGATCGTCCGATTCCCGTGACTGCCACCGCTGAACTGTCGCTCGACCGTGGGGGCTCCACGCCGCTGTACATCCAGCTCGCCAACGTCCTCCGGGAGAAGATCGAACGCGGCGAGTGGAAGCCCGACCAGAAGATCCCGTCCGAGAACGAACTGAACCGGATGTACGGGATCAGCCGGATGACCGCCCGACAGGTGCTGGCCCAGCTGGTCAACGAGGATCTGCTCTTCCGGGTGCAGGGTAAGGGCACGTTCGTCGCCCACCGCAAGATCTCCACCCGGTCACCGGCGTACATGGGCATCCGCGAGCAGCTGGAGCACATGGGGTATCAGACGAGCACCCGGGTACTGTCCAGCGAGCTGATCTCGGCCTCGGCCAAGGTCGCGCGTTCCCTCGACATCGCCGAGGAGGAGCCGGTCCACGAGATCCGGCGGATCCGGCTGGTGGACAACGAGCCGATCAGCCTGCACACCACCTGGGTCCCGCACCGGCTGGCCAAGGAGCTCGCGGCCGACGATCTGGTGAACCGGCAGCTGTGCGCGATCCTCGAGGAGGAATACGGCCTGCGGATGGCCGCCGTCCACGAGAGCCTCGAATCGACCCTGCCCAATCCGGACGAGGCCCGCTTGTTGCGCATCCGCCGCAGCTCACCGCTGTTGCTGCTCCGCCACCGGATCACCGATCCGAACGGTCGGCCGTTCGAGATGTCCCGCATCCTGTTCCGCGGCGACAAGATCAAGCTCGAGTTCCAGTACGACCTGTGATGCCCGCCGCCTGAGCCGGCATGATCCGGCCGACGATGACGAGAAGGGGCCCGTCCGAGGGGTGATCGGACGGGCCCCTTCTCGTACTACTTCATGGCTCAGGCGGTCGCGGCCCGCGGTGCGGGGGTGCTGGCCACGGCGGCGCGCAGCGATTCGAGGTCGATGACTCCGTCGTGGCGCAGGTCGACCCCGGCCAGGAACTCGGCCGGTTCGCCGGGCTCGCCCAGGTTCGACACCACGGCACTGGCCGCGGGGAACGGATCGCGGGTGGTGAACGAGCTGACGGTGACGATGTGCCGGATCCCGGCCGCGGCCGCGGCCTTGGCGCCGGACTCGGAGTCCTCGATGACGACGGCCTCGTCGGCGGTGCGGCCGAGCTCGCGCAGGGTCATCAGGTAGATGTCCGGAGCGGGCTTCTTGGCCGGGACGATGTCCCCGGCCCACACGCCTTCCATCCGGGCCCGGGTCATCGGCCCGACCACCGCGGCCAGTACGGCCTCCACGCTCTTGGTCGCCGAGGTCGACGCCACGGCCACCTGCCACCCGTCGTCCAGGGCGGACTCGATGAGCCGCTTGACCCCGGGACGGCCGGGCAGCTTGCCGGCCTCGACCAGCTCGACGTACAGCTTGCTTTTGAGCTTGTGGACCTCGGCGACCTTGGCCGCCTTGTCCTCGTCGGAGCCCAGGTCGATCTCCGGGTGCTGGGCCAGGTAGGCCAGCATCCGCTCCTTGCCGCCGCCGACCTTGAGCAGGCCGTCGTATTCCTGCTCAGACCACTGGAACGGCAGTCCCAGCTCGGTGAAGGCCTGGTTGAAGGCCACCAGGTGACCGTCGCGCTCGGTGTCGGCCAGGACGCCGTCGCAGTCCAGGATCAGGGCCTTGGTCATCAGGCAGCGCTCCCGTTGCTGGCGGCCTTACCGGCCGAACCGAACTCGTTGATGTGCTCGGTGACGGTGGCCTGCACGGCCTTGTTGACGTCGTCGAACATCTTGACCGGCTCCCACTTGCCGGTCTCCTCGGCCTTGGCGATGTGGTCACGGGCCGCGTGCATGTACGCCAGCTTCACCGTGGTCGAGATGTTGATCTTGGCCACGCCGTTGGCGATGAACCGCTCGAAATCCTCCGGCGACAGACCGGTCCCGCCGTGCAGCACGACCGGCTTGTCGGTCAGCTTGCCCAGCTCGGTGACCCGGTCGAACTGCAGCACCGGCGAGGACTTGTACATGCCGTGGGAGGTGCCCAGGGCCGGAGCCAGCAGATCGGTGTCGGTGTCGTCGGCGACCTCGACGATCTTGTCGTTGCTGTAGGAGTGGGTGGCCTCGTCGCTACCGACCCCGTCCTCCACGCCCACGATGTTCTCGATCTCGGACTCCACCCCGACGCCGGCGGCGTGGCACTCCTTGACCACCTCGCGGGTCTCGTCCCACGCCTGCTGCAGCGGGCGATCCGAGGCGTCGAACAGCACCGACGACCAACCGTGCTTGATGACCTCGGTGATCACCGCGCGGTCCGGGCAGTGATCCAGGTGCAACGCGACCGGCACGGACACGGCACCAGCCGCATTCTTGTAGATCCCGGCGATGATCTCGGCACCCATGCTCTTCACCGTCTTGACGGAGGTCTGCAGGATGATCGGCGACTGCGCGGCCTCGGCCGCGGCGATGATCGCCCGCATCGACAGGTCGTCGACGATGTTCACAGCGGGTACGGCGTAACCGTCCCGCTTCGCCGCAGCGACGAGCTCGACGGTGTTCGCGATGGTCATGGCGGTCCTTCGGTCGGGGTGAGGGTGGCTCACCCGGGTCGGTCAACGAGGAAGCGTGGGGGTGGGGCTGATCTCGGGTCGCAAGGGGCAGGAAACGTGATGCGCGCTGCCGCCCTGGCTGGCGTTGCTGTTCATCCTAACGAGCCTGTCTGGACTTGTATAGGCAACTTTGCCGATCAGTCATCCGACGGTCATCAGACTGTCAAACGCGGGGGCCGGTCAGCGCCCTGACCGAGCTCGGACCTCCCGAACCTCGCGCACGATGGACAGGAAGTTGTCGACGTTCACGCCGAAGCGCGCCATGAACAGGCCGTCCGGTACCGCATCCTGCCGTGAGCCGGCCGCTTCCGCGACCGCAGAGTAGGTGCCCGGCTGGGCGCTACCGCCGTAGACGACCCGGGCGCCCGACGTGCGCTCGGCGATCATCGAGCGAACCGTGGCCACCGCGTCGGCGACGTGGTCGGCGGGGGCGGGTTGCGGCTGGCCGATGGCCCAGGCCGGTTCGTAGGCGACCAGGAGATCGGCTCCTTCCGGCAGACCCGAGAGCCAGGCGTCGAACTGCTGGGCCACCGCCTTTGCGGGGGAGATCGACTGCTCGGCCTCGCCGACGACGATGATCGGGGTGCGACCGGCCGCCGCCGTGGCAGCCACCTTGCGGCCGACCAGTTCGTCGTCCTCGCCGAAGTACCGCCGACGCTCCGGGTGACCGGCCATGACGAACGTGCAGCCCATCTCGGCCAGCAGGTCGGCGCTCACCTCGCCGGTGTAGGCGCCGGGTCCGTAGACCGAGACGTCCTGCGAGCCGACCAGGCCGCCGCCCCGGCCCAGGGTCTCGAGGAAGACGGGGATGAGCGGGAACGAGGGACAGCAGAAGAGGCCGGTGGCACCCTCCGGGTCGGAGGCGACCTCGGCGAGCACCCGCGGGCCCCATTCCTGTGCCTGGGCGAGCGAGAAGTAGCTCTTGGAGCTGCAGCCGACGAGTGTTTCGGGGAGCACGGCGGAGGGTTCCCTTCCAAAGGCGGGCGACGGCCGCCGACCGGGGGGTCGACAGCAAGTGCACCTATCTTGTTCAATCATGTACACACAAGCAACAGCGGATCCCGTGAGCGGGTGACCCACGCACAGACGCGTGACGGTGGAAAGGCTTGACCGATGGATGTTCTCGACCGCCCCTCTGTGGAGCAGCTGCAAGGCGCCCACTTCGACGTAGCTGTCATCGGAGCCGGTATCAACGGCGCCGCCGTGGCCCGGGACGCCGCCACGCGGGGTCTGTCCGTACTGGTGGTGGACAAGGCCGACATCGGGTCGGGCACGTCCAGCTGGTCCAGCCGGCTCATCCACGGTGGCCTGCGCTACCTCGAACACGGCGAGCTGCGGCTGGTCTACGAATCGCTGCACGACCGCGAGAAGCTGCTGCACATCGCCCCGCACCTGGTCACCCCGCTGCCCTTCGTGGTGCCGCTGTACAAGCACAACCACAAGCCCGGCTGGATGTTCCGGATCGGGATGTACCTCTACGACACGCTGTCGCTGCGCAAGTCGGTGCCCCGTCACCGCCGCCTGGATCGCAAGGCGATCAAGGTGGAACTCGGCTCGCTCAACCCGGAGGGCCTGTCCGGTGGTCTGCGGTACTACGACGGCCAGGTCGTCTTCGCCGAGCGGCTCGTGCTCGAGACCCTGATCTCGGCGGTCGAGGCGGGTGCCCGGTTCCTCACGTACGCGGAAGCCTCCGTCGCGGTCTCCGGCGGACGGGTCACCGGTCTGAAGGTGCACGACCAGCTCACCGGTCAGCAGTTCGACGTGCACGCCTCCGTCGTCGTCAACGCGGCCGGCCCGTGGGTCGACGAGGCGGGTGCCGGACTCCAGCTGGACCGGATGATCGGTGGCACCAAGGGCACCCACCTGGTGGTCGATCCCTTCCCCGGGGCTCCCGACGTGGCGCTGTACTACGAGGCCCGGTCCGACAATCGACCGATCCTGGTCATCCCGTGGAACGGGCGCTACCTGATCGGCACGACGGACGACCGCTTCGAGGGCGACCTCGACGCCACGCGGGGTACCGACGACGAGATGGACTACCTGCTCACCGAGACCAACACGCTGATCCCCGAAGCCGGGCTGACCCGTGACTCGGTGCTGTTCACCTACGCCGGGGTGCGCCCCCTGCCGTACCGCCCGGGCGTCAAGAGCGGCAACATCCCGCGGAGTCACCTGATCCTGGACCACGAGTCGATCGGCGGGCTGATCTCCATCGTGGGCGGCAAGCTGACCCCCCACCTGAGCCTGGGAACGGAGACGGTGGACAAGGTCGCCGCCGTACTGGGGCGCAAGCTTCCGGCCTCCCGAACGGCCGAGACCGCGCTGCCGGGTGGAGCCTCCGACTGGCCGGCGGCCGCGCGGGCGCTGCGTCGGGAGCTGGCCGGTCACGACTACACGGCGGCCGTCGTCGACCGTCTGCTCGACGTCTACGGCACCCGGGTGCGGGTCCTGCTCGACCTCGTGAAGTCGGATCCGGCGCAGGGCGCTCTCATCGGCAGCGGCGACAGCGCACTGCTGACCGCCGAGGTCACCCTCGCCGTCAAGGCCGAGGGCGCCGTGCACGTGGCCGACATCCTGCACCGACGTTCCATGGTCGGTCTGCTGCCGACGCTCGGCCTGGACGTCGACCAGGCCGTGGCCGAGGTGGCCGCGCCGCTGCTCGGCTGGTCGGCCGAGCAGGTCGGGTCCGAGGTGGCCGCGCACCGCGAGTACGTCCGCCTCCGGCTCCTCGGCGGCGTGGACCGGGCCGTGCTCGACGAGGCGGGTCAGCCCGTGGCCACGTCGTGACGGATTGAGCGTCCGCTCTCACGGGGCGAGATTGTGATGTCCCCGTAAGCGTTTCGGCGCGCGAACGGCCGGATTCGAGGAGAAGATCCTCGAATCCGGCCGTTGTCGTTCCCGGGGGCAGTCCTGCTGCCGACGACGCTGTCGGGGGAGGGGAGGCGGTGCGCGATGTCGGTCGGCGACACACATCGACTGCTCTGCCCCGACCCGTCCCCATCAGTGACGTTCGCTGACGAAGGTCCCGCAACGACGACGACCGGCCCGTCGATCCCGGCGTGGGATCGACGAACCGGTCGTCGGTCGGGCCCTGGCGCACCCCCGACGGACGGGACCCGGCGTGGGCCCCGTCCTCGTCATTCCAGGGTCATGCAGTGCGTGGGTTCGGGGTCAGTCGGTCGAGACCTTCTGGGCCCAGCCCTTGGTCAGCTCGCGGGCCTGCTGCCAGCCGGCGTACATCGACTCGGCCTGGTCGCGGCTCATGGACGGCTCGAAGCGACGGTCCTCCTGCCACTTGCTGGCCACCTCGTCCAGCGAGGAATAGATGCCGGTCGACAGGCCGGCCAGCAGCATCGTGCCGAACACGGTCGCCTCGGAGATGACCGGCCGGACGACCGGCACGCCGAGGATGTCGGCCTGCAGCTGGCACAGGAAGTTGTTCTTCACCGCGCCACCGTCGACCCGCAGCTCGGGGATCGAGATGGAGCCGTTGGAACCCTGCAGGGCGGCGTCGACCACGTCGCGGGTCTGGTAGACCATCGACTCCACGGCGGCCCGGATGATGTGCAGACGCGTGGTGGCGTTGCTGATCCCGATGATCGCGGCGCGGGCGTAGGGATCCCAGGTCGGCGCGGACAGGCCGGTGAAGGCCGGGATCAGGTAGACGCCCTGGGTGCTGGGCACCTGGCCGGCGTACCACTCGGAGTCGGGGGCCGCGTGGATGAGCTTCATGTCGTCGCGCAGCCACTGCATGGTCTTGCCCATGGCGAAGAGCACGCCTTCGATCTCGTACGTGGCCTTGCCCTGCACCCCCCACGCCATCGACGGGGTCAGGCCGGGGATCCGCTGCGGGCTGGTACCGCAGTTGATGTTCAGGACGCCCGCGGTGCCGTAGGTCATCTTGTTCTGGCCCGGGCTGAAGGCGGCCTGGCCGAACAGGCCGGCCTGCTGGTCACCCATGTTGGAGGCGATCGGGACGGCGGCACCGAAGGTGGCGCTGAGGTCGCCGACAACCGCGTCGGAGGGCACGATCTCGGCCAGCATCCGCTTGGGGATGTTGTAGCCGGCGAGGAGCTCCTCGTCCCACTCGAGCTTTTCGAAGTTGAACATCATGGTGCGCGAGGCGTTCGAGTAGTCGGTGACGAACGACTTGCGGCCGGTGAGGTTCCAGATCAGCCAGGTGTCGACCGTGCCGGCGAGCAGCTCGCCGTTCTCGGCCCGCTCCTGCGCCCCGGGGACCTGGTCCAGGATGAAGCGGATCTTGGAGGCGGTGTAATAGGCGTCGGGGATGAGACCCGTGCGCTCCTCGATCTTCTCGCCGAGGCCGGCGTTGACCCAGTCCTCGACGACGCCGACGGTCTGACGCGAGGCCCACACGACGGCGTTGTAGATCGGGCGCCCGGTGTCCTTCTCCCAGACGATCCCGGTCTCGCGCTGGTTGGTCAGGCCGGCCGCCGACAGATCGGAGGGCTGCAGCTTGGCCTGCCGCAGCGCGGCCCGGATGACCTCGAGCTGGACGTTGAGGATCTCCATCGGATCGTGCTCGATCCAGCCGGCCCGCGGGTAGATCTGAGTCAGTTCGGCGGCCGCCAGGCCGACGACCTCACACTCCTCGTTGATGATGAACGCACGGGCACCCGTGGTTCCTTCGTCGATGCCCAGGATGTACCTAGTCACGTGGTTGATTCTCCGATCAAGCGACAGCGGTGGCGCCGAGGGGCTTTTCCCGTCGGGCTCAGGGCCGCGGGCGATGCGGTCAACCTAGACCGGCTGTCCGATCCGGGCAAGACTTGTACACACTTGTACGTACAGATAGTGTTTCCGCCGCGGCCCTCCCATCCGGGGGACGGGACCGCGATCCGTTCCCTACACCGTGGTACGCGTACGGAAGGCCGCTGATGAACTTCGACCTGCTCTTTCTCCTGATGGCTGCTGGTGGTGGCTTCTTTGCCGCCGCCATCGGCGCACTCCACGCCTTCATCTTCACCGGCTTCATGGTGTTGCTGGGCAATGCCGTGATCATGGCCGGCGGAGGCCCGGCCTTCCTGAACGACGTGGCCTTCGGTCCGGTCTTCGGCCCGCACATCGCGTTCGCGGGCGGCGTCGCCGCGGCTGCGTACGCCGCGCGGGTCAGCGACAAGGTGGGCGGCAAGGACATCGGCGTTCCGCTGATCTCCATCGAGCGCATCGACGTGCTGCTCGTGGGCGCCGGGTTCGGCATGCTGGGCTACCTCATCAACCTCGGGGTCACGAAGATCCCGTGGTTCGGCACCCACACCGACACCGTCGCGTTCACCGTCGTCGTCTCGGCGATCATCGTCCGGCTGGCCATCGGTCGCGGCAGCCTGTTCGGCAACATCGACCAGCAGGCCGCCGGCTGGGGCCGCTTCGCGCCGAAGGACTCGGCCGCGTGGGTCCGCTACCACGAGAAGTTCGTGCCGAACTCGTTCCTCGGCTTCTTCGTCGGTCTGCTGTCCTCCGGGCTGGCCATGCTGCTGGCGCGGGCCTACCCCGATCTGGCGATCGCCACGGTGTTCTTCGGCATTTCGGCCGTCTCGCTGTTCTTCCTCAGCCTGGGCCTGAGCTTCCCCGTGACCCACCACATCACCCTGATCGCGGCGGTCGCCACCGTGAACTTCCTGCCCATCGTCGGCAACGAGATCGGCACCCTGTTCATCGGTGCGATCGCCGGCATGGTCGCCGCCTGGTTCGCGGAGTTCTTCGCCCGGTTCCTGCACGACCACGGCAACACCCACATCGATCCGCCGGCGGCCGCCATCTGGCCTGCCACCACGATCGTCCTGGCGCTTGCCGGGGTGCTCGCCTGATCTGCTGGGTGACCAGCAGCGGGATGCATACCCGCGAAGTGTCCACCGTCGGCCGGTAACCTGGTCGGGTCGGATCTTCCGGACAGAGCCCGTCCTCCGCCACAGGGGGACGGGCTCTGTTCCGTTTCCGGCCCCGGTCGTCGCCGCCCGCGTGGCCCGTCGGAACCCTTCGAGCCAGCGGGCCCGCCGCCCCGCGCCGGGCGGGCCGGGGTCATCACAGACGACCACTGCCCACGATCACCGCCCTTGACCACTGCCCATGACCGTCGCCGGACCACTGTCCGGTCGATCTGTGAAACGAGGCCATCACGTGCTGGAACTCCCCCTGGACCTGTCCCGGACCCGGGCCGTCATCCTCGACGTCGACGGCACCATCGCCGGCTCCGACCACCGGGTCGCCGACCGCACCATCCGGGCCATGCGCGAGCTGGACCGGGCCGGTCTCGCCGTCATGCTGGCCACCGGCCGTTCCCGCTCGAACGTCCTGGACCTCTCCCGGGAGGCCGAGCTACGGGCGCCCCAGATCAGCTGCAACGGCGGGGTGACCACGGATCCGGTGTCCGGGGAGGATCTTCGCGTGCGCACGATGGACCCGGTCGAGGTGCGGGCGATGGTGACGCTCCACGAACGCACCGGGCAGGACTTCACCTGGTGGACCGCCGACGGCATCTACGTGACCACGCCCGCCCTGCAGCGAACCCTGCTGGCGTTCAACGACTCCGACGTCGTGTTGGCGTCGGCCAACCAGCTCGACGAGACGGCCGTGCTCAAGGCCATGGTGTGGGGAACGAAGGCGCAACTCGACGCCATCTCGCCGGAAGTCAGCGAACTGGTGCCCCGGGCGACCCGGTCGATGGACGAGTTCTGGGAGATCTCGGCCCCGGACGCGAGCAAGTGGGCCGCCGTCGCCTTCGTTCTCGACCGGCTCGGCATCGACCCCGCCCTGGTGGCCGGTGCCGGTGACGGTGGCAACGACGCCGTCTGGATGGAGCAGGTCGGCGCGCCGGTCGCGATGGGCAACGCCCGTCCCGAGGCCGTCGCGGCCGCCCGGGCCCAGATCGGGCACCACGACCAGGAGGGGGCGGCGGAATTCCTGGAGGAGATCGCCCGGCAGATCGGGTGTCCGGTCGGCTGAGCCGGGATGGGTCGCCGGACGCGCGGGGTGATGGCGATCAGGCTGTGGATCGACCCGCCGGGCGGGTGGAAGATGGCGGCAGTCGGGCTGTGGACGTGCTCCCGCCGTTTGCCGGGGGAGATGCTGGGTATTCGGCAGCAGGCCCCATCGCCGGTGACGGGGCTGTCGGCTTCACCGGTTCCACGACGCGTCTCGGGCCCCGACGTGTCCCCTCGCTCGATTCAGGAGTACCCCATGCGTGACTTCGCCTGCCCGCACTGCGGCCAGCAGCTCGCCTTCGAGAACTCGAAGTGCTTGAACTGCGGCAACAACCTCGGTTTCGATCTGGCCGACCGCCAGTTCGCCGTGGTGGGGCCGGACGGCACGACTCCGGCCCAGCCGCCGCGCCGGGTCTGCGACAACCTCAACGTGGCGGCCTGCAACTGGTTGGTGCCCGTGGAGGGGACCGGTCTGTGCCGGTCCTGCTCACTGACCCGCACCCGGCCCGCTGACGGTGACGCGGCGATGCCCCAGTTCGCCGAGGCGGAGGCGGCCAAGCGGCGGGTCATCGTCGAGCTGGTCGAACTGGGTCTCCCCATCAAGGACCGCACGGAGGATCCGGACACCGGTCTGGTCTTCGACCTGCTGTCCAGCGAGCACCAGCAGGTGATGACCGGGCACGACAACGGTCTGATCACCCTGGATCTGGCCGAGGGTGACGACGTCCACCGCGAGCAGCTGCGGATCTCGATGAGCGAGCCCTATCGAACCCTGCTCGGGCACTTCCGTCACGAGATCGGCCACTACTTCTTCTTCAAGCTCGCCGAGACCGGTGAGCCCCGGCAGCGGTTCGAGGAGCTGTTCGGCGACCCGGACACCAGCTACCAGGACGCCCTCGACCGGCACTACTCCCAGGGGCCGCCGTCGGACTGGGAGCAGGACTATGTCTCCTCCTACGCCACCATGCACCCGGCGGAGGACTGGGCCGAGACGTTCGCGCACTACCTGCACATCCGCGACACGCTCGACACCGCCGCCGCTTTCGGCATGGCTCCGGCCGGCGCCGCCGCCACCCAGCCGCTGGTCGGGGATGTCGGATTCGATCGCATCATCGCTCTGTGGCTGCCGCTGTCCTGGTCGCTGAACATGATCAACCGGTCGATGGGTCACAAGGATCTCTACCCGTTCGTGCTCCCGCCCAAGGTGCTGGACAAGATGCGGCTGGTGCACCACCTGGTCGCCGCGTCCGACACCCCAGCCGTGGTCAACGCCGCGGTCTGAGTCAACCCAGCCCCGCCCGCGGTCGACCTCGTCGGCCACGGGTGGGGCTGTGTCGTCTACGCGGAGCGGGACGAGGTGAGCGACGCGAACGCGATGATGTTGTCCTCGTAGCTACCGGCGTCACTGTCGAACACCCCGCCGCAGGTGATCAATCGCAGCCCGGCGTGATCGAGATTGCCGTACACCCGCTGGGTCGGAAACTGCGCCTTGGGCACGTCCTCCACGGAGTCGACGGTGAAGACGGCGACGCTGCCATCCGCCCGCGAGATCTCGATGGCGTCGCCGGCCTGCAGCTTCTTGAGGTCATAGAAGACACCGGGGCCGAAACGCCGGGAATCCACGTGGCCGAGGATGATCGCCGGCCCCAGCGCTCCCGGTTCCGGTGAGTCGCGGAACCAGCCGGCTCCGGCGTCCGGATCGTCCAGTGACGGGACCTCGACGGTGCCGTCGGGGTTGCGCCCCAAAGTCGACAGCGGCGACGACACGCCGATCGCCGGCACCGACAGCGAGACCGGAGCCGAGTCCGGCAGGGATAGCGGCGTTCCCGCGGAGGCCGGTGCGGAAGGGGCCGAAAGCGTCGGATCGGTCGCGACTGCGGCCGGAGAGGGGGCGGTCGAGACTGGGGCGGTCCCTGGAGCCTCGACGGTTGCCGAGGTGAGGGAGCTCGAAGACTCGGTGCCGGCCGATGGAGTGGTCGCCGGCGCTGAGGTCGTCGCCGAGGCCGGCGGGACAGTCGCGGTGTCGGCCGGCCCGGCACAGGCGGTGAGGCCGAGCGTGATCGCCGCGACCAGCGCGGCCACGACACGTCGAGGGCCGCGGCGAGCGCCCTTCGTCCGCGGCCGGGTTCGTACGGGTACCGCGGTGGGAGTGGCTCCCGTCGGCGGGGGGACGTCCGGTCCGGGCGACAGAGCGCGGTGACTGGTCACTCTCGTCCTTCGCGGCGGGTCAGGGACCGGATGGGTCAAATTGCGCTCGGGCCGGCACTTCTTTCGCCACAGACCCATCCGGGTCCGGCCGGTCACCGAATGGAGCGCATGGCCCTGATCAGCACCGCCGCCGGGGGCGGCCGCCGCGCGGTCCGACCTGTCGCTCCGGCCTCGCCGGCTCCGGACCCGGTGTCCCCGGTCGACGGAGGTCCGTCGCCGGTCGGCGCGAGCAGTCGATGGCGTCGCCTCGTGCTGCGCCTCGGGTGTCTGGGTCCGGCCTTCGTCGCCGCCGTCGCCTACGTCGATCCGGGTAACGTCGCGGCCAACCTGCAGGCCGGTGCGCAGTACGGCTACCTGCTGGTGTGGGTGCTGGTCCTGGCGGTGGCCGCGGCCGGGGTGGTGCAGTTCCTGTCGGCCAAAGTCGGGCTGGTGACGGGTCTGTCGCTTCCGGAACTCTTGGGACGGCGACTGGCGCGGCGCTCGCGGCTGGCCTTTTGGGTCCAGGCCGAGGGCGTGGCCATGGCCACCGATCTCGCCGAGGTGGTCGGCGGGGCGATCGCCCTCTGGATCCTGTTCGACCTGCCACTCGTGGTCGGCGGAGCGATCTCCGGCGTCGTCGCGATGGGCCTGCTGACGATCCAGAGCGCCCGGGGGCAGCGTTCGTTCGAGCGCGTGGTCACCGGGTTCCTCGCGATCATCGCCATCGGTTTCGTGGCCGGTCTGTTCGTGGCCCCGCCGTCGCCGGGCGGTGTGGCCGCCGGTCTCGTGCCGCGCTTCGACGGGACGGACTCGGTGCTGTTGGCCGCCGCGATGATGGGCGCCACGGTCATGCCCCACGCCGTGTACCTGCACTCGGCCCTCAGCCGGGACCGTTTCGGACGGGTCGGACCCGGCCCGCGTCGTCGTCGGCTGTTGTCGGCGACCCGCCTGGACGTCACCGTCGCGATGGTCCTGGCCGGGGGAGTCAACATCGCCATGCTGCTGGTGGCGGCGTCGGGTCTGCACGGGCTGGGCGGGTCGGCCCATGACCCGGCCACCATCGAGGGGGCGCATGCCGCCATCAGCGACACCCTCGGCCCCTCGATCGGGGTGATGTTCGCGATCGGTCTGCTCGCCTCCGGGCTCGCGTCCACGTCGGTGGGCAGCTACGCCGGCGGCGTCATCATGGAGGGGTTGCTGCAACGACGCATGCCTGCTGTCCTGCGCCGCGTCGTCACCCTGATCCCGGCTCTGCTCATCCTGGCCCTCGGGGCGGACCCCACCTCTGTGCTCATCGTTTCTCAGGTGGTCCTGTCCTTCGGGCTGCCTTTCGTGCTCGTCCCGCTGATGCGGATGACCTCGAATGCCGAGCTCATGGGACCCGATGTCAACGGGCGCGGGACCAGGCTCGTGGGCTGGTCCATCGTCATCGCCATCGTGGTCCTCAATATATTTCTGATCGCCGGAGTTTTTCTCGGATTCTGACCCATCCGATCGCTCTCTCGGGTCGAAGTATCGACAGCAGGCCAATGGGGCACTGCGGGTGATGTAAGGAGAACGGCTGATGGCTGATCGAAGGATCTTCGATGGTAAGCCGGTGTTGGAATTCAGCACCGGCCTGCAACGGCGCAGTTTCCTGAAGTACGCCGGTCTGGTCGGTGTCGGTGCCGGCCTGGTGGTCGGCGGTGGGGTGTTCGGCGGCGGTGTCGCCGGGGCGGCCACCACGGGCGTCTCGGGTCGCGCGGCGGCGGCGGCGATCGACATGTCGGACATCGACATCCTCAACTATGCATTGACTCTCGAGTACCTGGAGGCGGACTTCTACGCCACCGGTCTGGCTGCGGGGCTGCTCAGCGATCGCGAGCTCGAACTCGTCACCCCGATCGGGGATCACGAGAACCAGCACGTCTCGGCGGTCACCGAGGCCGTCAAGGCGTTCGGTGGAACGCCCGCGACCAAGCCCAAGATCACCTACCCGGCCGGGGTCTTCGACAGCCGGGACAGCTTCCTCAAGAATGCCTCGGTCTTCGAGGAGCTCGGCGTGACGGCCTATCACGGCCAGGTCCCGCTCATCAAGGACGCCGATGTGCTGGCGTCGGCGGCCTCCATCGCCGGGGTCGAATCCCGGCATGCGGCGGTGGTGGCCGCATTGATCGCCGGGAATCCGTTCCCGAATCCCATCGAAGCCAATGCCTCGATGGATCAGGTTCTGGCCACCGTCAAGCCCTTCATCTCCTGAGCCGGAAAGGAAACGACAATGTCGCGACAGGATTTCGTGCGCGGTCAGATGACCAGCCTCAATTCGGCCCAGGCGTTGGGTGCTCTGAACAATCGGTGGGCCTACGCCCGGGCCGAGGATTTCGGCAGTGACATCGACGTGCTGAACTACGCCCTCACCCTGGAGTACCTGGAGGCGGCGTTCTACCAGCAGGGCAACAAGGCCGGCCTGCTCTCCGGGACCGAGCAGCAGTACCTCGGGACCATCCAGTCTGACGAGGAGTTCCACGTCAGCGCCCTACAGGACACCATCAAGAAGCTGGGTGGCACCCCCGTCGAGGCGCCGTGGGTCGACTTCGGCGGCTCTTTCGCCGACCGCACCTCCTACCTCACCACCAGCGTGACATTCGAGAACGTCGGCGTCGGCGCCTACCTGGGGGCGGCCGGCTACATCAAGGACAAGGCGATCCTGCAGGCCGCGGCCGGCATCTTCGGGGTCGAGGCCCGGCACGCCGCCGTGGTCGCCGACCTGCTGGGTTTGCCCGCCGAGGGCGGGGTCTACAAGGGAGCGTTCGAGACGCCGATCGCCAAGGCCGACGTGCTGACGGCGGTGGCCCCGTTCCTGTCCCAGATGAGCGGCGGCATGCCGTCCGGGGCGCCGGAGACCGGTGGTGGCAGCACCGCCGTCGGCCAGGGGCCGAACGCCGGGCTGATCGCCGCCGGTGGCGCGGCCCTCCTCGGCGCTGCCGCCTACGCCGGGCACAAGTTGACCGACCGCTCGGCCGAGGGCACCGACCAGGCCTGATGTGTCGAGCTCCCGCCGGACGGGCGAGGCGAACGCGTCACCGCAACGCCCGTCCGTCGGGGGCCGCCCCCGCAGCACCACATCCCTGCACCGCACCCGGCGCGCCGGTCCCGTCCGGCCGCCTCACATCGATGGAAAGAGGTGTGTTCGTCATGGGCGGACTGTCCTGGTGGCACTGGCTCGTCATTCTCGCCGTCTTCATCCTGCTGTTCGGGGCCAAGAAGCTCCCCGATGCGGCGCGCGGCGTCGGACGTTCCCTGCGCATCCTCAAGTCCGAGGTGAGCGCCATGTCCGACGACGAGAAGGAGCAGACCGTCGCCCCGGCCCCGCCGGTGACCCCGGTGGCACCGGCAGTCGCGCTGACGGTCCCGGTCACTCCGGCGCCCGCGACTCCGGCCACGGTGGCCCAGCCGGCGCCCGTCGCGTCCGTCAACGGCCGCTGACCATCCCGGACCGGCGGACGCCGGTCATCGACCCCGGTCCCGGAGCACCCGCCATCGGGTGACCCGGGGCCCCGGGGAAGGAGCACGTCATGCCCGCTGCCCCGTCCGAACGACCGTCCGGGATTCCACCCCGATCCGACCGGCGCATCCGGTCCCGGCTGGGTCGAGTCCGCACCGCCGTCGCTCGCCGCCTGTCGTTCCGCCGGGCGCCGCGACCGGTCGACGGGACCATGGCCCTGCGGGACCATCTCATGGAGCTCCGCCGGCGGGTGTTCCTCGCGGCGCTCGGCCTGTTCGTGGGGACGGTGGTCGGCTTCGTCTGGTTCGCCCACGGCCCGTGGTTCCTCGGCCTGCGTTCCCTCGGTGACATCCTGACCGCCCCGTACTGTTCCGTGCCCGCGCAGTACCGCATCTCGCTCGGCCCCACCGGCGCCGAATGCCGACTGCTGGCCACCGGCCCGTTCTCCGCGGTGGAGTTTCGGCTCAAGGCGGCGCTGCTGGCCGGGACCGTCCTGAGCGCGCCGATCTGGCTCGGCCAGTTGTGGGGGTTCGTGACCCCGGGGCTGTACGCGAAGGAGCGACGGTATGCCCGCGTCTTCGCCGGTCTGGGCGGGGTCCTGTTCGCCGCTGGCGCGGTGCTGGCCTACGTCGTCGTCGGGGAGGGTCTGACCGTGCTGCTGGGATTCGGTGGCGAGACCACGGTGTCCGCGCTGACCCCGGAGAGCTACTTCACCTTCATCATCTCGATGCTGCTCATCTTCGGGGTGTCCTTCGAGTTGCCGCTGATGCTCATCCTGCTGAACCGGGTCGGCGTGGTGACCGGAGCCGCCTTGGCCCGCTCGCGGCGGTACGCCATCTTCGGATTGGTCGTCTTCGCCGGTCTGGTCGTCCCGGGCAACGACCCCATCACCATGGGCGCCCTGGCCGTCTCGCTCTCGGTGCTGTTCGAGGTCGCCGTCCAGGTCGCCCGCCTGCACGATCGTTCGCTGGCCCGGCGCCAGGCCCGAGCCGCACTGCACGACGACGAGCCGTCGGCGCTCGAGGACATCAGCGTCGGTTCGTCGACAGGATCAGGGAGGGCATGATGTTCGGACTGTCGTGGACCCAGATCGGGATCATCGTGGTGGTCGGGGTCTTCGTCCTCGGCCCGGAACGGATACCGACCGCGGTGCGGTTCGTCGCCGACGGGACGACGAAGGTGCGGGGCATGGTGAGCGGCGCCCAGGACGGCCTTCGCCGCGAGATCGGACCGGAACTGGACGAGCTTCGTCGTCAGGTCGCCGAGCTCCAGGGGCTGCGGGACCTGATCGACCTGCGGGACCTGCACCCGCAGCGGTTGATCGGCGGGGCGCTGGCGGCATCGTCCGACCCGGCCGGTCCGGCGCCGGTCAGGCCGCCCGCCGGGCCGAGCCTGCACAAGACGCCGGCACCGGCCGACATCCCCAGCAGTTCCGGGCCATCGGCGACCCCGGACGTGACGGCGGCGACGATTCGGTAGCGTCGCCGGGGTGAGCGCGCAGGAACCCGGGCTGTTCGGGATCGCCGCGGATCCGGATGAGCCGCCGGACTCCGCGGTGTTCGGGACGGCGGACGCGACCGGCGGTCACCGACTCACCCCGGCCGTGGCCGTCCCCGTCCCGTCCGGACCACTCGCGGCCCGGCTGCGGCCGCGGACGCTGGACGAGGTCGTCGGTCAGGCCCACCTGCTCGGCCCAGGCGCCCCGCTGCGCCGGCTGGTGGAGGGTGGCGCGGCGTCGTCGATGATCCTCTACGGCCCGCCCGGGACCGGGAAGACGACGCTCGCGACCCTGGTCGCCGGGAGCACGGGTCGCCGCTTCGAGCAGCTGTCGGCGGTGTCGGCCGGGGTCAAGGAGGTCCGGGCCGTGCTGGCCACCGCCCGGGACTCGTTGCGGCGCACCGGCGAGCAGACGGTGCTGTTCATCGACGAGGTCCACCGTTTCTCCCGCACCCAGCAGGACTCGCTGCTCGGCGCGGTCGAGGACCGCACCGTGGTGCTGATCGCGGCAACCACGGAGAACCCGTTCTTCTCCGTCGTCTCCCCGCTGCTGTCCCGGTCCCTGGTCCTGCAACTGCAGCCGCTGACCGACGCGGACATCACCGCCGTGCTCGAGCGGGCCGTGGCCGACGAGCGGGGCCTGGACGGTCAGGTCGTCCTCGACGAGGAGGCCAGGTCGTACCTCGTCGCCCTGTCCGGCGGTGACGCCCGGCGGGCGCTGACCGCGCTGGAGGCCGCCGCCGATTCGGTGCTGGCCGACGCGGTCCCGTCCGCCGACGGCGACCTGGTCATCGACCTGTCCGTGGTGGAGGCGGCGGTGAACCGGGCCGCCGTGCGGTACGACCGTTCCGGTGATCAGCACTACGACGTGACCAGTGCCTTCATCAAGTCGATCCGGGGCAGCGATGTGGACGCGGCCCTCCACTACCTGGCCCGGATGATCGAGGCGGGGGAGGACCCCCGCTTCATCGCCCGGCGGTTGATGGTGCATGCGTCCGAGGATGTCGGGATGGCCGACCCCACCGCGCTGCCGGCGTGCGTGGCCGCCGCCCAGGTGGTGCAGCTTGTCGGATTGCCGGAGGCGCGGATCGCCCTGGCGCAGGCCACCATCCACCTGGCCACGGCGCCGAAGTCCAACGCCGTCATCCGGGCGATCGACGCGGCGATGGCCGACGTGCGGGCCGGTCGGATCGGGTCGGTCCCGCCGGCGCTGCGGGACGGCCACTATGCGGGAGCGGCGAAGCTGGGGAACGCGCAGAGCTACGTCTACCCGCACGATCGTCCGGGAGCGGTCGTCGCCCAGCAGTACGCACCGGACGAACTTGTGGGCCGCGACTACTACCGGCCGACGGGTTATGGAGCGGAACAGCAGTTGGCCGAACGGGTGCCGCGCCTGCGGCGGAAGATCAGGGAGCAGTCATGACCGAGTCCGAGTCCACGACCCATGCGGTGGTCGTCCCGCGCACCGGCGGCTCCGAGGTGCTGGAATTCCGCGAGATGCCCCTGGCCGCCGCGGATGCCGGTCAGGTGGTCGTCGACGTGGCCGCGGCGGGCGTCAACTTCATCGACACCTACGAGCGGGAGGGCGTCTACCCCAAGGATCTTCCGTTCGTGCTCGGCAAGGAAGGCGCCGGGACCGTGGCCGCCGGCGGAGCCGACGGCTTCGCGGCGGGCGACCGGGTCGCGTGGGCCTCGGTGCCGGGGTCCTACGCCGAGCGGGTCGTCGCCCCGGTGGACCAGCTCTACCCCGTCCCCGACGGGGTCGACCTGCAGGTCGCCGCCGCCGTCGGACTGCAGGGGATCACCGCCCATTACCTGGCCACCGACTCCTACCGCATCCAGCCGGGCGACACCGTGCTGGTGCACGCCGGTGCGGGCGGGGTCGGCCTGCTGCTGACCCAGATCGCCGTCATCAAGGGTGCCCGGGTGCTGACCACGGTGTCGACCCAGGAGAAGGCCGAACTGTCTCGCGGGGCCGGGGCCAGCGATGTGCTGGTCGGGTACGGCACTGAGGGTGACGGGACCGACTTCGCCGACTGGGCCGGGGATCTCACCGGTGGGGAGGGAGTGGTGGCCGTCTACGACGGAGTCGGCAAGGACACCTTCGACACGTCGCTCCGAGCCCTGCGGGTCCGCGGCACCATGGTGCTGTTCGGTGGTGCCTCCGGGCAGGTCCCGCCGTTCGACCCCCAGCGGCTCAACGCGGGCGGGTCACTGTTCCTCACCCGGCCCAAGATGGACCACTTCATCCGCACCCGGGAGGAACTGATCGGCCGGACCGACGAACTGTTCGGCTGGATCGCCGACGGCCGCCTGGACGTGCGGATCGGGGCGACGTACCCGTTGCGGGAGGCCGCACAGGCGCAGGACGCGCTGACCGGGCGCAAGACCACCGGCAAGGTGCTGCTGATCCCCTGATCCGCGGTGGTTGTCGGGGATCATGCCTGCATGACCTGCATCGCGGTCCTCAACGGGCCCAACCTCAACCTGCTGGGCACCCGGTCGCCCGAGATCTACGGCACCACCACGCTGGACGATGTCCGGGAACTGTGCCGACGCGAGAGTGACGCCGCCGGACTCGAACTCGACTTCCGGCAGTCCAACCACGAGGGGCAGCTGATCGACTGGATCCACGAACTGGGCCGGGAGGCGCAGGCCGGCCGGTGCGTCGGAGCGGTCTACAACCCGGGCGCGCACACCCACTACGCCTACGCGCTGCGCGACGCGATCGAAGGCGCGCAGCTGCCGGTCGTCGAGGTGCACATCTCGAACGTCCACGCCCGCGAGGAGTTCCGGCACCACTCGGTGATCTCGCCGGTCGCGGCCGGCATTGTCGTCGGATTCGGGGTGGCCGGTTACGGACTGGCGGTGCGCGGGCTGATCGAAGCCACGCGCCGCTGACTCCCCGCCGGGGTCAGTCCCGTTCTGACAGTCGGCGCGCCCGACTGCGGGGGTGCTCCAGCATGGTGTCGACCAGCTGGGCCCACCGGGCGGCCCGCTCGGCGAGCGAATCCACATCGATCCCGGTGGGCGCCGCCGGGACTTCGGAACCGACGGCGATCGGGATGTGCGGGGGCACGGTGGCCAGCCGGCCGGCCGCGGTGTCCTCCGTGAGGCCGTCCAGTTGCTCGACCAGCACCCGCAGGTAGCCCAGGTGGTTGCCCGCTCGCAGGATCCGGTCCTCGATGTCGAACGGGTCGCGCTCCAGGTCGAGTGTCAGTACGCACCCGCCGCCGGTGCGACCGGCCACCTCCGTCGCCGAGGCCACATTCGAGGCCGCGCTGTCCGGTCGCAGGACGATCAACGGCACCAGCCCGTACGGTTCCGCCTGATGCACCAGGCGCGCGAACTCCACCTCCGCCCGGGTCGGTTCCAGATCCGGCGCGAACCCCACCGTCACGTACCGCGCCCCCATCCGGCCGGCGAGATCCAGGACCCCGTCGGCAGTCTCGGCATCGTCGACCCCGAGGTCGACCCGGCCGACATCCAGTACGGACACCCGCCAGGACAGCAGATGATCGACCATCCGCACCAGTTCGTCGGCGGCGGCGCCCTTCCCGAAATGATCGGGGCCGGGGGAGTGCGCCACCCGCAGGCCGACCGACGGGAACCCGGCCGCGTGGGCCACGTCGACCAGTCCCGCCGGGGGCAGGCCGACGGCGACGGACTCGTGCAGGGCCAGCCGATTCACGCCCTGCACTCTATGTCACGGGCACTGTGCGCCCCGTGACTCAGAGCACGCGGTGGCGGATGCGGAGAAAGGCGGCCAACAGGACCAGTCCGGAGACCACGAAGAGCATGCCCGACCACAGGGCGCGGACCTGGGTGAAGCGATCCGCCGGGATGACATCCGTGTACTCGGCAGCGATCCCGGCCTGGTCCAGGCACTTCTGCTGGATGTCCACGTACTCCTCCGCGGTGGTGTTCTCGTCGGTGGTCGAGTACAGGCTGCAGTTCCCGTCCCAGACGATCTCCCGCCCATCGGAGTCGAGGTAGCCGTTCCGCTGGTACCAGGAATCGGCCGGGACGGCGACCGACCCGCCGTCCCGTGAGGCGGAGACGAACCGGTCGCTCGGCACAAGGTGTGGGCGGGCGACCTCGGCGCCGACGACAAGGGCGGCGGTCATCACGCTGGCCACGAGGATCGCGCCCAGGGTGACGCGCATCAGGATGCCAATCGTCACGCCGGTGCAGACGGCGACCGTGCCCACGATGAACAGCCCCAGGGCGGAGAGGTAGAACGGTTGTGGATCCATCGGTCCGTCGCCGAATCCGCCGACGGGCGTGAAGGCTTGACTCACGCCGGTGAACGACCAGGAGGCGACCACACCGAGTCCGAGCACGGCCAGTGGCCAGGGCACCAGGAACACCAGAGTTTTTGCCGTCCACCACCGAACCCGACTGACGGACTGCGTCAGAAGTAAGACCTGAGTCCTCTGCTCGAAATCCCGGGCAAAGGCTGAGACCCCGAGGATGACACCGGCGCCGGCGGTCAGCGCCGCGCAGACCAACGTCAGCAGGCTGCCCGGTGTCCTGATGACTTCCAACTGGGTCCGTAGAACGGCGGTCGAACAGTCCGGGCTGTCCAGGGCCGATCCGCCCCGGCAGGCCGGCCCGGCGATGACGTCGGATGCGACGCCGATGGCCCACTGCCGGTACCAGACCAAGGCCAGAGCGAGCAGCGCCGCGGCGCCGACGCAGCCGAGCAGGATGGCCCGGTGGACCGGCCAGATCCCCGCGAACAGGTTCCGCCACGACGTACGGCGACTGCCGGCGGCCTGCGCGGGGGATACCCAGTCCCCGGTGCCCGCGGGCCGAACCTCGCCCGTAGTGGGCGTTTCCGACGGGACGCGGTTCATCGGTCGGCTCCGTTCGAGACGGTGACGTCCGCAGCGGAAGAAGCGGCGCCGGAACGGGTCGAGCGCAGGTGCGCCATCACGATCTCCTCGAGGGTGGCCGTTTCCTCCGACCACCCGGGTGGCCGCCGGTCGACCGGGCCGTCGACCAGCGCCGTCGTCTGACGGGGCAGGGTCCGCAGATCGACGAGCCGGTCGGTGGGTAGCCACTCCGGAGTCCCGTTCGTGGCGTCGGCACCCACCGTCCCCGGGCCGATGAACAGGTGGAACCGGTCGGTCAGCTGATCCACCGCGCCGTCCAGCACGACCCGGCCGTCGGCGAGGATGACGAGATCGTCGCAGCTGTCCTGGATCTCGCTGACGATGTGACTGGACAGCAGCACGGTCATCCCGGTGTCCATGGCTTCGGTCAGCAGCATCTGCTGCATCTCGAAGCGAGCCAACGGGTCGAGGTCGGCCAAGGGCTCGTCGAGGATGAGTAGCGCCGGTCGGCGTCCGAGGGCGAGGGCCAGGGCGAGCCGGCTGCGTTGCCCGCCCGAGAGCGTGCCGACCCGGGCCGACGGCGGCAGTTCGGCCTCGGTCACCAGCCGACGGACCAGGGTCAGGTCGAAGACCGGATTGAGATGCCTGGCCATGGCGATCATGTCGTCCACCGTGCGCCGCTTGTACAGCGGCTTGTCCTGGGCCAGGAAGCCGACGGCCGGGTGGATCGCGCGGGTGTCGACCCGGGAACCGTGCACCGCGACGAACCCCTCCGTCGCCGGGCGCAAGCCGGCCGCCACCGTCATCAGGGTGCTCTTGCCCGCCCCGTTCGGGCCGACGAGCGCCGTGATGCGACCCTCCCGCAGGGTGAGCGAGCAGTGCCGCAGCGCCCAACCGCGGCGGAACCGCACCCCGAGATCGTCGACCTGCAACGGCGCCTGGACGAGAGCGCTGGTCATGATTGTCCTTTCACGTCGACGGGGGGCTGGTGGAACTCCTGGTCGAGCCAGGCCTTCACGAGGGCTTCGATCTCGTCACGTCGCAGACCGGACCGGCGCGCATTCGCCACCCACTCGCCCAGAGCCGACCCGAGAGCGGAGTGCTGGGTGGTGGACGGCCGGGCCAACTCGCGGGTGACGAACGTCCCCGCGCCCACCCGGGCCTGGACCAGGCCCTCGTGCTCCAGTTCGCGGTAGGCCTTGAGCACGGTGTTGGGGTTGATGGCCGTACTGGCGACCACCTCGCGCGCGGTGGGGAGCTTGTCGCCCACCTGTAATCGACCGAGCAGCAGCGCCTGCTGGACCTGCTGGACGATCTGGAGGTACGTCGGCACCCCCGCCCGTCGGTCGATCCGGAACTCGATCATGGAGCAGAACCCTGCTGCACTAATGCATGAATGCAATAGTGCAATCAGGAGGGGGCCGGAAATGCGTCGAGGAGCGTCCTGCTCGCTCAGCGAGCACGACGCTCCTCGACGGTGGCCGCTGTGGGCCGGGGGACGGGTCAGCCCAGCAGCTTCGCCTTCTGCGCGGCGAACTCCTCTTCGGTGAGCACGCCGGCGTCCCGGAGCTGGCCGAGCTGCTGGAGCTGTTGGATGACGACGTTCATGTCCTTCGGCGGACCGGCCGGCGCCGGCGGGGCCGGTGGCGGGGGAGCGGCCGCCGGTGCGGGCGGCGGGGCCGTCTGCTGCTGGCGGTAGGCCGCGGCCTGCGCCGATTCGACGTCACGCGCCTGCTGCTTGCGGGCGACATTGCCACTGACCGCGGTGGCGGTCCCGGCGACCACGGCGGTGCGGGCCATGGTGCCGAGCAGACCGGGGCGTCCGCCCCGGCCAAGTCCTCGTCCCAACATGAGTTCTCCTTCGGTGGTGATGACGTGGGCTGCGCGATTGGGCGAAACACGCCGCCTCCGCGACGAAAAGGCGTCGTTCTTTACCAAGTCGCCGGGGGGAGGGGGGCTGGAGTCGCGGGGAACGGCGTGGATCAGGCCGGTTCGAGGTCGCTGAACGCGGCGTCGACCTCGGCCGCGGGGATCCGGGTCGTGGAGACCACCTCGCCGCCGGCGGACGCCAGACCGGCGGCCAGGCCGCGGGCCCACAGGTGCTCCATGACCAGGACACCGGCCGCGGTGCCCGGGGGCAGATCGGCTGCCGCGGCCTCCAGGTCCGCCTCGCTGAGCAGGCCGCCGAAGTCGCCGTCGAGGTCGGCGTACAGGCCGCCCAGCTCGGAGTCGACCGCGTCCAGCTCGCCGACCACGAGGGTGCCGTCGGCGTTCCTGGACAGGAACACGATGTCGACGATGCGGACGAGGCCCTTGTCGGCCACCTCCGTCAGGGCTTGCACGAGGGTGCCGTGCTGCACCCCCGCCGGGAACTGGACCACGATGACGTCGACCGGGCCGTGTCGCATCGGCTACCACCTCGTCTGGGGAATGGGGCGTCCTCACGGTAGGTCTGCGCGGAGGCCGCGACCACGGTCATCCCCCGAACGGACCGGAAAAGGCCGACGGCCGCGGTCCGTCCCGGAAGGGACGGGCCACGGCCGTCGGCGATGCGAAGTCAGCTGGTGTCAGACGAGCCACACGGTGGTGTCCGGCGGCAGCGTGCCGTCGCCCGGCAGCTCGACACTGCTGTGCACCACGGTTGCGCCGGCGAGCAGCGCGACCGGCGTGGTGCCGATGTTCGCGGCCACCCGGACCTGGCCGTTGACGAACGACAGCACGTCGCCGCTGCCCAGGTCGTCCGCCCACTCCAGCGAGCCCGGTCCGAGTCCGTACTCGCGACGCAGCCGCAGCGCCGTCCGGTACATCTCCAGCGTCGAGCCGGCCACCCCGAGCTGCCGGTCCCGGGCCAGCTCGGTGTACGCCTCGGGCTGCGGCAGCCAGGTCAGACCGGTCGGGCCGAAGCCCAGCCCGGGGGCGTCGGCCTGCCAGGGCAGCGGAACCCGGCAGCCGTCGCGGCCGGCCTCGGTGTACTCCGACCGCCACCAGGTCGGGTCCTGACGCAGGTCGTCGTCCAGGTCGGTGTGGTCGGGCAGGCCCAGCTCCTCACCCTGGTACAGGTAGGCCGAACCGGGCAGGGCCAGCATCAGCAGCGTGGCTGCCCGGGCCCGGCGCAGACCGAGCTCGGCGTCCGGCTGGACGTCGCCGGCGCGGATGCCGTTCGGGCGCGGCCCGTTGCCGGGCAGACCCAGCCGGGAAGCGTGGCGCACGACGTCGTGGTTGGACAGCACCCAGGTGGTCGGCGCGCCGACCGACTCGTTGGACGCGACCGACGCGGTGATGGAGGTCCGCAGCGCGGCCGCGTTCCACGGGGTATCGAGGTATTCGAAGTTGAAGGCCTGGTGCATCTCGTCCGGACGCACGTAGTTGGCCAGCCGGGACAGCGGCTGCACCCACGCCTCGGCGCACAGGATGCGGTCGGGCGAGTACTCGTCGAGCAGCGCGCGCCACGACTGGTAGACCTCGTGGACCCGGTCCTGGTCCCACATCGGGCCGTTCATGAAGAAGCCCTCGGGGTCGGCCTCCGGATCCTGGATTGGATGGACCAGATCGGGCAGACCGGGCGCCTTGATGAGGGCGTGGGCGACATCGACGCGGAAGCCGTCGGCGCCGCGGTCCAGCCAGAAGCGCAGGACCGAGAGGAACTCCTCGCGGACCTCCGGGTGCTCCCAGTTCCAGTCGGGCTGCTTGGTGTCGAACAGGTGCAGGTACCACTGGCCGGGGGTGCCGTCGGCGTTGGTCGTCCGCGTCCAGGCCGGCCCGCGGAAGCAGCTCACCCAGTTGTTCGGCGGCAGCTCACCCCGCTCGCCGAGGCCGTCACGGAAGATGTAGCGCTCGCGCTCGGGTGAACCCGGGCCGGCGGCCAGCGCCTGCTGGAACCACACGTGCTCGTCGGACGAGTGGTTGGGGACGAGGTCGATGATGACCTTCAGACCCAGGTCATGGGCCTTGGCGACGAGGGCGTCGAAGTCGTCGAGGGTGCCGAACAGCGGGTCGATGTCGCGGTAGTCGGCGACGTCGTAACCGGCGTCGGCCTGCGGCGACTTGTAGAACGGCGACAGCCAGACGGCGTCGACGCCGAGCTCGGCGAGCGCGCCGAGCCGGCCGATGATGCCGGGCAGATCGCCGATGCCGTCGCCGTCGCCGTCGGCGAAGGAGCGGGGGTAGATCTGGTAGACGACGGCGGTGCGGCGCCAGTCGTCGGCCGGTGAGCCCGACTCGGGGCCGGCAGCAGCGGACACGGTCTCGAGGGTGTTCGTCTCGATGACGGACATCGTGGACTGACCTTCCTGATGGGGTGAGCGGGGGGATGGGCGGGCTCGTCGCGCCGCCGATCGCAGGGCAGGACGCCGGGGCGGCCTCCGGGTTGACCGGTGCGACCACATTTCCAGCATCGAATCGAATCGTTTCGACAAGCTGTATTGGACCACAATCCCCTGCCGTTGGCGAGCACGACCACCGCCTCCGCGGGCGGTCCCTGGCCCGACGGGCCAGGATGTCCCCTGTGTCCGAGCCAGGGCCGACCAGGATCAGTGGGCGCCGCGCAACCAGTCAGCCGCTGCCCTCCGTCCCGACGGTATGACCGTGCGAGTGCCACCGCTCAGGCGATCCCGCCGCCACCGCAGGGCTCTGCTCCCGGTGGTGCTGATCATGGCGACGGCCTGCGCGGCGCCGGCCACCGTCGCCGACGCCGGAAACCCGGCCGGGACCGACCTGCTCCTGCCGGTCACCGCCCCCGTCACCCTCACGTTCGGCCCGCCATCGGGCCCCCGGCGACCGAACCCATCGCCACACCGTTGCCCGACCCCGTCTCGGTCGCGGCGACACCGGACAGGTCGGCCTGGACGGTCGGTGACGGACAGCTCTCACCCGATGTGCAGTGGTACGCGGACGAATTCGGGGTCCCGGTCGACGAGGCGATCCGTCAACTCGCGGCCGGCCAGTCCGCCGAGCAGCTCTTCACGTCCGACCCGGCGTTCGACTACACCGTCATCGAGCACGACCCGTTCCAGTTCGTCGTCGGAACCTCGCGAGGCCAGGCGACGGCGCCGTCGACCATCGGTGGCTACCCGGTCGTCGTCGAACGCCCGGGGGTGCCGCCGGAGCGGGTGCGGCAGTTGTGGGACCTGGTCTCGACGACCCTGCGGGGGCAGTCGTTCGGTGGGTCGCTGGATCTGCGTGCGGGCACCGTCACGGTGGTCATCTCGCACGATGCGGCCGCCGCAGCCATCGCGGGCGTGCGAGACTGCATCGCCGCCCTGGCCCCGGCGGCGTTGGTGGTGCAGCGGAGCCCGCAGCCCGTGCCTGGCCAGGCCCCGGCCGATGCCGTTCCGCTGCTGCGCTTCCCGGCCACGATCGGCGGCGCAAGCCCCGCGGCCCTCGCCGTCGGGCGACTGGTCGTCGACGACAAGGGCTGCGTTCGACTACTGGGTGCACTACTGACGGGCGCAGAATCCGAAGGGAGCCCGCTGGCGGTGGCCGACTACCTGGATCTCATCGTCACCCCCGACCGGATCCTGCTCGACGGAGTCGACCTCGGACGGCCCGGGCCGCACGGCCCGGTCCTCGAGATGGGCGGCGGGTCCTGGCCGGACAACGGCGATCTCACGGCGGCCAACCCGGGTCGGGAGCGATGCGTCGGGTCCGGGGAGGTGTTCCGGGCCTTCTCGGTGCAGCGGGAGGGACGGATCACCGGTGGTGGCTGACCCGGCCCGGCTCCCTGCAACCCTTAGACGGCGATGACTCGTCCCGACTCCTGACCCCGTCGAGGACCGGCGCTGACCTGCGGCGACACTGTATTGCGTGGTAGCCCGGATGGTGCTCGGGGCCGGCGCCGGCCCACGGTGGGCCGATGACCGCCACCACCGGGAACCACGCCGCGACGACCACCTCCGGGTCACCTGTTCCGGTCGCCCGCCGACGGGTCGCCACCCTGCTGCTGACCCTGCTCGTACTCGCCGCCATCGGGCTGACCGTCTTCCAGTGGTGGGAACCGCCCTTTACCGGCGCGATCGACTTCGACACCACGGTCGGTCTCGGCGCCGGCTACTGGGCGATGAACGTGCTGCTCGGGGGGCCGGCGTTCGCGGTCACCTTCGTGGTGGCCGCGTTGTTTCTCGCCGTGCTCGGTGACCTGCGGTGGCCGGCCCTGCTGGCCGCCACCGCGCTGGCCCTGGCCGGCCTCGTCTTCGCGCTCGTCATCACCGCCGAGACGCTGCCCTTCATCTGGGCCGCCGACCCGGCCGTCGTCGACCCGGGCACCGGACGGTCCGTGACCGACGCCTTCAATGCGGGGCTGCCCGGCTTCGCGGTCTGGATCGGCGGGACGACCGCGGTCATCATCGTCGCCGTGCTCGCCGCCATGATCTGGGCGGCGGTGGTGCGGGGCCTGCCGTGGCGGGTCGTCGCGCTGGGAGTGACCGTCGTCGCCGCCGGGTTCCTGCTGCCCACCACTCCGCCGGTGGTCGTGGGTCTGTCCCTGGTCGAACGGGTGCTGTGGGTGCTGCTCGGCTGGTTCGGGTACCGGCGGCTGATCCGGCCCACCGGTGCCTGACCTGCACCTGGTCGGCCCCGCCCGCCGATCCCATACTGACCCGGTGCTGTGGGCCATCGGGACGGTGTCCGCGGCCGGTGGCGGGGCGCTGCTGGTCCGCTGGTTCGACGGCGACCGCACCTTCGTCACGCACCCGGTCGCCGTGATCGGCCTGCTGATGGGCGCCGTGGCGGTAGCGGTGCTGGCCCGCCGTGTCGACGGACCGACCCGCTGGGCCCTCCAGGCGCTCGCCGCGTCCCTGGCGCTCTACCTCGCCCTCGGCGCCTGGGCGTCGACGGCCCCGGGACCGGTGGCGGCGGGACTCTGGTCGGTGGGGTGGGTCCCGCCGACCGCCGGGTTGGCCGTCGCCGGACTCGCGCACGCCGGCCTCGTCCGGGCCGCGGTGGGCCTGGCCGCGGCCGCCGGGCTGGTGGCGGTGGCCGGCGCGGTCCTCATCCGCCCGGTGGCTCCGTTCGTCGGCATCGGCACCGCCGCACCCCAGGCGTGGGTGGTGGCCGTCCCCGCACTGGTCGACGGCCTGCTGATCGCGTTGAACCTGCTGCTGGCCCTGGCCGTTTCACTGGTGGTTCGGCAGGCCCGTCGGGCCTCGGTCGTCGACCGCCGCCGACTGGCCCGGGACGCTGCGCTGACATCGACGGCGTTGTGCTCGGTGGTGTGCTGTCTCGCGCTGGCCGTCGTCCGGGACCCCGGCGACGTCGACCCCGCGACCGGCAGCGTCGCGTACCTGCTGGTCATCGCCGGCATCCCGGTCCTGGTCGCCCACGCGGTCGGCCAGGACGACCGCTGGGTCGTCCGGACCGTCGTCGCCCTCTGGGGCGGCGCGATCACCCTGATCGCGGCCGTCGCCGTGGTCGGCGCCATAGAGACCCCCGCCCCGGCGGCGCTGGCCGCCTGCGCGCTGACCGTGGCCGTCACCGCGCTCGTCGTGCTCGGGGTGCGGCGCTTCGAGGCGTGGACCCGGCCGGCGGCGCCGCGGGCCGTGACGGTCGGCGTCCCCGGCCTCACCCCGCGGGAGAACGACGTGCTGGCCGGGGTGGCCGCAGGTCGGACCAACGCCGGCATCGCCGCCGACCTCTTCCTGTCCGAACGGACCGTCGAACAGCACCTGCGCTCCGTCTTCGACAAGCTCGGCCTCGGCGGTCACGGCGACAGCAACCGCCGCGTCCGTGCGGCCGCCGTCTGGTGGCAACGCCAGACGGCCTCGACGGGGGCGTCGGACCCCTCGGTGGCCCGACCTTCCTGATGCTCCCGGTCGGGCCGGGGTCCAGCGGGTAGCCTTTGGACGGTCGAGCGGGTGAGCCGCCATCGACCCCGGGAACGGGCACCTCGGTGCCGGCCGGGAACGGCCGCGCCGCACAGGCAGGACGACGCTGGGGAAGGAAGTCGGCACCGGTGAAGCGCATGTACGTGTTCGGGGCGGGGGTCGCCCTGGGCGTCGCCGCCACCCGCCGCACCCGCAGGGCCAAGGAGGCGGCCGCGGCCGCGATGAAGGCGAAACTGACGCCCTCGGCGATCGCCGCCGACGTCGCGGACGCCATCGCCGAGATCGGCAACGCGGTCGGCGCCTTCGCCACCGACGTCCGGCAGGGGGCCGTCAACCGTCGGGCGAGCTACCGCACGGTCATCGACAACCAGACCGGTGCGGTCCTGCTCGTCGGCCCGGAATCCATCGGCCCCGTCGAGGGCACCATCGACGGAGTCTCCGACGCCGCCACGCTGCCCCCTGTTCAGCCGCAGCGGCGGGCGCCCGGCGCGCCACCGCCCACCCGGCCGGCCACCGGCCGCGAGGACCGGCCCAGCCGGTCCCGCCGCACCGCCTGACCCTTCCCGCCCGCCGTCACCGGAGAACTCCGGTGACGATCAGCGCCGCCCACGCACCCATGCCCCGCCCGTGCCCCGCACTCTCCCCGAGGACATCAGCCCCGCATGCAGACCCACGAGATCCGTCGCCGCTTCCTGGACTACTTCGAGCGGAACGGCCACACCGTCGTGCCGTCGGCCTCGCTGATCAGCCAGGACGCCACCGTGCTGTTCACCATCGCCGGGATGGCGCCGTTCAAGCCGTACTTCCTGGGGCAGAGCACCCCGCCGTTCCCGGGGGCGACCAGCGTGCAGAAGTGCGTGCGCACCGGTGACATCGACAACGTCGGCGTCACCACGCGGCACAACACCTTCTTCCAGATGGCCGGGAACTTCTCCTTCGGCGACTACTTCAAGGCCGGCGCCATCGAGCACGCCTGGACGCTGCTCACCGCGCCGCTGGACGAGGGCGGATTCGCCCTCGACAAGGACCGGTTGTGGGTCACCGTCTACGAGTCCGACGACGAGGCCATCGAGCTGTGGCAGCGGATCGCCGGGCTGCCGGCCGAGCGCATCCAGCGCCGCGGCATGGACGACAACTTCTGGTCCATGGGCGTCCCCGGCCCGTGCGGGCCGTGCTCGGAGATCTACTACGACCGCGGCCCGGAGTTCGGCGCCGAGGGTGGACCGGTCGCCGACGAGGACCGCTACCTCGAGGTCTGGAACCTCGTCTTCATGCAGGACATGCGGGGTGAGTCCTCGGGTGATGGCAAGGGGGCTTTCCCGATCCTCGGGCCGCTGCCCAGCCAGAACATCGACACCGGCCTGGGGGTCGAGCGCCTCGCCTTCCTGTTGCAGGGCGTCGACAACGTCTACGAGACCGACCTCCTGCGGCCGATCATCGCCACCGTCGAGCAGCTGTCCGGCAAGAAGTACGGCAGCGGCGACCACCAGGCCGACGTCCGGTTCCGGGTCATCGCCGACCACTCCCGCAGCGGCATGCTGCTCATCGGCGACGGCGTCACCCCCGGCAACGAGGGCCGCGGCTACGTGCTGCGGCGGCTGCTGCGCCGCGCGATCCGGTCGGCCCGGCTGCTGGGCGTCAGCGAGCCGATCATGCCCACGCTGATGAGCACCGTGCGCGATCTGATGAGCCCCTCCTACCCGGAGCTGGCCGAGGACTACACGCGCATCGAAAAGGTCGCCATCACCGAGGAGCAGGCGTTCCTGCGCACCCTGTCGTCCGGCTCTAAGCTGTTCGACGTCGCCGCCGGTGAGCTCAAGGGCGAGCAGACCACCGTCCTCCCCGGCGCCACCGCGTTCACCCTGCATGACACCCAGGGCTTCCCGATCGACCTCACGCTGGAGATGGCGAGCGAGGCCGGGCTCACCGTCGATGTCGCCGAGTTCGAGCGGCTGATGAAGGAGCAGAAGGACCGGGCCCGGGCCGACGCCAAGGCCCGCAAGGGCGGGTTCGCCGACCTGTCGGTCTACCGGGGGCTGCTCGACCAGGGGCCGACCCGGTTCACCGGGTACTCCGAACTCACCACCGACGGTGTCGTCCGCGGGATCGTCGTCGACGGTGCGCTGGCCCAGGTGGCCACCGAGGGGCAGACCGTCGAGCTGGTTCTGGACCAGACCCCGCTGTACGCCGAGGCCGGCGGTCAGGACTCCGACGCCGGCACCATCACCGGACCGGACGGCCGGGCCGAGGTCATCGACGTGCAGAAGGTCGACCGCAAGCTCTGGGTGCACAAGATCCGCGTCACCGACGGCGAGCTGGTGACCGGCTCGACCGTCACCGCCCAGGTCGACCCGGAATGGCGCATCGGCGCCCGGCAGGCGCACTCCGGCACCCACGTCGTGCACGCCGCGCTGCGGCAGGTGCTCGGCCCGGAGGCGCTCCAGTCCGGCTCCTACAACAAGCCCGGGTATCTGCGGCTCGACTTCGCCTGGAACGCCGGACTGTCCGCGGACCAGCGGGCCGAGTTGGAAGAGGTCTCCAACCGGGCCGTCCGTGCCGACCTCGGTGTCCGTGTGCTCTACGGCTCGCAGGACGAGGCGCGGGCCATGGGCGCGATCGCGCTGTTCGGCGAGACCTACGACGACACCGTCCGCATCGTCGAGATCGGCGGGCCCTGGTCGGTGGAGCTGTGCGGTGGCACCCACGTCGACCACTCCTCGCAGATCGGGCCCATCGCGCTGGTCGGCGAGTCGTCCATCGGTTCCGGTCTGCGCCGGGTCGAGGCCGCCGTCGGCCTCGAGGCGTTCCACCGGCTCGCCGCCGAGCGGGCCATCGTCGCCCAGCTGGCCAGCTCGCTGAAGGTGCAGCCGGGCGAGGTGCCCGGCCGGGTCGAGGCGCTGGTCGAGAAGCTCCGACAGACCGAGAAGGAACTCGCGGGGATGCGGGCCGCCCAGCTCAAGGCGTCCGCATCCGCCCTGGCCGCCGGGGCGGTCCGGGTCGGCGCCGGAGACCGCGCTGTGTCGCTGGTCGCCGCGACCGCCCCCGCGGGTACCGCGGCCGGTGACGTCCGGGGCCTGGCCACCGACGTGCGGGCCGCGCTCCAGGGCCCCGGCGTGGTCGCGATCTTCGCCCCCGGCGAGGGATCCGTGGCGTTCTGCGTCGCCGTCACCCCGCCGGCGGTGCAGGCGGGCTGGGCCGCGGGGGACCTCGCCAAGCAGTTCCTTCCGGCCATCGGCGGGCGTGGCGGCGGCAAGAAGGACATGGCCCAGGGCGGCGGAACCAACCCGGACGGCATCCCGGCGGCCATCGAGGCGCTGCGGCAGGCCCTCGCCCAGGAGCAGGTCTGAGTCGGCCGGGTGAGGGCGTGACCACCGAACGGGGAACGGAGTCCGGGGCGTGAACGACGATCCGACGACCGGGTCGGACCGGCCGAGCGACCCGCCGCGCAGGGGCGTGCGCCTGGGAATCGACGTCGGTACCGTGCGGGTGGGCGTGGCCGTCAGTGATCCCGGCGGGATCCTGGCCACCCCGGTGGCGACCCTGCCACGCGACGTCGCCCACGGTTCGGATCTGGACCGTCTCGTCGCACTGGTCAGCGAATACGAGGTGGTCGAGGTGGTCGTCGGGCTGCCCAGGACGCTGCGCGGTACGGACGGCGCCGCCGTCACGGCCGCCCGCGCGTACGGCGATCAAGTGGCCGCGCGGGTCGCCCCGGTCCCCCTGGTCTACGTCGACGAACGGCTGACCACGGTCAGTGCCGACCGCATGCTGTCCCAGCGCGGCATCAAGGGCCGCAAGCGGCGCGCCGTGGTCGACCAGGTCGCCGCCGTGCGCATCCTGCAGAACCACCTCGACGCCCTCACCCACCAGCGGCAGCGCGCCGCGGCGCTCGACGAGCTCGGCGGACCGGCGTGAACGACCTCGGCATCTTCGACCGACGTGACGACGGCGGCGAGACCGGCGACCTCGATGTCGACCAGTTGAGGGCGGCCCTGGCCGGGCAGTCACCCGCCGGCCCCGCCAGCCGTCCGACGGCGCCCGGGGCGAACGTCCCCTCCGACGGCCACGCCGCCGGCATGGATCTCATCTCGGTGCCGCCACGGCCGACGGCCCCGTCGGGCACCGACGGACCCCGCCGGTCCCGGCACCGGTGGTCGGTCGTCGCCGCCATCGTCGTGCTCGTCGTCATCGTCGTCGCGCTGGCCGCTGGGTTCGTCGTCTGGCGCTCGCACGCCGACACCGTCGCCGACTACCCCGGCACCGGTGGCGACGAGGTCATCGTCCGGGTGCAAAGCGGCGACAGCACCACCGACATCGCCGAGACCCTCAGCCAGGCCGGGGTGGTCGCCTCCGTCGAGGCGTTCCAGAAGCAGGCCGCGCAGGACGCCGACGTGCAGGCGCTGCAGCCCGGTTACTACCGGGTCCGCAAGGACGCCTCCGCCCAGGCCGCGGCGGATGCGCTGGTCGATCCGGTCAACCACGTCGGCCGCGTCCGGCTCATCCCCGGCCGGCAACTCGCCGACGTCACTGCGGTCTCCACCGATCCGAACGTCGCGCCGACGGTGATCCCGGGCTACATCAGCCAGATCACCGAGGCGTCCTGCGTCCCGGTGAACGGGGTGTCCGACTGCTTCACCGCGGACCAGCTGTGGGAGGTCGCGCGGACCGCCGACCCGGCGACGCTGGGGGTCGTCGAATGGGCGATCGACGCGGTCCGCAGCTCGCCGGACCCCAACCGCCGGCTCGAGGGCATGATCCTGCCCGGCGACTTCGACATCCCGCCGGGATCGACCCCGGAGCAGGCGCTGCGGGCGGTGGTCAGCGCATCGGCCGCCACCTGGAACACCTCCGACGTCAAGGCGGCCGCCGGCCGACTGGGGGTATCGCCGTACCAGGTGGCGATCATCGCCTCCATCGTCGAACGCGAGGGCATCACTGCGGACATGCCGAAGGTGGCCCGGGTCATCTACAACCGGCTGGCCCTGCCGATGAAGCTGCAGATGGACTCGACGGTCAACTACGCGCTGGACCGGGCCTCGATCGCCACCTCCAACGACGACCGGGCCAATCCGAGCCCCTGGAACACCTACGCCGCCGACGGCCTGCCGCCCACGCCGATCAGCTCGCCCGGCAAGTCGGCCATCGCCGCGGCCGCACAGCCGGCCAGCGGGCCGCTGCTGTACTTCGTGAAGATCAACCAGGACGGCACCTCGTGCTTCAGCAACACCATCGAGGAGCACAACGTGTGCGTCGCCCAGGCCCGCGCCAACGGGATCTTCGGCTGAACGGTGGTGCGTCCGGGGTGACCCGGTGAGCTGGCCCGCCGTCCTGGTCGTGGTCGCCGCCGGTGCGGTCGGGGCCGGCGTCGGGTGGCCCACCCGGCTGTTGCTGGCCCGCCTGCGCCGAGGCACCGTCGTGGGGCCTGGGCCGGTCGAAACGCTACTGGGGGTGATCACGGCGGCGGGTGCCGCCTGTGCCCTCGGTGCGCCGACCGTGCTGCTGGTCGTCTGGGCCGGCTGGCTGACGGTGACCCTGGGAATCGTCGACCTGCGGCACCACCGGCTGCCTGATGCGATCACCCGGCCGGCGGTGGCCGTCTCCGCCGGTCTGATCATCCTGACGTCGCTGCTCTGGCCGGGCAGCGGATCGCTGCTGCGGGCCTTCGTGGTGGCCGGCGTGATCGGCGTCCTTTTCGGGTTGCTCGCCCGGGTGTCCCGGGGCGGACTCGGCCGCGGCGACGCCAAGCTGGTCCCGTCACTCGCTCTGCTGACCGGATACCTGTCCGTCGGGGCCGCCGTCACCGCACTCGCGCTGGCCTTCGTGCTCGGTGCCGTCGTCGCCCTGGTCGGGATGGCGATCGGCCGGCTCGACCGGCGGTCGGCGGTGCCGTTCGGGCCGGCCCTGCTGCTCGGCTGCTGGCTGGTGCTGGCCGTCCCCGGGCTGGCCGCCGCGGTGTCCTGACCTCGTCTCAGTCGATCGGATGCCGTTCCACGATCGTCCGGCAGCCGTCGGCGTCGAGGTCGAACACCATGTCCGCCCCGTCCACCGGGATCGTCGAGACCGTCAGGGTGTCGGGGTAGAACTCGACCACCCCGAACGCACCCGACGCCCACGTCCGTTCGTGGCCGGCCGGGGCGAGCGGGTCGGTCCGGATCGCCGTCGACCCGGCCACCGCCACCGGAACCCCGGCCAGCAGGCCGGTCTGGGGCAGGTGGTGGTGTCCGGCCAGGATCAGCCGCACGTCGGTCCCGGCCAGCGCCCGGGCCAGCGCGGCGCGCGAACCGGCCTCCAACGCGAAGTAGCTGAGCAGCGGGGACGGGGCCGGCAGGGGAGCGTGGTGCAGCGCGAGCACCGTCCCGTGCGGGGCCGGATCGGCCAGCACGGCGGTCAGTTCGGCCAGGTGGTCGGCGTCGAGCCGGCCGTGGCCGTGACCGGGGATGGTCGAGTCCAGGACGACGACCCGCAGCCCGGACAGGTCGTGCACCTGCAGGACGGGCTGCTCGGACTCGCGGCCGAGCAGGCTGCGGTGGAACTCGGTGCGGACGTCGTGGTTGCCGGTCGCGTAGACGACGGGGACACCGAGCCGGTCCAGTGCGTCGCGCAACCGCCGGTAGGCGTCGGGGTCGCCGGTGTCGGTGAGGTCGCCCGTCACCACCACCCCGTCCAGCCGGCGGCCGTCGGCGACGGCCGCGGCCAGTACGTCGACCGCCCGGCCCAGGGCGGCATCGGCGTCCAGGACGGCGTTGTAGCGGACGCCGGCCGGGGTCAGGTGGGTGTCGGACAGGTGGGCCAGCAGGTGCGTCGGACGGGCGACCGGGGAGCCGTCCGGGGTCAGCCAGTCGTCGCGACGGGCATCCCGGTGGGCATCGTGGGCGACGCCGGTCATCGGTGCTCCAGCCAGTCGGTGATCGCGGGCAGCAGACCGGTCAGGTCGCGGGCCGTCCAGGTCGCCGCCGGACTCCCGTCGGCGGCCCGTCCGAACCGGTCGACGAGGCCGGTGGTGACCCCGACGGACGACGGTGCGGACAGGTCGGCCGGCCGCCCCGCGATCACCAGATGGTGCCCGGCCGGCACCGGCGGGGTCGGCGTCGGGGCGGCGTCGTCGGGCCGGACGGCGTCGAGCCACCAGTCGCGGCGCCGGCCCGGGGCCACGACCAGCCAGGGCAGGTCCGGCATCTCGATCGCGTCCAGCACTTCGGGGACGCCGATCGGACTGGACGAGGTGGTGGCCAGCTGGACACCGTGTGCGGTGAGCAGGCGCCGCAGGTCGGACAGCCCGGAGGCCGGTCCGACGGTCCATGCCGACCGGGCGAGATCGTGGGCGGCGGCGGTCCGGGCGGCACCGATCTGGTCACCGCTCAGCCCGGCCGCGGCGGCCAGGGTGGCGACCACGTCGGCGCCGGTGTACGCGGTGGCCAGGTCGAGGCCCGGAAAGGCGGCCGCCGCCTCGGCGGACAGGTCGGCCTTGCCCTCCAACGCACCCCGCATCCCGGCGACCACCAGCCGGGCCCGGTCGATCGGTAGGAGTTCGCCGACGTGCCGGGCGAAGGCCTGCACGCCGAGGTCGCTGTCGTGCAGCAGGTCCAGACCGACGACGGCGATCGGGTGGTCGAGAGGCACGGTCCCACTCTAGAAGGGTCGCCGCCCCGGGAGTGGTCGGCGCTGCCCGGTACCGTCGGGCGTTCGCCACGGGGGCTCGCCGCGACGGAGCGCGACCAGTGATCGGAGACGGGGATGACGGTGCCGGATCGGCTGACGCGACGACGGCGGGTGCTGGGCGCAATCGCCGTGGCCGGCGGGCTGATCGCCTTCCTCGCGTCGTTCCTGACGTGGATCAGCACGCCGGCCGTCGACGGGGGAGCCACCGACATCAACGGGTGGGGCGGGATCACCGGGGCGAGTCAGATCGCCGGGACCAATCTCAACGACGTCCTCGACGGAGCGTCGACTTATCGGCCCGGCCTGATCGGCCTGCTCTTCGGTGTCGTGGCGGCTGTCGCCGGACTCGCCATCATCGCCGTCAGCCAGGGCCGGCGCCCGCACCGGGTGACCGCGGTGGTGCTGGTGCTGGCCGGGGGTGTGCTGCTGGCGTGGGGCGTCTTCCGCGGGGTCGCCCCGGGTGATGCCGGCGTCCTCGACCCGGGGGAGGCCGCCGCCGGGTGGGGGCCGTGGCTGACCGCGCTGGGAGGCGCGCTGGTTCTCGCCGTCGCCGTCGTCATCCTGGCCGGGCGGATCGATCCGGCCCGTCCGACGACCCGTCGACGGGGCATCCAACCTCGCTGACCGGCCTCAGGCCTCCAGTCGACCGTCCACCAGCAGCTCGGCGACGCGGTCGAGGATGCGGTCGTCGCCCGCGTAGATGCCCTCGGGGCGGGGCCAGTGCACGATCGCGTCGGTGAAACCGAGTTCGCGGGCGCGGCCGGCGGCGTCGAGGAAGGTGTCGAGGTCGCGCAGGGAGAAGACCGGGGCCGAGTCCAGGCTGAGCATCGTGGTCAGCGTGTCCGGGTCCCGGCCGGCGGCGCGGGCCGCGCCCCGGAACCGTTCCAGGAGTGCGGCGACCGCCGTCCACCACTGCTCTAACGCATCCGGGGCGTCCGGGTCGGTGGCCGGTCCGGTGGTGACCCAGCCGTCGGCGCCGGCCGCGATCCGCATCGACCGGGGGCCGTTCGCCGCGACCAGGAACGGGATCCGCTGCCGCGACCCGGCCGGGTGCATTCGGGCCCGGTCCGCGGTGTACCAGTCACCGCGCCAGCTGGTCTCGCCGTCGGTGAGCAACCGGTGGGTCAGGGCGACGAACTCGCCGAGCCGGTCGACCCGTTGCCGCGGGGTCAGTTCCGGCTGGCCCAGCACGGTGGCGTCCCAGCCCAACCCGCCGGCTCCGATGCCCGCGATCATCCGGCCGCCGGAGATGTCGTCCAGGGTCAGCAGGTCCTTGGCCAGGGTGACCGGGTGCCGGAAGTTCGGGGAGGTGACGAACGTGCCCAGCGGGATCCGGGTGGTCGCCAGCGCGGCCGCGGTGAGTGTCGGCACGGTCGCATACCAGGGTTCGTCGGCCAGCGACCGCCAGGCCAGGTGGTCGTAGGTCCACGCCGTGGCGAAACCCCGGTCCTCCACCGACTTCCAGCGGGCCCGGGCCTCCGCCCAGGGGAACTGCGGCAGGACGACCACCCCGATACGCATGGCCGGCAGGGTATCCCGCCGGGCCGTGGAATCAGGCGCGGCCGGCGGCTCGTTCGACCGCGGCCGCCGCCTCCAGCAACATCCACCCGGACAGCTGCACGGACAGGTCCCGTTCGGCGATGCGGTCGCGTGACGAGACCGGCCGGCGGGCGGGCTGGTCCCACTGCGGGCCGAACAGCGGACCGTCGGTCGTGTCGACGGCGTTGGCCCAGGCCGCCTCGGCCGAGGTGCGCAGCAGCCGGGCCGCGGTCGCCGTCGCCGGGGACGGACGCCCGCCCGGCAGTCCGGGATCACTCGTGACGACCAGGGCGAGGTACCGGGCCAGGATCCCGGTGAACAGACCCGAGTCCCCGCCGTCGTGACCCACCAGGACGCCACCGCGGGTCAGGCCGCGGTTCACGGCGTCGACCAGTCGATCGACCCGGCTCCGGTCCCGGTCGGTCCGCACCGTCAGCTCGACCTCGGCGCCCAGGACGACCCCCTGGCAGTAGGTGTAGACGACCTTCTCCACCTGCCCGGGTCGCAGGCCGTCCCAGATCAATCCGCTCTCCGGGTCGCGGAGGCGGTCGTCCAGCCAGTCGGCGATCGCCGCCGCGCGGGGCAGGTGACCCCGCCGGGCGAGCAGGATCGCGGCCGGCCCGTTGGCCGGGGTGTTCTTGAACTCGTCCCGCCGGCGCCACGGGATCCCGCCACCCTCCTCGTCCGACCAGGCGTCGAGCATCTCCTGGGTCAGCCGGTCGATGACCCCGGTGCGGGGGCCGGCCCCGGTGGCCGCCGCCCGGTGCAGGGCGAGGCCGAGCCAGGCCATGTCGTCGTAGTAGCGGTTCGTCCAGCCGAGCACGTTGCGCAGGCGCACCGACCGGGCCACGGTGCCGAGCAGCCGGACCCGCCACAGCTGCGGGTCCCGCAGGTGCCCGTCGACCAGGCAGTCGATGAGGTGGGCCTGCCACCAGTAGTTCCACCCGAGGAACAGGCGATCCCCGACCGTCGGCGGCCAGGCGATGACGCCGAGCGCGGTGCCCGGCAGGCCCCACAGGCGGCGGACCGACCGGTCCAGGACGGCGCGTTCGGCGTCCGCGGCCCGGGCGGTGGCGGTCGGCGCGGGATCGGCGGCAGCGGGCGAGGCCATGACCTCATCGTCGTCCACCCCGACCCGCGGTGATCACCGTCGGCCGGGGATGACCCCCGGAACGGGGCACGGCGACCGCGCGATCATGGACCGGTCAGGAGTCGTACAGCTGGGACTTGTCGAAACCGTCCCGGGCGGGACGGCGGCGGCGACCCCGGCCCGCGGCCGGCTGGCCGGCCGAAGACGCCGCCGCCCCCGGCTCCCCGCGCGGGTCGGCTCCGTCCGGGACCCGGTCGTCCGGTTCGCGGCCGCCGCCGGTCGCCTCCCGGAACACGAAGAAGGCCATCCCCAACAGGGCCATCGCGCCGAAGGCCAACCACTGCAGCGCGTACGACAGGAACGGGCCGGGATCGGTCTGCGGCAGGCCGATCGGGGTGAGCACCCCGGGGCTGTCCGGGGTGAGCTGCAGGTAGCCGTCGAGGAAGACCTCGCCCGGAGCCACCCCCGGGAGCGCGGCCGGGTTGATGGCGTACACCTCGGTCCGCCCGTCCCGCTGCTGGGCCGGGCGGTTGAGCGGGTCGGGGCCGTCCAGAGCCTGCACGCGCCCGGTGATGGTCACCGTGCCGGTCGGCAGGTCGGGCAGCGCGATGGCCCCCGAGGCCGGGACGGCCCCCCGGTCGATCAGCACGCGGGTGCCGTCGTCCATCAGGAAGGGGACGACCACCTCGGAGACCGGGTTGCCGTTGTCGTCCTGCCGGAGCCGGACCAGCACCTGGGCGTCGGGTTCGAAGACGCCGGTCGCGATCGCCCGGTGCCAGATGTCCGTCGGGTCCGGGCCGGTGGTCGTCGTGAGGTAGTCGGTGACGGCGGTCGGGGGTGCGGTGACGGCCGCGGTGACCGCCGCGTTCTGGGCCGACCGTTCGGCGTTCCGGCCGAACTGCCAGGGAGCGAGCACGGTGAAGCAGGCGACCGCGAAGGCCACGGCCAGGGCGATGGCCACCAGCCAGCCCGGGGTCAGCAGGAACGCCCACCGCCGGGTCGGCCGGGCCGGGTCGCCCAGCGCGCCGGTGGCCCGTTCCGGGGCGGGATCGGTCCGGACGGGACCGGTCATCGTCGGCCCGTCGCCGGCCGGCGGGCGGACTCGTCCTCGGCGTCCTGTTCCGACAGGCGCCGACGGATCTCGGCGACGATCCCGGGAGCGGCCGCCCGGGTCATCGTCAGCACCTCGTCGAACCCGGCGTCCGGGCCGTAGTACGGGTCGGGCACCTCGTGGTCGTCCGCATCCGGGTCGAACGACCGCAGCAGGTGGATGCGGTCGGGGTGGTCGGTCAGCCGCCGCAGCTCCCGGACGTGGCCGTGGTCGGCCGCGAGCACGAGGTCGAGCTCGTCCAGGTCGCGGCGGACGATCTGCCGCGCCACGTGATCGGTGGGCAGACCGGCATCGGCCAGCACCCGCACGGTGCCGCGGTGGGCGCCCTGCCCGACGTGCCAGGGACCGGTGCCCGCGCTGCTCACGACCACCCGGTCGGCCAGGCCGGCGTCGGCGATCGCCGCCCGCAGCACCTGCTCGCCGATGGGGGAGCGGCAGATGTTGCCGCTGCAGACGACGCACACACGGAACGGGGCGGACGCACTCACCCGGACATTGTCCCCCGCCGGGCGGCCGGCCCGGTCGGTGACAGACTGCCGGGCATGTCCGCCCCCGTCCTGCTGTCCGACGTCCTGGCCGAACTGGACCGCGCCTACCCGGCCGAGCTCACCGAGTCGTGGGACACCGGAGTGGGCCTGACCTGCGGCGACCCGGCTGAACCGGTCGAGCGGGTCCTGGTGGCCGTGGACGTCGACCCGGCGGTCGTCGACGAGGCCGTCGCCGGCGGCGTGCAACTGCTCGTCACCCACCACCCACTGTTGTTCCGCGCGGTGCAGTCGGTGGCCGCCGATCGCGACAAGGGCGCGCTGGTGCACCGGATGATCCGGCACTCGGTGGCCCACCTGGCCGCGCACACCAACGCCGACCGGGCCGCGGACGGGGTGAACGACGCGCTGGCCCGGTGCCTGGGGCTGGTCGACCTCCGCCCGCTCGTCCCGGTCCCGGACCAGCCGACCATCGGTCTGGGGCGGATCGGCCGCGTCGACGTCCCGACCGATCTCGCCGGGTTCGCACAGCGGGTCGCCGAACGGCTACCGGCCACCGCCACCGGGGTGCGGGTGGCCGGCGACCCGGACCGGCCGGTCCGGACGGTCGCCGTCCTGGGCGGCGCCGGCGACGGTGAGCTGTCGACGGCCGCCTCCGCCGGAGTGGACGTCTACCTGACGTCGGACCTGCGGCACCACGTCGTCGGCGACTTCGTGGCGGTCCCCGGGCGCCCGGCGGTGGTCGAGGTCGCGCACTGGGCGGGTGAATGGCCGTGGGTGCCGGTGGCGGCCGCGCGGCTGCGGACCGCGTTCCCGGGTCTGGACGTGCGGGTCTCGCACCGCCGGACCGACCCGTGGACGTTCGTCGTTCCGTCCGGCGGGCCGGCCACACCCGGGCCGGGTCCCGGGAAGGTCGGGTAGCGTCAGGCGGTCCCCAGCTGCAGGAGGAAGTGCATGGCTCTCAAGGCCGACCCGTTCGTCCAGCGTCGTCTGCTCGACCTGGCCCGGATCGACCGCGAGGCGGCGGGGGTCGTCCACCGGCGACGCAGTCTGCCCGAGCTGGCGGTCATCCAGTCGGCCGGTGCCCGGCTGACCGAACTGCGGGCCGCTGCCGCCCTGGGCGACGCGGAACGCGGTGACCTGGACCGCGACGTCCGCAAGCTGGAGACCGAGATCGAGGCCGTGCGTGCCCGGTCGGCCCGCAACGCCGAACGGTTGAGCGCCGGGACCGCCCCGGCCAAGGACCTGACCAACCTGGAGCACGAGGTCACCTCGCTCGGGCGTCGTCAGGCGGTGCTCGAAGAGGAACTGCTCGAGATCATGGAGCGGCGTGAGGGCGTCGAGTCGACCGTGTCGGCCACCGAACGCGACCTCGCGGCCGTGCAGTCCGACGTGGCCGCCGCCGAGCAGCGGCGGGACACCGCCTTCGCCGACCTGGACAGCGAAGCGGCCCGGCTGACCGCCGAGCGGCAGAAGGTGACCGAGGGCATGCCCGCCGATCTGCTCGCCCTGTACGACCGGATCCGGGCGCAGGGCAAGGTGGCCGCCGCCCCGCTCATCGGCTCGCGCTGCGACGCGTGCCGGATGGATCTCGACCGGGTCGCCCTGGCCGCCCTGCAGAAGGCCCCGGTCGACGCGGTGCTGCGCTGCGACGAGTGCGGCGCGATCCTGCTGCGCGTCTGAGCCGGGGCGGCCGGCCAAAGGGGGATGAGCCGGCCTGTAAGCCGGGTTCTGTTCCCGGGCGCCTTGCGACGTCCCGTTCGGCGACCATCCATCTCGGCGCGCCGTTGCCGACGCGCTCCAGCGGTCCACCCGCAGGCATCGGACGGGCCGCCCTCGAACGCCTGCGCAGTCGGTCCCGAAGGTCCGACCTCTCGACCTTGCTCCGGGTGGGGTTTACCGAGCCGTCCCGGTCACCCGGGACGCTGGTGGTCTCTTACACCACCGTTTCACCCTTACCGGGACGTTCGTGCTGAACGCCCGGCGGTCTGTTCTCTGTGGCACTGTCCCGCGGCTCGCGCCGGGTTGCCGTTGACAACCACCCTGCCCTGAGGAGCCCGGACTTTCCTCGAAGATCATCTGCGATGATCCACGCGGCCGCCCGGCCGACTCATCCCTGCGCCCATGGTCGCACACACTGGGCCCGGGATCGTGTCGAACAGAACGTACGATCAGGGCATCCATCCGCGCGTGGCTGACGGTAAGGGGAGACGTGTCAACCGCTTCGCCCACGCGGGCACCGCAGGCCTCCCTGGTGGCTGTCGACGAGTTCACGACCGCCGATCCCGAAGAGGGCCATGCCTTCCTGTCAGCCACCTACACCGAGAGCCGCATGCGGATGTTCGGTCCGCGGGACCGGTACCGACTGCGGCACCAGTACCGCGACGCCGGCCGGTTCGCGGTCGCGACCATGGACCATTCGATGGGCGTGCAGCACGACTGCGACGCCCTCGGGTACCTCCTGCTGGCCCGGGTGCTCGACGGCCGCATCGAGGTGGAGTCCGACGGCTCGGTGCTGCGGGCCGGTCCCGGCGACGTGTTCCGGGTCGCGGCCGCGGACAGCCCCTACGTCTCGCGGTTCGATCGGCTGCGGGTGCAGCTGTTCACCGTGCACCCGGCTGCGCTGACCGAGGCGGCGCAGTCCGAGGTCCATCTCATCGGGCACTCGCTGACCACGCCGCTGCTGGCCCGCCAGTTCGGCGTGGTGGCCGACTACATCGACCGCACCCTGTTCGCCACCCCCGGGGCCATGAGCAACCCTTTGCTGGTGGGTGCGGCCACCCGGCTGCTGGCTGGCACCATCGTCACCACGTTCCCGCGGCAGGCCGACGAACCGTTGCCCCGCCCGACCGACCGGAATCCGGCGGTCATCCGGCGGGCGGTGGCCTTCCTGGAAGAACACGCGCACGACGACATCGGTCTGGCCGAGATCGCGACGGCGGCCGGGGTGACCCCGCGGGCGGTGCAGTTCGCCTTCCGCCGCCATCTGGACACGACGCCGACCGCCTACCTGCGCAAGGTGCGGCTGCACCGGGCGCACGACGACCTGGTCGCCGGTGACCCGACCCGTGACAGCGTGGCCGCGACCGCGGAACGGTGGGGCTTCGGGAACCCGGGTCGATTCGCGGCCGCCTACCGCGACGCCTTCGGGTGCTCGCCCCGGGAGACTCTGCACTCCTGACGGGGGGGCGTCGGACGCTCCTGGTGCACCGGTGGCGCCGCTGCGTCCGTCGACCGATGGCCGGTACGACACCATCCGGCGATTGCGCTGACCGACGGTGACCGTCGCGCTGGTGTATCGGTGACCGAGCAATTACTTTTATCGCTCTTTCGAGCCCCTGGTGTCGGAGCGCGACTGTCTTAGGCTCGTTGTGGTTCGGCGAATCCGCCGAACGGTCGACGCGCCAGAGCCTGGCAGCGACGAATCGTCACCAACGCCCGTAGGGGAACGGAAGCGATGACTCGACGGACCCTCGATGCCGACCGTGCGGCGGAGATCGCCGGTGTGCTGCGGGAGCTCAGCAGCCCGTGGGCCGGGGAGCCGGTGGTACCACCGGTCGGGGACGACGTGCTGGACGAGATCAGCCGCGGCGTCGACACCCTGGTCGACGAGCTGACCGCGCTCCGTCAGACCGCCGAGCGGCGCGTGACGGCGGATGCCCCGTGCGCCAAGATCGACGAACTCACCGGGGTGCCCAACCGCTCGCTGCTAATCGAACGCCTACGTGACGTGCTGGCCGAGGCCGAGACCGGCGGGCAACCACCGAGCGTCCTGCTGCTCGACCTGGACGGGTTCAAGGAGATCAACGACGGCCTGGGGCACAGTGCCGGCGACGCGGTCCTCGTCACCGTTGCGTCTCGCCTGTTGGCGTGCTCCCGGCCGACGGACACCGTCGCCCGCCTGGGGGGCGATGAGTTCGCCGTGATCCTGCCCGCGACCGACGCCGCGGGCGCCGTCACCGTCGCGGAGCGCATCGTGGAGCAGCTGGCGGTCCCGATCCGCGTCGGGTGGCGCACCGTCTGGACCGGCGGCAGTGTCGGGGTGTGCACGGCCGAACGGGGGCAGCGGGCCGACCAGATCCTGCGGTACGCCGACACCGCGATGTACGCGGCGAAGTCGAACGGCTCGGGCCGGGTCCGGCAGTTCGTTCCCGAGATGAACGCGGCCGCGCGGCAGCGCCTGCGGACCGCGGCGGAGATCGCGGCGGCTCTGGTGGAGGGTCATCTGCGGGTGCGTTACCGGCCGGAGGTGGACCTGGCGGACCGTCGGTCCACCGGGCTGGAGGCCGTGGTGGAGTGGGTGCACCCCCGGCGCGGTCTGCTCCCGGCGGCCCGGTTCCTCGACGTCGCGGAGGACGGCGGCCACATCGTCGAGATCGGTCGCTGGGTCCGGCGTTCGGCGTTCACACGCTACGCGGCCCTTCCGGACGGGCCGGCCCACTTGCTGGTGCATGTCTCGCCCGTCGAGTTGCGCACCGCCGACCTCGCCGAAGGCATCCTGCGGGAGCTCGACGCCGCCGGGGTCGAGCCGGCCCGCCTGGTGCTGGTCGTGCCGGACACCGCCCTGGCGCACCAGCACAGCCTCGCCGAGCTGACCCGGCTGCGCGAGCACGGCATCGGAGTGCAGCTGGATCGCTTCGGAGCGGGGGACATCCCGCTGGCCGCGCTGCGCCAGCACCCGGTGGATGCGGTGCGTCTGGACGCGGCGTCGGTCGCGGCGGCCGTGGCCGACGAGCGGGACGCGCGGTATCTGTCCGCCCTGGTCGTGTTGGCCGGTGCGGCCGACCTGCGGGTGACGGCCGCCGGAGTGGACGGCGCCGAGCACGCCCAGCTCCTGCGGGACATCGGCTGCTCCGTCGGCCAGGGATCGTGGTGTGGGGCGAACACGGTGGACCCGCCGACCCCCGCCCCGGCAGGTGTCGGGCCGGCCCACCGGTCGGTCCTTCGTCCGGTGCGCGCAGCCGGCTGATCACGGACGCCGGGCCATCGGGTAACTTGCCGCGCATGAGCGACGACGACGCCCGCAGCCTGACCGAACGCGAGAAGCAGGCGGCCGCTCGAGCCGCGGCCACCCTGGTGCAGGACGGCATGCTCGTCGGTCTCGGGACGGGGTCCACCGTGGCCTACCTGCTGCCGGCGTTGGCCGAGCGGGGGGTGCGGATCCGCTGCGTGTCCACCTCGCCGCGGACCGAGGAGGCGGCTCGGGCGCTCGGTCTGGCGACCGAGGCGTTCGGCGACATCGATCGGTTCGACATCGCCATCGACGGCGCGGACCAGATCGCCCCGGACGGCTGGCTGGTCAAGGGCGGCGGGGCGGCGCACACCCGGGAGAAGGTCGTCGCCGCCGCCGCCGACCGGTTCGTGGTGATCGCCGACTCCAGCAAGACCGTCGAGCGGATCACGGCGCCGATCCCGTTGGAACTGCTCTCCTTCGGTCTGGCCGCGACGCGTCGGCGGATCGGGGCCACCACCCTGCGGGACGTCCCGCTCAGCCCGGACGGCGGCGTCATCGCCGATTACGTGGGGGACGTCGTCGATCCGGCGGCGGAGGCGGCCCGGCTGAGCGCGGTCCCGGGCCTGGTCGACCACGGTCTGTTCCCGCCGGCCCTGGTCGCCGACATCATCGTGGCCCGGGGCGCCGAGATCGAGCACCGGACGGTCTGAGGTCGGCTGAGCCGGCCGCCGAACGTCGGCGGTGCTGCGCGCGCCCACTGTCTGGGTGATCACCCGGGTGCCGCCGGGCCGGGACAGTGGTCGGGGCCGCAGAATGACGGCCGAGCCGGTTCCGGCTCCGGCCGGGGCCCCGTCGCGGGACCGGTGCCGTCCTTCTCCCGAACGGGGCGATCTCCCATGCTCATGGTCACCACGAACGACATCCCGGGTTGGCAGATCCAGCGGGTCTGCGGCGAGGTGTTCGGCCTGACCGTCCGTTCCCGCAACGCGTTCTCCCAGATGGGGGCCGGGCTCAAGTCGATGTTCGGTGGTGAGCTGGGTGGGATGACCAAGCAGCTCGCCGAAGGCCGGAACGAGGCGATGAACCGCCTCATGGAGTCGGCTCGTTCGCGGGGCGGCAACGCCATCGTCGCCATGCGGTTCGACACCTCCGAACTGGGCGACACCTGGACCGAGATCTGTGCCTACGGCACCGCCGTCGTGGCCGTCCCGACCGACGACGGGGCGCGCCAGACGGCGAACGAGCTGGGCTACGGCCAGCGCTGACGTCAGCCCGGTGGGTCCCCGGGCCAGGGGATCCACCGGGGTCGGTCCGCACACGGCGGCCACACCCAGCACGCGTCGCAGGCTCGGCAGCGCCACGTCCGGTGGGCGGCCGGGCCGCCGGTCCGCGACCGGCAGCCACACGGATGATTGCCGACGAGGACCTGGTCCGGGCCCAGGGGATGCCCATTCGGGCAGGAGGCCGGCGCGGTCTCGGTGACGGCGAGCGGGCCGGTTCGCCGGTGGTGGCTCCGGAGGATGCCGTACCGCCGCCAATCGACCATGTCACCGAACATAGGTTCGGTGAGTCTGATTCGTACATCACCGGAACGGGTGACGCGCAGGCCACGCTCCGCGCGATCCGGCCGACGGTCGTCACCGTCCGCCCCTAGCCTGACGGACATGCCCGTGCCGGCCCGTCAGATCCTCGCCCCGCCGCCCGTCATCGACTTCGACGCCGTGCGGGCGGAGTTGCAGATCCCGGCGGCCTACCCGCCGGAGGCCGTCGCCCGCGCCCGGGCGGCCGGTGCCCGGCCGCTGCCCGACCTGCCGGACGCCACCGATATTCCGCTGGTCACCCTCGACCCGCCCGGGTCACGCGACCTGGACCAGGCCGTCCACCTCGTCCGTCGGGGGACGGGCTGGCGGGTGCACTACGCGATCGCCGATGTGCTCTGGTTCGTCGGGACGGACCGCGACGACCCGCTGGTGGCCGAGACCTGGCGCCGGGCGGTGACGCTCTACGCCCCCGACGGCAACACCCCGCTGCACCCGGTCGAGCTGTCCGAGGGTGCGGCCAGTCTGCTGCCCGACGTCGACCGCCCCGCTGTGTTGTGGACGATCGATCTGGACGACCGCGGGGAGGTGACGGCCATCGACGTGCACCGGGCCCGGGTCCGCAGCCGCGCCCAGCTCGACTACCCGACCATGCAGGCGGCCGCCGACGCCGGCCGGCTACCGGCGCCCATCGCCGACCTGCCGGTGGTCGGGGAACTGCGGGCCCGACTGGCTCGTGAGCGGCACGCCATCACCCTGGATCTGCCCGACTCGGAGATCGTCCGTGGACCCGACGGCCACTGGACGCTCACCCTGCGAGCCCAGCTGCCCATCGAACGGCACAACGCCGAGATCAGCCTGCTGACCGGGGTGTGCGCCGCCCGCATCATGCTGGACGGCGGGATCGGGCTGCTGCGCACGCTGCCGTCGCCGACCGAGGCGCAGGTCACCGCGCTGCGGAAGGCGACCGCCGCCCTGGGCATCCCCTGGCCGGACGACGAACCGCCCGGGGACGTCATCGGGCGGCTGGACGGATCGAAGCCGCGGGACGCCGCGTTCCTCGAGGACGCCGTCCGGCTGTTGCGGGGAGCGGCCTACACCCCGTTCGACGGGGCGCCCCCGGAACGCACCGGGCACGGCGGGGTGGGCAGTTCGTACGCCCACGTCACCGCCCCGCTGCGCCGGCTGGCCGACCGGTACGCCACCGAGGTCTGTCTGGCCCTGCAGGCCGGACGGCCGGTACCGGAAGCGGTCCGGGCGGCCCTGCCGGATCTCCCCGCCGCCATGGCGGCCGGGGACCGGACCGCCTCCGCCCTGGACAAGGCGTGCGCGGCGGCCGTCGCGGTCTTCCTGCTGCACGGCCGGGAGGGCGAGACCTTCCCGGCGACGGTCCTGCAGATCGACGCCGAACGGGACCGCGCGGTGGTCGTTCTGCACGAGCCCCCGGTGCGGGCCCACTGTTCGCCGACGGGTCTGACCGAGGGGTCGGTCGTCACGGTGCGGCTGCTGTCGGCCGACCCGACGACGCACCGGTTCCGGGTGGAACCGGTGCGGCCGGCGGATCAGCCGGCCGGCGGGTAGCCGTCCTCTCCGGCCGGGTCCTCTCCGGCGAAGACGGGGGTGGCCTGCTCGGCGACGTCGGCCGGATCGGCCTCGGGATCGCCCTGCGCCACGGCGGTGGCCGGGTCCGGTGTGGTGATCGGCTGCTCGGGATCGGTCACCGAGGGCACGGTGTCGATGTGCTGTTCGGCGTAGTCGGCGCCCGGGACCTCGTCGGGGGCACCGGTGGTGGGATCGGTCATCGCGTCCTCCTGTGGGTGGTTGCCGCGTGTGGCACGCTGCTGCCATGGGCGACGACATCGGTCAGCACACGCAGTTCTACTACAACGTCACGACCGGCCAGGTGGAGCGGGAGGGCGAGAGCAAGGCCAAGGATCTGCTCGGCCCGTACGCGACCGCCGAGGAGGCCGCGAACGCGCTGCAGTCCGTCCATGACCGGGAGGCCCGCCTGAACGCCGAGGACCGGGAATGGCGGGACGGGTGAGCACGCTGTCCCCGAGGTGACTGCGGATCATCCTGTCTCCCCGGCGGCGCGGCGGGACCTGACCTGGTTGGTGGCCGTGGCGGCCGCCCTCTGGGGCACCGACGCGCTGCTCCGGACCTCCCTGGCCGAACGGGTCGCCGCGTCGACCATCGTGTTCGCCGAGCACGTTGTGCTGACGGTCGTGCTCCTGCCGTTCGTGCCGCGGGCGTCGCGTGCGTTCCGGTCGCTGGACGGTCGGGGCCGGGCCGCCGTGCTCGGCATCGGGGTCGGTGCGTCCGCGGTGGCGACCACCCTGTTCACGTTGGCCTTCCGCTTTGGCGATCCGGTGACCCCGGCGGTCATCCAGAAGTTCCAGCCCCTGGTGGTGCTGGTGGGGGCGGCGGTCCTGCTGGGGGAGCGGCTGCGGCCCTCGTTCCTGTGGTTCGCGCCGCCGGCGCTGGTCGGGGCGTGGATGCTCGCGTTCCCCGATCCGTTCGCCGTCGGCGTCGACCGGGCCGTGGTCGCGCTGCTCGCGCTGGGAGCGGCGGTGCTGTGGGCGGCCGGTACCGTGTTGGGGCGGTTCGTCGCCCCGAGCGTGACCCCCCTGGAGCTGACCACCCTGCGGTTCGTCGTCGGGTTGCCGGCCGCGTTCGTGCTGGTGCTGGCGACCGGCTCGCCGCTCTGGGTGCCGGACCTCGCCGGGACGGCAGCGGTCGTCGGGGTGGCCCTGATACCCGGGCTGCTGGCCATGTGGCTGTACTACCGCGGTCTGCGCCGGACGGCGGCGTCCCGGGCGACCCTGGCCGAGCTGGCCTACCCGTTCACGGCCGCCGTGGTCGGCGTCACCGTGCTGGGGTCGGAGCTGTCGGGGACGCAGTGGATCGGGGCGGCCCTGGTGGTCGCGTCGGTGACCGCCCTGTCCTGGCACGAGGCCACCGCAACCCGTCCGGCGGTCGTCGCGCCGCGGCCGGTGGCCGACCGTACGAGCCGCTGACCGTTCCCAGCTCCGGGGCTCATGGCACGATCGGTGGCATGCGGGGGTTGCGCCGGGCGCGCGTCGACGAGGTCCAGCCGGCCCGGGCCACGGTCCGTCCGTCACGGTTCAGGGCGCTCGCCGTGGTCACCGCGCTGCTGCTGGTTCTGTCCGCGTGCTCGTCCACCGTGGCCGGTCGGGCCGTGATCGACACCTCCGGTGGGGCCACACCCCTGACCCCGGTCACCAGCGCGGTGGAGCCCGCTCCCGTGCCGGCCGGCCTCGAGCAGTTGTACGGCCAGCAGCTGCAGTGGGGTTCGTGCTCCGACTTCGCGACCACCGATCAGCAGAGCCGCTACTACCGCAGCGGCGCGCTGCAGTGCGCCCGGCTGACGGTCCCGCTTAGCTACGACGAGCCGGCCGGGCCGACGATCACCCTGGCCGTGGTCCGGGCCCCGGCCACCGACAGCACCGCGCGGATCGGGTCGCTGATGTTCAACCCGGGTGGCCCGGGCGCATCGGGGGTCGACATCGTGGCCCAGCTGGTCGCTTTCGGGGTGACCTCGGTGAAGGACCTCAACCGCTCCTTCGATCTGGTCGGTTTCGACCCCCGGGGGGTGGGCGCCTCGGACCCGGCCATCCGCTGCCGCACCGACGCCGAACGGGACGCGGACCGCGCGACCACCCTGCGGAGCCGGACCCCGGAGGAGATCGCCGCGGCCAACGCCTTCGCCCAGGAGTTCGCCCAGGGCTGCGCGTCGCTGAGCTCCTCGGGCTCGGTGACCGGGGACCAGTTCCTGCCCGAGGTGGGCACGGTCAACGTGGCCCGGGATCTGGACGTGCTGCGTGCGGCCGTCGGTGATCAGCGGTTGAACTACGTCGGCTTCTCGTACGGCACCGCGATCGGTACCCAGTACGCGGCCCAGTTCCCGGCCAACGTGCGAGCGATGATCCTGGACGGCGCCGTCGACCCGAACGCCGACGCGGTCGGCGACTCCCTCGGTCAGGCCGAGGGTTTCCAGAAGGCGTTCGACGCCTTCGCGACCTGGTGCGCACAGCGTCCGGACTGTGTCCTGGGCTCCGACCCGGCCCAGTCCACCGCGGTCTTCCAGCAGCTGGTCCGGCCGCTGCTGGACACGCCGGCCAAGCTGTCGGACGGTCGGGTGCTGACCTTCGACGACGCGACCACCGGGGTGGCCGCCGCGCTGTACTCCGAAGCACTCTGGCCCAGCCTGGCTTCCGCGCTGCTCGACCTGTCCCGGGGCAAGGGCGACGCCCTGATGGCCCTGGCCGACTCCTACGACGGTCGCGACGCCTCCGGTAAGTACGTCGGCACGCTCGACGCCTTCGCGGTCATCCGGTGCGCCGACAGTGGGGACACCGCCGACTCCTTCGACGAGGCCGACGCCCAGAAGATCGCCGCGGCGGCGCCGTTCTTCGACTCGGGCGATCCCGTCGTGGTGGGTGACGACCCGTGCAAGTACCTGCCGCCCTCGGAGAGCAAGCTGGCGCCCCTGGGCGACCTGACCGGTCTGCCGACCACCGTGGTCATCTCGACGACCGGTGATCCGGCCACGCCGTACGAGTCGGGTGTCGACCTGGCGAAGGCCCTGGATTCCCGGCTGGTGACGGTGAACGGCAACTCCCACACCGCTTTCCTCAACACCGGCAACAGCTGCGTCGACCAGTTGGGCACCCGCTACCTGGTGTCCCTGCAGCTACCGGGTCCCGACACCACCTGTTGAGTCCGGGCATCCGCCGGTTCGTTCCGGGATACTGTGTCTGGCTGGGTGACGACGTGCCGACCCCCGGTTGCCCGGCCGGCCGACGACGGAGGTTGGCGTCGGAGCTGATTCGAGTGAGCACTCCGGTGTCCGGCGGCGATTCGACGGGCAAAGGCCACCTACATATTGGTACTTTGGTCCGCGTCGCCGCCGGCTGACGCTGTTCTCTCCGCGGGAAAGGGCGACCTGAGTGGACCCGATCTCGTCCGCGGTGGAGTGGGCGCAGGAGTTGGCGTGGGGGGTCGTCCGCCTGTCGATGGCGCTGGACCCGGCCGGCCGCGCAGCGCTGCTGGTCGAACTGGCCACCTCGGTGGAGGAGGGCGCCGTCCGGGCGCCATGGCCCGGGCCCGCCGCCGCGATCACGCCCCGGCAGGAACAGGTCAGTCTGCGACTGGTGGTCGACGCGGCCACCGAGCATGCCGTCACGGTGGGGGGTCTGCCGGAGGGTGATGCGTCGGCGGCCGACCACTGGCGCCTGCACGACCACCCGCCGCCGGGTGAGCTTCCCGGACCCTGACGCTCCTCTTCCGGCCCCCGTCCGGGTCGCCCGGGAACAGGGCGATCCGGGCGGCGACGTCACCGCTGGTCGGCCACCCAGGATCCGATCAGCCCGCGGAAGTGGGCCAGGAAGCGATCGTGCTCCGCCGCGGGGTACGTGCCGCGGACGGTCTCGACGAGCAGATCGTCGAAGGCGGGGGAGTCGACCCAGTCGAGCACGATCCCGGGCAGGTCGGCCAGGGCGGTGGCGCAGAACTCCTCGTACCGCCCGACCTCGAAGTAACGGTCGGCCAATCCGGCGTACCGGCCCAGCTTGTCGTTCCAGGACAGCGACTCGTCGTCGGCGATGTCGAACCACTCGCGAGAACCGGTGTCCACCCGTGGCTTTCGCCCGGTCACCGCGCAGAACGCCGACCAGGACAACAGTTGGGTGATGGCCCACGGGAAGTAGTAGTGCAGCGAGGTGATCGCGATGTCCGGGCAGGCGTTCGCGTAATCGATCGGTTGCACCCGCGACCCGGTGACCAGGGACTCGCAGGAGTTGAACTCCCAGCGGAAGAACGCGTTGATGGTGCGGGACAGCGTCAGGATCTCCTGACCGGCATCGGCCGGCAGGAAGTCGTGCCGCACCTCGTAGCGGTCGTGCATCGGCAGTTCGGGCCGGAACCGCATCACCTGGGTGCGCGGACCGATGGTCAGCGACCGGGCGAAGGAGTCGTAGTCGGCCGCGGCCTGCAGGTGCATCAGCATCTGCCCCGAGGCGTCGTAGGCCTGGTGCAGCGCCTGCGGGTCGTCCACCCGGGAGACCCCACGCCAGGCGCCGCCGTCGAACGGCTTCATGAACATCGGGTAGCCGACCCGGTCGGCCACCTCGTCGAGGTCGAAGGGCAGGTTGTAGGTCCCGGCGGTGTAGGCCCACTTCTCATGGTCGACCGGGTTCTTGTACGGCACCAGGACGGTGCTGGGGATGTCGAAACCCAGCCGCATCATTGCGCAGTAGGCCGAGTGCTTCTCCATGGCCTGGAAGGTGAAAGGGTTGTTCAGCAGGTAGGTGTCGTTGACCAGTGCGGCCTTCTTCAGCCATTCCCGCGGGTGGTAGTACCACCACGCCAGCCGGTCGATGACGACGTCGTACCGGACCGGCGCCCGCAGGTCGAACGGCTCGATGGTGATGCGCTCGGTGGTGAGCTCGTGGCGGCGCCCCTCGTGCTGTACCGCGCCGAGCCGGCGGGTGAGCGTCTCGAACGCCTGCGGCCAGTCGGTCTCGGTCCCCAGTAGCAGGCCGATCAGGTGGGAGGTGGAGTCGGACACGGCATCTCCTTCGTGCGGTCAGACCGGGGTGGTCAGCCCAGGGCGGGCAGGTAGAGGGCGGCCTGGGCTCGCCAGCTGGGCCAGTCGTGTGGCCAGCCCGGCCACACGAAGAACTCGTGATCGATGCCCTTGTCCCGCAGCACAGCGGCCATCGCGTGACTGCCGTCATGGGCGCCGGTGGTGTCCTCCCACTGCCCGCTGCCGACCACCAGGGTCAGGCGCAACCGGCTGCGCAGGAAATCCAGATGGCCGCCCTCGGTGGGCGGCAGGAACTGCAGAGGGCAGGCGAGGTAGGTGTTCTCGTCGGCCGGGCCCCACGCGCGCCACGACCACGGGTCGTAGTTCCCGGACAACGCCACCGCCCGCCCGAAGACGTGGGCGTGCCGCAGCGCGAACAGCACCGCCTGGAAGGCACCGAGAGACGGCCCGGCCACGGCGATGTCGTCACGACCGCCACAGGTGTCGCGGATGAACGGCGCCACCTGCCAGATGATCCAGTCCTCGAAGCGGCGGTGCGCATCGACGCGGTCGGTCAGCGGTTTCCAGGACGCCGACCAGGACTGCTCGTCGTAGGACGGCACGCAGTAGATCTTGATCAGCCCGGCGTCCAGCGCCGGGCGCAGGGCGTCGACCATGCCGGCGGCCTCGAACTCCCACTCCTGCCCGTCCTGCGAGGGGAACCACAGCACCGGCCGGCCCCAGTGCCCGTGCACCGCCACCCGCCGGCGGCCGCCCAGCGAGGGGGCGTCGAGCTCGTGGTACTCGGTGCGCGTCACGCTGGTCATGCTCACCCATCGGTTCGCGGCCCGCGCGGGCGGGGTCAGGCTCGGCCGGTCAACAAGTCGTCGAGCGCGGGGAACCAGGTGTCCCGCCAGCCGATCACGGTGTGCGCATCGGGATTCATCACGAAGTGCAGCGGGTAGCCGTGAGCGGTCAGGGCCGCGGCCATCGCCCGGTTGTTCGCCAGGTTCTCCTCGATGGTCCCGCAGGTCATGAGCACCGGGACCGGCCGCTGTCCGTCCGGCCCGGCCATCCGGGCGACCTCCGTGCAGATCCGGTCGAACGGCTCCCAGGCCGATTCCTGGCTGTCGAACTCCCAGGTGAAGAACGACCCGGAATGCAGTACCAGCGCGTCCAGCGCCGCGGGGTGGCGGCGGTGCAGGTACAGCAGGGCCAGTGCCCCCAGGCTCGCGCCGAGCCCGACGACCCGGTCGCAGCTCACCTGCGCCGTCACGACCGGCAGCAGGACACCGGCCAGGTGGTCGGCATAGTCCGGGGTGGCGGCGTACCAGTCCTGTCGCAGACCCGGCGCCGGGTCGACGAGCACCACCCGCACCGGATCGGTCGCCGCGTGGGCGGTCGCCCAGCGCAGGATGTCCCCGCGGTCGGCCAGATCCGAGCCGTCGTGGACGACCAGCAGGGGAGCGGCGGTGGTGTCGTCCAGCCCGAGAGGACTCCACAGGCGCACCGGCACCGCGGTCCCCAGCAAGTCGGGGATCGCGACCGGCCGGGTCGTGCCGCGCGGAGGCGTCGGCAACCAGGCCGGTTCCCGGTAGTCCGGGAACCGGATCTCGGACTTGTCGCCGAACGGGTTGGCCACCCGTCGGGGGTTCGTCGGGTCGGCCGTCCGGGTCGGCTCGCCGTCGTCGCCGCGCAGGCCGAGCTGGTACTCGATGCGCCAGGCCGCCGGGCGAGGGAAGTCCAGCGACCAGACCCCGTCCGCGAACCCGTAGTCGCGCGCACCCGGGGCCACCCAGTCGACCTCGAGTCGGACACCGGCCCAGCGGTGGTCGGGATCGGGCAGTGTGAAACGGACCCGTTCAGCGGACACGACGGGCGCCGGGCTGTCGGTGCCGCCGTGGGCGACGGTCCTGGACACCGGGTCACCGTACGTCATGACCCCGGCCCCGCCTGCCCGCAGGAGGGCCGCGGCCGCGGTCGGGTCGACGCTCGGCACCGCCGTGCGGTGGGTGGTCGCGGCACTCCGCCATTCCTTCCCTAAGGTGTGCGGTATGGACCGGCAGAAACAGTTCGTGCTGCGCACCCTCGAGGAGCGCGACATCCGCTTCGTCCGCCTCTGGTTCACGGACGTGCTGGGGTACCTCAAGTCGGTCGCCGTGGCTCCCGCGGAACTCGAGGGGGCCTTCGCCGAGGGCATCGGCTTCGACGGCTCCGCGATCGAGGGTTTCGCCCGCGTCTTCGAGTCCGACATGGTCGCCCGGCCCGATCCCTCCACCTTCCAGGTGCTGCCCTGGGAGGCCGACGGCGGCCGGGTCTACTCGGCCCGGATGTTCTGCGACATCACCATGCCCGACGGATCGCCCTCCTGGGCCGATCCCCGGCACGTGCTGCGCCGCCAGATGGGCGAGGCCGCGGCCATGGGGTTCACCTGCTACGTGCACCCCGAGATCGAGTTCTTCCTGCTCAACAACCTGCCCACGGACGGTTCGGCCCCCGAGCCGGCGGACCAGGGCGGGTTCTTCGACCAGGCGTCGCACGACACCGCCCCCCACTTCCGGCGGCGGGCCATCGAGACGCTGGAAGCGATGGGCATCTCGGTGGAGTTCAGCCACCACGAGGGCGCCCCCGGCCAGCAGGAGATCGACCTGCGCTACGCCGACGCCCTGACCATGGCCGACAACATCATGTCGTTCCGGTACGTGGTCAAGGAGGTCGCGCTCACCCAGGGGGTGCGGGCCACCTTCATGCCCAAGCCGTTCGCCGACCAGCCGGGGTCGGCGATGCACACCCACTTCTCGCTGTTCGACGGCGAGACGAACGCCTTCCACGATCCCGAGGACGAGTACCAGATGTCCGCCACCGGGAAGGCGTTCCTGGCCGGCGTCCTGCAGCACGCCCCCGAGCTGACCGCCATCTCGTGCCAGTGGGTGAACTCCTACAAGCGGCTGGTCGTCGGGGACGAGGCCCCGACCACGGCGTCCTGGGGCACCGCCAATCGTTCGGCGCTGGTCCGGGTGCCGAACTACTCCCCGGGCAAGTCGTCCAGTCAGCGGCTCGAGTTCCGCCTGCCCGACTCGTCCTGCAACCCGTACCTGCTGTACACGGTCGTCATCGCCGCCGGTCTCAAGGGCATCCGCGAGGGCTACGAGCTGCCGCCGCCCGCCGAGGACAACGTCTGGTCGCTCTCGGACGTCGAGCGCCGAGCCATGGGCTACCAGAAGCTGCCGACCTCGCTGGAATCCGCGCTGAGCGTCATGGAGGGTTCGGAACTGGTCGCCGAGGCCCTCGGCGAGCACGTCTACGACTTCTTCCTGCGGAACAAGCGCAACGAATGGGAGGCCTACCGGCGGCAGGTCACCCCGTTCGAGCTGCAGCGGTACCTCTCGCTCTGACCGTCCGGTCCGGCCGTCGGGTCCGCCCGACCCCGGACCGGGTCAGACCGCCAGCGCCGCCCGGGTCAGGCTCGTCAGTTCGGCGGCGAGTTCGGCGTCGGTCAGCGGGGATTCGTAGGTTCCGACCGAGTTGAGCAGACCGAACGCGCCGTGCACCGCGGTGCGGACCCGCTGCACCGACCAGTCGGGGTGGGCTGCGGCCAGCAGTTCCCGCCACCGGCCGATGAGGTGCCGCTGGCTGGTCACCAGACGTTCCCCCTGCTCGGCCGGCAGATGGTGTACCTCGCGCACGAAGACGGCGATCAGCCGACGTCGGGCCGACACCCCGGTCGCGTACCGGTCGATCGCCTCGGCGAGCGCCCGGGCGGCGTCGGTCGGCGCGATGACGGAGGTGGTCTGGTTCGCCCCGTCCGGCTCGGCGGCGTGCGGGGTCACCGCGTCGAGGAGGGAGTCGATGACCCGTTCGAACACCTCGGCCAGGACCGCGGCCTTCGAATCGAAGTGTCGGTAGATCGCCGGCCCCGTCACCCCCGCGGCCGCCCCGATGTCGTCCATGCCGACCGCGGCGTACCCACGGTCGGCGATCAGACCAGAAGCGGCGGCCACGATGGCCTCCCGACGCCGCACCCCGCGGGGCGAGGTGGTGCGGGGCGTCGCACCCGGCGATCCCCGGCGCATCCCGGCTCGGGCTGCTGCGGTGGGCGCCGGCCCGCCGGGGGGTGCGTCCGCCCCGACCGGGGCGGGGTCCTCGCCCACCGGCACGCTGCCGCCGCTTCGCCAGTACTGGCCGTCCGCCCGGTCGAGGAAGCCGAAGTCGACCAGGCCCCGCCGCAGCGAGACGTAGTCGCCGTAGACGGCCATCAACTCCCGGTTGACCTCGAGCTCGGTGTAGCGCACCCCGGGAACGAACCGCTGGGCGAGCAGGTCGTACATGGCGATCTGCCGGGACTGCTTGGCCGGGATGGTGAGCAGACGGCCGTCGCCGTCGAAGAACCGTTGCAGGACGAGATCAGCGGCGCCGTCGGAGGCCCGCTTGAGCTCGATGTCGTGGTCGCCGCTGCCCACCCACGTCTCCTCTCGACGGGCCCCATCGCCCGCGGACGGCTCTCGCATGCCGGTCCGCCGTCATCCTATGGACGGCGGGGGACGCACGGTCAGTCGACGACCTGGCCGACGGTGACCCGCGGCCGGGGGGCCCGCCACTTACGGATCAGGCAGGCCCGGTTGAAGGCGTAGAAGCCCAGCGACGAGCCGCGCATCGGCAGCCCGGACGGATCACCGTTCGGGAACCGGGCGCGGACCTTCTTACCGATGGTGCGGCCGTAGATCACCATGTCCAGGATCGCGGCGGCGATGAGGACCATCAGCACCAGCGGCCCGTACACCTGGATGGCCGGCACCGGGATGATCAGGATGAGGATCGACAACGCGGCGATCGGCAGCAGCAGGCCGGCCAGGTTGCGGCGGGAGTCGACCAGATCGCGCACGAAGGCGCGGACCGGGCCGCGGTCGCGGGGCAGCACGTAGGCGTCGTCGCCGCGCATCATCTTCTCGCGGCGGTCGGCCGCAGCGGCCCGGCGCTCGTCCTTGGTCATGGACCTGCTCTGCGCCTTCGCGCGCTTGACCGCCTCGCGCTGCGTCATCGGCGGCGGCGCCACCGGACCGCGGCGGCCCTGCGCCTCGCGGCGCTTGGGCGTGGGGCGACCCTTGCCCGCCGTCCGGGCCGCGGAGGTCTCCACCGGCTCGGCCGGCACCACGGGTGCCTCCGGCTCGGCGGACACGGTGCTGTCGGCGGACTTGCGGCGCAGAAAACTCACCACGCCAGAGTAATGGCCCCGGGGCGGACGGACACCCGTGGTGACGGCGTCGGGTGGCCTTCCTGTCCCTCGCCGCAGCCGGGGCGAGGGACGGTGCGCCGATGACGGTCCGGTGGAATACCGGCCGGCGCCGCCGGGTTGACCCGCTGTGTGGCCGGTCCGACCCGCTCGGGCCTGCCCGGCGGATGCGTGGGCGTGGCATCATCGAAACCGTTCGGACAGTCCTTCGGTCCGGGACCGGTGCGCGGCGTACCTGCCTCCACCAGCACAGACCAGCACATCAACTGACCGCACAGCAGTACCGCCCACGGGCGGATCGCCAGGGGAGTGACATGACCGCAGCAGAGACCGCTTCGACCCAGGACACCACCGCCACCGCGGCGCCGGCGCACGGCGTCACGCTGTCGCCGTCGGCCGCCGAGAAGGCCAAGGGCCTGCTCGAGCGCGACGGCTCGCCCGAGATGGTGCTGCGGATCGCGGTGCAGCCGGGCGGCTGCTCCGGACTGCGGTACGAGCTCTTCTTCGACGACCGGACCCTCGACGGCGACGCGCTCGTCGACTTCGGCGGTATCGGCCTGGCCGTCGACCGGATGTCCAAGCCCTACCTCGACGGCGCGGTCATCGACTTCGTCGATACCATCGAGAAGCAGGGGTTCACCATCGACAACCCCAACGCACAGAACTCCTGCGCCTGCGGCGACTCGTTCCACTGAGTCCCCGCGGTCACCGAGCCGTCTCCGCCGCACCCCACTCGACGGCTCCGTGATCCACGGCGGCCGGACCCCTGGAGTTCCGTATGTCGTCAGCCGGGCGCATCGCCGTCGCCGGATCGATCGCCACCGACCACCTCATGCACTTCCCGGGCCGGTTCAGTGAGGCGTTGCTGCCCGACCAGCTGCACCGGGTCTCGTTGTCGTTCCTGGTGGACGACCTCGTGGTCCGGCGCGGCGGGGTGGCCTGCAACATCAGCTTCGGGCTCGCCCAACTGGGGCAGCGGCCGATCCTGGTCGGCGCCGCCGGTCAGGACTTCGACGAGTACCAGAGCTGGCTGACCCGGCATGGCGTCGACTGCGAGCACGTCTACCGGGTGCCCGACGTGCAGACCGCGCGGTTCGTGTGCACCACGGACGACGACATGAACCAGATCGCGTCCTTCTACGCCGGGGCGATGAGCCGGGCCGGCGACATCGAGCTCGCCCCGATCGCCGAGGCGACCGGCGGGTTCTCCCTGGTGCTCGTCGGGGCCGACGAACCGGCCGCCATGATCCGCCACTCGCGCGAATGCCGGGAGCGGGGCTACCCGTTCGCCGCCGACCCGTCGCAGCAGCTCGCCCGCCTCGACGGCGACCAGGTCGTCGATCTCGTCCGCGGCGCCGAGCTGCTCTTCACCAACGACTACGAGCTCGGCCTGCTGCAGTCGAAGACCGGCTGGAGCGTCGACGAGATCCAGGCCGTCGTCGGCCATCGCATCACGACACTCGGCTCCGAGGGCATCGAGATCGTCGGGCCCACTGAGCCCGGGAGACCGGTCGAGCGGCTGCACGTCGCCGCGCTCCCGGAAGAGGCGAAGGTGGATCCGACCGGCGTCGGGGACGCCTTCCGGGCCGGGTTCCTTGCCGGCCGGTCCCTGGCCCTGTCCATGCAGCGGTCGGCGCAGCTGGGCGCCCTGCTGGCCACCCTGACCCTGGAGACCGTCGGACCCCAGGACTACGTCCTGCACCCGGCCAGTGCGCGGCAGCGGCTGTCCGCGGCCTACGGGGACGCCGCCGGAGCCGAGATCGCCGCCGCCTTCGGCTGGTCAGACCAGGAGATCGTCCCGCCGGTCGAGCAGGTCGCCCCGGTGGGCTCCCGCTCCTAGCTCATCGCCGACGCTCGTCGCCGACCCGGCCGGCGTGCTCGCGCCGGGGTGGGCGTCCGTTCCGGACCCCACCGCCGGCGCTGCGTTCAGAGCCGCACCGGGTAGACCGGCTCCGGGATCTGCGGGGTGATCGCCCCGGTGACGAAGATCTCGTGCCACAACTGGAAGACCAGGATGGTCCAGATGCGGCGCGAATTGTCCGTCTCGCCGGCCCGGTGGGCGTCCAGCAGGGCGAGCACAGCATTCCGGTCCAGGTACTCGTCGGTCTGCGCCGACAGGATGATCGAGCGGGCCCATTCGTAGGAGTCCCCGGCCAGGTAGTGCCGGATGGGCACCGGGAACCCGAGCTTGCGGCGGTGCAGCACGTGCGGCGGCACGATCAGCTCCATCGCCTTGCGCAGCGCGAGTTTCGTCGTCTCCTTCGTCACCTTCTCGGACGCCGGCACGGTGGCGGCCACCCGGAACACCTCCGGGTCCAGGAACGGCACCCGCAGCTCCAGTGAATTGGCCATCGTCATCTTGTCCGCCTTGACCAGGATGTCGCCCCGGAGCCAGGTGAACAGGTCGATGTGCTGCATGCGGGCGACCGGGTCCGACTCGGTGGTCTGCGCGTAGATCGGGTCGGTGACGTCGCGGAACGAACGCCCCGGATCGTAGGTGTGCAGCAGGCCCGACAGCTGGTCCTCGCGGAAGATCCGGGCGTTGCCGTAGTACCGCTCCTCCAGGTCGATCGACGCCCGGCGCAGCAGGTCCTGGCCCCGGAAACCCTGGGGGAGGGCCCGCCCGGCGGCGGCCAGACCCCGGCGCAGCCCCGTCGGCAGGTCCGTCAGGCGGCGCAGGCTCTGCGGTTCGCGGTAGATGTTGTAGCCGCCGAACAGCTCGTCCGCGCCCTCACCGGAGAGCACCACCTTGACGTGCTTGCGGGCCTCGTTGGCGACGAAGTACAGCGGGACCAGGGCGGGATCGGCGACCGGGTCGTCCAGGTACCAGATGATCAGCGGCAGGGTCGAGGTCAGCTCCTCCTCGGAGACCTCGCGGACGATGTGCCGGACGCCGATCGCGGCCGCCGACTCGGCGGCCACGTCGATCTCCGAGTAGCCCTGACGGTCGAACCCGGTGGTGAACGTCATCAGGTTCTCGTTGTAGCGCTTGGCCAGCGCCGCGATGGCCGTCGAGTCGATCCCGCCGGACAGGAACGACCCGACCGTGACGTCGGCCCGCATGTGCTGGGCGACCGAGTCGTCCATCACATCGGCGATGCGTTGGTACAGGGCGGTGCGCTCGGCGTCCGACGAGACCGGACGGGGGTTGAACACCGGGTGGAAGTAGCGGCGGAAGACCGGCGGCCGACCCGGCTTGACCGTGAAGTGCGTGCCGGACTCGACCCGACGGATCGAGGAGTCCATGGTCGCCGGCTCCGGCACGTACTGCAGCACCAGGTAGTGCTGCAGGGCAGGGACGTCGACGCGGGCGCTGCCGGTGAACTCGCGTAGCCCCTTGGCCTCCGATGAGAACGCCACCCCGGCCGGGGTGGTGGCCGTGAAGAGCGGCTTGATGCCGAACGGATCACGCGCGCCGAAGAGCGCCCCGTCCACCGTGTCCCAGATCAGGAACGCGAACATGCCCCGCAGCCGGGCCGTCGCCTCCGGCCCCCAGTAGTGATAGGCCGCGACGATGGCCTCGCCGTCACCATCGGTCGCGAACACCGCACCATGCTCGGCGGTGAGCTGTTCCCGCAGCTCCAGGTAGTTGTAGATCTCGCCGTTGAACACCAACGCGTACCGGTCGGGCTGGTCCGACGGCCCCCACCGCAGCGGCTGGTGCGAGTGCTCAATGTCGATGATGGACAGCCGGTTGAATCCGAAGACCACGTTCCCGCCGTCGGATCCCTCGTCGGTCCAGGCCCCCGACTCGTCCGGCCCACGATGCCGGGCGCACTGCATCCCGGCCCGCACGGCCTCGACGAAGTCGCCCGCACGGCCGCTGTTCGACACGAATCCCATCAGTCCACACACCCGGCCAGTATCGCGGGCCGACTCACCAACGGGACTCCGGGACGCGCCGCACGGGGTTGGGGTGCCGTGTGCATCACGACCGGACCGGAGTGGGCGCCGGTCACGGAGCGCCCCGTCCGGTTCGCCCCCCGGCTCCTAGCGCGGCCGCGTGCGAAGGGCATGGGACGCGCGGGAGGGCCGGGCAGGTGAAGGTTCCCGGCCCGGGGTAATCTCCGAACCGAAGGATCGGGTGCCGCGCCCGTCCGGCAGCTTGCGCTGCCCGTCGACGCGTGGCCCCACGGGCAAGGGCCACGGCGAGAGGATGGGCGCAGGTGACACGGTCACGCGCAGGTAGGCGGGTGGCACTGGCCGCGATGCTGGGCTTGGGGACGCTGCTGTTGAGCGGTTGTTCCTTCGCCGACTGGCCGCGGTTCGGTTGGCCGGCTGCGATCACGCCGCAGGGCCGGGCGATGCAGGAGTTCTGGTCGGCATCGGCCATCGCCGCCCTGGCCATCGGTGTCGTCGTGTGGGGGCTGATGTTCTGGGCCTTCATCGTCTACCGCAAGAAGAAGGGCGGGCCGGTCTACCCCAAGCAGACCAAGGAGAACCTGCCCCTGGAGATTGCTTACACGGTGATCCCGTTCGTCATGGTCGGCGTGCTGTTCTTCTTCACCGTCAAGACCGAGAACTACGTGCTCGACCGGTCTGCGAATCCTGACGTCGAAGTGTCCGTCACCGCGTTCAAGTGGAACTGGGACTTCAGCTACCCGGGCACCCGGGACCCGTCCACCGGTCAGGAGGTGCACACCATCGGCACCAGCGAGGAGGTGCCGATCCTGGTCGTCCCGGTGAACAAGAACATCGAGTACACCCTGCAGTCCAAGGACGTCATCCACTCGTTCTGGACCATCGACTTCCTGTTCAAGCGCGACGTCTTCCCGGACCCGGGCGCCAACCAGACCGAGAACAAATTCCAGAACACCATCGAGTACGCCGGTGCGTTCGTCGGCCGTTGCGCCGAGCTGTGCGGGACCTACCACTCGCAGATGAACTTCGAGGTCCGGGCCGTCCCCGAAGACGTCTACCAGGCCTACATCGCGACCCGGCAGACCGTGAACCCGGCCACCGGTCTGAGCTACACGACGGCGGACGCCCTGACCAAGGTCGGCCAGGAGATCTCGTCCTGTGGCGAGCTCTGTGCCCCACTGGCGACGTCCACCTACCCGTTCACCACCAACCGTGAGGCCAAGTCGGCCTCCGAGCCACTGGCACAGGCGGGGGGCAACTGATGGCCGGCCACGACACCGACACCAAGCCGGAAGCAGCCAAGGGCGGCCTCAAGGTCGAAACCTGGGTTTTCCTGGGGCTGACCGGGTTCTTCCTGCTCGCCGCGGTGGTCTACAACGTGCTGGCGCCCGAGGAGGCCGTCGGCATCACCGCGCTCTACCTGACCTTCGGTCTGTCCCTCATCATCGGGACGTTCCTGTGGTTCACCGCCCGCCGTCTGGACGAGGCGCGGCCGGAGGACAACGACGACGCCGAGGTCGCCGACGGCGCCGGTGACGTCGGGTTCTTCTCGCCGGGCTCGTACTGGCCGTTCACCCTGGCCTTCGCCGCCGCCCTGGTCGGGGTCGCGACCGCCTACCTGCTGGTCTGGCTGATGGTGATCGGCGTCGGGTTCCTGCTGATGGCCGTCGTCGGTCTGATCTTCGAGTACCACCGCCGCCCTGCCCATCACTGATCGGCAGAGCTCGGACGTCGCCACCCAGGCCCGTCGGATCACACGATCCGGCGGGCCTGGTTCGTTTTCGGGAGAACACCGATTTCCGTAGTTGGTTAGGCTAGGCTATGTTACCCCGGTCAGCAGTCGTCCAGACCGGGAGCGTGACCGTGTGACCTCGCTGCCCCAGCGGTCCCTGTCCACCACCTTCCCGACGCCGCGGACGGACGCCCCCACGCCGGCCGCGCGATCGGACGCGCCGACCACCGCCGCGCCGGGGGGATCGACCAGGCCCCAGACCCCACCGTCCCGTGACGAACCCCGGCTCTCCTGGCTCCGCCGGCTCGCCGGTACCTCCGGCCGGAAGACGGCCATCGCCGTCGTGCTGTTCGCCCTGGTCGTCCTGGTCAGCCTGCTCTCGGTCGCCATCGGCTCGCGCACGATCCCGTTGAGCGAGGTGCTCGGGGTGCTGTTCTCGCCCGATGGTTCCCAGACCTCGACGATCGTGCACGAGCTCCGCATCCCCCGCACCCTGCTCGGGCTGATCGTGGGGGTCGCCCTCGGCCTGGCCGGAGCGGTCATGCAGGCCCTGACCCGCAATCCACTGGCTGATCCCGGTCTGCTCGGCGTGAACGCCGGGGCCGCCGTCGCGGTGGTCGGCGGCATCGCCGTCTTCGGGATCGGCACCGCGGTCGGCTATCTGCCGTTCGCGATGGCGGGGGCCGCCGTCGCCTCCCTCGTCGTCTACCTGCTCGGGGCGGCTGGTCGCAGCGGTGCGACGCCGGTCCGTCTGGCCCTGGCCGGCGTGGCCGTCACCGCGGCCCTCACCGCCGTCATCGAGGCCCTCACCCTGCTCGATCCGGCAACCTTCGACCGATACCGGTTCTGGGTCGTCGGGGCGCTCGCCGGACGCGGGATGGACGTCTTCTGGCCGGTCCTGATCCCGATCGTCGTCGGCTCCCTGCTGGCGCTGCTGCTCGGCCGGTCGCTGAACGCCATGGCCCTCGGCGACGACGTGGGGCGGGCGCTGGGCGCGCGCATCGGTCGGACCCGGATCGCCTCCGGTCTGGTCATCATGCTGCTGGCCGGGGCGGCCACCGCCGCGGCCGGCCCCATCTCGTTCCTCGGCCTGGCCGTGCCGCACGCCGCCCGGGCCATCACCGGACCCGACAACCGCTGGGTCCTGGCCTACAGTGCGCTGCTGGCCCCGCTGATCCTGGTCGGAGCCGACGTCATCGGCCGCGTCGTCTTGCGCCCGGGGGAGCTCGGCGTGGGGACGGTGACCGCCATCCTCGGCGCCCCCATCTTCATCGCGCTGGTCCGTCGCCGCCGGGTGGCCCAGCTGTGAGCGCCCCCACCCGCCTACCCGATCGGACGGCCGCCGCTGCTCCGCAGATCCGGCGGCGTCGCGCCCTGCGGGTCGGGCCGTTCAGCCTGCCGTACGAGCGGCGCACCGTCCTGGTCACGATCGGACTCGCCGCCGCCGCGGTCGTCGTGGTGGTGACGGCGGCGTTCCTGGGCGACTTCCCGCTCCCCGCCGGGGACGTCGTCGCCTCGCTGCTGGGCCGCGGCACCCAGGCGACCGACTTCGTGGTCCTCGACCTGCGGGTGGCCCGGGCCCTGTGCGCCGTCGCCATCGGCGCCGCGTTGGGTGCCTCCGGCGCCGTGTTCCAGTCGATCTCCCGCAACCCGCTGGGCAGTCCCGACATCATCGGCTTCACCGCGGGGTCGGCGACCGGCGCGGTGGTCGCCATCACCGTGCTCAATGTCTCCGGGTTGGCCGTGGCCGGCGGGGCGCTCATCGGCGGCCTGTGCACGGCGCTGCTGGTCTACCTGCTGTCCGTCGGCGGCCGCACGCTGGGCTATCGGCTGATCCTCGTCGGTATCGGCGTGAACGCCCTGCTGTGGGCGGTCAACTACTACCTGTTGACCGCGGCCCGTCTTGAGGACGCGCTGACCGCGCAGGTGTGGCTGGTCGGTTCGCTCAACGGACGCAGCTGGGAGCAGTTGTGGCCCGTCCTCGTCGTCTTGGTGATCGCCGTGCCGCTGCTGATGATGCTGGCCCGTCCGCTCACGCTGCTGGAGATGGGGGAGGACGCCGCCGCGGCACTGGGGGTACGGGGCAACCGCGTCCGGCTGGCCGTGGTGGTGCTCGGTGTGCTGCTGGCGGCCGTCGCGGTCGCCACCGCGGGCATGATCACCTTCGTCGCGCTGGCTGCTCCGCAGCTGGCCCGCCGGTTGACCGGGGCCGCCACGGTCGGGGTGCTCTCGAGCGCGTTGATGGGTGGTTTCCTGCTGCTCACCAGTGACCTCGTCGCCCAGCGGCTCTTCGCCCCCGTGCAGTTTCCGGTCGGTGTCGCGACCGGTGCGGTCGGGGGTCTGTATCTGATGTGGCTGTTGCTCAGCGAATGGAAGCGAGGGCGAGGATGAAAGGCCTGAACGGATCGAAGGATCGTTCCCCGGATCGGGTCGACGGCTCCGCTGGTCCTGGCTCGGCGTCGTCGTCGGGTGACCGTTTGCGAGCCCGCGACCTGACCCTCGCCTACGACCACCGGGTCATCGCCGAGCATTTGTCGGTCGACATCCCGGACGAGGGTTTCACGGTCATCGTCGGGCCCAACGCCTGTGGCAAGTCGACACTGCTGCGCGGTCTGGCCCGCATGCTCACCCCGACCGCCGGTTCCGTGCTGCTGGACGGCCAGACGATCAACGGCTACTCCACCAAGGAGGTGGCCCGGCGCCTCGGTCTGCTCCCGCAGACCGCCACCGCCCCCGACGGCATCACCGTCGCCGATCTCGTCGCCCGGGGCCGTTACCCCCACCAGCGGTTGTTGCGGCAGTGGAGCAGCACCGATGAGAAAGTGGTCGTCGAGTCGATGGCCGCGACCACGGTCCTCGATCTCGCGGACCGTGCCGTCGACGAACTGTCCGGCGGCCAACGGCAGCGGGTCTGGCTGGCGATGGCGCTGGCGCAGCAGACGCCGATCCTGCTGCTCGACGAGCCCACGACCTTCCTCGACATCGCGCACCAGATCGAGATGCTCGACCTGTGTGCCGATCTGCAGGCGCGGCAACGACGGACCGTCGTCGCCGTCCTGCACGACCTCAACCATGCTTGCCGGTACGCCACGCATCTCATCGCCATGAACGGCGGGCGGGTGGTGGCGACGGGCGCGCCGGCGGAGATCGTCACGGCCGAACTGGTCCGCGACGTCTTCGGGTTGGCCTGCCGGATCATCGACGACCCCGAGACCGGTACCCCGCTGATCGTGCCGCTGGCCCGCCAGGCCCTGGTCGCGCCGGAACTGCACCATCCCGACGCCCCGGCACCATTGACCTCCGTCGCCGGCTGACCCTCGCTGACGTGACGAAGGCCCCCTCGCACGAGGGGGCCTTTCGTCGTCTTACCGTCACGGGCGCCGCCGTCCTCCGTGGGTCGTGCGGCCCGCCGATACGACGAAGGCCCCCTCGTGCGAGGGGGCCTTCGTCGTGAACGGGCGGCGGTTACTGCTGGCCGGAGCCGATCGGCTTGCGGGAGGGGGAGTCCAGCTCGGAATCCTCGCCGAAGCCCTCGTTGTGTGAGATGTGGCCGGAATCGTCGGCCGGCCGGAGAAGACCCGGCACGGCGACACCCGCCGAACCCAGCTGGTTCATCCGCTTGGGCACCGGGGCACCCTGGTAGGCCAGCGGCACGGGGTGGCCGTGCGAGTCGACCGGGCCCAAGGGCTGATGGACCTCGATGAACTCACCGTGCGGCAGACGCTTGAGGACGCCGGTCTCGATGCCGTGCTCCAGCACCGCACGGTCCGAGTGCTGCAGGCCCAGGCAGAGCCGGTAGGTCACGACATACGCGATCACCGGTCCGATGATGGAGAGCACACGGCCCATCCAGGTCATCACGTTCAGCGAGATGTCCAGCTTGAACGCGAACAAGTCGTTCGCGCCGTTGATCAGGTTCACCAGGTAGAAGGTGATGAACGCGACGCCCAGCGCGGTGCGGACCGGGACGTCCCGGGGGCGCTGCAGCAGGTTGTGCATCGCGTTGTCCTTGGTGAACGCCTTCTCGATCCACGGATAAGAGATGACCAGGATCATCAGGACGGTCGCACCCAGGATGGCCGGGAAGAACACCGCCGGGACCATGTAGTGCCCGAACAGGTTGCGGATCTCCCAGTTGGGCCAGATCCGGACCATGCCGTCCAGGAAGCCCATGTAGAAGTCGGGCTGCACACCGGCCGACACCTGCGAGGGGTTGTACGGACCCAGGTTCCAGATCGGGTTGATCTGGAACAGGCCCGCCATCATCGCGATGATGCCGAACACGACGGCGAAGAAACCGCCGCCCTTGGCCGCGAAGGACGGAAGGACCCGCAGGCCGACCACGTTCTTCTCGGTGGCGCGGGGGCCGGCGAACTGGGTGTGCTTCTGGAACCAGACCAGGGCGACGTGCAGACCGATGAGGGCCAGGATGACGCCCGGGATGACCAGGATGTGCAGCGAGTAGAACCGCGGGATGATCTCGGTGCCCGGGTAGTCGCCGCCGAAGACGGCCCAGTGGGTCCAGGTACCGATGACCGGGATCGACAGGATGAAGGCGCTGACCGCTCGCAGACCGGTGCCGGACAGCAGGTCGTCCGGGAGCGAGTAGCCGAGGAAGCCCTCGGCCATGCCCAGGACCAGCAGCAGCACGCCGAGCACCCAGTTGAGCTCACGCGGCTTGCGGAACGCACCCGTGAAGAAGATGCGCATCATGTGGAACATCATCGCGAAGAGGAACAGCAGCGCGGCCCAGTGATGGATCTGCCGGATCAGCAGACCACCGCGCACCTCGAAGGAGATGTCCAGCGACGACGCGTACGCCATCGACATCGGGACGCCACGCAGCTTCTCGTAGACGCCCTGGTAGACGGTCTCCGCCATCGACGGGTCGAAGAACAGCGTCAGGTAGACACCCGACAGCAGCAGCACGACGAACGAGTAGATGCAGGCCTCGCCGAGCATGAACGACCAGTGGCTCGGGAAGACCTTGTTGAGCGCCGCCCGCAACCCGGGAGCCCCGTGGTAGCGGATGTCGACCTCGTCGAGCTGTTTGGCGAGCAGCGTCTTGCCGCCGGCCGACCCCTTGGTCGGGGTGGTGAGCCGACTCATCCCGTAGCCTCCTTCGGCTCCTCGTACCACGCCGGGAATTTCCCGTTCTCCCAGAAGCCCGGACCCACGGCCTCCACGAAGTCGCTACGAGCGACGAAGTACCCCTCGTCGTCGAGCTCCAGCGGAAGCTGGGGGAGCGGACGGGTGGCGGGACCGAACACCGGGTTCATCCCCGCATAGAGATCGAACTGCGACTGGTGGCACGGGCACAACACCCGTCCGGTCTGCTGTTCGTACAGCGAAACCGGGCAGCCGACGTGCGTACAGATCTTCGAATATGCGTAGTAGTCGCCGAACTGGAAGCCCTGCTGACCGTCGCGGATGAGGATCTGCTGGTCGGAGCGCACGCGGAAGAGCATGACCGCGGCGTCGGACGCCTTGGCACCGCCCGGGACCCCCGGGAAGACGGTGGCCATGGAACCGGCCTCGAGGTCGGTCGGACGGACCGGGGTGCCGTCGATCTGCGTGAGGCGCACCCGGGTGCCGTCGGCGGCGGGCTTCCACGGGGTGACCCACAGCGGCGAGTCGGCCCGCTCGGCCCACGGGTTCTTGATGAACCCGCCCAGCACCGGCACCACCGCCGCGAGACCGAGGCCACCGCCGGCCAGCACGAGCGAGCCCTTCAGCACGCCCCGGCGCTTGACCAGGCCGGCCTTGTCGCCGACGTCCACCAGTTCGGCGGCCAGCGACTGCCGGTCGGCCTCGGGGGACATGCCCTGATGACGCTGCTGGATGGCGACCTCGTGCGGCATGATCTTCTTCGCCAGCGCGACCACACCGATGCCGAAGGCGAGGATGCACCCGCCCAGCGTCAGGCCGATCAGCGGCGTGTACAGCGCGTACATCAGCTGGCCGGGATCGTCGTAGTTGACGAACTGCCACGGCCACCAGATGAAGATCACGATGAAGGCGACGGCCAGCGCACCGGCCAGCAGGAACCAGAACGCCACCTGGCGTTCGGCCCGCTTGTCCGCCGGCGATCCGGCGACGTAGCGGGGGCCCCACTCGGCCAGCTCGACGCCGTCCATCGCCATGCCGAGAGCAGCGCGCTCCTCGACCGACATCTTCTTCAGCTCGTCGTCCGAGGGGATCTGGACGTTCTTGTTGGCGCTCATGCCGTCAGCCCTCGCTCCGCTCGGTTGACGCCATTCGTGGTGACATAGACGCTCGCACGCTCGCTCATGCCCGCGACCCCATCCACAGCGTGGCCGCGACGATGGCACCCATCCCGACCAGGAAAGCGATCAGACCTTCAGGAGCCGGACCGAAACCGCCGGCGGCGTACCCGCCCGGATCGATCGTCTCCTTGTTGCCCTGGACGAAGGCGATGATGGCCCGCTTCTCGTCCGGGGTCAGCTGGCCGTCACCGAACTTCGGCATGTTCTGCGGACCGGTCAGCATGGCGCCGTAGATCTCGGCGTCGGTGGCCGGGTCGAGGTTCGGCGCGAACTTGCCCTGCGACAGCGCACCGCCCTGCCCGGTGAAGTTGTGGCAGGAGGCGCAGTTCAGGCGGAACAACTCGCCGCCTAGCGCGATCTGCGCGTCGTCCCGCAGTTCGCCGTCCGGGATGACCGGCCCGCCGCCGTTGGCCTGGATGAACGCACCCAGGGCGTCGGTGTCCGCCGGGGAGATGACCGGGTCCTTGCGCAGGATCTGCGCCCCGTTCTCGACCGCCGGCATCCGGCCACTGGCCACCTGGAAGTACACCGCCGCCTGTCCGACCCCCACCAGCGACGGACCGCGGTCCTGAACGCCCTGCAGGTTCGCGCCGTGACAGGTGATGCACTGCGTCTGGTAGACCTCCTGGCCGCGCGCGATCGTCTGTTCGTCGACGGCCGCGGCGTCCGCGGTGTTCCGGTCCGCCGTCAATGCGGAATACAGGAAAGCCACAGACAGCAGGGCCAGAGTCAGAGCCGAGAGCCCACTGATCCGGCGCACCAGCTTGGTGCGCCGGCGGCCCCGGCGTTGCGTGGTCTCCCCCCCGGGGGGCGGGACCTGTGGTCGTCTCATGTTGTCGGACACCTCGTACTCGAGTCGCGGCGGTGTGGTGCGGGGTGGCCCAGGTTGCGGCACTGGTAGTACCGGCCCGGATGGCTCAGTGGATGAGCCGCAAAACGTAGGTTGGAGCGTCAGCGCAGGATGTAGATGGTGAAGAAGAGGCCGATCCACACGACGTCGACGAAGTGCCAGTAGTAGGACACGACGATGGCGCTGGTGGCCTGGGCGGGGGTGAACTTCGAGACCTTGGTCCGCGCGATGAGGATGACGAAGGCGATCAGACCGCCGATGACGTGCAGGCCGTGGAACCCGGTGGTCAGGTAAAAGACCGTGCCGTACGCCGAGGACGAGAGCGTCGTCTCGTGGTGGGTCACCAGCGTGTGGTACTCGTTCGCCTGGCCCAGCACGAAGATCAGGCCCATCACCAGGGTGATCAGGTACCAGCGGCGCAGACCGAAGACGTCACCGCGCTCGGCGGCGAAGACGCCGAACTGGCAGGTGATCGACGAGGCCACCAGGATCGTGGTGAAGACGAGGGCGTAGGGCACGTCGAGTTCGGTCGGCGGCGGCGGCCACTCACCGGCGGTCTGTCCGCGCACCGTGAAGTAGATGGCGAAGAGGCCGGCGAAGAACATGAGCTCGCTGGACAGCCACACCACCACACCGACACTGACCATGTTCGGCCTGTTCAGGGTGTGGATACGGGAGGCGAACGCTGAGGCTGTGGGGGGCGCCGGCGGGCTGCTCGCTGTCGTCACATAGGGATTATGGACCGCCGTCCGGGCCAACGCGCCCGGGGGTGGCCGCGCCACGCCCGAATCATCGGTGCCCGACCCCGTCTGTGCAGGTCGCGGTGGTCGTGAGGAGCGAAAAGAAGTTCGACAACGTGTCGAAGGTCGTGTCGGGTGATCGGCGGCGGTGTCCGACCGGCCGGGGCGCCAAGGCGCCGACTACGATCGTCGGGACCCCGACCGCCCGCCTCACCCTGGAGCGCAGCCGATGACCAGTCCGTCACGCCAGCGTCCCGTGGTCCTGGTCTACAGCCATCGGCCGCAGGTGCGCGAGCAGATCATGACGGCGATCGGCCGGCGGCCCGCCGCGGACATCGGCCGGATCGACTTCCTGGAGTGTTCCGGGGTCAACGAGGTGCTGATGGCCCTCGACGGGCAGCTGGCCGACCTGGCCATCCTGGACGGCGAGGCGCAGCCCACCGGCGGCATCGGCGTGAGCCGGCAGCTGCATCTGGAGGCCCGGGGCCCGGTTCCGCCGATCATCCTGGCGGTACGACGGGCCGACGATCGCTGGCTCGCGTCGTGGGCCCAGGCCGACGAGATCCTGCTGTACCCGCTGGACCCGGTCACCGCCGCCGAGACGGTCGCGCAGGTGCTGCGCCGTGGCGGACTGCGCGGCGACGACGCGACGGTGCCGACCTCCGACGCGACCGGCGCGGGCCGGTGACCGGCGGCACCGACCGGACCTGGCCCACCCTGCTCACCCGGCTGCTGGCCGGTGAGGACCTGGCCCGGGCCGACACCGCCTGGGTGATGGACCGGGTGATGAACGGCGAGGCGACCAGTGCTCAGCTGGCCGGTTTCGCGGTCGCGCTGCGCGCCAAGGGGGAGACCGCCGAGGAGATGGCCGGTCTGGTCGCCGGCATGCTGTCCCATGCGGTGCGCGTCGAGGTGTCCGGCCGCGCGGTCGACATCGTGGGGACCGGCGGTGACCGCGCCAACACCGTGAACATCTCGACGATGGCCGCCGTCGTCGTGGCCGCGGCGGGAGCGACCGTCGTCAAGCACGGGAACCGGGCGGCGTCCAGCAAATGCGGTGCCGCCGACCTGCTCGAGGGCCTGGGCGCCCCCATCTCGTTGTCCGCCGCCGGGGTGTCCACCACCGTCGAGAAGGTCGGCATCGGCTTCTGCTTCGCCCCGGTGTTCCACCCGTCCTTCCGGCACGCGGCGGTACCGCGCCGGGAACTCGGCATCCCCACCGTCTTCAACTTCCTCGGGCCGCTGACCAATCCGGCCCAGCCGGTCGCCGGCGCCATCGGTTGCGGCAACCCGCGGATGGCCCCGGTCATGGCGCAGGTGCTCGCCGACCGCGGGGCCGACGCGTTGGTCTTCCGGGGCGACGACGGTCTGGACGAATTGACGACGACCACCACGTCGACGGTCTGGACCGTCCGCGACGGGCAGGTCACCCGCGGCACGCTCGACCCGACCGCCATCGGTCTCCCGCTGGGCCGGGCCGAGGACTTGCGGGGTGGCGAGGTCGCCGAGAACGTCGCCGTCGCTCGTCGGCTCTTCGCCGGCGAGACCGGTCCGGTCCGGGATGCCGTCGTTCTCAACGCCGCGGCCGCACTGGCCGCGCACGCCGGGCTGACCGGTGACCTGATCGCCGACCTGTCGGCCGGCCGGGAACGGGCCGAAGCGGCCCTGGACTCCGGGGCGGTGGCGACGACGGTGCAGGAGTGGGTCGAGCTCGGCCGGCAGCTCCAGACCGCCGGCTGATCGCCCGCCCGCCCCTGCGGCTCATGCGCCGGGCGTCAGGACTCCATGCCGATGGAGAAGGCGTCGTCCGAGTCACGGCTGGAGTACGACCGGAACGCGATGTGGGTGACCGTCCGCAGCACCCCGGGCACCTTCGAGATGTGCGCCGGCACCAGCTCGGCGATGCCCTCGTGGTCGGCGACCGTGATAATCGCGACCAGGTCGACGTCGCCGGCGCACGAGTACACCTGATCCACGCCGGCCAGGTCGGCGATGGCGCGGGCCGCCTCCGGGATGCGGTCGGCCTCGACGTCGATCAGCACGATTGCTGTCACCATGCGGTGATCGTAGGCGTCACCGGTTCACCAGCGCAGACCGGCACCGGCCGCGTGCCGGGCCTCCTTCATGAACGGCCGCCACCGCCCGGCCCCGCCGGTCGGTGACATCCAGGGCGCCGCGCTGCTGACCAGGCGCGTCCCGGGTTGGTCGAGCCAGCGCAGGACGGTGCCGGTCTCCTCGGCCGACGCGCCGGGCAGCGGGCCGACCGCCGGCCGGACCGTCTCCGCCGACGCGACCAGCAGGTCGACCACCGGCATCGGATCCACCCCCCGGCGGGCCTGACCGCCGGCGACCAGACGCCCGTACCGCACGACGGACAGCAGCCAGCCACCGGCCTCGTCGGGGCGGGCGGCGACCAGTTCGGGGATGGCGGCGAGGGCGCCGAGGCGTTGGCGCCGTTCCACCGCCTCGGCCAGCGTGGCCAGTCGATCGCGGACGGTGGCCGCCTCGTCGAACCGGCCCTGATCGGCCAGCCGTTGCAACCGGGCCCGCAGGGCGACCAGCACCTCGTCGGACCGGCCGGCCACGAGGTCGGCCACCCGGCCGACGTGCCGGCCGTAGTCGTCGATCGATTCCCGCCCGGCACAGGGCGCCCCGCAGCGGCCGAGTTCGGCGATCGCACAGGGTGAACCATTCGGGGCCCGCCGGCGGATGCGGATGCTGCACTGCCGGACCCGGACAGCGTCGTGGACCGCGTCGATGGCGGTCTGGGCAGCGACCCGGGTGGCGAACGGGCCCAGGCAGACGACGTCCCGGTCCGGCAGGGTGCGGACCAGGCTCAGGCGGGGGAACGCCTCGTCGGTCAGGACCACCCAGTGCACGTGCCCCGGGGTGCGGGACCGACGGTTGTAGGGCGGTTGGTGGGCGGCGATGAGACGTTGCTCGCGGACCTCGGCCTCCAGCCGATGGGCGCATTCGACGTGGTCGACCCGTTCGGCCAGCGCGATCATCTGCCGCATCCGCCCGCGGGTCTCGGACGCCGAGAAGTAGGACCGGACCCGGCGGTGCAGATTGCCCGAGGTGCCCACGTACAGCACCTCGTCGGACGGGCCGCGGAACAGGTACACCCCCGGGGCGGCCGGCAGGTGGTCGGCCAGCCGGCGTTTGCGGCGGCGGGCGGGGGACACGTCGCGCCCGACGTCCTGCAGTTCCGTCAGGCTCTGCACCCCCAGGTTGCCGAGCCGTTCGAACAGGGCGTGCAACACGTCGACCGTCGCCCGGGCGTCGGTGAGTGCCCGGTGGTCGGGGCGGACGGAGCTGCCGAGCAGTTCGGCCAGAGCGCCGAGCCGCACCCGCGGGGCCTCGGCGCGCGTCAGCACGCGCCGGGCCAGTTGCACGGTGTCGACCACGGCCGGCCGCGGCCAGGGCAGGTCGAGGCGGCGGCAAGCGGCCATCAGGAACCCGATGTCGAACCGGGCGTTGTGGGCGACCAGCACGCAGCCGCGGCTGAACTCCAGGAACCCCGGAAGGACGGATTCGATGCGCGGTGCGGCCACCACCATCGCGTCGGTGATGCCGGTGAGCATGACGATCTGCGGAGGGATTGACCGACCCGGGTCGACCAGGGTGGCGAACTCGCCGAGCACCTCCCCGCCCCGCACCTTGACCGCGCCGATCTCGGTGATGGCGTCGTTGGCCGGACTGCCCCCGGTGGTCTCCAGATCGACCACGACGAAAGTGGTCTCGCGCAGCGGATCGCCCAGATCGTCGAAACTCCGCTGCCCGGTGTGATCGGTGTGGTGCGCCGGCCGAGGATCGGGGACGGGTGGGGCGAGCACCGATGGCGGACGCCGGGACGTGACCGGGTCGAGCAGGACCGACATGGCGCGCAGGGTGCCAGAGGCCCCCGACAGTGAGCGGTGGACGACAATGGGCGGGCGCACGTGCGGGGGCGCGGGCACGGGAGGCGCAGATGCAGCAGGCAGCGGACGGTCCGGGTGACCCCGCGCCCCGGGTCGCCGTCGGCGGATTGCCCGACGAGGTGCGCAACCGGCTGGTGACGTGGGCGGCCGAGGCGCTGGGGGCGATCCCGGTGGCCCAGGTGCCGACGACTCTCGTCCGGATCGCCCGTTTCGCGCCGGCCAAGCGGGCGCGGCTGGCCGGACCGGCCCTCGTCCATGCCCTCGACGAGGACGCGGCGTTCCGCGCGGTCGTGGCCGAGCGGGCCCCGGGGCCGGATGCCGTCGTCGGGGACGTCGCCGCGGCCGCGGCCCGGGCCGTGCTCGTCGGGGCCCCCGACGCCGACGACCGGCTGTCCGCGGTCCGGGAACAGGCCAGTGCGGCCGGCGCCCGGCAGCAGGTGGCGGCGCTGCAGGACGAGGTGGCCCGGCTGACGGAACGGATCGATCGGCTGACCGGCGAACTGCACGAGGCCCGCACCGCCCAGGCGGCGCCGGTGACGGCCGCGTCCGCCGAGGCCGACAAGTTGCGCACCCGGTTGCGCGAACAGGGCACCCGGTTGCGGCGCCTGCACGACGAGACCGCGGCGCTCCGGGAGCAGACCGAGCGGGCGACGGCCGATCACGAGAGCGCGCTCGCAGCCGTCCGCGCCGAGGGGCAGCGGTGGCGCCAACGGGCGGAGGAGGCGACCGCCCGCCTGGAGGCGGCGAATCGGACCGTGGCCGACCTGCGTCAGGTGGCGGCGTCCGGACGCCGCACGGTGGATGACCGTCGCGTCGAACTCCTCCTCGAGGCGGTGGAGGGGGCCGCGGCCGGTCTACGCCGGGAATGGCAGCTCACCGGGGGTGGCGTCGACCCGGCGGACCGGGTGGCGGCCCGGTGGGCGCCGGTCGCCGTCGAACCGGGGGAACGCACCGCCGACCCGGGACGGCTGGCCGCCTGGTTGGCCGTGCCGGGGGCGCACCTGCTGGTCGACGGTTACAACGTCACCAAGACCGGCTATCCGGAGCTCTCGTTGGCCGAGCAGCGGGAGCGGCTGGTCCGGTTCCTGGCCAGCCTGGCCGCCCGGACGTCGGTCGATGTCACCGTGGTGTTCGACGGGGCCGCGGTGTCCGCGGCCCGTCCGGTCGGCCGGCGGGTGCGCGTGCTGTTCTCGCCGCCCGGCACCCTCGCCGACGACGTGCTGCGGCAACTCGTCGCGGCCGAACCGGCCGGCCGGGTGCTCGTCGTGGTGAGCAGCGACCGCGAGGTGGTCGAGTCGGTGGCCCGGGCGGGTGCCCGGACCGCCGCCTCGACGGTCCTGCTCGGCCTGCGCTGATCAGCCGGCCGGGCGGAGCCCGAGGAAGAAGTCGAGCATGGCCGCGCTGGCGTCTGGGCCCTGCGGGTCGGTGTAGCTGCCGACGGCCGAGCCACCGGACCAGGCGTGCCCGAGCCCGTCGACCAGCCACTGTTCGGCCACGACGGTCGCCGTCCCGTCGGCCGCCTGCCGCACCAGCCGGGTGCGGCGGTACGGACGCCCGTCGTCGGTGATCCGGTCGACCTGCCGGCGCTCGCCCCGGAGGTCGGCCTGGGCGGCGGCCAGGATGCGGTCGGCGTTGACCGGGGCGACGGTTCCGTCGGCCGTCCCGTGCACCACGAACAGCGGTACCCGGCCGGTCGAGGTGGGGGAGCCGCCGGTGCGCATCGCCCCGAACGCGGACCCGACGTCGCTGGCGACCCGGTACCCGAGCCCGGAGTGGATGCCGGCGCCGGCGATCAGGTCGGGCGCGGTCGCGGCCAGCACGGCGGTCATGGCGCCGCCCGCCGACAGGCCGGCGACGAAGACCCGGTCGCGGTCCACGCCGTACTCGCCGGCGATGTGCCGGATGAGGCCGGCCAGCAGGGCCGGTTCGCCGCTCGCCGGACCCTGGTGTTCGGGGGCGAACCAGTTCCAGTACCGCTGCGGATTGGCTGCCGGCGGCTGCTCGGGGTAGGCCACCAGCACGGTGTGCCGTTCGGCCGCCGCGTTCATCTGCGTCCCGGCGGCGAAATCGGCCGCGGTCTGGGTGCCGCCGTGCAGCATCACCACCAGCGGGACTCGGACCCCCCGGGCGACGGCCGCGGCGTGCCCGGTCGGGACGTACAGGTCGTAGCGACGTTCGCCGTGCGGGCCGGAGTGGGTCAGGTGCAGGATCCGTCCGCCCGGGGCCGTGGCCGCGGCCAGGTGGTCGGTGGCGCGGGCCATCGGCAGGCCGCCGAGCCCGGCCGATCCGAGACCGGTCGACGACCACCCGGGGGCGGTCGTGGGGGCGGCGGTCGACCCGTCGGGCCCCAGGCCGAGGCGGGCCAGGATGCCGGTGGGGTCGGGGGTGCCGGTGGGGAGATGACGACCGGTGGTCTCGGTGACCAGTTGCCGGACCCGGTCGCCGAGACCGGTGGTCGGGAGGGCGGTGGTGGGGTGATGACGCATGCGTCGGTCCTGCTTTCGCGAAGGGTGCGCGGGACGTCGCCGATCAGACGGTGACGGGAGCCAGGGCGGCCTTGACCGCCCGGGAGGCGCGGAACGCGCCGAGTACTTCGACGGAGGTGATGACCGCCCGGGCGAGGTCGGGGTCGACGTCGTCGTCGATGACGCACAGCCCGAGGACGCGAACGGCCAGGGTCTGCCTGGCGGCCCGCCGGGTCTGCAGGTCGGCGGCGGTGACCCGGAGCGTGCCCAGGGACAGGGTGCGGCGGTCGACGCTGTCCCGGACGGCGGTGGCCCGGCTGTCCAGCTGCCGCCGGATCGCCGAGCGGATGAAGTCCGTCCGGTTGGCGTAGAAGCCCTCGCTGACCAGCAGGTCGATCTCGCCGAGGTCGACCAGGCCGAGGTTGACGGTGATCTTCTCGGTCTTTTCCGGTTCTGCCATGGTGCCTCCTTCCTGTGACCATCCTAGCACCATCCCCAGGGATGGTGCGTTCGTACTGAGTCGGTCTCGTCGTCGCCGGGTACAGGCGATCGGTGACGACGGACCCGCCCCGTACCCAGCACACCCCGGTCGACCCGACGACGGCCCATCCGCGGCCGCCCCAGCCCGGGCAGCGTCAACCGGCTCCCGGTCTGGCCGGGCGGATGCAGCCGCGCCCGGACCACGGGGAGGACAGCTACGTCGGTTCCGGCCGGTTGGCCGGACGGCGCGCGGTCGTCACCGGCGCCGATTCCGGTATCGGTCGGGCCGTCGCCATCGCGTTCGCCCGCGAGGGGGCCGACGTCGTGCTCGGCTACCTGCCCTCCGAACAGGCCGATGCCGACGAGGTGGTCGCCCTGGTCGAGCAGGCCGGACGGCGCGCGGTGCCGGTCCCCGGTGATCTGGGGACCGAGGACGGCAACACCGCCCTGGTGCGGGCGGCCGTCGAAACGCTTGGCGGTATCGACGTTCTCGTATCGGTGGCCGGGGTGCAGACCTGGGTCGATGACATCGCCGACCTGACCACCGAACAGTTCGACCGCACCTTTAAGGTCAACGTCTACGGCCTGTTCTGGCTGACGAAGGCCGCCCTGCCGCACATGGGGCCGGGCGGCAGCATCGTGGCCACGTCGTCGGTGCAGGCCTACCGGCCCTCGCCGGGTCTGCTCGACTACGCGACCACCAAGGCCTCCATCAACACCTACGCCAAGGCGCTGGCCCAACAGGTCGCCCCCCGCGGCATCCGGGTGAACGTGGTCGCCCCGGGCCCGGTCTGGACGCCGCTGCAGGTCACCGGCGGTCAACCACCGGAGAAGATCCCCGATTTCGGTGCGTCCGCGTGGCTCGGCCGGGCCGGCCAACCGGCCGAGGTCGCTGCCGCCTACGTCCATCTGGCCGGGGCGGAGTCCAGTTTCACCACCGGGGCGACCCTGTCGGTCACCGGCGGGAACCCGACGCCATGAGCATCCGGGACGCCGACGGCTATCTGCCGCTGCGGGAGTACGGGGCGATTGGGGACGGCCGCACCGTGGCCCTGGTCGGACCGGACGGCCGGATCGACTGGTGGCCGGTACCGGACCTCGACTGCCCGCCGGCGTTCGCCGCGATGGTCGACGAGCGCAACGGCGGGCGCCTGGAGCTGGCGCCGGATGCCCCGTTCACCACCGAACAGCGGTACCTGCCCGGGACCAACGTCCTGGAGACCGTTTTCCGCACCGCCGAGGGATCCGTCCGGGTCACGGATTCACTGAACTCGGGGGTGGCCGGTCGGCTGCCCTGGACCGAACTGGCCCGCCGGATCGACGGCCTGTCGGGGACGGTTCGCCTGCGGTGGCGGGTCGCGCCCGGGCTGCAGCTCGACGGCAGCGGGCCGTGGGTGGCCGACTCGCCGTCCGGTCCGATCCTGCGGAGCGGGCAGGCGACGCTGGGCGTCCGCGGCATCGAGCACGGCGCGGTCGCCGGCGACCGCGAGATCACCGGAGTGGTCGTCACCCGGGCCGGTCATCGCCAGCTGGTCGCCGTGGTCGCCACCGCCGGGGAACCGTTGAACCTGCCGCCGGCGACCGACATCGACCGGCGGGTCGACCTGTCGATCGACTCGTGGACGCGCTGGACCGACAGCTGCGACTACGACGGCCGGCAGGCCGAGGTGGTGCTGCGCAGTGCGCTGGCGCTCAAGCTGCTGATCTACAGCCCCACCGGTGCCATCGCCGCGGCCGCGACCACGTCGCTGCCGGAAAGCCTCGCCGGGGGCAAGAACTGGGACTACCGGTACGCGTGGGTGCGCGACGCGGCGCACACCATCCGCGCATTGGGGGTGGTCGGCGTGAAGGAAGAGGTGCACGCCGCGGTGTCCTGGTTGCTGAACACCCTCCGGGCGCACGGGCCCCACGTCTTCACGCGGCTGTCCGGCGAGGTGAAGGACGGCCACCGGGAGACCCGGTCGCCGGGCTGGCGGGGGATCGGGCCGGTGATCGTGGGCAACCGCGCGGCCCAGCAGCTGCAGTTGGGGATGTTCGGTGACGTGTTCGACGTGCTGCGGGTGTACGTCGACGAGGGCCACGTGCTCGACCCGGCGACCGGTTCGATGCTGGCCGATCTGGCCGACCTCTGCTGCGACCAGTGGCGCAGCCGGGACGCCGGGATCTGGGAGCTGCAGGAGGAGCGGCACTACACCTCGTCGAAGATCCAGTGCTGGCAGGCCCTGGGCTGCGCGATCCACCTGGCCGACCTGGGGCAGATCCCGGACCGCCGGCAGCGGTGGCGACTCGAACAGCAGGACATCGCCGAGTTCATCCACACCCGTTGCTGGAACCCCGATCTCGGGGCCTACACCTGGTACCAGGGCACGGACGGGCTCGACGCCTCGGTACTGCTGGCCAAGGATTTCGACGACGGCCCGCGCATGTCGTCGACCATCGACGTGATCCGCGAGCGGCTCGGCACGGGGCCGCTGCTGCACCGCTACACCGGTGCCGACGCCGAGGAGGGGGCGTTCGTCGCCTGCTCGTTCTGGATGGTGTCGGCGCTGGCGCGGGTGGGTCGGGTGTCGGAGGCCGCGGCGTTGTTCGACGAGATCGTCGAACTCGCCAGTCCGCTCGGCCTGCTCTCCGAGATGATCGCCACCGACGACGGGCAGTTCCTCGGCAACCTGCCCCAGGGGCTGACCCACCTCGCCCTGATCCTGGCGGCCGATGCGCTGGACCGGGCCGCCCGCGACGCCGGGGGCGCAGGACCGACGGGCTGAGTGCCCGCAGCCTGGACGTTCTCCTGACGGCTGGTCTACGTTCACCCCATCCGTGCACCGTGGGTCACACCCTGATCACCCCCAGGACCGACCAGTTCCGCCGGCCGCGCCCTGGGACCCCGATCGGGGAGTCGCCCCGCCCCAGCGATCGGAGTGCCCCACCGTGAAACCCGTCCGAAGGATGACATCCCTGCTGGCCACGGTCGGCCTGGTGGCGACCGGGATCCTGGCCACCTCGACCGGGACGGCGTCGGCCGCCGACCCCGTCCAGCTGACCCTGTTGAACATCAACGACTTCCACGGCCGCATCACGAATGCAGCCGCGGACAAGGACCTGACGGTCGCCCTCGCCGGCACCATCGAGGAACAGCGGGCCGCCGCGACCGCGGCCGGGGGCGACTCCCTGCTGCTCTCCGCCGGCGACAACATCGGCGCGTCACTGTTCGCCTCGTCCTCGGCCCAGGACCAGCCCACCATCGACGTCCTGAACGCCTTGGGGCTGGCCGCGTCCGCCGTCGGCAACCACGAGTTCGACCGCGGTGAGAGCGACCTCGTCGACCGTGTGGTCAGTGACAAGACCAACGCGAAGTGGGACTACCTGGGCGCCAACGTCTACCGCAAGGGCACCCAGACCCCGGCGCTGCCCGAGTACGGGATCTACCCGGTCGGCGGCGTCCGCGTCGGCGTGATCGGCGCGGTCACCCAGGAGACGTCGACCCTGGTCAGCCCGGCCGGTATCGCCGACCTCGACTTCGGTGATCCGGTCGCCGCGGTCAACCGCGTGGCCGCCCAGCTCACCGACGGCGACGAGAGCAACGGTGAGGCCGACGTCCTCGTGGCCGAGTACCACGAGGGAGCCCCGGCCGGGGACACGACCGTCCCGCCGGCCACCCTGGACGGCCAGCTGGCCGCCAGCCCGGTCTTCGCCTCCATCGTGAACGAGACCTCACCGCGGGTCGCCGCGATCTTCACGGCGCACACCCATCAGACGTACGCCTACCAGGCCCCGGTGCCCGGAGAGGCGGGCGTCACCCGTCCGGTCGTCCAGACCGGTTCGTACGGAGCCAATGTCGGCAAGGTCGTGCTCACCGTCGACCGGCAGACCGGGGCGGTCACCGCCACGGCCGCCACCAACGTGCCGCGCACCACCACCGCCCCCGCCGACCTGGTGGCGACGTATCCGCGCGTCGCGCAGGTCCGCTCCATCGTCGACACCGCCGTCGCCGCCGCCGAGGTCATCGGCCGCCAGCCGGTCGGCAGTGTCACCGCCGACATCACCACCGCGTTCACCGGCGGGTCGTACTCCGGTGGTGTCTATGTCGGGTCGGCGCCGGGGACGACGACCGGCCGCGACGACCGGGGTAGTGAATCGACTCTGGGCAACCTGGTCGCCGACTCCCTGCGGGCGTCGCTGTCGTCGGCCGACCGCGGTGGGGCGCAGATCGGCGTGGTGAACCCGGGTGGGCTGCGGGCCGATCTGTTGCAGGCGCCCGACGGGGTCGTCACGTACGCCGAGGCGAACGCGGTGCTGCCGTTCGTCAACAACCTCACCACCGTCAGCCTGACCGGCGAACAGTTCCGCACGCTGCTCGAGCAGCAGTGGCAGCCGTCCACCGCGTCCCGGCCGTATCTGCAGCTCGGCCTGTCGGACAACGTCACCTACACCTTCGATCCGAGTGCCGCGGCCGGCTCCCGGATCACGTCGGTGACCGTCGACGGCCGGCCGTTGGACCCGGCTGCGTCCTACCGGATCGGTACGTTCTCCTTCCTCGCCGCCGGTGGCGACAACTTCGCCGTCTTCACCCAGGGCACCGATCCGCGGGATTCCGGCCTCATCGACCGCGACGCCTGGATCGCCTACCTGCAGGCCAACCCCAACCTGGCGCCCGATTTCGCCCGCCGCGCGGTGCAGGTGCCGGCGGTGACCGAGCCGGTGACCGCCGGCACCCAGGTCACCATCCCGGTGGCCGGTCTGGATCTGACCAGCCTGGGTTCGCCGGCGAACACGACGGTGACCGCCAGCTGGCGGGACCAGCAGGTGGGTCAGGCGACGGTCAGCGGCGGCCGGGCCGACGTCACGGTCACCGTCCCGGCCGACGCGCCGGCCGGGCCGACCGCGCTCGTCCTGACCGCCCAACCCAGCGGCACCACCGTGACGGTGCCGTTCACGGTGGCGGCCGCGCCCGTGAAGGTCGCGTCGACCACGGTGCTGGTCAGCACCGCGGCGCTGCAGAAGTGCCCGTTCCTGCCTGTCCTGCTGATCTCGGCGACCGGGCTGGCCGACGGCCAGGCGGCCGTCGGCCGGGTGGGCTTCCGCGAAGGGGACCGGGTGTTCGCCGACGTCCCGGCCCAGCGCGGTCTGGCGGTCACCGTGCTGCCGCGCCTGTCCCGCGGGGAGCACGTGTTCACCTCGGCTTTCACGCCCGCCGATCCGTCCCGGGTGGCCGGTAGCACCAGCAACCCGGTGCTGGTCCGCGGCCGCTGACCACCCTGGCTCGGCAACGCCCCCGGCTGCTCCTACGGCCGGGGGCGTCGCCGTCCGTGGCCCGGTGGAGCGACCCCGGCCCCCGGCAGTCACCGCGGTCGAACACCTGGTCGGAATCGACGAGGAACCCGCTGTCGGTGTCCGGTCCTACCGTCCCGGTCAGAGCCTTGGTGCTGGATCCGGGGCCAGGACGGTGGAGGGTGGCCGATCGGGATGTCTGCGCACTGCCATGTGGACTGTGAGGACTGCACCGCACGCGGACCGGCGTGCGACGACTGCATCGTGACGGCGCTGCTGGGCACGTCACCCAGTGGGGTGGCGTGGGACGACACCGAACGGGCGGCGGTCGACGTGCTGTCCCGCTCCGGTCTCATCCGGCCCTTGCGGCTGGTTCCGCGCCCCGAGCGACCCCATCCGGGTCCGGTGAGACGAGCCGGGTGAACGCGGCGGGCCGGTCGGTCATGACCTGATGTCAGGTCCATCACAGCTCCCGCACAGCTGTAACGCTGAGCATCGGGTGGTCATCGTCGCAGGTCAGACGGATAGGCCAGCGGCGACTGTCTCAACATCTGAGATGGATCTTTGACGATTCACACACCGTCTGGACGGGAACAGAATCCTCTCGTAACCTATCCGAGACCTTGAGGCGATCACCATTCAGGTGATCCGGGGGTCACCGCCGAGTCGGCTCCGCTGGGAGCCGAGCCGGGGAACCAGGTGCTTCATGGGGTGAATCCGCCCCCTGACGGGTGCCGTGTCGTCTGCGCTCTTGCGTGGATGGCCGCTGCGCGTCGGGTGGTGGTAGGGCGACTTCCGGCCCGAATCCGTCAGCTAACCCGGTAGGCGGCGAGAGGAAGGTTCCACCGGACCGTGGCGTTCCCTGCCCGCAACACGACTGACGTGTTGCCGACCTGCCCGCGATCGACCCGTCGTCGGCTCGCTCGTTACCGTTCCGCGCTGCTGATCGCCGGCACGGTGAGCTCCCTGGGCCTGGGCGCGTTCGCCGCCGGCCCCGCCCTGGCGGACCCGACCACCGCAGCCGACGCCCAGCAGGCCTACCTGGACAGCGAGCAGCGCGCGGGTCAGCTCAACGAGCAGGTGCTCTCCGCTCAGGAGAACGAGCAGGCCGCCGCCGCAGCCGCCGCCGCCGCCGGTACCGCGGTCGACGCGGCCCGCCAGGCCGCCACCGACGCGCAGTCCAAGGCCACCGAGGCGGACGCCGCCGCCGGTGCCTACAAGGAGAAGGTCGACTCCTTCGCTAACGCCAGCTTCCGCGGCGCCCGGTTCGACGGGCTGGCCGTGCTGCTGACCGCCGACTCGGCCGACGACTACCTCGACCAGGTCAGCTCCCTCGACCAGGTCGCCGACGACACCCGGCAGACGCTGGATGCCGCGCAGGCCGCCCGCGCCCAGGCCGCTCAGGCCCAGGCCGACGCCTCGGCCGCGCAGACCGCCGCCGAGCAGGCCAAGTCCGACGCCGACGCGAAGGCGGCCGCCGCCACCCAGGCCACCCAGGACGTCACCGCCCGCAAGGCCGAGCTCGACGCCGAGGCCCAGAAGTACCGCGAGCTGTACAACAGCCTGTCCGAGCAGGAGCGGGCGGCCGCCGAGGCCGCCGCGCAGGCGGCCAATGAGGCCGCCAACCGCGCCGCCGCCGAGGCTGCGGCCGCCGCTGCTCCCGCCCCGACCACCAGCGAGGCGGCGGCTCCGGCCCAGGCGCCTGCCGCCGCCAACCGGTCCCGCACGTTGGTGTCGGACGATTCCGCCGACACCCCGTCGCGTTCCTCCAGCTCGAGCGCCGCGCCGACCTCGTCGGCCCCCGCCGCGGTGCCGGCAGGCAGCTCCAAGGGTGCCGCGGCCGTCGCCGCCGCCCTGTCGAAGGTCGGATCGCCCTACGTCTACGGCGCCGCCGGCCCGAACTCGTTCGACTGCTCGGGCCTGACCTCCTGGGCCTGGGCGCAGGCGGGCGTCACGATCCCGCGCACGTCGTCGGCCCAGGCCGGTCTGCCCAGCGTCCCGCTGGACCAGCTGCAGCCGGGTGACCTCGTCACCTACTACTCGCCGGTCAGCCACGTCGCCATGTACATCGGCAACGGCCAGGTCGTGCACGCCTCGACCGAGACCAAGCCGGTCTATGTCACCTCGGTGAACGGCGCCGGCCCGAACGCCACCGGCCACCGCGTCACCGGCTGACCGAGCCTCGCACGACATATCCTGATCGCCGGTCCGGAACTCCGGGCCGGCGATCAGGCTTTCTCCCAGGGATCCTCCTGGGGCCGGGCGCGGCGGGCTTACTCACCGGGTGACGCCGGTTCGACACCGGAAGGGCTCGGGACGTCTCACCGTGCGGCGAACTCTGCTGATCACCAACGACTTCCCGCCGCGAACCGGCGGGATCCAGTCGTACGTCATCACTCTCGCGCACCGGCTGCCCGCCGACTCTCTCGTCGTGTACGCCCCCAGCTTTCCCGGCGACGCGGAATTCGATGCCCGGCAACCGTTCCCGGTGATCCGCCACCCCGGTGGGCTGCTGCTGCCCGGCGTGGACGTGCGGAAGCGGGCCGCCGAACTCGTGCGCGAGCACCGGGTGCAGGCGCTGTGGTTCGGGGCGGCCGCGCCCCTGGCGCTGCTGGCCCCGCGGCTGCGGTCCGAGGGCATCGTGCGGACGGTCGCCAGCACCCACGGCCACGAGGTCGGGTGGGCCATGGTCCCGGGGGCGCGCCAGGCGCTGCGGGCGATCGGCCGCGGCAACGACGTCGTCACCTACGTCAGCGAGTTCGCCCGGCGCCGCATCAGCGCCGCGCTCGGACCCCAGGCGGCCCTGGAGTATCTACCCCCGGGAGTGGTGACCGACCGCTTCCGGCCCGACCCGGACGCTGCCCGGGCGGTCCGCACCCGCTACGGGCTGGGTGAGCGGCCCGTCGTCGTCTGCGTCTCGCGGCTGGTTCCCCGCAAGGGGCAGGACGTGCTGCTGCGGGCGTTGCCCGCCGTCGCCGACCAGGTCCCGGACGTGCGTCTGCTGGTGGTGGGGGACGGCCCGGACGCGGGGCGGCTGGCCCGCCTGGCTCGGCATCATGCGGTGAGCGATCGGGTGGTGTTCGCCGGCATGGTCCCGGCCGCAGAGCTCGCGGCCCATTACGCGGCCGGTGATGCCTTCGCGATGCCGTGCCGGACGCGGGGCGCGGGACTGGATGTCGAGGGCCTCGGCATCGTCTTCCTCGAGGCCTCGGCCACCGGCCTGCCGGTGCTGGCCGGCGACTCGGGGGGTGCCCCGGAGACGGTGCGACCCGGACGGACGGGAGTGGTCGTCGACGGACGCCGGCCGACGGAGGTGGCCCGCGAATTGGCGGGCCTGCTGAACGACCCGGAACGTCGGCAGCGCTGGGGCCGAGCCGGCCGCGCCTGGGTCTGCGACGCGTGGAACTGGGACCGTTCCGGCCGACGACTGGCCGATCTGCTGTCGGGTTAGGGTGACTTCGTCCGGCCTCGATCGAGTGCGGTCAAGTTCCCACCGGTGAACGCCCTCACACCTGGTCACTGGACATTGCCCTGGAATGTCGCCCGCTTGTAATCTTTCTGTGATGTCGGCGTCCCGATCGCGTGGGCGATCCGTCGGCATCCCGCCGAATCGGGTCCTCCCGGGTGGTCCTCGTCGCTCTCCCGGTCGACGGCCCGCCTGCCGGAGCCCCGAACCGGGGAACCACGTTCCCCTGGGGTGAATCCCCGGTCGTGACCCGTTCGAGCGCGGCGCCGCCGTCCGTTCGGGCCGGGACCGGGGTAGGACACATCCTCGTCCGAACCCGTCAGCTCACCCGGTAGGCGGCAGGGATGAAAGGCCGTTCGTTGTCGTTCCGCCGCACCGGGCTTCCGGCTGCCCGCGTTCAGGTCGTCGCCGCCGCGGTCGCCGCCGCCGCGCTGGCGTTGGTCGCCGTCGCTCCCGTCGCCGCCGCTGAGGACGCCGCTCCGGCCCAGCCCGCGCCGGCCGCCCAGGAGGCGGGGCCGGCTCTGCCGACCAGCGCGGACGCCGCCAAGCAGGCGTGGCTGGACGCGGCCCGCCGGTCCGAGACGTTCAACGAGCAGGTGCTGGCCGCGGATGCCGCCGTCACCGCCGCGCAGGCCGAGGCCGCGACGAAGGCCACCGCCGTGCAGTCCGCGGCGGCCGCCACCGCCGCCGCCGACCAGCAGGTCTCCGCGGCCGACGCGGTCGTGGCCCGGTACCAGGCCGAGGTCAGTGCCTTCGCCAACGCGAGCTACCGCGGCGCCCGACTGGACGAGCTCTCCGCGCTGCTGACCGCCGGTTCGCCGGAGGACTACCTGGACAAGGCGTCGTCGCTGGCCGTCATCGCCGCCGACCAGCGCGAGACGCTCGATCAGGCCCTGGTGGCCCGACAGGCCGCCACCACCGCCCGGGCCCAGGCCCAGGCCGCCCAGGACGAGGCGCAGCGCGCCCAGGACGCCGCCGACGCCGCGACCGCCGCCGCCGCCGCTGCCCGGGCCGATCTGGACACCCAGCAGGCCGCCCTGCATGCCGAGATCACCAGCTATCAGCTGGCCTACGCGCAGCTGTCCAGTTCCGACGTTAACGCGGCCGCCGCCGCGGCCGAGGCCGCCGCCACCGCGGCCAACGCCTCGTCCGATTCCGCCACCCGCCAGTCGCAGCAGGCCGCCCAGCGGTCCCGGGCCGGCATCGTCGGCGACGACCTGGCCGACGCGACCGCCCCGGCCGACACCGGGGCCGACTTCTCCGTCTGGGCCGCGCAGCACGCCCCGAGCACCCAGGCCGGCATCGCCGTCACGGCCGCTCTCAGCCGGCAGGGTCTGCCCTACGTGTGGGGAGCCGTCGGGCCCGACACGTTCGACTGTTCCGGCCTCATGCTGTGGGCGTGGCAGCAGGCCGGGGTGACCATCCCGCGAAACAGCGCCGCGCAGGCCGACGGGTTGCGGCAGATCCCCCTGGAGCAACTGCAGCCCGGTGACCTCGTCACCTTCTACTCACCGGTCAGCCACGTCGGCATGTACGTCGGCGACGGCAAGGTCCTGCACGCGTCCATGCCGGGGGTGCCGATCAAGGTCGTCCCGCTCGCCGCGGCCGGCCCGAATCCGACCGGACACGCCGTCAACCGCTGATCCGCCGGGTTACCGTGGGCCGGTGCGGCTCTCCTTCGTCTCGGACGTCCACGGCAACATCGACGGACTGGCCGAGGTGGCCCGCTCCGCCGAGCAGCTCGTCGTGCTCGGGGATCTCGTCGATTACGTCGACTACCACGAACCGTCGCGGGGCATCCTCGGTCGCATCTTCGGCGCGGAGCGGGTGCTGCCGTTCGTGGAACTGCGGTCGGCGGGCCGCTTCCCGGAGCTGCGGCAGTACAACAACGACCTGTGGCTGAGCCTGGACGACCCCATCGGGGTGCTGTCCGAGACCGTCTCGGAGCTCTACCGCTCGGTGCTGGCGGCCATCGGACCGGACGTACTGCTGACCCTGGGCAACGTCGACGTGGCCGAGGCGTGGAACGCGGTGGCCGGCGACGAGCTGCCGTACCTGGATTCCGAGGTCGTCGAGATCGCCGGCCACCGGCTGGGTTTCGTCGCCGGCGGTGCCGGTCGGGACGTCCCTGGTGGCGGCGATGCCGCCGGGGTGCGGGAACGCGCGACGATCGCCGACGGGTCCCCGCGGGTCTGGCGGCCGCTGGTGCGGCCGGCCGCCGAGTACCGGGCCGCGGTGGCGGCGGTGGGTGCGGTCGACATCCTCTGCTCGCATCTGCCGCCCGATCTCATACCGCTGCGCTACGACACCGTGCCCGCCCGGCTCGAGTCCAGTGGGCCGGGGCTGCTCGAAGCGATCGACGAGCACCAGCCGACCCTGTCGGTCTTCGGGCACGTCCACCAGCCCCTGGCCCGCCGGCAGCGACGCGGCCGCACGGAATGCGTCAACGTCGGGCATTTCCAGCGCTTCCCCCGCGCCTTCGAGGTGGACCTCACCCGGCTGCCGCGGCGTTGACGACACTGCCGCGGTCGTCATCGGCCGGGGCGAGAAATGCGTCACGACCGGCCCTCCGGGCTCCGGCCGGGGCAGCCGACCGGTCCCGACCTGGGTAGCCTTTCCGGTCATGGGCACACCCTCGACGCAGTCGTTGACGATGGACGCCGCCCCCGACGCGATCATGGACGTGATCGCCGACTTCGAGGCGTACCCGGAGTGGGTGGGGTCGATCAAGCGGGTCGAGATCACCGACCCCGGGGAGGGCGGCCGCGCCAGGCGCGTGAAGTTCAGCGTCGACGCCGGGATGCTCAAGGACACCTACGAACTGGCGTACCAGTGGGCGGCGGACGGCCGCACCGTGGCCTGGGACCTCGTGTCCGGTCAGATGCAGAAGGCGCAGCACGGCTCCTACGTGCTCACGCCCGTGCCGGACGGGACCGAGGTCGCCTACTCGCTCGAGGTCGACCTGCTCGTCCCGATGATCGGCATGCTCCGCCGCAAGGCCGAGCGGGTCATCATGGACACCGCGCTCAAGGAGCTGCGGAAGCGGGTCGAGAAGGGGTGAGCGGCCTGCGGGTCGTCCTGCACACCGGCAAGGGTGGAGTGGGCAAGACGACCGTGTCCTGCGCCACCGCGGTGGCCTGTGCCCGTCGGGGCCTGCGCACCCTGCTGCTGTCGACCGATCCCGCGCACTCGGTGGCCGACGTCCTCGACGTGCCCGTCAGTGGCGACCCGGAGCCGGTGCCCGGTCAACCGGACCTGTGGGCCGCCCAGGTCGACACCCGCCACCGGTTCGAGGAGAGCTGGGCGCAGATCCGCGCGTACCTGGTCGGCGTGCTCGCCGCCCGGGGGATGGCCGAGGTGCAGGCCGAGGAACTGACGGTGCTGCCGGGGGCCGAGGAGGTCGTCGCCCTGCTCGAACTGCGGCGGCTGGCCGCGTCCGGCCGGTTCGACGTGATCGTGGTCGACTGCGCCCCGACCGGCGAGACCCTGCGGCTGCTGGCCCTGCCGGAGACCATCGGCTTCTATGCCGGGCGTCTGCTCGGTGCGCCGCAGCGGATGCTGCGCAGCCTGGCGGCCACGTTCACCGGGGTCCCGGGATCCGCGCCCAGCGCCGCCGTCCGGGACGCGGTGGGGGAACTGCTCACCGAGCTGATGGCCGCTCGCGCCCTGCTGGCCGACCCGCAGGTCACCGGCATCCGGCTGGTGCTCACCCCGGAACGGGTCGTCATCGCCGAGGCGCGGCGCCTGTTCACCGCGTTGTCGCTGCACGGCTTCACCGTCGAGGGCGCGACCATCAACCGGGTGCTCCCCCCGAAGGCCGGCGGCGAGTTCCTCCGGGGCCAGCGGGCCGCGCAGCGGGAGGCGCTGGTGCACGTCCGGGAGTCGTTCGCCGGTCTGACGGTGCGCCGGGTGCCGATGGTGGCCCGGGAGCCCGTCGGCGTGGCCGCGCTGGCCGAACTGGCCGACGAGATCTTCGCCGCCGACGACCCGCTGGCCCGCACGACCGAGCCCACCCACATCCAGGTCGAGGGCGCGGACGGCCGGTACCAGCTCGCCCTGCCCCTGCCGTTGGTCGACAAGGGCGATCTCGCGCTGTCCCGGTCCGGTGACGATCTGGTCGTCACCGTGGGGGACGTGCGGCGCCGGATGGCGCTCCCGTCGGTGCTGCGGCGTTGCACCGTGGGTGGGGCTCGCTTCGACGGCGGCCGACTGCTGGTCGAGTTCGTCGCCGACCCCGACCTGTGGCCGGCAACCCTGCGGGCGCGGGTCCTGTCGGAGACCGACGGCGGGTCGCCGTCGGGTCTGGTCAGCCAGACCCGGTCGGACGACGACCGCCCGGCGGACCGTCTGGTCGGCGCGTGACCGGAGCGACCCCGCCGGCCGGTGACCGGTCACAGGTGCACGCCTCCGTGGGACCGCTGGTCGAGGAGGCCGCTCTGCTGCTGGGCGCGGTGGAGGACAAGCTGCAGGCCTGGCAGTCGGAGCAGGCCCGCACCCAGGACCGGCTGGCCGACGGGGATGCCGGGCGCCGACCGGTGCCCGGCAGCGGCACCGCCCGGGCCTGCCCCGAATGCGGCGCCGTCCCCGGGGCCCCCTGTACCGGATGCCCGGTGTGCCGGCTGCTGGCCGCGGTGCGGGGCGAGCACCCCGAGGTGACCGCCCGGGTGGTCGACGGGGCGCTGACGGTGATCCGGGCCCTCCGCACGCTGCTGCCCGCCGACGGGTCCGCCCCCTCGCCGGCCGCGGAGGGCGGGGCGCGCTCCGGCGGGCCCGACGAGCGGCCCGGACCGGCGTCCGCCGACACCACCGGATCCCGGGAGAACCGGGTCCCCGGCGATCGCCCCGCCCGTCCGACCGGATTGCAACGCATCGACATCTCGTGACCCGGCGACCGGTCACCGCCGGTTCCGCCGCCCACCGGGGTGCCCCGTGGGGTGGATGGCAGGCCGGGGCGGGTTCGTCCCGCACACTGATCGGAGCGTTTCGCCCCACCGGTGACGCTCGCACCGCCGCCCCACCCCGACCGAGCTCCACCTCGACCGGTGTCCATCGGCCGCCAGGCCGGCCGACCGGCACCGCACCCGCGTCACCAGGAGACCCATGGCCACGATCGGCATCGACATCGGCGGGACCTCGGTCCGCGCCGCGATCGTCTCGTCGGACGGTGAGGTCCTGACCTCCCTGCGCGACCGCACGCCGCGGACCGAGCGGGAGACCGAGGACCTCCTGGTGACACTCATCGGCAAGTTGTCGGCGACCATGCCGATCAGCGCGGCCGGGCTGGCCGTGGCCGGGTTCATCTCGGCCGATCGGCAGCGGGTCATGTTCGCCCCGCACCTGGCCTGGCGGGACGCCGACGTACCCCGCCGGATCAGCGAGCGGGTCGGCCTGCCCGTCGTCATGGAGCACGACGTCAACGCCGCGGCCTGGGCCGAGTACCGGCTGGGCGCCGCCGCGGGATCGCCGATCGCGCTGCTCATCGCGCTCGGCACCGGCATCGGCGCGGGGCTGATCATCGACGGGCGCCTCTACCGTGGTGCTTTCGGGGTCGCCCCGGAACTCGGCCATCTGACGGTGGTGCCGGGGGGCCGGCCGTGCCCGTGCGGCAAGAAGGGCTGCTGGGAGCGGTACTGCTCGGGCACCGCGTTGGCCGACACCGCCCGCGAGTTCATGGCCACGGGTGAGGCGCCGGTGCTGTGGCGCCTGTGCGAGGGCGACCCGGCGGCGCTCACCGGCACCATGGTCGCGATCGCCGCCACCGAGCAGGACCCGGCCGCGTTGGCCGCGATGGACGACCTGGGCCGGTGGCTGGCCACCGGGTTGTCCCTGGTGACCGACGTGCTCGACCCCGAGGCCATCGTCATCGGCGGCGGCGTGTCGAGCGCGGCGGGGATGTTCCTGCCGCTGGCGGTCTCCCAGTTCGGGACACTCATCACCGGGGCCGGGCACCGCCCGCTGCCGCGGATCGAGCTGGCCCGCTTCGGCGATCGGGCGGCCGTCATCGGCGCCGCCCTGCAGGCGGCCGCGGTCACCGGCTAGCGGTCAGACGATCGCGCCGTCGTCCGGATCGTCGCCGCCGTCACGGCGGGAGCGCAGCCCCCACACCAGGAGCCCGGCCCCGCCGAAGAGCAGCAGGACGGACAGCACCAGCGCCGCGTCGGACGCCAGGGTCAGCAGGCCGGGGCGCACCAGCAGGACGACGCCGGCGACCAGGCAGAGCAGCGCGGCCACGGTGCGGCCGCGGGGGCGGGGGACCGGCGGCGGCTCCGGTGGCTCGAAATGTTCCTGATCGGCGTCGCGGGCCGCCTTGACCTCGGCCTCGTGGGCCTCGAACGCGGCCAGCTCGGCCTCCCGCTCGACCCGCCGGAACTCGCGCCGCTGGGCCCGTTCGTGAGCCCGCCGCTCCCGTTCCCGTCGGGTGAGCTCCCGTTCCAGGGCCTCGCGGTCGGCCCGCCGGTCCCGTTCGTGCGCCGCCGTCGTCTGGGGGTCGGCGGCGTCCGCGTCGCCGGCTGCCCCGGGGGTGACCGTCGGGCCGGGGGCGCCGTGGTCCTGGGCCGCCCCGCCGGTCGCCGGGTCGGGGTCGTCGGGCACCGCGTCGGACCGGCGCAGCCCCCAGCGCATCGACGGCTCCAGACCGGCGACGATGCCGCCGAACAGGGCGTCGACGTCGTCATCGGACAGCGAACGCGCCGCACCCGACCGTCCGTCGCCGGGGGCGTCGGCGCCCGGTGTCGGGTCGGCGTCGTCCGGGCCGTCGGGCCGGTTCGGCTCCCGCGGGTCCTCGGGGGGTTCGGGGGGTTCGGGGGCGACGGTCACGATCGCACCGCCGTGACCCGGGCGATGAATTCGTCGGCCGTGGCGAAGATCAGGTCGGCGTCGAAGTCCATGGTGGCCACGTGCAGGCTGTTCTCCAGGACCACGGTCGTGACGTCGGCGGACCCGACGCCGTCCCGGACCACCTCGGCGTTCTCGGGTTCGACGATCGGATCGACCCGGGAGTGCAGCAGCAGGGTCGGCGCGACGACCCGCGGCAGGTCGGCCCGGACGACCGGCCAGGCCCGGGACAGCGAGTACATGGCCCGCACGGGGATGACCCGGTACCCGGGCTCGGTGACCCCCGGTTTGGCGATGCTGCCGACGATGCCCGGGTAGGCCGGCAGCACCCAGCGCAGCAGGGGGAGCAGGGCGGCGTCCTTGCGCAGCGTCATCACCGACGGGTTGACCAGCACGATGCCGGCCATCGCCGTCGGGTACAGCTCGGCCAGCCGGAGGGTGAGCGTGCCGCCCATGGACAGGCCGACGACGACGACGGCCCGGCAGCGGGTGGTCAGGTCCTGCAGCTCGGCGGTGACCGTGGCCAGCCAGTCGTCGAACCCGGTGCGGTTGGCGTCCTGCCAGCGGGTGCCGTGTCCGGGCAGCAACGGCAGGCGGACCTGGTAGCCGGCGGCGGCCAGGTGGTCGGCCCAGGCGCGCAGCGAACCGGGGGTGCCGGGGAACCCGTGACAGAGCAGGACGCCGACGTCGGCGTGCTCGCCGTGGCCGGGAGCCGAGAACGGCTCCGACGACGGACCTGACATGCGGGCTCCCTGGGCGGCGGCGCGGGGTGGACCGGACGGTGGGACGAGCGGCGGGACGGCGCCCCGGCGGGGTGGACGACGGTCCCGACCGGACCATCGATCCTGACCTCATCGTCCCACGTGCCCGCGGGGTGCCGGTGTCGCAGGCGGCGGCAGTCGCCCCACCGGCGTACGGTTACCGCAAACACCGGCCGCGAGTGCCCTCCGCCCGGCCGGGATCGCCGACGGAAGGCGCGCCAGCGTGCTCTACAACCTCTACAAATACGTGCTGCTCGGACCGCTGCTCCGGCTGTTCTTCCCGTGCAAGGTGGTGGGCGCCGAGTACGTGCCCGCCTCCGGCGGAGCGGTGCTGGTCGGCAATCACGTGTCGGTGGCGGACTCCTTCTTCACCCCGCTGTACATCAAGCGTCGCGTGTACTACCTGGCCAAGGCCGAGTACTTCACCGAAAAGGGCGTCAAGGGCTTCCTGAAGAAGATGTTCTTCAGTGGCGCGGGTCAGGTGCCGATCGACCGCAGCGGGGCCAACGCGGCCCGCGACGCCCTGGACACCGGCAGCCGGTTGCTCAACCGGGGCGAGTTGCTCGGCATCTACCCCGAGGGCACCCGTTCCCCGGACGGTCGGCTCTACAAGGGCAAGACCGGCGTGGCCCGGATGGTGCTGGAGACCGGGGTGCCGGTCGTCCCGATCGCCATGATCGGCACCGACCGGGTCGCCCCGATCGGTGCCAAGATGTGGCGGCCGGGGAAGATCCAGATGATCGTCGGCCGGCCGCTGGACTTCTCGCGGTACGAGGGGATGGCCGGGGACCGGTTCGTCGAACGGTCGATGACCGACGAGATCATGTACCGCCTGATGGAGCTGTCCGGTCAGGAGTACGTCGACGTGTACGCGGCCAAGGTGAAGGCCGATCTGGAGGAGGCCAAGAAGAGCGGTCGCCCCGCCGGTCACGCCGCGGTGGCGCCGATCAAGCCCACCGGCCGGGCCGCGCGCAAGGCGCGTCGCGCCGCGAAGAAGGCGGCCCGGGCGGGCCGGACTGCGTCGGACACCTCGCCGACCACCTCCCGTTTCGAGGGTCGGGGCCCGGGCACCGTGACCCGTCTGCCGGGGACCAAGGCCGGGTGACTCCGCCTCCCCGCACTCCGGACGGCCCGGTCGCCCGGTACTTCTACGACTGCGAGTTCATCGAGGACGGCCGCACCATCGAGTTGATCTCGATCGGTGTCGTCGCCGAGGACGGTCGGGAGTTCTACGCCGTCTCCACCGAGTTCGACCCCAACCGGGCCAATGCCTGGGTCCGTCGGCACGTGTTGGACAAGCTGCCGTCGCCGGCCGACAAGTCCTGGCGGTCGCGAAGCCGACTGCGCGACGACCTGTACGAGTTCCTCACCGCTCCTGGGCTGCCCGTCGAACTGTGGGCCTGGTTCGCCGCCTACGACCATGTCGCGCTCGCCCAGCTGTGGGGCACCATGCCGGAGCTGCCCCGGGACGTCCCGCGGTTGACCCGTGAGGTCCGGCAGCACTGGGAGGCCGCGGGGTGTCCCGTCATCCCCGGCCCGGGATCCGACCGGCACGACGCGCTGGCCGACGCCCGGCTGGCCCGGGACCGGTGGCTGGTCGCCCAGCGGGTGCTCCAGGACGGTGTGAAGACGCTCGCGTCACCGGCGACCGGGCGCGACGCATAGGCTGTCCGGCGTGAGTTGGACCATCGACATCCCGGGCGACATTCTGCCCACCCTGCCGCCGCTGCCCGCCGACCTGCGCAGCCGCCTGGACGACGCCCTGAGCCGGCCCGCCCAGCAGCAGCCCGCCTGGCCGGATCCCGAGAAGGTGCTGGCCGTCCGGACCATCCTCGAGGCGGTGCCGCCGGTGACGGTGCCCCACGAGGTGGACCGGCTGTCGGACAAGCTGGCCGCGGTCGCCCGCGGTGAGGCCTTCCTGCTGCAGGGCGGTGACTGCGCCGAGACGTTCGTCGACAACACCGAACCGCACATCCGCGCGAACATCCGCACCCTTCTGCAAATGGCCGTGGTGCTGACCTACGGTGCCTCGCTGCCGGTGGTCAAGGTGGCCCGGATCGCCGGCCAGTACGCCAAGCCCCGCTCGTCGGCCACCGACTCGCTCGGGTTGCCGTCCTACCGCGGCGACATCATCAACTCGCTGGCCACCACCCCGGAGGCGCGGGTCGCCGACCCGGGCAACATGATCCGGGCGTACGCGAACTCGTCCGCGGCGATGAACCTGGTCCGCGCCGTCACCGGCGCCGGCGCGGGCGATCTCGCGACGGTGCACGAGTGGAACCAGGACTTCGTGGCCCAGTCCCGGGCCGGCGAACGGTACGAGCGGATGGCCGGCGAGATCGACCGGGCGATGCGCTTCATGGCCGCCTGCGGGGTCGACAGCCACAGCCTGCACGAGGTCGAGATCTTCTCCTCCCACGAGGCGCTGCTGCTCGACTACGAGCGGGCCATGCTCCGCCTGGACACCCGGTCCGAGCCCCGGCTCTACGACCTGTCCGGCCACTTCCTGTGGATCGGCGAACGCACCCGCCAGCTGGACGGTGCGCACATCGCGTTCGCCGAGACGCTGTCGAACCCGATCGGCCTGAAGATCGGCCCGTCGACCTCACCCGAGCTGGCGGTCGAGTACGTCGAGCGGCTCGACCCGCACGGCCAGGCCGGCCGGCTGACCCTGATCTCCCGGATGGGCAACGGCGCGGTCCGCGACGTGCTGCCGCCCATCATCGAGAAGGTGCAGGCCTCCGGGCACCAGGTGATCTGGCAGTGCGACCCCATGCACGGCAACACCCACGAGGCGTCGACCGGCTACAAGACGCGCCACTTCGACCGCATCGTCGACGAGGTGCAGGGCTTCTTCGAGGTGCACCACGAGCTGGGCACCCACCCGGGCGGCATCCACGTGGAGCTGACCGGCGAGGACGTCACGGAGTGCCTGGGCGGAGCGCAGCAGATCTCCGACGCCGACCTGGCCGGTCGCTACGAGACGGCCTGCGACCCGCGGTTGAACACCCAGCAGTCGCTGGAGCTGGCGTTCCTCATCGCGGAGATGCTGCGCGGCTGAGCGGTTCTCGACCGGTGGGTCAGGGCGGGCCGGGGTAGCGCGCCCCGTCCGGGCCCACCGGTGGCTCGTCGTCCCGATCGGCCAGTTCGACGCCGGCCACCAGCCGGGCGTGGACGGCCATCGGGTGCTCGGCGCCGGGCCGCCAGTGGCAGAACAGCCGACCCAGCGGGTACCTCACGGTGCCGAACCACGGTTCGACGTGCCGGCCGAGGTCGGTCAGCCCGATCCGCCGCGCCACCGCGGCCGATGCGGTGTTGTGCGGCCACATGACCGCCCACACCCGAGGCTCGCCGGCCGCGAGGGCGTGGGCCAGCAGCGCGGCCGCTGCCTCGCTGACCCACCCGTGGCCCTGGGCATCGGGGTGCAGGTACCAGCCCAGATGGACGTCCCCCGTCTCGTCCAGCAGCGGCGGGAACCGCTCGATCATCGCCGAGCCGACCGGCTGTCCGACCTCGTCGGGCACGATCGCCCAGCGCCGTTCGAGTCCGGTGTCCCGGGCGTCGGCGGCGATGCCCTCGAGGACGCGCTCCCGCGTCCAGCTGCGCTGGGAGGATCCCAGCCAGCCGTTCACCTCCGGCCGCCGCACGATGTCGAACAGCAGATCGGCGTCGTCCGGCCGCCAGGGCCGTAACAGCAGCCGTGCGGTGCGCAGTTCGGCGGGCTTCATCGGCCCACCTCATCACGTCCCGGCCCGACCGGACCTGAATTCAGGTCGCGGCGACCGACACCGTCCCACCGGGCGGCACGCGTCCCCCGGCGTTCGGGGACTGGCTGAACACGGTCGCGCCCTCGCCGCCGAAGAACGTGGTGTCCTCGAACTGCAGGCCGAGTTGCTGGACGATGCGGCGGGCGTCGGCGACCGATCGGCCGTCGAGGTCGGGAACCTGGACGGCGTTGGACGGCACCAGGAAGATGGCGGCGGCCTGCGGGTCGACCCGGGTGCCCGCCGGGAGGTCGGAGCGGACCACGCTGCCGCCGTTCACACCGGCGTCGAAGACCGGCGTGCCCACCGTGACCGTCCAGCCGTCCCGTTCCAGGGCGGTCCGGGCCGTGTCGACCGCGGTGCCGCGGAGGGTGGGCACGGTGAGGGACTGGGCGACGACGAGATCGACCGCCGACCCCCGCGGCGCGCGGTCGCCGGGCGCCGGGGTGGAGTCGAGCACCGTGCCGGCCTCGACGTCGGCGTCGAAGCGCCGGGTGACGGTGCCGGTCCGCAGACCCGCCGAGACAAGGGTGGCGGCCGCGTCGGTCTCGCTGTCGCCGGCGATCTCGGGGACGTCGACCGGCGCCGGGCCGGCCGACAGCACGAGGGTCACGTCGGCGCCGACGGTCAGCGTGGTGCCGGATGTCGGGTCGGTCCGCAATACCGTGCCGGCCGGGGCGGTGTCGTCGAAGGCCGGACTGCCGGTCCGCGGCGTCAGATCCGCGCCGGACACGGCGGCGGTGGCGATGTCGACCGGGGTACCGGCGGCGACGTCGGGGACCACCGGCCGCCCGAGGGAAACGTCCAGCTCCACCTCGGAACCGGTGAGCACCCGGTCGCCGGCGGTCGGCGCGCTGGCCGCGATCTGACCGGAGGGCACGGCGTCGTCGTGCCGGTTGACCACCCGGGGGGTGAGACCCGCGTCCCGGACGGCGTTCTCGGCCGCCGACTGGGTCAGCCCGACGACCGTGGGCGCCGCTGACCAGCGACCGCTGAACCACCAGCCGCCGGCCGCGGCGATCATCCCGAGCACCAGGGCGGCGATCAGCGCGATCGCCCAGACGCGGCGCCGGCGGGACACGGGGAGCGGGCTGTCGTCGGCACCGGTCTCGTCGACCGGGTCGGGCAGCGATCGGTCGGGCGCGCCGACCACCGTGGCGTGGCCCGGGCGGGTCGCTCCGGCGGGCGGGGTCGGACGGGGGCCGTGGAGGACACGGGTGCCGTCGTCGGCGGACGTCGCCGGGTCGGGCGTGCCGGCATCGGAGGGCGCCGGGGCCGGGGGCGGGGCCGATCGTCGGGGCGCCGGAACGACGACGGTGGGCAGTCCGTCGGCGTCGGCGGCCGCGATCAGCTGACGCAGGAACGCGGCAGCGTCCCGGGGGCGCGCCGCGGGGTCGCGTCGGGTCGCGGCGACGATCAGCCGGTCCAGCGTGGCCGGCACCTGCGTGCCGGCCGGCTCGGTCGAGGGGGGCGGCACGTCCCGGTGGACGTGGGCGTAGGCGACGGCCATCGGGGTGTCGCCCCCGTACGGCGGGTGCCCGGTCAGCATCTCCCAGGCCACGATCCCGGCGGCGTACACGTCGGTGCGGGGGTCGGCGGCGCCGGTCTCCACCTGTTCGGGCGCGAGGTAGGCGACCGTGCCGAGGATGACGTCGCCGGTGGCCAGGGTGGCCGAGTGCAGCGGCCGGACGAGCCCGAAGTCGGCGATCTTGACCGTGCCGGTCGAGGAGATCAGGACGTTCTCAGGTTTGACGTCGCGGTGCACCAGTCCGGCCGCGTGCGCGGCGGCGAGGGCGGCGAGCAGCGGCCGTAGCACGGCCACCGTGGTCGCCGGGTCCAGCGGCGCCCGCTGCCGCAGCAGGTCGCGCAGGGTGCCGCCGTCGACGAGTTCCATCACCAGGTAGACCCGGTCGCCGTCCCGGCCGAAGTCGTGGACGCCGACCACCCCGGGGTGGGCCAGCCCGGCGGACAGCCGCGCCTCCCGCTCGAACCGGGCCAGGAACGCGGGGTCGGCCGCGTAGGCCGGGCTCATCACCTTGATGGCGACCGCCCGGTCCAGCCGGAGGTCCAGGCCGCGGTAGACGGTCGACATGCCCCCGCGGGCGATCGGGGAACCGACCCGGTACCGGCCGTCGAGCAGGGTGCCGCTCGCCAGACCGGTCTCGTTCCCCACGTGCGCAGTCTAGGTGGGGGGTGCGGTCACAGGCGGGGATCCCGGCAGGTCACCGGCCCGATCGGTGATCTCCGCGCCAGCGCGGTGGGTGGTGGGTGCGAACGACCGGAGGTCCGTGACAGGCTGGTCGGGTGAGCGAGCATTCCCCCCACGGTTCCGATCTGACCCCCGTCCCCGGCCAGCCCCGGTACCTGCCGTTGCCGAAGGTCGCCGAGCAGCTCGGCATCATCGTCACCAAGGTCCATCAGTTGGTGCGGGACCGCAGTCTGCTGGCCGTCCGCCGGGACGGCATCCTGGTGATCCCGGGCGAGTTCGTCGACCCGGAGAACCCCGTCGGGGCGGTCAAGGGCCTGCCCGGGACGATCACCGTGCTGACCGACGCCGGTTACTCCGACCAGGAGATCATCGACTGGCTGTTCGAGGCTGACGAGAGCCTGCCCGGCACCCCCATCCAGGCCCTGCGGGAGAACCGCGGCCGTGAGGTGCACCGTCGGGCCCAGACCGCCGGTTTCTGACCGGCGTACCCCAGGGAGAGAGCCATGTACGGAGCCGTCATCCACGGCGCGGGGGACGTGCGCTTCGAGGAGCGCCCCGACCCGGTCGTCGTCGAGCCGACCGACGCGGTCGTCCGCACGGTCGCGGCCTGCGTGTGCGGGTCGGACCTGTGGCGCTACCGCGGGATCGCCCCGGTGCCGAAGCCCACGCCGATCGGTCACGAGTACGTGGGGGTCGTCGAATCCGTCGGCCGCGAGGTCACCTCGGTCCGGCCCGGCCAGTTCGTCGTCGGCGGCTTCCGGACCAGCGACAACACGTGCGAGTTGTGCCGGGCCGGGTTCCAGGCGAACTGCCTGCACGGCACGGGGTACGAGGGATGTCAGGCCGAGTACATCCGGGTGCCGAACGCCGACGGCACCCTCGTCGCCACCCCGGACGTCCCGGACGCCGACCGCGTCCCGGATCTGCTGGCGTTGTCCGACGTGATGGCCACCGGCTGGCACGCCGCCGTCTCGGCCGGCGTGACGCCCGGCTGCACCGCCGTCGTCGTCGGAGACGGTGCGGTGGGCCTGAGCGGGGTGCTGGCGGCCGCCCAGCTGGGCGCCGAGCGGGTCATCGCGATGAGCCGGCACGCCGACCGGCAGGGGCTGGCCCGGCGGTTCGGCGCGACCGACGTGGTGGCCGAGCGGGGCACCGACGGCGCCGACCACGTCAAGGAGCTGACCGACGGCCTGGGGGCGCACGCCGTCCTGGAATGCGTGGGCACGCAGGACTCCGTCGATCAGGCCTTCGCCTGCGCCCGGGCCGGCGGCACCGTCGGCTGGGTCGGCGTGCCGCACGCCGGGACCCTGCCGCTGGAGGACATGTTCTGGCGCAACGTGGGCCTGCGCGGAGGGCTGGCCCCGGTCCGGGCCTACCTGGACGACCTGCTCGAGCGGGTGTGGTCCGGGGCGATCTGCCCGGGTCTGGTCTTCGACCTGACGCTCCCGCTGTCCGAGGTGGGCGAGGGCTACGCCGCGATGGACGAACGCCGGGCGATCAAGACCCTGCTGCAGCCCTGACGGTCTGAGGCGTCCGCGGCACCCGTCAGGTGTGGGTGACCGGACTCTTCCTCAGTGATCTCGGCTCCCCAGGGACGTACGGAACTCCCTGTCGACCGGGAGTCAGGATCTCCCGACAGGAGTTGTGTCCTCGAGCGTGCCATCCGATGACCGTCACCCCCCACGAGTGCGTCCCCGGTCCAGCGTCCGTCTGATCCGGGCGGCCAGCGTCCTCGGGTCATCCAGGTCGGACCAGGTCCAGCGGACGACCTGCAACCCCAGGTCCCTGATCCGGTCCTCCCGTACCTTCTCCGCGAAGACCGCGTCTGCCTCGTTCCGTCCACCCGAGAGAACCCGGCTGTACTTCGCCTTGCCGTCGAACTCGCCGACCGTGCTGAACTCCGGCCACCAGAAATCGGTACGGGCCAGGACGCCGCCCTGCCGGTCGCGGACCCGGTACTGCAGTTCCGGACGAGGGAGTCCGGCCCGGTCGATGACGATGCGGCTGCGAGATTCACCGACGCTCTCGGCGCCGGGATCGGCGAAGGCGACAACCTGGTGGGCGGTCCGGACACCGCTGCGTCGGGTTGCCCGCGCTGCGGAGTCCGAGAGCTGGCCACGCGCGACGAGGCCACGGCGGAGAGCGTGATCCGCCGTGACCACCCCCGCGTCAAACCCGAAGACACGGGCGATGTCGACGACCGTCCGGGCTACCGTGGTGATGGGAATCCTGTTCAGCGTAGTGATCTCGTCGGGATCGAGGGCGGCGCAAAAGTGCGCAGGGTCCGTCGCCGGTGCCCGGAGTGAGTGGCGGGGTTGGTGACCTGGACGACCTCACCTGGCGGTCGGAGCAGATCGAGGCCGTGCAGGCAGGCTGCCGACAGATGACTGACCACGTGCTGGCCGCCGAGTTGGTCGACGGTCGCGGACACTCGGAGCCGGTGGATCTCCTCCGGTGAGAATCCGGCGACCGACGCCGAGCGGACGTAGAGCCCGCGGCGAACGACGCGCCATTCACCCCGGGCGACGCGACGCCGGATGTCGTCGCCGTTCAGTCCCCGCGCGAACGCGGCCGGCCGGGTGATCAACAGGTCGTCGGGCATTGGCCCACCCTGCCGTCGGACATCGCGGCGGCTCCATCACCCGACCGACGATGTGGACCGCGCGGGGCTGATGGGGACAGGGCGACGAAATGGACCCACTGCACTCCGGGTCGGTGAACGGAACTCCCCGTCGCCGGGGAGTCAGGACCTCCCGACGGGAGTTCGGTCCGTCGGACCATTCGTGACGGTGCCGGCGGGGCCACTCCGTCGCGACCAGAACACCACCGGGACGAGCAGCAGGGACAGCGCGCCACCGGCCAGGGCGAGTGTGGCGAAGCCGCCGCCGGCCATCACGACGCCGGAGGCCACCCCGGCCCCCGCTCCGGAGAGGGCGATGAGCACGTCGATGGACCCCTGGGTGCGGGCCCGGTTGGCCGGCACGGTGGCGTCGACGACCAGCGCGGTGCCGGCGATCAGCCCGATGTTCCAGCCCAGGCCGAGCAGCACCAGGGACAGCACCAGCAGGCCGAGCGAGTCGCCCGGGGCGACCGCGCCGACCACCCCGGCCAGCAGCAGGACGACACCGGCGGTGACCGCCATGGGGGTCCGTCCGAGGCGGTCGACCAGCACTCCGGTCACCGGCGACGGCAGGAACATGGCGGCGATGTGCAGGCTGATCACCAGGCCGATCTCACCGAGTCCGTGGTGATGATCGCGCATGTACACCGGGGTCATCGTCATGATGGCGACCATCGACACCTGGGTCAGCACCATGACGGTCGCACCCACCGCCGCCCCCACACCCGGGCGGGGGATCGTGTCCGCGATCCCGCCCGCCGGCCGGTCCGCCGGCTCCAGCGAGCGGGCCAGCAGCAGCGGGTCGGGCCGCAGCAGAGTGAACAGGACCAGACCGGCGGCCAGGTAGGCGACCGCGCCGAGCAGGAACGGCCCGGCCAGGGCCGGGATCCCGAACGCCGCGGCCAACTCGCCCAGGGGTTCGACCAGGTTGGGTCCGGCGACGGCGCCCAGCGTCGTCGACACCAGCGCGACGCTGATCGCGGTGGCCCGCCGGGCCGGTACGGCCAGATCGGTGGCCGCGTACCGCGCCTGCAGGTTGGTGGCGGTACCCGCCCCGTAGACGAACAACGAGATCAGCAGCAGCGGAACGGATTCCAGGACGGCGCCGACGACCGTCCCGACCGCGCCGAGACCCCCGACCGCGAATCCGGTGGCCAGACCGATCCGTCGGCTCCGCCGCTGCGACAACCGGCCGACGAGGTACGCGGTCGCCGCCGACCCCAGGGTGAACAGGGCGCTGGGGAGACCGGCGAGTCCGTCCGAACCCAACACCTGTTCGGCCAGCAGCGCGCCGACCGTGACCCCGGCGGCCAGTCCGGCGCCGCCCAGGATCTGGCTGGCCACCACGATCCACAGGGTGCGCCGCTGGATCCGGGCGATGTCGGCGGGGGACAGCGTCCCGGTCATGGGTACACCGTGCTCTCGTCGTCCCAGCGCACCTGATGGGACTGCAGGTGGTCGGCGAAAGCCGCCCAGTCGCCGGCGGCCAGGTGTCGCAGCAGGGTCCGGTGGTCGTCGAGGACGCCGACCGGATCCCGCTGGATGCGGGTTCGGCTGCGGATGATCGACAGGGCCTGACGGTCCTGTAAGCGGTCGTACAGCGAGAGCATCAGCTCGTTCCCGGCGGCGGCGGCGAACGTCCGGTGGAACGCGGTGCCCAGCCCGACGAACCGGGTGAAGTCGCGGTCAGCCAGCGCGTCGGCCTGTTCGTCCAGGGCCGCGCGCAGCCGGTCGACCAGTGCGGAGCGGTCGGCCGGGTCGACGGCGCGGACGCCCGCGCATTCCAACGCGTGTCGCACCTGGGCCGCCTCGCGGAGATCGGTCTCGGAGAGGGCGCGGACCAGGGCGCCCCGCTGGGGCAGGACGGTGATCCAGCCCTCGTCCCGCAGCCGGGCCAGAGCGGCGCGCACTGGGGTGCGGCTGACCGAGAGCGAGGCGGCGAGCTCGTTCTCGCTGAGCAGGGTGCCCGGCGGCAGTTCGCCGTCGGCGATCCGGCGGCGGATCTCGACATGGGCCCGGTCGGCGGCCGAGACCGGGCCGGGTGCGGGAACGGGCAACGGACGATCCTCCGGTCGGCACGCCCGGGGGACCCCGGGCCGACCTAGGATACAACTCGGATCCCAGTTGACCCCTGCCGGTTCGGCGGCTGTCGATCCGGCTTGGCGGCGGGCGGGACGTAGAGCCCGTCCCGCTCCGCCCGGACCGCGGCCAGGGTGCGGCAGGAAGCGCCGAGCTTGGCCAGGATGTGCTCGAGGTGGGTGGCCACCGTCCGCGGGGTCACGACGAGCCGCTGGGCGATCTGCTGGTTGGACCACCCCTCGATCAACAGTCCCAACACCTCGAGCTCGCGGGGGGACAGACCGTGCCGGTCGGGTGCGGGGGAGAGCAGGACGATGCCGGTCAGACTGGGCGGCCCGTCCCGCGGGGCGCGGAGCACGGTGACGCGGACATGATCGGCCGACGGCCCGGAGCACCCGGTCGGCGACAGGAACGCCGAGCAGACCGCGCCCTCGCGGATCCGCCGGTCGGCGGCGGCCAGCAGCAGGCTGGACGGGGCGAGCAACCCTCCCGTCGGCAGTCCCGGCAACGACTGGCGCCCACCGTCCACCAGTAGGACCGCACCGGCGACGGCGTCCCGTACCAGCCCGGCGGCCGCGAGCAGCGGACGCAGCGGATCCACCGCCTGCGCGAGGGCCGGGGCCAGCCGTTCGAGACGTCGACGGTTCATCGTCGACGGGCGTTGCCGGCTGCCGAACAGCACGGCGAGATGGCCGACGTGTCGCCCATCCGCGGCGAAAAGACCGATCCCGAGGCCCTCATGGATCCCGGCCGGGATGAGGTGGTCGGCCCAGGTGGGCAGGTCCGCAGCCGGGAACGGCAGGTCGGAGGGGCTGACCGGCGGCACGTCGTGGTCGGCCCCGGTGACCTCGAGGTCCCGGGCGAACTGCGAGGTGGACAGGAACTCCACGGTGCTCGAGTCCAGGTCGAGCCCGGTCACCGAGAAGTACCCGTGGGTCGGGGGATCGGCGATGGCCAGGAACGCACCGTCGAACGGGATCTCCCGGCGGACCACCTCCAGCAACGCCGTGCCCCGTTCGGACGTGGTCCCCGTCTCCGCGGCGGGCTCGGCGAACAACAGTGCGGCATCGTCCTGCACGCGCATGACCAACTCCGACAGTCCTGGCGACGTGAGTGCGGGTCGAGCCGAAGCCGTTGTTCGGTCGGCCGGACCGGTCACCACTGACCTGGTACCGCAGATCGACCGGTCCAAGCACGACATCGCGGTGTTCCGATGACGTCGTGAATCGGCAGGACTGCCGATACCGCCGGGCGGGGCCGGCCGACTCCAATGGAGTGCCTCCGGATGAGCCGTTCACGGCCCGTCCAGCCAGCGACGAGGAGGAACCATGAAGGCGGTCGTCTACGAGGGTCCCCGGAAGGTCAGCGTGTCCGACGTACCGGACGCACGCATCGAACGGCCCACCGATGTGCTGGTGCGCATCACCTCGGCCAACATCTGCGGCTCGGACCTGCACATGTACGAGGGGCGGACCGATTTCGAGCCCGGTCGCTGGTTCGGGCACGAAAACCTCGGTGAGGTCATCGAAGTCGGGGGCGGCGTCGACAAGGTCAAGGTCGGGGAATACGTCGTCCTGCCCTTCAACATCGCCTGCGGGCACTGCAAGAACTGCGAGCGGCAAATGACCAACTACTGCCTGACCGCGCAGCCGGATCCTCAGATGGCCGGCGCAGCCTACGGTTTCGCCGACATGGGCCCGTACGGCGGGGGGCAGGCCGAGTTGCTGCGGGTGCCGTGGGGGGACTTCAACTGCCTGCGCCTGGGCGAGGACGCGCAGGAGCGGCAGACCGACTACGTCATGCTCGCCGATATCTTCCCGACCGGCTACCACGCCACCGAGATGGCGGGGGTGCAGCCCGGCGACCAGACGGTCATCTACGGCGCCGGGCCCGTCGGCCTGATGGCCGCACTGTCGGCGACCATCCGCGGTGCCGGCAAGGTGATGGTGGTCGACCGGCACCCGGACCGGCTGCGGTTGGCCGAGTCGATCGGGGCCATCGCCATCGACGACTCGAAGGTCGATCCCGTCCAGGCCGTGCTGGACGAGACGATGGGCCTCGGGGCCGACAACGGGTGCGAATGCGTCGGGTACCAGGCCCACGAGCCGGACGGCCAGGAGCAGGCCAACCTGACCATGAACCGGCTGGTGGCCTCCGTCCGGTTCACCGGCCGCATCGGCAACGTCGGCGTCTTCGTCCCCGAGGACCCGGGGGCCAGTGACGAGCTGGCCAAGCAGGGGCGGCTGGCATTCGACTACGGCCTGTTCTGGTTCAAGGGCCAGCACATCGGCAGCGGCCAGGCCCCGGTGAAGAAGTACAACCGTCAGCTGCGGGACCTCATCGCCGGCGGCAAGGCCGAGCCGTCCTTCATCGTCAGTCACGAGCTGCCGCTCGACCAGGCACCCGAGGCCTACGAGCATTTCGACAACCGGGACGACGGCTGGACCAAGGTCGTCCTGCACCCCACGACGGCGGGCGCATGACCAGCCCCCGCACCAGTACCGGCCGCCGACCAGGATCGGGGTGGCTGGCGGTGACGGTGCTGTGCGAACCGTCGGACATCGACACGGCCGACCTCCCTGCGCCGCTGGCCGAGTTCCGGGAGCGGATCGAGGTCCGCAGCAGCCTGGCACCCGCCGACAAGGGCACCGAGTTGGCGGTCCGGTTCCGGGACCGGCCGGCCACGGGGTCAGCGCTCAGCCGGTTGACCGGCTCGGACCCGCAGGCCGACCTGCGGTCCGCGCTGCGGAAGGCCAAGCAGCTCATCGAAGTGGGTGAGGTGCTGGTCGTCGACCCGGCCCCGCACGGCCACCGGAAGAAGACGCCCGGCGGACTGCTGCTGCAGGCCTGGACGCGGGTCGCCGGGAAGGCCGGTGTGCGATGAAGGCGGTCACCTGGCAGGGCGTCAACAAGATCGGGGTCGAGGACGTCCCGGAGCCGACGATCCTCAACGACCACGACGTCATCCTGCAGATCGGATTGAGTGCGACCTGCGGCTCGGACCTGCACCTGGTCGGCGGGTACATCCCCGCCATGCGCTCCGGTGACGTGCTCGGCCACGAGTTCATGGGCACGGTGGTCGAGGTCGGCCCGGCCGTGACCAAGCACCAGGTCGGCGACCGCGTGGTGGCGGTCTCGTTCAGCAGCTGCGGACAGTGCTGGTACTGCCGGCAGGGCCTGTGGTCGCTCTGCGACAACGGCAAGCCCAACCCGGGGATCACCGAGGCACTGTGGGGCCAGTCGATCGGCGGGTGCTACGGCTACTCGCACGCCATGGGCGGCTGGGCCGGCAGCCACGCCACCTACATGCGCGTCCCGTACGCCGACCAGGGTGTCTTCGCGATCCCGGACGACGTCTCCGACGAGCGGGCCCTCTTCGCCTCCGACGCGGCCCCCACCGGCTGGACCGGAGCCCACCAGGCCGGGGTGCAGGCCGGCGACGTGGTCGCCGTCTGGGGTGCCGGCGGAGTGGGTCAGATGGCCGCCCGCGCGGCCATGCTGATGGGGGCGGAACGGGTGGTCGTCATCGACCGGTTCGACAACCGCCTGGAGCAGGTGCGCCGACACATCGGGGCCGACACCCTGGACTACCAGAGCAGCGACATCCCCGCCGAGCTGCGGGAGATGACCGGCGGTCGGGGACCGGACGTCTGCATCGAGGCCGTAGGCATGGAGGCGCACTCGTCCGGCCCGCAACACCTCTACGACCAGATCAAACAGCAGTTGCGGCTGGAGACCGACCGGCCGCCGGCGGTGCGGCAGGCGATCTACGCCTGCCGCAAGGGCGGAACCGTCTTCACCCTCGGTGTCTTCGCCGGGATCGTCGACAAGTTCCCGCTCGGTGCGGTGATGAACAAGGCCCTGACCCTGCGCGGCGCCCAGCAGCACGGGCACCGCTACATCCCGGAGATCCTCGACCGGATGAGCCGGGACGAGGTCACCACCGAGCACCTGGCCACCCACGTGATGGGACTCGACGACGGGCCGACGGGTTACCGCATGTTCAAGGAGAAGGAGGACGGCTGCGTCCGGGCGGTGTTCCGGCCGGGTCGCTGACCTGGGCCCGCCGCACGTCGGGTCCTATGCCCGGCGTGCGGTGGCCCGGCGGGCCAGCTGCTCCAGCTCGGACCGCACCCCGACCGTCACGACCGGACGGCCGTCCGGCGTCGTCCGGTCGAGCGCGCCGAGCCCCGAGGCGACCAGGGCGGAGATGCGCCGCTCGACCTGGGCCGGGCCCGACGTCGCGGTGAGGATCGCGGTCAGCCGCTCCACGTCGGCGGCCGGTGAACCGACCCCGCGATCGAGGTCTTCCAGCTCGGCGGCCCGGTCGGGGCTGGCGGCCAGTTCCGCCCGGGCCACCGCCAGGAGCACGGTGCGCTTGCCCTCGACCAGGTCGTCACCGGCCGGCTTCCCGGTCACCGCCGGGTCGCCGAACACCCCCAACTCATCGTCCCGCAGCTGGAACGCCACCCCGATATCGGAGCCGAAATCCAGCAGGGCGTGGACGGTCTCGGCCGGGGCGCCGGCCGCGACCGCCCCCAGGTGCAGCGGCCGCTGCACCGTGTAGGCCGCCGTCTTGTACCGGTTGACCAGCATCGCGTCCGCCTCCTGTTCGGCCGGGTCGGTGGTGGCCGCGGTGGAGGTGAACAGGTCGAGCAGTTGCCCGGCGGTCACCTCCGTCCGCATCGCCGCCCACACCGGGGCCGCCTGCGGCACGACGCCCAGGGCGAGCGCGCCCGCGGTGAAGAGGTCGTCGGCCCACATCAGCGCGAGGTCGCCCAGCAGGATCGCGGCCGACACCCCGAAGTGGTCGGCGTCGCCGACCCAGCCCGCGTCGGCGTGATCGGCGGCCAAGGCCCGGTGGGTGGCCGGCGCACCCCGCCGGCGGTCCGAGCGGTCGATGACGTCGTCGTGGATCAGGGCGCTGGCCTGCAGCAGCTCCAGGGCCGCGCCGAGCAGCAGCACCCCGGATCCGTCGGTGCCGCCGGTGTCGGCATCGGCCTGTCCGGCCCGCCAGCCGAGCCACAGGAACCGTGGCCGGATCCGCTTCCCGCCGTCGAGCACGAAGGCCACCAGCCGATCGGCCGGGGCGCCCAGACGCGGGTCGATCGCGACGAGTTCCTGCCGGCGAGCGGCCAGTTCCCGGACGAGAACGTCCTGCAGGGCGGTGGTGTCCAGTCCGGCCTCGGTCATCCCTTCAGTCTGCCGCCCGACACCGCGGACATTCGTCACCGGGCCGTGCCAGGCGAGCCGGTGCCTCGCGGTCGTTCGCGCACATTAAGGTTCTTCCCATGGTGTCCGTCCGCGAACGACTCTCCGCGCCCGGGCCCAAGTTCTCGGTCGAGTTCATGCCGCCCCGCAACGACGGGGAGGAGAACGTGCTGTGGAATGCGGTCCGCCGGCTGGAATCCCTGCACCCTGCCTTCGTCTCGGTGACCTACGGCGCCGGGGGTTCGCACCGCGGCCGCACCATCCGGGTCACCGAGCGGATCGCCACCGAGACGACGCTGCTGCCGGTGGCCCACCTCACCGCGGTCGGCCACTCGGTCGCCGAACTCCGTCAGGTCATCGGTTCCTACGCCGCGGTCGGCGTCACCAACATCCTGGCCCTGCGCGGCGATCCCCCCGGGGACGATCCGACGGCGGAGTGGGTGGCCCACCCGGAGGGTCTGACCTACGCCAGCGAACTCGTCCGGTTGACCCGGTCCCTCGGTGACTTCTCGGTCGGCGTCGCGGCGTACCCCGACACGCACCCCCGCTCGCCCGACGTCGACACCGACACCCGCTTCCTGGTCGACAAGGTCCGGGCGGGTGCGGACTACGCGATCACCCAGATGCTGTTCTCGGCGGCCGACTACACCGGTCTGCGCGACCGGATGCTGGCCGCCGGGGCCGACGTCCCCGTCATCCCCGGCATCATGCCGGTCACCTCGTACCAGCGGCTGATGCGGATCCACGAGCTGTCCGGGCAGAGCATCCCGGCCGATCTGGCCGAGGAGCTGTACGCCGTCCGGGACGACCCGGCCGCGGGTCGGGCCATCGGCATGGACCACGCCATCCGGATGAGCGCGGACCTGCTCTCTGAGGGCGCGCCGTGCCTGCACTTCTACACGTTCAACCGGTCGAAGGCGACCATCGAGGTACTGACCGCGCTCGGTCTGACCCCCGCTCTGCGTCGCTGACGGCCGGGCGGCCCGATGGATCTCGAAACCGTCCAGTTCTCCTTCGGCCTCGCCGCGCTCGTCCTGCTGCTCGCCCTGGTGGCGATCCGGCTGTCCCGACGGCTGGGCACGCCGTCGCTGCTGCTCTACCTGGGGATCGGCCTGGCCCTGGGCAACGGCGGCATCGGCATCGACTTCTCCGACACGATCGTCGCCGAACAGGTCGGCCTGGCCGCCCTGGTGTTCATCCTGGCCGAGGGTGGCCTGACCACCCGGTGGTCCAACGTCCGGCCCGCGCTGGGCCTGGGCATCTCCCTGTCGACCGTGGCCGTCGCCGTCTCCGTGGTGGTGGCCGGCCTGGGTGTCCACCTGGTGATGGGCTTCGACTGGCGCACGTCGTTGCTGTGGGGGGCGGTGCTGTCCAGTACCGATGCGGCGGCGGTGTTCTCGGTGCTCCGCGGCGTCGGCGTGAAGTCCCGGTTGTCGGCCGCCCTGGAACTGGAGTCCGGCCTGAACGACGCGCCCGTCGTCATCGCCGTGCTGCTGCTCACCAGCACCGCGCCGATCACCTGGACCGCGCCGTTCCTGGTGGTCTACGAACTGGCCGCCGGGGCGGTCATCGGTGCCGCGCTCGGGTTCGGCGGCGCCTGGGTGCTCCGCCGGGCGGCGCTGCCGGCCGCCGGCCTGTACCCGCTGGCGGCGCTCGGGCTGGCCGGCGGCGCGTACGCGGTCGGCGCCTACGCGCACGCCTCCGGGTTCCTGGCCACCTACGTCTGCGCGCTGATCCTCGGCAACTCCCGGCTCCCGCACCGCGCCTCGACGATCTCCTTCGCCGAGGGCTTCGGCTGGATCGCCCAGATCGGCCTGTTCGTCATGCTCGGCCTGTACGTCGATCCGTTCGGGCTACCGGACGCGATCATCCCGGGCATCGTCATCGGGCTCATCGTGCTGCTGCTGTCCCGCCCGCTGTCGATCGTGGCCGCGGCCACCCCGTTCCGGATGACCTGGAAGGAACAGGCGTTCCTGTCGTGGTCGGGTCTGCGGGGGGCGGTGCCCATCGTGCTGGCCATGATCCCGTTGACCGCCGGCCAGCCGACCGCGGCGCTGCTGCTCGACGTCATCGTGGTGGTCGTCGTCATCTACACCCTCCTGCAGGGCACGACCCTGCCCTGGGTGGCCCGCCGGCTCGGGGTGGTCGACGTCGGCAAGGCCGAGGAGGTGCAGGTCGACGCGGCGCCGCTGGAGGAGATGGACGCGCACGTGCTGCAGGTGACGGTGCCGCCGGGGTCCAAACTCCATGGCGTCTACGTCGCCCAGCTCCGGCTGCCCCAGTCGGCCACCATCGGCCTGCTGCTGCGGAACGGCGAGCCGATGGACATCCTGCCCACCCTGCGCATCCAGTCCGGCGACCAGCTGCTGGTGCTGGCCCCCGAACGGGTGCGCAGCGCCACCGAGGAACGCCTGCGCGAGGTGAGCTCCGGCGGCGCCCTCGCCCGCTGGTTCCGGACCGGTCCGGGCGGATCGAACTGACGGGGCCCGAACGGGTGGGACGGTTTGGGACACTGGTCGGGTGAGTGTGCCCGCCGAACGTCCCGACCCACCCGACAGCGACACCGACAGCGCCCCGGTCGCGGACCCGCAACCCTCGGCGGCGCCGGTCGTCGCACCGCCGCAGCGCTTCCTGCTGCTGCTGACCATCGCGGCGGTCATCCTGGTCCTCGACCTGATCACCAAGATCATCGCGGTGGCCGTGCTGACCCCGGGGGAGTCGCCCCGCATCCTCGGCGGGCTCGTCTACTTCTCGCTGATCCGCAACCCCGGCGCGGCGTTCTCGCTGGCCACCGGGATGACCTGGGTGCTGGCGCTGATCGCCCTGGCCGTCGCCGTCTTCATCATCCGCATCGCCTCCCGGCTGCGGTCGCTGCCCTGGGCGATCGGGCTCGGCCTCGTCCTCGGCGGGGCGGTGGGCAACCTCATCGACCGGATCTTCCGGGCCCCCGGCTTCCTGCAGGGCCACGTGGTCGACTTCGTCTCCGTCTTCGGTCCGAACGCCGAGTACTTCCCGGTCTTCAACGTCGCCGATTCGGCCATCACCATCGGCGGCATCACCGTGGTGATCACGGCCCTGCTGGGCTACGACTTCGACAACACCCGCAGCAGCGGCCGCAAGGCCGACGCCGACGGCGCCACCGACCAGGAGGCCGACCGTGGCTGACGTCCGACACTTCCCCGTCCCCGACGGGCTCGCCGGGATGCGCCTGGACGCCGGGCTGGCCCGCCTGCTGGGGATGAGCCGCACCACCGTGGCCGGCCTCATCGACCAGGGCGACGTGCTGGTCGACGGCGTGGTCGCCGCCCGCTCCGAGCGGCTGGTCGCCGACACCTGGCTGGAGATCACGCTGCCCGAGCCGGAGCGGCCGGTGACCGTGGAACCCGAGCACGTCCCCGGGTTCACCCTGCTCTACCGGGACGCCGACATCGCGGTCGTCGACAAGCCGGTCGGGGTGGCCGCCCACCCCAGCCCGGGCTGGAACGGACCGACCGTGGTCGGCGCACTGGCCGGCATGGGCATCCAGCCGGCCACCTCCGGCGCGGCCGAACGGCAGGGCGTGGTGCATCGGCTCGACGTCGGCACCACCGGGGTGATGGTGGTGGCGCTGTCCGAGCACGCGTACACGGTGCTCAAGGACGCGTTCAAGCAGCGCACGGTCGAGAAGATCTACCACGCGATCGTCCAGGGCCACCCGGACCCGAGCTCGGGCACCATCGACGCGCCGATCGGCCGCCACCCGTCGTCGGACTGGAAGTTCGCCGTCGTCACCGGCGGCCGCGACAGCGTCACGCACTACTCGACGATCGAGGCGTTCCGGGCGGCCAGCCTGCTCGAGGTGCACCTGGAGACCGGGCGCACCCACCAGATCCGGGTGCACTTCTCCGCGCTCAAGCACCCGTGCGTCGGGGACCTCACCTACGGGGCGGACCCGACGCTGGCCCAACGGCTGGGGCTGACCCGGCAGTGGCTGCACGCCCGGACGCTGGCCTTCGCCCACCCGGAGGACGGGCGGCGGGTCGAGTTCACCAGCCCCTACCCGGAGGACCTGCAGCACGCCCTCGAGGTGCTGGAAGCCAGTTCCTGAGCCGTCGACCCCACCGCGCCGAACGGCGGAAGGGCCGGTCACCCCGTGGGTGACCGGCCCTTCCTGCCGGGCGAGGACGATCTACAGCACGCCGGACTTCAGCTGCTGGCCGATGTACTCGGCCTGCCGGATGGCCAGCGCGACGATGGTCAGCGTCGGGTTGGCGGCGGCGCCGGTGGTCATCTGCGAACCGTCGGAGATGAACAGACCGGGCACGTCGTGCGCCTGGCCCCAGCCGTCGGCCACGCCGTCCTCGGGACGGTCGGACAGCCGGCAGGTACCCAGGTTGTGGGTGGCCGGGTACGGCGGGGTGCAGTGCACGCCGGTCGCGCCGACGGCCTCGTAGATCGCGGTGCCCTGCTTCCACCCGTGGTTGCGGACGGCGACGTCGTTCGGGTGGTCCTCGAACCACACGTCGGCGGCCGGCAGACCCCACTGGTCGGTGATCCGGGAGCTGAGGCTGACCCGGTTGGACTCCTGCGGCATGTCCTCGCCGACCACCCACATACCGGCGGTGTGCTCGTAGGCGGCCATGATCTCGGTGAACTCCGGGCCCCAGCTGCCGGGCTCGGCGAACGCGGCGAGGAACGGCACACCCAGGGACAGGGTCTCCATGTAGTAACCACCGACGAAGCCGCGCGAGGTGTCGAGCTTGGCCTCGTCGGCGATGATGCCGGCCATCGTCTCGCCGCGGTACATGTGCACCGGCTTGTCGAAGCGGGCGTACACCGAGCCGGTCGTGTGCCGCATGTAGTTGCGACCCACCTGGCCGGAGGAGTTGGCCAGGCCGTTCGGGTGCAGCGCGCTGGCCGACAGCAGCAGCAGGCGCGGCGTCTCGATGGAGTTGCCGGCGACGCAGACGATCTTGGCGGCCTGCCGGTGCAGGTTGCCTTCCTTGTCGACGTAGACGACGCCGTTGGCCTTGCCGGTGGAGTCGTGGGTGATCTGCACGGCGTGCGACTCGGGTCGCAGATCGCACAGACCGGTGGCCAGCGCCCGCGGGATCTCCCGGACGGCGGTGCTCCACTTCGCGGTCGACTTGTCGCCCTGGAAGTTGAAGCCGTCCTGGACGGACGCCGGGCGGCCGTCGTACGGCTCGGCGTTCGTGCCGTAGGGGCCGGTGGCGTAGAAGTTGTAGCCGACCTTCTGGGCCCCGTTGGCCATCACCTTGTAGTTGTTGTTGGCCGGCAGCGCGGGACGCCCGTGCCGGTGGGTCGAGCCGATGGCCTTCTCGGCCCGGTCGTAGTACGGGGCGAGATCGTCCAGGGTGATGGGCCAGTCGAGCAGGTTGGCCCCGTCGACCTGGCCGTAGTAGGTCTTGGCCGCGAACTCGTGGGCCATGAATCGCGGGGTCGCACCCGACCAGTGCGTGGTGGTGCCGCCGACGGCCTTGACGATCCAGGCCGGCAGGTTCGGGAAGTCGCGGGCGACCCGGAACGGACCGGAGGCGGTGCGGGCGTCCAGCCAGGCCATCTGGCCGAAGGCGCCCCACTCGTCGTTCTCGTAGTCGTCGGGCTTGAGGAACGGCCCGGCCTCGAGGACGACACAGGGGATGCCCTGCGCGGTCAGCTCGTAGGCCAGGGTGCCGCCGCCGGCACCGGAGCCGACGATGACGACGACCTCCTCGTCCTCGGCGATGCGCCGGCCGAGCTGGGTGCCGTTCTCGGCGAGGCCTTCGGCGGCGCCGAACTGCCAGTCGGTGGCCGCGGGATTGGCGGGAGTGGTCATCGGGTGGCTCCAGACGCAGCGGCGGGGATGTCGGACTCGGCGACCTCGACGAACGAGATCGGGCCGTCGTACTCCTCGATGCGCGGCTCGGGCAGCCAGTCGAGGTCGTTGAAACCGCGGTTGATGTAGCCGCCCTTGTCGTAGGAGGCGCCTTCGTAGCCGAGCAGCTCCCACACCTCGTGGTCGTTGTAGAGCGCGACCACGGCGACGGCCCGGATGACCTTGAAGAACGGGGCGTCCTCGGCGTCGCGCAGCACCTGCAGGGCGGCCTCGTCGGAGAGGTCGGTGAACGCGCCCTGGCCGGTGGCGTCCAGCGATTCCAGGCCGGTCAGCAGTCCGACCTTCTCACCGATGGAGGCGCCGACGCGCTCGAGCACGGCGTCGGCCGTGCGCTCGTACGGGCCGTCGGGGAAGTTCTGGTGGGGGTAGGCCACGCGGAGCAGACGAACCAGGGTGCTGCGTTGGTTCGTGGTCAGACGCTGGGCCACGGTGTCGGTCATTCGTGCACTCCTGTGTGCGTGAGAGCCGCCGGCGCGGGGGTGATGATCGTCGAGCGTGATCGGGGTCACCGTAGCCACGTCGGACATGTATGGCCCAGAGCGGTTCTCGGGCCATGAGAAAACTCAGGCGGCTCCCACGTCGCGCGTCAGCCGGTTGTTACGCACTTCGGACAGCCGCCGGTCGGGCGACCCGGGGCGTGCAGACAGGCCTCGCTGCCGTTCGCCGTGTAGAAGCGGGCGACCCGCACGGCCGTCGCCCGCAACGCCCCCTCAACGACCACCCGCGCCCGCCCGATCCGGGCGTCCGGTCCGGAGACCGCGACGGAGCCGATGAGGGCGCCGGACGGGCCACGGACGGCGGCCGCCGCGCAACTGGAACCGGCCTGCCACTCGCCCCGTTCCCAGGCCACCCCGGTACGGGCGATCGTCGCGTACTGCGGCCGGGCCGGGTGCCGGTCGGCCAGGAAGATCTTGCCCAGAGCGGTGGCGTGCGGAGCCTCGTGGAACCCGAACTTGATGTCGTTCAGCCGCGGGCAGTTCGGGCCGTCGGAGGTGTAGACGACGACGATCTCCGAGCCGCGGTGGATGGCGAAGTACGCGGCCAGATCGAGTTGCCGGCGGAGCGCGGCCACCTCGGCCTGGACCGGGCGGGGCACCCCGATCTGCTCGTGCAGCGAGACGGCCAGCTGGTGCAGCTTGTAGCCCAGCTCGAACCGATTGTCCTGCCGGATGTGCACCAGGTAGTCCGAGTCGATCAGCTCGCGGGCCAGCCGGTACACCGTCGGCAGCGGCAGGCCGGTGTTGTACGCGATCTCCTTGGCCGTTGCCCCACCCCGGGAGGCGACGGCCTCCAGGATCGCCAGCGTCCGGTGGACGGACCCGCTCCGCGACTCCGATGCGGGGGTGTGTTCCCCGGGGACCGGGCCGGCGGGATCATCGGCGGGGGGCACGGAAGCAGGGTGCGGAGCAACGGTGGTCACCCCACCACCGTAGCCAGCGTCTTCTCACCCCGCGAGAGACCACCCGGCGAACGGTCGCCGGGGATCGGGGGCCGTGGCAGCATCGGCACTCCCGTGTGGGCCGTCGCCGGCCCGTCCGGCGCAGGATTCCCCGTCCGAAGAATGCCGTCGAGAAAGGCAGCGACGAAGCGCCATGATTTTCATCTGCGTGAAGTGGAAGATCAAGCCGGAATACGCCGACCAGTGGATCGAACTGAGCCGGGAGTTCACCGAGGGGACCCGTGCGGAGCCGGGCAACATTTTCTACGACTGGTCGCGGAGCGTCGAGGATCCCACCGAGTACGTGCTGATCGAGGCGTTCAAGGAGGACGCCGCCGAGGCGCACGTCAAGAGCGATCATTTCGTCAAGGCGCAGCAGGAATTGCCGCAGTACCTGGTCGAGACCCCGAAGATCCGCAACATCGTCATGCCGGGTGACCACTGGGATTCGCTGGGCGAGTTCGAGGTCAAGTAGACCCGCGGCCGGCCCGTCCGGCCGCCCTTCGTCGAGAGCCATCCGCCCCGGGGGGATTCACCCGGGCGGGTGGCTTTCGTCGTCGGCAGGGCCGACGACGGACGGACCGCGCCAGCATCCGGTGGTGCACGCCTTCACCTGCCCGCTCTGCGGCCAGATCGCCTACGTCGAGTCGCTGTCCTGTCCGTTCTGCGGCGGCGAGATCGGCATCCATCCCGCGTCCCACACGATGCTCCCGGTGTCGTCGGCGGGGGCGGCGTTCGCCAGCGCGCACTGGGTGCCCTGCAGCAATCGGGACTGGCGCTGCAACTGGCTGGTCGACCGCTCGGCCGAGGACTCGCGCTGCCTGTCGTGTCGCATCACCCGGCGCCGCCCGGACGCCGACGACACGATCGCCCGGGAGAAGGTCGCCGATGTCGACGTGGACAAGCGCCGACTGCTGCTGCGGCTGGCCGATCTGGGCCTGCCCGTCGTCCCCTGGTACGAGCAGGAGGGCGGACTGGGATTCGACCTGCTGTCCTCCCGGTCCGGTCAGGGGCCGGTGACGATCGGGCACGCCGACGGCATCATCACGATCGACGTGGCCGAGACCCTGGACGACCACCGCGAACGGCTGCGGGTCAGCCTCGGCGAGCCGTACCGGACGATGCTCGGACACCTGCGGCACGAGGTCGGCCACTACTACCAGTGGGTGCTCGTGGAGGAACCGGCCGCCGCCGACCGGCCCGGGGCGCAGGCGCGGCTGGAGGAGTGCCGCGCCCTGTTCGGCGACGAGCGGGCGTCCTACACCGACGCGATCGCGCGGCACTACCGGACCGGCGCCCCGCGCGGCTGGCAGCGCCGATATCTCTCCGAGTACGCGACGATGCATCCGTGGGAGGACTTCGCCGAGACCTGGGCCCACTACCTGCATCTCACCGACACGCTGACGACTCTCGCCTCGGCCGGGGTCGACCTGGACCACGAAAAGTTCCCCGGCATCCTGCACCGCGACATCGTGCCGCGGCTGGACTACCACGGAGTGCCGACGGCCGAGCTGCTGGAGGACTGGTACTGGTGCTCCAAGCTGCTCAACCGGGCCAACCGGGCGATGGGCAAGGGCGACCTGTACCCGTTCACGATCACCCCGGCGGTGGGCGACAAGATCGACTTCGTGCACCGGTTGGTGCAGCAGGTGGCGGCTGACTCGGGCAGGTCGGCGGAAGTTCGATAGGTTCGGCGCGAGCCTTTTCGCTTGCAGCGGTTCCGCCCCAGCCTTGTTGTCCCCGGCGCACCAGGAGTCTCCATGACGGGTTCGAGCTTCATCACCACCACGCCGCTGCGGGAGCGCCCGGCGTTCGCCGCGCTGGCCGAGCACTTCGCGTCGCTGCGGGACGAGCACCTGCGGGACCTGTTCGCCGCCGACGCCGACCGTGGCACCAGCCTCACCGCCGAGGCCGAGGGCATCTACCTGGACTACTCCAAGCACCGGGTGACGGCGGAAACCATCGAGCTGCTCGCCCAGCTGGCCGACGAGTCCGGCCTGGCCGCCCTGCGCGACGCCATGTTCGCCGGCGAGCACATCAACATCACCGAGGACCGCGCCGTCCTGCACGTCGCGCTGCGGGCGCCGAAGGGCCAGACGATCACCACCGACGGCGCCGACGTCGTCCCCGACGTGCACGAGGTCCTCGACCGGATGGCCGATTTCGCGAATCGGGTGCGGTCGGGGGAGTGGAAGGGCCACACCGGAAAGCCGATCCGCACCATCGTCAACATCGGCATCGGCGGGTCCGACCTCGGCCCGGTGATGGCCCACGAGGCGCTGCGGCACTACTCCCAGCGGGAACTGACCCTGCGGTTCGTCTCCAACGTCGACGGCACCGACTTCGCCGAGAAGACCCACGACCTCGACCCGGCCGAGACCCTGTTCATCGTCTCGTCCAAGACGTTCACCACCCTCGAGACCATGACCAACGCGCACACCGCGCGCGAGTGGGCGCTGGCCACACTGGGCGACGACGCCGCCGTGGCCAAGCATTTCGTGGCCGTCTCCACCAACGCCGACGCGGTCGCCGAGTTCGGCATCGACACCGCCAACATGTTCGGGTTCTGGAACTGGGTCGGCGGCCGCTACTCGATGGAGTCGGCCATCGGCCTGTCGACCATGATCGCGATCGGCCCGGACAACTTCGCCGATCTGCTGGCCGGCTCGCACTCGATCGACGAGCACTTCCGCACCGCCCCGCTGACCGAGAACCTTCCGGTTCTCATGGGTCTGCTGACGTTCTGGTACGTCGAGTTCTTCGGCGCGCAGACCCAGGCGGTGCTGCCGTACGACCAGTACCTGCTGCGCTTCCCGGCGTACCTGCAGCAGTTGACGATGGAGTCCAACGGCAAGTCGGTCACCCTGGCCGGCGTCAAGGTCGACTACAACACCTGCCCGGTCTACTGGGGCGAGCCGGGCACCAACGGCCAGCACTCCTTCTACCAGTTGATCCACCAGGGCACGTTGGTCATCCCGTGCGACTTCATCGCCTTCCTGCATACCCTGAACCCGCTGGGTGACCACCACGACTACCTGACCGCCAACGTCTTCGCCCAGGGCGAGGCGCTGGCCTTCGGCAAGACCGCCGACCAGGTGCGGGCCGAGGGGGTGGCCGAGGAGCTGGTGCCGTTCAAGGTGTTCGACGGCAACCACCCGTCCTCGACGCTGGTGATCGACAAGCTCACCCCGTACGTCCTGGGGCAGCTGGTTGCGCTCTACGAGCACAGCGTGTTCACCCAGGGCGCCCTGTGGTCGGTCGGCTCGTTCGACCAGTGGGGGGTCGAGCTGGGCAAGCAGCTGGCCCAGAAGGTCATCCCCGAGCTGCAGTCCGAGAGCACCCCGGAGCTCGCCCACGACAGCTCGACCAACGAGCTGATCCGTCGCTACCGGGCCGCCCGCGAACGGTAGAGGTATCACCGGGGCCCCGCCGGCCATCGGGAACACCGTGCGCAAACGACTGGTGGTGTGCTGTGACGGCACCTGGCTGACCTCGGACAGCCTGCGGGTGTCCAACGTCGAGAAGTTCGCCCGGTGCGTGAAGAACGAGCCCGACATCGACGACGCGGGCGAGTGGGTGCAGATCGTGCATTACGTGGCCGGGATCGGTACGGCCACCGGCGGGGTCGGGCGGCTGTGGAGCGCGGCGTTCGGCACCGGGTTGCTGGCCAACCTGGTGTCGGCCTACCGATTCCTGGCCTTGAACTACGACCCGGGCGACGAGATCTACATCGTCGGGTTCAGTCGCGGCGCCTACACCGCCCGGTCGCTCGCCGGCATGATCGAACAGGTCGGGTTGCTGACCCCCGAGGCGGTGGTGGGTAACCAGTTGCGCCGCGCCCTGATCCTCTACCGCAGCCGCGGAGTGGTGCGGCGCCGGCGGACCAGCACCATCGCGACGTTCCGGCGCCGGTACTGCCACCCCGGGGTCGATATCGCCTTCCTCGGCGTCTTCGACACCGTCGGCGGTCTCGGGGTGCCGTTCCCCAGCGTCGTCCAGCGCCGGTACCGCTTCCACGACGTCTCACTGGGGGAGGCGGTACTGGTCGCCCGCCAGGCGCTGGCGCTGGACGAGGGCCGGTACCGGTTCCGGCCCTGCCTGTGGGAGGCGCCGCCGGGGTCGCCACCGATCTCCCCGGACCGGGTCCGGCAGGTCTGGTTCCGCGGCGACCACAGCGACATCGGCGGCGGGCACGCGGAGACCAGGTTGTCGAACACCACGCTGCGCTGGATGGTCGCCGAGGCCGAGCGGGTCGGCCTGGCCTTCAATCCGCGCCTGCTCGACATGTCGTTGCAGGACACCGAAACCGTCGTTCCGTTGCGCACTCTCGGCCGGACCTACCGGCTGATCAACGCCGTCGTCCGCTGGTCGACCCGGTTGGCCGGGCGGCGGAACGACCGCTTCGACGGTGACCGGCGGGTGCTGGAGGTGCGGCCCCGGGACGTCAACGTGTACCTGGCCCGGTCGGCGCAGGAGTTCTGGACGACGGACCGGCGCTACCGGTCGGTCGCGGCCAATGTCCAGCGCTGGTGGGCCGAGTTCCCGGACGAAACGAGCCGGGCATTACGCATCGAGGTGGTGCCCGACTGACCCCCCGGTGGGGCGGGTACAGACCCGGCATGGCCATCATCGACAGCTCCGGCTACGCCCACGTCCGTCTGACCGTCACCGACATCGCCCGTTCCAAGGCGTTCTACGACCAGATCTTCGGCTGGCCGGTGGCCATCGACCACTCGGCGGAGGCCGGGCAGCCAGGGGTCTCGGAGTCGCAGGAGAAGTTCTACGGCGGCTGCGTCTACCAGCTGCCCTCCGGTTCGCTCTTCGGTCTGCGGCCGGTCGGCGACGACCGGTTCTCGCCCGATCGGACCGGTTTGGACCACCTCAGCTTCCTGGTGAACAGCCGCGACGACCTGGTGGCCGCGGCCACCGCGTTCGACGAGGCCGGCGTCGTGCACGGCGAGATCGTCGACCTGACCGATGCGGGCATCGCGTTCCTGTCGTTCCAGGATCCGGACGACATCAACGTCGAGCTGACCGCCCCGCTGAGCTGAGGCCGGACCATGGATCTGGGTATCGCCGGCCGCCGCGCCCTGGTCACCGGAGCCGATTCCGGCATCGGTCACGCGACCGCGGAACTCCTGCTGGCCGAGGGGGTTCGGGTCGCCGTCACCGACCAGGACGCCGACCGGCTGGCCGACGCCTGGTCAGGTCGTGACGTGGTGACGGTGGCCGCCGACCTGACCTCGAATGCCGCCGTCGACGAGCTGCGGCGGGAGGTGGCGGCGCGGCTGGGTCCGATCGACATCTGCGTGCAGTCGGCCGGGATCACCGGCGCCCAGGGTCTGTTCCACGAGATCGACCAGGACGGCTGGGAACAGGCCATCGCCGTCGACCTGCTGGCCCCGGTCCGGCTGGTCCGCGCGTTCCTGCCGGACCTGCGGGCGTCCGGGCACGGCCGGCTGGTGCTGCTCGCCTCGGAGGACGCCGTCCAGCCGTACGACGACGAGCTGCCCTACTGCGCGGCGAAAGCCGGCATCCTGGCCCTGGCCAAGGGGTTGTCGCGGTCGTACGCGACGGAGGGTCTGCTGGTGAATGCGGTGTCACCGGCGTTCGTCCGGACGCCGATGACCGACGCCATGATGGACAAGCGCGCGAAGGAGAACGGCACCGACCGGGACGAGGCGATCGCCTCGTTCCTGGACGAGGAGCGGCCCTACCTGGAACTGAAACGGCGCGGTGAGGTGGCGGAGGTCGCCGCGGTCATCGCGTTCCTGTGCTCGGACCGGGCGTCCTTCGTCAACGGCTCCAACTACCGGGTCGACGGCGGCTCGGTCGCGACCATCTGATCCAGCTGCTCGCCGATGCGGGCGGCGGCCCAGGGGGTGAAGGCCTCGTCCCGGCCGGGCGACCAGCGCAGGATGGCCCGGCTCAACGCGATCTCCGCGGCGTCGAGGGTCCGGCGCTGGCTCGCCCCCGGGCGGCCGGCGTAGCGGTCGACCAGCTTCCGGGCCATCGGCAGGTGGTGGCGGAAGAGCGCGTCCTCGACGTGGGCGGCGGTGAGCCGCCGGCCGTCCCGACGGGCCTCCAGCAGGGCCCGCCAGAGGTGGCCGTCGGTCCGTGGGTGGACGGTCGCACGGATGCTGACGCTCATCGTGTGTCCCCTCGCGCGACCCGACGGCCGGCAGCTGCTCTGCCGGCCGTGGCCGGACGTGTCCCCGCCCACCGGTCCGGGCGGGCTGACCCCGATCGTGGGGCACGGGAACGGTGGTACCCGCCGGACGCGGTGGTGATCGCCGGTTCGTCGACCGTCTTTCATCCGCGCTTCACCGCGAGTCCACCCCGCGGTGCGATCTCGACCTCGACCTGAGGGTGAGACACGCCGCCAGGCCTGCGACCTGGGGTGCTGCCGGCGGTGGTTTCGACTCGCCCGTCACTGTCGGGCCCCCGTGCTAGAACGGACTCTGCTCGACCGTGCCCGCCGGGGCTGCGGGGCATTGGCTGTGGGAAGTGGGGCGCTGCGTGACGTCGGCCGGTTCGGGGAGCGACTCCTTCGTCCACCTGCATGTGCACACCGAGTACTCGATGCTCGACGGAGCCGCGCGGCTGGGTCAGCTGTTCTCCCGCACCGCCGAAATGGGCATGCCGGCCCTGGCGATGACCGACCACGGCAACGTGTTCGGCGCACACGACTTCTACCGCCAGGCCAAGGCGCACGGCATCAACCCGATCATCGGGCTCGAGGCGTACGTCACCCCGGGCACCTCCCGGCACGAGCGCACCCGGGTGCGCTGGGCCAACGGCGGCGAGGACGACGTCTCGGGCGCCGGCGCCTACACCCACATGACGCTGTGGGCCGAGAACACCGCCGGGATGCACAACCTCTTCCGGCTGTCGTCGCGCTCGTCGCTGGAGGGTTTCTTCTACAAGCCGCGGGCCGACCGCGAGTTGCTGGAGACCTACGCCAAGGGGCTCATCGCCACCACCGGCTGCCCGTCCGGCGAGATCCAGACCTGGCTGCGGATCGGCAACTACGAGAAGGCGCGGGCCAGCGCCGCCGAGTTTCGCGACATCTTCGGCAAGGACAACTACTTCCTCGAGCTCATGGACCACGGCCTGGGCATCGAGACCCGGGTCCGGGATGGCCTGCTGCGGCTGGCCAAGGACCTCGAGCTGCCGATGGTCGCCACCAACGACCTGCACTACACCGACGCCGCCGATGCCGACGCCCACGAGGCGCTGCTGTGCGTGCAGTCCGGCAAGACGCTGGACGACCCGAACCGGTTCAAGTTCGACGCGCGCGACTTCTACCTCAAGTCCCCGGCCGAGATGCGAGCCCTCTGGCAGGACAAGTACTCGCTGCGCGAGGCGTGCGACAACACCCTGCTGATCGCCGAGCGCTGCGCGGTCGAGTTCGACGAATCCTCGTCCTACATGCCCCGGTTCCCGGTGCCCGAGGGGGAGAGCGAGCAGAGCTGGTTCGTCGCCGAGGTCGACCGTGGCCTCGCCCGCCGGTTCCCGGACGGGATTCCGCCCGAGGTGCGCAAGCAGGCCGACTTCGAGGTCGACGTCATCCTGCAGATGAACTTCCCCGGCTACTTCCTCGTCGTCGCCGACTTCATCAACTGGGCCAAGAACAACGGCATCCGGGTGGGCCCGGGGCGTGGGTCCGGCGCCGGCTCGATGGTCGCGTACGCCATGCGGATCACCGACCTGAACCCGCTGCAGCACGGCCTGATCTTCGAGCGGTTCCTCAACCCCGACCGCGTCTCGATGCCCGACTTCGACGTCGACTTCGACGAGCGCCGGCGCGGCGACGTCATCCGGTACGTGACCGAGAAGTACGGCGACGACCGGGTCGCGCAGATCGTCACCTACGGCACCATCAAGGCCAAGCAGGCGGTCAAGGACGCGGCCCGCGTGCTCGGCATGCCGTTCTCGGTCGGCGACCGGATCACCAAGGTCATGCCCCCGCCCGTCATGGGCAAGGACGTGCCGCTGTCGAAGATCTTCGACCCCTCGCACGCCCGGTACTCCGAGGGCGGCGAATTCCGCACCCTGGTGCAGACCGACCCCGAGGTCAACAAGGTCGTCGAGATGGCCAAGGGCCTCGAGGGCCTGAAGCGGCAGTGGGGTGTGCACGCCGCGGGCGTCATCATGTCGTCCGACCCGCTGCTCGACCTGATCCCGATCATGAAGCGGGAGCAGGACGGCGCGATCATCACGCAGTTCGACTACCCGACCTGCGAGAAGCTCGGCCTGATCAAGATGGACTTCCTGGGGTTGCGCAACCTCACGGTCCTGGACGACGCGCTGATCAATATCAAGGCCAACCGGGACGAGACCGTCGTCCTGGAGGACCTGACCCTCGACGACCCGAAGACGTTCGACCTGCTGGCCCGCGGTGACACCCTCGGGGTGTTCCAGCTCGACGGCGGGCCCATGCGGGCGCTGCTGCGCTCGATGAAACCCGACAACTTCGAAGACATCTCGGCCGTTGGCGCGCTGTACCGGCCGGGCCCGATGGGCGCCAACTCGCACAACGAGTACGCCGACCGGAAGAACGGCCGCAAGCCGGTCGTCCCGATCCATCCCGAGCTGGCCGAGGTGCTGGCCGACCTGCTGGGCGACACCTACGGGCTGATCGTCTACCAGGAGCAGGTCATGGCCATCGCCCAGCATGTGGCCGGCTACTCCCTGGGCGCCGCCGACCTGCTCCGCCGGGCCATGGGCAAGAAGAAGAAGGCCGAGCTGGACGCCCAGTTCGAGACCTTCTCGTCGGGGATGAACAGCCGCGGGTATTCCAAGGCCGCGGTCAAGACACTGTGGGACATCCTGCTGCCGTTCTCCGACTACGCGTTCAACAAGGCGCACTCGGCGGCGTACGGCCTGGTCTCCTACTGGACGGCCTATCTCAAGGCCAACTACCCGGCCGAGTACATGGCCGCGCTGCTGACCTCGGTCGGCGACGACAAGGACAAGATGGCCGTCTACCTGGCCGAGTGCCGGTCGATGGGCATCACCGTGCTGCCGCCCGATGTCAACGCCTCGGTGCGGAACTTCGCGCCGGTCGGCACCGACATCCGGTTCGGTCTGTCCGCGGTCCGCAACGTCGGCAGCGGCGTCGTCGACTCGATCATCGCCGCGCGCAAGGAGAAGGGCGACTTCACCGACTTCGGCGACTACCTCTCCAAGGGTGATGCGGCGGCCTGCAACAAGAAGGTCGTCGAGTCGCTCATCAAGGCCGGCGCCTACGACTCGCTCGGGCACCCCCGCAAGGGCCTGCTGATGAAGCACGTCGAGGCCATCGACGCCGTGCTGTCGTTGAAGAAGGCCGAGGCCGCCGGCCAGTTCGACCTGTTCGGTGAGATGAGCGCCGAGGACGTCGGCGGGGCGCTGACCGTCGAGATCCCGGACACCGAGTGGGACACCAAGCTGCGGCTCGGTTTCGAGCGGGAGATGCTCGGGCTGTACGTGTCCGGGCACCCGCTGGCCGGCGTGGAACACATCCTCTCGTCCCAGTCGGACACGTCGGTGCCCGATCTGCTGGACGGCACCGCGCCGGACCGGGCCATGATCACGGTCGGCGGCATCCTGACCAACTTGCAGCGGCGGCTCACCAAGAAGGGCGACCCGTGGGCGTCGGCCCAGCTCGAGGACCTGGCCGGCGGCGTCGAGGTGGCGTTCTTCCCGAAGGTCTATCAGGAGTGTGCGCTGCTGCTGGCCGAGGACGCGATCGTGCTGATCAAGGGCCGGGTGTCCCGGTCGGACGACCGGCTGTCGCTGCACGCGCAGCAGGTGATCGTCCCCGACCTGACCGACACCGCCGGCAAGGGGCCGGTGCAGGTCACCATCGCCGCGGCCCGCTGCACGCCGCCGGTGGTCACCCGGCTCTGCGAGGTGCTGCAGGCCCACCCCGGGCCGACCGCCGTACACCTGCGGTTGACTGGTGGGGCGGGGGAGAAGCGCTTCCAGATCGCCGACCAGTTCCGGGTCACGCCGTCGTCCGGGTTGATGGGTGACCTGAAGGCGCTGCTGGGCGCCGACTGCCTCAGCTGACCGGGATCGCCCCGTTGCTGTCTGCCCCGGCTCGACCGGTGCGGGCTCGGTGACGCCGGACCGCGGCCCGGTTGGCGCAGCGGACCGAGCAGTACTGCTGCCGGCCGTTTCTGGTGACGTCGACGACGACGGCGGTGCACGGATCGCCCGGCTCGCGGCCGGCGGCGCAGCGACCCAGGCGGTGCATCCCGCGGGTCGTCAGGTGCAGGGCGGTGCCGACGCTGATCACCGCGGCCAGCACGGCGGGAAGCGGACGCCCGTCGTCGCGGTAGTGCAGGTGCCAGCCCTCGCCGTCGTGATCGGTCAGCCGGGGATAGGCGGCCACTGCGGCCATCTGGGCGTTCAGCAGCCGGGCGCGGGACTGTTCATCCGGAGCATCGACGACGGTCAGCCAGTCGTCGATGACGGCCCGGGTCTGCGCATGGTCGTCCGGGGCGGTCGGGAACTGCATCGTCATCCCGTGGTCGCGGGCCCGGGCCTCGATGCCGGCCCGGTCGGCCGGCCAGTCGTTGGCCAGATCCGCGGCCAGCAGGACGGCGTACTCGCCGTAAGGGTTGAGATGCATAAGACCATGACAGCAGGCTGTCGGCATGACGACAACAGCAGCGGCGACGGTCCCCGTCGGCGGTCCGATCGAGTTGGGCCACGAGCACGGCTGGATGATCGAATCCCGACACTCCACTTCCCAGGGATGGGTGGTGTACGTGCGATGCGCGGGGTGTGGCGCGCGGCGGGTTGACGTGCAGGAAAGTGCGGGTGCGATCCCGGTGCCGTACTCCGGCATCGTCCTCTGACCGGTGCCGGTCCGGCGCTCGCCCCGACCAGCGACCTCCCAGCCTCGGGTGATCGATGCCGACGACTGCGATGGCCGGGGCCGTCATCCACCCGTCCCGGTCGGCGCGCTACGGTCCGTGCGGCGGGGGTCAGCGGAACTGCGGTGGCCGCTCGCCCCGGCCCGCGTGCTCGGCGATCGCCGCGATCCGCCGGGCCCGGGTGTCCGGCTTTTTCGCCTCCACCAACCAGACGAGCATCGCCCGGCGGGCCGACCGGCTGCCGGCGTCCCAGAAGGCGCGACCTCCCGAGGCGTCGAGTGCGACCGCGAGATCGTCCGGCACGACGAGGTTCTCGACGTCGTCGAGCAGGGTCCAACTGCCGTCGGCCCGGGCCGCGGCGACCACGGCCGCGCCCCGCGCGTGGAGATCCCCGGCCGCTTCCAGGGCGGCGATCCGCGCCTTGTTCGTCCGCGCCCAGCCACTGCACCGGCGGCGGGGCACGAAGTACAGCGCCGAGAAGTCGGCGTCGATACTGCGTTTCGTGCTGTCCACCCAGCCGACCGCCAGTGCCTCCACGACCGCCGCCTCGTAGTCCGGGTCCGGCGACGTGCGGCGGGTGACCAACCAGACCGCGGTGGCGTCCTCGCAGTGCTCGCGCAACCAGGCCCGCCATTGTGCGCGGGTCTCGCAGACCACTTCGGGAACGTCGGCCCGCATCAGGAACCGTTCGGGATCGGGCCGGACGCCGATGGTTGCGCCACCGCCAAACCCTTGGCGCCACAGATGCTCTCGTCGCCCGGAGCCACCGCGATGCGGCCGTCGGGCAGTACGCAGGCGGCCAGCGGTGCGTCCCCGGGGTCGTGACCATTCCTCGTCAGCGACTGCCGACAGGCGTCGAGGTAGCTCTCGGTGGTGAGGGTGTTGTCGTAGGGCTCACCGTCGGCCTGGGTGCCCTCCTTGAAGCCGAAGCCCACTCCGATGCCGTTGTCCATCCCCACGGGATCACCCAAGGATTCGGCGGCGAAGTAGCACTCCGCCGAACCGAAGTCCGTCGGCACGACAGTCGTCGGCGCGATGGACGGCACCGCCGATGAGCTCACCGGGGACGGGGTGGTCGGCGCCGCCGGCGAGGGCGTCGTCGCCGCGGCCGGAGTGGACGAGCTGCTGGCCGGGGCAGGCGAAGAAGTGGCCGCCGGCCGGGTCGGCGCGGCACACGCCGTCAGCCCGACCGCCGCGACCATCACGACTGCCGCACAGGTGCCGATCTTCATGTCGTCCTCCGGTCGCGCTGGGCCAGCAGGCCGCCGAGCGTGCGGACAGCCAACCAGGTGCCGACCGGGAGCACGAGCAGCCAGACCATCTCGGCCCATCCCGGGACGTTGGTGAACGGGGAGAAGAAGTCGACACCGCTGATGCCCATCCACCAGCCGTGGCCGGCGACGAATGCGGCGAACAGCGGGAGCCCGGCGGTCACCAGAGCCCGGCCGGTCGGGTAGCCGAGTCCGACGACGGTCAGGGTCACCAGCGACAGGGTGAGCAGAAGCGGGGACAAGGTGACCGGCCCGATCGTCCCGACCGCGAACGGCAGGGCGAACAGCACGAACACCCCGGTCAGCAGGCCGGCCACCCAGACCAGGTGTGTGCGCAGCAGGGCTCGCCCGGCCCGCAGGCGGTCCGGGTCCCACAGCAGCCCGCTGGCCGCCAGTTGCACGAGCAGGTAGGCGAAGCCGGTCGACACGAACCCGGTTCGCCCGTCGACCATCGCCAGCCCCGTCAGGACGGCGAACCATCCGGTCCCGGCCAGCGCCAACCACCGCGGCAACCACGCCGGACCCACCACGGTGGCCAGCGCAGCGAGTCCCCACCCCGCCCAGACCCCGAGATCGTCCCGGTTGAAGACGAGGAACGACCAGGGCTCGGAGGCCACGGAGACGGCGGTCCGGGCCACCGGGAACAGCAGGGTCAGCGGTAGGAGGACGGTGAGCAGGGCGGCGGCTCGCCGATTGGCCGCCGGGTCGGGGGACAGGCCCCGCTCGCCGACGGCTCGCAGCCACGTTCGACCGACATAGCCGAAGAGTGCGAACGTCTCGGCCGGGCCCGAACGGCGGCGGTCCTCGTGGGCGGCGAGCAGCACCGCGATCACCTCGTCGGCCCGGCCCGCCGGCCCACCGCGGGGCAGCAGGCGCAGGATGCGGCGGTAGCGCAGCTCCCTCGCGTCGCTGACGGGCGCGGTCATGCCGGGGCCTGACCGGCACGCAATCGTTGCAGCGCCGCAGCTGCCTGCCGGCTCAGTCGTTCGGCCTCCTGCGTGAGGACCTCGACCCCGCGCGGCGTGAGCCGGTAGTAGCGGCGGAGCCGCGACTCGACGACTTCCTCGCGGTCCACCACCAACAGGCCCTGAGCAGCCAGCCGGTCGAGTGCCCCGTAGAGCGAGCCGACCTTGAGGGTCACCGCGCCCCCGGACAGCAGCGACACCTGCTCGAGCAGCGCGTACCCGTGGCGCGGCTCGTCGGCCAGCGCGCTGAGAATGAGGAAGGACGGCTCCTGCAGCCGCGGTGTACCCATGTTGCGATGATAGTCAGATAACGAAGATATTAGGAAGAAGTAGGCATCGCCGGTGCGCCGTCATTACCCACCCCGACCCGTCGGACCTGCCATCCTGAGGCCGTGTCGGAAGCAGCAGGTGTCGGGGGAGGGACTGCGGTGACGGTGAGCGGCCGGAGCGCGATGACGATGACGGCTCTCGGCGCCGCCGCCACGGTGCTGAGCCTGCTGTCCGCCCACTGGTTGCTGGCCCTCCTCGGCGCGGCCACGACCGCCGCCGGCCTCTACTGGTGGCAACGCCGCCCGGACCGGTCGTCCCGGTAACCGGCCGCATCGTGTCGAGTGAAAACGGCGGGCGACCGCCGGTGCGAGCCGCTGTCATGCTGGCCACTGGTCTGCTGGCCGCGGCGCTGCTCCAGGGCGTGCTGTGGGCGCGCCTGGCGCCAGGAACGCCGTACCAGGTCAGCGCCAACGGCTTCGGTGCCCTGCCCACCACGACGAACAACCGTTTCGTCGCCGCCGGCCTCTTCGCGTTGTCCGGCATCGCCATCGGGGCGACCGCGGCGGTGGCCGCCTGGTCGGCCCGACGCACCCGTGGCATCGCCATGCTCGTCGTCCTGGTCGCCGGGAGTGGGGTCGGTGCGGCACTGGCGTGGGGGATCGGCGCCTGGTTGGCCCCGGGCACCGACCCGGCCGCGCTGGTCGGCGCCGATCCGGCCATCATCGTCACCGGCCACCCGACCACCGGGACCTGGCTCGTCCTGCTCGCCCAACCCACCGTCGCGGCCGGGCTCTACACCGCGCTCGCCGCCTGGAACGGGCTCGGCGATCTCGGGTCCGGGCGGGCGGGGGTCACCGGGGACGGAACGCCGCAAACGGATCCGTCACTCGGTATTCACGCAGAGTGAACCGATACATCGCGGCCGGCCGCCCTCCGCTCGGTCCCGGGGGGGCGGTGGTGCCGGTGGCCTCGAGCATGCCGCGCCGGGTCAGGATCCGTTGCAGGTTGGTCGGGTCGACATCGTGCCCGAGGGCACAGGTGTAGATCCGTCGCAGCTCAGCGACGGTGAAGCTGGCCGGGGCCAGGGCGAAGGCCAGGTTGGTGTACGAGAGCTTGGCCTGCAGGCGCTGATGGGCGCGCTCGGTGATGACCCGGTGGTCGAACGCCATCTCCGGTAGGCGGTCGACCGGGTGCCAGGCGGTGTCGGCGGGGATCTGCGGGTCATGATCACCCTGGGTGATCAGCGGGACCAGCCCGAGGAAGCCGGTCGCGACGGTCCGCACGCCGGGTACTCGATCGGGCGCGGAGAAGACGCCGATCTGTTCAAGATGACTCACTCGGGTGAGATCCACCTTCTCCGCCAACTGTCGGCTCGCCGATGCGTCAACATCTTCGGAAGGCAGCACGATGCCGCCGGGGAGCGCCCACCGTCCGAGGTCGGGTTCCTGGGCCCGCTGCCACAGCAGGACATGAAGACCCGGTGGTGTTCCGGTGTGTGGGGTACCTCCCGGGCGCACGGTGAACACCGCGGCGAGGACCTCCAGTGAGGTATCCGCCACATGACGAGAAGATGACGAGCTGCTACGATGAGCCACGTTTTCGATTGTAAGTCGAAAACCAGGCAGAGGCCAGGAGGCTTGCGATGACCGTCGTTGATATCCCCGCCGTCCCGTCCGCACCGGCCAGCCCGGTGTCCGGTGCCCAGTGGGCGGCCGAGGTGCGCGCCCTCGCCGAGGAGCGCAACGCGGTGATCCTGGCGCACAACTACCAGCTGCCGGAGATCCAGGACGTGGCCCACCACGTCGGCGATTCGCTGTACCTGTCGCGCATCGCGGCGACCGCCCCCGAGTCGACCATCGTCTTCTGCGGCGTGCATTTCATGGCCGAGACGGCCAAGATCCTCTCGCCCGAGAAGACCGTGCTGATCCCGGACGCCGCGGCCGGGTGCTCGCTGGCCGATTCGCTGACCGCGGACCAGTTGCGGGCCTGGAAGGCCGAGAACCCCGGTGCGGTGGTGGTGTCCTACGTCAACACCACGGCGGAGGTGAAGGCCGAGACCGACATCTGCTGCACGTCGTCCAATGCGGTCGACGTCGTCGCCTCCATCCCGGCCGACACCCCCGTCCTCTTCGGCCCCGACCAGTTCCTCGGTGCCCACGTCCGCCGCGTCCTGCAGCGCGACAACATCCAGGTCTGGGGCGGGGAGTGCCACGTGCACGCCGGCATCAATGGCGCCCAGCTCGCCGCCACCGCCGAGGCCGACCCCGAGGCCGACCTCTACATCCACCCGGAATGCGGCTGCGCCACCAGTGCCCTGTATCTGGCCACCGCCGGAGCCGTCGCGCCGGAACGCATCAAGATCCTGTCGACCGGCGACATGGTCACGGCAGCCAAGCAGTCGACCTCGCGCAGTGTCCTGGTGGCCACCGAGATCGGCATGATCCACCAGCTCCGCCGGGCCGCCCCCGGCATCGATTTCCGTCCGGTCAACGACCGGGCGTCCTGCTCGTACATGAAGATGATCACCCCCGAGAAGGTGCTCCGCAGCCTGCGGGAACTGCGCGACGAGGTCGTCGTCGACCCGCAGATCGCCGCGCGGGCCCGTGGTGCCGTCGAGCGGATGATCGCCATCGGGAACAGTGGAGGTGGGGAATGATCCCCGGTCTGCCCGATTTCACCGCCAGCGCTGACGTCGTGGTGGTCGGGTCCGGCGTCGCCGGACTCACCGTCGCCCTCGACGCCGCCGCGGCCGGCCGGTCCGTCGTCCTGGTCACCAAGGGCGCCCCGGCCGACGCCAACACCACCTGGGCGCAGGGCGGTGTCGCGGTCGTCCAGCCCGATCCGGCCGACCGCGACCCCGGCGACACCGTCGCCGCCCACGTTCACGACACCGTCGTCGCCGGCGCCGGTCTGACCGACCCGGCCGCCACGGCGGTCATCCTCGGCCAGGGTCCGGCCGCCGTCGAACGACTCCGCGCCCGCGGCGCCGTCTTCGACGCCGGCCCGGCCGGTCTGCTGCGCACCCGGGAAGGCGGCCACCACGCCAACCGCGTGGTGCACGCCGGCGGAGACGCGACCGGTGCCGAGATCGAGCGGGCCCTGCTGGCCGCCCCCGGCCTGCCCACCGTGCTGGCCGACCATCAGGCCCTCGACGTGCTGCTCGACGACGACGGACACGCCGTCGGCATCAGCGTGCTGGCCGCCGCCGGCGCCGCGCTGGCCGACCCCGAGCTCGACGGTCTGGACGGCGTCCCGCGGATCGCCGACGCCGCCGACCGGCGCCCGGTCGTCGGACACATCCTGGCCCGGTCCGTCGTACTGGCCACCGGGGGAGCCGGTCACCTGTACGCCGTCACCACCAACCCGTCGGTGGCCACCGGTGACGGCCTGGCCATGGCCCTGCGCGCCGGGGCTGCGGTGTCCGATGTCGAGTTCATGCAGTTCCACCCGACGGCGCTGTGGACCGGCCCCTTCGAACGCGGTTCGCGGCCGCTGGTCACCGAGGCCGTCCGCGGCGAAGGCGCCGTCCTGGTCGACGTCGCCGGGCACCGGATCATGCCCGGGGTGCATCCGCTGGCCGATCTCGCCCCGCGCGACGTGGTCGCCCTGGCGATCTCCCGATCGATGGCCGGCTCCGGCGGGACACCCGCCGACCACGTGCTGCTCGACGCCACCGGCATTGCCGCCGAGAAGTTCCGTCGTCGGTTCCCCACGGTCACCGCGGCCTGCCGGGCCGCCGGGATCGACCCCTCCGTCGACCCCATCCCGGTCGCCCCGGCCGCCCACTACCACTGCGGCGGGGTGCTCACCGATCTGTCCGGGCGGACCACCGTCCCCGGCCTGTACGCGGTCGGCGAGGTCGCCCGCACCGGACTGCACGGCGCCAACCGGCTCGCCTCCAACTCGCTGCTCGAAGGGCTGGTCATGGGCGAGCGCGTCGCCGCCGACCTACCCGTGGCCGGACCTGCCGCGGTCGGCCGGGCCATCGGCGTGGCCCCCGGCACCGGTATCGGCGCCACCGGTCAGCTCCCGCTGGCCGACCCCCGGGAACGGCTCGGACTGCAGCTGGCGATGAGCGCCTCCGTCGGCATCGGCCGGGACGCGGCCGGGCTGGCCCAGGCGTCCGCCGTGGCCCAGGCGGCGGCGCTGGGTGGACGCGCGCCGCTGACCCCGGTCCGGGAAGCCGTCGAGGCCGCCAACCTGTCCCTGGTGGCCGGGGCGGTCATCGCCGCCGCGGCCGATCGCACCGAGTCCCGCGGTTGCCACGTCCGCGTCGACCACCCCGGGACCGACATCACCGCCCGGTCCACCGTGGTGCGCTGGCGGGACGGCGAGTTCGTCGTGCACCCGCTCGAACTGGCCCAGGTGTCGGCATGACGGTCACCGGGGAACGTTTCGTCGGCGACCGGACCGCGGGGGAGCTGACACCCCCGTCGGCGGCCGCGGTCCAGACGGTGATCGCCACCGCCCTGGCCGAGGATCTGCAGGACGGTCCGGACGTCACCACCACTGCGACGGTGCCCGCCGACCAGCGGCGTACCGCGCTCGTCGTCCCGCGGGCCGACGGTGTGCTGGCCGGCGTGCAGGTGGCGGCCGAGGTTTTCCGGCAGGTGCTGGAAGACCCGCAGATCGAGGTCCTGGTGGAGGACGGAACGGCGATCCGGGCCGGGCAGCCGGTGCTGGCGGTCACCGGGGCGACCCGCGGGCTGCTCACCGCCGAACGCACCGCGCTGAACCTGTTGACCCACCTGTCCGGGATCGCCACCGCCACCCGCGCCTGGGTCGACGCGGTCGACGGGACCGGCGCCCGCATCCGTGACACCCGCAAGACGTTGGCGGGTCTGCGCATCCTGGAGAAGTACGCGGTCCGGTGCGGCGGCGGGGTCAATCACCGGATGTCGCTGGGCGACGCCGCGTTGATCAAGGACAACCACGTGGCCGCGGCCGGCTCGGTGACCGCCGCGATCACTGCGGTCCGGGCGGCCGACCCCGACATCGCGCTGGAGGTGGAGGTCGACTCCCTCGTCCAACTCGACGAGGCGATCGCCGCGGGCGCGGAACTCGTCCTGCTGGACAACTTCTCGCTCGCCGACACCCTCACCGCGGTCGACCGGGTCCGGCAGGCGGTCGCGGCCGGTGCGTCCCGGGTTCTGTTGGAGGCTTCCGGTGGTCTGACCCTGGAGCGGGCCGCCGAGGTCGCGGCCACCGGTGTCGACTACATCGCCGTCGGGGCCATCACGCATTCCGCGCCGGCCCTGGACCTCGGGTTGGACCTGGACCCCGCCTGACCCGCGGTATCGCGGCGGGTCAGGTCACGTTCCACAGCAGGACGGCCCCGTTCTCCGGGGTGTAGCGCACCGAGGCGACCTGCGCATCGGCCGGGACGTCCACGACGATCCACCCGCGCAGGCACTGGTCGACCTTCAGTGCGGTCAGCCGCGTCGGGTACACCGGGACGATCGGGGCGTCGTCACCGCGGACGGGGGTGTACTCGTTGCCGTCGGCGCTGATGACCGTCCAGGTCGAACTGCTGATGCCGGAAATCGGAGCGTCGGCGCACACCTCGACGTCGATCGCGGTCCGCGGGGCCGTCGACCCGGCCGCCGGGGTGACGTCCCGTTGCACGGCGAACAAGGTGGCCCGGGCCTCGACCCGGGCCCGCTGCTGGTAACCCAGCGGGGCCGGCTCGCCCGGGGCGACGGTGACCAGGGTCGGCAGGCTGGTGGTGCCCTCCGGAAGAGGTGTCGCGGTGACCGGGGTGGTGGGGGCCGTGGCCGACTCGGACGTGCACCCGATCAGCAGGAGCGACAGGGTGCTCACCGCCGCCAGCGCTCCGGCCAGTCCGCGGCTGCGTGCTACCTGCATTCGTCCTCCATCGCCCGTGCCCCTGATGAGAGCGAAAGGAGTATGGCCGGTCACCCACTGGTGTCGCCAACTTCGCAACGACGACCGCAACCCGGTCGTGACCAACCCCATCGGGGTCGGGGTGGCGCCGGAGCGGCGTCACCCCGACCACGACGGTCACCGCAGACCGGAGGCCAGCCGGTCGGACAGTGCGGAGACGAACGCGGCCGGCTCGGCCAGCTCGCCGCCCTCGGCCAGCAGGGCCATGCCGTAGAGCAGTCGGGCCGTCTCGCCCACGGCCGGGTCGTCCGGCCGGGCGTCGTGGGCAGACCGCAGACCGGCGACCAGCGGATGGTCGGGGTTGAGTTCCAGCGTCCGCTTGACCGGCGGCGGCGTCTGCCCCATCGCCCGGAACATCTTCTCCAGGGTCGGGGTCATGTCCCCGGGCTCGCCCACCAGGCAGACCGCGGAAGAGGTCAACCGATGCGACAGACGCACCGCCTTGACCTCCTCGGACAGTTCGGTCGTCATCCAGCCCAGGAGGCTCTCGAAGTCCTGCTTGACGTCCTCGGCGACGTCCTCACCACCGAGGTCGACCTCGCCGCGGGTGATCGACGTGAACGGCTTGTCCTCGAACGCGGGGACCGCGTCCACCCAGAGTTCGTCGATCTGGTCGGTGAGCAGCAGGACCTCGTAGCCCTTGGCCCGGAACGCCTCCATGTGCGGGGAATGCTCCAGCGCGGAACGCGAGTCGCCGGTGGCGTAATAGATCGCGTCCTGACCGTCGGGCATCCGCGCCAGGTAATCGGCCAGCGTGGTCGGCTTCTCGGTGTCGTGGGTCGAGGGGAACGAGCAGATCTGCAGGATCGCCTCCTGGTTGTCCTGGTCGGACAGCAGGCCCTCCTTGACCGCGCGACCCAGTTCGGACCAGAACGTCGCGTACTTCTCCGGCTCGTTCTCCTGCATCGACTTGACCGTCGACAGCACCTTCTTCACCAGGCGCTTACGGATGAGCTGGATCTGCCGGTCCTGCTGCAGGATCTCCCGGGAGATGTTCAGCGACAGGTCATGGGCGTCGACCACGCCCTTGACGAACCGCAGGTACTCGGGGACCAGGGCCTCGCAGTCGTCCATGATGAAGACGCGCTTGACGTAGAGCTGCACACCCCGCGAGGCATCCCGGTAGAAGAGGTCCATCGGGGCCTGGCTGGGCAGGAACAGCAGCGCCTGGTACTCGAAGGTGCCCTCGGCCGCGAGCCGGATGGTCTCCAACGGCTCCCGCCAGTCGTGGCTGACATGCCGGTAGAACTCGGCGTACTCCTCGTCGGACACCTCGCTCTGGGGTCGGGCCCACAGCGCCTGGCGGGAGTTGATCGTCTCCGGTTCGTTCGGGGTCTCGTCGGCGGACTCGGCGGTGGCCGTCTCCTCGGCCGGCGGCGTGAGCAGCCGGATGGGCCAGGTGATGAAGTCGGAGTAGCGCTTGACGGTGCGCCGGATGGTGGCCGGGTCGGCGAAGTCGTGCAGGGAGTCCTCGGCGTCCGCCGGCTTGAGGTGCAGGGTCACCGCCGTGCCCTGGGGGGCGTCCTCGACATCGATGACCGTGTAGGTGCCCTCCCCGGTCGATTCCCAGCGGACGCCGGTGGCGGACCCGGCCTTGCGGGTGACCATGCTCACCCGGTCGGCGACCATGAAGCTCGAGTAGAAGCCGACGCCGAATTGACCGATGAGTTCGGCGCTGGCCTCCTCCGAACCGGCGCCGGCGGCCCGGGCGTCCCGCAGCTTGGCCAGCAGCTCGCCGGTCCCGGACTTGGCGATCGTGCCGATGAGAGAGACGACCTCCTCGCGGGACATGCCGATGCCGTTATCAGCCACCGTCAGCGTGCGGGCGGCCGGGTCGATGCCGAGGTCGATGTGCAGGTCGGAGGTGTCGACCTGCAGGTCCTTGTCCTGGTAGGACGCCAGACGGAGCTTGTCCAGCGCATCGGAGGCGTTGGAGATCAGCTCGCGCAGGAACACGTCCTTGGTCGAGTAGATCGAGTGGATCATCAGCTGCAGCAGCTGACGGGCCTCGGCCTGGAACTCGATGGTCTCGGCGTGGGGGTCGACCGGGGCGTCGGCGGTCGCGGCCGCATCGCTGGACATGAGGGATCCTCCGGGGTTCGGTGCTCGGTTCGTGCAGGGCACACCTTAGGACGCGGGTCCGACAGCAGGCCGCCGGGACCGCCGGCCCGGCCGGCGTCCACACGAACCGGGGCTGTCGGTGCCGCCCACTACCCTGATGGGCATGCTGCGAAGGATTGACCTGTGTGCCGGGTGGGATGCCGCCGGCCGGGTCGACGGTGTACCGCTGACCCGACTGCTGCCCCGGGCCGAAACGGACACCCATGCCGCGACCGATGCCGCCGCGGCCCTCATCGCCGACGTCCGCGAGCGGGGCGTCACCGCCGTGCTCGAGGCGTCCCAGCGCTTCGACAAGGTGGCCCCGGCCACCGTGCGCGTGCCGGCCGAGGTCGTGGCCGCCGCCGCCGACCGCATCGACCCGCGGGTGCGGGCCGCGTTGACCGAGTCCATCGCCCGGGCCCGTGCCGGGCACGCCGCGCAGCTCCCCACCGAGACGGTCACCGAGATCGCCCCGGGGGCGACGGTGCGCCAGCGGTGGGTGCCGGTGCGCCGGGTCGGCCTGTACGTGCCGGGCGGGCTGGCCCTGTATCCGTCCAGCGTCGTCATGAACGTGGTCCCGGCGCAGGTCGCCGGGGTGGACGCCATCGCCGTCACCTCCCCGCCCCAACAGCCGGACGGCTGGCCGGACCCCAACGTGCTGGCCGCCTGCGCCCTGCTCGGGGTCGACGAGGTCTACGCGGCCGGGGGAGCGCAGGGCGTCGCCCTGCTGGCCCTCGGCGGGATCGACACCGACGGCACCCCCGTGCTGCCGGTCGACGTCATCACCGGCCCGGGCAACGTGTTCGTCACCGCGGCCAAGCGACTGCTGCGCGGCACGGTGGCCATCGACTCCGAGGCCGGCCCGACGGAGATCGCGGTGGTCGCCGACGAGACCGCGGACCCGGATCACGTGGCCGCCGACCTCGTCTCACAGGCCGAACACGACCCGCTGGCCGCCTCCGTCCTCATCACGCCGTCCGTCACTCTGGCCGATGCGGTCGACGTCGCGCTGGCCGCCCGGGTCCCGGCGACCCGGCACGCCGAGCGGGTGCGCACCGCGCTGTCCGGAGTGCAGTCGGCGACCGTCCTGGTCGCCTCCCTCGACGACGCCGTGGTCGTGGCCGACGCCTACGCCGCCGAGCACCTCGAGATCCAGACCGCCGACTCCGCAGCGGTGGCCGCCCGGATCCGTTCGGCCGGCGCCGTGTTCGTCGGGCCCTGGTCGCCGGTGTCGCTGGGTGACTACTGCGCGGGGTCGAACCACGTGCTGCCGACATCCGGCTCGGCCCGGTTCACCGCCGGGCTGTCCACCCTGACGTTCCTGCGGCAGATGCAGGTCATCGACTACTCCCGGGCCGCGCTGGCCGAGGTCGCCGACCACGTGCTCGCGCTGTCCGAGGCCGAGAACCTCCCGGCCCACGGCGAGGCCGTCAGCGCGCGGTTCGCCGGTGCGGTCGATGCCGTCGGTGTGGTCGAGCGGGCGGGGGTCGGCGCGTGATCGTCGGCGACGCCGTGAAGCTGTCCGACCTGCCGTTGCGTGCCGACCTGGTGGGCAAGCACCCGTACGGCGCCCCTCAGCTCGAAGTGCCCGTCCAGCTCAACACCAACGAGAACCCGTTCCCGCCGTCCGACGCCCTGGTCGACGACCTGGTGAAGTCGGTGGCGGTGGCCGCCGCGGAACTCAACCGGTACCCGGACCGGGATGCGGTGAGCCTGCGCGAGGAGCTGGCCCGTTACCTCACCCGCAGTACCGGGGTGGACCTGCGTGCGGCCAACCTTTGGGCGGCCAACGGGTCCAACGAGATCCTCCAGCAGGTGCTGCAGGCCTTCGGCGGACCGGGTCGCACGGCCCTCGGGTTCGAGCCGTCCTACTCGATGCACCCGATCATCTCGACCGGCACGCAGACGCAGTGGGTGTCCTGCCCGCGGCGGGAGGACTTCACGATCGACGTCGAGCAGGCCGCGGCGGTCATCACCGAGGTGGCTCCCGACGTTTTGTTCATCACCAGCCCGAACAACCCGACGGGCGGGTCGATACCGGTCGACGACCTGCGGACGCTCATCGCCGCGGCGCCGGGCATGGTGGTCGTGGACGAGGCCTACGCCGAGTTCTCCGACCAGACCAGCGCCATCACCCTGCTGCACGAGTTCCCCCGCTCGCTGGTGGTCTCGCGGACCATGTCCAAGGCGTTCGCCTTCGCCGGTGGACGGCTGGGCTACCTGGCCGCCGCGCCCGCGGTCGTGGACGCGCTGCTGCTGGTCCGCCTGCCGTACCACCTGTCCACGTTGACCCAGGCCGCGGCGCTGGCCGCCCTGCGGCACGCCGACGACACCCTGGCCTCGGTCCGCCGGCTGATCGGTGAACGCGAACGGGTCCGAGCCGCCCTCGAACACAAGGGGTTCCGGGTCGTCGACTCGGACGCCAACTTCCTGCTGTACGGGCCGTTCGAGGATCCGGCCACCGCCTGGCGCCGTTACCTGGACGCCGGGGTGCTGGTGCGGGACATGGGGATCCCGGGATACCTGCGGGTCACCATCGGGACCGAAGCCGAGAACGACGCATTCCTGGAGGCATCATCATGAGCAGCTCGGCCGGCGACGCCGTGGCCGCCGCACCCCGACGGGCCCGGATCGAACGTACGACGAGCGAGTCGTCCGTCCTGGTCGACCTCGACCTGGACGGCACCGGCAAGGTCGACATCTCGACCAGCGTGCCCTTCTACGACCACATGTTGATCTCGTTCGGGGTGCACGGCAGCTTCGACCTCACCGTGCGGTCGACCGGGGACACCCACATCGACGCCCACCACACCGTCGAGGACACCGCGATCGTGCTGGGGCAGGCGTTCGCGCAGGCGCTGGGGGACAAGAAGGGCGTCCGTCGGTTCGGCGACGCCTTCATCCCGATGGACGAGACGCTGGCCCACGCCGCCGTCGATGTGTCCGGTCGGCCCTATTCGGTGCACACCGGGGAGCCGGAGTCGATCTTCGGGTTCACGGTCGGCAACAACTACCCGGTCGTGCTGAACCGGCACGTCTTCGATTCGCTGGCTTTCCACGCTCGGATCAACCTGCATGTGCGGGTGCTGTACGGGCGGGACCCGCATCACATCTGCGAGGCCCAGTACAAGGCCATCGCCCGGGCCCTGCGGACCGCCGTCGAACCCGACCCCCGGGTCCAGGGCATTCCCTCGACGAAGGGTGTGTTGTGACGGTGGGTCGCCGTGGATAGCGGCTCGGTCGCCCCGCTGCTGCTGTTCGCCCTGGGTGGGTTCCTCATCGGAGGCGTGGCGGCGTTCTGGAACAAGAACCGGACCGTGGGTGTGCTGTTCGCCGTGCTCTCGGCGATGGCCATCGCCGGTGGCGTGCTGTGGCTGATCGGATGAGGCCCGGCCGCGGAATCGAAGGAGTCGGACAGTGAGTCAGCGGGTGGTGGTCTTCGACTACGGATCGGGGAACCTGGCCTCCGCCGAACGGGCGTTGCGCCGCACCGGCGCCGACGTGACGGTGACGGCCGATTTCGACGCCGCCCTGGAGGCCGATGGATTGGTGGTCCCTGGAGTGGGCGCCTACGCCGCCTGCATGGCCGGCCTGAACAAGGTCCGCGGCGGTCGCATCATCGACCGTCGGGTCGCCGGCAACCGGCCGGTGCTGGGGATCTGCGTGGGCATGCAGATCATGTTCGAGCGTGGCATCGAGCACGGCATCGAGACCGACGGGGTCGGCGAGTGGCCCGGGGTGGTCGAACGCCTGCAGGCGCCGATCGTCCCGCACATGGGCTGGAACACGGTGGAGGCCGGTGACGGATCGGCCCTGTTCGCCGGTCTCGACCCGCAGACCCGCTTCTACTTCGTGCACTCGTATGCGGTGCGGTCGTGGGAGCTGCCGCTGGATCCGGCGGCCAGCCCCTTCCCGCTGCCCGTGGTCACCTGGGCCGAACACGGCGGCGACCGGTTCGTGGCGGCGGTCGAGAACGGTCCGCTGTCGGCCACCCAGTTCCACCCGGAGAAATCGGGTGACGCCGGAGCGGCCGTCTTGCGGAACTGGGTCGCCACTCTCTAGCCTCGAACGCGTGTACGGGCACGCGATAGTGGACGAACTGCGGCGTCGGGTGGCCGAGGCCGGTGGCGCGCCGGTCGATTCCGCCTGGTCGAGGCAGGCGTCCGCGGTGCGGAACCAGGCGGTCGTCGACCGGGTCCATGCCGTGCCGGCGCCGCTCGCCGCCGCTCTGCCGCGGGGCGGCCTGGCCGGCGGGACGGTGGTCGGACTCCGCGGCGACGGAGCCACCAGTCTGCTGTTCGCCCTGCTGTCCGCGACTCCCGGCAGCTGGTCGGCCCTGGTCGCCCTCCCGGATCTGGGCCTGTTGGCCGCTGCCGAGCTGGGGGTCGACCTCGACCGCGTGGTCCTCGTTCCCGAGCCGGGACCTGAACTCCTCCAGGTGATCTCGATCCTGGTCGACGGTGTCGACGTGGTCGTCGCCGCGGTGGCCCCGGGGGTCCGGCCGGCTCCGGGACGCCTGCGGGTGCTTGGTGGCCGGTTACGGCAGCGTGGGGCGGTGCTGCTGACGATGGGAGCCTGGCCGGAGGCCGATCTGGTGCTGACCAGCTCGTGGCGGGGGTTCACCGGCCTCGGTGACGGGCACGGGCGGCTGCTGGACCGGGAACTGCTGGTGGAGGTCTCCGGGCGGGGGGTGGGGCGCCCACGACAGGCGGTGCTGTCCCTGCGGGCCTCGCGGGATGCGGTGCGGGTCGTCGCCGGTGATCCGGCCGGAGCTCGCCCGGCCATGGATCGTCCCGTGGTCGCGGCCGTCGGCTGACCCCCCGAGAGAGTGAACCAGGCGTTCGAACGATGATCCACCTGGACTGCTTGGAACGGATGTTCTAACGTCGAGCCCATGGTGGAGCAGCGGGTTCTGGTGATCTGGTGCCCCGACTGGCCCGCGATCGCCGCCGCCCGGCAGGCCCGACAGCCGTCCACCGCCCCGGTGGTGGTGTTCACCGCGAACCGGGTGCGGGCCTGCACCCCGGCGGCCCGCGCGGAGGGGGTGCGGCTCGGTCAACGTCGCCGGGACGCCCAGTCGCACTGCCCCGCGCTGGTGGTCACGGCCGAGGATCCCGACCGGGACGCCCGGCTGTTCGAACCGGTGGTCCAGGCGGTCGAAGCGGTCGTCCCCGGGGTGGAGGTCCTGCGCCCCGGGCTGCTGGCCTGTGCCGTCCGCGGGCCCCGTCGCTACTTCGGGAGCGAGGAGAGCGCCGCCGAGAAGATCGTCGACGTCGTCGAAGCCCTGGACGTCGAGTGCCGGGTCGGGGTGGCCGATTCGCTGGCCGTCGCCGTGCTGGCCGCCCGGCGCAGTCGCATCGTCCCCGACGGAGAGTCCGCCGCCTTCTGCGCTCCGCTGCCGATCACCGAGTTGTCGGCCGAACCGGCCATCAGCGGTCCGGAGCGGGCCGCGCTCACCGACCTGTTGATCCGGCTGGGCTTGACCAGCTGTGGCAGCTTCGCCGCCCTCCCCGAGGGCAAGGTCGCCACCCGATTCGGGGCCGACGCCGTCATCGCCCACCACTTGGCCCGGGGGCGGTCGCATCGCGGGGTGTCCCGGCGGGCCATCCCGGCCGACCTGACGGTCGAGCAGAGCTGTGACCCGCCGCTGGAACGGGTCGACACCGCGGCCTTCGCGGCCCGGGCCCTGGCCGAACGGTTCCACGAGGGACTGGCCGGGGCCGGGCTGGCCTGCACCCGGCTGACCATCCGGGCCACCCTGAGCGGCGGGCAGCAGATGCACCGCACCTGGCGGTGCGCCCAGCCGCTGACCCCGGCGGCCACCGCCGACCGGGTGCGCTGGCAGCTCGACGGCTGGCTCACCGGCCGCCGGGCGGCGTCCGGTGATCAGGACGGCGGGGACGACGGTTTCTCCACCGGCGGCATCGTCGGTCTCGTCCTGGAGCCGGTCGAGGCGATCGACGCCGGCCGGGTGCAGTTCGGCCTCTGGGGTTCCGACGGCAAGGACGACCAGCGGGCCGGGTGGGCGTTCGCCCGGGTCCAGGGACTGCTCGGCCCGGAATCGGTCCTCACCCCGGTCCGCAGCGGAGGGCGGGGGCCGGTCGACCGGATCGCCTGGGTGCCCTGGGGCGACGAACGCGTCCCGCCCCGCCCGGTGGACCGGCCCTGGCCGGGGGCGCTGCCGGCGCCGTCCCCGACCCGGCTGGCCCGCAGCGGTCCCGACGGGTCGACCGAGGCGGTGGTGCTGCTGGACGACCGGAACCGTCCGGTGGAGCTGGGGGAGCGGGGCCTGCTCACCGCCACCCCACGCTGGATCGAACGGTCCGGTCACCGTCATCAGGTGCAGGCCTGGGCCGGGCCATGGCTGCTGGACGAACGATGGTGGGCGCCCGATCGTCGGGCCCGCCGGGCCCGGCTGCAGCTCCTGTACGCCTCCGGGCCCGCGTTGGTGCTGGTGGCCGACGCGCCCACCGGATGGTCGATAGAGGGAATCTATGACTGACCGGGCGGTGTGCTGATGGGCTGGCAGAACCCGCCGGTGCCGTGGAACCGGCTCGAACAGGCCCTGTCCGGGCGCCCACCACGGCCCGGGCAGGGGCGGCTGCACGGGGTGGTCGCCGACCGGGGATCCGATCGGTACGGGCTGACCGCAGCGCCGGCCGAACCTGCCCTCCCCGTCGCCCCGCCGGCCCGGCCGGGGCCCGTCCCGTACGCCGAGCTGCACTGTCATTCGGCCTTCAGCTTCCTCGACGGAGCCTCCACCCCGGAGCAGCTGGTGGCCGAGGCGGCCCGGCTCGGGCTGGACGCGCTGGCCCTCACCGACCACGACGGGCTCTACGGCATCGTCCGGTTCGCCGAGGCTGCGGCCGAGGTCGGGTTGCGCACCATCTACGGTGCCGAGTTGTCGCTAGGTCTGGACGAACCGCAACTCGGCGTGCCCGACCCGATCGGCGAGCACCTGCTGGTCCTGGCCCGCGGTCAGGCCGGGTACGAGACGTTGTCCCGGCAGATCACCGCCGCCCAGTTGGCCGGGGGCGAGAAAGGCCGCCCCGTCTACGATCTCGACACACTGGCCGCGGCGGCCGGGAACGACTGGGTCGTCCTGACCGGCTGCCGCAAGGGCGCCGTCCGGCGGGCGCTGGCCACCGGCGGGCCCGAACGGGCCGGCCTGGCCCTGCGTCGCCTGGTCGACCGGTTCGGCCGAGCCAATGTCGTCGTCGAGCTGACCACCCACCTGGGCCCCACTGACGACGAGGACAACGACGCCCTGGCCGCGCTGGCCATCGAGCTCGGCCTGCCGGTGGTGGCCACCACCGGAGCCCACTACGCCAGCCCGGCGGTGAGCCGCCCGGCCGCCGCGATGGCCGCGGTCCGCGGTCGGCGCAGTCTCGACGAGGCCGATCCCTGGCTGCCGGCGGGACCGGCCGCCCACCTGCGGTCGGGGGCGGAGATGGCCCGGTTGTTCGGCCGTTACCCGACCGCGGTCCCGGCGGCCGCCGCGCTCGGCCGGGACTGCGCCTTCGACCTGCACCTGGTGGCCCCGCAGCTCCCACCGTTCCCGGTCCCCGCCGGCCATGACGAGAACTCCTGGCTACGGGAACTCACCCTGCAGCGGGCCGGGCAGCGGTACGGGACCCCGGAGAGCAACCCGGCCGCCTACGCCCAGATCGACCACGAGCTGGCCATCATCGCCGAGCTCAACTTCCCCGGGTACTTCCTCGTCGTCGACGACATCGTCTCCTTCTGCCGGCGACAGGGGATCTTCTGCCAGGGACGGGGGTCGGCGGCCAACTCGGCCGTCTGCTACGCCCTGGGGATCACCGCGGTCGACGCGGTCAAGTACGGCCTGCTGTTCGAACGCTTCCTGGCCCCCGAGCGGGACGGCCCACCGGACATCGACATCGACATCGAGTCCGACACCCGTGAACAGGTGATCCAGTACATCTACGACAAGTACGGACGCACGTACGCGGCCCAGGTCGCCAACGTCAACACCTTCCGTCCGCGGATGGCGGTGCGGGACATGGCCAAGGCGCTCGGGCACTCCCCGGGTCAGCAGGACGCCTACTCCAAACAGCTCGACGGGTGGACGCCGCTGGCCACCCAGCTGGCCAACCCGGCGGCCACCACGGTGGTCAAGCACGAGGGCATCCCGCCCGCCGTGCTCGATCTGGCCCTGCAGATCCAGGACCTGCCCCGGCACCTGAGCATCCACTCCGGAGGCATGGTCATCTGCGATCGTCCCGTCGCCCAGGTGTGCCCGGTGGAGTGGGCGCGGATGGAGAACCGGTCGGTCCTGCAGTGGGACAAGGACGACTGCGCGGCCATGGGGCTGGTCAAGTTCGACCTGCTCGGGCTGGGGATGCTGTCGGCCCTGCACTACGCGGTCGACCTGGTGCAGGCGCACGAGGGCATCGAGGTCGACTTCGCCCACCTGGACCTGGAGGAACCGGCGGTCTACGAGATGCTGCAGCGGGCCGACTCGGTCGGGGTCTTCCAGGTGGAGTCCCGTGCCCAGATGGCCACTCTGCCCCGGCTCAAGCCGCGCACCTTCTACGACCTGGTCGTCGAGGTCGCCCTCATCCGTCCCGGCCCCATCCAGGGCAACTCGGTGCACCCGTACATCCGGCGGCGCAACGGACTCGAACCGGTCACCTACGACCATCCGGCGATGCGTCGCTCCCTGGCCAAGACCCTGGGTATCCCGCTGTTCCAGGAGCAGCTCATGCAGTTGGCCATCGACGTCGCCGGGTTCGACGCCGGGGAGGCCGACCAGCTGCGGCGGGCCATGGGGGCCAAACGGTCGTCGACCCGGATGGCCAAGCTCAAGGGCCGGCTGTACGAGGGGATGGACAAGACCCACGGCATCACCGGCCCGATCGCCGACCGCATCTACGAACGGCTGCTGGCCTTCGCCAACTTCGGGTTCGCCGAGTCGCACGCGTTGTCGTTCGCGGCGCTGGTCTTCTACTCGTCCTGGCTGAAACTGCACCACCCGGCGGCGTTCTGCGCAGCCCTGCTGCGGGCCCAGCCCATGGGATTCTACTCGCCGCAGAGCCTGGTCGCCGACGCCCGCCGGCACGGGGTCACCGTCCGCCGCCCCGACGTCAACGCCTCCTCGTCCCCGGCCGACCTCGAACCCGGCCCGGACGGTCGCCCGGCCGTCCGGCTCGGGCTGGCCGAGGTCCGCACCATCGGCAGCGACCTGGCCGACCGGATCGTCGCCGCCCGACCCGCCGGCGGGTACGCCTCGCTGGACCAGCTGACCCGGGCGGTCACCCTCACCAGCGCCCAGGCCGAGGCACTGGCCACCGCGGGGGCGTTGGACTCGCTGTCCGGGATCGGCACCGACCACGGCGACTCCGGAACGCAACTCTCCGCGGGGGACCGGCGGCGGCGGGCGCTGTGGGCGGCCGGGGCGGCCGCCGGGCCCCGGGCCGGCACGCTGGAGGGCACCACCGTCGGCCTGGACGCGCCGACACTGCCCGGGATGAGCGATGTGGAACTCACCGTCGCCGACATCTGGGCCACCGGGATCTCGCCCACCGCCTATCCCACGGAATTCTCCCGGGACACGCTGCGGGCGCAGGGGGTACGCACGGCGGCCGACCTGCTCGCCGTCGACCACGGCACCCGGGTGCTGGTCGCCGGGGTGGTGACCCACCGGCAACGGCCCGGTACCGCCTCCGGGATCATCTTCCTCAACCTCGAGGACGAGACCGGGATGGTGAACGTCATCTGCTCGGTCGGGGTGTGGGCCCGGCACCGGCGGGTCGCCCGCGGGTCCCGCTCCCTGCTGGTGCGCGGCGTGATGGAACGGGCCGGCGGGGCCATCTCGATCGTCGCCGACCGCATCGCGGCCATCGACCTGGTCGCCAGCACGCCGTCCCGGGACTTCCGGTGAGCGGTGCCCGGGCCACCGGCCTGCTCTGGCACGATCGGGACCATGAGCGAGGTCTTCGAACAGGCATCCGTGTCGCTGATCCTGGCCGACTTCGCCGTGGCCGATCAGCTCGGCAAGCTCCAGATGGTCGGCGGCGGACTGCAGATCATCGGCCGCGACCACACCACGGGGATGTCGGCGGCCTTCGCCCTGGTCGTGTCACTCAGCTTCCCACCCACCCTGGTCAACGAGCAGTACGCCTTCGAGGTCGTCCTGGAGAACGCGGCCGGGCTGCCCGTCCAGCTGGACGACGTCACCCCGACCGAGGTCTCACCGGCCCGGGTCATGCGGTTCGGGCAGACCCTGCAGATCGAGGAACCCAACTTCCGGGGCAGCGGCGTCCCCCGGCGGGCCCTGCCCACCCGGTCCCAGGTCGTCCTGTACTTCAACACCGGTCTGCCGCTGCCGTCCGGGCAGGTGCTGGTCTGGCGGGCCCGCATCGACGGCGAGTCACGGCCCGACTGGACCGTCCCGTTCTTCGTGCCCGCCCCGCCGCCCGCACCCGTGCTGGGATGACCTGATGCGACTCGCCACCTGGAACCTCAACTCCATCCGCGCCCGGCTGCCCCGGCTGCTGGCCTGGCTGGAGCGCACCGACGTCGACGTCGTCGCCCTCCAGGAGACCAAGATCGACGACGAGCGCTTCCCGCGGGCCGAACTCGCCGCCGCCGGCTACGAGGTGGCCAGCTTCGGCTTCTCCCAGTGGAACGGGGTCGCCCTACTGTCCCGGGTCGGGCTGACCGACGTCACCGTCGGGCTCCCCGGCGCGCCAACCTGGACCAAGGACACCGACACGCCGGCCGTCGTCGAGGCCCGCGCCATCGGCGCCACTTGCGGCGGGGTACAGGTGTGGAGCCTGTACGTGCCCAACGGTCGCGCCATCGGCGACCCGCACTACGACTACAAGCTGCAGTGGCTGGCTGCCCTCCGCGACTTCGGGGCCAAGACCCTGGCCGACGCCCCCGATCTGCCGATGGCCCTGTGTGGCGACTTCAACATCGCCCCGACCGACGACGACATCTGGTCGGTCGAGTACTTCCACGGCTCCACGCACGTCACCCCACCGGAGCGGGAGGCCTTCGCCGCCGTCGTCGACGCCGGGTTCACCGATGTCGTCCGCCCGCACGCCCCCGGCCCGGGCACCTTCACCTACTGGGACTACACCCAGTTGTCCTTCCCCAAGCGCCGCGGGATGCGCATCGACTTCGCCCTGGCCAGCCCGGCGCTGGCCGATCGGGTCACCGGGGCGTTCATCGACCGCGAGGAACGCAAGGGCAAGGGAGCGTCCGACCACGCCCCGGTGGTCGTGGAGTTCGAGGCGTGAGCGCGCCGCGGATCCTGGTGCTCGAGCACGACGAGGCGGCGCCGGTCGCCCGGCTCGGTGACTGGTTGCGCGCCGCGGGAGCCGAGCTCACCGTGGCCCGGGCCCACGCCGGTGCGCCGATCCCCGCCGAACCCGACGGCTGGGACGGGATCGTCTGCCTGGGTGGGCGGATGGGCGCGGCGCAGGACGAGGTGGCGCCCTGGTTGCCGGCCACCCGCGGTCTGCTCGCCGCCGCCGTCCAGAACCGGGTCCCGACGCTCGGGGTCTGCCTGGGCGCGCAGCTGCTCGCCCTGGCCACCGGGGGATCGGTCGACCCGGGTCTGGAGGGCCCGGAGATCGGCGCGCACCTGGCGGCCAAACGGGACGCCGCCAACAGCGACCCGCTGTTCGGGCCGCTGCCGATGACCCCCGACGTCATGCACTTCCACGACGACGTCGTCTCCGACCTGCCCCCGGGGGCCGTGCTGCTGATGTCTTCCACCGGGTACCCGCACCAGGCCTACCGTGTCGGCCCGGCCGCCTGGGGCGTGCAGTTCCACATCGAGACCACCGCCGCGGACGTCCGGGCGTGGGCCAGGATGACCGACCAGCCGGCGAACTGGCGGCTGGCCGATGCGCTGGACGAGGCGGACGAGGCGATGACCGAGATCTGGTCCGAGTTCGCCGCCCGCTTCGTCGACGTCTGCCGGCAGCGGCCGACCCGACGCATCGAGGTCGGGGTGAGCGCCCGATGACCCGCCCGGCCAGCCGTTCCCCGGCCCGTTGGGGGCTGCCCAACAGCGACCGCGCCCACGCCGATCTCGCGACGACCGGGCTGTTCGTCGACGATCGTCCGGCCCCCGGGGCCGAGGAGGTACTGGCCGCCATCTCCCGTTCCGGCCGGCCGGAGTACGCGCTGCTCGGGTTGTCCCGGTTGTCGCAGGCTCTGTCGACCGACCGCCCGGCGGACGAACGGCCGGCACTGCTGGACGCGTTGCGGGACAACGCCCGCTTCCGGGGTCGGCTGATCGGGGTCCTCGGCGGATCCACCGCCCTGACCGACCACCTGGTCGCTTTCCCGGAGGACTGGCGGCTGCTGCTGACCGAGTCGCCCACCGAACGGCTCGCCGATCCCATCGCCCTGCTCGCTGCGCTGGGGGCTGCGGTCGGGATCGACCCGGCCGAGCCGCCGTGCACCGGCACCGAGGGGGCCCGGGCCCGACTCACCGGGGGCAAGGCCATCGCCGCACTGCGCCGGGCCTACCGGTCGCAGCTGCTCGTCATCGCCGCTCACGACCTGGCGCCCGCGGTCGAGGCCACCCTGCCCACCACCGCGCTGCCGGCCGTCTGCCAGGCGCTGTCCGACCTGGCCGACGCCACGCTGCAGGTCGGCCTGTCCGTCGCCGCCGCCGAGCTGCCCGCCGCCGCCGCGCCGGCCCGGCTGTCCGTCATCGCCATGGGCAAGACCGGCGCCAAGGAGCTCAACTACATCTCCGACGTCGACGTGGTCTTCTGTGCCGACTTCCCACCGGCCCGCCCTGACGCCGATTTCCCCCCGGTCTCGGACGACCAGCCCCGCGACGAGGGCCGCATGCTCGCCACCGCCACCCAGTTGGCGTCCGGGTTGATGCGCGTCTGCGGGGCCGCGGCCTGGGAGGTCGACGCCGCGCTGCGCCCCGAGGGCAAGGCCGGGGCGCTGGTCCGGACCCCGGCCAGCCACGCCGCCTACTACGTGAAATGGGCCGAGACCTGGGAGTTCCAGGCCCTGCTCAAGGCGCGGCCCGCGGCCGGAGACCCGGACCTGGGGCGTCAGTACATGGAGGTCATCGCCCCCGGGGTCTGGTCCGCCGCCGGACGGGAGTCGTTCGTCGCCGACGTCCAGGCCATGCGCCGCCGCGTCGAGGCCAACATCCCCGACCACCTGCGGTCCCGGGAGCTCAAGCTCGGTGCGGGTGGGCTCCGGGACGTCGAGTTCGCCGTCCAGCTGCTGCAGCTCGTCCACGGCCGCACCGACCCCGACCTGCGACTGCCCGGCACCCTGATGGCCTTGCGGTCGTTGATCCGCGGCGGGTACGTCGGCCGGACCGACGGCGCGGAGATGGCCGCCGCCTACACCTTCCTGCGCCGGGCCGAACATCGCATCCAGCTGCAGCGGCTGCGCCGCACCCACCTGCTGCCCGACGACAGCACCGATCTCGAGTGGCTGGCCCGGTCCGACGGGTACGCCGCCGCCGGTTCGTCCACCGCGTCCGAGATCTTCACCGCCGAACGGGTCCGGCACGCCGCCGCGGTCCGCCGCCTGCACGAGAAGCTCTTCTACCGACCGCTGCTCGATGCCGTGGCCGCCGTGGACGAGGGCGAGCTGCGGCTATCGCCGGAGGCCGCGCACGCCCGGCTCGCCGCTCTCGGGTTCCGCGCGCCCGATGCGGCGCTACGGCACATCGCCGCCCTCAGCAACGGCGTGGCCCGCCGGGCCGCCATCCAGCGCACCCTGCTGCCGGTGCTGCTCGAGTACTTCGCGGACAGCCCCGACCCCGACGGGGGCCTGCTCGCCTACCGGCAGCTGTCCGAGGACCTCGCCGACACGCCCTGGTACCTGCGGCTCCTGCGGGACGAGGTCACCGTCGCCCACCGGCTGGCCACGCTGCTCGGCGGGTCCAAGCTCATCGCCAACCTGCTGAACCGGGCCCCCGAGGTGCTGCGGCTGCTGGTCGACGACGCCGCCCTGCTCGAACCGGAACCGGAGACGGTCGCCTCGGCCCTCATCGCCCGGGCCGGCCGGGCCACCTCCGCCCGGGCCAAGGTGGACGCGGCCCGCGCCGCCCGGCGGCACGAACTGGTCCGGTTGGCCTGCGGTGACCTGCTCGGGTTGATCAGCGTCGAGAACATCGGCCGGGGTCTGACGAGCGTGGCCGAGAGCGCCATCCGGGTCGCCCTGGACGCCGCCATCGAACAGGTCAGCGGCGAACGCGGGGGCTTCCGGGCCCGCATCGCGGTCATCGGCATGGGACGGATGGCCGGCGCGGAGATGGGCTACGGCTCGGACGCCGACGTCATGTACGTCGCCGAACCCGTCGACGGGCAGGAATGGGAAGGCGCCCGGCAGGACGCCACCGCCGCGATCGACCTGATGGGGCGGTTGCTGGTGCGTCCGACCCCCGACCCGCCGTTGGACATCGACGCCAACCTGCGGCCGGAAGGCCGCAACGGGCCGATGGCCCGCACCCTGGACTCCTATCGGGTCTACTGGGAGAAGTTCGCCGCCGCCTGGGAACGGCAGGCCCTGGTCCGGGCGCGACCCATCGCCGGGGACGTCGACCTGGGGGTCGCCTTCCTGGCCGCGGCCGACGCCTTCCGGTATCCGGAGGGCGGGTTGAGTCAGAAGGACGTCATCGAGATCCGGCGGATCAAGGCGCGCGTCGACACCGAACGCATGCCCCGGGGTGCGGACCGCACCACCCACACCAAGCTGGGCCGCGGCGGTCTGGGCGACATCGAGTGGACGGTCCAGCTGCTGCAGCTGCAGCACGGCCACGAGGTGCCCGGCCTGCGGACCCCGTCCACCCTGCAGGCCCTGGCCGCCGCGGAGGAGGCCGGGCTGCTCGACGCGTCCGATGCCGTGGCCCTGAAGACCGGCTGGCTGACCGCGGCCCAGGTACGGAACGCGATCATGCTGGTCAAGGGCAAGCCGGACGATCAGATCCCGCGCTCCGGGCGGGACCTCATCGCCGTGGCCCGGGCCATCGGCTACCCGGCCGACGGCGACCCCGGCGAGTTCGTCGACGACTACCGACGGGCCACCCGGCGGGCGCGCAAGGTGGTGGACCGGCTGTTCGACGGCGAGTAGGCGGTCGTCCGGGTCGCCCCTCTGGGAGGATGACCAGGTGCCAACGTGGATCTGGATCGTCATCATCGTCGCCGCCCTGCTCGCGATCGCGCTCGTCGTCGGTTTCGTGCGCTACCGCCGGAGCCGGGTCAGCCTCGCCCCGCCGTCCAGCCCGGCCGCCACCGGGGGGTCCACCGCGCCGCCGGTCAAGGGCGGCGGCTACAAGGCGGGCGGATCCATCTCCTTCTCGACCGGCGGGACGGCCACCGCCGACCGCCCGGCCCCCCCGTCGGCCCCCGTCGAGCCGGCGACACCGCAGGCCCCGGCCCGGGGGACGCGTCCGTTCCCCCCGGTCACCCCGGAGACCACCGACACCGCCCCGCCGCGGCCCACAGAACCATCGGGAGCGCATCCGGTCACCGACCGGCCCGAGACCGACGGACAGCCCGGGGTGGGCGACGACGCCGCCGTGCCTCGCGACTCGGACACCCGCTCGATCGTCGACGTGGCGTTGCCCGATGCGCCGATCGCGCCGCCCGTCTCCAAGCCTGCACCTGAGGTTGAGACTGCACCTGAACCTGAGGTCGAGACTCCGGCGCCGACCGCGACCGCGCCGGCGGTGGAGAGCCCGGCCGACGAGACCCCGGTGGCGTCGCCGGTGGTCGAGCCGGCCCCCGAGGTCGTGCTGCCCCCGCGGCGCACCACCGAGTTCCCGCCGGTGCGAGCCACCCCGCAGGGCCCGGTCGTCGGGGTCCAGCCCGAACCGGCGGTCGAGCCGGTCGCCCCGGCCGACCAGACGGCCGTCGAGGTCGACGAGATCGAGCCCTCGGCCGGTCGGCTCAACCGGCTGCGCGGTCGGCTGTCCCGATCGCAGAACGTCTTCGGTCAGTCCCTGCTCGGGCTGCTGGGTGCCTCGACCATCGACGAGGACTCCTGGACCGACATCGAGGACACCCTGCTGATGGCCGATCTCGGGGCCGGTGCGGCCATGGAGATCACCGACCGGCTGCGCAAGGAGATCGCCGCGCACGGCACCACCGACGCGGCCGGTGCCCGGGCCCTGCTGCGCCGGGTGCTCGTCGACGCCGTCGGCACCGACATGGACCGCTCCGTCCGCGCGCTCCCGCACGACGGCCGCCCCTCGGTCATCCTGGTCGTCGGGGTCAACGGCACCGGCAAGACCACCACCACCGGCAAGCTCGCCCGCGTCCTGGTCGCCGACGGACGCGACGTGGTGCTCGGCGCGGCCGACACCTTCCGCGCCGCCGCCGCCGACCAGCTGCAGACCTGGGGGGACCGGGCCGGCGCGACCGTCGTGCGGTCCGCCGCGGGGGCCGATCCGGCCGCCGTCGCCTTCGACGCGGTCAAGAAGGGCATCGAGACGAACGCGGACGCCGTCCTCATCGACACCGCCGGCCGTCTGCACACCAAGACCGGCCTGATGGACGAGCTCGGCAAGGTCAAGCGGGTCGTCGAGAAGCAGGCGAAGGTCGACGAGGTCCTGTTGGTACTGGACGCCACCACCGGTCAGAACGGTCTGGTCCAGGCCACCGTGTTCGCCGACGTCGTCGACATCACCGGCATCGCCCTGACCAAGTTGGACGGCACCGCCAAGGGCGGCATCGTCGTGGCCGTGCAGCGGGCACTCAACGTCCCGGTGAAGCTGGTCGGGCTGGGGGAGGGACCGGACGACCTGGCGCCTTTCGAACCCGAGGCGTTCGTCGACGCGCTACTGGGCTGACCTGCGCAGACGCGTCGGTCCACCGTCGTTCCGCAACGCTCCGTCAGGTCATGTCGACGTCGTGTCACACAGCGTCGACATGACCGAAACCTCTTCGTAACGACTTCCAGGCCGAGTTCACACCGGTGAAACACGCCCGAGCGTCCCGGGAAACACGAAGGCACGAGTCTTCGAACTGTTCCTGGGCAGTCGCCGAGGTGCCGCTGAAAGGCGGGCACCGAGGTTCGCCCGCCACCGGACGAGCCTGGAGGCTTGATGGAGTTCGAACTCAACAGCGGGAATACCGCCTGGATGCTGACCTCGGCATCCCTGGTCCTGCTGATGACACCCGCGCTGGCCTTCTTCTACGGCGGTATGACCCGCTCGAAGTCCGTGCTGAACATGATGATGATGAGCTTCGGCGCTCTCGCTGTCGTCGCCCCGCTCTGGGTGCTGTACGGCTACTCGATGACCTTCGCCTCCCTCGACGGGGGCCTCGGCGGCATCATCGGTGACCCGACCAAGTTCTTCGCCCTCAAGGGCCTGACCGACGCCGACAGCCTGATGATCTCGACCGGCGTGCCGGCCACGGTGGCCGTCGGCTACCAGGCCACCTTCGCCGTCATCACCGTCGCCCTGATCTCCGGCGCCATCGCCGACCGGGCGAAGTTCGGTACCTGGCTGGTCTTCTCGGCCATCTGGATGACCCTGGTCTACGCCCCGATCGCGCACATGGTGTGGGGCGGTGGCATCCTCGGTGGCACCGGCTTCGTCGCCACGAACATCTCCACCCCGATCGACTTCGCGGGCGGCACGGTCGTCCACATCAACGCCGGTATGGCCGGCCTGGTCCTCGCGCTGATCATCGGCAAGCGCCGCGGCTTCGGCAAGGATCCGATGAAGCCGCACAACCTGCCGTTCGTCATGCTGGGCGCCGCCCTGCTGTGGTTCGGCTGGTTCGGCTTCAACGCCGGTTCCGAGTTCGGCGCCGACGGCACCGCCGGCCAGGCGTGGGTCAACACCCTGGTCGCCACCGCGGTCGCCGCCCTGGGCTGGCTGATCGTCGAGCGCATCCGGGACAAGCACGCCACCAGCCTCGGTGCCGCCTCGGGCATCGTCGCCGGTCTGGTCGCCATCACCCCGGCCGCCGCCGCGGTCGACGTCATCGGCGCCATGGCCATCGGCCTCGTCGCCGGCGCCGTCTGCGCCATGGCCGTGGGTCTGAAGTACAAGCTGGGCTACGACGACTCGCTGGACGTCGTCGGCGTCCACCTGGTGGGTGGCCTCATCGGCACCGTCCTCATCGGCTTCTTCGCCACCTTCGGCGGCGACGGTCAGTCGACCTTCGCGCCGGAAGGCGCGGCCCAGGGCCTGTTCTACGGCGGCGGCTTCACCCAGCTGATCACGCAGACCCTGGTCGCGCTGATCGCCGTCGCGATCTCCGGTGTTATGACCGCGATCATCGGCCTGGCCCTGAAGTACACGATGGGCTGGCGTGTCCCCGAGGAGCACGAGGTCGAGGGCGTCGACGTCACCACCCACGGTGAGGCCGCGTACGACATCGAGCCCGCCTCCGGTGCCGGTGTGTCCGGAGTCCTGAGCCACCCGCTGAGCAACAAGTCGCAAGGAGTGAACGCGTGAAGCTGGTCACCGCCGTCATCAAACCCTTCAAGCTGGACGAGGTCCGGGCCGCGCTGCTGGCCTTCGGTGTGCAGGGGATGACCGTGTCGGAGTCCTCCGGGTATGGCCGCCAGCGCGGTCACACCGAGGTCTACCGGGGTGCGGAGTACACCGTGGAGCTGCTGCCCAAGGTGCGTCTGGAGATCCTCGTCGACGACGAGGACAGCGACGACGTCGTGGACGTCATCGTGCGGGCCGCCCGCACCGGCAAGATCGGTGACGGCAAGGTCTGGACGTCGACGGTCGAGAACGTCGTCCGCGTGCGCACCGGCGAAAAGGGTCCGGAAGCACTCTGACCGTGATCACGGAGGTCCGGCCCGGAATTTCGGGCCGGACCTCCTGTCTTTCACCCTCCGAACACGGAAAGTGAGCGTTCGACGCACCATGCCGAATTCGCCTGTGGGGACGGCGGGCGGTTTCCCCGAACTGCGGACGCAACTGCTGAGCCGGACCGGGGTCACCGGCCCGGCCCGGCGCAAGGCACTGTCCCGGCTGACCGACGGGTGGCTCTCCGAGCTGGCCCAGGAGGCCGGGGTCAACGTCGGGGGCGTGGCCCTGGTCGCGGTCGGCGGCTACGGCCGCGGTGAACTGTCGCCGGCCTCGGACCTCGACCTGGTGCTGCTGCACTCGACCGAGACGCCCGCGTCGTACGCGGGGATGCTGGCCGAACGGCTGTGGTACCCGATCTGGGATTCCAAGGTGCGGCTGGACCACTCGGTCCGGTCGGTCGGGGGTGCCCGGCAGGTGGCCCGGACCGATCTGCCGGCCATGCTGGGCATGCTCGACCTGCGGCACATCGCCGGCGACCCGGAGCTCGCGAGCACCCTGCACCGTCGGGTGCTGGCCGACTGGCGGGCCGACGCCAAGGAACGGCTCGGCGCCCTGCGGGCCTCCTGCCGCGAGCGGGAGGACCGTTCCGGTTCGCTGGCCTTCGCCACCGTCCCGGACCTCAAGGAGTCCCGCGGCGGTCTGCGCGACCTGGTGGTCATGCGGGCCGTGGCCGCGTCGTGGGTGGCGGACTGCCCGCACCAGGGCCTCGAAGAGGCGCGGATGGCGCTGCTGAACGTCCGGGACGCCGTGCAGACGCTCACCGGGCGCGCGACCGACCGGCTGCAGGTCCAGGACCAGGACGCCGTCGCCGAGATGCTCGGCCTCGACGACCGGGACGTCCTGCTGCGGCACGTCGCCTCCATCGCCCGCACCGTCGACCACGCCAGCGATCTCACGTGGCATCGGGTCGACCGCGCGCTCAACCCGTCCCGGGGCCGGGTGACCCAGGTCGACGGGATGTTCGTCCGGCGGGCCGAACGCACGCCGCTGGCCGACGGCATCGTCGAGCAGGACGGCGAGGCGGTGCTGGCCCGGGGGGTGAACCCGGCGACCGATCCCACCCTCGCCCTGCGGGCCGCCGCCGCGGCGGCCCAGGCATCGCTGCCCGTGTCGCCGGCGACGGTGCTGCGGCTGGCCAAGATGTCCCCGCCGCTCCCCGAACCCTGGCCGCGGGCGGCGCTGGATGCCTTCCTCGCGCTGCTGGGGACCGGCGAGCCGATGATCACCGCCTGGGAGGACCTCGACCAGGCCGGGCTGATCGCCCGGCTGCTGCCCGGCTGGGAACGGCTGCGGTCGCTGCCGCAACGCGACCCGATCCACCTCTTCACCGTCGACCGCCACCTGATGCAGACCGCGGTCAACGCGGCCGCCTCGGTGCGGCGGGTGGCCCGACCCGACCTGCTGTTGCTGGCCGCGATCTTCCACGACATCGGCAAGGGGCTCCCCGGCGACCACAGCGAGGTCGGCGCGGAGATGATCGGCCCGTGGCTCGAGCGGCTCGGTGTCGGCGAGGCGGACCGCGCGGTGATCACCACCCTCGTCCGTCATCACCTGCTGCTCTCCGACACGGCCACCCGTCGCGATCCCGACGACCCGGCGACCGTCACCGCCATCGTCGACGCGGTCGGCGACGTGCTCACCCTGGAGCTGTTGCACGCCCTGACCGAGGCCGACGCGCAGGCCGCCGGGCCGGCCGCCTGGTCGACGTGGAAAGCGGGGCAGATCGCCCACCTGGTCACCCGGGCCCGGCGGGCCCTGGCCGGGCAGCCCCCGGCCGAACCGACGCCGATGACCGCGGTGGAGCAGGAGCTGATCGATTCGGCCGACGTCCGGGACGGCGGTATCGGGGTGGTCATCGAGCCGGCGACCGGCGTCGTGCGGGTGACCATCGCCGCGCCGGACCGGTCCGGTCTGCTGGCCGCGGCCGCCGCCGTGCTGACCCTGCACCGGTTGACGGTGCGGGGAGCCGCGGTCCGGACGGTCGACCGGGTCGGTCTGCAGACCTGGTCGGTGGCTCCGGAGTTCGGTGACCCGCCCGCCGCGGACATGCTGCGGTCGGATCTGGTCAAGGCGCTCGACGGCAGTCTGGACGTCCGGGCCCGGCTGGCCAAGAGGACCGCCCCGGCCCGGCGGGGGGTCACCGCGCCCCCGTCCGTGACGGTGGTGGACAACGCCTCGGCGGCGTCCACGGTGCTCGAGGTCCGGGCCCACGACACCCCGGGTCTGCTCTACGCGGTGACGACCCACCTGGCCGGCTCCGGGATCGACGTGCACGCCGCCCGGGTCGACACCCTCGGGGCGGAGGCGGTCGACGTCTTCTACCTCCGGGGGCCCGACGGCGGGCCGTTGTCGCCGGCGACGGCGCGCGAGACGGCGGCGGCCATCCAGGCCGCCCTGGCCTGATCCTGGCCGAAGGGGCGCCGTCCGGGTCTATCGACCGGCCCGGGCGGCGCCTGCCGGTGCCTCGCCTCGGATAACCTTTCGGGGTGTTCGATACGTTGTCCGATCGCCTCGGAGCGATCCTCACCAACCTCCGCGGCAAGGGCCGACTGTCCCCTCAGGACATCGACGCCACCTGCCGGGAGATCCGGGTCGCCCTCCTCGAGGCCGACGTCTCGCTCCCCGTGGTGCGGGCCTTCGTGGCCCGGATCAAGGAGCGGGCGACGGGTGCCGAGGTCTCGGCTGCGCTGAACCCCGCCCAGCAGGTCGTCAAGATCGTCAACGAGGAGCTCATCGGCATCCTCGGCGGCGAGACCCGCCGGTTGCAGTTCGCCAAGAACCCGCCCACGGTCATCATGCTGGCCGGTCTGCAGGGTTCGGGTAAGACGACCCTGGCCGGCAAGCTGGCCCTGTGGCTGCGCAAGCAGGGCCACGCGCCGCTGCTGGTGGCGTGCGACCTGCAGCGTCCGAACGCCGTCACGCAGCTGCAGGTGGTGGGCGAGCAGGCCGGCGTGCCGGTCTACGCCCCCGAACCGGGCAACGGCGTCGGCGACCCGGTGACCGTCGCCCGGGGCGGCGTGCAGTTCGGGCAGGTCAAGCAGCACGACATCGTGATCGTCGACACCGCCGGCCGGCTCGGCGTGGACGCCGAGATGATGGCTCAGGCGGTGGCCATCCGCGAGGCGGTCGTCCCCGACGAGGTGCTGTTCGTCATCGACGCGATGATCGGCCAGTCCGCCATCGAGACCGCCGAGGCGTTTCGCGACGGGGTCGGTTTCACCGGCGTCGTGCTCACCAAGCTCGACGGCGACGCCCGCGGTGGTGCCGCTCTGTCGGTCCGGCACGTCACCGGCGCCCCCATCATGTTCGCCTCCACCGGCGAGAAGCTGACCGAGTTCGACACCTTCCACCCGGACCGGATGGCCAACCGGATCCTGGGGATGGGCGACATCCTCAGCATGATCGAGCTGGCCGAGCAGCATTTCGAGGCCGAGCAGGCCGAGGAGATGGCGGCCAAGCTGGTCGGCAACGACTTCACGCTGGACGATTTCCTGCAGCAGATGCAGATGATCCGCAAGATGGGCCCGATCGGTGGCCTGCTGGGCATGCTGCCCGGCGCCGGGCAGATGAAGGAGGCGCTGGCCGGGGTCGACGACCGCGACATCGACCGCACCGCCGCGATCATCCTGTCGATGACCCCGCAGGAGCGGCGCGACCCGAAGATCATCAACGCCTCCCGCCGGCAGCGCATCGCCAAGGGGTCCGGATCCACGGTGGCGCAGGTGAACTCGCTGGTCGACCGGTTCTTCGAGGCCCGCAAGATGATGTCGTCGATGGCCGGCCGTTTCGGTCTCGGAGGCGGACGTCCGTCGAACCGCAAGCAGGTCAAGGGCCGCAAGGGCAAGACCGGCAAGCGGACCACCGGTCGTGGGCCGACCCAGGCCAAGGTCAAGGGCCTGCCGCCCGGGATGGGCATGCCGCCGGGGATGCCGGGCCTGCCGCCGGGGATGGGTGGGGGAGCCGGTGCCCCGCAGTTCCCCGGCCTGGACCAGCTGCCACCCGGCTTCGATCCGAGCAAGCTGAAGTTCCCCAAGAACTGACGCGTTCATGACGTCGGCCATGGTCTCGGTGCCCAACCTGCACGTCAGCGGGGTGGACGCGGCCACCGGCGAGCCGGTCGAGCTGTGGGCCGCCGCGGGCGTGTTCGTCGACGGGCCGGTGGCCGACCCGATCACGCTGACGGGCTGGGTGCTGCCCGGCCTGGTCGACGCCCACTGTCACGTCGGTTACTCGACCGAGGGGCCGGTCGAACTCGGGGTGGCCGAGGATCAGGCCCGGACGGCTCTGGCCTCCGGTGCACTCGCCCTGCGGGACTGCGGTTCGCCGACCGACACCCGGCCGCTGGTCGGCCGGGACGATCTGCCGGTGCTCGTCCGGGCCGGTCGGCACATCGCCCGCAGCAAGCGGTACATCCGCGGGCTCGGTGTGGAGGTGGACACCGGCGCCGACCTGGTCGCCGAGGTGCGGCGGCAGGCCGCCTACGGCGGCGGCTGGGTGAAGATCGTCGGGGACTGGATCGACCGGGGGATCGGCGATCTCGCGCCCATCTGGCCGGACGACGTACTGGTCGAGGCGATCGCCGCCGCTCACGACGCCGGGGCCCGGGTCACCGCCCACGTGTTCGGCGAGGACGCCCTGCCGGGGTTGCTGGCCGCCGGCATCGACTGCATCGAGCACGGCACCGGTTTGACCGAGGACACCGTGGCCACGATGGCCGACCAGGGAGTGCACCTGGTCCCGACGATGATCAACATCGAGAACTTCCCGTCCTTCGCCGACGCCGCCGGCCGGTTCCCCCTGTACGCCGCGCACATCCGTGACCTGCACGCCCGCTCCGACGCGACGCTGCGGGCGGCCGCCGAGGCCGGGGTGGTGATCCACGCCGGCACCGACGCCGGCGGGTACATCGCGCACGGTCGGCTGGTCGACGAGATGGTCGCGCTCGGTCGGGTCATGTCCGCCCGGTCCGCGCTGGCCGCCGGGTCGCACACGGCCCGAGCGTTCCTCGGTCTACGGAGCTACCAGCCCGGTGACCCGGCCGATCTGGTGGTCTACGACGACGACCCGGGCCTGGACCTGGCCGCGCTGCGGGCACCGCGGGCGGTGGTGCGGGCCGGGGTCATCCGCGCCGGGTTCGCCGCAGCCGATGCCACTGGTCACGCGCAGTCGCACGATCACGGGTACGGCCCGCACGGTCACTGAGCGGGCGGGCCGTGCGGGGCGGCGGCGGCCCGTGGTGCGTCGCTAGCCCCGGGACCGGGGCGAACGCCACCGCGCATTGCCCCAGCCGAACCGCCAACCGACGGCCGCGACCACACCGAACAGCGCCGCGGTGGCGGCCCGGAACCACACTTCCCCGGGCACGAGGCCGAACACGAGGTTGATCACGAAGTAGGCGACAGCGACCACCGCACCGAGCAGCACCGACCGGGGCCAGGAGAACCGACGCCCCGGTCCGGTCTCGTTGTTGGCGAGTGTCACGGTGTGCTCCTCGACTCTCCGACCAGGACGGTTCGGTGGGACGGGCGGAGTCTGGCAGAATAGTCCGGTCACGGCTGTCCTCCGGCCCCTCTCTCCGGAAGATGGCCGCCACTGGTCTGTGCAGTTGCCTGTGTCGCCCGCATCCCCACGCGGGGTCGACCTGCGGCCGTACCGACCGCCCGCGTCATCATCCAAGGAGTCGTTTCCCACCGTGGCTGTCAAGATCAAGCTCGCCCGCTTCGGCAAGATCCGCGAGCCGTTCTACCGTGTCGTCGTCGCCGATGCCCGCACCCGCCGTAGCGGCCGGGCCATCGAGACCGTCGGCAAGTACCACCCCAAGGCCGAGCCGAGCGTCATCGAGATCGACTCGGAGCGCGTGCAGTACTGGCTGGGTGTCGGCGCGCAGCCGACCGAGTCGGTCCAGTCCCTGCTGAAGGTGACCGGCGACTGGCAGAAGTTCAAGGGTGAGCCGGGCGCCGAGGGCACCCTGAAGCCGCAGCCGGAGAAGGTCGACCGTAAGGCCCTGTACGAGGCCGCGCTGGCCGCCGCCGAGAGTGGCGACACCGGTTCCTCGGCGACCACGCCGAAGCGCAAGAAGACCGAGAAGGCTGCCGACGAGGCCGCGCCGGCCGAGGCTGCCGAGTGAGTGTGCTCGAGGACGCCCTGGACCATCTGGTCCGGGGCATCGTCGACCACGACGACGAGGTCAGCGTCGAGCTGGTCACCGGTCGTCGTGGGCGCACGCTGCAGATCCGCGTCCACCCGGACGATCTGGGCAAGGTCATCGGCCGGAACGGTCGGACCGCCACCGCACTGCGCACCGTCATGAGCGCTGTCGGTGGCCGCGGGGTACGGGTCGACGTCGTCGACACCGACCGCTGACCGGCCCCGCCGTCCGCGAGTAGTACGTGAACGATCAGCGACCCGATCCGGCCGCGACCACGCAGGTGGTCGTCGGCCGGATCGGTCGTCCCCACGGGGTCCGAGGTGCCGTCTCCCTCCGACCCACCACTGACAATCCCGAGGACCGATTCGCCGTCGGCGCCGTCCTCGACACCGATCCCGCGTCCGCCGGTCCGCTGACGGTCACCGCGTCCCGGTCCAACGGAACCGCCTGGGTGCTCTCCTTCGCCGGGATCGACGACCGTGACGCTGCCGAGTCCATCCGCGGGGTCGTGCTGACCGTCCCGGTCGACGCGCTCCCGCCGACGGACGACCCGGAGGAGTTCTACGACCACCAGCTCATCGGGCTGAGCGTGGTGACCGAGGACGGCACGGCGCTGGGCATCGTCGACGAGGTCTTGCACCCGCCGGCCGCCCCGGTGCTGTTGGTGCGTCGCCCCGACGGCAGCGCCGAGCTGGTCCCGTTCGTGAGCGCCATCGTCCCGGACATCGATCTCGCCGCCGGACGACTGACCGTCGTCCCGCCCGACGGCATGTTCGCCTGAGGCGACGTCCGTACCCGCATGCGCATCGACGTCGTCACCATTTTCCCGCGCTACCTGGACGCTCTTCGCGAATCGTTGCCCGGCCGGGCGATCGCCGACGGCCGGGTGTCGCTGGCCGTCCACGACCTGCGTGATTGGGCCGCCGACCGCCACCGCACCGTCGACGACACCCCCTATGGGGGCGGCCCCGGCATGGTCATGAAGCCCGACGTCTGGGGGCGGGCGCTGGACTCCGTCGTCGCCGATGCGGAGGAACCACCCATCCTGGTCGTGCCCACCCCGGCCGGCCGGCCGTTCACCCAGGCTGTCGCCGCCGAGTTGGCCACCGCGCCGCACCTGGTCTTCGCCTGCGGTCGGTACGAGGGGATCGACCAGCGCGTCATGGTGGACGCGGCCCGCCGCCTCCCGGTGCGCGAGATCTCCATCGGCGACTACGTTCTCAACGGCGGCGAGGTCGCCGTCCTGGTCGTCCTGGAAGCCGTGCTGCGACTGGTGCCCGGCGTACTGGGCAACCCGCGGTCAGCGGGGGAGGACTCGTTCGCCGACCACCTCGGCGGCCTGCTGGAGGCCCCGTCGTACACCCGCCCGGCGGTCTACCGGGACCTGCCGGTACCGGAGGTACTGCTCGGCGGCAACCATGCGGCGATCGACCGGTTCCGGCGGGACGAGTCCCTGCGCCGGACGGCGGCGCACCGCCCGGACCTGCTCGCCACGGCCGAGTTGGACGACCGCGACCGGGCCGTCCTGGCCGCACGGATTTCCGATCCACCGGGCGATCTGGCAGACTAGAACGGTTGCCGGTGCGCCGGCACACCTGCCGCACCCAGATCCATCGTCCTCGACGAGCGGATCGGTGCGGGCCGAGCGGGCCCCGGTCGTCACCGGATCAGATGCGCCGCTGCGGCATCCCGAGTACGGGGCAGGCGTCTGCGCGCACCTGCCGACCGATTGCCCCGCCCGGATGCCACACGAAGGACCATCACGATGAACACGCTTGATTCGCTCGACGCCGCCTCGCTGCGGTCCGACATCCCGGAGTTCCGCGCCGGTGACACGGTCCGCGTGCATGTGAAGGTCATCGAGGGCAACCGCTCCCGTATTCAGGTCTTCGCCGGGCACGTCATTCGTCGCCAGGGCGGCGGCATCCGCGAGACCTTCACCGTCCGCAAGATCAGTTTCGGTGTCGGCGTCGAGCGGACCTTCCCGGTCCACTCCCCGAACCTGGAGAAGATCGAGGTCGCGACCCGCGGTGACGTGCGTCGCGCCAAGCTGTACTACCTGCGCGATCTGCGCGGCAAGGCGGCCAAGGTCAAGGAGAAGCGTCCCGGCCGCTGAGCCGCAGCGAGCGAGCACCCGCAGGCGCCCCTGGGCGCCGAGGAGCGGAGCGAAGCGCGAGGCGAAGGTCTGCGCTGAGCCGCAGCGAGCGAGCACCCGCAGGCGCCCCTGGGCGCCGAGGAGCGGAGCGAAGCGCGAGGCGAAGGTCTGCGCTGAGCCGCAGCGAGCGAGCACCCGCAGGCGCCCCTGGGCGCCGAGGAGCGAAGCGAAGCGCGAGGCGAACGTCTGCGCTGAGCCGGAGCTGAAGCACCTGAACCGCCCGGAGCCTGTTGGCTCCGGGCGGTTCGTCGTTACGACGCCGGCGTGTCGTATCGGGCGACCGATGGGTGCGGCGGGCCCGTTCCGCCCGGCGGGCGACGTAATCTGACCGTGATGAGCGAGCAGCAGGGGCCGGGGGGAACAGCGGACGGCCGAGGGCGGGAGCCGGTCCGCCGGATCGTCGACGACGAGGATCTGGAGGACGTGCCGACCCGTCGGCAGACGGAGTCGCAGTCCGCGGCCGATCGGTTCTTCGGCGAGCCCCGGCCGGCGGCGACCCCGGCGAGTGCCGCGCCTGCTGACTCCCCGGCCCCGTCGTCCCCGCCGCCGGCCGCCGAACCGGCTGTCCCGGCCGCGGCCGCCGCGACCACGACGGAGCCAGTGCGGCGGGAGAAGAAGCGTCGGCCGTTCTGGGTGGAACTCCCCGTCCTGCTGGTCGTCGCCTTCGCGTTGACGTTCCTCATCCAGACGTTTCTGGTCAAGGTCTACTACGTGCCGTCGGGTTCGATGGAGACGACGTTGCACGGCGCCAGTTCCGGGGGCGATCGCATCCTGGCCAACAAGGTGCTGTACGACTTCCGGGACCCGAAGCCGGGGGAGGTCGTCGTGTTCGCCGGTCCGCCGAACTGGACACCGGAGACCCGGATCGCGCAGCCGACGAACTGGTTCCAGTCGTTCCTGCAGTCCGCCGGTTCGGTGGTCGGCATCGCCCCGCCCAACGAGAAGGATTTCGTGAAGCGGGTGATCGCCAGCGGTGGGCAGACGGTGCAGTGCTGCGACGCCCAGGGGAACGTGACGGTGGACGGCAAGCCGCTGGACGAGCCCTACATCTACGAACCGCTGGCGTTCACTCCGGGTGAGCTCGACTGCACCACCGTCCCGATGTCGCGCCGCTGCTTCGGGCCGGTGACGATCCCGTCGGGGCAGCTGTGGATGATGGGCGACCATCGGTCCAATTCGGCGGATTCCTCGTACGGCTGTCAGGGCATGCCGGCTGATTCCGGCGCCCAGTGCCAGGGGCCGGTGCCGGTGGACGACGTCATCGGCAAGGCCGTGTTCATCGTGATGCCGGTGTCCCGGTGGGGGACCATCGACGATCCCGACATCGACGCCCAGGCGGGCATCCCCACTCCGGGTGGCTGACCGCAGGTGACTGATCTGATCGACACCCGATGGGGTGACCTGGATCTCGGTGACCCGGTCGCCGACGTGGAGGCGAGCCCGCCGCCGGCCGATCCGGTGCGGCGGAACCCGCCGGCCGTCCGGAGCCGGCGGTCCCCGGCGGCCCGCAAGGGCGCCCCGGTGGTCCGTCGCCCGCATCTGCGGGTGGAGAAGGAACTGTTCCGTTCCGGCGGCGTGACCCGGCTGGCCGGGATGGACGAGGTCGGGCGGGGCGCGTTGGCCGGCCCGGTCACCGTCGGCGTGGTGGTCGTGACCCAGACGGTCGGGCGGGTCCCGACCGGCCTGCGGGACTCCAAGCTGCTCACCCCGGCCGCGCGGGACGCCCTGGTTACCCCCGTACGCCGGTGGGCCGCGGATTTCGGCGTCGGCCATGCCGGCCCGGAGGAGATCGACGAGCACGGCATCATGGTCGCGTTGCGGCTGGCGGGGGAGCGCGCGCTGGCCCAGCTCGCCGCACCGGTGGATGCGGTCCTGCTGGACGGCAACTACAACTACCTCACGCCCCGTCGGCCGGCCGGCACCGAGGACGACGGCCCCGATGGAGACGCCGAGGGCTTGTTCGACGCGCCCGCCGTCACCGGTCCGGCGGCTCCGGCCGTCCACGTGCGGATCAAGGCGGACATGACGTGCGCCGCGGTCGCCGCGGCCAGCATCCTGGCCAAGACCGAGCGGGACCGCCTGCTGGTGGGTCTGGCCGAGCGGCATCCGGCCTACGGCCTGGAGATCAATAAGGGCTACTGCACGCCGGACCATTCGGCGGCGCTGCGGCGCTGGGGTGCGTCCCCGGTGCACCGCCGGAGCTGGCGGTTGCCCGGTGAGGACCCGGGCCTGTTCGGCGGATCCGACGTTCCGATCGGATTCGAGGAGGGCCGGGCGGAACCGGCCCCGCACGGAGGGGAGAATCGCCCGCGTGAGCGCTGAGGACCTCGAGCAGTACGAGACCGAGATGGAACTGCAGCTGTACCGGGAGTACCGGGACATCGTCGGGCAGTTCTCCTACGTGGTGGAGACCGAGCGGCGGTTCTACCTGTGCAACGCGGTCGATCTGCAGATCCGCAACCCCGACGGTGACATGTACTTCGAGCTGCGGATGTCGGACGCCTGGGTGTGGGACATGTACCGGCCGGCCCGCTTCGTCAAGAACGTGCGGGTGGTGACGTTCAAGGACGTTAACGTCGAGGAACTGGACAAGCCGGACCTGCGGCTGCCGGAGAACGATCCGTTCGGCTGACGGAGCCCCGTCGATCTCCGTCGGACTGTTACTTTCCGCTCATGCATGATCTCGGATCGTCACGGGCTCGGTGGGTGGTCGGCGGTTCCCTGCTCCTGGTCGGCCTGACGGCTTGTGGCGGCGCCACCGTCAGCACGGTCACCATCACCAACACGGCCACCGTCACGGCATTGGCCACCTCTTCGCCCACCGCGGCCAGCACGTCCGCCGGGACCCGGTCGTCCGGGTCGTCGACCGCGGCGACATCGTCCGCCGGGGCGTCGAGCGCACCGGTCACGTCACCGGCGCTGGAGGCGTCGATGCCGCCGCTCGGATCCCCGGTCCCTACGTCCGCGTCCGAAGAGACGATCCTGACCGTCCGGCTGCAGGCCTACGACCCGGCGACCGGCACGCTCACCTTCGTCCCGCAGGACGTCATCGAGACGGAGGGCGCTGCCACCGCGGTGCTCAGTGATCCGGTCGGAGCCACCCAGCTCACGGCGCAGGTGACCGCCCAGACGAGCGTGAAGTTCGCGCAGTACGGCACGGACATCGCCGCGGCGATCAAGGCCAACGAGGTGTACTGCAACATGGTCCTGCAGGGCTCGCAGGTGTCCTATCTGTGGGAGCTGTACGCGACCTGACGAGAAGTCCCCCCACGTGCCGGACCGACTCGCGGAGCCGTTCATGACCCAGCCCCCGCCCGCTTCCGCGGCCGCCTCGTCGCCCCGCACGGGCGCCGAACAGGACCGTATCGACGCCGCCGACCGCCCGTTGTCGCCCGGCGCGGCCGCCCCGGAGGCCCCGCCGTGGCGGGACTGGGGGCCGTACCTGTCCGAACGGGCCTGGGGGACCGTCCGCGAGGACTACAGCGCCGACGGCGACGCCTGGGCGTTCTTCCCGCACGACCATGCCCGTTCCCGGGTCTACCGGTGGAACGAGGACGGTATGGCCGGCTTCTGCGACGAGACGCAGAACTGGTGTCTGGCCCTGTCGTTGTGGAACGGCGTGGACCCGATCCTCAAGGAGCGGATGTTCGGGCTGACCGGTCCGCAGGGCAACCACGGGGAGGACGTCAAGGAGTACTGGTGGTACCTCGACAGCACCCCGACCCATTCGTGGAACACCTGGCGTTACCACTACTCCCAGCACCCGTACCCGTATCAGCAGCTGCTCGACGTCAACGCGGCGCGGTCCCGGACCGAACCGGAGTACGAGCTGGTCGACACCGGCGTCTTCGACGACGGCCGGTACTGGGTGGTGACGGTCGACTACGCCAAGGCCGACGCGCGGGACCTGCTGATGCGCATCACCGTGGAGAACGCCGGTCCCGACGAGGCCACCCTGCACGTGCTGCCCACGCTGTGGTTCCGCAACACCTGGTCGTGGGAGTACACCGACCATCCGCCGGCGGCAATGCACGCGGTCGGCGACCGGATCGTCGGCGACCACTCCCGGTCGGGGCCGCTGATGCTCACCGGGGGACCGGGCCCGGACGGCGCGCCGCCGGAACCGCTGTTCTGCGAGAACGAGACCAACACCGAGCGGTTGTTCGGCAGCCCGAATGCCGTCGCGTACCCGAAGGACGGCATCAACGACCACGTGGTGTCCGGGGCGGCCACGGTCAACCCGGAGCGGACGGGCACCAAGGCCGCGCTGCACTACACGGTCACCGTGCCGCCGGGCGGTTCGACCGTCCTGCGCGTCCGGCTGGTGGGGGTGCCCCATCCCGCGCTCGACGCCGATGAGGAGGCGCTGCTCGCCGAACCCGTCGACGTCGGTGCCGGTTCCGAGTTCGACGCGGTGATGACGCGACGCCAGGCCGAGGCCGACGAGTTCTACGCGCAGGTCATCCCGGCGCACTGCACCCCGGACGAGACCGCCGTCGCCCGACAGGCTTTCGCCGGGCTGCTGTGGGGCAAGCAGTTCTACCACTACGACGTCCGCCGCTGGTTGGAGGGTGACCCGGGTCAACCCCCGCCGCCGCCCGGCCGCGGCGCGATCCGCAACGGCACCTGGCGGCACCTGAACAACCACGAGGTGCTGCTCATGCCCGACCCGTGGGAATACCCGTGGTACGCGGCGTGGGACCTGGCCTTCCACTGCGTCACGATGGCCCACATCGACCCGTGGTTCGCCAAGGGGCAGCTCGTGCTGCTGCTGCGCGAGTGGTACCTGCATCCGAACGGTCAGCTTCCCGCCTACGAGTGGAACTTCTCGGACGTCAACCCGCCGGTGCACGCCTGGGCTGCGATCCGGGTCTTCGAGATCGACGCCGCCCTGACCGGCGAGCACGACTTCACGTTCCTGGCCCGGGTGTTCCACAAGCTGCTGATCAACTTCACCTGGTGGGTCGACTCCAAGGACCGCAACGCCGACAACCTGTTCCAGGGCGGGTTCATGGGCCTGGACAACATCGCCCCGCTCGATCGCTCCTCGCTGCCGCCCGAGGTCGGGTACCTGGAGCAGGCTGATTCCACCGCGTGGATGGCGATGTACGCCCTCGACCTGCTCGACATGGCGCTGCGGCTGGCCCGTCACGACATCGCCTACGAGGACGTCGCGACGAAGTTCTTCGAGCATTTCCTGATGATCGCGAGCGCGGCCAACCTGTCCGGGCTGTGGGACGAGCAGGACGGCTACTACTACGACGTGCTGCACCTGGCCGACGGTCGCGACGTGCCACTGAAGGTGAAGTCGCTGGTCGGGCTGGTGCCGATCCGGGCCGTGCTGTCCTACGACGTCCGGGTCGACGTGACCGCCCTGCCCGACTTCGCCGCCCGGGCCAAGTGGTTCCTGGCCAACCACCCGGAGTACGGCGACCTGTTCCACACCCACGACATCGGCGACGTCCGCCACCGGCTGTTGTCGCTGGTGCCGCCGGACCGGCTGTTGCGCCTGCTCGAGCACGTCTTCGACGAGCAGGGCCTGCTGTCCGACCACGGTATCCGGGGCATCTCGGCCTGGCACCGGGAGCACCCGTTCTCGGTGGAGGTGAACGGTGTCCGTGCCTCCGTCGACTACGAACCGGCCGAGTCGACCAACAATCTGTTCGGTGGCAACTCGAACTGGCGGGGCCCCATCTGGTTCCCGCTGAACGTGCTGCTCATCGAGGCGATCCGGGACTATGACCGGCTCGCCCCCGGCGACCTCACCGTCGAGTACCCGACGGGTTCCCGGCGGCGGTGCACCGTGGCCGATGCCTCCGACGACATCGCGCATCGGTTGGTGTCGATCTTCCTGCCTGCACCGGACGGGCGCCGGCCGGTGTTCGGTGGGTACGACCTGCTGGCCACCGACCCGCGGTGGCGGGACAACCTGCCGTTCCACGAGTACTTCCACGGCGACACCGGTGAAGGCCTGGGCGCCGAGCACCAGACCGGGTGGACGGCCCTCGTCGCCCACCTGTTGCTGACCACCCCCGCGCGAGAGGACCCCTCCGTTGACTGACGAGAAGACCGACCGAAACACTGCCCCGACTTCAGTTGCCACCGACGCTCTCGCCGGAAAGGTCGCCGTCGTCACCGGCGGCAACAGCGGCATCGGCAAGGCCATCGTGCTGGCCCTGGCCGGTGCCGGCGCGAAGGTCGTCATCGACTACGTCTCACACCCCGAGGCGACCGAGGAACTGGAACGGCAGGTCGCCGCGCTGGGCGACCAATCGGTGGGGGTGGACGCCGATGTCTCCAAGGTCGCCGATCTGCAGACCCTGGTGGACACGGCCGTCTCGACCTACGGCCGGCTCGACATCATGGTCAACAACGCCGGGGTCGAGACCCGCACCGACACCCTGACGACCACCGAGGAGCAGTACGACTTCGTCCTGGACGTCAATCTCAAGAGCGCGTTCTTCGGGACCCAACTGGCGGCGAAGCAGATGATCGCCCAGGGCTCCGGCGGCGTGGTCATCACCATCAGCTCGGTCCACGAGGACTGGCCGATGCCCGGCAACACCGCCTACTGCCTGAGCAAGGGCGGCTCGCGGATGCTCACCCGGACCGCGGCCCAGGAACTCGGACCGAAGGGCGTCCGGCTGGTCAACGTCGGACCGGGCGCGGTGGCCACCCCCATCAACACCTCGACGATGAACGACCCAGCGAAGATGAAGACCCTGGACACCGCGATCCCGCTCGGCCGGATGGCCCAGCCGGAGGAGATCGCCTCGGTGGTCGCGTTTCTCGCCTCCGACGGGGCGGCCTACATCAACGGCACCACGGTGTTCGTCGACGGCGGGTTGATGCATTCCAGCCCTGGGCTGTGACCTGGGGATCTCAGTGGGCCAGGTACCGCCCGGGTCGGTGGTTCAGCGCCAGGACGAGGTTCAGCAGGATCGCCCCGGCCGCGCTGATCAGCACGTTGGTCACCGGGACCACTGCGAGAGCCGCGGTGACGACGGCGATGTCGAGCGTCATCTGGACGTAGCCGGCCCGCCAGCCGCGGCGGTCCTGGAGGATGAGCGCCAGGATGCCGAAACCGCCCAGCGACGTGCCGTGGCGGAACAGGATCAGCAGGGCGACACCCACGAGCAGGTTCCCGACGACCACCCCGGTGACGGGACTGATCTCGCCCAGGGGCAACAGCGCCGGTAGCACGGCGGAGACGGCCGACAGGGCGGCGACCGCGGCGATCGACCGTACGGTGAACGCCCAGCCCTTGGATCGGACGGCCAGGAGAAAGAACGGCGCGTTCACCAGGCAGTACAGAACGCCGAACGGCAAGGCGGTCGAGTAGCTGAGCAGCAGGGCCAGGCCGGCGGTACCGCCGGTCACCGCGTGCGCGGCGCTGAGCAGGTGCACGCCCAGCGAGGCCAACACCACGCCGGTCGCCACGCCCAGGACGTTCTCCACCGGGCTGTGACGGAGCGCGGCAGCGGGGGGAGCGGTCAGAGTGGTGGCCATGCCCACCAGCGTGAACGCGGGCCGCCGATCTGCGCAACACCGCCTCGCGCTGCTGGTCACGGTGTCAGTTTCGGCACTAAAGGTGGAGCAGAATGCTCAGTCATGGCTCCCGCGCACGCCCCCACCCCGGATCCACTCGACGCACGGCTGCTGCTCGCACTGGACGACGAGCCGGACGCGACGGTGCTCGGGCTCTCCCGGAAGCTGGGCATCGCCCGGAACACCGTGCACGCCCGACTGCAACGACTGACGGCCGCCGACGGCCCGGTGCGCGACTTCACCCGGCGGGTCGACCCGGCGGGGCTGGGCTACCCGCTGACCGCCTTCGTGTCCGTCGCCGTGAGCCAGTCCGAGGGGCCCGCGGTGATCGGCCGGCTGCAGGAGCTGCCGGAGGTCGTCCAGATCCACCTGACCACCGGGGAAGCCGACCTGCTCGTCACCGTCGTCGCCCGGGACACCGCCGACCTGCTCCGCGTCACCACCGCGATGCTGAGCGTCCCCGGGGTGATGCGCACCAACAGCACGATGTCGCTCAGCGAGGCCATGCCGTTGCGGGTGCGGCCGTTGCTCGAGCAGCTGGCCGCCGGCGGGCCGCGGTGATCGGGCACCCGCCTGACGGCGTCGTGGAGCCTTCCCCGCCGGAGGGACGGTCCATGCGACGGTCGACGGCCGCTGGCCTCGTGCTGCTGCTGGCGACCCTGCTGACGTCTTGGCTCGTGCTGAACGTCCCGTTCCTGCGGGACCACGTCGTGGTGATCGGCGACGACGTCTGGTCGTTGACCCTCGCACCGATGGTGAGTCTCGTCGTCGCGTTGGGCGTGCTCAACGTGGGCTGGGTCGTGCACGTCGGCCGGATGGCCCCGGGCCAGGCACCCCCCACACCGCCGTTCGGATCCGACTCGTGTGTGATCGGAGCCTTCCGCGCCATCGGCGTCACCGCGCTGATCCTGATGGCGATGGTGGCGGCGCTCATTCCACTCCTGGCCACACCGGGGTGGGGCCCCGACGGGGTGTCGGCGCCCGGTTGCCCGGCTAGTTGAGGAACACCGTCGGGTCGAAGTCGTCGATCGGGATGACCCGGACCCGGGGCAGGGTCACATTGAACGCCTTGACCTGATCCTCCAGATCGAGGATCTCGAGCCCGTGCTCGACCAGTTCCGAGTAGCCGGTGTTGAACAGCTCGCGGAAGCCGACGACGGCGACCCTGCGCTGGCCGTCGATGAGCGGCCGCAGATCCTCCAGGAAATCGCCGTCGTGGCTGACCAGGACGACGTCGGTGCTGCGCTCAGCCAGCGCCTGCAACGTGCGCTGGATCGCCACGTCCACGACCTTGACCTCAGGCGGTCCGGCGAGGATGACCGGCTGGTAGCCGATATTCAGCAGCGCCTGCACGAAGGAGCTGGGCAGCGGAGTGAAGGCCGAGTTGAGGAAGAACAGACCGCTGACCTCGGTACCCCAGCGATCCCGCAGGTGATCCAGCAGGCGCTCCCAGCGGGGACGCTCCTTCGGGTCCGGGCGCCGCCGCAGAATGCTCGAACCCAAGGTCGCGTCGATGTTCTCGCCGTCGACCAGAACGACCGCGGACTCGGGGGTGCCATCTGCCATGTCGACACTTTCTCAGATAGCCATCGGCCCGGCCCACGCCACACGCGAAGTCCCACCCTCCGACACCGGGGGCTTTCGTCCGTCGACCTGTCCACATCCTGGCCGGTGATCCACACCGGGCCGCATCGGGTGGGGCGGTCGGGCCCCTGCAGGCGACCGTGTGCGACATGGCGCAGAAAGACGAATTGGGCCGCCGGGGTGAAGACCTCGCGGTCGCGATGCTGCAGGACCAGGGACTGGTGGTGGTCGACCGCAACTGGCGCTGCCGGCACGGTGAGATGGACATCGTGGCGGTCGACCACGCCCGGTCGACGATCGTCTTCTGCGAGGTCAAGACCCGCAGCGGCGACGGGTTCGGCACCCCCTTCGAGGCGGTCAACCAGGCCAAGCGTCGGCGCTTGCGGACCGTCGCGGCGGCGTGGCTGGCCGACCGCAGCTCACCCTGGGTGCGGACCCGCTTCGACGTCGTCGGCATCCGCTGGCGTGCCGGCGAGGAGCCCACGGTCGAACACCGGGCCGAGGCGTTCTGATGGCCCTGGCCCGCACCTGGGCGGTGGGCCTGGACGGCATCGTGGGCGGCCTGGTGGCGGTGGAGGCCGACCTCGCGGCCGGACTGCCCGGTACGACGGTCATCGGCATGGTCGACGCGGCCATCAGCCAGGCCCGGGACCGGGTGCGCGCCGCGGTGCAGAACTCCGGGATCCGCTGGCCGGACCGTCGCATCACCCTGGCGCTCTCACCGGCATCACTGCGCAAGAGCGGCGCCGGGTACGACGTCGCGCTCGCCGTCGCCGTGCTGGCCGCCGCCGGTGTGGTGCCCGTCAACGCCGTCGAGGCTGCGGTGTTCGTGGGCGAGCTCGGTCTGGACGGTCAGGTCCGGCCGGTCCGCGGGGTGCTGCCCAGCCTGCTGGCGGCCCGGGACGCCGGCCGGACGGCGGCGTTCGTCGCCCGCGACAACCTCGCCGAAGCCGCCCTGGCCGAAGGGATGACGGTGCGGGGCGTCCGCACCCTGACCGATCTGATCGGCTACCTGCGCGGCGACGACGACAACCTGCTCCGACCGCACGACGCCGACGATCCGCCGGTCGGGCGCACCCCGCCCGATCTGGCCGACGTCGTCGGGCAACCCGAGGCCCGGACCGCCCTGGAGGTGGCGGCGGCCGGCGGCCACCATCTGCTGATGATCGGCCCGCCCGGGGCGGGCAAGTCCATGCTGGCCAACCGGCTCCCCGGCATCCTGCCGCCACTGGCGACGCGCGAGTCGCTGGAGGTGACGGCGCTCTACTCGGTGGCCGGTCTGCTGCCGGACGACGTCCCGCTGATGAGCACCCCGCCGTTCGTCGATCCGCACCACAGCGCCTCCATGGCCTCCATCGTGGGCGGAGGAACCGGGACCATCCGGCCCGGCAGCGTGAGCCTGGCCCACCGCGGCGTCCTGTTCCTCGACGAAGCCCCCGAATTCGCCCGCCGGGTGATGGACAGCCTGCGTCAACCGATGGAGGACGGGTCGGTCCTCATCGCGCGGTCCACCCACGCCATCCGCTACCCGGCCCGGTTCCAACTGGTCCTGGCCGCCAACCCCTGCCCGTGCGCCGCCGCCCGCGACCTCGACTGCAGCTGCCCAGGTCTGGCGCGCCGTACCTACCTGGCCCGGTTGTCCGGCCCGCTGTTGGACCGCGTCGACATCCGCGTCGATCTCCCACCGCTGGATCCGGCGAGCCTGATGAGCGGGGAACGGGGCGAGGCCTCGGCGACGGTCGCCCATCGCGTCCGCCTGGCCCGTGAACGGTCCGCGCACCGGTGGCGGGGCACCCCGTGGCGGTGCGCCGCCGAGGTACCCGGCCCGATCGTCCGCCGACACTGGCGGCCCGACCGGGCCGAGGAGGACCTCCTCGAACGGGCCGTACGCACCGGTCGGCTGACCGGCCGCGGCTATGACCGCGTCCTGCGGCTGGCCCTGACCTCCGCCGACCTCGCCGGTCGACCCACCCCCGTCAACCAGGACGTCGTGCTGGCCCTGGCCCTGCGCAGCGGGGAAGCACTGTGACTGCCCCTTCCGGAGCCGGAGTCCGCTCGATGCCCATCACATCCACCACCACCGACGAACTGCTCGCCTACGCCGGGCTCGCGCGGGTCTGCGAGCCGCCGGCCACCGCCCTGTCGCAGTTCGTGACTCGGGAGGGTCCGGTCGCGGCGTGGCGGGCGGTCATCGAACGCCGGGCGCCCCGTCCGGTCCTCGCCGGGTCGGCGGCGCGCGTCGCCGACCTCAGCTGGGACGACGCCCGCCGACAAGCCGAGGCCGACCTGCTCGACGCGGCCCAGGTCGGCGCCGAGCTGCTGACCCCGGCCGACCCGGCGTGGCCGGCCGCGGCGGTGACCGGCCTGGCCGGGGCGGTGGCCCGCGGCGTGACCGGAGCGGCGCCCCCGTTGGCCTTGTGGGTCCGCGGGCGGCTCCCGGTCCGGCTGCCCGCCGACGGGGTCACGATCGTCGGATCGCGAGCCTGCAGTCCGTACGGGCGACGCGTGGCCGGCGAATTGGCCGCCGACCTCGCCGCCCGCGGACGCGCGGTGATCTCCGGCGCGGCGTTCGGCGTCGACACCGCGGCCCACTACGGCGCGCTGATGGCCAGACACCCCGGCGGCCAACCGGCCACCGTCGCCGTCCTGGCCTGCGGGATCGACCGCGCCTATCCGGAGGCGAACCGCGAACTGCTCGACCGGATCGCCGCCGACGGGGCGGTGGTCAGCGAGTATCCGCCCGGGACACGCCCGGCCCGCCACCGGTTCCTGGTCCGCAACCGGCTGATCGCGGCCTTCGGGGCGGGCACCGTCGTGGTCGAGGCCGGCCGCCGGTCCGGCACCCTCAGCACCGCCGCCGCGGCCGATCACCAGGGTCGGCTGGTGATGGCCGTCCCCGGTCCCGTGACCTCCGCGCTGTCGGCCGGTTGCCACCTGTTGCTGGCCGACCGCTTCGCCCACCTCGTCACCGGGGCCGATGACGTGCTCACCGCTCTCGGTGGCCACCGCGCGATCGAACCGGCCCTGTTCCCGGCGACCGACGCCACCGGGGGAGTCAGCGGGGCCCGCGTCCTCGATCGGCCGGGGTCGGACCCCCACCATCCGACCGACGGGCTGGACGCGGACACCGCCCGGGTCTACGAGGCGTTCCCGGCCCGGGAGCGCATCGCCGTCGCCGAACTGGTCAAGGAGTCCGGTCTCGTCGCTCCGACCGTCCTCGGTGCGCTGGCCGTGCTCGAACTGCACGACCTGGCCGAACGGCAGGGGCACCTCTGGCGCCGGTGCCGGCCGGGACGTCGGCCGGTCACCGGTTCCGGCGGCCCATCCGGGCCAGCAGTACGGTCTGCCGATCCGCCCCCGAGGGCGCAGTGACCCCCGGCCGGCAGATGCCCTCCAGGTACAGCGCGTCGCCCCAGGACGCGACACTGTCCTCCAGGTCGGTGATCTCGGCCTCCGACAGGTGGGGGTCGGCGCCGACGGCCGCCGCCAGATCCCAGCGGTGGACGATCATGTCGGGCACGTAGAACCGCAGCAGCGTGTCCCCGACCGTCGTCGGGCCGAAGAAGCCGTCGAACGCGACGTCGGCCGCATCGGGTCGGCGCAGCACGTCCAGCAGCCGGCGGATGTGGTCGTTCCACCGTTGGTCGATCCCAGTGGCCGAGGCGGCCGGGCGCTCCAGCAGGCCGCGGTCGTGCAGAAAGTCCTGTTGGGTGTCGATCAGGTGGGCGATCACGTCCCCGGCGTTCCATCCGTCGCACGGGCTGGGGCGCCCCCAAGCTTCGGTCGGCACGGCGGAGACCATGGCGGTCAGCGGCGCGGCGGCCGCTGTCACCCGCGCAAGAACGGTGGACGGGGTCGCGGTGGTGGTCATGGGTGCGGACAGTAGATGCGGCTGCAGGAGGTGGGATTGATGAAACCCGACAGCTCGGTCGGCCAGCCCGCCCGAGCGGAACGCGACGACCCGGTCGAGCGGGCCCACCTACGAGACCCGGCCGACCGGTCCCACACGATGTACCGCTACCCGGTGACCGACGAGCTCACCGACCTCGTGCGGAGATACTGGGTCCCGGTCTGGTCGGTGCCTGCTGGCCAGGCCGTGGAACAACACGTCCTGCAGTACCCGTGTGCCTTGCTCGTCGTCAGCACCGACTACGCCCGCTTCTACGGTGTCACCGCCGGCCTGTCCCGCACGACGCTCCAGGGGGCCGGTTGGGCGGTTGGTGTCCTGTGTCAGCCGGCCACCGGGTGGCTGCTCACGCGGCGGTCCATGGCCGACTACCGCGACCAGTCCGTCGATCTCGTCGACCTCCTGGGCGACGGCGCCCCAGCAGTGGTGGCGAACGTTCGTGCCGCCATGGCCGCCGACCCGCACAGTCCGGCCGCCCATCAGGTCGCGGTGGCGGCGCTCGCCGCGGTCCTTGCTCCCTGCCTGCCGGTGGATCCCGAGGGCCGGCTGGTGAACGACATCGTCGCCGCGGTCGAGGCGGACACCGGGTGGTCGTCGACCGCACCCGCGCTGGATCGCGTGGCACGACTCGCCGCCCACGTCGGTCTGTCCGAGCGGGCCCTGCAACGAGTGGTCCGGCGCCGCGTCGGCCTCTCCCCGAAGTGGCTGATCCAGCGTCACCGTCTGCATCAGGCCGCCGGGCGGCTGCGAGACACCTGCAGCCCGGCGGACCTCGCCGCCCTGGCCGCCGACCTCGGTTACGCCGACCAGGCTCACTTCACCCGGGACTTCCGCACGGTCACCGGACAGACCCCGGGGGAGTTCGCCCGCCGGTACCGGTGAACCCGACCCGACAGGCCGCTGGAGGAGCCCCGGCCATCGGTACAGTTCGGTCATGAGCGCAGATCCGCGTCGTTCGGCTCTCGTCGACGCGCGTGTCACGGACGCTCCCCAATCCACCGGGCCGGACGCCGTCGTCGCCGATGCACCCCACCCCGATCCGACCCGCATCGACATCGCCGTCGATCCGACCCGCCAGCGCATGGTGGGGGTCACCGCGCACGGGCTGCACGAATTCGACGTGCCCTTCGTCAGCGAGATCGCCGACAATCTGTGGCTGGGCGGTTGTGAGGACGGCCTCGTCCTGCCCGACTTCATCGACCACGTCGTCTCCCTCTACCCGTGGGAGTCCTACGAGGTCCGCCACCGGCTGCGCTCCCGCACCGAGGTCCGGATGCTGGACAGCGTCGACCAGGGCTTCGAGCAGGTCGACGAACTGGCTGCCTGGGTCAACGAGTGCCGAACCACCGGGCCCGTCCTGGTCCACTGCCAGGCCGGACTCAACCGTTCCAGTCTGGTCGCCGCCCGTGCCCTGATGCTGGCCGGCTCGACCGCTGACGACGCCATCGCCACCCTCCGGCAGCGCCGCTCGCCGGCCTGTCTGTGCAACCCGTCGTTCGAGGGCTGGCTCCGCGCGCTGGACGGCGATCGGCCTCCGACCGCCGCGTCATGAGCTCCGTCGCGCCGCCCCTGGAGAACGAGCAGCTGGTCCAGCGCTACACCCGCCACCTCAGCGCCGAACGCGGTCTTGCCGCCGCGACCGTCACCGCCTACACCGCGGACGTCCGCTCGCTGCTCGACCACCTCGACCGCTACCGGGGGACGGCCGCCGGCGAGGTGATCGGTGAGCCGCTGGCCGGCCTGACCCTGGCCGTCCTGCGCAGCTGGCTGGCTCGGCAGCGCAGCACCGGAGCCGCCCGGACGTCGCTGGCCCGCCGCGCCGCGGCCGCCCGATCCTTCACCGCCTGGGCCGCCCGCGAGCACCTGCTGGCGACCGACGTCGGTCAACGGCTCGCCTCACCCGCCCCCCACCGCACGCTGCCGGCGGTGCTGCGCAGCGAGCAGATCACCGCCGTCCTGGACGCCCCGGCCCGCCTCGACACCGATACCACCGACCCGGACAGCGGGGGCCGGACCGGGACGGCCACCGCCGCGGTGGAGCTGCGCGACCAGGCCGTCATGGAGTTGCTCTACGCCACCGCCGTGCGGGTGTCCGAGCTGACCGGCCTCGACCTGGGCGACGTCGACCGCCACCGCCGGGTCGTCCGGGTGCTCGGAAAGGGCGGCAAGGAACGGACCGTCCCGTACGGACTGCCGGCCGAACGCGCGCTCGACCGCTGGCTGACCACCGGCCGCCCACTGCTGGCGGGTACCGAGTCGGCGGCCGCCCTGTTCCTCGGCGCCCGCGGCCGGCGCATCGACCCGCGCACCGTCCGTGCCGTGGTGCACTCGCGAACCCGGGGTCGGGCCGGAGCTCCCGAACTCGCCCCGCACGGACTGCGGCACACCGCCGCCACCCACCTGCTGGAAGGCGGGGCGGACCTGCGCACCGTCCAGGAGATGCTCGGACACGCCAGCCTGGCCACCACCCAGCTCTACACACACGTCACCGCGGAGCGTCTGCGAGCGGCGTACCAACAGGCCCACCCACGGGCCTGAAGGCCCTCACGGGTCGGTCCACGGCCACAGGCGCACCGGCCACGTCCCGAGCAGCAGCAGCGGGTCGAGATAGACCCGGTCCGGCAGACGTGCGCCCCAGTGCAGACAGTCCAGGCCCGGACAACCGGCATGGCCGGCATCCAGCGTCCCGATGACATCCCCGGCGGTCACCCGGGCACCCGCGGCCACGGCCGGAGTCAGCGGTTCGTAGGTGGTCCGCAGCCCGCCCTCGTGCTCGATCGACACCACCGACCGACCGGCCACGGACCCGGCGAAGACGACCGTGCCCGACCCGGCGGCCCGGACCGGACTGCCGGCCGGAACGGCGAGGTCGACCCCACGATGACCGGGACCGAAACGGTGTTCCGGCGCGAAGAAGGGGGTGACGACCGTGAGGGGCAGCGGGACCGGGGAGCGAAACCCGTTGTTGGACAAGGACTCTGCGGCGGTCTCCAGTGATGGACGGGAGGCCGCCACCGCGGCGGCGGATGCGCCGGTTGCGCTGAGCGTCGCGACCACGGTCAGCAGGGCCGCGATACTCCGGCCGGCGCGGATGGACACCATGGCGGGCACTCTGCCGGGTGCTCACCTCGACGGCGGGTCACCCTTCGACGGTGGGGACGGATGCGCGGGGATGGGGACAGCTCCGGCGGTGGCACCGGGCCTGGCCGCCAGGGAGTAACCTGGACCGGCAGCCTGCGCGAGCGGGCTGACTTCGCACGCCCTGGGAGCCGTCCCGACAACCGCCGTTCTCGGTGGAGTCGCCACGGCCGGGGTGCACCGAGGTCCTGGTCCCGGCGGATGCCGGTCCCGGGTGGTGCGCACCGAGGGCGTCAGGGCTCGCCGCCACCCGGCGCCGGGCGACAACCGCAATCGCGCCGCGGTGCCGATGGGCCCGCGCGCGCCAGAAGGAAAGGACGCGCGCCCACATGGCCGTCGTCACAATGCGCCAGATGCTGGATGCCGGTGTCCACTTCGGACACCAGACCCGGCGCTGGAACCCGAAGATGAAGCGTTACATCCTCACGGATCGCAACGGCATCTACATCATCGACCTCCAGCAGACGCTGTCCTACATCGACCGCGCCTACGAGTTCGTCAAGCAGACCGTCGCCCACGGCGGCACCGTTCTCTTCGTCGGCACCAAGCGCCAGGCCCAGGAGGCCATCGCCGAGCAGGCGACCCGCGTCTCCATGCCGTACGTCAACCAGCGCTGGCTGGGCGGCATGCTCACCAACTTCTCCACCGTGCACAAGCGTCTGCAGCGCCTCAAGGACCTCGAGGCCATGGAGACCAGCGGCGAGTTCGCCGGTCGCACCAAGAAGGAGGTCCTGCTCCTCACCCGTGAGAAGGAGAAGCTGAGCAAGACCCTCGGTGGCATCCGCGACATGGCCAAGGTGCCGTCCGCGGTGTGGATCGTCGACACCAAGAAGGAGCACATCGCCGTCGGCGAGGCTCGCAAGCTGAACATCCCGGTCGTCGCGGTGCTCGACACCAACTGCGACCCGGACGAGGTCGACTACCCGGTCCCGGGCAACGACGACGCCATCCGCTCCGCCGCGCTGCTGACCAAGGTCGTGGCCGAGGCCGTGGCCGAGGGTCTGCTGGCCCGCTCCGGTGGGGGTGCCTCCGGTGCCGCCACCGCCGAGGAGCCGCTGGCCGAGTGGGAGCGCGAGCTGCTCGCCTCCGGTCAGGCCGAGGCCGCCGCGGCTGACGCGCCGATCGCCGACGTACGCGGCGAGAGCGAAGCCGCTGCCGTGGCCGCCAACCAGGTCGAGGCCGACGCGGCTGCCGGCGTGACCGAGGTCGTCGCCAACGAGCAGTCGGGCGCCAACAACTGATGGCCGGCCGGTCCGTCCCGGTGAATTCCGGGGGCGGGCCGGCCTGCCCATACCCGGCCCCTGAACGGTCCGGGCCACCATGGGCTGCGCGTCTGCGCCGTCGGCTCGACGGGCGGGCACCAGCCAGACCAGCATCGTCCACCGTTTCGCGTGGACACGAGCAGACAAGGATTGCGCCGACCATGGCGAACTTCAGCGCGGCTGATGTCAAGCGGCTCCGTGACCTCACGGGCGCCGGAATGATGGACTGCAAGAAGGCTCTGGACTCCTCGGACGGGGATTTCGAGAAGGCCGTCGAGGAGCTCCGCATCAAGGGAGCCAAGGATGTCGGCAAGCGCGCCGAGCGGACCGCCGCCGAGGGCATGGTCGCGGCCTCCGGCAACGCGCTCATCGAGCTGAACTCCGAGACCGACTTCGTCGCCAAGAACGACGAGTTCCAGCAGCTCGCCACCAAGATCGCCGCCGCCGCGGCCGGTCTGCAGGGTCAAGCCGACGTCGCGTCGCTGCTGGCCGCCCCGCTCGAGGGTGGCACCGTCGAGGACGCGATCAACGCGCTCTCGGCCAAGATCGGCGAGAAGCTGGTCCTCAACCGCGTCGCCCGTTACGACGGCGACACCGCGGTCTACCTGCACAAGCGGTCGGCCGACCTGCCGCCGTCGATCGGCGTGCTGGTCTCCTACACCGGCACCGGTGACGAGGCCGCCGAGGCGGCCCGCGGTGCGGCGATGCAGATCTCCGCGCTCAAGGCCAAGTACCCGACCCGGGACGCCGTTCCGGCCGAGGTCCTGGAGTCCGAGCGGCGCATCGCCGAGGCGACCGCCCGCGAGGAGGGCAAGCCGGAGGCGGCGCTGCCCAAGATCGTCGAGGGTCGCGTCAACGGCTTCCTCAAGGAGTCCGTGCTGGTCGAGCAGGCTTCGGTCCGCGACAGCAAGCAGACCGTCGGCAAGGTGCTCGACGCCGCCGGCGTGACCGTCACCGACTTCGTGCGCTTCGAGGTCGGCACCGCCTGATCGGTGGACCGTGGCCGGCCCGGACCCCTCTCGATGGTGGTCCGGGCCGGCCCGACCGGCAGGATGGAGGCGCCGCTCGTCGCGGCGCCGTGCTCGACGTCGACTGGAGGATCCGGATGTCCGAACTGAACCCTCGACGCCCCTTCCGGCGGGTGCTGCTGAAACTGGGCGGCGAGATGTTCGGTGGCGGGGACGTCGGCGTCGACCCGGACGTGGTGTCCACCGTCGCCGACCAGATCGCCGATGTCGCCGCCGACGGGGTGCAGGTCGCGGTCGTCATCGGTGGTGGCAACTTCTTCCGCGGCGCCCAGCTGCACGAGCGTGGGATGGACCGTTCCCGCGCCGACTACATGGGCATGCTCGGCACGGTCATGAACTGCCTGGCGCTGCAGGACTTCCTCGAGCGCGAACACGATCTCGACACCCGCGTGCAGACCGCCATCACCATGGGCCAGGTCGCCGAGCCGTACATCCCGCGGCGGGCCGAACGGCATCTCGAGAAGGGCCGGGTCGTCATCTTCGGCGCCGGCGTCGGCATGCCGTACTTCTCGACCGACACCACGGCCGCGCAGCGCGCGCTGGAGATCGGCGCCGAGGTCGTCCTGATGGCCAAGGCCGTCGACGGCGTCTACGACCGTGATCCCCGCAAGTTCGACGACGCCACCATGTTCACCGAGATCACCCACCGTGAGGTGCTCGAACGGGGCCTGCAGGTGGCCGACGCGACCGCGTTCAGCCTGTGCATGGACAACGACATGCCGATCATCGTCTTCAACCTGCTGGTGAACGGCAACATCGACAAGGCCGTCCGCGGGGCCGCCATCGGCACGCTGGTGCACACCCCACGTCCCGCCGTCGGCCGGTCCGACGCCTAGGGTGACCGAGAGCCGTTCCCCGACGCTCGGCACGACATCTCTGCAGGAAAGGTACTGGGCATGATCGACGAGACGCTCTTCGACGCCGAGGAGAAGATGGAGAAGGCCGTCTCGGTGGCCAAGGACGACCTGGCCACCCTGCGGACCGGCCGGGCCAACCCGAACATGTTCGGGCGGGTGAGCATCGACTACTACGGTGCGCCGACCCCGCTGACCCAGATGGCGACCATCACCATCCCCGAAGCCCGCATGGCCGTCATCAAGCCGTACGACGCCAGCCAGCTCTCCGCCGTCGAGAAGGCCATCCGCGATTCGGATCTCGGTGTCAACCCCAGCACCGACGGCATCGTCATCCGGGTCGTCTTCCCGCAGCTCACCGAGCAGCGGCGGCGTGAGCTCGGCAAGACCGCGCGCGCCAAGGGCGAGGATGCGAAGGTCTCCATCCGCAACATCCGCCGGAAGGCCAAGGAGACCCTCGACAAGCTCGTCAAGGACGGCGAGGTCGGCGAGGACGACGTCACCCGGGCCGAGAAGGAACTGCAGTCGACCACCGACCGCTACGTCGGACAGGTCGACGAGCTGGTCAAGAACAAGGAAGCCGAGCTGCTGGAGGTCTGAGGGCCCGGATCGGTCGGGGACCACCCGGCGCCGCCTCGACCCACCTCCCGCAGATCGGATCCGCACCCCGACGATGAGCGCCGACCCCGCCACCCCCGCCGACCCGCCGCGGTCGTCCCGCGCCGGTCGCAACCTGCCCATGGCCCTGGCCGTCGGGCTGGGTCTGGGTGGCGTCATCATCGCCGCCCTGCTGGTCTACCGGCAGCTGTTCGTGGTGATCGTCGCGGCCGCGGTGGTGACGTCCGTCTGGGAACTGCACCAGACCCTGAGCAAGGCCCGCGGTATCCGGCTGACCTGGGTGCCGCTGGCCGTCGGGGCGGCCGCCACCGTCGTTCTGGCGTGGCCGTACGGCCACACCGCCCAGGGGCTCGGCGTGGCGTTGACCGTCCTGGCCTGCATGGGGTGGCGGTTCGGGCGCGGCGCCGACGGCTACCTCGCCGACGTGGCGGCGTCCAGCTTCGTCGCTGTCTACCTCGGGCTGTTCGCCAGTTTCGCGACGATGATGGTCGCGCCCCCGGACGGTCCCGGCCGGATCCTCACCTTCCTCATCATGGTCGTCGCCTCCGACACTGCCGGCTACGCCGCCGGTGTGCTGTTCGGCAAGCACCCGATGGCCCCGACGATCTCGCCCAAGAAGTCCTGGGAGGGGTTCGCGGGGTCGGTCACCGGTGCCATGATCGGCGGCGCGCTGTGCCTGAGCCTGCTGCTGCACGGCAGCTGGTGGCACGGCCTGATCAGCGGGCTCGTCGTCGCCGTCGTCGCCACGGGCGGTGACCTGGCCGAATCGCTCATCAAGCGGGACATCGGGGTCAAGGACATGGGCACGCTGCTGCCCGGTCACGGCGGCATCATGGACCGGATGGATTCGCTGCTGCCCTCGGCCGTGGTGACCTGGCTGCTGCTCAGCGTGTTCGTCCCGATCGCCTGACCCGGCCGTTCGGCTCCGGCCCACCGGAGGCCCGCTGCGGCAGGATCGGACCATGACTCCGCCCCTGGTCCTGGTGCACGCGTTCCCGCTCGACTCGCGGATGTTCGACCCGGTTCGCGCCGACCTCGCCGCCGTGACGACACTGCTCACCCCCGACCTTCCCGGTTTCGGCACCGGTCCGGCCCTGCCGGACGGCGCACCCAGCCTCGACGCCGCGGTCGACACGGTGATCGCCGCCCTGGACGCCCAGGGTATCGACCGGGCGATCATCGGCGGGGTCTCGCTCGGCGGGTACGTCGCCCTGGCCCTGGTGCGCCGCTTCCCGGAGCGGGTGGCCGGGTTGCTGCTCGTCGACACCCGGGCCGGGGCCGACGACGACGCCGCGCGGCACCGTCGGCTCGACGTCGCCGACCGCGCCGACCGGGGTGACGTCGCCCCCGGGGCCGACGCGGTCACCCCGCTCCTCGCACCCGGGACCGCGGCCGACGTCCGGGACCGCCTGGCGGCCATCGTCGACGAGGTCCCGCCGGCCACCATCGCCTTCACCCAGCGCGCCATGGCCGCCCGCGCCGATTCGTCCCTGCTGCTCGGCCACACCGACGTGCCGGTGCTGGTGATCGTGGGAGAGCTGGACACCGTCACCCCGCCGGCCGTGGCCCGCCACATGGCCGATGCCGCGCCCCGCGGTGAGCTGAACGAGATCCCCGGGGTCGGGCACCTGCCCCCGGCCGAGGACCCGGCCGAGTTCGTGGCACTCGTCCGTCGGTGGATGCACGAGGTCTTCCCGACCGGCTGACCCTTCGGACCGTAGGCGGGGGCGTGTGCCACAGTGTTGGCATGACCGAGAAGAGTGAGAGGTCGTTCATGGGTGGGGATCCACTTCTCGACCAGCAGCTGCCGTCCTACCCGGGGGCCGACGGTCTGATCGCCGCCACCCACGGCGAGGCCGTCGTCCTGCGCGGGCTGACCAAACGGTACGACGGGCGCGCCGTCGTCGACGACGTGTCGCTGGACGTGCCCAAGGGATCGTTCTTCGGGCTGGTCGGGCCGAACGGGGCCGGCAAGACCACGACGCTGTCGATGGTGACGGGGCTGCTGCGACCGGACGCCGGACGCGCGATCGTCGCCGGGGCCGATGTGTGGTCGGACCCGGCCACGGCCAAGGCGCGGATGGGGGTGCTGCCGGACGGCCTGCGGTTGTTCGAACGCCTCTCCGGCGCCGAGCTGCTCAGCTACCTCGGTCGGTTGCGGGGTATGCCGGCCGCGACCGTCCAGAGCCGCGCGGACGAACTGCTGCGGGTCCTGGACCTCGAGGGCGACAGCACCAAGCTGGTCGCCGACTACTCCACCGGCATGCGCAAGAAGATCACCCTGGCCGCCGCCCTGCTGCACTCCCCGCCGGTGGTACTGCTGGACGAGCCCCTGGAGGCCGTCGATCCGGTCTCGGCCCGGGTGATCCGTACCGTGCTGGCCCGCTACACCGCGGCCGGCGGCACGGTCGTGTTCTCCTCGCACGTCATGGCCCTCGTCGAGGCGCTGTGTTCACACGTCGCCGTCATGGCGCACGGGCGGGTGGTCGCCTCGGGCGACATCGCCAGCGTGCGGGGCGACGCGGCGAGCCTGGACGACGCCTTCATGCACATCGTGGGCGCCTCCGACGTCGGGGAAGGGGGGCTCGAATGGTTGGGGTCTTCGCCAGTCTGAAGTGGCGGTTGGTGACGAGCCGGCTGCGCGCCACCTCCGGGGGCACCCGGGTCGGGATCATCGTCGGCCTGGGCGTGCTGGTCGTCGTACTCGGGTTCATCGTGTTCGGCCTGGTCTCACTGCGCCTGGTCCCGCAGGTCGCGCAGACGTTCGTCGTCACGCTGTTCGTGCTGCAGGCGGTCGCCTGGGCGATCGCCCCGATGGTCGCGTTCGGGGTCGACGAGACGGTCGACCCGGCCAAGTTCTCGCTGCTGCCGCTCCGGGCCCCGACGCTGCAACGCGGCCTGCTGGTCGCCTCCCTGATCGGGCTGCTGCCGGCCTGCAACCTCGTCGTCCTGTTCGGGGCCGCTCTGGCCATCAGCGATCCGTGGTCGGTGCTGCCGATCGCCCTGGTGGCGGCGATCCTGCAACTGCTGTTGTGCGTCGTCCTGTCGCGGGCCCTGTCGACCTCCCTGTCGGCCCTGATGTCCAGCCGTCGCGGCCGGGACCTCGGCCTCATCGTCGGCGTCGGCATCTTCGCCCTGTACATGGGCTTCACCTGGACCCTGAACCGGGGCGACGGGGCCGGTCTGGCCACCGGCGCCACGGCGCTGGCCTCGGCGTTGGCCTGGTCGCCGCCCGGCGCGCTGGCCCGGTTGCCGCTGCTGGTCGCGCAGGGCGCCTGGATCGAGGTGGGGGCTGCCGTGCTGGTCGCCGCGGCCGGGTTGGGGCTGGCCTGGTGGTGGTGGTCGGCCGCCCTGCGGCGCAGCCTGACGACGGTGCCGTCGGTGACGTCCAGCTCCGCGCCGGCCGGCGAGCACCAGTCGACGGCGGTCGGCGTCGGCCTGCTCGGCACCGCCCGGGTCGTCGCCCAGCGGGATCGGCTGCTCATCTGGCGGGACCCGATGCGCCGGGCCGCCTGGCTGGTGCTGCTCGTGCTGGCCATCGGCTGGCCGTTCATCGTCATCGGCCATTCGGGGGCCCTGTACGCGGTGACCCTGGCCGCGCTGCTGGTCGGGGCGCAGGCCGGCAACATCTACGCGATTGACGGGTCAGCGCTCTGGCTGCACATGATGATCATCGCCGACCGTACGAAGGCCCGGGGTGAGGCCCTCGGCCACGCCCTGGCCGCGGGCGTTCTGGGCATCGTCGTCGTCCTCGTCTCGCTGGTGGCCCTGGCCGCCGTCTACGACGACTGGGCCCTGCTGCCCGGCGCGATCGGCCTGTGCCTGTCCGCGGTGCTCGGCAGCCTGGCCGTCGCGCTGTACCTGTCGGCCCGCCTGCCGTACGCCGTGCCGCAGAGCCGGAAGTCGATGTTCGCGTCCAGCGTCGCGGGGCAGAAGGGACGCACGGCGGTGGCCACGCTGTCGCTGATGGTGGGCGGTGCCGTGCTCGCCCTGCCGGCGGCCGGGTTCGTCCTTGCCGCACACGTCGTCGACCCGATCTGGGGCTGGGTGGGCCTGGTGGTCGGGCCGGTCGTGGCGTTCGCCGCGGTCTGGTTCGCGCTGGGACGCACGGCCGACCTGTTCCTGGAGACCGAGCCGGAGATCCTCGACGTGGTCCGGGCCGGCGACCGGGTCTGACCACCGTCTGCCGCTACGGAATGAGCCCCGACCGGTGACCCGGTCGGGGCTCTTTCCGTGAGGCGAGCGGTCAGCGGCGGCTGATCGGGGTGGCGCCGTCGCGCCGGGAATCCTTGCCCTGCTGACGCGGCAGCTCGGACGCCGTCGAGGACAGGTGCTCCTCGGTGACGGCCGGGAAGGTGTCGGTGACCTCGGAGTCCGCGGGCGTTCCGACGGCCGGCAGCGAGGACCCGGCGGGCGGGCCGGAGCTCACGGCCGACGGGGTCGTCGCGTCCTGCTGCGCGCCGTCCTCGGCCCCCGGACCGTCGACGCCGACCTGGTTCCACGGCGCACTGGCGTCCGCGCTATCGAAGTCCTCCGGCAGGCCGGTGGGCCGGGCGGCCGGGTCCGCCGGGAAGTCCGCGGTGACCGGACGGCCCTGCTCCTGCGCCGGCGGCTCGATGACCGCGGGTGCGGTCCGGACGAGTTCGTCGATCCGACCGAGATGACCGCGCAGATCGGTGAGCTGACCGAGGATGCGTCCCCGCAGATCCGACAGCTGGTCGATGGCCTGATCGGCCTCGGTCACCCGCTGGTGCGACTCGGCCGCGGCGCGCCGGACGAGATCCGCCGACCGGGCGGTCGCCTCGGCGACGAGCCGCTCCGCCTCGGCCTCGGCCTCGGCGACCCGCTGCTTGGCGTCCGCGACCGACAGTTCCTCGCGTTCGGTGAGCCGCTGGTGCGCCTCGTTGCGACGGGCCGCGATCGCGATCTCGAAGTCCTCGGCGACCTGCTTGCGGTACGCGGCGCCCTCGGAGTCCAGCCGCTGCCGTTCGGCGTCGGCGGCCGCGGTGAGCGATTCGGCCTCGGCACGGGCGGTGCTGACCAGCCGTTCGGCCTCGGCGCGGGCCGCACCGAGGGTGCTGGCCGACTCGGAGCGGGCCGCGGTCACCGTCTGCTCGGCCTCGGTGCGGGCGGACTGCAGGGTGTTGGTGGCCTCCGTGCGGGCCGCGGTCAGCGTGCTGTCCGCCTCCGCACGGGCCGAGCCCAGAGTGGCCTCGGCCTCGGTGCGAGCCGAGGTGACCAGCCGGTCGGCCTCCGCGGCCGCGGCGGACACCATATTGTGGGCATCGCGGTTGGCGGCGGCGCGGGTGTTCTCGGCATCCGTCCGGGCCTCGGTGACCAGTTGGTCCACCTGCTCGGCCAGCTGGCGCCGGGTGCGCTCGCGTTCGCTGTCGAACGCCTCGCGTTCGGAGTTGGTGCGGGCGGCGATCGCGGCGGCCGAGCCGCGTACCTGCTCGGCGTCGCTATTGGCCCGGGCCCGGATCTCGGCCGCCTCGTCCTCGGCCAGCCGGATCATGCGTTCCATGCGGTTGGACAGACCCGCCATGGACACCGGTTCCCGGGCCATCTGGTCCAGCTGCGCGCGCAGGTGGTCGACCTCGCCCTGGGCGTGGGACAGCTGCGCGGTCACCTCGGACAGCCGCTGGTTGGTCGCGTCGCTGTTGGCGGTGGCGATCCGCAGGTCGTACTCGAGCCGTTCCAGATGCGCCGTGACCTGGTCCGGTGCGTATCCCCGGCGGACCAGATCGAACGGGATCTGGGCCGGCATCCATTCGTTGGAACTCATCGGCCCATCGTTCCACTCCGGCGTCCCCCCGGCCGACAGGCGAGGCCGAACAGGTCGTTCCCGGCGGCCCACCCATTTGTGAGCTAGCTCACAGTAGTCGGCGCATTTGCCCTGATCGGGTCGTTCTGACGGTCCGCCGGCCGGCGGCGTGAGCCATGGTTAGCAACTGCGAGCTACGTTGCTAACCATGGCATCAACGGTGATCGTGGCGGGGGCTCGCACCCCGATGGGACGCTTCAACGGTGCGCTGGCGTCGGTGCCGGCCACCGAACTGGGTGGCACGGCGATCCGTGCCGCGCTCGAGCGGGCCGAGGTGCCCGCCGGCGACGTGGACTACGTGATCATGGGCCAGGTCCTGCAGGCCGGCAGCGGTCAGATCCCGGCCCGCCAGGCCGCGGTGGCCGGCGGCGTCTCCATGGACGTGCCCGCGGTCACCGTCAACAAGGTCTGCCTGTCCGGTCTGTACGCGATCGGCCTGGCCGACCAGCTCATCCGCGCCGGCGAGTTCACCACGGTGGTGGCCGGCGGTATGGAGTCGATGACCCAGGCCCCGCACCTGCTGCCGAACTCCCGTGCCGGGTTCAAGTACGGCGACATCACCATGGTCGACCACCTCGACCATGACGGTCTGCACGACGTGTTCACCGATCTGCCGATGGGTCAGCTCACCGAGGCCGAGAACGACCGCGTCTTCGTCTCCCGCGCGGACCAGGACGCGTTCGCCGCCCGCTCCCACCAGCTCGCCGCCGCCGCCGTCAGCTCCGGCGTCTTCAAGGCCGAGATCGAGCCGGTCGTCGTCAAGGGTCGCAAGGGCGACACGGTCGTCGAGTCCGACGAGGGGATCCGTCCGGACACCACGGTCGAGACGCTGGCCAAGCTGCGTCCGGCCTTCCGCAAGGACGGCACCATCACCGCGGGCACCGCGTCGCAGATCTCCGACGGCGCGGCCGCCGTGGTCGTCATGGACCGCGACACCGCGCAGGAGCGGGGACTGGACTGGATCGCCGAGATCGGCGCCTACGCCACCATCGCCGGCCCCGACTCCACCCTGCAGGACAAGCCCGCCCGGGCCATCGCCAAGGCCTGCCGCAAGGCCGGTATCGACCCGAAGGACCTCGACCTGGTCGAGATCAACGAGGCGTTCTCCGCCGTCGCGCTGGCCAGCATCCGCGAGCTGGGCCTGGACGAGGACAAGGTGAACGTCAACGGCGGGGCCATCGCGCTCGGCCATCCGATCGGTGCCTCCGGGGCCCGCATCCTGCTGCACTTGGCGCTGGAGCTGCAGCGCCGCGGTGGCGGCACCGGCGTCGCCACCCTGTGCGGTGGCGGCGGACAGGGCGACGCCGTCCTGATCACCGTGCCGAAGACGGGCACCCTCACCCGCTGACGCCCCTGCGCCGGGTGGTGGTCGGGCGGGCCTCCCGTCCCGCCACCACCCGGCCGGGGTAGACCCTGAGCCCGCTTTCCGGTGGCGTCCGGGTGATCCCGGATCATTCCCGGAACCGGACAAGCGGGCCGCAACGTGACGCGGCGGCGTTGTTACGGTGACCGGCATGACCGAGACGCCCGCCGCGATCACCGCCCGAGACGTCGTCAAACGCTACGGCGGGAGCGGTCGGGGCAGGGGTGCCCCGGTCACCGCCGTGGACGACGTGTCCCTCGACGTCGCCGCCGGTGAGTTCTTCGGCATCCTCGGGCCCAACGGGGCCGGCAAGACCACCCTGCTCGAGATCCTCGAGGGGCTCCGGGAACCGGACGGCGGCACGGTGCGGTTCCTCGGTCAGCCGGTCTGGCCGCGGAACACCGCGCTGCTCGACCGGATCGGTGTCCAGCTGCAGGCCAGCGCGTTCTTCGAACGCCTCACCGCGGCCGAACAGTTGCAGACCTTCGCCGACCTCTACGGCGCCCCGTCCGGCCGGGTCAGCGAGATGCTCGACCTGGTCGGACTGACGGACAAGGCGGGGACACCCGCCGAGAAACTGTCCGGCGGTCAGGCCCAGCGACTGTCCATCGCCTGCGCCCTGGTCCACGACCCCGACCTGGTGTTCCTCGACGAGCCGACGGCCGCCCTCGACCCGCAGGCCCGGCGCAACCTGTGGGACCTGCTCCGGGAGATCAACGCCCGCGGCAAGACGGTCGTGCTGACCACCCACTACATGGACGAGGCCGAGTTCCTGTGCGACCGGGTCGCCATCATGGACACCGGACGGATCCTGGAACTCGGGGCCCCGGCCGAACTGGTCCGCCGACTGGATGCCCCCGTGCGGATCTCCGTGGACGCCGCCGCCCTCCCACCGGACCGGGCCCGGGCCCTGGTGGCCGCGCTTCCCGGCGGTGCGGACGGCCACCCCGACATCGGGGCGACCGACGCCAGCACCGTGCTCTCGACCCGCCGGCCCGCGCCGGTGCTGGCCGCCCTGGCCGAAGCCGACGCGTTGGCCGGCCTGCAGGTGCGCGGCGCCACCCTGGAGGACGTGTTCCTGGCGCTGACCGGACGGGAGTACCGCGCATGACCAGCACCCGGCCCCACACCCCGGCCGTCCAGCCCACCGGGCACCCGACGCCAACCGTCGCGCCTCGGGGTGGCGGTGGGCCGCGCGCCTTCCGCAGCCTGTCGGCCGCCATGTTCAAGGGCTTCTACCGCGACCGGTTGAGCGTCGGCTTCTCGGTGCTGTTCCCGCTCTTCTTCATCCTCATCTTCGGCACCGTCCTGAGCGGCGGTGCGCCGTCCGCGACCAAGGTCGTGCAGGTCGGCGCGGTGCCGTTGATCGACCAGCTGCCGGCGCAGGCCCGTCAGGAGCTCGGCCAGGCGCTGGAGATCACCAGCGCCGACTCGTTGGCCGACGCGGTCGAGCAGGTACGCAAGGGTGAGGTGGCCGCCGTCGTCCAGCAGGACGGCGACACCCTGTCCGTGCAGTACTCCTCGGCCGACCAGGTCACCGCGGCGACGGTGCGGGGCATCTTCGACGCGTTCGTCAACGCGGCCAACATCGCCGCCACCGGGGCCCCGCCCACCTACACGTTGCAGACCAGCCAGGTCGAGGACGAGTCGCTGCAGGCCATCCAGTTCATCGCGCCCGGCATGATCGGTTACGGCATCGCCATCGGCGCGGTCTTCGGCGCGGCGATGACCCTGATCACCTGGCGGGAGAAAAAGCTCCTGCGTCGGCTGCGGCTGGCCCCGGTCTCGACGGTCAGTGTGGTGGCTTCGCGGGTCGTCGTGTCCATCGTGGTGGCGCTGGTGCAGCTGGTGCTCTTCGTCGGGGTGTCGATGCTGCCGTTCCTCGGGCTGCGACTGTCCGGCGCCTGGTACATGGCCGTGCCGCTGACGATCGCCGGAACGCTCGCGTTCCTGGCCATCGGACTCTTCGTGGGCTCGGTGGCGAAGACGGTGGAGGGCGGCAGCGGGCTGGCGAACCTCATCACGCTGCCGATGGCGTTCGTATCCGGCGCGTTCATCCCGGCCGACAGCGGTCCGGAGTGGATGACCGTCGTCGCGAAGTTCCTGCCGCTGTCCTACCTGGTGGACGGGCTCAAGGACGTCCTCGTCCGCGGCGAGGGTCCGGCCGCCGCGGTGGTACCGATCGTGGTGATGCTCGGCTTCGCCGTGGCGGTCACCCTGGTGGCCACCCGGTTCTTCCGGTGGGACACCGCCTGACCCACCCGGACGTGGACGGGCGGAGCCGGTCTCAAGCGAAGTCGCCGGCGGCCCGGCGCACCTTGGTGAGCAGTCCGGACAACTGCCGCAGTTCTCCGGAGTCCAGGCCGACGAAACCGAAGTCGGCGGTGGTGACCGCCTCGGTGGCGGCGCCCAGACGTTCGCGGCCCAGATCGGTGAGCTCGACCAGGGTGGTGCGGCGGTCGCTGGGATGCGGGAGCCGGCGAGCCAGACCGTCGGCCTCCAGGCGGTCGACGATGTTGGTGATCGACGTGGGGTGCAACTGGAGCCGCTCGCCCATCATCCGCATCGGCAGCGAGCCGCGCTGCGAGAAGCTGAGCAGCACCAGGGCCTCGTAGCGGGCGAAGGTGAGGCCGTGGCGCTTGAGTCGGTCGTCCACCGCCGCCTGCAGGATCTGCTGCACCCGCATGACGTTGGTGACGGCTTCCATCGAGTCGCTCGTGCCGATCCGCTCGGACCACGTCTGCGCTGCCTTGGCGATGGGATCGAAGGGCAGGGCGGGAGCGGACACGTTCGCGGTCATTACCGCACAGTAGCAATCCGGCATTCCCGATTCGGGGGCAGTTGTGGCCAGCCCGGCGAGCCGGGGCCTGACCGTCCGGTTCCGACGGTGGTCGGCCGGCCGCCTGGACGTCACCCGATGGTCGGGCCCGTGAGCGTCGACACCTCTGCCGTCAGCGAACCCGGCTGCCGACCGTCGGCGGGGGAGAAGTAGCGTCAACGCCAGACACCGGTCTCTCGGGCCGGTCGGACGAGCAGGGGGCTGGATGGGCCAGACCGAGGCGCAGCGGAGCACGCCGGTGACGGCACCGGTGCCAGCTCTTGGTCGTGCTGCCCGTGCCGCCGTGGTGCTCGCGCCGGTCTCCGCCGCCCCCACTGTCCCGGCCCGGCTCACGTTCCGTCAGGCCGTCGGCCGGGTGCTGCGGGCCGAGCGTCGCAGTCAGGCCCGCACCCTGCAGGACGTCGCCGACGCCGCCCAGGTGTCGCTGGCCTTCCTCTCCGAGATCGAACGCGGGCGCAAGCAGCCGTCGTCGGAGGTGCTGGCCGCGTTGAGCCGGGCCCTGAAGATGGACGTCGCCGATGTCGTGGCGCGCACCGCCGACGAGCTGCGTTCGGCCGCCCGCACCGGCGGACCCCAGCTGCGGGCCGCCTGACCCACCACGTGGTCGTGGCCGCCGGCCGGTCACTTCGCCCGCGTGGGAAGATCGCAGTCATGTCACGACCGCAGTCCCGCTCCCAGGCCCAGGCCATGTCGGCCGCCTTCTCCGGGGCCGTCGACCTGTCCGCGTTGAAGGCCCGCCCCGCCGCCGGGCCGCCCGCGGCCGGGTCCGCCGCCCCGACGGCCGGCGCCGAGTCCGCCTACGTCGTCGACGTGACCGAGGCGACGTTCGCCGATGTCGTCCAGGCCTCGACGTCCGTCCCCGTGCTGGTCGATCTGGGCGCCTCCTGGTCGGCCGAGAGCCAGCAGCTCACCGCCACCCTGACCACCCTCGCCGAGAACGCCGGCGGTACCTGGATCCTGGCCCGCGTCGACGCCGATGCGAGCCCGCGAGTCGCGCAGGCCCTCGCGCAGGCCGTCGGCGCCCAGGCCATCCCGATCGTCATCGCCCTGGCCGCCGGGCAGCCGGTGGCCGCGGTCGGACCGGAACCCGAGCCCCGGTTGCGGGACTGGATCGCCCAGCTCCTGGGGGCCCTGCGCGACCAGCTGCCGGGTATCCGGCCGGCCGAGGAGGCGCTGGCCGCGGCCGGCGGCGACGAGGTCGAGCCCGAGCCGGAGGACCCACGGTTCGTCGCGGCCGAGGAGGCCCTGGCCGCCGGCGACTTCGCCGCCGCCGCGCAGGCCTACCAATCCATCCTGGACGTCGAGCCGGCCAATGCCGACGCGCAGGCGGCCCTGGCCCAGACCGGTCTGCTCGCCCGGGTCACCGAGGCGCCGGCCGACGCCCTCGACCGGGCCGACGCCGCTCCCGACGACGTGCCGGCCCAGTGCACCGCCGCCGACGTCCAGGTCGCCGAGGGCCAGCCCGACGCCGCCTTCGCGCGGCTGGTCGCCACCGTGCGGCGCACTGCGGGCGAGGACCGCACCGCTGCCCGCGAACATCTGCTGCAGCTGTTCGGATTGTTCGCCCCGGACGACGAGCTGGTCGTCAAGTACCGGCGGGCGCTGGCCGCCGCGCTGTACTAGAACGACAGGCCGGGGTCAGCGGCAGCCGTCCGGCCCGTGCTGCCATCCGGCCGCGAACGCCACGAGCTGCCCCGTGGTCGCGCCCGGGCGGGAACGGACCAGGTCCAGGGCCTCGTCGGGATCACCGGCCCAGGCCCCCAGGCCCCCGGTCGTCGGGGCGCTGGTGACCGCCGCCGTCCAGGCTCCGGCGAAACAGGCCGCCCCGATGTCGGATCCGGTGACGGCGTGGCCGGTGGCGAGGGCCGCGGCGGCGGCCGCGGCGAACTGGCCGAAAGGTCGGGCCGCGTCCAGATCGGCCGCGTCGGGTGACGGTGGATCGCCCACCGCTGCGGAACCGCCGGGCCACCCGGTGACCAATCGGCGCAGGCTGGGCGCGGCGTCGGCGACCGCCCCGGCTGGGTCGGCGTAGCGGGGCCGGCCGCCGTCCTCGGTCCGCCGATCCGATGGCAGGTCCGTGGTGGTCAGCGCACGGCACGCGGCCGCCCCCGAGCCCCACCCCCGCAGGACGAACTCCAGCCGGTCCACCCCGCGGCCATGGGCGGCCGGGTCGACGGCCACCATTCCGGCCGGGTCCCGGAAGTCCAACAGCACCTGCAGGGACGGCAGGAGATCGGCGGTGTCCAGCCGTTCCCGGGTCGACCCGCCGTCCCGCAGCCAGGCCAGGAACGCGCCGGCGTAGCAGTCGGCCTGGGCCTCGATCAGCAGCGTCGGGTAGCGCACCGGGTCGGCCGACCGCTGGGCCGGGGTCGGGCCCACCCGGGCCTGGACGGCGTGGCCGTACTCGTGGGCGAAGGCCGCGGCGACCGACCCGGCACCACCGCGGCCCCACAGCACCGGGACCAGGGCCGAGCTGTCCCACACCAGGCCGTCCTGGTCGGGGCAGTAGAAGGCGTTGCCGCTGATCTGCGCCGGGCGGGTCACGCACAGGGCGCCGGCGCCGCCGGCGGCCGCGTCGACGGGGTGGTACCCGCCGGCCGGCGGGACGAACGCCGGCCCGCCGATGGTCGGCTGGGTGGCCGTCCAGTAGTCCTCCAGGTCGGCCAGCACCGTCGTCACCGCCGCGTTCGCCGCGTCGGCGAAGCCGCTCGGGTCCGGGGCAGCCGGTCCGCACCCGGTCAGCGCCAGCAGACCGGCGAGCAGCACGGCGACGGGCCGGGTCGATGGCCACCGCCACCGACCCGGCCCGGATCGCCGTCCGTCGTCCCGCATGCTCGCCGTTCGACGGGTCCCGCGGCCTACTCCGACGACTCCGGAGCGAGCCACAGGGCGCCGAGCGGCGGGATGGTGATGGTCGCCGAGGCCGGCTGGCCGTGCGACTCGATGTCCCCGGCCACCACGGCGCCCATGTTCCCGGCGCCCGACCCGCCGTACAGCTCGGAGTCGGTGTTGATCGCCTCGCGCCAGACCCCGGCGAACGGCAGACCGATGCGGTAGCCGCTGCGCGGGGCGGGCGAGAAGTTGAGGATGCAGGCCATCACCGAGCCGTCGCTGCCCCACCGCAGGTAGGCCAGCACGTTGTTCTCCCGGTCGTTGGCGTCCAGCCAGGTGAACCCGTTCGGCGAGAAGTCCTGCGTGTACAGCGCCGGGCTCGCCCGGTAGACGCGGTTGAGGTCACCGACGAGCCGCCGGACCCCCGCGTGCAGCGGGTAGTCCTTGAGCTGCCAGGGCAGGCCGATGGCGTCGTTCCACTCCCAGGGGTTGCCCAGCTCCTGGCCCATGAACAGCAGCTGCTTGCCCGGGTGCGCCCACTGGTGGGACAGGAACGTCCGCAGGGTGGCGGCCTTCTGCCACTCGTCACCCGGGATCTTGGACCACAGCGACTGCTTGCCGTGCACGACCTCGTCGTGCGAGATGGGCAGCACGAACTGCTCGGTGAACGCGTACATCAACGAGAAGGTCATCTCGTTGTGGTGCCAGGACCGGTAGATCGCGTCCCGGGAGATGTAGCCCAGGCTGTCGTGCATCCAGCCCATGTTCCACTTGAGGTGGAAGCCGAGTCCGCCCAGGTGGGTCGGCCGGGTGACGCCCGGCCAGGCGGTGGATTCCTCGGCGATCATCAGGGCGCCGGGGACGCGCTTACCGACGGTCGCGTTGGTCTCCTGCAGAAACGAGACCGCGTCGAGGTTCTCGTTGCCGCCGTAGATGTTCGGCAGCCACTGCCCGTCCTCACGGGAGTAGTCCAGGTAGAGCATCGAGGCGACGGCGTCGACGCGGAGCCCGTCGAGGTGGAACTCCTCCAGCCAGTACAGCGCGTTCGCGACCAGGAAGTTGCGGACCTCGCGACGACCGAAGTCGAAGACGAACGTCCCCCAGTCCGGCTGCTCGCCACGGCGCGGATCGGCGTGCTCGTACAGCGACGTGCCGTCGAACCGGCCGAGCGCCCACTCGTCCTTGGGGAAGTGCGCCGGCACCCAGTCGAGGATGACGCCGTACCCGGCCTGGTGCAGCCGGTCGATGAGGTAGCGCAGATCGTCGGGGGAGCCGAACCGGGCGTCCGGGGCGTAGTAGGACGTGACCTGGTAGCCCCACGACGGGGCGAACGGGTGCCCGGCCAGCGGCAGGAACTCCACGTGCGTGAACGCGGTCTCGGCCAGCTCCTCCAGGAGCGCGTCGGCCAGTTCGCGGTAGTTCAGCCCCAGCTTCCACGAACCGGCGTGCAGCTCGTAGATGGACAACGGCTGGTTGAGGACGTCCGCACCGGCCCGGGCGTCCATCCAGTCGCCGTCGGACCACTCGTAGCGGCTGCTGGTGACGACCGAGGCGGTGGCCGGCGGCACCTCGGCGGCGAAGGCCATCGGGTCGGCCTTCTCCCGCCAGTGGCCGTCGTTGCCGAGGATCGCGAACTTGTAGCGGGTGCCCTCACCGACCCCCGGGACGAACAGCTCCCAGACCCCGGACGAGCCCAGCGAGCGCATCGGTGTCCCGGCGCCCGACCAGTGGTCGAAGTCGCCGGTGACCCGGACGCCCCGGGCGTTGGGCGCCCACACCGCGAACGAGGTGCCGGTGACCTGACCGCCGGGGGTGTCGTACGTGCGGACGTGGGCGCCCAGGACGTCCCAGAGGTTCTCGTGCCGACCCTCGCCGATCAGGTGCAGGTCGATCTCGCCCAGGGTCGGCAACCAGCGGTACGGGTCGTCGACCTCGTACACGGCGCCCGGGCCGTAGTCGGCCCGGATCCGGTAGTCGCCGACCGGCCCGTCGACCCGCGCGGTGAAGATGCCGCCGTGGGTGTGCTCGAACGGCACCTCGGCGCCGCCCTCCTGCAGCAGCGTCACGCTCTTGGCGTGGTGCCGCAGGGTGCGGACCAGGGTCGAACCGTCGGTCTGCGGGTGCGCCCCGAGGATGCCGTGCGGGTCGTGGGTGTCGCCGCCGATGACCTTCTCGTAGTCCTCCGCCGTCGGCCCGGCAGGACCGTCGTCGGCAGCGGTCGGCGCATCGACCGGGCCGTCGGTGGTGACCCCACCGGGCTTGATCTCGTCCGCCGCGGTGCCCTTGCCCTCACCGGTGGCCAGCGGGGTGTCGGCACCGACCGGGGGAGCGACCCGCCGGGAGGTGTCGGCCGGGTCCGCCCCGGTGGGCACGGCCGCGTCGGCCGGGGCCGCCGTGGCGGGCGCCTTGGCCCGGGACGCACGCTTGCGCGGAGCGGGCGCCGCCGGGGCGGCGACGACCTCGGCGGCGTCAGGGGCGGCCGGATCGGCGGAGGCCGCGGCGGCACTCGTGTCGGACGCGACGGCAGCGGTCTTGGCGCTGACCGCGGTGCGTCGGCGGACCGGCGCCTTCCTGGCCGGGGCCGCGTCCGTCGGGGCGTCCGTCGCCGGGGCCGCAGCGTCCGCGGCCGGCTTCTTCGCGGGGGCTCGTCGGCGGGCCGGGGCCTTCTTCGCCGGCGCCGGATCCGGGCCCACGGCGGAGGTCTCGGCGGTCGGGTCCGAAGGGTTGTTGCTGGTCACGAGTGTCCTCCGTCGGGGGTGGCAGCGTGGGTCAGAGCGACGACCGCCTGCATTGGGATGGGGACCCAGTGCGGGCGGTGCCCGTTCTCGTAGAGCACTTCGTAGATCGCCTTGTCGAGCTCGAACGCCGTCAACAGACTGCCCGCTGTGCGCGGGTCCTGCCCGGCGGCCCGGGCGTAACCGTCGGCGAACGCCGTGCGGTTGCGGGTCGCCCATTCCGCGGCCCGGTACCGGTGTTGGGCCTGGACCGGGTCGTCCGGATCCCCGCCGACGGTCTGGCCGCGGGCGGCGTAGTCGAACGACCGCAGCATCCCGGCGACGTCGCGCAGCGGGCTGTGCGCCGCCCGGCGGTAGGCCAGCGGCTTGGACGGCTCGCCCTCGAAGTCGATGATGCTCCAGCCCTGCAGGGTGCGGAGCACCTGTCCGAGGTGCAGGTCGCCGTGGATGCGTTGCCGGGTCAGACCGTCGGGATGGTCGGCCGCGGCCCGGAAGGTCGCGAGGATGGCGTCGCGATGCTCGGCCAGCTCGGGGACGAGGGCGATCGCCGCCTCGGCGGACGCGATCATCTGCCCGATGATCCGCTGCGCCTCGCCCGGATCGGCCACCTCGGAGCCGAACGCGGCGGCGAGGTCGGCGTGCACCTCGGCCACCGCCTGACCGAGCCGGTCGGCCTCGGCGGCGAAGTCGCCGCCCACCTCGTCGGCGGTCAGGTCGCCCTCGGACAGCAGGTCCCGGACGCTGGCGGTGGCCATCGCCCAGCCTTCCGCACTGTTGGCGAAGAACTCCGTCAGCAGCCCGAGCGTGGTGGTCTGGCCGGCCAGCGGACCGGTGATCTCGCCGAGCGGGGCCGCGACGTGCGCCGAACCGGCCGCGGACAGGGCGCGGTGGATCTCGGCGTCCGGGTTCGGGCCCGGTTCCAGGCGCCGGAACATCTTCAGGATGGCCCGGTGCCCGTAGACGATGGACGTGTTGGACTGTTCGGCCCCGATGACCAGCCCGGGCAGGGTCGGGTCGATGTCGGCGCCGGGCTCGGACCGGAAGGAGAGGTCTCCGACGTCGGCGCCCGCGACGATGGCCGACAGCAGCACCCCGGCGACGTGGGGGTCCTGCAGCGCGTCGTAGCCGGTGAGTCCGGCGACGTCTCCGATGTGCGCCTGGGGCCCGACGCTGTCCGGCAGACCCGGGGCCCAGCCGATCCACATCTGGTACCGCTGCACGCCGACCGGGGTCTGGACGGAGAACAGCAGCTGCTCGATCGGACCGCCGTGCACCTGGTCGGGCATCGGCGTGCGGGACAGGATCGTGAACGGCCCGCGGTCGAGGTTCTTGGCCGCGAACCAGCGCTGGCGCGGGACGAAGTCGGTCAGCAGACCGGCGACGGCCGTGTCGGTCGGGAACTGGTGGGGGCTGTGGTGTTCGCTCATATCTCCCCTCCACTGATGTCGAACCAGTAGAAGCCGTGTCCGGGCAGGGTCAGCAGATAGGGCAGCACGCCGATCCGGGGGAACGGCGTGCCGCCGGTCAGTTCGATGGGAGTCGCTCCTTCGTAGCTGCGCAGGTCCAGTTCGACCGGTTGCGGGAAACGCGACAGGTTGTTCACGCACAGCACCGTCGAGTGCTCGCCCGACAGCGTGTACGACAGGACCGACGGGTTCGAGCCGCCGAGATCGGTGAACCGGCCCACCGCGAAAGCGGTGGACCGCTTGCGGATCTCGATCATCCGCCGGGTCCAGTGCAACAGCGAGGCCGTGCTGTTCATCTGGGCCTCGACGTTGACCGTCTGGTACCCATAAACCGGGTCCATGATCGCCGGGAGGTACAGCCGCGCCGGGTCGCACCGGGAGAACCCGGCATTGCGATCGGGCGACCACTGCATGGGGGTCCGGACGCCGTCCCGGTCGCCCAGCCAGATGTTGTCGCCCATCCCGATCTCGTCCCCGTAGTACAGGACCGGCGAGCCGGGCAGCGACAGCAGCATGGCGGTGAACAGCTCCTGCTGGTTGCGGTCACCATCGAGCAGGGTGGCCAGCCGCCGGCGGATGCCGATGTTGGCCTTCATCCGCGGATCCTTGGCGTACTCGGCCCACATGTAGTCGCGGTCCTCGTCGCTGACCATCTCGAGGGTGAGCTCGTCGTGGTTGCGCAGGAAGATGCCCCATTGCGCGCTGGCCGGGATCGGCGGGGTCTGGGCCAGGATCTCGGAGATGGGGAAGCGGGACTCGCGCCGGGCCGCCATGAAGATCCGTGGCATCAGCGGGAAGTGGAAACACATGTGGCACTCGTCGCCGCCGACCTCCGGGTCGCCGAAGTACTCGACCACGTCGGCCGGCCACTGGTTGGCCTCGGCCAGCAGCACGGCGTCGGGGTACTCGACGTCGATCACCCGGCGGCACTCGCGCAGGAACGCGTGGGTCTCGGGCAGGTTCTCGCCGTTGGTGCCGTCCCGCTCGTACAGGTAGGGGACGGCGTCGAGCCGGAACCCGTCGATGCCGAGGTCCAGCCAGAAGCGCAGGACGTCGAGCATCTCGGCCCGGACCCGCGGATTGTCGAAGTTGAGGTCGGGCTGGTGGGCGAAGAAACGGTGCCAGTAGTACTGCTTGCGGACCGGATCGAACGTCCAGTTGCTCGGCTCGGTGTCGACGAAGATGATCCGCGCGTCGGGGTAGCGGGTGTCGTCGTCGGACCACACGTAGTAGTCGCCGTAGGGCCCGTCGGGATCCCGGCGGGATTCGGCGAACCACCAGTGCGCGTCCGAGGTGTGATTCAGGACGAGGTCGGTGATGACCCGGATGCCCCGGGCATGGGCGGCGTCCAGTAGGGCCACGAAGTCCTCGACCGTGCCGAACTCCGGCAGCACCTTGCGGTAGTCGCTGATGTCGTAGCCGCCGTCCCGCAACGGGGAGTCGTAGAACGGCGGCAACCACAGACAGTCGATCCCGAGCCAGTGCAGGTAGTCCAGCTTGTCGATCAGCCCGCGCAGATCGCCGGTGCCGTCACCGTTGGAGTCGCTGAACGCCCGGACGAGCACCTCGTAGAAGACGGCGCGCTTGTACCACTCGGCGTCCCCGTCCAGTGGTCGGGCCCGCGGCAGGTCCCCGGCCGGGGAATCCAGTGCCGGTGGGGTCACCGACGGACCACGCGCAGCACGTGCGCGGTGCGCCAGTTCGGGTTGAGGCCGACGGTGTTCCGGGTGCCCCAGTGGTAGGTCTCACCGGACAGCTCGTCGACGACCTCGACGACGTCGTCCCAGTCCAGTCCGAGCCGCGGCATGTCGAGATCCGTCTGGCCCCACTGCTGTTCGCGGGAGTCCAGGCACACGACGACGATGACGGTGTCGCCGCTGACCTCGTCCCGCCGGGAGTAGCAGAGCAGCTTGTCGTTCGAGATGCCGTGGAACCACAGCCCCTTCATCTGTTGCAGGGCCGGGTGGGCGCGGCGCAGCTCGTTGAGCCGGGTGATCAGCGGCTCCAGCGAACCGCCGGTGGCCAGCGCCCGCCCGTAGTCCCGCGGCCGCAGCGCGTACTTCTCGGAGTTGGCGTACTCCTCGCTGCCCGGCTTGACGGCCTCGTGCTCGAACAGCTCGTAGCCCGAGTAGACGCCCCACGTCGGCGAGAGCGTGGCCGCCAGCACGGCGCGGATCGCGAACATGGCCGGCCCGCCGAACTGCAGGGACGCGTGCAGGATGTCGGGGGTGTTGACGAAGAAGTTCGGCCGCATGTAGTCCGAGGCCTCGACCAGTTCGACGGCGTAGTCGGTGAGCTCCTGCTTCTCGGTCCGCCAGGTGAAGTACGTGTACGACTGCGTGTAGCCCAGGCGGGCCAGCTCGTGCATCATCGCCGGCTTGGTGAACGCCTCGGCCAGGAAGATCACCTCCGGGTGGGTCCGGTGCACCTGCCCGATCAGCCACTCCCAGAAGTTGATGGGCTTGGTGTGCGGGTTGTCGACCCGGAACACGGTGATGCCGTGGTCGATCCAGAAGTTCACGACCCGCAGCACCTCGGCGTACAGCCCGTCCGGGTCGTTGTCGAAGTTGAGCGGGTAGATGTCCTGGTACTTCTTCGGGGGGTTCTCGGCGTAGGCGATCGAGCCGTCCGGCCGGGTGGTGAACCACTCGGGGTTGCTCTGCACCCAGGGGTGGTCGGGGGCGCACTGCAGGGCCAGGTCGAGCGCGACCTCCAGGCCCCGGTCGCGGGCGGCGGCCACGAAGGTGTCGAAGTCGTCGATGGTCCCGAGGTCCGGGTGCACGGCATCGTGTCCGCCGGCGGCCGACCCGATGGCCCACGGCGAGCCGACGTCCCACGGCTGCGGGTGGATGGTCCCGCCCGGCTCGGCCGGCGTGTTCGGGCCCTTGCGGTTGACCTCGCCGATCGGGTGGATGGGCGGCAGGTAGACGATGTCGAAGCCCATCGACTGCGCCCGGTCCAGCTGCAGGACCGAGTCGGCGAACGTGCCGTGCCTGACGGGACGGCCGGACTCGTCGACCTCGGCGCCGCTGGACCGCGGGAAGAACTCGTACCAGGAGCCGAACTCGGCCAGCTTGCGGTCGACCCAGATCTCCATCACCGGTGAGGTGGTGATCAGCTCGCGGATCGGGTCGGCGGTGAGTACCGGCCACAGCTCGGGGGACAGCGCCGGGCCGATGCGCTCGGCGACCGACCGCGAGGTGTCGCGCAGCGCGTCGATGGCCGCGGTGATCGCGCCGGCGTACCGCTGGTGCGGGCGGGCGACGATCTGCTCCAGGAGCAGCGCACCGGTCTCCAGGTCGTTGGCCATCTCCTCGGCCGACTGGCCGGCGGCCGCCTTCACCTCGACGGCGTGGTGCCAGGTGCCCAGCGGGTCGCTCCAGGCCTCCACCTGGTACGTCCACATGCCCATCCGGTCCGGGACGACCGTCGCGGTGTAACGGGTGCTCCAGGAGGCCTCCCGCTGCAACATGACGAGCGGGGCCTGTTCGCCGGTGCCGGCTGGCGCTCCGTCGCCCGGGGTGCCGTCCGCCGGTGGGCGCCACACCACGTTGGCCGCCACCGCGTCGTGTCCCTCGCGGAACACGGTGGCGCCGATGGTGATCGCCTGGCCCACCACGGCCTTGGCCGGGTACCCGCCGGCGATCTGGGGGGAAAGCTCGTTCAGTCCGATGCGTCCAGCCACGGGCGTCAACCTACCGGGCGACGTGGGGCGCCGCTGGGGCCGCCCCGGTGCGGCTCCGACGGAGCCCCGCCGTCCACGACCGGCCCGCTAAATTGCTTTGCTGAAGCGATATAGCCGGGCTGATCCGTCCGTTGCGTTCCCCGTCCACAATTGGCATGAATGGTGCGGCGGCCACCCGGGAACCCAGTAGATTCGACCCTCGTGAAGGCACTCCGACGTTTCACGGTCCGACCGCAGCTGCCCAGTCGTCTGGAGCCGCTCGGTGCGTTGATCCGCAACCTGCGGTGGTCCTGGCATCCGGCCAGTCAGGACCTCTTCGCCGACATCGACCGATCGCTGTGGGCCAAGTTCGAGGGTGACCCCCTCAAACTGCTCGGCGCCGTCTCGGTCGATCGGCTCGAGGAGCTGGCCGCCGACGAGGAATTCGTCGGCCGCATGCACGCGCTGGCCGCCGACCTCGACCACTACCTCACCGATCCGCGCTGGTACCAGCACCAGCAGGAACTCGACACCGAGCGCCGGCCCGACGGCACCTCCGTGCTGCCGCGGACGATCGCCTACTTCTCCATGGAGTTCGGCGTCACCGAGGTGCTCCCGAACTACTCCGGCGGCCTGGGCATCCTGGCCGGTGACCACCTCAAGTCGGCCTCCGACCTGGGCGTGCCGATCGTCGGTGTCGGTCTGCTCTACCGCTTCGGCTACTTCTGGCAGTCGCTGTCGTCCGACGGGTGGCAGCAGGAGCACTACCCGGCCCATGACCCGCAGGGTCTGCCGATCGAACGCGCCCTGGGCGCCGACGGCGAGCAGATCAGCGTCACGGTGCCGATCCCCGGCGGCCGGTCGCTCACGGCCCGCGCCTGGGTGGCCCGCGTCGGTCGCGTCCCGCTGCTGCTGCTCGACGCCGACATCGAGGCCAACGACGACTTCCTGCGGCAGACCACGGACCGGCTGTACGGCGGCGACCAGGACCACCGCATCCGGCAGGAGATCCTGCTCGGTGTCGGCGGTGTCCGGGCCGTCACCGCCTACGCGGCGGCCAACGGCCTGTCGGCCCCCGAGGTCTTCCACATGAACGAGGGCCACGCCGGGTTCCTCGGCCTGGAGCGCATCCGCGAGCTGATGACGTCCTCGGGGTTGAGCTTCAACGAGGCGCTGTCCGCCGTCCGCGCCGGCACGGTGTTCACCACCCACACCCCGGTGCCCGCGGGCATCGACCGGTTCCCGATGGACCTGGTCAACTACTACCTGGACGCCGACCACGACGGCTGCGCGCGGCTGCTGCCCGGGCTGCCGGTCGGCGACGTGCTGGCCCTCGGCGCCGAGCACGACCCGAGTCGGTTCAACATGGCCCACATGGGTCTGCGGCTGGCCCAGCGGGCCAACGGCGTGGCCAAGCTGCACGGCGTGGTCTCCCGGCTCATGTTCAACGGCCTCTACCCGGGGTTCGAGCCGGACGAGGTGCCGATCGGCTCGGTCACCAACGGCGTGCACCTGCCGACGTGGGCGGCCCGCGAGATGTACGACGTCGCCGGCGACATGGCTGACTGGCAGGACCTGGCCTCGGCCGACGAGTGGCCGGCCGCCGACCGGGTGTCGTCCGAGCGGCTGTGGAACCTGCGCAACACCCTGCGCGGCCGCCTGGTCGAGATGGCCAGGTCGACCGCCCGCGTCTCGGCCATGCAGCGCGGGGCGTCGATCGCCGAGCTGGGCTGGACCGAGTCCATCCTCGACCCCGAGGTGCTGACCATCGGGTTCGCCCGCCGGGTCTCCACCTACAAGCGGCTCACCCTCATGCTGCGTGATCCGGAGCGCCTGCGTCGCATCCTGCTCGACCCGGACCGCCCGGTGCAGATCATCATCGCCGGCAAGGCCCACCCGGCCGACGAGTACGGCAAGCGGTTCATGCAGGAGATGGTCCGGTTCACCGACGACCCCGCCCTGCGGCACCGCATCGTGTTCCTGCCCGACTACGACATGTCGATGGCCCGGGTGCTCTGCGCCGGTTCCGACGTCTGGCTGAACAACCCCGTCCGTCCGCAGGAGGCGTCCGGGACGTCGGGCATGAAGGCCGCTCTGAACGGCGGTCTGAACCTGTCGATCTCCGACGGCTGGTGGGACGAGCTGTACGACGGCCACGACGGGTGGGCCATCCCGACCGCGGACGGCGTCGACGGCGACTCCCGCCGGGACGACCTCGAGGCCGCGGCCCTGTACTCGCTCATCGAGAAGCGGGTCGCCCCGCTGTTCTACGAGCGCAACGCCGCCGGGCTGCCCGAGGGGTGGGTCGACACCGTCCGGCACACGCTGTCCTACCTCGGGCCGCGCGTCCAGGCCACCCGTATGGTCCGTGACTACGTCACCGGGTACTACGGCCCCGCGTCGGCCTACTCGCTGAAGGTCACCAGCGACCTGACGGTCGCCAAGCAGCTGGCCGCCTGGAAGGACGACGTCCGGGCCTCCTGGCCGAACGTGCGTGTGGTCAACGTCGACACCTCCGGAATCGGCGCCGAGCCCTCGCTGGGCAACGTCATGACGGTCCGCGCCTACCTCGACCTCGGTGGGCTCAGCCCGGAGGACGTCGAGGTGCAGACGGTGACCGGACGGGTCGACGAGAGCGAGCAGTTGCACGACATCACCTACTCGACGATGACGTTCGTCGACGGGCAGGACCAGCGCGGCGACGGCTTCCGCTACGAGGCCGAGCTCCCGCTGCAGCGCTCGGGGCCGGTCGGCTACACCGTCCGCGTGCTGCCGAAGAACGGTCTGCTGGCCTCGCCGGCCGAGCTGGGGCTCGTCACCATCGCCTGACCCGTTCGACGCACCATCATCACCGCGGCCCGGTCCTTCTCTGCGAAGGACCGGGCCGTCGGCGTTCGGGGGTAGTCACTACGCCGATCGAGGTTGTCCACAAGATCGAACTACGGTGCGTGAACGGTGCTAAATCGCGTCTACCGTGCCGATATGCGCAAATGGTTGTCTCGGCAACGAGGGTCGACGGCGGGTCGCCCGGCAGCAGCGGCGACGGGGATCGTCTGCCTGTGCGGCTCGTCGGTCCGATTCGGCGGCCTGCGCCCCGACCCGGCCGCCTGGTACCTGTTCGACGAACCCACCCGGCGGAAGTGGCATCGTGTCTCCCCGGGCGCCCAGCAGTGGCGCGCCGCCGCCGCGAACCATTGCCGCTCGGGCCGGCACCTGTGGGTGCTCTGGGACGGTCCGGGCGGTCGCCGCACGGTGTACCGCGTCCTGCACACCGGAGAGGACGAAACGGATCCCGACCCCAGGGCGCCCGGATTGAGCGCACCGGACAGCGTCTGCAGCTGGCAGCCGGTGCCGATCACGGCCCGCCCGGCGGAGGTCGACCTCCCGCACTGGTGGGCCGTGCAGGCCGCTCTGTTCCGCGAGTTGCCGGCCGAGCCGGGGACCGCCCTGCTGCGACCGTTGCGACGCTGCCCGGACGGCGACCACCTGGTGGCCTGGTGGGACGGCGAGAGGGAACCCGCCAGCGTCTATGTCGCCGTCGGGGTCACCCGGGCAGGCGCGGACGCTCCTCGCTGAGCGGACGGACAGCTCAGCGGCGGACCGTGAAGCCGACCCGGACACCCCACGGGCTGCCCAGCAGCAAGGTCATGCCCCAGGTCATCCGGAATGCGGACTCGAAGATGCGGAACACGGTGTCGGCGGCCAGCGCGAACGGATCGAACACCATCGCGCCGGTTCCGGCCGGGGCGTCCTGTCGTCGTTCGACCAGCACCCGGGCGCGGTGCAGGGCATCGGCCGCGGCCGCATCGCCCTGCTGGGCCCAGCCGTGGACGACGCGCAACTTGACCGCCGTGGTCACCGCGGTCTCGTCGGTGCCGAAGGGGACCGCGATCCGCTCGTCCCCCTGGTGCAGCCACAAACGGCCCGGGGTCTCGGAGATCACGACGGCCCACCGGGCCACCGGGTGGGCTTCGTCCATCCCGGCCCGCACCATGTGACCGCCGTCGCGCCGGGCGACGAGCACGCACGGCACCTGATCGGCGCACAGGCGCCGGTGGATCTCCTCCAACCGCCGGGACATGGCCTCACCGTAGTGGCGCGGCCGGCTCACCAGGTCCCCGGGTCGTCGTCGTGGCCCGGACGGGCCCGCAGCAGCCATGTGGTCCGACCCGGGATGACGACCGGTCGCCCCGGCTCCGGGGCCGGTCCGCCCGGGGCGCCGGTCGGCGTGTCGGTGTCCAGCACGAGCTCGTATCCGGACGCCCACGGGGAGTCCGGCAGTGTGACGGTGGTCGGTTCGGCTGCGGCATGCAGGACGAGCAGCCACGAGTCGTCGCTGAGTGGTTGGCCGGCCGGCGTATGCCCGCGGACGTCGGTGCCGTTGATCCACAGCAGGATCGTGTGCCGGCCACCGTCGAACCAGTCCCCGTCGCTCATGGTGCGGCCGTCCGGCGCGAACCAGACCAGGTCGGGGTGGCCGTCGCCGCTGACCGAGCGACCCTCGAAGAACTCGGCCTGTCGCAAGCCGGGGGAGCGGTGCCGGATGTCCAGGGCCCGCTGGAAGAAGGCCAGCAGATCCAGGGCCTCGGCATCGTCCGGCTCGTGGTCCGGTCGGCCCGCCGGGGTCGGCCACCGCACCCAGCTGAGCTCGTTGTCCTGGCAGTAGGCGTTGTTGTTGCCCAGCTGGGTGCGCCACAGCTCGTCGCCCATGGTGATCATCGGCGTCCCGGTGGCCAGGATGAGGGTGGCCGCGAGATTGCGGGCCTGGCGGGTGCGCAGGGCCCGGACCTCCGGGTCGTCGGTCGCCCCCTCGACGCCATAGTTGTGGGAGCGGTTGTTGTCGGTGCCGTCGCGGTTGTCCTCACCGTTGGCCGCGTTGTGCTTGCGGTCGTAGGAGACCAGGTCGCGCAGCGTGAACCCGTCATGGGCGGTGACGAAGTTGATCGACGTCCACGGCCGCCGGTCCGGGGCGAACAGGTCGGACGACCCGCTGAGTCGGTAGCCGAGGTCGCGGACCCCGCCGACACCACGCCAGAAGTCGCGCACGCAGTCCCGGAACCGGTCGTTCCACTCCGACCACTGCACGCCGAACCGTCCGACCGCATAGCCCTCCCCGGTGGCGTCCCACGGCTCGGCGATGAGCTTGCGCGTCGACAGCAGGGGATCGGTGGCGATCGCGGTGAGCAGGGCCGCGCCCGGGTCGAAGTGGCCGCCGTGCGGGCGTCCCAGGACCGAGGCCAGGTCGAACCGGAAACCGTCGACGCCCAGGGACCCGGCCCAGTAACGCAGCGAGTCGACGACCATCCGCACCATCGGCAGCTGGCCGGCGTCCAGGCTGTTGCCGGTCCCGGTGATGTCGCGGCCGGGCCGCAGGTAGTACGACGAGGGGGAGAGCCCGCGCCAGCTCAGCGCGATGGGGAGGTCGGGCCCGCCCTCGCAGGTGTGGTTGTAGACGACGTCCAGGACGACCTCGATACCCGCCCGGTGCAGCGCATCGACCATCGCGACGAACTCCGTCGTCTCCCGCCCCGGTGCGGTGGCATAGCCCGGGTGCGGCGCGAAGAAGCTGAGCGTCGAGTAGCCCCAGTAGTTGCGTCGCCCGGTGGCCAGCAGGCCCGGTTCGGCCGCCGTGGCGTGCACCGGGAGCAGCTCCAGGGTGGTGACGTGCAGGCGCTGCAGGTGCTCGATGACCGCCGGGTGCGCGACTCCCAGGTAGGTGCCACGCAGTTCTTGCGGGACGGCCGGGTGCAGCCGGGTCAGGCCGGCGACATGCGCCTCGTAGACCACGGTCTGCTCCCAGGGCACCCACGGCCGGGCCGAGCGGGACACCGGGGGGTCGACCACGATGCCGACCGGCGCCCGCCCGGCGGTCGGGGCTCCGGGGGCCGCGGCGGCCGGCAGGTCGTACTCGGTGGTGGTGACCTGCCGGGCGTAGGGGTCGAGGAGCAGTTTGGCCGGGTCGTTCGCCGGCACCCGGTAGCCGTACCGCTGGCCCGGGACGACCCCGGGCACGAAGGTGTGCCAGGAGCCGTGGGTCCGCTCGGCCATGGTCACCTGGTGTTCCCGGCCCTGCTCGTCGATCAGGCACAGCAGGACGTCGGTGACGCCGGGACGGCCGTCGGCGACGACGGAGAAGTTCACGCCGTCCCGGTACGCGGTAGCGCCCAACGGGAACGGCATGCCCGGGAACGGGCTCGACCCGACGCGTGGGTGGGCCTGGGGGTCGACACGTCCGGGACTGTCCGCCCGCGGTGCGCCGGGTCCGGCGTCGACCCCCGGGGCCGGGGCCGGGGCCGGGGCGGCGGTGGTCGGGTCGGTCGCGGGCACGGTCGGGACGGACCCGGGGACGGCGGACTCGTCGGCGGTTGGCGTCACGGGAGCAGTCTCCCCGACCACCGGCATGCCGCGAAGCCCTGGGGCGTGGTTGCCGGACGGAGGGGTGATGACGTGAGCAACAATGTTCGGCGTGACCTCCGCCCCTGTAGTGCCGTCATCGATCCAGCCCGGACCCGACTCGGTCGTGCATCTGCTGGAGGTGACGGTCCGCCGGGGCTCGACCCTGCTGCTCGACCGGGTCTCCTGGAGCGTCGACGCCGACGAGCGCTGGGTCATCCTGGGGCCCAACGGCGCCGGTAAGACCACCCTGCTGCAGATCGCCGCGGCCAACCTGTTCCCCACCACCGGCCGGGTGCACGTCCTGGGCGAACGGCTGGGCGCCGTCGACGTCGGGGACATCCGCCCGCGGATCGGGCTGTCCTCGGCCGCCCTGGCCGCCCGGGTCGCCCCCAGCGAGAAGGCGGTCGACGTGGTCGTCTCCGCCGGATGGGGTGTGGTCGGACGCTGGCGGGAGGCCTACGACGCGCAGGACTTCACCCGGGCCGGCGAGCTGCTGTCCGCGATGGGCGTCGACCACCTGGCCGAACGGCAGTTCGGCACGCTGTCCGAGGGCGAACGCAAGCGGGTGCTGGTGGCCCGGGCGCTGATGTCCGACCCGGAACTGCTGCTGCTCGACGAGCCGGCCGCCGGGCTGGACCTCGGTGCTCGCGAGGACCTGCTGGCCCGCCTGTCGGCGCTGGCCGTCGACCCGGTCGCGCCGACCACCATCCTGGTCACCCACCACGTGGAGGAGATCCCGCCGGACTTCAGCCATGTGCTGCTGCTGCGCGGGGGTCGGGTCGTCGTCGCCGGCCCGATCGCCGAGGTGCTCACCGCGCAGTCGCTGTCGAAGACGTTCGGCATGCCGCTCGCGTTGGAACAGCGGGACGGGCGCTATTTCGCCTGGGCGCACGAGGACCGGCCGGCCTGACGCGCGGGGGTCAGGCCGCGTCGTTCCAGGCGTCGCGGATGGCGTCGGCGGCTCGGCCGCCGTCGTCGCCGTTCGTCAGCACCACCAGGGCCGCCCCGGCGGCGGGACGGACCCACAGGTCGGCGTGGAAGCCGCGGTTGACCCCGGGATGGCCGACCACGTCGGAACCCCACCGTTCCACTCCCAGTCCGTATCGACCGTCGGTGCCGGCCGCCGGGGACCGCATGTCGACGGCCCGGGGGTCGTTCGAGGCCAGCCAGGCGGCCAGCCGGGTCAGGTCGGCGGCGGTCGTGCACCAACCGGCCGCGGCCGCTTCGACGTAGCGGTACCGGGGGGCCGGCGTGCCGTCGGCGAGGTGACCGGCGGTGTCCCGGGGGTGGGTCTCCGCCTCCTGAGTGCAGCCGTAGCCGCTGTCCGTCAGGCCCGTCGGCTGCAGGAACTCCGATCGGGCCACCTCGGCGAACGGCCGCCCGGTCACGTCCTCGACGACCTGCTGCGCGATCGTGTAGCCGCCGCCGGAATAGGCGTAGGACCCGGGTCGTAGCGATTGGCGCACCGGGGCGCCGGTCGTCGCCCCGGCCAGCGAGTCGGCGGTCATCGGTAGCGGCCGGTCGGCCGGTTCACCGAGGTAGCCGGCCGTGTCGATGCCGGCGGTGTGGCTGAGCAACGCCCGCAGGGTCACCCGCTCCGGGTGCGGGAAACCGGCCGGGGACCACGATCGCAGCATCGACGTGACGGGCGCGTCGAGATCGAGCCGGCCCTGCCCGGCCAGGGTGAGCACCGTCGCCGCGGCCACCGTCTTGGAGATCGACCCGGCCTGGAAGACCGTGCCGGCGGGGACCCCGGCCTGCCCGATCCAGGCGACCTGGCCGTCGACGACGGCGCCGACCGCGACGCCGGGCACCGCGGTGACGTGCGCGGCGGCGGCCGAGACTGCCGAGACTGCGACAGCGGCCGACCGGGGTGGCAGCAGCTCGACGACCGGCGCGCGGGTCGCCAGGTGCCAGCCGATGGCCCCTCCGGTGGCCAGGACGACGGCGACGACGACGCCCGCGACCGCACCTCTCCGCACGCCCACCGACCCTAGGCGGCGGGGTGGTCCAATGGGGACGTGGCCTACCGCTTCACGATCGACGACGTGGCCTGGCTGGCCGGACCGGCCGGCGACGAGGCGCTCGCGGCCGCCGCGGAACGCCCGCTGACCGACGCCTCGCTGTTGACCGACCTCGGTCGTCTGCGCGCCCGGCTCGGTGACGCCGCCGATCGGGCCGGCGCGGTCGTCGAGACCGTGCGCCTGCGGAGGAAGGCGACGGACAAACTCGGCGGGTGGGCCGCCGGGGGCCTGTTCACCGACGAGGCGCTGCAGCAGGCCAGCCCGGTTGCGGTGGCCCGCCATCGCGCCCGTCGACTGGCCGGCGTGGACGTGCACGACCTGACCTGTTCGATCGGCGGCGATCTCGTCGTGCTGGCCGGGCGGGGGGAGGGGACTACCGCCGGTTCGGACCTGGACCCGGTCCGGGTGGCCATGGCCCGCCACAACCTCGACCAGGCCCGGGTGGACGCCGCGGTCACGGTCGCGGACGCCCTGACGGTCCGGGCCCGAGGCGGCCTGCCGTACGCGGATCCGGCGCGCCGGGACACCCGGGGCCGCCGGGTGATGGGGGCCGACGCCGTCGTCCCGTCCGTCGGCGACCTGGACGCGGCGCACGCCGCCCGGCCGCCGGTGCTGCGCGTGCCACCCGGGCTCGACTACGAGGCCCTGGCCCGACCGGGGGAGGTCGAGCTGGTCTCGCTGGCCGGATCGGTCCGGGAGGCCGTACTGTGGCCCGCCGAACTGGCGTCGGTGACCGGGCCGGTCGGGCGGCGGGCCACCGTGCTCGACGCCGACGGCACGGTCCGCCTGGCCCTGACCAGCGACGATCCGGACGACATCCCGGTCCGGCCGGCCGCGGTGGGCGAGTACCTGATCGATCCCGACCCGGCCGTCGTCCGCGCCCACCTGGTCCGCGGGTACGCCGCCCGGTTCGCGTTGCGGCAGCTCGACCCGCACCTGGCCTACCTGACCGGGCCGACCCCGCCGCCCGGAGTGCGGTCGTTCCTCGTCCTCGACGAGGCACCGTTCACCGAGCGGACGGTGGCCGGATGGGCCCGGCGGGACGGAGTGGGAACGCTGGAGATCAAACAGCGCGGCACCGCCGTCGTCCCGGACGACCTGCGCCGGCGACTGCGGCCGGCCCTGCGCGGTGCGACCCGACAGGCGGCGACCCTGGTGCTGGCCCGGGTCGGTCGGTCGGTGCACGCCTACTGGTGCCGGGCGGTCGGCCCGGACGCCTAAGGTGGTGGCCCGTGACCTTCGAACTCCTCCCCGCCGTTGACGTCGCCGACGGCCAGGCCGTCCGCCTGGTCCAGGGCGAGGCCGGCAGCGAGACCCATTACGGGGCCCCGCTCGATGCCGCCCTCGCCTTCCAGGCCGACGGTGCCGAGTGGATCCACCTCGTCGACCTCGACGCCGCCTTCGGCCGCGGGTCCAACGCCGCCCTACTGGCCGAGGTGGTCGGCCGGCTCGACATCAAGGTCGAGATGTCCGGCGGGATCCGGGACGACGCGTCCCTGGAGGCCGCTCTGGCCACCGGCTGCACCCGGGTCAACATCGGCACCGCGGCCCTGGAGAACCCGGACTGGTGCGCCACCGTCATCGACCGTTTCGGCGACCGGGTGGCCATCGGGCTGGACGTGCGGGGCACGACCCTGGCCGCCCGCGGGTGGACGCAGGACGGTGGGGACCTGTGGGAGGTGCTCGCCCGTCTCGACGCCCAGGGCTGCTCGCGGTACGTCGTCACCGACGTCACCAAGGACGGCACGCTGCGCGGTCCGAACCTGGACCTGCTCCGGGAGGTGTGCAGCAAGACCGCGGCCCCGGTCGTGGCCTCCGGTGGGGTCTCCTCGCTGGACGATCTGCGGGCGCTGGCCGGCCTCCGCGACGTCGGCGTCGAAGGGTCGATCGTCGGGAAGGCGCTGTACGCCGGGGCGTTCACCCTGCCCGAGGCGCTGGCCGCGGTCGCCGAGTAGCCGACCCCGGGTGACCGCCGAGCTGGCGTTCCTGGTCGCCACCGCGCTGTACGCGGGGTTCCAGTGGTGCGTCCAGCTGGTGGTCTACCCCCAGTTCGCCGCGGTCGCGCCCGCCGATTTCGCCGCCTACGAGGCCGCCCATCAGCGCCGCATCACCCCGTTGGTCGGGGTGCTGTTCGTCGGCCTGGCCGGAGCCGGCGGGTGGTTGCTGCTGGGCGCCGCGCCGGCCACGCCCGGGTGGCTGATCGCCGTCGCGCTCGCCCTGGTGGCCGCCGTCCCGGTGCTGACCGGCGTCGGGGCGGTACCACAGCACCGGGTGCTGTCCACCGGCTGGGACCCGGCGGCCGCCCACCGGCTGCGGCGGGTCGACCGGTGGCGCACCGCCGGCGCGACCGGGGCGTTGGTGCTGGCCGTGGTCATGGTGGCGGTCGCCACCTGACGCCGGCGATAGATCACTCCCGGACGGGCAGCCCGGTCCGCAGCCGCCACGCGATCAACGCCATCCCCAGGGTGGTGCCCACCTCCGGATCGTCCAGGCCGACCCCCAGCAGGTGCTCGATCCGGCTCAGCCGGTCGTAGAGGGTCTGGCGGCGGATCCCCAGGCGGGCGGCACTGGCGGCCTTGCGCCGGCCGCAGGCGAAGTGCACGTCCAGCGTGCGCAGCAGAGCCGTCGCGTGCTGACGGTCGTGTTCGAACAGTGGGCCCAGCACCTCGGAGGCGAACGCCGACAGCTCGGCCGCGCCGGCCCGGTCGGTGAGGAACCGGTGGGCCGCGACGTCGGCGGCGGTCACCACCCGGCCCCGGGTGCCGACCCGGCGCGCGATACCGGCGATGCGCAGGCTCTGGGCCACCGCGCCGGCCAGTCCGGAAGGGTCGTGGACCGGGGCGGCCACCGCGACGACGCGGACCGATTCGCCGACGCCGGTCGCCGCCAGGGCCATCCGGACCTGCTCGAAGGCGGCGCGCACCCGGGCCGGGTCCGGGCCGGTCCAGCCGCGGGCCAGGACGACGACCGCCGTGCCGTGCACACCCACCAGCGTCGGGCCGAAGCAGGTCTGGGCGGCGTCCCGGACGTGGCGTTCGGCCGCGGCCGGCGAAGCGCGGACGTCGAGGTCGACGGCGGCGGCCAGCAGATGCCGATCCGGAAGCACCGGCCACCCGGCTTCGGCGCACCGCTGCCGGACCTCGCCCGAGGAGGCCAGATCGCCGACGGCGAGTTCGGTGACAAGCGACTGCGCGGGCGAGGGTCGCCCGGTCGCGGTCGAGCGGTGCAGCATCAGCCCGACGGCCACGGCCGCCCGGTCGGCGACCGCCACCCGCCGCTGCGTGCGTTCGCCCAGCAGGGACAGCCGTCCCATCCGTTCGGCGCCGGACCGGACGTCCACCGCGAAGCCGGCCGTCGGCCGCGGTGCCACCTCGGCGCTGGCGGCGACCAGCCGTCCGGTCACGTCCCGGAGTTCGACGGGGCACCCGGCCAGCCGGGCCGTGGTGCTGAGCAGCGTCGCCACTCCCAGGTCGGCCACGACGAGGCCCAGCAGCTCCTGCCACAGGGCGTCGCCGCCCCGGCCGGCGCCGGTGCGGCGGCGGACCAGCAGCTCGTGGAAATCCTCGACCATCCGCTCGAACGGGACCACATCGTCGAGGGCGATCAGGCAGAGGTTGCGGCGCCGGGCCGCCGCGGCCAGTTCCCGCGGCACGTCGAAGAAGGACCGGCCGACCTCCATGGCCAGGGCCGCACACCCGGCGTCGGCCAACCGGTCGACGTAGGTGCCGAGCTCGCGATCGGTCCGTCCCTCCAGGCCCAGCCCGCTGGTCAGCAGCACCTCACCGCCGGCCAGCAGACCGCCCATCTCGAACACCTCGGACGAATGCACCCACCGGATGGTGATCGAGGCCGGGTCACCGCACAGCAACCGGGGCGACCCGGCCACGAACGAGGGCAGGGTCAGGACCTCGGCCAGGGTGGGGAGCACCGGTCCAGCGTGGGGAGCACCGGACGATCTGTCCAGGACCTGCCGGGCAGGGCGGGACACTCTGTCCCTGTTCGACGGTCGTCCCGACCTGATGGGGTGAACGCCATCACCGACGGGAAGGGACCACATGCCCAGTGCACCGCCCACCGAGGACTCCCGGGTCCCCATCGACCCGGTCGATCGTGACCGGTACTTCCTGGACCTGGCCATCGAGCAGGCCGAGATCGGCTGGTCGGAGGGGGGCGTGCCGATCGGGGCGGTCCTCGTCCACGGCGACACCGTGCTCGCCGCCGGCCGCAACCGGCGGGTGCAACTCGGCTCGCCTATCCGGCACGGCGAGACCGACTGCATCGACCTGGCCGGCCGGCAGCCGGCCGAGGTCTACCGGGCCAGCACCCTCTACACGACCCTGTCCCCGTGCTACATGTGCGCCGGGACCTCGCTGCTCTACAACATCCCCCGCATCGTGATCGGCGAGAACACCTCGTTCGAGGCGTCGGAGGCGTGGCTGACCTCGCACGGGGTCGAGCTGACCGTCATGGACGACCCGACCTGTCGGGGTCTGATGGACCGCATGCTGGCCGAGCGCCCGGAGATCTGGTTCGAGGACATCGGGGAGCCCGCGTGACCGGCCGTCTCGACACTCCGGTGACCGCGGAGACGGTCGTCGACCCGGACTATCCGGTCACCCCGGTGCCCCGGCACGCCCGGCGCAGCTTCTTCTCCATCGCGGTCGTGCTGCTCGGCTTCACCGTCTTCACCCCGACCATGCTGGCCGGGGCGTCCCTCGGCGCCGCCTTCGATCTCTCGCAGCTGGTCCTGGTCATCCTGATCGGGTCCGCCGTCCTCGGCACCTACGTGGCCTTCATGGGGTGGGTCGGCGCCCGCAGCGGCCTGACCACCGTCGTGATGTCGCGCTACACCTTTGGCACCGGCGGCGCCAAGCTCGCCTCCATCCTGCTCGGCGGCACCCAGATCGGCTGGTACGGCGTCGTCGTCGGGACCATCGGCGACCTGACCGCGCAGGCCTTCGGCTGGGAGTCCTGGGGCGCCCGGGCCGCCGTCATGATCGTGACGAGCGCCCTGATGTGCGTGACCGCCTGCTACGGCTACCGCGGCATGTACTGGGTGTCGCTCGTCTCCACCCCGCTCATCCTCGTCCTGGCCGTCTGGGTCCTGGTGAAGTCGCTGGAACAGGTCGGCGGCTGGGCCGGCCTGGCTGCCGTCGCCCCCACGACGTCCATGAGCCTGGCCGTCGCCGTGACCACCGTCGTCGGCACGTTCGTCTCGGCCGGCACCCAGTCGCCGAACTGGACCCGGTTCGCCCGGACCGGTCGGCAGGCGGTGCTGGCCTGCGTCATCGGCTTCCTGGTCGGCAACGGGCTGATGATCTTCTTCGGGGCGGTCGGGGCCATGACCACCGGCGAGGGCGACTTCGTCCTGGTGCTGTTCAACATGGGCCTCATCGGCTGGGGACTCTTCCTGCTGTTCGGGAACCTCTGGAAGAGCAACGCCGACACCGCCTACGCCTTCGGGGTGGCCGGGGCCGAACTGTTCGACCGGCCGCGGAAACTGCCGTTCGTCGTCGCCGGATCCGTCATCGGCACCGTGTTCGCCCTCACCGGTGTGCACAACCACCTGGTCGACTACCTGGTGCTGCTCGGGGTCTTCATCCCCCCGCTCGGCGGCGTCATCATCGGCGACTTCCTCCTGCGGTGGCGCGGCGGCGTCCCCGAGGGGCAGGCCACCCAGGTGGTGCGCTGGCAGAACGTCGCCGCGTACGTCGTCGCCAGCCTCGCGGCTTGGGCGTCCAGTCACTTCGCGTTCGGGGTGCCCCCGGTCATCGGCATCCTGCTCGCCGTGGCGCTCGCCGTCGGCCTGGGGCTCGCCGACCGCGGTGCGGCGGCGATCGGTCGGGAATGACGGCTCCGTCTGACCCGCCGGCGTTTTCCCGCCGGCCCGGACCTTCGTAGGGTGGAGGAATGTCAGTCGCGGTGCGGGTCATCCCCTGTCTGGACGTCTCCGAGGGGCGCGTGGTCAAAGGGGTCAACTTCGTCGACCTGGTCGACGCCGGCGACCCGGTGGAGCTGGCCCGGCGTTACGACGAGGAGGGCGCCGACGAGCTCACCTTCCTCGACATCACCGCGACCAGTGACAACCGGCGCAGCGCCTACGAGATGATCCGGCGCACCGCCGAGCAGGTGTTCATCCCGCTCACCGTGGGCGGTGGGGTCCGCACCATCGACGACATCGACCAGCTGCTGCGGGCCGGGGCAGACAAGGTGTCGGTCAACTCGGCCGCGGTGGCCCGCCCGGACTTCCTCCGGGAGGGCGCCGACCGCTTCGGCTCGCAGTGCGTGGTCATCGCCATCGACGCCCGTCGGGTCGCCCCGGGTTCACCGGAGGCGGCGGCCTGCCCGTCCGGGTACGAGGTGACCACGCACGGCGGCCGGCGGGGGACCGGGATCGACGCGATCGCCTGGGCCGAGCAGGCCGAGGCCGCCGGCGCCGGGGAGATCCTGCTCACGTCAATGGACGCCGACGGCACCAAGAACGGCTTCGATCTGCCCATGCTGGCCGCGGTCCGGGCCGCGGTCGGAGTGCCGCTCATCGCCTCGGGCGGGGCGGGAACTCTGGCTCACTTCCCGGAGGCCGTCGGTGCCGGCGCCGACGCGGTCCTGGCCGCTTCGGTCTTCCACTTCGGCACGTTCCGCATCGACCGGGTCAAGCAGGAACTCGCCGAGGCCGGGTATCCGGTCCGCCGGGCCGGGCTGGCCGCCGCCGCCATCGACGCCGTCACCATGGGGGAGGCCCGATGAACGTCCCCGCCGCCGAACGGCAGCCGACGGATTTCCCGACCGTCCGGTTCACCGCCGAGGGACTGGTCTGCGCCGTGGTCCAGCAGCACGACACCGGCGAGGTGCTGATGGTCGCCTGGATGGACGCCACCGCGCTGTACCGGACCCTGACGACTGGGCGGGCCACCTACTGGTCCCGCTCCCGACGCGAGTACTGGGTCAAGGGCGAGACCTCCGGCAACCCGCAGCGGGTGGTCGAGGTCCGACACGACTGCGACGGCGACGCGCTCCTGGTCAAGGTGGATCAGACCGGGGTGGCCTGCCACACCGGGGCCCGGACCTGCTTCGACGACGGGCTGCTCACCGCCGACTAGGTCGCCGGTCAGTCCCGCGGGCGGCGGTAGTGGTAGCCGTGGTGGTCGACGAAACCCAGCCGCCCGTACAGCGCCCGCGCCCCCTGGTTCTCCCGGGCGACCTGCAGGTAGACCTGGTGAGCCCCGTGCGCCGCGCCCCAGTCGAACAGGTCGGCCATGACGGCGGTCCCGGCGCCGGCGCGCCGAGCCGACTCACGGACGGTGACCGCCGTGACCCCGAGCCAGCCGTCGGTGACGACCGCGCGGGCCACGGCGACCCGGCCGGCGGGCGCGCTCAGGGTGGCGAACACCGGTCCGGTCCCGCTGAGCAGCACAGCCTCCGCGGTGTCCGGTAGGGCGGAACCCCGGTACCGGTAGCCGGCGAGCCACTCCGGCGTCGGTCGATCGGCCAGCGCGGCCGGCGACCAGCCCCGCCCCGTCGACGCGCGGCGGGCCGCGTCCCGCACGGCGACCAGGTCGGCGACCATCACGCTCGTCGGGTTGAACGCGACCCACCCGTACCGGTCGAGCGCGGTGTCCAGGGCGTCGGTCGCCGGGCACTCCGGCACCTGGAACAGCGGCCGTAGCCCATGGCCGGCGTAGAAGCGGTCCACCGCGTCGAGGGCATCGTCCAGCGGTCCGTCCGCCGGGCCCAGCGGGAGGACCGAGTTGGCCCGCCCGGTGAACCCGGCCGCCGCCCGCAGCAGCCAGTCGCCGCGCCACACCTCGGTGGTCCCGCACCAGCCGCGCGCGGCCACCCGCTCCAGGGTGAGGACCTCGGTGTCCAGGTCAGGCATCGATCGCCCGGCCGAGCCGGTCGGCGAGTTCGCCGACGAGGGGGTGCGGCAGGGCCAGGTTGAGCCGCAGGAAACCGGGTGCGCCGCAGGCCTGCCCGTCGACCCCCCGCACCCGCGCCGCCGCCTGCAGGTCGGCCACCGATCGGTCCACCGATCGCAGGTCGACCCAGGCCAGGTACGTGCCCTCGATCGGGGCCACCGGCACCGTCGGCACCACCTCGGCCAGCCGTCGGACGAAGAGGTCCCGGCCCCGCTGCAGGTAGCCGACCGTGGCGTCCAGATGCGCCTGCCCCTCGTCGTAGGCGGCGGCGGTGGCCAGGGCGCCGAGCGGACCGACCCCGTGCTGCACCAGGAACGGGACGGTCGCCCACCGTTCGCGCATCGCCGCACCGGAGACGATGAGCTGGGCGCACCCCAGACCCGCGATGTTCCAGCCCTTCGACGCGGAGGTCCCGGTCACCGTGTGCTCGGCGGCGCGGTCCGACACCGTCGCGTACGGCACGTGCCGTCGACCGTCGAACACGACCGGCGCGTGAATCTCGTCGGCGAACACCAGGGCCCCGGCGGCGTCGACCACGTCGGCGACCGCCCGCAACTCGGCCGCCGTGAACACCCGACCGGTCGGGTTGTGCGGGTTGGTGAGCACCAGCACCGCGCCCGGGACGAGCGCCGCCGCGATGGCGTCGAGGTCGAAGGTGATCGCGCCGTCCGCGGTGTGGGTCATCGGGACGGTGCGCAACTCGCGCCCGGCCAGCGCCGGCACGTCCAGGAACGGCATGTAGGCCGGGACGGGCAGCACGACCGGTGTCCCGGGCGGGGTCAGATGGTCGAGCATCACCTGCAGGGCCCGCAGCACGGAGGTCGTCAGGTGGACGTCCGCGGGGTCGACGGCCCAGCCGTACCGGCGGTGCTGCCAGGCGGCGGCGGCGCGCTCGGCGGCCTGCTGGGCGGCCGGGGGCAGGTAGCCGGTCAGGCCCTGCTCGATCGCATCGTGCAGGGTGCGGCGGATCGCGGGGGCCAGCGGCAGGTCCATCTCGGCCACCCACGCCCCGAGGTCGCCCGGGTCGGTGGCCGTCCATTTGAGGGACCCGCGGGCACGCAGATCATCCGGTGTCAGGGCATCGGTGCCGCCGCCGATGTCCGGGCCGGGCCTGTCGCGCCCCGGAGCGGCTGCCGGTCGAGGATCGCCGCATTCGGCAAAAGTGGGGGACACCCGGCCACCGTAGGCCGACCGTCCGACAGCGGCGGTGCGGGTCCCGGGTGGCGTTCGGCCTCCCCGGCTCCCGGCAGAATGACCCGCATGTCCGTGCCCGCCAGCCCCGCACCGCCGACCGCCGGACCGAAGGCCCCGCTCGGGGAGGTCAGCCCGAGCCGTGAGCAGTTCCGGGAGCTGGCCCGTGACCGCCGGGTCATCCCGGTCACCCGCCGTCTGCTGGCCGACGCCATCACCCCGGTCGGTCTCTACGCCACCCTGGCCGGGGACCGCTCCGGCACCTTCCTTCTCGAATCGGCCGAGAACGGGCGGTCATGGTCGCGGTGGTCGTTCGTCGGGGTCAGTGCGCCGGCCGCTCTCACCGAACGCGACGGCGCCGCGACCTGGCTGGGGAACCCGCCGGTCGGCCTGCCCACCGGTGGCGACCCGTTGGCGGTGCTGGCGCAGACATTGCGGTTGCTGCATACCGACCCGCTGCCCGGCCTGCCGCCGCTGACCGGCGGACTGGTCGGCTACCTCGGTTACGACGTGGTCCGCCGCCTCGAACGCATCGGGAATCCCGACGAGCCGGGCGACCGTGAGGTCGACGTGCCGGAGTTGGTGATGTTGCTGGCCACCGATCTCGCCGCCCTCGACCATCACGAGGGCACCGTGACGTTGATCGCCAACGCGGTGAACTGGGACGCGACCGACGAGCGGGTCGACGCCGCCTACGACGCGGCGGTGCGGCGGCTGGACGAGATGACGGCCCAGCTGGCCGCCCCGGTCCCCGTCCCGGCCGCGGTGTTCACCGCCCGGCGCCCCGACGTCCGCCGGCGGATGACCTCCGAGCACTACCGGGGCCTGGTCGAGCAGGCCAAGGAGCACATCTACGCCGGCGACGCATTCCAGATCGTGCTCTCCCAGCGGTTCGACATGGATGTCGCCGGCACCGACGCGCTCGACGTCTACCGGGTCCTGCGGGCGACGAACCCGAGCCCGTACATGTACCTGCTGCGACTGCCCACCCCCGCCGGTGACCCGGTCGCCGTCGTCGGATCGTCCCCGGAGGCGCTGGTGACCGTCCGGGACGGCCTGGTCACGATGCATCCCATCGCCGGGACCCGGCCCCGAGGCGCCACCGAGGAGGACGACATCCTGCTCGGCAAGGACCTGCTGGCCGACGAGAAGGAACGCAGCGAGCACGTAATGCTCGTCGACCTGGGCCGCAACGACCTCGGTCGGGTCTGTGCCGCCGGCTCGGTCAAGGTGGTCGAGTTCTTCACCCTCGAGCGCTATAGCCACGTCATGCACATCGTGTCGACGGTCACCGGCCAACTGGCTCCCGACCGTTCGGCGTTCGAGGCGGTGACAGCCTGTTTCCCGGCCGGCACCCTGTCCGGGGCCCCGAAACCCCGCGCGATGCAGATCATCGACGACCTGGAACCGGCCCGTCGCGGCGTGTACGGCGGGGTGGTCGGTTACCTCGATTTCGCCGGGGACGCCGACACCGCCATCAGCATCCGCACGGCGGTCATCGTGGGGGACACCGCCCACGTCCAGGCGGGCGCCGGGGTCGTCGCCGACTCGGTGCCGGAGAACGAGGACGCCGAGTGCCGGAACAAGGCCGCCGCGGTGATCTCGGCGATCGGGGCGGCCACCACCCTGCGCTCGGTCCCGCCGGTGGGCGCTCCGTGAGTGGTGGGTCCGCTCGACGCGCCGCCGGGGTGGCGGCCGGGGCCGCCGTGCTGGGGGCGGCCGCCGTGGCCGGTGGTGCCGTCCTGACGTGGTGGACCGCGCAGTGGACCGACACCCTCGTCGGCCCGGTGACGACCGCGGCGACCGGGTCCGACGTCGTTCCCGAACTGCTGCCGCTGGCCCTGGTCGGTCTGGCCGGGTGGGCGGCGGCTGCCGCCACCCGTGGCCGATGGCGACGCGTCATCGGCGTCGTGCTGGCCCTGGGTGGCCTGTGGCTGGCCGGGCGGGCCGTGCTGGCCGTGCTCTCCCCGCCCGACGCCCTGGCGGCCGCCCTCGTCCGGCCGGCCCAGGCGGTCGGCGATCCGACGCGGAATCTGCCCGGCCCCGCGCTGACGGTGCTGGGCGGGATGCTGCTGGCCGTCGCCGGCCTGCTGCTGGCCGCCCGTCCGGCCGGCCCACCCCCGCCCCGGTCCGGCGTCACGTCCGGATCCGACGACGGATCGGCGCCGGCTCGTCCGAGCCCCCGGCGGCGTGACGCCGGCGACACCACCGACGACTGGTGGAAGGACCTGGACGCCGGGACGGATCCCACGACCCGGCCCGCGGGTGGGCCATGACCGATGTCGTGTGGTCGGCCAGCCCCCCTGGCGGGCATTACCATGACCAGGATCACGTGGCGATGCGGTTGCGGTTCCCGAAAGTGGGGGAGTGGCCGCCGCTGGTGGTGGAGAACGCAGATGTCCGGCACCTGGCCGGGCGGCCGGTGAGGAGAAGATTCGCGTGAACGTGCTGGAATCCATCCTCGTCGGCGTCCGGGAGGACATGGCCACGCGCGAGGCCGCGTTGCCATTGGCCGAGGTCAAGGCCATGGCCAAGGACGCCCCGGCCCCCCGCGACGTGCTCTCCGTCCTGCACGAGCCGGGTGTCGGCGTCATCGCCGAGGTCAAGCGGGCCAGTCCGTCGCGCGGCGCGCTGGCCGCGATCCCCGACCCGGCCGCGCTCGCCGCCGACTACGCCGCCGCCGGGGCCCGGGTGATCTCGGTCCTCACCGAGCAGCGCCGGTTCGGCGGGTCGCTGGACGACCTGGACGCCGTCCGGGCCGCCGTCGACATCCCCGTGCTGCGCAAGGACTTCGTGGTCAGTCCGTACCAGGTCCACGAGGCCCGGGCACACGGTGCGGACATGGTCCTGCTGATCGTCGCCGCGCTCCCGCAGAACGTGCTGATCGGTCTGCTGGAGCGCATCGAATCCCTGGGCATGACCGCCCTGGTCGAGGTGCACACCGAGATCGAGGCCGACCGCGCGCTGGCCGCCGGCGCCCGGCTGGTCGGCGTCAACGCCCGTGACCTCACGACCTTGACGGTCGACCGCACGGTCTTCGGGCGGATCGCGCCCGGGCTCCCGTCCGGGGTACTCACGGTCGCCGAGTCCGGTGTGCGCGGGCCGGCCGACCTCCTGGCCTACGCTGGAGCGGGCGCGGACGCGGTTCTCGTCGGAGAAGGGCTCGTGACCAGCGGCGACCCCCGGTCCGCGCTGGCCGACCTGGTGACGGCCGGGTCCCACCCATCCTGTCCGCGGCCGGCCCGCTGAGTCACAGCACCGGCCCAGGAGCGTCTGGAGTCGTCGGTTGTCCGTAGTACCGCCTGTCCTGTCGCGGCAGTCCGCCGCCGCCACCCCCGCCGGTCTGGCCGTCCCGTCCGAGGGTCTGGCCGGAACTGCGCACGATCCCGACGACCGCGGGTATTTCGGCAACTTCGGGGGGCGCTGGTTGCCCGAGGCGCTGGTCGTGGTGCTCGACGAGGTGGCCGACAGCTACCGCAAGGCGCGTCGTGATCCCGAGTTCCTGGCCGAGCTCGACCGGCTGGCCAGCACCTACGCCGGCCGGCCCAGCCCGCTCAGCGATGCGACCCGGCTGACCGCCCACGTCGGCGGGGCGCGGATCCTGCTCAAGCGCGAGGACCTCAACCACACCGGCAGCCACAAGATCAACAACGTGCTCGGTCAGGCGTTGCTGGCCAAGCGGATGGGCAAGACCCGGCTGATCGCGGAGACCGGTGCCGGCCAGCACGGCGTGGCCACCGCCACGGCTGCGGCCCTGCTCGGCATGTCCTGCCGGATCTATATGGGTCGTGTCGACACCGAGCGGCAGGCCCTGAACGTGGCCCGCATGCAGCTGCTGGGCGCCGAGGTCATCGCCGTCGAGACCGGTTCGGCAACCCTGAAGGACGCCATCAACGAGGCGTTCCGCGACTGGGTGGCCACCGTCGAGAACACCTTCTACCTGTTCGGGACCGTCGCCGGCCCGCACCCGTTCCCGGTGCTGGTCCGCGACTTCCAGCGCATCATCGGCCTCGAGGCGCGCGCGCAGGTCAAGGCACTGACCGGCCGTCTGCCGGACGCCGTCGCCGCTTGTGTGGGCGGTGGGTCGAACGCCATCGGCGCGTTCCATGCGTTCATCGACGATCCCGGGGTCCGCCTGGTCGGCTTCGAGGCCGGTGGCGACGGTGTCGAGACCGGCCGGCATGCGGCCACCATCACCGGTGGTTCGGTCGGCGTGCTGCACGGCTCGCGGTCGCACCTGTTGCAGAACGAGGACGGTCAGATCGTCGAGTCGCACTCGATCTCGGCCGGTCTGGACTACCCCGGTGTCGGGCCGGAGCACTCGCACCTGGCCGACATCGCGCGGGCCGAGTACCGGCCGATCACCGACCGGCAGGCGATGGAGGCGATGGCCCTGCTGTCGCGGACCGAGGGCATCATCCCGGCCATCGAGTCGGCGCACGCCGTGGCCGGTGCCGTCGACCTGGCCCGGGAGATCGGTCCGGACGGCATCGTGCTGATCAACGTCTCCGGGCGCGGGGACAAGGACATGGAGACCGCCCTGCGCTGGTTCGGCCTCGGCGGCGCCACGCCGCAGAGCGCCGCGTCCGCGCCGGGATCCGCCCCCCAGGGGCAGGCCGGGACCGACGGCACCTCGCCGGTGGGCGGCGCGAGCACGGAGGCCGGAGCATGACCGAGACGACCACCACCACGTCCGGCGTCGATCGGCTGGACGAGATGTTCGCCGGGGCCAAGGAGGAGGGCCGCGCCGCGCTGGTCGGCTACTTCCCGGCCGGGTACCCGACGGTGGACGCATCGGTCGACCTCATGACCGCGATGGTCGACGGCGGCTGCGACCTCATCGAGGTCGGGCTGCCGTTCTCCGACCCGGTGCTGGACGGCCCGGTCATCCAGGAGGCCGCGCAGACCGCGCTGGAGCAGGGCTACCGGGTCAAGGACACCTTCGACATCGTCCGCAAGATCACCGAGGCCGGCGGCCGGGCCGTCGTCATGACGTACTTCAACCCGGTGCTGGCCTACGGCCCGGAACGGTTCGCGGCCGAACTGGCCGCGGCCGGCGGGTGCGGGGTCATCACCCCGGATCTCATCGTCGACGAGGCCGGCCCCTGGCTGGCCGCGGCGGAGTCCGCCGGTATCGCGCCGATCTTCCTGGTCGCACCGTCGTCGTCGCCCGAGCGGATCGCGCTGACCACCGCCCGGACCCGCGGCTTCGTCTACGCGGCGTCGGTGATGGGGGTCACCGGCACCCGTGACCAGGTGTCGTCGGCCGCGCCCGAGCTGGTGGCCCGCACCCGGCAGCAGACCGACCTCCCCATCGGGGTGGGCCTCGGGGTCCGGACCGGCGCGCAGGCCGCGGAGATCGGCAAGTACGCCGACGCCGTGATCGTCGGTTCGGCGTTCGTCCAGGCGGCCCGGAACGCGGCGGGTGCGGCCGACGCCACCGACGCCGTCCGCGAGGTCGCCCGCGGGCTCGCCGCCGGGGTCGCCTCGGCCCGATCGGAGTGAACACCGCCTACCTGGCCGCCATCCCGTCGCCCCCGCAGGGCGTCTGGTATGTGGGGCCGGTTGCTCTCCGGGCCTACGCGATCTGCATCATCGCCGGGATCGTCGTCGCCGTCTGGTGGGGCAACAAGCGCTTCGTGGCCCGCGGCGGTCGCCCCGGGCGGGTGACCGACATCGCAGTGTTCGCCGTGCCTTTCGGGATCATCGGCGGGCGGCTGTACCACGTGATCACCGACCATCAGCTGTACTTCGGTCCCGGTCGCAACCCGTGGAACGCGCTGGCCATCTGGAACGGCGGCCTGGGGATCTGGGGGGCGATCGCGCTCGGCGCGGTCGGCGCCTGGCTCGGTTGCCGCTACTACAAGGTGCCGCTGTCGGCCTTTGCCGACTCGGTCGCACCCGGCATCGTCACCGCGCAGGCCATCGGTCGGCTCGGCAACTGGTTCAACCAGGAACTCTTCGGTGGTCCGACGTCGCTGCCCTGGGGGCTGGAGGTCTTCGTCCGCACCCCCGGCGGGGTCGCGGGGGCAGTACCGGCCGATGGGGTCTGCGAGTTCCCGACCGACTACGTCAAGGCCACGCCCGAGGTGTTGTGCGGGACGTTCCAGCCGACGTTCCTCTACGAGCTGTTGTGGAACCTGCTGGTCGCCGCGGTCATCGTGGCGGCCGACCGTCGGTACCGGCTGGGGGGCGGCCGCGTCTTCGGCCTCTACGTGGCCGGTTACACACTGGGTCGGGTGTGGATCGAGATGCTCCGGATCGACCCGGCCAACACCTTCCTCGGTGTCCGCATCAACGTGTTCACCTCGGTCGTGGTGTTCCTCGGCGCCGTCGTGTTCCTCGTGCTCCGCCGCCACGCGCCCCGGGAGGATCCGGCGCTGGTCGCCGGCCCGGAGAACCCCCGGGGCAAGCCCACCGACCCGACCGCTGTCCCGGCCGACGAGCCGGCGGACGCCGCCGGGTCGGTGGCCGCGACGGCCCGGCGGGCCGGCGAACCGGATACCGACGCCACCGATCGGGCCGGGAGTGCCGGGTCGGCGGAGGACGCGTCCGGCGGACGGTCGTGACGGCGGTTTCTGGGGAGTTCCACCGCGCGGTAATGTGAATCGACTGGGCCACCGGTGTCCCGGGACGACGCGCCTGGAACACGGCGTCGGCGACGGCGGCGATCCCGTTCCGTGGTCGAGCGGTGTGTTCGGGTCGAGCGGCTCGCCGGCCGCAGACGACCTGCCTCGGCCGAGCGGGCAGTCCGGCTGACCTTCGTCGGACGTTCCGCCGCGCCGGAGGTTGCCCCGAGCCACCTCCTGGTGTCAGTGCCGCACCAGGACTCGTTGATCCACCGCGTCAGCGCCGCCGCCCGCCGTGTCAACACCGCACATCGATCCCCGTAGGTTCCCCGCGCAGAGCGCGATGACCCGCCGGTGGAGCAACCGGGAAGCCCCGGACCCGAGTAGTACCGATCCAGAACAGGTCACCGGTCGCGCGCCGCGCGGTCCGTCCTGCCACGCCGCGACGACGGGAGGTCTGCCGTGCAGTACTCGGCAACACCCGCCCCCCAGGGGCTGTACGACCCGAGCAACGACCGGGACGCCTGTGGCGTCGCGGCGGTCGCCGACATCAAGGGCCGCCGGAGCCACCGCATCGTGGCCGACGGCATCACAGCTCTGATCAACCTCGACCACCGGGGCGCCGCCGGCGCCGACCCGGCCGTCGGGGACGGCGCCGGGATCCTGCTACAGGTCCCGGACGAGCTGTTGCGCGCGACCGTCGACTTCGAGCTGCCCGTCTCGCCCGATCCGCGGCACGGTCAGGCGTACGCCGCCGGTATCGCCTACCTGCCGGTGGACGCCGAGCTCCGGGCCCGGGCCAAGGCGCAGATCGCCGACATCCTCGCCGAGGAGAACGTCGAGCTGCTGGGGTGGCGTGAGGTGCCCGTCGACCCGGCCGGCGCCGGCGTCGGCCGGATGGCGCTGGACGTCATGCCCGCGTTCGAGCAGCTGTTCGTCGCTGCCCCGGTCCAGGCCGACGGCTCCCGTCCGCACGGTGTCGACCTCGACCGGTACATCTATCCCGCCCGCAAGCGCATCGAGCACGAGACGGTGCCGACGCTGGGTGAGGCGCAGGCGGTGTACCTGGCGTCGCTGTCCAGCCGCACGATCGTCTACAAGGGCATGCTCACCACCGAGCAGCTGCCCGCGTTCTTCGCCGACCTGACCGACGAGCGGGCGACCAGCGCGATCGTCATCGTGCACTCCCGCTTCTCGACCAACACCTTCCCGGCGTGGCCGCTGGCGCACCCGTTCCGCTACATCGCCCACAACGGCGAGATCAACACGGTCCGCGGCAACCGCAACCGGATGCGGGCCCGGGAGTCGCTGCTGGCGTCCGATCTGATCCCCGGCGACCTGTCGCGGGCGTTCCCGATCGTCACCCCGGACGGTTCGGACTCGGCCTCGTTCGACGAGGTGCTGGAACTGCTGCACCTGGGTGGGCGTTCGCTGCCGCACGCGGTGATGATGATGATCCCGGAGGCGTGGGAGAACGACGCCACCCTCGACCCGTCGGTCCGCGGGTTCGCCGAGTTCCACGCCTCCCTCATCGAGCCGTGGGACGGGCCGGCCTGTGTGACGTTCACCGACGGCACCGTGTTGGGTGCGACCCTGGACCGCAACGGTCTGCGCCCGGGCCGCTGGTGGCTGACCACCGACGACACCGTCGTGCTGGCCTCCGAGGCCGGCGTGCTGCCGATCCCGCCGGAGAAGGTGCTCGAACGCGGGCGTCTGCAGCCGGGCCGGATGTTCCTGGTCGACACCGACCAGGGCCGCATCCTGGACGACAAGGAGTTCAAGGCCGGGCTGGCCGCCGAGCTCCCGTACCGGGAGTGGGTGCACGCCGGGCTGGTCCGGCTGGCCGACCTGCCGGCCCGCGAGCACGTCACCGTCTCGCACCGCAGCGTGCTCTCCCGGCAGCGCATCTTCGGCTACACCGAGGAGGAGGTCCGGCTGATCATCACGCCGATGGCCGCCTCCGGTGCCGAGGGCATCGGGTCGATGGGCACCGACACCCCGGAGGCCGTGCTGTCCCAGCGGCCGCGAATGATCTTCGACTACTTCACCCAGCTGTTCGCGCAGGTCACCAACCCGCCGTTGGACGCCATCCGCGAGGCCGTCGTCACCTCCCTGTCCAGCGTCATCGGCCCGGAGCAGAACCTGCTCGAGCCGGGCCCGGCGTCCTGTCGGCAGATCGTGCTGCCGTTCCCGGTGGTCGACAACGACGACCTGGCCAAGCTGATGCGGATGAACGCCGACGGCAACATGCCTGGGTTCGCGTCGGCCACCATCTCCGGTCTGTACGACGTGCACGGCGGCGCCGAGGCGCTGGCCGCGGCGATCGAGCGCTGCCGGGCCGAGGCCGACGAGGCCATCGCCGACGGTGCCCGGATCCTGATGCTGTCCGACCGGCACTCGACCGCCGACCTGGCCCCGATCCCGTCGCTGCTGCTGACCTCGGCCGTGCACCAGCACCTGGTCCGGCAGAAGTCGCGGACGAAGGTGGCGCTGGTCATCGAGTCCGGCGACGCCCGCGAGGTGCACCACATCGCGCTGCTGCTCGGCTACGGCGCGGGTGCGGTCAACCCGTACCTGGCCATCGAGTCGGCCGAGGACCTGGCCCGGCAGGGTCTGCTGGGCGACATCACCGCGGCCAAGGCCGTCAAGAACGTGGTCTACGCCCTGGGCAAGGGCGTGCTCAAGGTCATGAGCAAGATGGGCATCTCGACGGTCGGCTCGTACCGGCAGGCGCAGGTGTTCGCCGTCTTCGGTCTCGATCCGGAGCTGCTGGACGAGTACTTCACCGGTACCACCACGCGTACCGGTGGCAGCGGCCTGGACACCCTGGCCGCCGACGTGCAGCGCCGGCACAGCCTGGCCTTCGTGCCGAACCCGCGGGCCCTGGAGCACCGCGGTCTCGAGGTCGGCGGGCTCTACCAGTGGCGCCGTGAGGGCGAGATCCACCTGTTCAACCCGGAGACCGTCTACCTGCTGCAGCATGCGACCCGCAGCAAGCAGGAGGACGTCTTCCGCCGGTACGCCAAGACGGTCGACGACCTGTCCAAGGAGGGCGCCACCCTCCGTGGCCTGTTCGAGCTGCGCACCGGGGTCCGCCCGGCGGTGCCGCTGGACGAGGTCGAGCCGGCGTCGGAGATCGTCAAGCGGTTCGTCACCGGGGCCATGTCCTACGGCTCGATCTCTATCGAGGCCCACGAGACGCTGGCCCGGGCGATGAACAAGCTCGGCGGCAAGTCCAACACCGGGGAGGGCGGCGAGGATGTCGCCCGCCTGCTGGACCCGGAGCGTCGGTCCGCGATCAAGCAGGTCGCCTCCGGCCGGTTCGGCGTGACCAGCGCGTACCTGGTGAACGCGGCCGAGATCCAGATCAAGATGGCCCAGGGCGCCAAGCCCGGTGAGGGTGGCCAGCTGCCGGGGTCCAAGGTCTACCCGTGGATCGCGGCGACCCGGCACGCCACCACCGGTGTCGGCCTGATCTCGCCGCCGCCGCACCACGACATCTACTCGATCGAGGATCTCAAGCAGCTGATCCACGACGTCCGCAACGCCAACCCGGCCGCGCAGGTGTCGGTCAAGCTGGTCTCCGAACCGGGGGTCGGGACGGTCGCGGCGGGGGTGACCAAGGCGCACGCCGACAAGGTCATCGTGGCCGGCGCGGACGGCGGCACCGGCGCGGCGGCGCTCACCTCGCTCAAGCACGCGGGGCAGCCGTGGGAGCTCGGTCTGGCCGAGGCCCAGCAGACGCTGCGGATCAACGAGCTGCGCGAGCAGGTCCGGGTCCAGGTCGACGGCGGTCTGAAGACCGCGCGCGACGTGGTCGTGGCCGCGCTGCTGGGTGCCGAGGAATTCGGTTTCTCCACGGCGCCGCTGGTGGTGGCCGGCTGCATCATGATGCGGGTCTGTCACCTCGACACCTGCCCGGTCGGCATCGCCACCCAGAACCCGGTACTGCGGGACCGTTACACCGGCACCCCGGAGTTCGTCGAGACGTTCTTCCTGTTCCTGGCCGAGCAGGTGCGCGAGTACCTGGCCGAGCTCGGTTTCCGCTCGATCGACGAGGCCGTCGGGCAGACGGACGTCCTGGACGTCACCGCGGCCGTCGCCCACCACCGGGCCCGCGGTCTGGACCTGGCGCCGCTGCTGGAGCAGGCGGATGTGCCCAGCGACCACCGCTGCGTGCGCCCGGCCCAGCACGACCTGTCCAAGACCCTGGACGCGGTGCTGATCACCAAGGCCGCGCCGGCGTTGCAGGAGGCCCGGCCGGTGCGCATCGACCTGCCGATCCGCAACGTCGACCGCACCGCCGGCACCATGCTCGGCTCCGAGGTGACCCGGATCCACGGTCCCGAGGGTCTGCCCGAAGGCACGATCGACGTCCACCTGACGGGGACGGCCGGACAGTCGCTGGGCGCGTTCCTGCCCAAGGGTGTCAGCATCACGCTGGTCGGCGACGCCAACGACTACGTCGGCAAGGGCCTGTCGGGTGGCCGGGTCGTCGTCCGTCCGGACGAGAACTCCCCGTCGCAGGCGCCCGGGTCCAAGACCCAGGTCATCGCGGGCAACACCATCGGCTACGGCGCCACCTCCGGTGAGCTGTTCCTGCGCGGCCGGGTCGGGGAGCGCTTCGCCGTCCGCAACTCCGGCGCGCTGATGGTGGTCGAGGGGTCCGGCGACCACGCCTGCGAGTACATGACGGGTGGCCGCGTGGTCATCCTCGGTCGCACCGGGCGCAATGCGGGCGCCGGGATGAGCGGTGGTATCGCCTACCTGCTCGATCCCGACCCGGCCCGGGTCAACCCGGAGCTGGTCGACCTGGAACCGCTGGACGCCGACGAGGTCATCTGGCTCGGCGACGTCGTCAGCTCGCACGCCAAGCTGACTGGTTCGCCGGTGGCCTCGGCCCTGCTGGCCGACTGGCCCATCGCCGCCGTCCGGTTCTCGCGGCTGATGCCGCGGGACTACCGGCGGGTGCTGTCCCTGCGCGCCGAGGCCGCCGCCCGCGGTGTCGACGCCGACGAGTTGATCATGGAGGCCAGTCATGGCTGACCCCACCGGGTTCCTCAAGTACGGCCGACAGGGTCCGGCCCGGCGGCCGGTGCCGCTGCGCCTGCGGGACTGGAAAGAGGTCTACGAGCCGTTCGAGGAACAGGACACCCGCAAGCAGGCCGCACGCTGCATGGACTGCGGGATCCCGTTCTGCCACCAGGGTTGCCCGCTGGGCAACATCATCCCGGAGTGGAACGACCTGGTCCGGACGGGCAAGTGGCAGGAGGCGTCGGACCGGCTGCACGCCACGAACAACTTCCCCGAGTTCACCGGGCGGTTGTGCCCGGCTCCCTGTGAGGGGGCCTGCGTGCTGGGTATCGGCGACGACCCGGTGGCCATCAAGCTGGTCGAGCAGGAGATCGCCGATCGGGCGATCGCCGACGGCTACGGCCTCGAGCCCCGTCCGGCCGAGCTGTCGACCGACCGGACGGTGGCCGTCATCGGTTCCGGCCCGGCCGGCCTGGCCGCGGCCCAGCAGCTGGCCCGGGCCGGCCACGCGGTGACGGTCTACGAGCGTGATCAGCGCATCGGCGGCCTCATGCGCTACGGCATCCCCGAGTTCAAGATGGACCGCGACGTGCTGGACGCCCGGTTGACGCAGATGTCGGCCGAGGGCATCGATTTCGTCACCGGGGTGAACGTCGGGGTCGACCTGACCGTCGAGGAGCTGCGGGAGCGGTTCGACGCGGTGGTCATCGCCACCGGGGCGACGGTCGCCCGCGAGCTGACCGTCGACGGCCGCGAACTGCAGGGCGTGCACCTGGCCATGGACTACCTGGTCCAGCAGAACGAGGTCTGCGAGGGCACCCGCGACCAGGTCGAGATCTCGGCCGAGGGCAAGCGGGTGGTCATCATCGGTGGTGGCGATACCGGGGCCGACTGCTACGGCACCGCGCTGCGCCAGAATGCCGCGTCGGTGACCCAGCTGGACATCCACGTGCAGCCGCCGGCCACCCGTTCGCCGGCGACGCCGTGGCCGACGTACCCGCTGATGCTGCGCATCTCGGCGGCGCACGAGGAGGGCGGCGAGCGCGTCTTCGGCGTGAACTCGACGTCGATCGCGGGGGAGAACGGTCACGTCACCGGTCTGAACCTGGTCGAGGGCAAGCGCATCCCCGGCAGCTTCATCCCCACCGAGGGCACCGAGTTCCACCTCGACGCCGACCTCATCCTCATCGCCCTGGGATTCACCGGCCCGGAGCAGGAGGGTCTGCTCGACGGGCTGGGGGTGGCGATGTCGTCGCGCGGCACCATCGTGCGGGACGCGAACTACATGACCGACGTGCCCGGCGTGTTCGTGGCCGGGGACGCCGGCCGCGGGCAGTCGCTCATCGTCTGGGCCATCGCCGAGGGCCGGTCCGCGGCCGCCGGGGTGGACGCCTACCTGGCCGGTCAGTCCTTCCTGCCCGACCCGGTGCCGCCGACGGCGGCCGCCCTGCGGTAGTCGATCGCCACCGATCCGCGGGCCGTCGGAGACGGTTCCGCGGATCGGTGGCGCGCGCCGTGCGGCGGGAGGACCATGCTTTGCATGGGTAAAGATCTTCCGCCGGCTGCGGCGGACGGGAACGCCACCGTCGACCCGGCGGTGGCTCGGGCGGAGTCCCGGGCCGCGCAGCTGCGGACGCAGGACCAACCCCACGGTCCGGTCGGTCGGCGGTTCGACTGGCGCTCACCGTTCCTGGTCGCCCTGCTGGCCACCCTGGGGGTGGCCGTCGGGGCGGGCATCGTCGGTCTGCTGTGGCTCAGCGCCCACGTCCTCCTGCTGGTCGGGGTGGCGCTGTTCCTGGCCATCGGGCTGGATCCCGTGGTGTCCTGGCTGGTCCGGCGGCACTGGCCGCGGTGGCTGGCCGTACTGGTCGTGCTCCTGGTCATCGCCGGGGCGGTGGCCGGGTTCGTCGCGGCCGCCCTGCCACCGCTGGTGGACGAGACCGAGCAGCTCGTCGCCGACGTGCCGCAGCTGCTGCAGCAGGCGCAGGACCATTCGTCCTGGATCGGGCACCTCGACGACCAGTTCGGTCTGCAGGACCGGTTGCAGAACTTCTTGTCCTCGTCGGGCGAGACGATCGCCGGCGGCATCTTCGGGATCAGTGTCGTCGTCTTCGGCGCCCTGGCCGACGCCCTGGTGGTCGTCGTGCTGATGATCTACCTGCTCGCCGACCTGCCCCGGGTCCGCGCCCTGCTGTACCGGACGGTGCCGGGGTCGCGTCGCCCGCGGGCCATCCTGCTCGGGGACGAGATCATGGCCAAGGTCGGCCGTTACGTGCTGGGCAACCTGGTGATCTCGCTAATCGCCGGGGTCCTGACGTTCGTCTGGCTGACGGTGTTCGGCGTCCCGTACGCGGTGCTGCTGTCCCTGACGGTCGCGATCCTCGACATCGTCCCGGTCGTCGGCTCCACCGTGGCGGGTCTGGCCGTGACGGCGGTCGCACTCACCATCTCGCTGCCGGTGGCGTTGGCCACCATCGGTTTCTTCGTGGTCTACCGGGTGGTGGAGGACTACGTGCTCGTCCCGCGGATCATCGGTCGGGCCGTCGACATCCCGCCGTTGGTGACGGTGATCGCCGTGCTGGCCGGCGCGGCCCTGTTGGGGCTGGTCGGGGCTCTGGTGGCGATCCCGACCAGTGCCGGGGTGCTGCTGCTCGTCCGGGAGATGCTGTTCCCGCGGCTCGACGCGGCGTAGCGCCCGGGTCCGCGACGGTCACACGGCCGGGTCTCTGCATTCCCCGAATGTTCATGACCCCCGTCTCGGAATCGGTTCAGAAAGGCGCTAGGGTTGGGGCCATGACTCGTCGAGCGAAAATCGTCTGCACGCTGGGTCCGGCGACCTCGTCCGAGGAGGGCATCGCCGCCCTGCTGGACGCGGGCATGAATGTCGCCCGGATGAACTTCAGCCACGGGGCCCACGAGGACCACGAGGTCATCTACCACCGCCTGCGGGCCGCCGCCGAGCGGTCGGGCAAGGCGCTGGCCATCATGGCCGACCTGCAGGGCCCGAAGATCCGCCTCGGCAAGTTCGCCGACGGCCCCCACCTGTGGAACACCGGCGAGCAGGTCGTCATCACGGTCGACGACTGCGAGGGCACCAAGGACCGGGTCTCGACCACGTACAAGGGCCTGGCCACCGACGCCCGTCCCGGTGACCGGCTGCTGATCGACGACGGCAAGGTCGGTCTGGTCGTGACCCAGGTCGACGGCAACGACGTGCACTGCGCCGTCACCGAGGGCGGCCCCGTCTCGAACAACAAGGGCATCTCGCTGCCCGGCATGAACGTCTCCGTCCCCGCGATGAGCGAGAAGGACGTCGAGGACCTCAAGTTCGCCCTGCACCTCGGGGTCGACGTGATCGCGCTGTCCTTCGTCCGCTCGCCCGACGACGTGGACCTCGTGCGCAACGTCATGGACGAAGTGGGCGCCGAGCGTCGTCCCGTCATCGCCAAGCTCGAGAAGCCCGAGGCCATCGCCAATCTCGAGGCCATCGTGCGCGCGTTCGACGCGATCATGGTCGCCCGCGGCGACCTCGGCGTCGAGCTGCCGCTGCAGCAGGTGCCGCTCGTCCAGAAGCGCGTGGTCCAGGTCGCGCGGGAGAACGCCCGCCCGGTCATCGTGGCCACCCAGATGCTCGAGTCGATGATCGAGCACTCCCGCCCGACCCGCGCCGAGGCCTCCGACGTCGCCAACGCCATCCTCGATGGCGCCGACGCGGTGATGCTGTCCGGCGAGACGTCGGTCGGCAAGTACCCGATCATCGCGGTCAAGACGATGGGCAAGATCATCGAGGCCGTCGAGTCCGAGTCGGTGAGCGCCCCGCCGCTGACCCACACCCCGCGTACGCACGGCGGTGTCATCTCCTTCGCGGCCCGCGACATCGGCGAGCGCCTCGGGGCCAAGGCCCTGGTCGCCTTCACCTTCACCGGCGACACCGTCCGGCGGCTGGCCCGGCTGCACACCGAACTGCCGGTGCTGGCCTTCACCCCCAAGGAGGAGGTCCGCAACCAGCTGGCCCTGACCTGGGGCGTGCAGACCTTCGTGACCCCGCCGGTCGCCACCACCGACGAGATGATCCGCCAGGTCGACGGGGCGGTCCTGTCCATTCCCGGGTACTCCGAGGGCGACATCGTCATCGTGGTGGCCGGTGCTCCGCCGGGGCAGTCGGGTTCGACGAACCTGATCCGCGTGCACCGGCTCGGACACGACGACTGACAATGGTCGCGTGAGCAGCGACGACGGCACGCAGACCGCGATCTCGACCGCACCGGTCCTGGACACCGACGGGGTTCCGCGGGGCCAACCGGCGGTCGACGGGCTCGTCCAGCTGCTGAATTTGGAGCGGCTGGACGACAACCTGTTCCGGGGGGTGTCGCCGGAGGTGTCGCCCACCCGGGTGTTCGGTGGTCAGGTGGCCGCGCAGGCTCTGGTGGCCGCCGGTCGCACGGTGCCGAGCGACCGTCCGGTGCATTCCCTGCACGCGTACTTCCTGCGTCCGGGATCGCCCGAGCGGCCGATCATCTATCAGGTCGACCGCACCCGGGACGGGCGGTCGTTCACCACCCGGCGGGTGGTGGCCCTCCAGCACGGCAAACCGATCTTCACGATGTCGGCGTCGTTCCAGGTGGACGAGCCCGGGGTCGACCACGCATTGCCGGCGCCGCTGGACGTGCCGCCGCCGGAGGTCCTGCCCGGCTTCGCCGAGCGGATCGCCCCCGTCCGGGAGTATCTCGACGTGTGGGGCCGGGTGCCGCGGCCCCTGGACATCCGCTATGTGGACGACCCGCCGTGGCTGGCCCGGTTGTCCGGGCCGCGGCCGGCCGCGCACTCCCGAGTCTGGTTCCGCACCGACGGCGACCTGCCGGACGACGACCTGCTGCATGTCTGCCTGCTGGCGTACATGTCGGACCTGACACTGCTGTACTCGGTGCAGACCACCCACGGGCTGGCGATGGGGTTCGACCGCATGCAGGTGGCGTCACTGGACCACGCGATGTGGTTCCACCGGCCGTTCCGGGCCGACGAGTGGATCCTGTACGACACCAGCTCGCCGAGTGCGTCCGGCGCCCGTGGGCTGGGGACCGGGCACTTCTTCTCCGCCGACGGGCGGCTCTTGGCCACCGTCGTGCAGGAGGGACTGATCCGTTTGCGCTGATTGGCTTCGGCCGGTGACGAGAGGGACGAGGACCGTGCGGTCCCCGTCCCTCTCGTCGTCTCATGACCGTTGGCGGCTCAGCCGCCGATCGGCGTCGGGTTCACCGGGTCCGGCGGGACGGGCACGGAACCGCGGATGCGGTTCTGGGCCTGGCAGTCGCTGGTGCAGTTGGTGGCTCCGGCGGAGAGTTCGACGGCGTCCTCGCCGAGCACACCGCCCATGCGGCCGCCCGAGGTGACCAGCCAGCGGGTGGCGGTGCCGTCCTGGTAGGTCTTGGTGGCGACCTGCGGGCTGTCCTTGCCCAGCAGCATCTGGTGATAGCCGGTCGGGCTCTGGGCCGGCGTCACGGCGGAGGTCCCGTCCCCGAAGTTGATCTTGCCGGTGAACGGGTTGACGAAGTAGAACAGCCCGCTGCCCAGGGTGTGGGTGATCTCGACCGCCGACCCGAACTCGGGCTCCATCTGGAAGATGCCACCCTGGGCGCCGTCCTTGGCCTGGATCTTCACCTTGCCGGCCGTGGTCTGGAAGATCAGCACCAGGCTGTCGTCCTCGACCTGCAGCTCGCGGACCTGCAGGCCGGACCGCTGGGCGGTGGTCAGGGTCGGCACCTTGGACGCGAAGACCACGGTGGGCGCGGTGACCATGCGCTGGGTGTCCGGAGCGCCGGTCAGCGTGTAGCGGTAGACCCCGAGGGTGGCCGGGTCGACGTCGAAGCCGACGTTGCGGCCGCGCACGGCGATGGTGCCGGTGGGGGTCACGGACTTCACCGTGACCGACTGGCCGGCGGCCGGGTTGTAGACGCGGCCGTTGAGGGTGACCGCGAAGTCGCCGCCGGCGGAGGTCTTTCCGGAGGCCTGGGCCGGGCCCCCGGTGGCCAGGGCCAGCGCGGCGACCGCTCCGACCACCACCAGGGTGCGGGCGGCCCGCAGGGCCGATCGGGTTCGGGACATCAGGTGCTCCTCGAGGAGTTCGGCGCGGCCGGGCCGCGATGGACCGCTCATTGCGGTCCGTCCACCGTCGGTCACAGCGGGTCGTGCGCACCATCGGACGGAGGTACTAGTACCTGCCCGTCCGGTTCAGGGCCGCGCCTCCGGCAGGTGGTCGCGGGCCCACATCGCCGCGCTGGTCCGGTCGGCCACGCCCAGCCGCCGAAACAGGCTGCCGACGTGCACCTTGACGGTTCGCTCGGCGATGCCCAGGTCCCGGCCGATCTGCCGGTTAGACAGGCCACGGGTGAGCCGCAGCAGCACTTCACGTTCCCGCACGCTGAGCTGGTCGACGAGCGGGACCTCGGTGGTCGGCAGCAGCGCGGTGGCCACCCGTGGGTCGAGCGGTGCGTGCCCCCGGGCCGCCGACCGGACCGCTGCGAGCAGGTCGTGCGGCTCGCAGTCCTTGAGGAGGTAGCCGACCGCCCCGGCCCGCAGCGCCTCGGTGACCCGGTCGGTGTCCGAGTACGAGGTCAGCACCACGACCCGGGTGCCGGGGCAGGCGGCCAGCACCCGGCGAGTGGCCTCGACCCCGTCGACGTCCGGCATCGACAGATCCATCAGGACGACGTCCGGCTGGTGGGCCCGGGCGACGTCCGCCGCCGAGGCACCGCCGGGGGCCTCGGCGACGACCCGCAGGTCGGTGGTCGCGCCGAGCAGTGCGGCCAACCCGGTCCGCACCAGCGGGTGGTCGTCGACCAGCAGCACCCGGGTCACCGGGTCCGGGGGCGGAGCGTCCGGGGGTGTCGGGGTGGTCACGTCGGGAACCGTAGCTGCCAGCGTGTTCCCGCCCCGGGGGCGGTCCGGACCCGAAGGCTCGCACCGGCTTCCGCGGCGACGTCGGCCAGCACCTGCACGCCGAAATGGCCCGGCGGTGGGTCGTGGACGACCTGGTCGGCGTCGAAACCCACGCCGTTGTCGACGATCTCGAGGATGGCCTCGCCCGGGGCGTCAGCGGGACGGACGCTGACCACTGCGGCGGTGGCGCCGGAGTGGCGGCCCACGTTGCCCAGGCACTCCCGCGCGACCCGGTAGATCAGGCGCTGCCGCTCGGCGTTCAGGTCGGCCGGAGCGATCTCGGCACTCACCTGCACTCGGACGTCGATGCCGCGGACCCGCAGTTCCCCGGCCAGGTCCTGCAGGGCGGCGGTCAGGCCGCCGTCGGCCAGCCGGGGTGGGTAGATGTCCAGTAGCAGGGAGCGCAGGCCGCCGATGCTGGACCGGACGGTCGCCGCGGCCTGCCGCAGCTCGGTCGCCGCCTGGTCACGTCCCTCGGTGGCGGCCCGTTCGGCCGCGCCCGCCACGGCGAAGGACGTGGCCACCAGGTCCTGCACCACCCCGTCGTGGACGGTCCCGGCGATCCGCCGGCGCTCCTCGGCCGAGGCGTCGACCGCCCGCTGCAACAGCGATTCCCGTTGGCGCTGGGCGGCGCTGAGCCGGTCCAGCAGGCGCCAGAGCACCGGCAGCAGCAGCACGACCAGCAGCAGCAGGCTACTCAGGGTGATCCCGGCGAAGCCGCGGAAGAGCTGGCTGCTGCGGGCGGTCACCTCGTCGTACCGGAAGTAGGCCTCGAACAGCAGGGGCGCCCCCGACGGTGTCCACACCGGCCGGTAGGTCTCGAGCAGCTGGTCGTTGCCCCGTTCGTAGACGTTCTCCGGCGCGGCCAGATCGGAGACCTCGGCCCTGGTCGCCGGGACCGCGAAGACCTCCCGTTCGTCCTGGCCCAGCGGGAAGGTCTGCCCGATCAGTCGGGGTTCGTCGGAGTACAGCACTCGACCGGTCGGGTCCCACACCTTCAGGCGGACCACCGGTGGGCCGGCGAGCACGTGTTCGCGGACCACGCCGTCGATCGCGGCGACCGACCCGGGATCGCCGTCCAGCAGACCGTCCTGCAGGGCCGGCTGGAGCAGCAGTTCGGCCAGCAGGTCGGCGGTCTTGGCCGCGTCGGCGACCGCCTCGGCCTCGGCCAGCCGCCGGGCGGCGACCACCCCGGCGACGGCGACGGCGGCGACGACCACCAGGGCCAGCAGCACCACCTGGAGCAGGACGCGCCGACGCCGGAGCGCAGGAGCGGTCTGCTCCTGCGCTCCGACCGTCAGGTCGACCCACCCGGGGGGCGGGGGTGGTGGGTCGACCGGCTCCTCGGTGGGATGGCTCATCGGTGTCCGGCGCCGTCGTCCCCGCCGCTGGAATCCGAGCCGGAACCCGAGCCCGATCCGTGACCGGAGCCGGACACGCCGCCGGAGTGCGCACCGTCCTCGCCGCGGTCACGGTCGCGGCCCCGATCGTCGGGCTCCTCGCCCGAACGCGCCCGGGCCGGGTCGTCGCTGGTCGGGGCCACGGTGGCGGTGGTGCGGTCGTCTTCGGCCGGGTCGTCCGCGCCACCACGCTCGTCCCCGCCCGGGGCGGATCCGCCACGATCGTCCGCGGAATCGTCGCCGGTGCGTCCGCCGTGCCGGTCGACCGTCTCGCCGGTCGGATCGTCATCGGTGGCGTCCGCCCGGCCGCCGTGGTCGTCGGGTGCGGTGCTCACCGTGCTCGGCGACGTGGTGGTCGGCGACGTGGTGGTCGGCGATGCGCTGGTGGACGACTCGGTCGACGGTGTGGTGCTGGCCGCGTTCGGCGACGAGGAGCCGGCCGGGTCGTGGTCGGTCGTCCGGCCGCCGTGGTCGTCCGCGGCCACGACGGTGAGGGTGGCCGACTGCGGGACCCGGACGGGGATGCTGTCGCCGAACGAGGCGTTCCCGACCAGTCCGAGCACGGCGGGCACACAGGCCGCGACCACCAGGCCGCTGAGGATGGCGATGCGCTTCATGGTGCGCTCCCTTCTGCCGACTCAGTTCTCTCCCATCCGTCGTCGGCGGCGACATCGGACCTTGGTACTAGTACCGCGGCTCAGCCGACGTGCACCTTGGGCCGGCGGGACCGGTCCGGCTCGGCCCGGCGCAGCACCTCACGGGTGACCGGCGCGAACTCGCCCTCGCCGAGGAAGAGGAACCGCAGCAGGTTGGTGACCGGATTGCCCTCGGTCCACTCGAAGTAGACGTTCGGCCGGACCCCGTAGGCGTCCCGCAGGTGCAGCAGGATCGCGGCGATGGAGTTGGGCACGACGGGGCTGACGACCTCCAGCACCCGCCGCCCGTTGCGCAGGCAGCCCCGCACGTCCAGGTGGGTGGTGAAGTCGGAGGCGTCGATGACGGTGACCTCGAGGAAGACGATCGGATCCTCGGCGGGGATGTGGTTCTCGGCCCGCTGCTGCCGCTCCTTGGCCCCCAGGCTCTGCGCGTCCGGCCGGTCCGGGTCGTGGGCCACCAGCCGGACCTCGCGGCCGGACAGCCCGGTGAAGAACCCGGACGCGGTGGCGTCCAGGCTGATCGAGGTGACCCGCAGCTCGAACGAGCGGCGCACCCGGGAGATCAGCGAGATGACGACGATGCCGAGGATGAACAGCGAGGCGATCCGCACGCCGTCCGGACGCTCGATGACGTTGACGACGGTCGTGTAGACGAACACCGCTGCGATCAGCGCGAAGCCGATCGTCGACGCGCGGTGCCGGCGCCGCCGGGCGGACAAGGTCACCGCGATGGACGCCGATGTCATCAGCACCAGCACACCCGTCGCGTAGGCGCCGCTCTGGGCGTCGACGTCGGCGTCGAAGATCCAGGTGATGAAGAACGCGACGAACGCGAACACCAGCACCAGCGGCCGCACCGCTCGCGTCCACTCCGGGGCCATGCCGTACCGGGGGAGGTAACGGGGGACCAGGTTGAGCAGGCCGGCCATCGCCGACGCCCCGGCGAACCACAGGATGGTGATGGTCGAGACGTCGTAGATGGTGCCGAAGGCCGCCCCCAGGTGCTCGTGGGCCAGGTAGGCCAGTGCTCGTCCGTTGGCCTGCCCGCCGGACTGGAACTCCTGCTGCGGGATGAGGAACGTGGTGATGAGGCTCGAGGTGATGAGGAACGCGCTCATGATGATGGCGGCGGTGGTCAGCAGCCGGCGGGTGCCGCGGATGCGGCCCTTCGGGTGGTCCGGACGGTCGTCGGCGTCACCGCGGATCTGCGGCATGACCGCGACCCCGGTCTCGAACCCGGACAGGCCGAGCGCCAGCTTGGGGAAGACCAGCAGCGCGATGCCGACCATCATCCAGGGGCTCGCATAGCTGGTGGTCAGTGCGCTGGTCCAGTCGGTCACCACCACCGGCGCGGTGATCACCTCGACCAGGCCGACGATCACCACCACCAGGTTGAGCAGCAGGTAGACCCCGACCAGCAGGACGGCGATGCCGATGGCTTCGCTGAACCCGCGCAGGAACACGGCGGCCAGGGCGGTCAGCAGCAGCAGGGTGATGAGAAGGGTGTGTCCACCCCAGCTCTCGGGGACGTACGGGTTCTCCACCAGGTGTGCGGTCGCGTCGGCGGCCGACAACGTCATGGTGATCATGAAGTCGGTGGCGGCGAAGCCGAGCAGGGCCAGGACGAACAGCTTGCCCAGCCAGGCCGGCAGCAGCCGCTCCAGCATGGCGATCGAGCCCTCGCCGCGGAAGCTCTCGCTCGCCACCCGCCGGTAGACCGGCAGCGCGCCGAACAGGGTGAGCAGGACCAGCACGATGGTGGCCAGCGGCGAGAGGATCCCGGCGGCCAGTGCGGCGATGCCCGGCTGGTAGCCCAGGGTCGAGAAGTAGTCGACACCGGTCAGGCACATGACCTTCCACCAGGACTGCCGGTGGCCGGACTCCTCCGGTGCGGGCGACCCGGGGGTGGTCTCGATCGCCGAGGCCGGCTGCACCGTCCCCATCGCCGGGGTGGGGACCTGTTCGGTGTCCTGCAGCAGCCAGTGCCGCAGTCGGTGGTGGCGGTCGTGCTGGCGGGTGGTGGGGGTGCTCATCGGGTCGGCCCCGTCTACGAACCGGTCGGGAACAGGGTGGACGTGCTGAGACGGTGTCGCGTCTCGATGGTGCGCACGGCCCCGGTCCGCGACCGCATCACCAGGCTGGAGGTGACCGCGGTGTCGGCCGAGAACCGCACTCCGCGCAGCAGTTCCCCGCCGGTGACCCCGGTGGCGGCGAAGTAGACGTTGTCGCCGCGGACCAGGTCGTCGGTGGACAGCACCCGGTCCAGGACGAGGCCGGCGTCCCGGGCCTGCCGGGCCTCGGTCTCGGTGCGGGGGGCGAGCCGGCCGTAGATGGCCCCACCCAGGCACTGGACGGCACAGGCGGCGATGATGCCCTCGGGCGTGCCACCGGTGCCGATCAGCAGGTCGACCTCCGAGTCGGACTGGACGGCCATCAGGGCACCGACCAGGTCACCGTCGAGCAGGATCTTGATGCGCGCCCCGGCGGCCCGGATCCGGCCGATGAGCTCGGTGTGCCGGGGCCGGTCGAGCAGGGCGACGGTGACCTCGCCGAGACCCACGCTGCGTTCCCGGGCGATCGCGGCCAGGTTGTCCTCGATGGGGGCGTCGAACTCGACGGTGCCGACCAGGTCCGGCCCGATGACCAGCTTGTCCATGTACAGCACATGGCCGGCGTCGAACATGGCGCCGCGGTCGGCGACCGCGATGACCGACATCGCGTTGGGCAGGCTGCGGGCCGTCAGCCCGGCACCGTCGATCGGGTCGACCGCCAGATCGACCAGCGGGCCGTGACCGGAGCCGACGTGCTCGCCGGGATAGAGCATGGGGGAGTCGTCGTTCTCGCCTTCGCCGACCACGACGACGGCCCGCATCGGCACCGTGCCCAGGACGGGCCGCATGGCGTCGACCGCGGCCGCGTCGACCTCGTCGTCGTTGCCGCGGCCGAGCAGGCGGGCGGTGGCCAGGGCGGCGGCCTCGGTGGCGCGGAGGAGGTCGAAGACGAGGACGCGGTCGTCGTCCAGCGCGTGGGTGCCCTCGGGGGCGGCTGCAGTCACGGGGGAGATTGTGCGGCCGACGAGGCCCCCATGTGCAGGCAACCCCGCCGCGGCGGTCCGAAAGGACTCGTCGTGGCGGGGTTGCCGAGTGCGGGGAGCCGGGGAACGAAACTAGATGTCGACCTTGGCCCGGGTGCGCAGCTTCTGGACAGCGACCCAGATGATGCCCACCGCGAGCAGCCCGTACAGCGAGAGGGTGATGCCGGAAGCGAACAGTGCGCTGGGGTCGCCCTCGCTGATGGCCAGGGTGCGGCGCAGGCTGGTCTCGGCCAGCGGTCCGAGGATGACGCCGATGAGCACCGGGGCCAGCGGCATCCCGAACCGGCGCAGCACGAAGCCGAGCAGGCCGAGCAGTACCAGCAGCACCAGGTCGACGACCGAGGAGCTGGCCGCGTAGACGCCCAGGCAGGCGAACACCGAGATCCCCGCGTACAGGTAGTGCTTGGGGATGTCGAGCAGCTTGGCCCAGATCGGCGCGAACGGCAGGTTGATGATGAGCAGCACGACCATGCCGATGAACAGGCTGGCCAGCAGGGCCCAGACCAGGTCGCCGTTGCGGGTGAACAGCAGCGGACCGGGCTGCATGCCGTACTGCTGGAACGCGGCCAGCATGATCGCCGCGGTGGCCGACGTGGGCAGGCCCAGGGCGAGCAGGGACCCCATGGCGGTGCCGGCGGTGGCGTTGGCGGCCGACTCCGGCGCGGCGAGGCCGCGGATGGCGCCCTTGCCGAACTGCGGGTCACGCCGCCGCTGGTCCAGGCGGCGCTCGGTGCCGTAGGCCAGGAACGTCGGGATCTCCGACCCGCCGGCCGGGATGGCGCCGAACGGCAGGCCCCAGGCGGTGCCGCGCAGCCAGGCCGGCATCGCCTCGCGGAACTCGCTCTTGGACAGGTAGGGCCGGCGGCCGACCGTCAGCGCGGTGGGCACCGGGTCCTTGTGGATGCGGGACGCCACCCACAGCACCTCACCGACGGCCAGCAGACCGACGGTGATGACGACGATGTCGATGCCGTCCAGCAGCGACGGCAGCCCGAAGGTGAAGCGGGACGCGCCGCTGATGCCGTCGATGCCGATGAGCGCCAGGGCCAGGCCGATGGCCAGCGCGGCGACCCCCTTGATGGCCGAGTCGGAGACGACGGCGGCGGTGGCGATGAAGGCGACGATGGCCAGCGCGAAGTACTCGGCCGGGCCGAAGACGGTGGCCAGCTGGGCCATCGCCGGGGCGAAGAACGCGATGAGCGTGGTGGCGATGATGCCGCCGACGAACGCACCGATGGCTGACGTGGCCAGGGCTTGCGGGCCGCGGCCCCGTTTGGCCATCCGGTGGCCCTCGAACGTCGAGGCGATGGCGCTGGACGCGCCGGGGGTGTTGAGCAGGATGGCGGTGGTCGAGTCGCCGAACAGGCCGCCGTAGTAGATGCCGGCGAACATGATGAACGCAGCGGTCGGGTCGAGGCTGAAGGTCACCGGCAGCAGCAGGGCCACCGCCATCGAGGAACCCAGGCCGGGCAGCACGCCGACGGCGGTGCCGAGCAGGCAGCCGACGAACACCCAGACCAGGTTCATCGGGGTCAGTGCGTGACCGAAACCGGTCATCAGGTCCGCGATCTGGTCGCCCATCAGAGCACCCCCTCCAGGAAGCCGGCGGGCAGGTTCAGGCCCAGGGCCACGCCGAAGATCAGTTGGATCGCCGAGGACATCACCAGGGCGATGGAGATGTCGAAGATCGGCCGGCGCGAGCCGAACGCGTAGGCGACGCCCCAGAACAGGATGGCGGCGGAGAGGATCCAGCCGGCCGGCACCAGCAGCACGACCAGGGCGACGAACGAGCCGACCACGGTCAGCACGGCGCGCCAGTCGGTGACCGCGTTCAGCGGCCACGGCGCCCGCCCCGGCGGGACGTCCGGCGGGGTGCCGGTGATCTGGCCGTCCTCGTCGATCAGCTGGTCTTCTGTCAAGGGCGCAGCGAGGGGTCCGTCTTCCGCGGTGCGTCTGCGCTGCCGCAGGATCTGCACGGTCGAGGCGATGGCCATGGCGACCAGGACTCCGATGACGATCCACGGGAAGAAGGTGGGTCCGGGCTTCTGCACCGACGGCGGCTGGACCATCGAGACGGTGCCGACGGTGAGGAAGCCGGCGACGACCAGCAGGATGGCCGGGACGACGAGCTCGGCCAGGCCGGCCAGCGGTCGCTTCGGCGCGGCCGCTGTGCTTCCGGCGGTGGACGGGGGTGGGGCGGCGGTGGTCGACACGGTCAGGCTCCGATTCCGAGATCGTCGGCGATCTGCTGGATCTCCTGGGTGTTCTGGGTCAGGAACGACTGGAACTCGGGCCCGCTGATGAAGGTGTCCTGCCAGCGGTTGCGGGCCAGGGTGTCCTGCCAGTCGGCCGAGTCGCGCATCTGCGTGACCACCTCGACGAGCGCGGCGTTCTGCTCGGCGGTCAGTCCGGGCGGGGCGACCAGGCCGCGCCAGTTGGTGAGCTCGACATCGATGCCCTGCTCGCCGAGGCTGGGGATGTCGATGCCGTCGACGCGTTCCTTGGTGCCGATGGCCAGGGCGCGGACGTTACCGGCCTCGATCTGGTCGGCGAACTCGTTGTAGCCGGAGATGCTGGCGTCGGTGGTGCTGGACAGGATGGCGTTGAGCGCCTCGCCACCACCGGAAAAGGCCAGGTAGTTCAGCTGTGCGGTGTCCACCCCGCCGGCCCGGGCGATCAGCCCGGCCAGCAGGTGGTCGGTGCCGCCCTTGGATCCGCCGCCGATGGCCATGCCCTGCGGGTCGGCCTTCCAGGCCGCGATGAAATCGGTGAGGTTCTGGTACGGGGACGACCCGGGAACGACGAGGACCTCGTAGTCCTCGGCCAGCCGGGCGATGGGGGTGACGTCGGCCAGCGTGGTGTCTGCGTCGTTGGCGATGATGCCGCCGACCATGACGGTGCCGGTGACCATGAGAGTGCCGCCCTGGCCGGACATGCCGGCCAGCTGACCGAGACCGATGGTGCCGGCGGCCCCGGGGATGTTGACGACCTGGACGTTGTTGACGATGCCCTCGTCACGCAGCGCACGCTGGGCCTCGCGGGCCACGCCGTCCCACCCGCCGCCGGGGGCGGCCGGGGCGATGACGGCGAGCCGGCTGCGGACGGACTGGCCGCCGCCGGAGCCGAGGGTGCTGTACAGGCCCGCACCGACGACCAGGGCGGCGACCACGGTCCAGACGATGAGGACCGGGCGGGACATCGCTGTCGGCCGCCTGCCGCTCGGCGTGACCGGCGAGGTCGAGGCGGTGCCGTCGGTGCTCGGCGGGGGTCCGGACGGGGTGCCCGGGGTGGTGGTGGATGCCATCGTTGGCCTTCCGGGTGGGCGTGGGGTGAGGCGAGGGACGGGGCGGCTCGGTCAGTGGTGGGGCACCGGATGGTCCGGCGGTCGCGTCAGGAGGCGCGGACGGCCAGCACCGGCACGGTCGAGGTGAGGAGCACGTCCTGGGCGGCGGAGCCGAGGAAGAGTTTGCCGACGGGGGACCGGCGGCGCAGGCCGATGACGATCATCTCGGCGTCGAGTTCGGTGGCCAGGTCGACGACCTCGGCGGCCAGGTGGTCGGCACGCACGGCCGGCCGGACGGTGACCCGCAGGTCCCCGGCGTCGGGGCGGTCGGTGACGCCGTCGATCTGGTGGATCGGGTCGCCGCCGTGGGCGGGCGCGGTGAGCACGACCAGGTCGGTGCGGCGCAGACGGGCCTCGTCCACAGCCCGGACGACGGCCGCCTGGCCCTCGGGCGTCTGCTGGTACGCGGCGAGAATGGTCATCGTTGACGCTCCTGGGGTGCGGCGGCGGTGCGGCGGAGGCCCGTTCGTCGAGATCGACTTGTCATATCCGCACGTTCCCGGGCGTCGGCAACGTGCGGGTATGACAAGTCGATCTGCGGTGAGCCGGGTGCGGTACTGGACGGACGGTAGCGATGCGTCACCCGATCGGCATGCTTTTCCGACTTTGCTGCGGTTGTTCTCGTTGGCCGACGTTCTGCTCGTTGTGCTCGACGACCGGCCCGGCACTACCGTTTGCCCCATGCGGCAGCGGCGCCTGAGGTTCAGCGGGCAGCTGTTGCTGCTCCAGGTGGCCGTGGTCGCCGCGGTCATCGCGCTCGGGTTCGGTCTGTTCACGACCCTGCTCGACCGGCAGCGCAGTTCCGAGTACGGGCAGCGGGCACTGGCGATCGCCCGGTCGGTGGCCGCCGACACCGAGCTGCGTGCCGCGGTCGCCGAGTTCAGCCGCACCGACATCGCCTCGCCGTCCCTCGAGACCCAGTTGGCCGGTGGCCCGGTGCAGCTGGACGCCGAGTCCGTCCGGCAGCGCACCGGGGCCCTGTTCGTGGTCGTGGTCGACGACCGGGGCATCCGGCTGTCCCATCCGGACCAGGACGAGCTGGGCGACCCGGTCTCTACCGACCCGTCCCGCGCCCTGGCCGGTCAGGAGGAGGTCACCGAGCAATTCGGCACGCTGGGGGAGTCGGCCCGGGCCAAGGTTCCGGTCTACGCGCCCGACGGTGGGGCGCCGGCCGGAACGGTGGTCGGGGCGGTGAGCGTCGGCATCGCCAGCGACGAGATCGACGCCGCGCTGTGGACCGATCTGCGGATCGGCGCGCTGTACGCGGCGGCCGCGTTCGCGGTCGGCATCGGCGCGTCCGTGCTGCTCAACCGCCGGCTGCGGCGGCTCACCCTGGGCGTCGAACCGGAGGAGCTGGCCGCCCTGGCGACCGAGCACGAGGCGGTCCTGGGCGGCATCGACGAGGCGGTCATCGGGGTCGACCCGCAGGGCCGGGTGACGGTGGCCAACGCCGAGGCCCGGCGGTTCTTCGCGGTGCCGTTGCCTCCGGGGACGCCGATCGCCGACGCAGGCCTGCCCGACGGGGTGTGCGAGATGCTCGTCCCGCCGGTGCTTTCCGATGCGACGGTGCCGCCGGTCCGCGCCGATACCGTCGAGGAACCCCGGTTGGTGGTCGTCGGCGAGCGGGTGCTGGTCTGCACCCGGCGGACCGTGCACCGGGGCCGGCACGACCTGGGTGTCGTGCTCACCGCCCGCGACCGCACCGACCTCGAACTACTGACCCGGCAGCTCGACGCGGTGCAGACCATGAGCACCGCGCTGCGCGCCCAACGGCACGAGTTCGCCAACCGGCTGCACGTCGTGCACGGGTTGCTGGCCCACGACCGGCCCGACGAGGCGGCCGAGTTCGTCGATGCGGTGCTGGGGTCGGGGCCGCTGGGGGCGACCCTGCCCGGTCTGGACGCGATCGGCGATCCGGTGCTGCAGGCGTTCCTGTCGGCCAAGGCGGCGCATGCCCGCGAGCGCGGGGTGCTGCTGCGCATCGGCCCAGAGTCCTGGCTGGACCGGGCGGTCACCGACCAGGTCGCGGTCACCACCGTGCTCGGCAATCTCATCGACAACGCCTGCGACGCCGCCGCTTCCGCCGTCCCGCCGGCGGCCGACCCGCTGACCGTCGACCGGGCCGCCTGGGTCGAGGTCGAGGTGCTGACCGACGGCGACACCCTGTTCGTCACCGTCGCCGACTCCGGAGACGGCATCGTCGACGAGCTGGGCGACCGCGTCTTCGAGCAGGACGTGAGCACCAGAGCGGTCAGCGGACGCGGGCTCGGCCTGGGCCTGGTCAGGCAGGTCGCCCGGGCACTCGGCGGGGACGTCTGGATCGCCGATCCCGGCAGCGGCGGCGGGACGGGAGCGGTCTTCGTGGCCCGACTCCCGGGCGCCGTGGCCGAGCGAGCCGGTCACGTCAGCATGAGCGAGACCGCCCCGGATGCTGCGGAGGTCACCCCATGACGCTGTCCGTCCTCGTCGTCGACGACGACTTCCGAGTAGCCCGCCTGCACGCCGATATCGTCGCCGCGGCAACGGGTTTCACGGTCGCCGCGGTGGTCCCGACGATCGGTCAGGCATTGGCCCACCTCGGATCCGAGCCGGTGGACCTGGCGCTGGTCGACCTGTTCCTGCCCGACGGGTCGGGGCTCGACCTGCTGCGCCGCCTGCCCTGCGAGGCGATCATGCTGTCGGCGGCGGCGGAGAGCGCCACCGTCCGGGCCGCGCTGGCCGCGGGGGCGGTGGGGTATCTGATCAAGCCGTTCGGTCAGGACGCGCTCCGCGAGCGACTGTCCGCCTTCGCCCGCTACCGGGCCATTACCGACCGGTCCGAGACGCTGACCCAGGCCGACCTGGACACCGCGATCCGCACCCTGCACGCCCAGCCCCAGCACCGCCCCAAGGGCCACTCCCAGCTCACCGAACAGGCCATCGTGACGGCGTTGACCGAGGCGGCGGACCCGTTGTCGGCCAGCGAGATCGCCGAACGCGTCGGGGTGTCCCGGGCCACCGCGCAGCGGTACCTGGCCGAGCTGGTCAACGGCGGGCGGATCGTCATGGGCCTGCGGTACGGCACCACCGGCCGGCCCGAGCACCGCTACGGCGTCTCCTGACGTCCCGCGCCACCGACTGCAGTCGATGGGGCGCCGCCCCCCGGGGACCGGCGATCCCCAGCCCGTCAGGTCACTGTCGGTGCCGCCGGGCAGGATGGGCGCGTGACCACTACCGGAACCGGCTACGACCGCGATTTCCTCGGGCTGAGCATCGCCCCGCCCGCCGGGGTGGACGGTGACGGCGACCTGCTCCAGCTGCCCGGCGGCGGGACCGAGCTGACGTACACGCACTTCTCGGTCGCCCTGCACCGGGGGCGGCGGCTGGCCCGCTGGGTGGCCTGGAACATCGACGGTGGCACCCGGTGGGACGGCGACGACATCCCGCGCAAGGGTCTACGGTTCCGCACCGACTCGCGGATCCCGGTGACCGCCCAGATTGGTGACGAGCTGTACCGCGACAACCCGCTGGACCGTGGACATCTGGCCCGCCGGGCCGATCTGCTGTGGGGTCCGCGGGCGGAAGCGGAAGCGGCCAACCGGGACTCGTTCTTCTTCCCCAACATCACGCCGCAGATGGACACGTTCAACCAGTCCGGTAAGGACGGGGTGTGGGGCCGTCTGGAGAACGCCCTGCTGGCCACCACCGGGGTCGGTCGGATCAGCGTGTTCGCCGGGCCGGTCTTCGCCGACGACGACCCGGTCTACCGGGACGTCCCCATCCCGCTGTCGTACTACAAGGTGCTGGTCTACCGGGACGGTCTGTGGCAGACCGAGCAGGCGCCGAACGGCGAGCTGCAGGCCCGCGCCTTCCTGTTGACCCAGACGCTGTCCGGGCTGCGCACCGTGTCCCCGCTGGACGAGTTCGTCACCGACGAGCTGACCCTGGGTGCGCTGACCGAACGCGTCGGGCTGCGCTTCGACCCCGCACTCACCGCCACCGCCGCCGACCGGCGGACCGCGGTGGCGAGCGGGGGGTCGCGGCGCATCCGGGACCTCGCCGACGTCCGGTGGTGACTGCTCACGCCACGGTGATCACCGTGGCGTGGTACCCGGCGAACTCCGGCGGGGCGCCCTGGGGGCTGACCACGGCGTAGCGGCCGGGGGTCAGCCGGGTGGAACTCCGGGCGGGCTGACCGTCCGGTCCCGGGGACGCGGCCATCACGATGGTGGCCTGGGTGGCCAGGTCGACGCGGTTCGCGATCAGGTCGTCGACGGTGAGGGTGACGTCGTCGTGCACCCGGGCGAGCAGCAGCACGAAACCGGTTCCGCCGTCGGCGTTCTCGAACGACACCGAGATGGGTCCGGGTGGCAGGGTGTCGGGGACACCGGCCAGGCCGGTGGGGGAGTTGGTGGCGGCGAGGCGGGGGAAGCCGCAGGCGTCCCACATCCACTGGTCCACCGCGGTCGACGCCGCGCCCAGGGCAGGGTCGGACAGGTCCAGCGGCTGACCGCCGGCCGCCTGCTGCCGCGCGGCCGCCAGAGTGTCGATATCGGGGCCCAGTTCGGCCGGTGCGAGGGCGCGGAACCCGGCCAGCGGGGCCTGCATCCGGTCGGCCCAGGCGGCCAGGGCCTCCCCCGAGGGTGTCGTGTCGAGCGGGCCGCTTCCCGGGTAGCTCAACGCGGTGGCCGTCACGGTCAGGCCGGCGTCGCAGGCGGCCTGGCCGACCGGCGGCGAGGACGGCGCCGTCGCGGAACTGACGGCCGACGTCCCCGATGCCGCCGCGGGGGTGGCCGGTGCGGCGGTGCCCCCGCAGCCGGCGGTGCCGACGACGAGCGCGCAGGCCGCGGCCAGGGTCATCGGCAGCAGTGGGCCGCGGCGGTACGGGTGCTGGTTCGACGGACGGGACCAGGGGGCCGCAGGGGTGGGGTGGGACATGGCTTCTCCTTCGCGGGGCAGGGCTGACGGACAGGGGTGGTTCACCGGGCGTCGAGGTCGACCCCGGTCGCACGGCGGCGACGGCGCATCGCGACCCGTCCGCCGAGCAGCACCAGGGCGACGCCCACGGCCAGCACCAGCAGACTGACGGCGAGGTAGTCGACCGAGTAGTCGGCCGGTCGGCGGAAGGCGGTGTCGTCACCCAGGACCCAGCCGCGGACCAAGTAGGCGGACTGGAACGTGAAGCAGTACAGGTAGGCGGCCAGGTAGATCCCGACGGCGACCCGGCGGTCCCGCACCAGCAGACCGAGGGGGAAGGCGGGGAGGACGGTGACGATCGCGATCATGGCGGGCTCCGGGGTGTGGTGGTCGACGGACGACGACCACCCTGGTGGCGACCCGCGGTGCGGCACATCGGGGCGGTCACGGGTCCGGTCTGCCGATCTGCCGTGCGGGCCGCCGCGCAGAGCGACTGCGTGCTGGCCCGGATGTCCGGACCGCCCCGGACGGTCCACACTGATTCCGTGTACCGCTCGGCGGCCCCCACCCCGTCTCCGGCCCGCACCGGCGGGTCGCCGCGCCCCGCTGCTCACGCCGCTGAGACGTCACGGTCCGAGCGGCGGTCGCCCCCGTTCCGACCGGCCGTGCTCGTCCCGCTGGCCGTCTTCCTGACCGTCACCGCCGTGTCGCTGGCGGCGCTCGGTCCGGGGTCGGGCACGCCGGGCGGGTGGGCGCTGTCCACCGTCCTGCTGGCGCCGTCGGTCGTGGTGGGGGTGCTGCTGGGCGTCCGTGTCCCGCACTCGCCGGTCGGTCCGGCGCTGGCCTGGGTCGGCGTGTGCCCGGCCGTCGTGCTCACCGTCGAACGGTGGGCCGGCACGGTGGCCGCCCCGGACCCATGGCCGGGGGCCGCTGCGGCGAACCTGGTCGTCGCCCCCCAGGCGATCTGGCCGTTGCACTTCGTCGGACTGTTGGCGCTGCTGCTGGTGTACCCGGACGGACGGCTTCCCGGGCGCGGCTGGCGGGTGGTCGCGGTCGCCGTCGGGATCGTGCCGGTGCTCTTGGCGGCGCAGCTCGCGCTCAACCCGGGGAACTACGCCACCGAGGGTGGCCCGGTGCCAGGTCCACCGCCGGTCCCCCTGTCGGACGGCGTCTGGACCGTACTGACGGCGCTGACGTTCGCGGCGTTCGCCGGACTGTTGGCGGTGGCCGCGGCGTCGGTGGTCGTGCGGTACCGCCGGGGCGACGAGGTGACCCGGCTGCGGGTGCGGTGGCTGGCGCTGGTCGCGGTCGCCGTCCCCGCGCTGCTGGTCCTGACCTGGGTGGCCGCCGCCCTGGGTCTGCCCGTCGAGACCGGATCGCTCACGCTGCTCTGCCTCTTGCTGCTGGGCATCCCGGCCGCGGTGGCGATCGCCGTCCTGCGGTATGAGCTGTTCGACGTGGACCGGCTCCTGGGCGAGGGCGCGGCCTGGCTGCTGACCACCCTGGTGTCGGCGGGGGTCTTCGCCGGTGTCGTCGCCGTGCTGACCCCGCTGGTGCGGTCGCTGGCCGACGTCCCGGCCACGGCCGATGGCGGCAGCGGGATCGATATCGGTGTGAGCAGTGCCGCTTTCGTCGCGGCGCTGGTCCTGCTGCCGGTGCATCGCGGCCTGACCCGGGCCATCGGCCGGCTCCTGGACCGGGAACGCTGGGTCGTGCTGCGCCGGGTCGAGGAGTTCACCGAGCAGGTCCGGGACGGGTCGGCCGAGCCCGAGGCGGTGGAGCAGGTCCTACGGGTGGCCATCGGTGACCCGGGAGCCCGGCTGCTGCTGCGACGGCCCGGTACGGACCAGTTCGTCGACCTGTCCGATCGTCCGATCCGCTCCATCGCCGGCGATGCCGTCGTGCCCCTGCGGGAGGGGGACGACGAGGTCGGGATGCTGACCCTGTCGTCGGCGTCGGCCCGGCGGCTGCGTCGGGCCCGGGACGTCCTGGTCCGCGCGCGGCTGCCCATCGAGGTCAGCCGGTTGCGACTGGAACTCCGCCGGGCGCTGGCCGACGTCAGCGCCAGCCGCACCCGACTGGCCCAGGCGGCGGAGCAGGAGCGGCGGCGGCTGGAACGGGACCTGCACGACGGGGCCCAGCAGAGCATCGTCGCGGTCGGCATGACGGTGCGGTCGGTGCAGCGGGACCTGGATCCGGCGTCGGCGGCGTGGGCCGACCTCGACCGGGCGGTGGGGACGCTGGAGGCGACCATCGCCGAACTCCGGCGACTGGCCCACGGGCTGCGGCCGGCCGGGCTGGACGACGGTCTGGCCCGGGCCCTCGCCCGGTTGGCCGCCGACTGCCCAGTCCCGGTGACGGTGGACTGCCGCGGATCCGGCCCCGTCCACTCGACCGGCGACGCGTGGGCCGATCTGGACCCGCTCACCGTGGAGACGGTGTGGTTCGTCGTGGCCGAGGCGCTGACGAACGTGCTGCGGCACGCGCGGGCGGACCGCGCCGCGGTGATGGTCGACCGCACGGGGAGCGGGGTCACGGTCATCGTGACCGACGACGGGATCGGCGGGGCCCGTGAGGGTTTCGGACTCCGGTCGCTACGCGACCGGGTCGGCGCGGCGGGTGGTGAGCTGACCGTCGACAGCGCACCGGGCCAGGGGACGACGGTGCGGGCGGTGGTGCCGTGCGCGTCGTAGTGGCCGAGGATTCCGTGCTGTTCCGGGAGGGACTGGTGCGGCTGCTGCACGAGGACGGACATCACGTAGTGGCGGCGGTGGGTGACGCCCCGGCGCTGGTCGACGCAGTCCGGGACCACGATCCGGACCTGGCCGTCGTCGACGTCCGGATGCCCCCCGACCTGACCGACGACGGCGCGCGGGCGGCCGCCCAGGTGCGGGCCGAGCGTCCCGGGCAACCGATCCTGCTGCTGTCCCAGCACGTCGAGACCCGTCACTCGGTCGCCCTGGTGACGACCGGGGCGTTCGGGTATCTGCTCAAGGACCGGGTGCTGCGGGTGGACGAGTTCACCGAGGCCGCCCGCCGGGTGGCGGCCGGCGGTTCCGCGTTGGATCCCGAGGTGGTGGCGGCACTGTTGTCGCCGCTGCGCGGCCCGTCGGGCGGCGACGGGTGGGGACGGCTGTCCGAACGGGAACGTCAGGTGCTGGCGCTGGCGGCCGAGGGTCGCAGCAACGCGGCCATCGCCCGCACCCTGGTGGTGGGCGAGCGGACGGTCGAGACCCACATGCGGGCGGTCCTGCTCAAGCTGGAGATCCCGGACGACGGCGACGACCACCGACGGGTGCTGGCGGTGCTGACGTACCTGCGCCGGCGACGCCCCTGATCCGGGGCCGCGCCCGGACGGTTCACCGTTCCCCGAGGGCGGCGATGCCGGTCAGGACCAGTTGCAGCAGGTCTTCGAAGCGCCGGTCGACGTCGGGGTCGAACAGCCGCCGGCCGGCCGCGGCGACCAGCGGGTGGTCGTCGGCGCCGATCCGTTCGTCCCGCGCGGCGAGGTCGTAGGTCCCGGCCGGGGCCTGGGTCCGGCCCTGCTCCTCGATGCACTGACCCACCACGAAGGCGATCAGGATCGTGAACGCGTCGGCGGTCGCGGCCACCGAGAACCCCTGCGCGCCCATCCATTCAAGGCCCCGTTCCTGATCGGTCAGGACCTGCGAGTCGGTCAGGGCGGTGCCGGCGAACAGGCGGGCGCCGTCCCGATGGGCCAGCAGGGCGGAGCGGGCGGTGCGGGCGAACGCAGCACAGGCCGACCACCAGGCCGGCTCGTCCGGTGTCCGTTCGGACGACGGGTCCGGGAGCTGCCCGCCCACCACCGACGACCGGATGACGGACGCCCAGACCCGGGTGCCCATCTCGTCCAGGAGCGCCTGCTTGTCCCGGATGTGCCAGTACAGCGCCGGAGCCTTGACGCCCAGGCGGTCGGCGACCGCGCGCGTCGTCAGGCCGTCGGCGCCGACGGCGTCGAGGACGGCGAAGGCGGCGTCGAGGATCGCATCCCGGTTCAGTCCTCTGGGCATGGTTGACAACTTAACAGCATTAAGTGCACCGTGGAGGCATCCGCTTAACAACGTTAAGGAGAGCCCGTCATGCGAGCTGCCGTCATCACCAGCCCCGACGCCGCCCCGGTCGTCACCGACTTCGCCGAACCCACCGCCGCCGCCGGCGAGACCCTGGTCGACGTGGTCGCCGCCGGTATCCACACCGTCGTCCGCAGCCGAGCGACGGGCCGCCACTACAGCAGCACCGGTCGCTATCCGCTGGTACCCGGGGTCGATGCCGTGACCCGGATGGCCGACGGTTCACTGCACTACGCCGGCATGGTCCGAGCGCCGTGGGGCACGCTGGCCGAGCGGGCCGCTGTGCGATTCACCGTCCCGCTGCCCGACCAGGCGGACCCGGTGGCCATTGCGGGCGGGATGAACCCGGGTCTGAGTTCCTGGATCCCGCTCACTCAGCGCGCTGTGTCGCCGGCGGGGCTGGACGCCGTCCTCGTCCTCGGGGTGACCGGGGTCGCGGGGCTGCTGGCCGTCCAGTCCGCCCGGTACCTCGGTGCCCGGCGGGTGGTCGGGGTCGGCCGGGACGCCGGTCGATTGGTCGCGGCGGCCCAGTGGGGTGCCGAGGCGATCGCGCTGACCGATGCCCCCGCCGTGTTGGGCGACCGGCTCGCCCAGGTGCTCTCCGAGCACTCCTCGTTACTCGTCCTGGACTACCTCTGGGGTGAGGTCGCTGAGCTGACCTGGTCGGCCCTGAGCCGCCAGGACGGTTCCGAGGACCGGGTCGACATCCAATGGCGGCAGATCGGTGCGCGGGCCGGCGAGCGCGCCGCCCTGCCCGCCCCACTGCTGCGCGGACGCCGGATCACCCTGTCCGGGTTCGGACTCGGCGGCACCCCCGCCGGCGAGATCGCCGCCGGGGCCGGTGGTTTGTCCGCAGCGATCGCGGACGGCGCCGTACTGGTGCCGACCCGGCCCTTCGACCTGGACGACGTCGCGTGGGCGTGGGGGTTCGACGGTCCGGAGCGGGCGGTGGTGATGACAGGGCGGAGCCGTTGACCGCGGATCGCGCCACCGGCCCAGGATGAGGTCCGGACCCCATGTCGCCGCGAGCACCCGACGGCCAGGCTGGGTGATCTGATGACTGACTTCCCGCCCGTCGCCGCCGCGGCCGCCCGCCTGCCCGTCGGACGGTGGCCATGACCACGCTCATCGTGCAGATCCCCTGTCTGAACGAGGAGGCGACCCTGGCGACCGTCCTCGACTCCATCCCCCGGCGGATCGACGGGATCGACGACATCCAGGTCGTCGTCATCGACGACGGATCCACCGACCGCACCGCGGCCATCGCCGCCGAGCGGGGCGCCCACGTCATCCGGCACGTCCGGACGATGGGGCTGGCCCGGTCGTTCCGGGACGGCGTCGACTACGCCCTGCACGTCGGGGCGGACATCGTGGTCAACACCGACGGCGACAACCAGTACCCGCAGGGGTCGATCCCCGAGCTGGTCCGGCCGATCCTCGACGGCACCGCCGAAATCGTCGTCGGTGACCGGCAGACCGACCAGGTCCCGCACTTCAGCCCGTTCAAGAAGATCATGCAGCGGTGGGGCAGCCGCGTCGTCAACGCGGCGGCGCAAACCGAGATCCCCGACGCGGCCAGCGGTTTCCGGGCCTACTCGCGGGCCTCGCTGCTCCGGCTGAACGTGATCACGCCCTTCAGCTACTGCATGGAGACGATCATCCAGGCCGGCAGTCGGCGACTGCCGATCGTCAGCGTGCCCGTCGTCACCAACCCGAAGACTCGCGAGTCCCGGCTGTTCCGGAACATCTGGGAGCACATGTTCAAGTCGGGCATGGCGGTGACCCGCAGCTACCTGATGTTCCGGCCCTACCTGGTGCTGACCGTCCTCGGCGTGGTCTTCGGCCTGGCCGCCCTGATCCCGTTCGCACGTTTCGGCGTCCTCTGGCTGACCGAGGACGGGGTCGGCCACATCCAGTCGCTGATCTTCGGCACCTCGATGTTCGTCGGCTGCCTGCTGTCCTTTGCCCTGCTGGTCATCGCCGACCTGCTGCGCACCAACCGCCTGCTGCTCGAGGAGACCCTGGAGCGCACCAAGCAGATGCAGTACGCCGATCCGTCCCGCTATCCCCGGCTGTGGCAGCGGGCGCGTCGTGGGCCCGTGCTCCCCGTCCAGCGGGGCGCCGACGGACGACCGCCCGTCGTTGAGGGCACCGACTGGCCGCGCCGGGAAGCGATCTGAACGCACCCGCCCGGCCGTCCGGGCCCACTCCGGGCCGGGGCCGCTGGCTGCGGGCCGCGGGGATCGTCGTGGGCCTGCTGGCGGTCGGTTTCTGCGGATGGACCCTGATCGCCGAGTGGTCGACGGTCCGGGCCGCGGTGAGTGCGGCCGATCCGGCGGTGGTGACGGCCGCGGCGGTCGGCGGACTGGCCGGCACGATCTGCGTCGCCGAGCAGTGGCGGTGGGTGCTGGGCGCCCTGGGCGCACCCACCGGGCGTCGGCGGGCCTGGACGTGGTTCTTCGCCGGCGAGCTGGGCAAGTACGTACCCGGCGGGGTGTGGGCGGTCGTGGGTCGCGGGGAGCTGGCCCACCGCGGCGGCGTGCCCCGGGCGGTCGCCTACCCGGCCACCCTGCTGTCGCTGGGGGTGTTCTGTCTGTCCGGCGGAATCGGCTGGGCGGCGCTGTACCCGTTCACCGGACCGGCCCGGTGGTGGACGGTGCTGCTGATCCCCGTCCTGCTGACCGTGGTCCATCCCGCCGTCCTGCGACCGGTGTTCGCGATCCTGGGCCGGGTCAGTCGGGGGCGGCTGATCGTTCCGGTCCTGCCGTGGCCGCGGATGCTGGGCCTGGTCGGCGTGACCCTGCCCGGGTGGCTGCTGCTCGGCGCGACCAGCGCGCTGGTGGCGGGCTCGCTCGGGCTGACCGCCGACCCGGTGGCCGTGGCCGGCGCCGCGATCGCCGCCTGGGTCGTCGGGGTCCTGGTGCCGGTCCCGGCCGGGGCGGGGATCCGTGAGGTGGCCTTCGCGGTCGGGTCCGGGTTGCCCGCGGGACCGGCCGTCCTGGTGGCCGCGCTGGCCCGGGTGGTGTTCGTCGTCGTCGACCTGGCCACCGGACTGCTGGCCCTCACGCTGCTGCGCCGGACCGGGGCGCCGCCGCGACCCGTGGTGCCCGCGCCGCCAGGTTGACCGTCACCGCAGCGGCGGCAGCAGCCTCCGGTGCCGGGCGGACCGTCACCGGGGGAACGGCACCCGCCACCAGTGCAGGGCGAAGGGCGCCAGGAAGGGCAGTTGCTCGTCGATGCGTTCGTAGCGGGCCGGCAGGTGGTCCAGGGTCGGCTCGGCCGACCACCGGTCGTACACCTCGATCGAGGACTGCACCTGGGTCGGATCGTCGGTCAACGACGTCAGGTCGTCCCGGAGCAGCGACACCAGGACCAGTCGGTAGCCGTTGGCGGCGACCCGGTCGGTGAGGGCGGGCAGGTCCTGCACGCGTTGCCACGAACCCAGCCCGGCGACCGGAACCTCGCACCAGCTGCGCAGGGTCTGCAGCAGGGTGATCTCGGCGTAGGCGTCGGTCACCACCACCGCGTCACCGGGGGCCAGAGCGGCGCACGTCTGGAGGACGGGGTCCAGATGGGCGGCCTGGACGCGGTGCCAGCGCACCGGGGCCGAGGTCACCAGCACCGGAGCGAGCAGGGCCACGACCAGCGCGCCGACGGTCAGCCGCGGGACGACACCGCGACCGCGGGACCACCTGGCCGGGAGGGCGTCGAGCAGCAGAGCCAGGCCGGCGGTCGCCCAGACGGCCACGGCCGGCAGGATGGCCGGCACGAAACGCCGTGAGGCCCAGAGCTGGTCGGGGGTGATCTGGGGGTCGTACCAGTAGATCGCGCCCGCCCCGAGTCCGAGGACGAGGACGGCCAGCAGTGCGGGCGCGACAGTCCGGTGGCCAACCCGCCAGAGCACCACCACGGCCGCCGCGATGGCCGCGGCCAGGGCGGTGGCGCCCACGTACCAGGACATCCACACCAGGCTGTGCTCGGCGTAGTTCCGGTAGGGCTCGGCGGGCAGACCGTCGGCCGCCTGCAGGTCGATCACCGCGGGATAGGCGATTGCGCTCGTCGTCGTCTGCACCAGCGGGCGGATCAGCCATCCGAACAGCAGTGTCGCCCCGACCACGACCGCGGCGGTCCGTGCCACCGGGCGGCGCAGGCGGACGGCGGCCGCCCGGACCGCCGGCCGGCCCGACCACAGGGCGAGGCCGGCCCCGCTGACCACCGCGGAGGCCACGAGCGCGAACCGCAGGAGACCGATCTGACCGGCCAGGTCGGTGACGTACCCGCCGGTGCGCTCGACCAGGTCCCACCACCCCACCAGTCCGACCGTCACGGTCGCCGCGACCGCTGCGCCCCAGGCCCGCAGCAGTGCCCTCCGGCCGCCGGGATCGGCGGCCGCGACGGACACCGCGGCCAGCGGCAGGGCCAGGCAGAGATAGGCCAACGCGTCGACCCGGGTGCTGACCAGTGCCCCCATGAGGAGCCCGCCGAGCAGCCCGAGACTCACCCGTGGACGGCGGGCCATGATGACCAGCACCAGGATGGCCGCCCATAGCAGGGCCAGCGCGAACGGCTCCGAGTAGGTGTTGCGGGCGACGTACAGCAGCGGCAGGCCGCCGGCCAACAGCGCGGGCGCCAGCAGGGCGACGGCGGGGCGGCGGGTCGCCCGCACGGCGACGGCGTACACCAGCAGCAGTCCCACCCCGGCGATGAGGGCGGGAACCCGGAACAGCAGCGGCGCGCCGCCCACGTCGAAACCCACGGCCAGCGCCACCGCGGTCAGATGGTTGAACTGCGGGTCCAGCACCCCGGTCGCCGTCTCCGCATTCGGCCCCTGCGGGTCCACCGGTTCGTCGTACACGGCCGCACTGCTGAACCGCAGGCCTTCGATCCCGGCGAAAGCGGTTCCGCGCGCGTCGATCTCGAGCGCGCCGAAGGCCGACAACTGCCGGGCCGTGGCGGCGTAGGAACCAGGGTCGCGGGCGACCACGACATTCTGCGACGGGGTCACCGCGACGAAGAGCAGGTACCCGACGGCCAGCACGGCGGCCGCCGCGCCGGCGACGTGCGCGGCCCGGGTGGTCGAACCCCGGGGGAGGGACCGCCACAGCCCGACCAGGGCGAGCAGGGTCGGAGGGAGGGCCAGCAGCAGCGTCAGTCCGGTCGAGAACCAACCGACGACGGCCAGCAGCAGCCCGACGACACCGCCGACGGCCAGCGTGACGGCGACCGCCAGGGCGGCGAACTCCAGCCAGAAGGGGGCCGCGACCTCCGGCTGCGCTCGCCGGACCGGCGACGATCCGGCGGCGGTGGGGGAGGGCGGGGCGAGGTCGTCCGGGGGGGCGGTCCGACCGCTCACGGTTCGATCAACCCCGTCCGGATCGCGTACCGGGCGAGGTCGAGCCGGTCGTGCAGACCCAACTTGCCCAGGATGTTGGCGCGGTGCCGTTCCACCGTCTTGACGCTGATCACCAGGGCGTCGGCGATGGCCCGCGACGAATGCCCCTCGGCGATCATCTTGACGACCTCGTCCTCGCGTGGGGTCAGGACACGGGTCGGTAGCGCCTGCCCGGAGCGGGCCCGCCGCAGGACGTCGTCGACCAGCGGACCGGGTTCCCCGCCGTAGACGAACGGATCGCCCCGCCGGGCCCGCCGGCAGGCGTCCACCAGGTCGCGGTCGGCCACCGACTTGAGGACGTAACCGCTGGCCCCGGCCTTGATCGCCTCCAGGAAGTACTGCTCGTTGTCGTACATCGACAGCATCAGCACCGTCACGGTCGAGCCCCGCCGACGGAGCTCCTGCGCGGCCTGCAGGCCGGTCATCCGGGGCATCGCGATGTCCAGGATCGCCAGATCCACGGTGGTGCTGCGCAGCTGGTCCAGTGCGGCGGCGCCGTCCCCGGCCTCGGCGACCACCTGCAGGTCGGGCTCGCCGTCCAGGATCAGGCGCAGGCCACGCCGGACCAGGGCGTGATCGTCGGCCAGCAGGATGCGCGTCGGCGCGGTCACCGGCCGCCCCCGGCGGTGGACCGGCCGAGGGGGACGGCCAGTTCCAATCGGGTCCCGCCCCCGGGGGCCTCGTTCACCGTCAGGTCGCCGTGCACCAGGATGGCCCGTTCCCGCATGCCCCGGATGCCGCCGCCCTCGACGGCGCCGACCGGTCCGCGACCGTCGTCGACGATGCGGACGAACAGCTTCTCGCCCCGGCGGCCCACCACCACCTCGATCCCCGCGCTGGTGGCGTCGGCGTGCCGGGTCACGTTGGTCAGGCCCTCCTGGGCGACGCGGTAGATGGCCAGTTCGGTGTCGGGCGGCAGGTCCGGCAGCCGGTCGTCGATCCGGACGGTGACCGGTAGATCCCCGGCCCGGCTCACGTCGGCACCCAGGGCGTGCAGGGCGCTGGACAGCCCGAGGTCGTCGAGCACCCCGGGGCGCAGCCGGCGGGCGACGGTGCGGACCTCGTCCAGGCAGTCGCGCACGGTCTCCTGGATCTCGGCCACCTCGCCCCGCAACGACTCCGGGCAGCGGTCGGCCGTCCGCCGCAGCCCGAGCAGCACCGCGGTCAGGCTCTGCCCGACCTCGTCGTGGAGTTCGCGGGCGATGCGGCGGCGCTCGTCCTCCTGGGCGGCCAGGGCGTGGGCGCTGCTCGCCTCCCGCTCGTGTTCGAGCCGATCGAGCATCTGGTTGAACGTGTCGACGAGGTGCCCGACGGTGCGGTCACTGGTCGGAGCCAGGCGTTGACCCGGCCGCAGCAGATCGACGCGTTCCATCAGCGAGGTCAACCCGTCCAGGGGGCGCAGGGTGGCGCGGACGAGCACGGCGTTGATCGCGACCATCAGGGCCGACCCCAGGGCCAGCACGATGCCTTCCGGCCAGGACAGGGGGTTGGACACGGTGACCGGGGTGATGGCCAGCAAAACACCGGCGACCGTGACGACCACGACGTTGAACAGCAGCAGCCGCCGGAACAGGGTGTCGGCCGGCCCCCGGGTGTCGCCCGGACGGCGGGCCGCGGGCACGGGCCTGGTCAGCACACTGGTCACCCCACCAGCTTCACCACGGGGCGACCGGCCTGTCCATGGGCGCTGGACCCCACAATCCGCGCCCACCGGTCGACCGCGGTGACCGCAGGCGTCGGTCGGCCCACCGGGGAGTGCCGCCCCCGGTCCGGTGCCGGACGGTGGCGGTCGACTCTTTCGGGTACCCGGGACGCGCCCGCCCGAACCCCGGGGCGACCATGCTGGGGACGACCGGAAGATCCGTGGACGACCGATCGTGGCGTGCGAACCGGGGGCCCAGGGCTTCCACCCCGCCGGACGGCCGGTCGATAGGCGATCGATGGAGACGACGTGGCGACAGCAGCGATGAAGCCGGCGGGGTCGAACCCCCTTCCGCCGTTGACCGCGGGCCCGCACACCCGGCGTCTGGATCTCATCGCGGTCGTCGCCACCTTCGGCGGCCTGCTCTTCGGCTACGACACCGGCGTCATCAACGGTGCGCTCGAACCGATGAAGGCCGACCTCGGCCTGACCGCGGTCACCGAGGGTCTGGTCACCAGCATCCTGCTCATCGGGGCGGCCATCGGTGCCCTGGCCTGTGGGCGACTCAACGACCTCCTGGGCCGCAGGAAGGCGCTGCAGATCCTCGCCGTGCTGTTCCTGGCCGGCACCATCGGTGCCGTGCTCGCCCCGGGACTGGGCGTTCTGCTGCCCTCCCGTTTCGTCCTCGGGTTCGCAGTCGGCGGCGCGTCGGTCACCGTGCCGGTGTACCTGGCCGAACTGTCACCGACCGAACGGCGCGGGCAGCTCACCGGTCGCAACGAGCTGGCCATCGTCGTCGGCCAGTTCCTGGCCTTCGGGATCAACGCGATCATCGGCAACGTCTGGGGTGAGGACGACGGCGTGTGGCGCTACATGCTGGCCGTCGCCGCCGTCCCCGCCGTCTGCCTGTTCGTCGGGATGCTGCGGATGCCGGAGTCGCCGCGCTGGCTGCTCGCCCATGGCCGGGACGACGACGCACTGGCCGTGCTGATGCAGGTGCGGCCGGAGGAGCGGGCCCGGGCCGAGCTGGCCGAGGTCCGGGAGCTGGCCGCCGAGGAGGCGCAGTCCCAGCTGGGCGGGTGGCGGGACCTGCGTACCCCGTGGGTGCGGCGCATCGTCGTCGCCGGTATCGGCCTGGCCGTGGCCCAGCAGTTCACCGGCATCAACTCGGTCATGTACTACGGCTCACAGGTGTTGACCATGGCCGGCTTCTCGCAGAGCGCCGCGCTCATCGCCAACGTCGCCAACGGGGTGCTCGCCGTCCTCGGCGCCGTCGTCTGCCTCTGGTTCCTCATCGACCGCTTCCCCCGCCGCACCCTCATCATCGGCGGGTTCGTCGCCACCACCACGATCCACCTGCTCATCGCCGTGGCCTCCGCCGTGCTGCCCGACGGCCTGGGCAAGGCCTGGGTGACGCTCGTGCTGATGGTGCTGTTCGTCTTCGCGATGCAGCTCGCGCTCAACGTGCCGGTGTGGGTGACCCTGGCCGAGCTGTTCCCGCTGCGGCTGCGCGGCTTCGCCATGGGCCTGTCCGTGCTGTGCCTGTGGGTCGCCAACGCGGTCATCTCGTTCGCGTTCCCCAGCCTGGTCGAGACGGTCGGCATCCAGGGGATGTTCCTCATCTTCGCCATCGCCGGGGCGCTCAGCATCTGGTTCCTGGCGAAGCGGCTGCCGGAGACCGGCCACCGCTCGTTGGAGGAACTGGAGGAGGACTTCTCCGCCGGCCGGTTCTGACCCTCAGGCGCCGGCGAAGAACGCCCCGATGGCGGCCGAGAGCGCCCACGGGTCCGACGATCCCGCCATCTCGCGGGCCGAATGCATCGACAGCAGCGGGATCCCGACGTCGATGGTGGTGAACCCGGAGCGGGTCGCGGTCAGCGGGCCGATCGTCGACCCACAGGGCATCGCGTTGTTCGACACGAACTCCTGGGTCGACACCCCGGCGGCGGCGCAGGCCCGGTGCCAGAGGGCGGCGCCGACCCCGGTGGTCGCGTACCGCTGGTTCGCGTTGATCTTCAGCAGCGGGCCGCCGTTCAGCAGGGGGCGGTGGGCCGGGTCGTGCCGGCCCGGGTAGTTGGGGTGCACGGCGTGGCCGGCGTCCGCGGACAGGCACACGGTGTTCGCGGCGAGCCGGTACCAGCCCTCCCCGTCGATCCCGAGTGACAGGGCGATCCGGCGCAGGGTGTCCTCCAGCAGGGGACCGGAGGCCCCGGACCGGGTGGCCGACCCGACCTCCTCGTGGTCGAAAGCGACCAGCACCCGGACGAAGTCGGAATCGCCGCGGGCGTCCTCCAGCGCCGCCAGCCCGGCGTGCACGCTGGACAGGTTGTCGAGCCGCCCGGCGGCGAAGAACTCGTCCGCTGGACCGAACACCTCCGCCGGCTGGGTGACGTAAGCGACGACGTCGGTCGCCACCACGTCGGCCGCGCGGACCCCGGCCAGCTCGGCGAGATGGCCGCCGATGCGCCGGTCCGGGCGGTCCACGCTCCACACCGGCGCGGTGTGCTGCTGCCGGTCCAGCTTCACGCCCTCCTCGTTGACCGCACGGTCGAGGTGGATGGCCAGCTGCGGGATCCGCATCACCGGGCCGGTCCGTACCAGCGTCGTGCTGCCGTCCCGCAGCACCAGCCGACCGGCCAGTCCGAGCTCGCGGTCGAGCCAGGAGTTCAGCAGTGGACCGCCGTAGACCTCCATGCCGACCTGCTGCCACCCGTCGCGTTGCAGATCGGGACGCGGCTTGAGGACGAAACCAGGGGAGTCGGTGTGCGCGCCGCAGATGAGAAACCCGCGCGGACGGCCCGTCGGCAACCGCCAGGCCACGACCGAACCGTCCCGCACCACCACGTGCCCGCCGGGCCCGCCGTCGAACGGCTCCCGCTCGTCCTGCGACCGGAAACCGATGGCCCGCAAGCGATCCCGGACCGCGGCGGCGGTGTGGAACGCCGACGCGGCGGACGCCAGGAAACCGGCCAGGTCGTCCAGATGGCGTCGGGCGGGACTCGGCTGATCGGCGGGCATGGCCCGAGCCTAGAGGCGAACGGCCGATCGACTCCTAGGCTGGACCGGTGACGTCTGCGATTCCACCCGACGACGGACTGCCCGCCCTCAAGGAGTGGGGGGCCGCCATCGCCGCGCTGCTCGCCGGCCGGCAGACGGTCCTGCTGCGCAAGGGCGGCATCGGTGAGAAGCGGTTCACGCTCGGCCGGTCGCGGTTCCTGCTCTATCCGACGGTCGCCCACAGCCACGCCGAGTCGACCCGGGCCGACCACCACGACCTGCTGGCGGTCGGGGCCCGCGACGTCCGCCTCGCCCCGGACGGCGCCCCCGCCGCCGTGACCGTGCGCGCCGTCGCCGAGGTCACGGCCGCGATCGCCGTGGCACGCCCCGACGACGTCGCGGCGCTCGAGCCGTTCCACGTGTGGACCACCGACTCGGTCCGGCGCAACCGCATCGACTTCCGGCCCCGCCACCAGTTGACCGCGATCGTCCTGTCGGTCCGGCCGATCACCACCCCGATCGAACTGCCGGTGCTGCCGGAGTACGGCGGATGTCGCAGCTGGGTCGATCTGCGGACCGGGTGGGACACCCTGGGCGGCGTCCCCGTCGGGGATCCGGTGGTCGAACCGTCCGCCCTGCAGCGGATCGCCGACGACGTCCGCTCGGCCGTCGGCTGAGACCCGGCTCAGCGACGCAGGATCGGCCGCAGCGCGTCCAGGACGGCGACGTTCTCGATGGTCCCGGGGACCGGCTCGTCCACCCCGTCGGCGATCCCGCGCATCGTCCGGCGCAGGATCTTCCCCGAGCGGGTCTTGGGCAGTGCGGGGACGACGGCGACCTCGCGCAGGCTCGCCACCGCACCGATCTGCTCCCGGACCAGCTGCACCAGCTCGGCGGCCAGCTCGTGCTCGTCCCGCTCGACCCCGGCCTTGAGAACGACGAATCCGCGCGGCACCTGCCCCTTCAACCCGTCGGCCACGCCGATCACCGCGCATTCGGCCACGTCCGGGTGGGCGGCCAAGACCTCCTCGAGCCCGCCGGTGGACAAGCGGTGACCGGCGACGTTGATGACGTCGTCGGTGCGGCCCATCACGAAGACGTACCCGTCCTCGTCGACGTGCCCGCCGTCGCCAGTGAGGTAGCAACCGGGGAACGCCGAGAGGTAGGACGCCACATAGCGTTCGTCGTCGTTCCACAGCGTCGGCAGCGCCCCGGGCGGCAGGGGGAGCCCCAACACGATGGCGCCGTCGACGCCCGGCGGGACCGGACGCCCCGCCGGGTCCAGGACACGCACGTCCCACCCGGGCATGGGCCGGGTCGGCGAACCGGGCTTCACCGGCAGCAGTTCGATCCCCGCCGGGTTCGCCACGATCGGCCAGCCGGTCTCGGTCTGCCACCAGTTGTCGATCACCGGGACGCCGAGCCGCTCGCCGGCCCACCGGTGGGTCTCCGGATCGAGTCGCTCACCGGCCAGGAACAGCTGTCGCAAACTCGAGATGTCGTACCGGGCCAGCAGTGTCCCGTCCGGGTCCTCCTTGCGGATCGCCCGGAACGCCGTCGGCGCGGTAAACAGACTCCGCACCCGGTGGTCCTGCACGACCCGCCAGAACTGGCCGGCGTCCGGGGTGCCGACGGGCTTGCCCTCGTAGAGCACGCTCGTCGCCCCCACCAGCAACGGCCCGTAGACGATGTACGAGTGGCCGACCACCCAGCCGACATCGGAAGCGGTGAACATGGTCTCGCCCGGTCCCACGGCGAAGACGTTCGGCATCGTCCAGGCCAGTGCGACCGCGTACCCGCCGCCGTCGCGCACCACGCCCTTGGGCTTTCCCGTCGTGCCCGAGGTGTAGAGGATGTACAGCGGATCGGTCGCCCGGACCGGGACGCAGTCGTGCGGGACGGCTGTCGCCACCGCCGCCGCCCAGTCGACGTCCCGCTCGCCGAGCGTGGCCGTGGCCTGCGGCCGCTGCAGCACCACACAGTGCGCGGGCCGGTGGGTCGCGAGGTCCAGCGCCGCGTCCAGCAGTGGTTTGTACTCGATGACCCGGGCGACCTCGATCCCGCAGGAGGCGGTCACGACGACCGCCGGGGTGGCGTCGTCGATGCGGGCGGCCAGCTCCTTCGGGGCGAACCCGCCGAACACCACGGAGTGCACCGCGCCGAGGCGGGCGCAGGCCAGCATCGCGACGGCGGCCTCCGGGATCATCGGCAGGTAGACGACCACCCGGTCCCCCCGGCCGACCCCGAGCCCGGCCAATACCCCGGCGAACCGCGCGACCTCGTCCTGCAACTCGGCGTAGGTGATCCGGCGGACGGAGCCGGTGACGGGGGAGTCGTGGACGATGGCCGGCTGCTCCCCCCGCCCGGCCGCCACGTGGCGGTCGACGGCGTTGTGGCACACGTTCAGTTCGGCGTCGGGGAACCATCGGTGGAACGGCGGGTTCGCGGCGTCCAGGGCGCGGGTGGGCGGCGCCGTCCAGTCGATGGCCGCGGCCGCCGCCAACCAGAACGCCTCCGGGTCGTCCTGGCTCGCCCGGTGCACGTCGTCGTACACACCCATCGTGGTCACTCCTGGATTCGGGGGAACTCCGGGGGATCAGTGTCGGTCCCGGGCGCCGAGCCGGCAGCCCGGGACTCCGTTCACCGTGCCGGTCAGACGATCCGGCGGGTGTCGGGCGACGGGACGAGGGTGACCCCGGCGCCGGCGAAATTCGCCAGGTCGGCGACTGTGGCCTGGCCCTGAGGGCTGCCCATCCCCGCGTCGAAGGCTGCCTGGTCCTCGAACTCGAGAGTGGCGATGAGGTGCCAGGCCGGTCTCGTGCCGTCCGGTGCCGGCGCCGGCCGGGCGACCGTGAGCCGTCGCAAGTTCGGGATGTCCCGGGCGAGCGCGGTGTGCGTGGAGTCGTAGTGGGCGTCGAACGCCGCCGGGTCGGTGGGGTGGTCGTACAGAACGGTCAGCGCGAACATCGCAACTCCTTCGGTCGTGGGCCGCGCCGGGACGCCCCGGCGGGGTGATCAGCGTGCCGCCGCCTCCCGCGACCGGGCTGTCCCAGAAACGGACACGTGGGTTCGCGGGGCCGCCTGGCGGCCGGCGCTGATTGGGTCCCACCCCGCTCGGGAACGACCAGGACGCCACCGCGCCGGTGGCGCCGGACACGACGTCCGGGTTCCTGCGGACCGGCCTCGCTGGCCGTGCTGTCGATCATTAGGTTGGTCTGCGGTGGCCGTACGGCCGCAGTCCACGCCCGGTCGGGGGCCACACCAGCCCGCCGGCCGACGACGAAGGGTGCAGATCATGGGTCTGAGCGACGACGACATCGTCAGCAGCGGTTCGGCCGGTTCGGAGGGTCCCGCCGACGGCGGCGCCTCCGGCACGCCGGGGGTCCACGACGGTGGCGCTGACGGCGGGGCCGAGGGTCCGGCCGACGGCGGCGCCTCGGGCACTCCGGGTGTCCACGACGGCGGGGCCGATGGTGGCGCCGACAGCGGGGCCGAGGGCCCGGCCGACGGCGGCGCGGCCGGCAAGCCGGGGGTCCACGACGGCGGCGCTGACGGCGGGGCCGAGGGTCCGGCCGACGGCGGCGCCTCGGGCACTCCGGGTGTCCACGACGGCGGGGCCGACGGCGGCGCCGATGGTGGTGCGGACAGCGGCGCCTGATGACGGCAGTGCAGACGGGGGCGTCCGAACTGACCGGACGCCCCCGGGCCGTCGCCGCTGACCCGGCCGTCGCCGCACCGGTCCCCGCGGGTCCCGACGGCGCAGCGACCGAGTCCCGACCGACCGTCCGTCGGTGCATCAGCGGCTCCACCGACGACTTCGCCCGGGACGTCTGGTCCCGGCAGCCGATGCTGACCCCGCGTGCCGATCCGGCCGGATTCGCCGATCTGTTCTCCGCCGACGCCGTGGACGAGCTGGTGTCCACGCGTGGGCTGCGGACGCCGTTCCTGCGGATGGCCCGGGACGGGTCGGTCCGCGCCACGTCGACCTTCACCCGCTCCGGTGGGGCTGGCGCCACGATCACCGACCAGGTCGCCGACGACAAGGTGCTGGCCCAGTTGGCCGCCGGTTCCACGCTCGTCCTGCAGGCCTTGCACCGCACCTGGCCGCCGCTGGTCGAGTTCGGCAGTCGGCTGGCCGCCGAGCTGGGGCACCCGGTGCAGATCAACGCCTACATCACCCCACCGCAGAACCAGGGGTTCTCCCCGCACTACGACACCCACGACGTCTTCGTCCTGCAGATCGCCGGGACCAAGCGGTGGACGATCCACGCGCCCGTCCTCGACGCGCCGCTGCCCGACCAGCCGTGGGATCGGCGGCGGGCCGCGGTGGCCGCGCGGGCGGAGGAGGATCCGCTGCTCTCGGCCGTGCTGGCGCCCGGCGACGCGTTGTACCTGCCCCGCGGCTTCCTGCACTCGGCGGTCGCCCAGGGCGATGTCTCCATCCACCTGACCGTCGGGGTGCACCCGATCACCGGGGTCGATCTCGCTCGCGAGCTGATCGCCGTGGCCGCGGGTGATCCGGAGCTGCGCCGGTCGTTGCCGATGGGCTTCGACGCCGACCAGCTGACCGCCGCGGTGCGCGCGGCGGCCGCCCGGCTGGCCGACGATCTGGCCCGCGTGCCGGAGGAGAACGTGGCGGCGACGGTGCAGCGCACGCAGGACCGTTTGCGGGCCGACACCCGGCCGCAGCCGATCGCTCCGCTCGCCCAGTTGGCCGCCGCGGCCGGACTCACCGGGGCCGATCGCATCCGCCTGCGGGAGGGGCTGCGGCCGCGCCTGACCGACCGGGGCGACCGGGTCGTGCTGTGGGCGGTGGACAGCTCGTTGGAGCTACCGGCGGTGGTCCGTCCCGCCCTGGATCTGCTGCTGTCCGGTACTCCAGTCGCAGTGGCGGACCTGCCCGGCCTGGACGCCGATGAGCAGCTGGTGCTGGCGCGGCGGTTGCTGCGGGAGGGCCTGGTCGTCCTGTCGCCGGCCGATGATCGGGGACCGGCGGTTTCGTGACTGACGCGCAGTCGACCGGTCGACCGGTCCGGGAGTTCCCGGACCGGTGCGCCTTCCGATCCGCCCAGCGGGACGACCCGATGCTGGGGACGGCGTTCCCGGCCGGTCGGCTGCTGCTCGTCGAACAACCCGGGCCCTGGGGCCGACTCGGGTTGGAACAGTCCCGTTTCGATCCGGTCCTCGCGCAGGAGCTGGTCAAGCGGCTGGGCCGGCAGGGCGTGCGCGTGTTGACGATCCGGCGCCCCGGCCGGGTCGAGGGACTGCTGTCCCGCCGCTGGGGGTACGTCGACTGCCGGGCCGAGCACCCGCGGATGCGGTGGGGTCGCTTTATCGAAGACACTGAGCTGCTGACCTTCGACCCGGATCGGCAGGACACCGAGCCGGGGAGCCTGGAAGTCGAAGGGGACGATGCGCCGGTCTTCGCGGTCTGCGCGCACAGCACCCACGACGCCTGCTGCGCCATCCGCGGCCGGCCGGTCGCGGCCGCGTTGGAGGCGCTGGCTCCCGGGCGGGTCTGGGAGTGCAGTCACGTCGGTGGTGACCGCTTCGCGGCCAACGTCCTGCAGTTGCCGACCGGCATCCTCTACGGACGGGTTCCGCCCGGGTCGGCCGGCGAACTGCTCACCCGCGCGCAGGAGGGCGAGGTCATCGTCGACCTGCTGCGGGGCCGGGTGGGTTTCACCCCGGTGGCGCAGGCGGCCATCGCGGCGGCCCATCGGCACACCGGGCTGCTCCGCCCGGCCGACATCCGGCCGATCCGGGTGCGCGAGATCGGCGCCGACGCGGTGGACGTCGATCTGGAGTGCGCCGGCCGGCGGGTCCGGGTCAGGGTGCACCGGGAGCGATCGGAGCCCTATCGGATGACCTGTCAGGCGGTCATGGACAGCACCGCGATCGTCTACCGACCCGAGGTGATCGCGGCCGAGGTGTCGGGAGCGTTGCCCGTCGGCTGACCGACCGATGAGTTCGGACGACGTTCACCGTCTTCCTGTGGTGGGGCCGGCCCACAGCCGCAATCGCCGATCTGGGAGCGCCGATGACCGTCAATCTGAACCCGTACCTGAACTTCCGCGGCACGGCCGCCGAAGCGATGACGCACTACCAGTCCGTCTTCGGCGGCACGCTCACCCTCAGCCGATTCGGCGACTTCCCCATGGGGACCGACGCCTCGGAGAACGACCTGATCATGCACAGCCAGCTGGTCGCGCCCGGCGGCCTGGTCCTGATGGGGGCGGACGTGCCGTCCGCGATGGAGTTCAACCCGGCACCCGGCAACGTGTCCTGCTCGGTGAGCGGCGACGACGTGGACCAGCTGCGCGGCTACTGGGAGGGCCTCTCGGCCGGCGGCACCGTCACTGCCCCGTTCGACAAGGCGCCGTGGGGTGACTGGTTCGGCATGTGCGTCGACCGGTTCGGCATCAGCTGGCTGGTCAACGGCGGCGGAACGGCAGACGTCGGCTGAACGTCGATGCCGGTGTGCCCCCGGTGAGACTCGAACTCACACTGTGCGGGTTTTGAATCCGCTTCCTCTGCCAATTGGGATACGGGGGCCAGGCCCAGAGGACTATACCGGCGCGCGATGATCGCTCCGTCGGCCCAGCCTGATGCGGGTTCCCGGCGGGTCACGACGTGTTCGTCACATTCGGGCCCGCCCTTCCGTAGCCTGCAGGTCACAGATAACGATTAGGCTGAGATTTCGATCCGGCGCCGTGGTGGGGCCGGAACCTGTGATCCATGAGGGGGCAGTCATGACCGCGCCGCGACGCGTGCTCATCGCCGAGGACGAGGCGCTGATCAGACTCGACCTGGCCGAGATGTTGACCGAAGAGGGTTTCGAGGTCGTCGGTGAAGCCGGTGACGGCGAGCAGGCGGTGGCGTTGGCCACCGAGCTGCGCCCGGACCTGGTGATCCTCGACGTCAAGATGCCCAAGAAGGACGGCATCGATGCCGCCGCCGAGATCGTCGGCGAACAGATCGCCCCGGTCGTCATCCTCACCGCCTTCTCCCAGCGCGAGCTGATCGAGCGGGCGCGGGACGCCGGTGCGATGGCCTACCTGGTCAAGCCGTTCAGCAAGTCGGATCTGCTGCCGGCCATCGAGCTGGCCGTGGCCCGCTACGCCGAGACGGCCGCTCTGCGTGCCGAGGTCGCCGACGTCACCCAGCGCCTGGAGGCCCGCAAGGTCATCGACCGGGCCAAGGGTCTGCTGATGACGCACCAGAAGATGACCGAGCCGGAGGCCTTCCGGTGGATCCAGCGCACGGCGATGGACCGCCGGACATCGATGGCCGCGGTGGCCGGGGCCGTCCTGGAGGGTCTGGCCGCGAAGAGCTGATCACCTCTCCGTCACGGTGCGTGGTGGAGAACTGCAGGGCCTGGGCGACCCCCGGGCCGTCGGACGACGGCGGCCCGGGGGTCGTCGTCGTTGTGGGCCCGGCCAGGACGCGCCCGGGTGAGCGAAGCCGCCGCGATGGCGTTCGGCGCGAGTTCTTGTCGGCTGAAACGATCCTGGGCGGAAGAAACTCGTCATCGGACGCCCTGCGTCGCAAGTTTCGTCGGATTCACGCCGCCCCTTCCCCCGAAAAGACGGTGAACGCAGGTTAGCGCCGACGAATCGTAGGTCATGGGCAGGTAAAGAGCCCGTCGATCAGGGTATCTGCGCTGGTCAGAGGGCTCGCGGTGGCGTTCGGCGAAGGGTCGGCGGCGGCCGTGTTGTGGGCGCGTCGCATTTTGGTTACGAGAGCCTGTTGAACGCCGAATGAGAGGCGCGTGTGGGATAGCGTCCCCCGCGTGCCGGCGTCGCCGGTACGGCCGTTCGTGTACTGCCGTGCACGGTCGGTGAACGGAATCTCTCGGAGGTGGCACGTGCATCGACGTTCGATGCGAACCGCCGTCGTCGGGCTGGCCGCCGTGGCCGCCCTGACGCTGGCGGCTTGTGGATCCAAGTCCACGGATAGCGGATCGACCACGTCGGCCGGAGGCGGCGGGGCTTCCAACTCGGCCTCCCCGTCGGGCAGCACCGCCGCGGGTTCCGGCGGCGCTCTGGCGATCAATCCCGAGGTGCAGATCGACATCGACGGCAAGGAGGTCCCGGCCGCGACCGGTACCACCGCCGAGTCCTCGGCCAAGCCCGGTGGTGTGACCTGTGCTCCCGGCACCGCGATCGCCATGGCCGGCGCGCTCACGGGCGCGAACGCCGCCCTGGGCCTGAACATCCTCTACGGCGCCAAGGTCGCGCTGGACGAGCACAACAAGGCCAACCCGAACTGCCAGGTCGAGATCAAGCAGTTCGACACCGAGGGTGACCCGCAGAAGGCCACCCAGGTCGCGCCGCAGATCGTCGGCGACTCCAGCGTCATCGGCCTGCTCGGCCCGGCGTTCTCCGGTGAGACCAAGGCGACCGGCCCGATCTTCAACCAGGCCGGCCTGCTGTCGCTGACCGCCTCGGCGACCAACCCGGCGCTGACCACCAACGGCTGGACCAACTTCTTCCGTGGTCTGGCCAACGACGCCGTCCAGGGCCCGGCCGTGGCCAAGTACATGGTCAACACCCTGGGCTACAAGAAGGTCTGCGTCGTCCAGGACAACTCCGACTACGGCGCAGGTCTGGCCGAGGAGATCAAGACCGGCCTGGGCAGCGTCGCCGACACCAGCTGCGCGGCCGAGGTCAAGACCGGTGACAAGGACTTCACCGCCACCGTCCAGCTCGTCAACGGTGCTGCTCCGGACGCCGTCTTCTACGCCGGCTACTACGCCGAGGCGGCGCCCTTCGTGCAGCAGCTGCGCGACGCCGGCGTGACCGCGACCTTCGTCTCGGCCGACGGCACCAACGACCCGCAGTTCGTCAGCCAGGCGGGCGGCGCGGCCAAGGACGCCATCCTGTCCTGCCCGTGCGGACCGGCTCCGGAGGAGTTCGCCAAGACCTACGAGGCCCTCAACGGCCAGGCTCCGGGTGTCTACTCCACCGAGGGCTACGACCTGACGACGATCATGCTCAAGGGCATCGACTCCGGCGTGAAGGACCGCGCCGGGCTGGTCGAGTACGTCAAGGGTTACAGCGGCCAGGGTCTGGCCCGTGAGTACAAGTGGGACGACAAGGGCGAGCTCGCCTCGTCGCTGGTCTGGATCTACAAGGTCGGCTGACCCACTCCCGCCCGCAGTACCGATCGCGGCCGGAGCCTTTCTCCGAAGGGCTCCGGCCGTCGGTCGTTCTCCACCCCATTTGGCATCGCGGGGACGTCGGTCGGCCGGCGTCGTCCTGTTGAAGGAGCACGATGATCGATCTGGTAGCGCAGGGGAACACGTTCCTCGCTGCACCGATCAACTTCAATGTCGATGGCCTGGGCAACCTGTTCTGGCAGCTGACCGTGGACGGGCTCGCGTACGGAGCCATCTACGCCCTGGTCGCCGTCGGGTACACCCTGGTCTACGGCGTCCTGAGGTTGATCAACTTCGCCCACTCCGAGATCTTCATGCTCGGTATGTTCGGCCAGTACGCCGTTCTCATGCTGCTGGGCTTCACGCCGAGCGGCAACGTCTACAGCGAGGGCATGGTCATGACGATCGTGTACCTCGGTATCGCCCTGATCGGCGGCATGGCCGTCGCCGGCGGCGCCGCGGTCGGTCTGGAGCGGCTGGCCTACCGGCCGCTGCGCAAGCGCAACGCGCCCGCCCTGGTCTTCCTCATCACCGCGATCGGTGCCTCATTCGTCCTGCAGGAATTCGTGCACTACGTGCTGCCGAACCTGACCGGGGGCGACCTCGGCGGCGTGAACGCGCAGGTCCCGATCCGGCTGGTGCAGCCCGAGACCCAGTTCACGATCTTCAACGCGAACGTCACCAACATCACCCTGATCATCCTGGTCGCCGCGGTCATCCTGGCCGTCGGCACCGACACGTTCGTGAACCGCACGAAGTTCGGCCGCGGCATCCGCTCCGTCGCCCAGGATCCGACCACCGCGACGCTGATGGGCGTCTCGCGGGAACGGGTCATCATGCTGACCTTCCTCATCGGCGGTGTGCTGGCCGGGGCGGCCGCGCTGCTCTACACGCTGCGGGTCCCCAACGGGGTCATCTACTCCGGCGGCTTCATCCTCGGCATCAAGGCGTTCTGCGCCGCGGTGCTCGGCGGTATCGGCAACCTGCGCGGTGCGCTGCTCGGCGGTCTGATCCTCGGCGTCATGGAGAACTACGGCCAGGTCCTGTTCGGCACCGGCTGGCGCGACGTCGTCGCGTTCGTCCTGCTGATCCTGATCCTGATGTTCCGGCCGACCGGTCTGCTCGGCGAGTCGTTGGGGAGGGCCCGGGTATGAGCACTCCAGTCAACAAGGCCGCCAAGCCCGCCGGCACCGGCAACCCGGGCTTCGACGAGCGGCCCAAGCACGGTGTCGGCGACCGTTTCCGGTCCTGGTGGAACGCCCAGTCGCGGCCCGCGCAGTGGGCCTACGGTCTGCCGTTCATCCTCCTGATCGCCCTGCTGCCGATCCTGAATATCCCGGTCCTGACCACCGAGGGCACCAACTTCGGCGGCGTCATGGCCCAGTTCGGCATGTACGCGCTGATCGCCATCGGGCTGAACGTGGTGGTCGGCCAGGCCGGTCTGCTCGACCTCGGCTACGTCGGTTTCTACGCGGTCGGCGCCTACACGATCGCCCTGCTGACCAGCCCGGACAGCCCGTGGAACCAGACCGGGGAGGGCGGCTGGCTGTCCTCGCAGTGGGCCTGGCTGGCCTGCCTGCCGCTGGCCGTGGCCATCACGGCCATCTCGGGCCTGCTGCTCGGCTCGCCGACCCTGCGACTGCGGGGTGACTACCTGGCCATCGTGACCCTCGGCTTCGGTGAGATCGTCCGGCTGCTGGCCGACAATCTGTCCGACATCACCGGCGGCGGTCGCGGTCTCTCCCAGGTCGCCTACCCCCGGCTGGGCACCAGCGAGACCAATCCGCTCGGCGTCTTCTCCGCCGGTTACAACGACGGCACCCTGAACAGCGGCGTCTACTGGTACTGGGTGTCGGTCGTGCTGATCGTCCTGGTGTTGCTGTTCGTCGGCAATCTCGAACGGTCGCGGGTCGGCCGGGCCTGGGTGGCCATCCGCGAGGACGAGGACGCGGCCGAGATCATGGGCGTGCCCACGTTCAAATTCAAGCTGTGGGCCTTCGTCATCGGCGCCGCCATCGGCGGACTCTCCGGGGCCCTCTACGCCGGTCAGGTGCAGTTCGTCGTGCCGACGAACTTCAACGTCATCAACTCGGTGCTGTTCCTGTGCGCCGTCGTCCTCGGCGGCCAGGGCAACAAGCTGGGCGTCATCCTCGGGGCGTTCATCATCGTGTACCTGCCGAACTTCTTCCTCGGCCGGACCGAGCTGTTCGGCATCCCGATCGACGGCGATTCCATCGCCGAGTACAAGTACCTGTTCTTCGGCATCGCCCTGATGGTGCTGATGATCTTCCGGCCGCAGGGTCTGCTGCCGGTGCGGCAGAAGCTGCTCACCTATGGTCGGGAATTGTTCGTGGCCGCGCGTCGGCGCGAGCAGGCGGAGGGAGGCAGCAAGTGAGTCGCGATTCCGAATCGCAGCACGACCCGGGCGGCATCGAGGCCGGGGCCGAGGTCGGCGAAGCCTTCCGCGCGGTTGAAGGCGCCGATTTCGACGCTCCACTCGAGCCGGAACGGGCCGACGAGGCGGTGGCGGTCGACGTCACCGACGTCGCGCCCGAACTGGCCGATCCGGCAGTCGTGGCCGAGATCGTCGCCCCCACGCGGGAGATCGAGACCCCCGTCGGCGAGCCGCTCGTCGAGTTGGACAAGGTCACCGTCAAGTTCGGCGGTCTGACCGCGCTGGACAATGTCACCTTCACCATCCGGCGGGGCGAGATCCTCGGCCTCATCGGGCCGAACGGGGCCGGCAAGACCACCTGCTTCAACGCGATGACCGGGGTCTACCGGCCGACCTCGGGCACGGTGACGTTCGACAACCAGGTGATGGCCAAGCTCAAGCGCAACCAGATCACCCGGCTCGGCATCGCCCGCACCTTCCAGAACGTGCGGTTGTTCGGCGAGATGACGGCGCTCGAGAACGTCGTCGTCGGCACCGACGCCCGGCACAAGACCTCGGTTCCCGGGGCCACGTTCCGCACCGCGCGGCATCGTCACGAGGAACGCGACGCCATCGACCGGGGCATGGCGCTGCTCGAGTTCGTCGGCATCGGCGCGCGGGCCACCGAGAAGGCCCGCAACCTGCCGTACGGCGATCAGCGGCGCTTGGAGATCGCCCGGGCGCTGGCCACCGAGCCGAAGCTGCTGTGCCTCGACGAGCCGGCGGCCGGGTTCAACCCGGCCGAGAAGGTCGCCCTGATGGACCTGATCCGCAAGATCCGCGCCGATGGGTACACGGTGCTGCTGATCGAGCACGACATGCGCCTGGTCATGGGCGTCACCGACCGGATCGTGGTGCTCGAGTTCGGCAAGAAGATCGCCGACGGCCTGCCGTCGGAGATCCGCGACAACCCGGCCGTCGTCGCGGCCTACCTGGGGGTGCCTGACGATGCCACTGCTTGAGATCAAGGACATGACGGTCGGTTACGGCCGGATCGAGGCGCTGCACGGCATCTCGTTGACCGTCGAGCAGGGCGAACTGGTCACCCTCATCGGGGCCAACGGCGCCGGCAAGACGACGACGATGCGGGCCATCTCCGGGATCCGGCCGTTGAGCCGCGGGTCGATCATCTTCGACGGCCAGGACATCACGAAGATGAAGCCGCACGTCCGCGTCACCGAGGGCATCATCCAGGCCCCCGAGGGGCGCGGCGTGTTCCCGGGGATGACCGTCCAGGAGAACCTGGACATGGGCCACTACGGCCGGAAATTTCCGTCGAAGGCCGAGTACAACCAGACGCTGGAGAAGGTCTACGGCCTGTTCCCGCGGCTGGCCGAACGCCGCACGCAGATGGGCGGCACCATGTCCGGCGGCGAGCAGCAGATGGTCGCCATCGGCCGGGCCCTCATGGCCCGGCCGCGGGTGCTGCTGCTCGACGAGCCGTCCATGGGTCTGGCGCCGATGATCATCCAGCAGATCTTCCGGATCATCTCGGACATCAACGCCGAGGGGACGACCATCCTGCTGGTCGAGCAGAACGCCCAGCAGGCGCTGTCCCGTTCGCACCGGGCCTACATCCTGGAGACCGGTGAGGTCGTCAAGACCGGGCCCGGCAAGGAACTGCTCGCCGACCCGGCCATCAAGGAGGCCTACCTCGGCGTGGCCTGACGCCTCTGCTCAGCGCGCTCGAACGCGGAACCCCGTGCTGGTGGGGGTTCCGCGTTCGGCGTTTCGCGAGCCGGTGGTCCTCGGCGACGGGAATGAGGTGAGATGCACCCGAGCACGTCTCGATCTGCGGAGGGGAACGGTATGAGCCACGAGGCCGCTGAGATGCAGGCGTCGGCCGCCGAACGCCTGACGTTCTTCTCCGATGCGGTGGTCGCCATCGCGATGACCCTGCTGGCCCTGGAGCTGCCGGTTCCCGAGGGGCTGTCCATAGCCGAGTTGTGGCACTCGGTCAGCGACGGATGGTTCGAGTACGCGGCGTTCGTCCTCAGCTTCGTCGTGATCGCCCAGCAGTGGACCGGTCATCACCGCCTGTTCAGGTACGTCTTCGCGACCGACCGCACGCTCGTCACGCTGAACTTCCTGTGGCTTTTCGCGATAGTCGTGACGCCGTTCGCCACCAAGCTGCTCAGCCCCGAGAATGCGGGGGAGGGCGGCGAGAACACTTCGCAGCCGCTGCGTTTCACGTTCTACGCGCTGGTGCAGATCCTGGCCGGGGTCGCGATGCTGCTGATCATGCGGCACCTGCGGGCCGCCCGGTTGGCCCGGACCGACAACGACATGTACGGCCCTGGCTGGTACCTCAACATGCTGTACGTCGTGGCCGCGTTCGTGACCTCGATCCCCGTCGCGTTCCTGACCAATTGGGCGTTTCTGTTGTGGATCGTGGTGCCCCCGGTGGCCGACGCGATCACCCAACGATGGCGGGGCCGGACAGCGGCGCGCTGAGGTCGGTCAGTGGGTCGACGCGCCGGTCACCGGCGGCTCGGCCGACCACGGAAAGACGATCCACTTGTCGGTGTTGCGCCACGTCCAGTCGGGCGCGAACACGGTCTGCGGCTTGGTGTAGAAGCACGCACTCCGCACCTCGGCGCCCATCTTGACCAGGATGTCGACGGCCAACTGCAGGGTCAGGCCCGACTGGGAGACGTCGTCGGCGATGAGCACCTTGGTCCCGGCCAACGACGACCCGTCCAGGTGCGGCGGCAGCAGCAGCGGCTCCGGCAGCGTTTCGTCGACCCCGGTGTACAGCTCGACGTTCAGCGACCCGCAGCTCTTCACGCCGAGCGCGTAGGCCAGGGCCCCGCCGACCAGCAGGCCGCCCCGGGCGATGGCGATGACGACGTCCGGCACGAACCCGTCGTCCGCGATCTGCTGGGCCAGTTCGCGGGTGGCCGTCCCGACCTCACCCCACGGCAGGATCTCGCGGGCGGGGGCGGCGTCGGTCGTCGTCATGGAGATCAGGATAGGTGTCGGGGGTCGGGCCGGACGGCCGTTCGGTCAGCCACGATCCGGGCTGACGACAGGAAGCTGGAGTGACCGCACGCCGGGCGCGTCCATCTGCATCGGTCGGCCGGCCGGACCGGATATATCCGGACAGACCACGCCGAGAACATTGACAGTTTGTTGAAGCGGGCCTAATTTCTGTTCAACAGAAGTTCTCTTCCGCAGTCCGGAAGGAACCCGCCTCCCAACGACTGTGAGGTTCGGATGTCATTGTCGACCCACGTGCTGGATGCCGCCACCGGCCGCCCAGCCAGCGGAGTCGCCCTGCGCCTGTCGCGCCAGGCCCCCTCTCCCGATGATCGTTGGGAGGAGGACGTCGGCGGAGTCACCGACGCCGACGGCCGTCACCGGTTTGCCCGGGCTCGCGGCGACGGCCCGGACGCCAGGACGACCGAGGAATTCCCCGCCGGCGTCTACCGCCTGAGCTTCGCCACCGGCGACTACTTCGCCGCCACCGGCCAGACCGGGTTCTACCCCGAGGTCACGGTCACCTTCCAGGTCACCGACCCGCAGGCCCATCACCACGTCCCGCTGCTGCTGTCGCCCTACGCCTTCTCCACCTACAAAGGGAGCTGATCCATCGTGGCTGTTTCGCTCGGACACAACCAGTACGGCAAGGCCGAGACCCGCGTGGTCCGCGTCTACCGCGACTCCGACCCGCACGAGATCGTCGACTACAACGTCAGTGTCGCGCTGTCCGGCGACTTCGAGGACATCCACCACACCGGCGACAACGCCAACTGCCTGACCACCGACGCCACCAAGAACACGGTGAACGCGTTCGCCAAGGAGCACGGCGAGGCGGCCCGCCAGCCGGAGTCGTTCGGCATCGCCCTCGCCAAGCACTTCGTGGACGACACCGCCCCGGTGAGCCGCGCCCGCATCAAGATCGAGATGTACCCGTGGAACCGTCTGCAGCACGACGGCACCCCGCACCCGCACGCCTTCGCCCGCTCGGGCGAGTTCGTGCGTACCGCCACCGTCACCTACGACGGCGAGAACCTCTACGTCGTGTCCGGGGTCAAGGACTACACCGTCCTGAAGACCACCGACTCGGAGTTCCACGGCTTTCTCACCGACCGGTACACCACCCTGCAGCCCACCACCGACCGCGTGATGGCCACCTCGGTGACCGGCCAGTGGCTGCACACCGACACCGAGCAGGACTGGTCCAAGTCCTTCGACCAGGTCGTCGCGACCATGAGCAGCGTGTTCGCCGGCCACCACAGCCTGGCCCTCCAGCAGACGATGTACGCGATGGGCGAGGCCATCATCACCGAGCAGCCGGAGATCGGCGAGGTCCGCTTCTCCCTGCCCAACAAGCACCACTTCGTCGTCGACCTCTCGCCCTTCGGGCTGGAGAACGACAACGAGGTGTTCTACGCCGCGGACCGCGCCTACGGCCTCATCGAGGGCACCATCCGCAACGACGCCTTCCTCGACCGCGCTCCGGCCGCCGGTGCCGCCTTCGATCCCGGTCAGGGCTGGTAACTCCGATGGCCCTCTCCCGTAAGTCCGGCGCCTCCGGCGCCGGCACCGCGACGGCCGAGCGACATCCGGTCGACGAGGTGCTCAAGCCGGGCCCGATGGTGGTCTACGGCCTGCAGCACGTGATGAGCATGTACGCCGGTGTCGTGGCCGTGCCGCTCATCGTCGGCACCGCCCTCAAGCTCTCCTTCTCCGACCTGTCCTACCTGTTGGCCGCGGCGCTGCTGATCTCCGGTCTGGCCACCCTGCTGCAGACCCTGGGCGTCAAGTGGATCGGCGCGAAACTGCCGATCGTGCAGGGCACCTCGTTCGCCGCGGTCGGATCGATGCTGGCCATCGGCGCCTCGGCGGGCGGCGGGGTCGGCGGCCTGCAGGCCATTTTCGGGGCCATCCTGGTGGCCGGTCTGATCGGCTTCGTGGCCAGTGGGATCTTTAGCCGGCTGCTGAAGTTCTTCCCGCCGGTGGTGACCGGCTCGGTGATCACCGTCATCGGTGTGTCGCTGCTGCCGGTGGCCATGCGCTGGGCCGCCGGGGGAGCGGGCTCCCCGACGTTCGGCGAGATGGGCAACATCGGGTTGGCCGCGGCCACCCTGCTGATCATCCTGCTGATCTACCGCTTCCTCCCCGGGTTCTTCAGCCGGGTCGCCATCCTGATGGGCCTGGTCCTGGGCACCGTGGTCGCCGCGTTGTTCGGCAAGGTGGATTTCAGCCGGGTCGGCGAGGCGCAGTGGTTCGCCGTCTCCACCCCGTTCCACTTCGGCGCGCCCACGTTCTCGGTGGCGGCCATCGTCTCGATGACCATCGTGATGCTGGTGATCATGACCGAGACCACGGCCGACCTGCTGGCCATCGGCGAGGTCGTCGGCCGCCCGGCCGACCAGCGCACCGTGGCCAACGGTCTGCGCGCCGACTGCATCGCCACCGCCGCCTCCGGTGGCCTGCTCAACGGGTTCCCGGTCAGCGCGTTCGCCCAGAACGTCGGCCTGGTCGCCCTCACCGGCATCCGCAGCCGCTTCGTCGTCGCCGTCAGTGGCGTCATCCTGCTGCTGCTCGGCCTGTTCCCGAAGATCGGCGCCATCGTCGCCGCACTGCCGCTGCCCGTCCTGGGCGGCGCCGGCCTGGCCCTGTTCGGCTCGGTCGCGGCCAGTGGCATCCGGAGCCTGTCGGTCATCAAGTACGAGGGCAACCAGAACCTGGTCATCGTCGGGCTCTCGGTCGCCATGGGCCTGGTGCCCATCGCCATCCCGGACTTCTACGAGCACTTCCCGACCTGGTTCCAGACCATCTTCGACTCCGGCATCAGCGCCGCCGCCGTCACCGCGGTGCTGCTGAACATCCTGTTCAACGTGCTCGGCCGCAAGGACGACGTCGCCCCGATCTTCGTCGAGGCCCCGCCGCCCGGGACGGCCCACGCCACCACCGAGATCCGCCACCAGCATTGATTTCTCGTGACCCCGCCGGCGCTTCCGGCGGGGTCACGGTCCTTCCGTCCCACCCATCAGCAAGGAGACGACATCATGGCTGCGACCAGCCCCGGCTACGCGGTGACCGCTCGCGTCGAGTGCCCGGCCAGCGGCGGCGCCACCGCCGAGCTCACCACCGCGGTCAGCGCCGCGGGCGGGTCGCTCACCGCGCTGGACGTCGTCGAGTCGCACCACGACCGGATCGTCGTCGACGTCACCTGCGACGCCACCGATTCCGACCACGCGGCCCGCATCACCCAGGCCCTGGAGAACCTGCCGGGCTTCACGGTCCGCAAGGTCAGCGACCGCACCTTCCTCATCCACCTGGGCGGCAAGATCGAGGTCACCCCGAAGGTCTCGCTGCGCAACCGGGACGACCTGTCCCGGGCCTACACCCCGGGCGTCGCCCGGGTCTGCCTGGCGATCGCCGAGAACCCGGACGACGCCCGGCGTCTGACCATCAAGCGGAACACCGTCGCGGTGGTCACCGACGGGTCGGCGGTGCTCGGGCTGGGCAACATCGGCCCGGCCGCCGCCCTGCCGGTCATGGAGGGCAAAGCCGCGCTGTTCAAGCACTTCGCGGATGTCGACGCCTGGCCGGTCTGCCTCGACACGCAGGACACTGACGAGATCGTCGCGATCGTCAAGGCCTTGGCTCCCGTGTACGGCGGCATCAACCTCGAGGACATCGCCGCCCCGCGGTGCTTCGAGATCGAGAACCGGCTGCGCGAACTGCTGGACATCCCGGTCTTCCACGACGACCAGCACGGCACCGCCATCGTCGTCGCCGCCGCCCTGCGCAACGCGCTGCGGGTGGTCGACAAGAAGCTGTCCGACGTCCGCATCGTCATCTCCGGGGTCGGCGCGGCCGGGACCGCGATCATCACCCTGCTGCTCGCTCAGGGGGCCACGAACATCGTCGGCTGCGACCGCAAGGGCGCCGTGCACCGCGGCCGCGAGCTGACCGACGAGTGGCGCACCTGGGTGGCCGAGAACACCAACCACGACGGCCGCACCGGGTCGCTCACCGAGGTGCTGGCCGGGGCGGACGTCTTCATCGGGGTGTCCGGTCCGAACCTGCTCACCGGCGACGACATCGCCACCATGGCCGACGACGCCATCGTCTTCGCGCTCGCCAACCCCACCCCGGAGGTGGACCCGGTCGCCGCCCGCGAGCACGCGGCTGTCGTCGCCACCGGACGCAGCGACTTCTCCAACCAGATCAACAACGTGCTGGCGTTCCCCGGGTTCTTCCGCGGGATGCTCGACGCCGGCGCCAGCGACATCACGCCCGAGATGCTGGCCGCGGCCGCCGAGGCCATCGCCGACTGCGTGCGGCCGGGTGAGCTCAACCCGTCCTTCATCGTCCCCAGCGTGTTCGACACCAGCGTCGCGCCGGCCGTCGCCGCCGCCATCCGCCGGGTGGCCGCGGGCGAGCCCGCCGACCACTGAACCATTTCCGTTCCGCACCTCAGGAGGCCCACCGCATGACCGCGACCACCGCTCCGACCGGCACCGGCCGCGTGGAGGTCACCGGCCCGCCGGTGCCCCGCGCCCACGAGATCCTCACCCCGGACGCGCTGGCCTTCGTCGGCGCCCTGCACCGTCGGTTCGCCGGCCGGCGGGACGAGCTGCTGGCGGCCCGCCGGACCAGGCGGCAGGCCGCCGCGGCCGCCGGCCGGCTCGACTTCCTGGCCGACACCCGGTCGGTGCGCGAGGCCGACTGGACGGTCGCGCCGGCCCCGGCCGACCTGCGGGACCGGCGGGTGGAGATCACCGGCCCACCAGAGCCGAAGATGGCTGTCAACGCGCTGAACTCGGGCGCCAAGGTGTGGCTGGCCGATCTGGAGGACGCCAACACCCCGCACTGGGCGAACGTGGTCGGCGGCCAGGTGTGCCTCCACGACGCGGTGCGCCGGCAGTTGTCGTTCACCTCCCCGCAGGGCAAGCAGTACCGGTTGCGCGAGGACGGCCCGCTGGCCGTCATCGTCGCCCGTCCCCGCGGCTGGCACTTCGACGAGCAGCACCTGCTGGTCGACGGCGATCCGGCGGTCGGTGCGCTGGTCGACTTCGGTCTCTACTTCCTGCACAACGCGGCCGAACTACTGCGCCGGGGGAGCGGACCCTACTTCTACCTGCCCAAGCTGGAGAGCCACCTCGAGGCACGGCTGTGGGCCGACGTCTTCGCCTTCGCCGAGGAGTGGGTCGGCATCGAGCACGGCACCGTGCGGGCGACGGTGCTCATCGAGACCATCCCGGCCGCGTTCGAGATGGACGAGATCCTGTACGAGCTGCGGGAGTACGCGTCCGGTCTGAACGCCGGACGGTGGGACTACCTGTTCAGCGTCATCAAGTACTTCCGGGACGCGGGCAGCGATTTCGTGCTGCCGGACCGCGGCGCGGTGACCATGACGGCGCCGATGATGCGGGCCTACACCGAACTGCTCGTCGCCACCTGTCACCGCCGCGGCGCCTTCGCCATGGGCGGCATGGCCGCGTTCATCCCCAGCCGACGGGACCCGGAGGTGAACGCCGCCGCCGTGGCCAAGGTGCGGGCGGACAAGGAACGCGAGGCCAGGGACGGGTTCGACGGGTCCTGGGTCGCCCACCCCGACCTGGTGCCGGTCTGCGCCGCGGTGTTCGACCAGGTGCTCGGCGACCGGCCGAACCAGCTCGACCGGCAGCGCCCCGAGGTGCAGGTGACCGCCGACCAGCTGCTGGACGTGGCGACGGTGCCCGGTGCGGTCACCGAGGCGGGTCTGCGGCTCAACGTCGACGTCGCCCTGCGCTACCTGCAGGCCTGGCTCGGCGGCAGCGGTGCCGTCGGCATCCACAACCTCATGGAGGACGCGGCCACCGCCGAGATCTCGCGGTCGCAGGTCTGGCAGTGGGTGCACAACGCGGTGACCCTGGACACCGGGGCCGTCGTGACCGGGGACCTCGTCCGGACCATCGCCGACGAGGTGATCTCCGACATCCGTGACGAGATCGGTGAGGCGACGTTCGCGGTCAGCCGATACCCGCTGGCCCGCAGCGTGTTCGAGGAGTCGGCGTTGGCCGATGACTTCGCCGACTTCCTCACCCTGCCGGCCTACCGGGCCGCCCTGGCCGCGGCCTGAGGCGCCAGGCGATCGGTCGGTCCAGGTCGTTGACCCGGACCGGCCATGGCCGTAGAGTATTCCGTATTACGAGCTAGTCCTTCCGCAAAGCGGAAAAGTAGATATATCCGAGAACAGCTTGACGAACGGAGTACCGACGATGACGACGTCCGGAACGGTCGATCCGAGCCAGAACGGCAGCGGATCCGCCACCGAGCGGTCTGTGCTGTCGGGGGACCTGCTGTCCGAGATCGACGCGTTCCTGGCCCCGTCGGACGCCCGCCGGGCCGCCGCCTACCCCGGTGACTCCGGGACCCGGCAACCGGTGCACACCGTCTACGTCAACGCCGACCGCGCCACCGACGACCTGGTGGCGAGCTGGGGGCGACAGGCCCGGGAGATCCTCGACCTGGTCGCCGCCGACGCGACCGCGGCCGCCCGCACCACCGGGCTGGCCGCGGTCGACGGCACCGTCCTGGACCGGGTGCGGGCCAAGCTGGCCAGCCAGCCCATCGAGGACCTGCGCCTGGACTTCGAGGACGGCTACGGCGCCCGCCCCGACGCCGAGGAGGACGCCGACGCCGACCGCGCCGCCGCCCTGCTCCGCGACATCCTGCGTGGACCGCACGCCCCGCTGACCGCGGGCATCCGGTTCAAGTGCCTGGAGCCCGCACTGCGGCGTCGCGGCCTGCGCACCCTGGACCGCGTGGTCGGCGGCGTCATCCGCTCCGCGCCGAGTGAGAAGGCCGAACTGCCGGCCGGTTTCGTCGTCACGTTGCCGAAGGTGACCGACACCGACCAGGTCCGCGCGATGGTCCGGGTCTGCGCGGCGCTGGAGCACGGGTACGGCTTGGCCGAGGGTGCGCTGCGGTTCGAGATCCAGGTCGAGACCACCCAGGCCATCCTGGCCACCGACGGCACCGCCGCGGTCGCCGAGATGGTGCAGGCGGCCGGTGCCCGGTGCATCGCCCTGGTCTACGGCACGTTCGACTACAGCGCCGCCTGCGGGGTCTCCCCGGCCCAGCAGAGCCTGGCCCACCCGGTGGCCGACCACGCCAAGGCCGTCATGCAGGTCGCCGCGGCCGGCACCGGGGTACGGCTGTCCGACGGTTCGACCAACGTGCTGCCCATCGGCACCCCGGAGGCCGTGGAGGCCGCGGTTCGGTTGCACTCGGGCCTGGTCACCCGGTCCCTGGAGCGGGCCTACTACCAGGGCTGGGACATGCACCCCGGCCACCTGGTCAGCCGGTACCTGGCCACCTTCGCCTTCTTCCGCGCCGGTCGCGCCGCCGCGGCCGACCGCCTGCGGGCCTACCTGGCCAAGCAGGAGGGCGCCGTGATGGACGAGCCGGCCACCGCCCAGGCCCTGGCCGGCCTGCTGCAGCGCGGCGTGCACTGCGGCGCCGTCACCGTCGACGAGATCGTCGCCGCCGGCGTCGATCCCACCCTCCTGGACGCGCTGGCCCGCAAGCTGCCGCTGCCGTCCGCCCCCGCCCACGACCTGATCACCCCGTCGGAAGGTTCCGCCCGATGAGCACCAACCCGCGCTACGCCGCCAACCTGTCCCTGCTGTTCACCGAACTGCCGCTGCTCGAGCGTCCGGCGGCCGCCAAGGCGGCCGGCTTCGACGCCGTCGAGTTCTGGTGGCCGTTCGCCACCGCGGTGCCCGCGCAGTCGGAGATCGACGACTTCGTCGCGGCCATCGAGAACGCCGGCGTGCAGCTGGTCGGCCTCAACTTCTTCGCCGGCGACATGCCTGGCGGCGACCGCGGTCTGGTCTCCTGGCCGGCGCGGTCCGACGAGTTCCGGGCCAACATCGACGTCACCGTCGGGATCGGCGAGCGGCTGGGCTGCAAGGCGTTCAACGCGCTCTACGGCAACCGCATCGACGGCGTGGACCCGGCCGAGCAGGACGACCTGGCCGTGCAGAACCTGGCCGCCGCCGGCCGGGCCGCCGCGCGGATCGGTGGCGTGGTGCTGCTGGAGCCGGTCAGCGGCGCCCCCCGCTACCCGCTGCTCACCGCGGACGACGTCATCGCCGTCATCGACCGGGTACAGGCCGAGACCGGCGTCGACAACGTTCGGTTCCTCTGCGACCTCTACCACCTCGACGTCAACGGCTCTGATGTGGCCAAGGTGATCGCCACGTACGGCGACCGGGTCGGGCACGTGCAGATCGCCGACAGCCCCGGCCGCGGCGAGCCCGGCACCGGGCAGCTCGACATCGCCGGCCATCTCGCCGCTCTGGCCGACCGCGGCTACGACGGCTGGGTCGCCGCCGAGTACAAGCCGACCGGTGACACGGTGGCCGGTCTCGGTTGGCTCCCCGCCGCACAGCCCTCCGCCTGACCCCCCTGACCTCTCAGACTCCAAGGAGACCAGCATGACCACCGTCGCCTTCCTCGGCCTGGGCATCATGGGTGCCCCGATGGCCCGCCACCTCGTCAACGCCGGCTTCGACGTCGCCGGCTACAACCGCACCTTCGCCAAGACCGAAGCCCTCGTGCAGGCCGGCGGCCAGGCCGCGGAGACCGTCGCCGACGCCGTCCGCGACGCCGATGTCGTCGCCGTGATGGTTCCGGACTCGCCGGACGTCCGGCAGGTGTTGGCCGGCGAAAATGGTGTGTTCGAGAACGCCAAGCCGGGCACCCTGATCATCGACTTCTCGTCCATCCGTCCGGATGTCACCCGCGAACTGGCCGACCAGGCCCGCGAACTCGGGCTGCGGCTGCTCGACGCCCCGGTGTCCGGCGGCCAGGCCGGCGCCGAGAACGCCGCGCTGTCCATCATGGTCGGCGGTGACGCCGACGACTTCGCCGCCGCCGCACCGGTGTTCGAGGCGGTCGGCAAGACCATCGTGCACGTCGGCCCGTCCGGCGCCGGTCAGACCGTGAAGGCGGCCAACCAGCTCATCGTGGCCGGCAACATCCAGCTGCTGGCCGAGGCCGTGGCGTTCGTCGAGGCCTACGGCGTCGACACCGAGGCCGCCCTCAAGGTCCTCGGCGGCGGGCTGGCCGGCAGCAAGGTCCTGGAGCAGAAGGGCGCCAACATGCTCGGCCGCTCCTTCACCCCCGGGTTCCGGATCGAGCTGCACCACAAGGATCTCGGCATCGTCACCTCCGCCGCCCGCGAGGCCGGCGTCGTCGTCCCGCTGGGTGCCGTGGTGGCCCAGCTGATGGCTTCCGCGGTCGCCAACGGCGACGGCGGACTGGATCATTCGGCGCTGCTGCGCGGCGTCCTGCGGCTGTCCGGTCGCGACCTGGAAGTTTCTAGTGGAGAAGAGAACTGACATGCCCAAGATGCGTGCCGTCGACGCTGCCGTCGCGATCCTGGAGAAGGAGGGTGTCGACACCCTGTTCGGGCTGCCCGGCGCAGCCATCAACCCGTTCTATTCCGCCGTCCGCCAGCACGGCGGTCTGAAGCACATCCTGGCCCGGCACGTCGAGGGCGCCTCGCACATGGCCGAGGGCTACACGCGGGCCAAGGCCGGCAACATCGGCGTCTGCGTCGGCACCTCCGGCCCCGCCGGCACCGACATGATCACCGGCCTGTACTCGGCGTCGGCGGACTCGATCCCGATCCTGTGCATCACCGGCCAGGCCCCGGTGGCCAAGCTGCACAAGGAGGACTTCCAGGCGATCAACATCTCCGACATCGCCCGGCCCCTGTGCAAGCTCTCGATGACCGTCCTGGAGGCCGCGCAGGTCCCCGGCGCGTTCCAGCAGGCGTTCCACCTGATGCGCTCCGGCCGTCCCGGCCCGGTCCTGCTGGACCTGCCGTTCGACGTCCAGCAGACCGTCATCGACTTCGACCCCGACACTTACGAACCGCTGCCGGTCTACAAGCCGGCCGCCACCCGTGCGCAGGCCGCCAAGGCGCTGGATCTGCTGGCCGCGTCCGAGCGTCCGCTGATCGTCGCCGGTGGCGGCATCATCAACGCCGACGCCTCCGACCTGCTGGTCGAGCTGGCCGAGCTGCTGGACGTGCCGGTCATCCCGACCCTGATGGGCTGGGGCACCATCCCGGACGACCACCGGCTGATGGCCGGGATGGCTGGTCTGCAGACCTCCCACCAGTACGGCAACGCGACCATGCTGGCCTCCGACCACGTCCTGGGGATCGGTAACCGGTGGGCCAACCGGCACACCGGTGGGCTCGACACCTACCGCGCGGGGCGCACTTTCACCCATGTCGACATCGAGCCGACGCAGATCGGCCGGGTCTTCGCCCCCGACTACAGCATCGTCTCCGATGCCGGCCTGGCCCTGGCCCAGCTGGTGGAGGTGGCCCGCGAGCGCAAGGCCGCCGGCGAGCTGGCCGACCGCAGCGCGTGGGTCGCGCAGTGTCAGCAGCGCAAGCGCACGATGCACCGGCGCACCCACTTCGAAGAGACTCCGATCAAGCCGCAGCGGGTCTACGAGGAGATGAACAAGGCGTTCGGTCCGGAGACCCGGTACGTCTCCACCATCGGTCTGTCGCAGATCGCGGCGGCCCAGTTCCTGCACGTCTACAAGCCGCGGCACTGGATCAACGCCGGCCAGGCCGGACCGCTGGGCTGGACCGTCCCGGCCACCCTGGGCGTCTGCGTCGCCGACCCGGAGGCCACCGTCGTCGCCCTGACCGGTGACTACGACTTCCAGTTCATGATGGAGGAGCTGGCCGTCGGGGCGCAGTTCAACCTGCCGTACGTCCACGTCCTGGTGAACAACGCCTACCTGGGCCTGATCCGGCAGTCGCAGCGCGGATTCGACATGGACTACTGCGTCCAGCTGGCGTTCCCGAACGTCAACGCCGAGAGCGCCGACAGCGCGGTCGACATCACCGCCGACTACGGGGTCAACCACGTCAAGCTGGCCGAGGCGCTGGGCTGCAAGGCCATCCGCGTCCAGGACCCGGAGGCGATCCTGCCGGCGCTGGAGGAGGCCAAGAAGCTGATGGCCCAGTACCGGGTGCCGGTCCTGGTCGAGGTCATCCTGGAGCGGGTCACCAACATCTCCATGGGTGTCGAGCTGGACGGGGTCGTCGAGTTCGAGGAGCTGGCCCTGAACGCCGAGCACGCCCCCACCGCGATCGCCCTGCTGGACTGACGGACATGGTCACGGTCCTGCTCGCTCCGGACAAGTTCAAGGGGTCGCTGACCGCCGCCCAGGTGGCGGACGCGGTGGCCGCCGGGCTGCGGGACGTCGACCCCACCGTCACCGTGATCAGCAGCCCGGTCGCCGACGGCGGCGACGGCACCCTCGCCGCCGCCGTCGCCGCCGGGTACCGGCCCGTGCCGGTCACCGTGCCCGGACCGACCGGGGAGCCGGTCGACTCCGGGTACGCGGTTGCCGACAACGGCACCGCGGTGGTCGAGCTGGCCGACGCCTGCGGGCTCGACCGGCTGCCCGGCCGCCGGCTCGACGCGCTCGGTTCCTCGTCGGCCGGGGTGGGTGCGGTCATCCGCGCCGCCCTGGACGCCGGGGTCCGGAACGTCGTGCTCGGGATCGGCGGCAGCGCCTCCACCGACGGCGGCGCCGGCCTGGTCACCGCGCTCGGCGCCCGGCTGCTCGACGCCGACGGCGCCGAGATCCCTAGCGGGGGCGCGGGTCTGGAGCGGCTGGATCGCATCGACCTGTCCGGGCTGCACCCGGCGGTCGCCGACACCGCGTTCGTGGTGGCCTGCGACGTCGACAACCCGTTGCTCGGACCGAACGGGGCGGCCGCCGTCTACGGACCGCAGAAGGGCGCCGGCCCGGACGACGTGGCCCGGCTGGACGCCGCCCTGACCCATTGGTCGGGCGTGCTGTCCGACGCGCAGGGCCACGGGGCGGCCGGGCACCCGGCCGCCGCCACCCCGGGCGCCGGAGCCGCCGGCGGAGTCGGGTTCGCCGCCCTCGCCGTGCTCGGCGCCCACCTGCGGCCCGGCATCGAGCTGGTCCTGGACCTCACCGGTTTCCACGACCGGCTGCCCGGCGCCGACCTCGTCGTCACCGGCGAAGGCGCGCTGGACACCCAGACCCTGTCCGGCAAGGCCCCGGCCGGGGTGGCCGCCGCCGCGGTCGCCGCCGGGGTGCCGGTCGTCGCGGTGGCCGGGGCGAACCTGCTCGACCTCGACACGCTGCGGGAGGCCGGCATCCAGGCCGCCTACACGCTGGTCGAGATCGAACCCGATGTCGCCACCTGCGTCCGCAACGCCGCCCCGCTGCTGCGCCAGGCCGCCCGCCGGCTGGCCGCCGAGCAGCTCACCGCCCCTGCCAGTTCTCCCTGACCCCTTCCAGCCCAGAGGACCAGCCGATGATCACCGCCGATCTCGTGTTCCGCGCCCAGCGCGCCCTTGTCAGCCCCGAGGACTCCGGCCGACCGGTCGAGCGGCCAGCCACCGTCGCCGTGCGCGACGGGGCGGTGGTCGCCATCTTCGACCTCGACGCCCCGGTGACGCTGGCCGCGGGCGGGCGCGAGATCGTGCTGGCCGACGACGAGGTGCTGCTGCCCGGTCTGGTCGACAGCCACGTGCACGTCAACGAGCCCGGCCGCACCGAATGGGAGGGCTTCGCCTCGGCCACCCGCGCGGCCGCGGCCGGCGGCGTGACCACCATCGTCGACATGCCGCTGAACAGCATCCCGCCGACCGTGACCACGCAGGCGTTGGCGATCAAGCAGGCGGTGGCGGCCGAGAAGGCCGTCGTGGACGTCGGTTTCTGGGGCGGCGCCGTCCCCGAGCATCTGGACGACCTGCCCGCGCTGCATGCGGCCGGTGTGTTCGGCTTCAAGTGCTTCCTGCTGCACTCCGGGGTCGACGAGTTCCCGGCGTTGGACCTGGCCGGCCTGGAGAAGGCCATGCGGATCGTCGCCGAGCTCGACGCGCTGCTGATCGTGCACGCCGAGGACGCCGACGTCATCGACCACGCACCGGCCGCCGACGGGCCGACCTACGCCCGGTTCCTGGGCTCGCGACCCAGCGGGGCCGAGAACCTGGCCATCGCGCACGTTCTCGAGCTGGCCCGGCGGACCGGAGCCCGGGTCCACATCCTGCATCTGTCCAGCGCCGACGCCATCCCGATGATCGCCGCGGCCCGCCGGGACGGGGTGCGGGCCACCGTCGAGACCTGCCCGCACTACCTGATCTTCCGGGCGGAGGAGATCGCCGACGGGGCCACCCAGTTCAAGTGCTGCCCGCCCATCCGCGGCACGGACAACCAGGATCTGCTGTGGCAGGCGCTGGCGGACGGCATCATCGACTGCGTGGTGTCCGATCACTCGCCCTGCACGCCCGAACTCAAGCGGTTCGACAGCGGTGACTTCGGCGCGGCCTGGGGCGGGATCGCCTCCCTGCAGCTCGGGCTGCCCGCGGTGTGGACCGCCGCTCGCGACCGCGGGCACGAACTGGCCGAGGTCGTCGAGTGGATGGCCCGGCGCCCCGCCGACCTCGTCGGTCTGCCGACCAAGGGGCGGCTGGCCGTCGGCGCTGCCGGTGATCTCGCCGTGTTCGCGCCGGACGAGACCTTCGTCGTCGACCCGGGGCGGCTCAACCACCGCAACCCGGTCACCCCGTACGCCGGCCGCACGTTGTCCGGCGTGGTCCGCAGCACCTGGCTGGCCGGTCGACGGGTCGATACGGCCGCCGACGCACCCGCCGGTGGGTCCCTGTTGCGGCGCAGCGGTTCCGAGGCCACCGCCGCCGGGGCCGATCTCGTGGGAGCCGGCCGGCCATGAGCGTTCTCGAGATGGTGCTGATCGTGCTGGCCGGCATCGCCGCCGGCACGATCAACACCGTCGTCGGGTCAGGGACCCTGGTCACCTTCCCGACCCTGGTCGCGTTCGGGTTCCCCCCGGTGACCGCGACCATGTCCAACGCGGTCGGCCTGGTCCCGGGCAGCCTGTCCGGCACCTGGGGGTACCGGCGGGAACTGCAGGGCCAGTGGCAGCGGCTGCGCTGGCAATTGCCCGGCTCGCTCATCGGCTCGATCACCGGTGCCTGGCTGCTGCTGCACCTGCCGGAACAGACGTTCAAACGGGTGGTGCCGGTCCTGCTGGTCCTCGCCCTGATCCTGGTGGTGGCGCAGCCCCGGATCCAGGCGTGGGCCCGGCGCCGGGCCGAGCGCCACGCCCCGGCGGCCGTCTCCAGTGCTGGTGGGGCGAGCGGACCCGACGTGGCCGGCGGCGGAGTGGTCACCGAGACCACCCCGGCCCGGACGGGTATCGGTCCCGTCCGGATGACGGCGCTGGTGCTGGCCACCTACGCGGCCGGCGTCTACGGCGGCTACTTCGCCGCGGCTCAGGGGATCATCCTCATCGGGATCATGGGCGTGCTGCTCACCAACTCGCTGCAGGAGATCAACGCGGCGAAGAACCTGCTGAGTCTGGTCGTCAACGTGGTGTCGGCGAGCTTCTACACGATCTTCGCCTTCGACCGGATCGACTGGGCCGCCGCCGGTCTCATCGCGGTCGGCACGCTCATCGGTGGGTTCGTCGGGGCCCACGTCGGCCGTCGGCTGTCACCGCGCTGGCTGCGGGGCATCATCGTCGTGCTCGGCCTGACCGCGTTGTGGTTCTTGATCAAATAGTGGCAACCGCGTCCCGCGAGGGACGCTGCAGACTTCCGGGCGCCGACACGGCGCACGGTTCGCGAAGACGCGGGTCATCGAGGACCCGCCAGGAGAGGACGGACATGGCCGAGCAGGCGAAACGGGCGAGCTACTACTCGGCGATGGGTGGCCTGCCGGGCCAGACGGAGCTGACGACCAACCGCGCCGTCTTCACCGAGGCCTACGCGGTGCTGCCGCGCGGCACCATGCGCGACATCGTCACCAGCCTGCTGCCGTTCTGGGAGCAGACCCGGCTGTGGGTGATCGCCCGGCCGCTGTCCGGCTTCGCCGAGACGTTCTCGCAGTACATCGTCGAGGTGCAGCCCGGTGGCGGCAGCGACCGCCCGGACACCGATCCGGCGGCCGAGTCGGTGCTGTTCGTGGTGGACGGCTCGATCACGGTGACCCTGGACGGGCAGGTGCACGAGCTGCCGACCGGTGGGTACGCGTTCCTGCCGCCGGGGGCGAACTGGCAGCTGCGGGCCACCGGGGACACCGCGGCCAAGTTCCACTGGATCCGCAAGGCCTACCAGCGGGTCGAGGGTCTGGACGTGCCCGAGGCGTTCTTCACCTCGGACGAGCAGGTGCCGGCCATCGAGATGCCCGACACCGACGGGGTCTGGCGCACCCAGCGGTTCGCCGACCCGACCGACGTGCGGCACGACATGCACGTCAACATCGTGACGTTCCAGCCGGGCGGAGCGATCACCTTCCCCGAGACCCACGTCATGGAGCACGGTCTGTATGTCCTGGAGGGCAAGGCCGTCTACCTGCTCAACCAGGACTGGGTCGAGGTGCAGGAGGGCGACTTCATGTGGCTGCGCGCGTTCTGCCCGCAGGCCTGCTACGCCGGCGGTCCCGGACCGTTCCGCTACCTGCTCTACAAGGACGTCAACCGGCACGCGGCGCTGAGCCGGCAGTTCGTCTGACGCCGGTCGGTATGCTTCCGCTATACGGAAGTCGGATTCCTCAGGAGACGTCATGGCGCAGCCCGACAGTGTGGTCGATCTGGGTGAGGTGACGGCTGCGCCGGCCGCCGCAAAGGCCCGCTCGGGCGGCGTCCAGTCCATCGAGCGGGCCTTCGCCATCCTCGAGATCCTGGTCGCCAACGGCGGTTCCATGGGCCTGTCGGCGCTGGCCGCGGCGGCCGACCTGCCGTTGCCGACCATCCACCGGCTGGCCCGCACCCTGGTCGACCTGGGCTACCTGCGGCAGGAGCCGTCCCGCCAGTACACCCTCGGCCCGCGGGTGCTGCTGCTGGCCGAGAGTTCCTCGACCATGCTGAACTCGCTCGCCCAGCCGCACCTGCTGCGGCTGGTCGACGAGATCGGAGAGACGGCCAACCTGGCGTCGCTGGACGGCGACCAGATCGTCTACATCGCCCAGGTGCCGTCCCGGCATTCGATGCGGATGTTCACCGAGGTGGGCCGGCGGGTGCTGCCGCACTGCACCGCGGTCGGCAAGGCCATCATGGCCCACCTGCCGCCCGACGAGGTGCGAGACATCCTGCGGCGCACTGGGATGCCCGAGCACACCGAGCACACCATCACCGACCCGGCCACCTTCCTCGAACAGCTCGACTGGGCCGCCGAGCACGGGTACGCCAACGACGACGGCGAGCAGGAACTCGGGGTCCGCTGCGTCGCCGTCGCCGTGCCCGACGTCAAGGCCCGCCTGGCGCTGTCGATCTCGGGGCCGGCCGGTCGGATGACCCCGGAGACGATCGACCGGGCGGTGCCGCTGCTCACCGCGGCCGGGCAGGCGCTGGCCGCGGAGCTCAACCGCTCGTCCTGACGCACCCGCCATTCGTGACTTGGTAAAGACCGTCGAAAAACCATCGGCGAGACGGCATGTTCCGCCCAGTCGCGCGCGACCTCAGGACTGCGGCGGCGTCTGGACCCACTCCACCAGCTGCCAGACCAGACCGTTCGGGTCCTCGAACTGGCAGTAGCGCTCACCCCACGGTTCGGTCTCCGGTTCGGTGACGACCCGCGCGCCGGCCGCCCGGATCCGCTCGAACTCGGCGTCCAGACCCTCGACGACGAAGGCCAGCAGCAGGCCCTGCCCGGCGGAACCGGCAATCTCGACCGGCCGGAACGACGGCAGTCCCGTCCGCAGGAACGTCACGTTGACCCCGGCGGTGGGGTGACCGAGGGAGACGAAACCGTCGGCGGCCATCTGCTCGACGAAACCGAAGTGTCGACAAGCGAACTCGGCGGAGGCGGTCACGTCCGGGACGTTGAGGGACACGGCGGTCTGACTGATGTGCACGGGCTGCTCCTTGGCTAGAACTACGTACAACGTACAGAGTAAAGACCGATGCGCAAGGATGGGACGATGCCGCAGCCCCTGGTCGACCTGCTCTGGTCCGGGCATCCGGACGCGCCGGCCGGCGCGCGCCGGGGGCCCAAGTCCCGTCGATCGACCGCCGACGTGGTCGCCCGCGCAGTGAGCCTGGCCGACGCTGACGGACTGGATGCCGTCACCGTCCGCGCGCTGGCCGGCGACCTGGGCATCTCGACGATGTCGGTCTACACGTACGTCAACAGCCGCGACGACCTGCTGGTGCTGATGGCCGACGCCGCCCACGGCGCCATGGCCCTCCCGGCCTTCGGCCGGGCCGACTGGCGGACCCGGGTCCGACGGGTCGCCGACGCCAACCTCGTCCTGTTGCTGGCCCACCCCTGGCTGCTGCGGATCCACGACGACCGGACGGCGCTCGGTCCCGGGACCATCGCCAAGTACGACCACGAACTGCAGGCGTTCGGCGGCACCGGACTGGACGACCTCGACCGCGACGCGGCGCTGACGCTGGTGCTGGACTTCGTCGGTGCGGCCGCCGCCCGGCGGACGGCACCGCCGGTCGACTTCGGGCCGCTGTGGGCCGAGTCGGCGGGCCGGCTCGCCCACTATCTCGGTGACGATCATCCGCTGGCCCAACGGGTCGGTCGGGCGGCGGGCGAGAGCATGGGCGCGCCCTACGGGGCCGACCGGGCCTGGGCGTTCGGGCTCGACCGGCTGCTGGCCGGGTTGGCCGATCTCGTCGACTGAGCGGTCAGGGCCGCTCGGACCCGCGCAACTGCAGGGTCGTGGGCAGTACCTGCACCCGGGCCGGGCCGTCGTCCCCCTGCAGGCGGTCGAGGCCGGCCCTGACCGCGGCCCGGCCCATCGCCTCCACGTCCTGGGCGACCACCGACAGCGGGGGATCGAAGAGTGGAGCCGCCTCGAAGTCGTCGAAACCGATGATGGGTAGCCGGGTTCCGACGGTCCGGAAGGCCAGGAGGGCTCCGACGGCGGCCCGGTTGTTGGCGGCGAACAGTGCATCCGCCCGCCCCTCCCGCAACAGCCGGGCGACCAGGTCGACGGCCTGCCCGCTGGAGTGACTCGTCTCGAAAACCAGAGTCGGGTCGACCACGACACCGTGCTGCGCGTGGGCGAGCAGGTAGCCCTCGTACCGTTCGTCCATGGTGTGAAGGGCGCGGTCGTCCCCGACGAAGGCGATCCGACGCGCGCCACCGGCCAGCAGGGCGGCGACGGCATCGCGTGTGCCACCACGGTTGTCGGCCAGGACGGTGTCCGCCCCGGCCAGATCGCCGGGCCGGTCCACGAACACCACCGGCGGCAGCGGCGGTGACCAGTGCGACCACGAGCGGCCGACGGTCCGCGGGGCCACGTCGATGATCATGTCCACCTGTTGCTGCAGCAGCCGCTCGACGACCCAGTCGTGCCGGGCGCCGTCCTCCTCTGAACTGGCGATGGTCAACAGCAGCCCCGTCTCGGCGGCGACCGACTCCACCGACCGGGCCAGCGCCGCCCAGTACGGGTTGGCCAGGTCGCCGATGACCAGTCCGATGACCCCGCTGGTCTGCCCGGGTCGGATGCTGGCCGCCGCCAGGTTGCGGCGGTAGCCGAGTTCCTCGATCGCCGAACGGATGCGCTCGGCCATCTCCGGGTTGATGTTGGTCATCCCGTTGACGTACCGCGACACCGTCCGCAGCCCGACCTGGGCGCGCGCGGCCACGTCGTTCATCGTGGGACGGCGGTCCTGCCGCGGGCCGATCACCATGGCGTCCTCCTGACGGTCACGCGGCCGGGGGGCGGACGAGCAGGGCGGTGCCGGCGCCCGTCAGCCGCCGGGAGCGGCAGCAGGCCGGGAGCAGCACCGTCGAGCCCGGAGCGAGCGGGGCCGGCGCACCTCCCGCCGCGAGGCTCAGATCACCGTCGACCCCGATGAGGATGCCGAATCCGGCCGGGATCTCGCTCGCACCGGTGACGGTGAGTCGCTCCAGGCGGAAGTACTCGTCGGCCGGCGTCGGCAGACCGTCGCCGGGGCTGCCGGCCCGGACCACCAGCCCGTCGATGTCCGCGGCCGAGCGGGCCCGGCGCTCCACCGCCTGCAGCGCGAGCGGGAACCCCAGACCGAGGTGACCGTGGGCCGCGCCGTCGATGTCGAAGCCCCGCCACTCCAACAGGATCGACAGGTCCTCCGGCTCCTGCACCTCGGTCAGCAGGACCCCCTGGCCGATCGCGTGCAGCACGCCGGGCGGCACGTACACCCGGTCGCCCGGCTCGACGGTGATCCGGTGCATGTCGACGAGCAGTTCGTCGACCCGCTGCTCGTCGACCAGCGCCAGCAGTTCGGCGGGCTCGACATCGCGGGTCAGGCCGAGCCAGACCTCGCCGGGGCTGAGGATGTACCAGGCTTCGGCCTTGCCGTGCGCCGAACCCAGATGGCGGGCGGCGAAGTCGCGGTGCGGGTGGGCGTGCACCGGCAGTCGTTGCCCGGCGTCCAGTAGCTTGACCAGGATCTTCGGATCCACTCCGAACCGTTCGAGATGCTCACGCCCCAACCAGGTCTGCGCGTCAGCCGCGATGGTGTCGGCCAGTAGGGCCCCGCCGGGCAGGCGGGTCTGGCCGGTCGGTGCGGTGCCCCGGACATCGACGGTCGAAGCCACCCAGTCCTCGGGGGTGTTCGGTTCCGCCGACGGCAGGCCACGGAAACCGGAGATCCGGTCACCGCCGGCGTAGAAGCGGGCCGCGGGCTGGTTGGCCGGTACCAGCACCGCGTCCACGGGGCCGGCCGGGCGCAGCAGGTCGGCCAGACCCGGGGCCAGGGCGGCCACCGCTTCCCGTGTGGGAGCCGTGCCGGACAACGTGCAGGCCGCCGTCGCCGTGGCGAGATCGGCGGCCGCCTGGGGCCCGAAACCCGCGGCCACCGCGTACAGCAGGCCGGCCGACGACGCGTCGCCGGCGCCGTTGGTGGTGGTGATGGCCACCGGCAGCGGCGGTCGGCCGAGGTCGGCGCCGGCCCAGCGCAGCGCACTGTCGGCGAAGGCGGGCCCGGCGGCCCGCAGCCGTCGTTCGTCGGCGGCCAGCAGCCGAACCCCCCGGTCGCCGTCGGAGACCGCGGCCACGGCGGCCCCCGCGTCCAGCAGCCAGCGGGCCAGAGCCCCCGCGCGGTCGTCGCCGTCGCCGGCGATGGCCTCGCCGAGCGCGGATTGCAGGTCGTCGACGCTGGGGCTGACGACGTCGACCAGTGGCAGCACCCGGCGCAGGATCCGGTCCCAGTCCAGTCGCCCCATCGGTCCGGTGCCGTCGACCACGGCCAGGTCGAGGGAGGTGGTGGCCCCGGCGGCGCGGGCCCGCTGCAGGAGCGTGACCAGCGGCGCGGCGTCGTCGGCCAGCAGGGCGGGCAGCAGCGACGGGTAGCCCACGTGCAGCAGGCCGGCGCCGACCGGGACGGTGATGCCGTCGAAGCGGGCGTTGGCCCCGACGTGATGCCAGAACGTCCGGTCGAGCCCGGGTGGCTCCAGAACCAGGCTGTACGAGGTGGTCTCGCCGGGCAGCACCTGCGGGCGACCGGCCAGACCGGCGGTCGCGTCGATCGCTCGCCCGATCACCTCGCCGAGCTCGTCGTCCCCGACGGCGGCATGGATGGCGACCGGGGCGCCGAGGCCGGCCAGTGCGCGGGCCGTGTTCGCCACGCACCCGCCCAGACCGAAGTGCAGCGGGCCGACCTCGAACAACCGTCCCGGTTCCAGACGGGCCGATGTCGTGAGGGCCGGGGTGACGTCCGCGCACAAGTGACCGGCGACGGTGATGGGTAGCACGCGGGGTCCTCCTCGACCTGTTCGCCGTGCGATCCGGACGGCCCCCGGCACGGCCTGGACAACGTTATCCCGACGTGTTTACAGTGGCAACGTCCGGCCGCGGAATTCCCCTCCTGCCTCCGCCCGGACGTCATCCGCACCGAGTTGTCCACCCGAGCCCCCGAGGTAGCCAGCGATGTCGCTGTTCCGACTCCGACGCCTGTTCAATCCGCGTTCCGGCCGCGCTCTCGATGTCGCGGTCGACCACGGATTCTTCGGCGAGCCGTCCTTCCTGACGGGCATCGAGGACATGCCCGCCGTGGTGCGCACGCTGGTCCAGGCCAACCCGGACGCCGTGCAGCTGACCATGGGGCAGGCCCACCACCTGCAGTCGGTCCCCGGCAAGGACAAGCCCGCCCTGGTGATGCGCACCGACGTGGCCAATGTCTACGGCAACCCGCTCGACGAGCACCTGTTCAGTCACCACGTGCCGACGGCGATCGAGAACGCCGTCCGCCTCGATGCGGTCGCGGTGTGCGCCAACCTGATGCAACTGCCGGGACGCCCGGACATCCGGGAGGCGAACATCCGCTCGCTGATGGCCCTGCGCGAGCAGGCCACCCGCTACGGCATGCCGCTGATGATCGAACCGCTGGTCATGCAGGACAACGCGAAGGCCGGCGGCTACATGGTCGACGGCGACACCGCCAGGATCACCACCCTGGTGCGCCAGGCGGTCGAGCTGGGCGCGGACCTCATCAAGGCCGATCCGACCGACGACATCACCGACTACCCCAAGGTCATCCGCGTCGCCGGGGGAGTGCCGGTGCTGGTCCGCGGCGGCGGACGCGTCGACGACGAGACCCTGCTGACCCGCACCGTGGCCGTGCTCGACGCCGGGGCGAGCGGAATCGTCTACGGCCGCAACATCATCCAGCACGACGACCCGGCCGGCATCACCGCCGCGCTGATGGCCGTCCTGCACGACGGGGTCGGCGTCCAGGACGCGCTGACCCGGCTGCGGGAGCGGACCGTATGAGCCCCGCCCCCGCTGTGCCGACGGTCAACGTCGCCATCATCGGTGGCGGTCTGATGGGCCGGGAGATCGCCGCGGCCATCCAGCGGTGGCCCGCCCTCATCGACCATCCCGTCCGGCCGCGGCTGACCGCGGTGTGCGACATCAATCCGGCCGCGCTCGACTGGTTCGACCAGATCGACACCGTCACCACGAAGGTCACCGACCACCGCGACCTGCTCGACGACGACTCCATCGACGTGGTCTACGTCGCCGTCCGGCACGATCTGCACGAGCGGATCTACACCGACGTCATCGCCGCCGGCAAGAGTCTGCTGGCCGAGAAGCCCTTCGGCATCGACGGTTCCGCCGCACGATCGATCATGGCGGCCATCGCGGCCCACCCCGAGAGCTTCGTCCGGGTGTCCAGCGAGATGCCGTTCTTCCCCGGTGCCCAGTGGGCGATCGACTACGTGCGGTCGGGCGCGCTCGGCCGGATCGTCCAGGCCCGCAACGCCTTCCTGCACTCCAGCGACACCGACGTCACCAAGCCGGTGAACTGGAAACGGCAGAACCGGTTCTGCGGGGAGGCCGGCGTGATGAACGACCTCGGTCTGCACGCCTGGCACGTCCCGCTGCGCCTGGGCTGGGCGCCGGAGACGGTCTACGCACAACTGCAGAACATCGTCACCGAGCGTCCGGGGCCGGACGGGACGAACGTGCCGTGCGACACCTGGGACAACGCCACCCTGCACTGCTGGAGCCGGCACGAGGGCGAGCGGTTCCCGCTCACCACGGCGATGAAGCGCATCGACCCCGGCCAGAAGAACACCTGGGAGTTCGAGGCCATCGGCCTGGACGGCGGGGTGCGGTTCTCGACCAGCAACCCCAAGCGGGTGGAGGTCTTCGCGAAGGTCGACGTCCCCGGCGTGGGCCGCGAACAGGCCTGGCAGCAGCTGGATGTCGGCAGCCAGTCGGTGTGGCCGACGGTCACCGGCGGCATCTTCGAGTCCGGGTTCTCCGACTCGATCCTGCAGATGTGGGCGGCCTACCTGGCCGAGCGGCACGGGGCCCTCGGCGATCGCTTCGGCACCGTGCGGCCGGAGGAGGCCGCGCACACCCACGCCGTCTTCGCCGCCGCCAGCGCCTCGGCCGCCGATGGTCGGGCGCACGACGTCGCGCCCCTGACCCGGTAGGACCGGACCCGGGCCGAGCCAGGTCCCCCTCAGCCGACGGGGCCGCGATTGCTGTCGGGGGTCGCGGCCCCGTCCTCCACCCTGCCGTCGTCCCGGCGATCAGGTTCCGGTGTCGCCGGCGAGCATCCATGCGCTCAGGGTGCGCCGACTCGAGAACTCCCGGGGCCGCCCGGTGAGCGGGTCGGTGAACGAGATCGACCGGGCCAGCAGCTGGAGCGGGTCCGAGAAATCGAGGCGGTCCGTGTCGCGCAGCTCGGGCCAGAAGTTGTCGCCGACGATCGGGATGCCCAGCGCGTTGAGATGCACCCGGAGCTGATGCGTGCGGCCGGTGCGGGGGTGCAGCCCGTAGCGGGCGAGATCGCCCCTGCGGTCGAGTATCTCGACGGTCGTCTCGGCGTTCGGCTCGCCCGGGACCTCCTCGGCGCGTGGCGTGCCCCGGTGCTTGACGATCCGGCTACGGACCGTCGTCGGCAGCGGCAGCTCCGCCCGGTACGGGGCGACGGCCTCGTAGAACTTGGTGACCTGACGATGGGCGAACAGTTGCTGGTAGGCGCCCCGTTCCGACGGTCGCAACGAGAACACCAGCACCCCGGCGGTCAACCGGTCCAAGCGGTGAATCGGCGACAGGTCCGGCAGGTCGAGGTCGCGGCGCAGCCTCACCAGCGCCGACTCGGTGACGTGCATCCCGCGCGGCATGGTGGACAGAAAATGCGGTTTGTCGACGACCAGCAGACTCTCGTCGCGGTGCAGGATGTCGATCTCGAACGGCACCCGCACCTCCGGGGCCGGGTCGCGGTACAGGAAGACGAAGGCGTCGGCCAGATACGGCGTCCGTTCGGTGATCACGGTGCCATCGCCCGCGAGAACCTCTCCGCCGGCGAGTTTCTCGCCCAGCCGCCGGTGATCGTCGGGGAAGCGGTCGCGCAGGTACTCGGCCGTGGTGGCCCAGCTCCCGTCGATCGGCAGCCGGATCCGGCTCGGGTTCAGACCGTCACGGACCGGCAGGGGAGAACGGGGCACCCGGCGACCCTACGGCTCGGTCAGGGGGCCCATGGTCAGGCGCCGGTGCTCAGAACCACAGCCCGCGGGGGTCCTCGCCCGCCTGGGCGAGCAGGAACCATGCGGTCGCGGCGACGGACGCCTGGGTCGTCAGTTCCCGCGCCGGGTCGGCCGTGGTGGCGACCGGGAACGATCCGTCGGCCCGCTGCCCGGCGGCCAGCGCAGCCAGGGTGGCCTGCTGACCGGCGGTGTCGCCCACGCGGACCTGGGCCATGGCATACCCGAAGGTCCCCTCGAACCAGACGGTCGACGCGGGAGTCGGGATGGCCGGTTGCGGCTTGAACGCGAGCAGTCCGGCGATCTCCTGATCGGTCACCCGGTAGGCCGGTACGTCGGCCAGCGCCACGGCGGCCAGATCGCCGCGGCCGATCCGGGTGAGCCAGATGGCGCCCCAGGTCTGGACGTCGAGCGGCCGGACGGTGTCCAGGCCGTCCGGGCCGGCGCCCTGCACGAAGCCGCCGGCCGGCTGCCACAACCGCTGCAGGATGGTCGCCTGCAGGGCGTCGGCCGCGCCGCGGCAGGACGCGCAGGACAGCACCGACGACGCGAGGTCCAGGGCCTGCCAGGTGTCCAGGTTGTGCTCGGTCGACACCCAGGCGATGCGGGCCGCCGGGGCTGCGTCGGTGCCCCACCCGCCGGTGAACAGGCCGGCGTTCGGGCCCTGGGCCAGTCGCTGGGCCATCAGCCAGTCGATCGCCGCCGCGGCCGCGGACCGCCACGGACCCTGTCGCGGATCCGTGGCCGGCAGCGACCGGATGGCCGACAGCAGGGCGTAGGTCGCGACGGCGTGCCCTCCGGTGCGGTAGATCGGCGCCGCCGCCTCCGGGGTGGCCTGGGGGGCCGTCGCGACGAAACCGCCGCGCTGGGCGCCGCTCCCGGTCTGCATTCGGAGGAGCCCGCCGGTGAGCAGGTCGGTCGCCGCGCCGTCGCCCATCACCAGCGCCGTCTGCACGGCCAACGCCTGGTCGTACGCGTGGGCGGTCGCCTGCTCCGGATGGCCGTCCGGTGTGCGGATCAGACCGGTGCTGGGCCGGTACTCGGCCAGCACCGATTCCCGGCCGTCACCCACGGCGACGAGCTGGAACATCTTGCGGCCTGGGGCCGAGGCGGCGAACTCGAAGGTCCCGTCAGCGCGGGCCGGGGCCGCACCGAGCAGGTAGGGCCGGTCGGTGACCGCGAAACTGCGGACCTCCCAACCGGTGTACGCAGCCGCGGCCGGCCAGCGCTGACCGGTCGGGGCGTAGGCGGCGGTGGCGTCCAGCACGCCGATCTCCCAGCGACCGGAACCCGGATCACCGCCACCGGACAGGTCGAGGCGGAAGGTGCCGTCAGCGGCGGCAAGAGCCTGGGCCGGGTACTGCCGCGCCTCCCCGTTCGTCACCCGGTAGGCCTGCAGGATCCACCGGTTCGCCGACGGCGTCAGCGTCACCCGGCCGGTGACGGCACCGCGGAAGGAGTCGGTCCGGGCGGCGGAGGTCGACGCGGCGTCCAGCTCGACGGCGGCCGACGAGGTGGCCGGGGGAGTGACGCCGGTGAGCGTGAAGGATCCGGCGACCGGGCCGGTCCAGTCGACCGGGTAGTCCCGCGCGGGCGTGATCGTCGAAGGGGTGGTGACCGCGCTCGGGGCATGGGTCAGGGACTGCAGCCAGGTCCAGGCCCGGCCGCTCGCCGTCCCCGACGCGGCTTCCGCGACCGCACCGGCGGGCCGGACGGGGGCATCGCCGGAGGGGGACGCGGGCGCCGTCGAGGCACCCTGCAGCAGCGCGATGCCACCGAGCAGGCAGACGGTGCCCAGGCCGAGGACGACGGAGAGTCGTCCGGCCCACCGGAAACCGGTGCCCATCCTGCCTCCCCGGGTGTCGTCGACACCGGTCCATGAATGCCGGCGTGCTACCGGACAGACACTATGCGTGACCCCGCGGGGATGGTCAGGACCTGGTTCATCATTTCTCGTAGTGCGTGCGGGCGGCGGCGTGATGCATTTGCCCCACGCTGCGTACCGATATGTCGCTGGTCAGCGGTACAGGCAGGTGAGTCGGGCCACGCAGGTGTCCCGCCCGCGGTCGTCGGTGATGGCGATGGTGAAGGTCGCCAGCGTGCGGCCGACGGAGATGGGCGTCGACGTGGCGGTGACCAGGCCGCTGGTCGCGGGGCGCAGGTGGCTGCAGCTGAGCTCGATGCCCACTCCGCTGCGACCCCGACCGAGCAGGGCGGCGTGCATCGAGCCGACGCTCTCGGCCAGGACCCCGTTCGCGCCGCCGTGCAACAGTCCGAAGGGTTGCCGGTTGCCGTCCACCGGCATCGTGGCCACGACCGCGTCCGGGGCGTACCGGGTGATGACCAGACCCATCCGCTCGGCCAGCTCGCCGTGCAGGGGGTTGATCTCGGCCAGGATCGTCTCCTGGTCCGACCAGTCGTCGCGGGCGATGAGGCGTGCGAAGGCCGCCGAGCGCTCCTTCGCGAGCCGGGTGACGGCCCCGTCCGGTTCGGGACCGGACACTTCTCGGTCGGACGGCTGGTTCATCGCAACGACTCCTTCACAGCGGCCCCGGACTCCTCCACGGCAGAACCGGTTGTCGGACGTGAACCCTAGACTCGGCGCGTGACCGCACTGACCGCCAGCAAGGGCACCCGCCGCACTCCGGCGAAGGGCCGCAGTACCGCGAAGACCGCCACGACGCCTTCGGCCGCCACTCCCGAACGGCCGACCCTGCTGCTGGTGGACGGCCACTCGGTGGCCTATCGGGCCTTCTTCGCCCTGCCGGTCGAGAACTTCGCGACCAAGACCGGCCAGTCGACGAACGCCGTCTACGGCTTCACCTCCATGCTCATCAACCTGCTCCGCGACGAACGGCCCACCCACGTCGCCGTCGCCTTCGACCTGTCCCGGCAGACCTGGCGGCGGGAGGAGTACGTCGAGTACAAGGCCAACCGGACGGCGTCGCCGGAAGGGTTCCGCGGGCAGATCGAGCTGATCAAGGAAGTGCTCGCCGCGCTGCGGATCCCGCAGCTGACCGCCGAGAACTACGAGGCCGACGACGTCATCGCCACCCTGACCACCCGGGCCGTCGCCCAGGACCTGCGGGTGCTGATCTGCACCGGTGACCGGGACGCGCTGCAGCTCGTCACCGACGACGTCACCGTGCTGTACCCGCGCCGCGGGGTGTCCGACCTCACCCGGTTCACCCCGGAGGAGGTCGACGCCAAGTACGGGCTGACCCCGCTGCAGTACCCCGACTACGCCGCCCTCCGCGGCGACCCGTCCGACAACCTGCCCGGCATCCCCGGGGTCGGCGAGAAGACGGCGGCCAAGTGGATCCGCGAATTCGGCAGCCTGACCGCCCTGGTCGACCGGGTGGAGGAGGTCCGGGGCAAGGTGGGCGACGCCCTGCGCGAAGCGCTGCCGCACGTGCTGACCAACCGGCGGCTGACCGAGCTGGTCCGCGAGGTGCCGGTGGACGCCGACCCCGCCACCGATTTCCAGGCCCTGCCGTACGACCGGGAGGCCGTCCACCGCATCTTCGACGACCTCGAGTTCCGGGTCCTGCGCGAGCGCCTGCTGGAGACCTTCGTGCAGGCCGACGAGACCAGCACCGAGGGCTTCGAGGTCGACGGCGCCCGGCTGGCCCCGGGCACCGTGCGGGCCTGGTTGCAGGCCCACGCGACCGGCCGGGTCGGCCTGGTCGTCCGCGGCACCTGGGCGCCGGGGGGCGGCGACGTGCACAGCCTCGCGCTGGCCGCGGCCGACGGGACGGCGGCGGTCGTCGACGTGGTGGCCGCCAGCGAGGACGACGACGCCGCGATCGCCGCCTGGCTGGCCGACCCGACCCCGACCAAGGTCGGCCACGACCTCAAGCAGTCGGTCAACGCCCTCACCGCGCGGGGCTGGCCGGTCGACGGCATCGCCAGTGACACCGCCCTGGCCGCGTATCTCGCCCTGCCCGGGCAGCGGACCTTCGACCTGGGCGATCTGGTGCAGCGCTACCTGCACCGCACGTTGGATCCGGAGCAGTCCACTCCGGACGGGCAGCTCAGCCTGCTCGGCGAGCTGGAGGCCGAGGGCGGCGAGCAGTCCGAGCACGCGGCGACGGACGCCCGCGACATGATCAAGGCGCGCGCCGTCATCGACCTCGGCGAGGCCCTCGAGCAGCACCTGGAATCCCTCGGCCAGAAGGCGCTGCTGGCCGACATGGAACTGCCGGTGATGACGGTGCTCGGCCGGATGGAGCGCGACGGCGTGGCCGTCGACATCGACTACCTGGAGGGCCTCCAGTCGACGTTCGCCGGGGAGGCCGCGGCCGCGGCCAAGGCCGCCTACGCCGAGATCGGCAAAGAGGTCAACCTCGGGTCGCCCAAGCAGCTGCAGGTGGTGCTGTTCGACGAGCTGGGCATGCCCAAGACCAAGCGCACAAAGACCGGTTACACCACCGATGCCGACGCGCTGACCAGCCTGCACGAGCAGACCGGGCACCCGTTCCTGACGCACCTGCTCCGACACCGCGACGTGACCCGCCTCAAGACCACGGTCGAGGGGCTGCTCAAGTCCGCCGGCGACGACGGCCGCATCCACACCACCTACCAGCAGACCGTCGCGGCCACCGGACGGCTGTCCAGCACCGAACCGAACCTGCAGAACATCCCCATCCGGACGGACGAGGGCCGCCTCATCCGGCGCGCGTTCGTGCCCGGGCCGCAGGCCGCCCAGCTGATGACGGCCGACTACTCGCAGATCGAGATGCGGATCATGGCCACCCTCTCCGAGGACGAGGGGCTCATCGAGGCCTTCCGTTCCGGGGAGGACCTGCACACCTTCGTCGCCGCCCGGGCCTTCGGAATCGGCACCGACGAGGTGCACCCCGAGATGCGACGCCGCATCAAGGCCATGTCCTACGGACTGGCGTACGGGCTGTCGGCGTTCGGGCTGTCCGGTCAGTTGAAGATCTCGGTCGACGAGGCCAAGGACCAGATGGAGCAGTACTTCTCGCGGTTCGGGGGCGTCCGCGACTACCTGCGCCATGTCGTCGACCGGGCTCGGATGGACGGCTACACCGAGACGGTCTTCGGTCGGCGGCGATACGTCCCCGACCTGACCAGCGACAACCGACAGAAGCGGGAGATGGCCGAGCGGATCGCCCTCAACGCCCCGATCCAGGGCAGCGCCGCCGACATCATCAAGGTGGCCATGCTCCGGGTGCAGGCGCGCCTGGAGGCCGAGGGACTGCGCTCGAAGATGCTGCTGCAGGTGCACGACGAGCTCGTCTGCGAGGTCGTCGACGGCGAACAGGACACCATCCGGCGGGTGCTGGAGGAGGAGATGTCCGCGGCGTACCCGCTGGCGGTGCCGCTGGAGGTCTCCGTCGGGGCCGGTCCGAACTGGGACGCCGCCGCGCACTGACGGTCACCGCCCGCAGCCACGGCAGGAGATCGTCCGATCTGTCACCGATGTCCCTTCGCGCAGGATCGGACGATCCCTGTCCGATATCGCGCCGTCGGCCGCTACGCTCCGCGTATGCACGGCATCCGCCGCGCGCGTCGCATCGTGCCGTCCCGAGGCGGGTCACCATGAATCTCGCAGCTCCGAGCACCGACGTCTCGTACTACACCGATCAGCTGGGCACCGGCGCACTGGTCGCCATCATCGTGCTGTCGGTGGCGGTCTGGGTCGTCTTCCTGGTCGCCTACGTCCAGATCATCCGCAAGGCCAGCTATTGGGCTGGTGGATCCTGATCATGCTCGTGCCGCTGGTCAACGTGATCATGCTGCTGGTGTTCGCCTTCAAGGAATGGCCGATCCAGCAGGAGATCCGTGAACTGCGCGCGTGGGCCGGTCAGGTGCAGCGGGGCGGCCAACCGGCCGCCGGCTACGGCGCCTCCTCCGCCGGTCGAGCCGGCTACGGCCCGAGCGGATTCGGCCCCACGGGGCAAGGTTCGTCCGGCTACGGTCAGTCCGGATACGGGTCGGGGTCGGCGTACCCGGGGCCGGCTTCCGGGGCGCCCGACGGCGGCCCCTCGCAGGGCGGGACGTGGGGGACCGGTCCCGGCGAGAAGCGCTGAGTCCGCTGGGGTCGACGGACTAGTCGACGGGCTTCTCGGTGACGTAGATGGCCGTCCCCGGGAAGATCTCCCCCCGCAGGCGCGACCACTGCCCCCAGACGCCGTCGAAGTCGTCCGGCCATTCCGGTTCCACCACGTCGACCACGCGCAGCCCAGCGGCCACGATCTCCCGGATCCGGTCGCCCATGGTCCGGTGGTGCTCGACGTAGGCGGGAACGCCCTGCTCGTCCACCTCGACGTAGGGCGAGCGGTCGAAGTACGACTGGATGGCGGTCAGGCCGGCCGGCCCCGGATCGTCCGGGAACGCCCAGCGCATCGGGTGGTTGGCAGAGAACACCCAGCGGCCGCCGGGGCGCAGGACCCGGGCCACCTCCCGCATCGCGCCGGCCGAGTCCGCAACGAAGGGGATCGCCCCGAAAGCGCTGAACACCAGGTCGAAGCATTCGTCGGCGAACGGCAGCTCGCAGGCGTCGGCCTGGACGAGCGGCACGTCGATCCCCGTCCGTCGGGCGGCCGCCCGGGCGTGCCCCAGCATGCCGGCCGAGAGGTCCAGGGCGATCGGATGGGCGCCCTGGGTGACGAGCCACCGCGAGCACGGTGCCGACCCGCACCCGATCTCCAGGATGGTCCGGCCGCGCAGGCTGTCGACCGGTCCCAGCAGCTGGGCCTCGGATTCACGGAGGTTCTCCGGGCACCACACCAGGTCGACCTCGCCGAGGAACGAGCCGTGTTCGGCGTGGTAGTCGTCGGCGTCGGCGTCCCACCAGCGGCGATTGGCCAACCGGGAGGTGGTCTGGTCGGCCGGTCGGATCCGGGGGCGGGTCGGTCCGAGGGGCGGGAAGGGCGAGCTGCTCACCCGCGCATCGTCCCAGCCCGGACGGACGGGGGTGTATTCGGAACGACCGGTCAGGGCGTAAGATATTGGATGCGCTGTGGGTCTGTGCTGTCTCGGTATGGAGCAGATCGCACTCGTCGGCCGTGGCCTCTCGTGACCGCTGTGATCCTCCACAACGTTCGCCTGCCTGCTGGGCGCCCTTCGGGCGCATCGCCACGTCCTGACGAAACCGGTCCGCGGCGCACCGGCCTGAACGGGCCTCCGTCCGGGAACAACCCCGGTCGACCGTTCCGACACATCCAACGTCCGGAGTACTCCACCACATGTCAACCCCCACCGTCACCGCCCCGCAGGTCGCCATCAACGACATCGGGTCGGCTGAGGACTTCCTCGCGGCCATCGATCAGACGATCAAGTACTTCAATGATGGCGACATCGTCGAGGGCACCATCGTCAAGGTCGACCGCGATGAGGTGCTGCTGGACATCGGCTACAAGACCGAGGGCGTCATCCCCTCGCGTGAGCTGTCCATCAAGCACGATGTCGACCCCAGCGAGGTCGTCGAGCTCGGCGAGCACGTCGAGGCCCTGGTTCTCCAGAAGGAGGACAAGGAAGGCCGTCTCATCCTGTCCAAGAAGCGGGCGCAGTACGAGCGCGCGTGGGGCACGATCGAGAAGATCAAGGAAGAGGACGGCGTCGTCTCCGGCACCGTCATCGAGGTCGTCAAGGGCGGCCTGATCCTCGACATCGGTCTGCGTGGCTTCCTGCCCGCGTCCCTGGTCGAGATGCGTCGTGTCCGCGACCTGCAGCCGTACGTCGGCCGCCAGCTGGACGCCAAGATCATCGAGCTGGACAAGAACCGCAACAACGTGGTCCTGTCCCGTCGCCAGTGGCTGGAGCAGACCCAGTCCGAGGTTCGCAGCGAGTTCCTCAACCAGCTCGGCAAGGGCCAGGTCCGCAAGGGCGTCGTGTCCTCCATCGTCAACTTCGGTGCCTTCGTGGACCTGGGTGGCGTCGACGGTCTGGTGCACGTCTCCGAGCTGTCCTGGAAGCACATCGACCACCCGAGCGAGGTCGTCGAGGTCGGCCAGGAGGTCACCGTCGAGGTCCTCGACGTCGACATGGACCGCGAGCGCGTCTCCCTGTCGCTCAAGGCGACCCAGGAAGACCCGTGGCGTCACTTCGCCCGGACCCACGCCATCGGCCAGGTCGTGCCCGGCAAGGTCACCAAGCTGGTTCCGTTCGGTGCGTTCGTCCGCGTGTACGACGGCATCGAGGGTCTGGTCCACATCTCCGAGCTGGCCGGTCGCCACGTGGAGATCCCGGAGCAGGTCGTGTCGGTCGACGACGAGATCTTCGTCCGCGTCATCGACATCGATCTCGAGCGCCGCCGGATCTCGCTGTCGCTGAAGCAGGCGAACGAGGGCATCACGACCGAGACCGAGTTCGACGAGGTCCGCGCCCAGTACGGCGTGGTGGACCACTACGACGACGCCGGCAACTTCGTGCCGCCGGAGGGCTTCGACGTCGAGAGCGGCGAGTGGCTCGAGGGCTTCGACACCCAGCGTGAGGCGTGGGAGAAGCAGTACTCCGACGCGCACGCCGTGTACGAGCGTCACCTCAAGCAGATCGCGGCGGCCGCGGTGGCCGACGCGGAGGCCGCGGAGCCGTCGAACTACTCGTCCGGCAGCGCCAGCACCGAGGGCCAGGAGTCGGCCGGCGGTTCGCTGGTCAACGACGAGCAGCTCGCCGCGCTGCGCGAGCGCCTCGCGGGCAACTGACCGAACAGGTCGACGCGGCCTGACCGTCGCGTTCCGTGTCACAAGTGGAGGGCCGTCCCGGGATTCCCGGGGCGGCCCTTCGCCGTTCCTGCCCACCGTCGCCAGCCGGTATCCGGACCGTTACCTGATCGTTCGACAACACTGGTCCCGCCGCGCGTTTCGCCCACCCGTCCGGGTGGGGCCGCCGGTTACCGTGGTCGCATGCGTCGTTCTGTTGCGGTGATGACGTCGGCGGTCACCGCCGGCCTGCTGGTGTTGTCCGCGTGCTCATCGGGTTCCGGGGCACGCAACACGGTGACTGCGGTGGTCACCGTCTCCAGCGGGGCGGAGGCGCCCGGCAGTGGCGACGCCGGGTTGGGTTCGGCGGCTCCCGGCAGTGAAACGGCGGGCTCCGGCTCGGCCGCGCCCGGCAGCGAGACCGCCGCCTCCGGTTCCTCCGCCGCGGCCAGCAGCGCCGCGCCCACCGGGCCCGTCGTGACGGTCGACCCGCTCAAGGCCGACTGTGGTTCGCTGCTGAACGCGGCCGACGTCAAGCGCATCCTCGGGGCGGACATCCCCAACGACCGGCTGAAGGTCAACGTGGCCGAGGTCAACGCCGAGATCGGTCAGGTCGGGCGCGTCCGTTGCCTGTACGGCCTGGCCGAGGACAAGAAGTCCGGACAGGTCACCCTGGCGCTGACCACCTACAAGGACGCCGCCGCCGCCCAGCAGCAGGTGAAGGTGACCGTCGAGAACGAGTCCAACCAGGGCGGCACCGTCACCCCGGTCACCGTCGGCGGCTACCCGGCCTCCGTGGCCGTCCGCGACGGCGGCCTGCTCGTCATGGCCTACGACACCTGGACGTTGGCCGTCGCGGTCCCGGCCAGTGTCGATCAGGCGACGTTGACCAGCACCCTGCCGCAGCTCGGTGACGCCGTGCTGGCCCGCCTGCTCAAGAGCTGACCTCCCCGTGATCACCGTTGCCGTCACCGGCGGCATCGGGGCCGGCAAGTCCACGGTGTCCCGGCGACTGGCGGAACTGGGCGCCGTCGTCATCGATTCGGACCGGCTGGCCCGGGAGGTCGTGGCCCCCGGATCGGCCGGTCTGGCCGAGATCGCCGCGGAGTTCGGTACGGACGTCATCGCTGCGGACGGCTCCTTGCTCCGTCCCGCCCTGGCCGCGATCGTCTTCGGGGACCCGGCGGCCCGGACGCGGCTGGAGAGCATCACCCACCCCCGGGTCCGCGCCCTGTTCGAGGAGCAGCGGGCGGCGGCCCCGGCAAACGCCGTCGTCGTCAACGACATCCCGTTGCTGGTCGACCTGCGGGTCGCCGCCGGGTTCCACCTGGTCCTGACGGTCCGGGCCGATCCGGAGGTGCGGGTCGCCCGGCTGATCGACCGCGGACTGGCCGAGGCCGACGCCCGGGCGCGGATCGCCGCGCAGATCACCGATGCCGACCGGGACCCCCTCACCGACAAGTGGCTCGACAACGACGGTGCGCCGGAGGCTCTGGAGTCCACCATCGACTCGCTCTGGCGGGATCGGCTGCTGCCCTTCGAACGCAACGTCCGCGAGGGCCGGGTGGCGGATCCGTCGGGGGGTGCTGGGACTGCCGTCGCCGACCCGGCCACGGCGCGGCGGTTGGCGGCCCGCATCGGCGCCGCGGTCCCGGGATCCGCCGTCACGGTCCTGGCGCCGACCGGACCCGCACCCGGTTCGGTGCACCTGCGCGCCGCGACCGTCGACCCCCGGTTGCTCCCGGAGCTGACGGCGGCCGGCTTCCCACCGCTGGCGCGTCCCAGCGGTGTCGCCGTCGTCGGGGATGCCGATGCGGCTGTCCACCGACACGGCGCGGCCGACCCGGGACAGCCCGCCGACGTCGACGTGCTCCTCGGTCTCCGCTGAGCCGCCCCCGGGCCGCACCGGTGCTCTGACCTGGGCCGATGTCTGCCGACAACCCGCTGTCGGTGGGCCCGCGTAACCTCTGATACGTGGCATTCCCCGCCGAACACCCCGTTCTCGCCGTCTCCGAGCACCGCCCGGTCGGCGACATCCCGCGTACCGCCGGCCGCTTCGAGGTCGTCTCGGAGTACCAACCCTCCGGTGACCAGCCGCAGGCCATCAAGGAGCTCGAGAAGCGCCTCAACGACGGCGAGAAGGACGTGGTGCTGCTCGGTGCCACCGGCACGGGTAAGTCCGCGACCACCGCCTGGCTGGTGGAGAAGATGCAGCGCCCGACACTGGTCATGGCGCCGAACAAGACGTTGGCCGCGCAGCTGGCCAACGAACTGCGAGAGCTGTTCCCGCACAACGCGGTCGAGTACTTCGTCTCCTACTACGACTACTACCAGCCCGAGGCCTACGTCCCGCAGACGGACACCTACATCGAGAAGGATTCGTCGATCAACTCGGACGTCGAGCGGCTCCGGCACTCGGCGACCATGTCGCTGCTCTCCCGGCGCGACGTCATCGTGGTCGCGTCGGTGTCCTGCATCTATGGTCTGGGCACCCCGCAGTCCTATCTCGACCGGTCCATCCCGCTGGCGGTGGGGGACAACGTCGACCGGGACACCCTGCTGCGGGCGCTGGTCGACGTGCAGTACTCCCGCAACGACGTCTCCTTCACCCGTGGGTCGTTCCGGGTGCGGGGCGACACCGTCGAGGTCATCCCGGCTTACGAGGAACTGGCCATCCGCATCGAGTTCTTCGGCGACGAGATCGAGCAGCTCTACTATCTGCACCCGCTGACCGGCGACGTCGTCCGTGAGGTCCAGGAGCTGCGCATCTTCCCGGCCACCCACTACGTCGCCGGACCGGACCGGATGGCCACGGCCATCGCCGGCATCGAACGGGAGCTGGCCGAGCGACTGGAGGAGCTGGACCGCCAGGGCAAGCTGCTGGAGGCCCAACGGCTGCGGATGCGCACCACGTACGACGTCGAGATGATGCGCCAGGTCGGATTCAGCAACGGCATCGAGAACTACTCGCGGCACATCGACGGCCGGGCTCCCGGCAGTGCGCCCGCCACGCTGATCGACTACTTCCCCGAGGATTTCCTGCTCGTCATCGACGAGTCGCACGTCACCGTGCCGCAGATCGGCGCGATGTACGAGGGTGACGCCTCTCGAAAGCGCGTGCTCGTCGACCACGGTTTCCGGCTGCCCTCCGCGCTGGACAATCGTCCGCTGACCTGGGAGGAGTTCGCCGACCGGATCGGGCAGACGGTCTACCTGTCGGCCACCCCGGGCAATTACGAGATGGGCCGCGCCCAGGGCGAGTTCGTGGAGCAGGTCATCCGCCCGACCGGTCTGGTCGACCCGGAAGTGGTCATCAAACCGACCAAGGGCCAGATCGACGACCTGGTCGGCGAGATCCGCGCCCGCACCGAACGCGACGAGCGGGTGCTGGTCACCACGCTGACCAAGAAGATGTCGGAGGACCTCACCGACTACCTGCTCGAGCTGGGCATCCGGGTGCGGTACCTGCACTCCGAGGTGGACACCCTGCGCCGGGTCGAGCTGCTGCGTGAGCTGCGGATGGGCGAGTACGACGTCCTGGTCGGCATCAACCTGCTGCGCGAGGGTCTCGACCTGCCCGAGGTGTCGCTGGTGTCGATCCTGGACGCCGACAAGGAGGGCTTCCTGCGCTCCGAGACGTCGCTGATCCAGACCATCGGCCGGGCCGCCCGGAACGTCAACGGCCAGGTCCACATGTACGCCGACAAGATCACGCCCTCCATGGAACGGGCGATCGACGAGACGAACCGGCGCCGGGAGAAGCAGCGGGCCTACAACGAGGCACACGGCATCGACCCCCAGCCGCTGCGGAAGAAGATCAACGACATCCTGGAGCGGGTGTACGCCGAGGCGGAGGACAGTGCCCTGGGTGACAGCCCGGTGCCCATCGGCGGGTCGGGTCGTAACGCCTCCCGGGGTCGTCGGGCCCAGGGCGAGAAGGGCGGTCGCGGGGCCGGCAAGGGCACCGCGGTGGCCCCGCCGGGACCGGTCAACACCGCCGGGATGGCCCGCAGTGAACTGGCCGACCTCGTCCAGCAGCTCACCGACCAGATGATGTCGGCCGCCCGCGAGCTGCAGTTCGAGCTGGCCGGTCGCCTGCGGGACGAGATCCACGAGATCAAGCGGGAGATCCGGGACATGGATGCCGCCGGTGTCGCTGACGCCGATGCGGCCCCGGCCGAGGGGAAGAGCCGCCGCCAGAAGGTCGCGAGGTAGTCGGCGGTCCCTGGCCGGATCCCGCCCAGATCAAGGAGGACGCAGATGGCCGTCGCCGTGCAGATCGTGCTCGATTGTGCCCACCCGAGTGCGCAGGCCGCCTTCTGGCAGATCGCCTTGGACTACCGACTCGACCCGCCGCCACCGGGATTCACCTCGTGGGACGACGCGAAGAAGGCGTGGGGTCTGCCGGAGGACTGGGACCAGGTCAGCGCCATCAGCGACCCGGACGGGGTGGGGCCGCGGCTGTTCTTCCAGCAGGTTCCCGAGGGCAAGACGGTGAAGAACCGGCTGCACCTCGACGTCTCGGTCGGGCGCGGGATCCAGGACCCGGAAGAACGCTGGGCCACGGTCGTCGCCCGTGTCGAACGGCTCACCGCGGCCGGCGCGGCCGTCGTCGAGGAACGCCGTCACGAGCACGGCGATCACTGGATGGTCATGACCGACCCGGAGGGCAACGAGTTCTGTGTGCAATGACGCCGCCGCGTCGCCGGCAGGGCGATCCGCGCACGACCCGTCGACCAGCGGAGCCGGATGGCGAACTGGTCGGCAACTGCATCGGCGCTCTCCCGCGCGTCTGAACCGGGCACAGCTGCGCGGATGATGAGGATGGCCGGGTGGACTACACCGACTACGACACCCGGTTCGCCGCGTACACGGTGATCGCCCGGGCCGGTGACGACGGCCCCGAGTTGCTGCTCGCCCTGTGGAACGAGGGCGTTCCCGCGCAATGGACCCTGCCCGGCGGCGGGGTCGACTTCGACGAGTCCGCCGAGCAGGGGGCCGTCCGGGAGGCCCGCGAGGAGACCGGTTTCGACGTCGAACTCGGCGCACTGCTCGGCGTCGACTCGTTCGTACTGCCGGCCGCCCGCCGCCACCGGACGACCGACCGGTCGCTCAAAGCGGTCCGGGTCGTCTACACCGCCCGGATCACCGGGGGAGTGCTGACCCGGGAGCTCGACGGCACCACCGACGAGGCTCGCTGGTGGCCGCTGTCCACGGTCCAGGACCTGCCCCGGGTCGGCCTCGTCGACACCGCGCTGGCCTGGTGGCGGCGGGCTGGGGCGCCGGTCAGCTCGTGACGTCCTTCCGGCGGAACCGCACCACCGCCAGGGCTACGAAGATCGCGCAGTAGACCAGGCTGAGGAACCCGCCGCGGATCATGTCGTCCCACCGGATCGGGTCGACCAGCGCCCCGGTCCACGCGAAGGAGTAGCGGGTCGGCAACCAGTTCCGCAGATCGGCCAGAGCGTCGATCTGGTTGAGGATCTGCGACAGGATCGAGATCAGCACGGCCCCGCCGACCGCCCCGAGCGGGGCGTCCGTCGACACCGACAGCAGCAGGGCCAGGCCGGCCACCCAGGACAGCTGCACCGCCACGTAGGCGACGATCAACCCGATCCGCACGAGACCCTCGCCGGCGGTGAAGGACACCCCGACCGGCGTCTCCACCGGGTTCCAGCCGTAGACGATCGCCCCGATCAGCAATCCGGTGACCGGCAGGAGTACCAGCGAGACGATCGACAGCAGGCCGGCCACGATGACCTTCTGGCGGAGCAGCCGGACGCGGGGCACCGGCATGGCCAGCAGGTACCGCAGCGACGACCACGACGCCTCGCTGGCGATGGTGTCACCGAAGAACAGCGAGATCACCACGATCAACAGGAAGCTGGCCGAGAAGAACAGGCACACCATGGCGAAGTTGATGGCGCCCGAGGTGGCCAGGTCGACCAGGTTGACCGCGCCGCGACTCGGCCCGTCGTCGCCGACGGCGAACGCCACCACCAGGATGAACGGCAGTAGCACCATGAACCCGAGGCAGATCTGGGTCCGCCGCCGCCGCAGCTGCCGGGCCAGTTCGACGCGGATCGGCAGCGTCCGGTCGACTCGGAAACCCGCCGGGGTGCCGTCGTCGTCGACCGGCACCGAGCCGGTCATCGTGCTCATCGCGGCCACCGCCGCATCCGCCGAATGATCGCGGCGGTGCGTGGCCCCGGAGCCACCGGCCGGCGGCGCGGAACGGTCATCGGAAGTGGGGCTCATCGCCGGTCTCCGTCCTGGGGGCCGCCGGCCACCGGTCGTCCATCAGAAGCCGAACCGTCCGGGTTCGGCCGTCCCCGGCCGAACCGGCGCCGGTTCCCGCCCTGCGTGCCGGTTCCGCCGGCCGGATGGTCGGACGAGCTGCCCGCGGCCGCCGCTCCCCGTCCCGTCCCGCCGGGATCGCCCGAGGCGCCCACCAACGACAGGAAGACGTCCTCCAGGCGGTTGCGGGGCGCCGCGCCCTGGACGGGCACGCCCGCCTGCACCAGCGCGGTCACCGCGAGGGCCGGGTCCCGGGTACCCAGGTCGGCGGCGACACCGGTCTCGGTGATCTCCACGTCGTCGGCCAGCGGCGCCAGTACCTCCGCGGCCCGTTCGCGGGGATCACCCGAACCGGTCGCCGGACCGACGGTGAACAGCATCTCGCCGGACGAGGCGACCAGGTCGCCGACCGTGCCGGCGGCGATGGTCCGACCCAGGTGGACGACCACCACGTGCGTGCAGGTCTGCTCCACCTCCGACAGCAGATGACTGGACACCAGCACGGTGCGGCCGGTGGCCGCGTACCGGCGCAGCACCTCGCGCATGGCGTGGATCTGTGGCGGGTCGAGACCGTTCGTCGGTTCGTCCAGCAACAACAGTTCCGGCAGGCCCAGCATCGCCTGGGCGATGGCCAGGCGCTGGCGCATACCCTGCGAGTAGGTACGCACCCGCCGGTCCACCGCCTTGCCGAGCCCCGCGATGGCCAGTGCCGCGTCCAGATGCGCATCCTCGGCGGGCCGGCCGGTGGCCTTCCAATACAGCTCCAGGTTGGCCCGGCCGGACAGGTGCGGCAGGAACCCGGACCCCTCCACGAACGACCCGATGCGGGACAGGATGGGTGCGCCCGGGGTGACCCGGTGACCGAACACCCGGATCTCGCCGGCGGTGGGGGTGATGAGCCCCATCACCATGCGCAACGTCGTCGTCTTCCCGGCCCCGTTCGGGCCGAGCAGACCCAGCACCTGCCCCTTCTCCACCCGGAAGCCGACGTCCTGGACGGCCGCCACACCCCCGGGGTAGGCCTTGCCCAGCCCGGTGATCGACAGCGGGACGTCGGCCAGCGCCGGGTCGACGTCCTTGGGGCGGCGGCGTACCCGGCCGCCGAACAGCAGGGCCAGCGCGAGCAGCGCCGCCACCACGATCAACCCGACGAGTTGGCCGACGGGGATCTCGGACGCCGACACCCGGTCGCCGGGCACTTCCGGAGCGGAGATCCCGGCGCCCGACACCCCGGTGGCCGGGTCGGCCAGGGCGATGCGGTACGCGGCCGGCCGGGTCGGGCCGGCGAACGACTGGTCCGTGGTCGACAGACTCACCTCGATGGTCGAACCCGGTTCCACCTGCAGGGCCGCGGCCGGCAGGCTCACGGTGACCGTGACCGGTGAACCGTCGGCCGGTAGGTCGGTGAGCCGGATGGGGGAGACCGCCCCGCCGGCCAGGCTCCGGGTGCCGCCCTCCGACACCTTCGCGAGCGACGCGAACAACACGGCACCGTCGTCGGCGGCCCCCGTGGAGGCTGCGTCCGTCGTCGCGGTGGGCAGGGGCAGGCGGGAGACCGTGACCGTGACCCGCGGGGTGCCGGTGATGAGCGTCAGATCGCTGAACGGGGCCGAGCGGAACCGGGCCGTCTGACCCGGTAGCCCGCCCAGGAATGTCGACAGGGCCGTCGAGGCGATCCCCGACAACCCCGGAAGGGTCGAGATCGACGCGGGTGAGGCCCCCGGGGGGTTGACGGCGAACTGCGGATCGCCGGTCAGCGCGATCGACGGCCGGTCGGTGCTGGTCCCCGCGGTGAGACCGGGGTAGGAGGACGCCTGGAGGGTGCGACTCCGTGCGGCCCCGCTATCGCTCAGCGGACCGTCCACGGTGTAGGTGAAGGCCCCGGACGGCTGGGCGGGGGCCGACGATCCGGCGGGCAGCGGCGGCTGCAGGTAGTAGCGCAGCCAGTCGGTGATCTGTGTCTCCGTCGCCGCGTCCGGGCTACCGCCGTCGTGGCCGCCGTTGTACCAGGTCACCGCGACCGGGGTGCCGTTCGCGGCGATGGCCCGGGCGTTCGCGTCGGCCTGGTCGAGCCCGAAGAGCGTGTCCCGCTCACCCTGGACCAGCAGGGTCGGTGCGGTGATGTCGCCGACCACCTGCGAGGGGCTGGAGCGCTGCAGTAGCGCGGCGAGGTCGTCATTGATCCGGCCGGTCTGCGCCGCCTCGGCATAGGCCACGCAGAGCTGCAGCATCATCCTTCCGCAACCGACCTGGGCGGCGAGGGAGCCGATGTCGGTCGACCCGCCGCCGTTGGTGCCGGTGCCGTTCCCGTCGGAGGAGGAGGAGGAGGGGGAGGAGGTGGCGGCCGAGGACGGCTCGGACGACTCGGTGACCGCGCCGGCCGGGTCGGAACCGCTGTCGGCCCCGGCGGTCGGGACCGCGGTCTGCGCGGGCGTCGCCGCGGTCGACGAACCACCGCCCCGCCGGACGAACCCGCTGTCACCGCTGTCACCGGTCGCGATGCCGGTCGGCGATGCGGCCAGGGCCGCACCGGTCGTCACCGACGCCATCAGCGTCGAGGCCCACAGCTTCTTGAACACCCCGTCATCGACCCCGGCCGCGGCCGCCGGCGTCCCGGCCGCCAGATCGGCCTCGGTGGTCTGCATGTTGGGGAAGAGGGCCTGCTCGAGGTTGTTCCAGGTGATCAACGGCACCGCCGCGTCCACCCGCGGATCGGTGCCGGCCAGCATCAGCGACAGCGCTCCGCCGTAGGACCCGCCCGTCACACCCACCCGGGGATCGTTCGGTCCGTCCTGCTGCACCTCGGGCTGCTGGGCCAGCCAGTCGACGACGGCCCGGCCGTCCGGGATCTCGTAATCGAGCGAGTCCAGTCCGATCTGGCCGGTCGAGCGCCCGAACCCCCGGGCCGAATACGCCAGGACGACGAACCCCGCCCGGGCCAGATCCTCGGCGTCGCCGGCCACCGACTGCTTGGACCCGCCGAAACCGTGGGCGACGATGACGGCCGGGGCGGGGGTGGTCGCCGGGAGGTACACGGTGGCGTCCAGCTGCACGGGTTCGGCCACCCCGGGTCCGCCCGCTGCGGTGATGGTCACGTCGCGGGTCGGTATCGGAGCGGCCTGAGCGGTCGGTACGGCGATCCACACGACACCGGCGACCAGCGCCAGGACGACGATTGCGGCGGTGATGCGCTTGCCCCGGGTGTCGAGCAGGCGACGCAGGCGGCCGCTCAACCGGGGACTCGGACAGACGACGCGATCATCACTCCACAGTGCCAGATGGGCGACGGCGGTCGGCGTCGTCCGACGGCTGTCCGCCGCCCACCGTCCGCGGTCCGTCGCCGGGGCGTCCGGTGAACCCGGCCAGCCAGCCGCCGGTCTCCTCCGCGGTCGGGCCGGGTTGGTCCCGCTCGGCCCGTAGCTGGTCGAGATGACCGGTGGCGTCGTCGATCCGGCGCTCCAGCAGCGCTTCTTCGAGGTCGAGGCCGTACTCCACGTCGCGCATAACCTCCTCCGAGATCCGTCCGGAGTTGCGGAGTGAGACGAACACGTCCCGTTCGATCGACATGAGGGTGCGCCGCCAGTGGGCGACGGAGTCCAACGTCACGGTGTTCAGGCTGGGGCGGTCCCGGTCCTTTCCCCGGGCCCGGTGCTGCTCGTCGCCCAGGTGCTGCCAACTGCGGAACGAGATCCATGAGCGGAGCCGCTCGGCTTCCTTCGGCGGAACGCCGTGCTGGGCGATCTCCTCCTCGACCCGGCGGCGGATCTCCCGGCCGGCCAGCTGCCGGGCCTGCAGTCGTTCGGTGAGCAGGTCCGGTCCGGCGGGCAGACGCAGGGCCCGGATGACGGCCGGCAGCGTCACCCCCTGCACTCCGAGGGTGCCGATGATGACGACCAGCGTGCACAGGATCAGCAGGTTCCGGAACGGGGTGTCCAGGGGCAGGCCGAGCGCGGCGGCCAGCGAGACGACTCCGCGCATCCCCGCCCAGGACACCGCGGCCAGTGGTCGCCAACCGGTCGGGGCCGGTTCGACCGGGTCCGCCGGATCAGTGATCGACGGTCGGCGGCGCGGCCGCGGCAACAAGTAGGAGCTGACGAAGATCCACAGGGGTCGGATCAGCATCACGGTCGCCAGCACGGCGCCGGCGATGCCCACGACCGACCATCCGCCGACCTCCTCGGGGGCGGTCAGGATGGTCCACAGTTCCAGGCCGATGAGCGCGAACACCGCGCCTTCCAGGACGTAGCGGATGGTGCCCCAGGTCGCGCCGAGGGTCAGGCGCACCTCGGGTTGCAGGTCGAACGGCTGCCGGAAACCGAGCACCAGGCCGGCCACCACGACGGCCAGCACCCCGGAGGCGCCGACCCGGTCGCCGAGATCGTGGGCGACGAATGGCACGACCAGCGAGATCGCGGTCACCGGCAGCGATGCCGAGGTCGATCGGCGCAACCACGACACGGCCACGCCGCAGAGCAGCCCGACCAGGATGCCGCCGGCGGTCGCCCACACCAGCTCGACCGACGCCCGGCCCCAGGCCATCGAGCCGGCGGCGATGCCGCCGATGGCGACTTTCAGCAGCACCAGCGACGTCGCGTCGTTGAACAGCGACTCACCTTCCAGCACCGTGGTGACGGACTGCGGCAGGCCGGCCCGGCGGGCCACGGCGACGGCAGCCACCGCGTCGGGCGGGGCGACGATCGCCCCCAGCGCGAGCGCGGCCGCGAACGGCAGGTCCGGGATCAGCCAGGCCGTGACCAGAGCCACGACGAAGGCGGTGACCAGCACCATGCCCACGGCCAGCTGGACGATCGGGCGGAGCAGCGCGCGGTAGGCGATGACCGAACCCTCCACGGCGGCGGCGTAGAGCAGCGGCGGGAGCAGCACGTTCAGCACCAGGTCGGGATCCAGGTTGCCGTGCGGCACCCCGGGAATGAACGAGGCCCCCACACCGGCGACCACCAGCAGGATCGGGGCGGGGACGCCGAGGCGCCCGGCCATCCCGTTGATCAGCACCACGCCCAGGACGAGGAAGATGGTCGGCGTCAATCCGCTCATCGCAGACCTCCGTTCTGCCGGTCTGCCGCACGGCGCTCCGGTCCGGGCCGATCGTTGCAGGTCGCGACGACGGTGCGGGGTGGTCGGCGCGCCGATCCAGGCGGGAATGCGGCGTCGACCGGGCGCCTGCGGGGTCAGCACGGATCGGACATTCCTGCTGAGAGCGGAAACGCATCGCTGACTGTCGGTGCGGTTGGGCATACTCCCCTCGGCGCGCGGTTCCCGATCGGAACCGGTCGGCGTCCGTCCGTCCGGTTTGCCATCGTCGCCACCCGGATCCCGCCGGTCGCCCGGCGGTGCAGTGCCGCCGAACCTGATCCGGGCTCGGTGCGGTCCCGACCAGATGGAGACCCCGTGCGACATTTCCGTTCCGACGACGACCTGGTGGTCGGTGGCGCCCCCGTCGCCGACGACCCGCCCCCCGCGCCCGGCCCCGTCCCGAAGGCACAAGAGGTCACCGACGCCGCACCGGCCGACGGTCGCCGCTGGGTCGCGCTGGCCGTCATCGGCCTGGCCCAGCTGATGGTGGTCCTCGACGCGACCATCGTGAACATCGCCCTGCCGGAGGCGCAGGTGGCGCTGGGCATTTCGGACGCCGACCGGCAGTGGATGGTGACCGCCTACGCGCTGCCCTTCGGTGCGCTGCTGCTGCTCGGCGGCCGCGTCGCCGACTTCCTCGGCCGCAAGCGGATCCTGTTGATCGCCCTGACCGGCTTCGCCCTGGCCTCGGCGCTGGCTGGCTTCGCCCACACCGGCTTGCTGCTGTTCACCGGTCGGGCGCTGCAGGGCGTCTTCGCCGCCATGCTCGCCCCGGCCGCCCTGTCGCTGATCACCGTGACCTTCACCGAGGAGCGGGAGCGGGCCAAGGCCTTCGCCGTGTTCGGCGCCATCGCCGGCGGTGGTGCGGCTGTCGGTCTGCTGCTCGGCGGGTTGCTGACCGAGTGGTTCTCGTGGCGCTGGTGCCTGTTCGTCAACATCCCGATCGCCGCCATCGCCCTGTTCTTCGGCTGGCGGGTGCTCAAGGAATCCCGCATCCACGGTGGCACCCACTACGACCTGCCGGGCGCGCTGCTCGCCACCGGTGGTCTCGGTGCGCTGGTCTGGGCGTGCACCCAGCCGGCCGAGCACGGCTGGGGTTCGGTCAACACCCTCGGCTGGATGGCGGCGGCGGTTCTGTTGCTGGTGGCCTTCGTGGTGGTCGAACTGAAGTCCAGCAGCCCGCTGCTGCCGATGCGGATCCTGGCCAACCGGAACCGGGCCGGCGCCTACCTGGTCGGCCTGCTCGTCGGGGCCGGCCTGTTCGCCGTCTTCCTGTTCCTGACGTACTACCTGCAGGGGATCCTGCAGTACACGCCGATCCAGGCCGGGTTCGCCTTCCTGCCGTTCAGTGCCGGCGTCATCGTGGGCGCGGGGGTCGGATCCCAGCTGACCATCCGCATCGGCCCGCGCATCGTGGTACCCGCCGGCACTGTGCTGGGCCTCATCGGCCTGGCCTGGCTGTCGCAGATCACCCCGGAGACGACGTACTTCGGGACCATCCTGCCGGCGCAGTTGCTTATCTCGGTCGGCATGGGCTTCATCTTCATGTCCACCACCAACCTGGCCCTGGTGGGTGTGTCCAACGACGACGCCGGGGTGGCCAGTGCCGTCGTCAACACGGTGCAGCAGGTCGGGGGTTCGGTCGGTACGGCCCTGCTGAACACCATCGCCGCCACCGCCACGGCCACCTATCTGGCCGCCAACCCGCCGACCGAGCAGACCCCCGAGGCGATCGGCCGGCTGCAGGCCGCGGCCGCGGTCGACGGGTTCGGCAGCGCCTTCGTCTGGGCCGCGGTGATCTTCGGCCTGGCGACCGTGGCGGCTCTGGTGCTGATCAATGCCGGTAAGCACCAGGTCGCCGAGGTGTCGGCGCCGGCCGGCCACGCACTCTGAGCGTGACCGACGGGCCGGGGTCGGCCGCTCTCGGAGAGCGGCCGACCCCGGTCGGGTCGGTTCACCAGCCGCGGGCGCGCCACTCGGGCAGTCGGGGTCGCTCCGTGCCCAGGGTGGTGTCGTCCCCGTGTCCGGGATAGACGACCGTCTCGTCGGGCAGCGTGCCGAACACCCGGTTCTCCAGGTCGCTGACCAGCGACTGGAAATCCGGCGCCGACCACGTCTTGCCCGGTCCGCCCGGGAACAGCGAGTCGCCGGTGAACAGGTGCGGTCCGCCTGCGGGATCGCGGTAGACCAGGGCCACCGAGCCGGGGGTGTGCCCCCGCAGGGCGATCACCTCCAGCGTTCCGTCGCCGAACGGGACGGTGTCACCGTGGTCGAGAGCGACGGTCGTCGCGACGGGAATCGCCTCGGCGTCGGCGGCGCCGGCATACGTGTCGGCGCCCGTCTTCCCGGCGACCGCGGCCAGCGCCTGCCAGTGGTCGTCGTGGCGATGCGTGGTGACGATGGCCCGGACGTTCACCGCGGAGCCGGCCCCGGTGATGAGGTCGAGGATGCGGTCGGCGTCATTGGCCGCGTCGATCAGCACCGCGTCGCCGGTCGCCTTCTCGACGAGGAGATAGGCGTTGTTGTCCATCGGTCCGACGGACAACTTGGTGATCGAGATCTGCGGCAGTTCGCGCGTCGCCGGTGCGCCCTGCGGGTCCACGTGGCCGGTGTAGGTCATGCCGGCCACCGTAACCAGGCCGCCCTGTCGGGGCCGGACGGGGACCGCTCGCTTCTCACCGGGTGAGGACACCTCGGAGCCGCGTTCACCAGGCCGGCAGCTCCGGCAGGTCGCCGTCGGACTGCAGGTCCGACCCGTCACTGCGCCCGCCCAGCCACAGGGCGACCGCTGCCGGGGCACCGGAGATCGTGGGGCCGCCCCCGCCCACGGTGATCGGGGGCATGTCGTCCGGGGCCAGTACGAAGCCGGGCCCGGAGCCGTCGGACCAGCGGGTCCGCAGGTAGGTGCGTTGCAGGGCGGCGAACAGCAGGGCGAGCTGACGCTGGTCGAGCCGGGCGAGACCGTCGTCAACGCCCAGGTCGTGATGGTGGAACTCGAGCTCGGCCAGCCGGGCCCACAGCAACGTGTCGGCGGTGGTCGGGCCGCGCAGGTCGATGGGAGCCGCCCAGACGTCGTCGGGCACGGCCAGGATCTTCTCGGTGAAGAACCGGGTGGTCTGCTCGAAGTCCCGGGCGATCGACTCGGTGTCCAGCCGGGCGCCGGCCTCGATCTCGGCGTCCCGCTCCTCCCGCGAGGTGTACAGCGGCCGCTGCTCGCCGTGCTCGGCGCCGTCCAGCACGTTCCGCAGGGCATCGGCGTTGCGGGACAGGTGGGACACGACGTGCCCGAGGGTCCAACCGTCGATGAGGGAGGGCGCCGCGAAGACGGTCACTCCGCCGGTGTCGATGGTGTCCTCGACCGCGGTCACCAGACGGGTGCTCGCGTCGTCGACCGCGTCGATGAGGGTGGGGATGTCGGGGGTCACCGCATTCGAGGCCATGGGCCCATCCTGCTCCACCGCCGTGCCGGCGGCCCGCTCGGGCCGGGGCCGTCCCACCGATGGGAGCGACCGCGCGGGCCAGTACCCCATTCCGCTCGGTTCCATGCTGTGACCAGCGCCAACGTGGCGACGAAACCCGTTGTCGGACCCCGCGCCTACCATGGCTTTCCGTGACGAACCACCTCCTCGTGCGCGGCGCCCGCGAACACAATCTGCGGAACGTCGACCTCGCCATTCCGCGCGACGCCCTGGTGGTGTTCACCGGTCTGTCCGGATCCGGGAAGTCCTCGCTGGCCTTCGACACGATCTTCGCCGAGGGGCAGCGCCGGTACGTCGAATCGTTGTCGTCGTACGCGCGTCAGTTCCTGGGCCAGATGGACAAGCCGGACGTCGACTTCATCGAGGGCCTGTCCCCGGCGGTGTCGATCGACCAGAAATCCACCTCGCGGAACCCGCGCTCCACGGTCGGCACCATCACCGAGGTCTACGACTACCTCCGCCTGCTCTTCGCCCGCATCGGCCACCCGCACTGCCCGGTCTGCGGTGAGCCGATCGCCAAGCAGACCCCGCAGCAGATCGTCGACCGCGTGCTGGAGATGCCGGAGGGCACCCGCTTCCAGGTGCTCGCCCCGGTCGTCCGGGAGCGCAAGGGCGAGTACGTCGACCTGTTCGAGGAGCTGCAGGGCAAAGGCTTCGCCCGGGCCCGCATCGACGGTGTGGTCCACCAGCTGACGGCGCCGCCGACCCTGAAGAAGCAGGAGAAGCACTCCATCGAGGTGGTCGTCGACCGGCTGGTCTCCCGGCCGTCGGCCAAGCAGCGCATTACCGACTCGGTGGAGACGGCGCTGGGGTTGGCCGAAGGGGTGCTGATCCTCGATTTCGTCGACCTGGAAGAGGACGACCCGGCCCGCGAGCGTCGCTACTCGGAGCGGCTCGCCTGCCCCAACGACCACCCGTTGGCCCTGGACGAACTCGAGCCCCGGTCGTTCTCGTTCAACTCCCCGTTCGGGGCCTGCCCGGAGTGCACCGGTCTGGGCATCCGCAAGGAGGTCGACCCGGAACTCATCGTCCCCGACGGTTCCGCGACCCTGGCGGACGGCGCCATCCAGCCCTGGTCGACGGGGACGACCGCCGAGTACTTCCAGCGGCTCCTCGGCGGGCTGGCCAACGGTCTGGGCTTCTCGCTCGACACCCCCTGGGACAAGCTGCCGGCGGCCGTCCGCAAGGCCGTGCTGCACGGCAGCGACACCCAGGTGCACGTCAGCTACCGCAACCGGTACGGGCGCCAGCGTTCCTACTACGCCGATTTCGAGGGCGTCATCCCGTTCCTTGAGCGTCGCGCCGCGCAGACCGACTCCGAATGGGCCCGCGAGAAGTACGAGGGCTACATGCGGGAGGTGCCCTGCCCGGTGTGCCGGGGGACGCGACTCAAGCCCGAGATCCTGGCCGTCACCCTCGAGCACCCGGACCACCCGGCCCCCGGCGTGAGCATCGCCGACCTGGCCGGGATGTCCATCAAGGACGCCGCGGCCTTCTTCCCCGGTCTGCAGCTGTCCGAGCGCGACCGGATGATCGCCGAACGCGTGCTCAAGGAGGTCGACGCGCGACTGGGTTTCCTGCTCGACGTCGGTCTGGACTACCTGTCCCTCGACCGCGCCGCCGGCACACTGTCCGGCGGGGAGGCCCAGCGCATCCGGCTGGCCACCCAGATCGGGTCCGGGCTGGTCGGCGTGCTCTACGTCCTCGACGAACCGTCCATCGGCCTGCACCAGCGGGACAACCACCGGCTCATCCAGACGCTGACCCGGCTGCGCGACCTGGGCAACACGCTGATCGTCGTCGAGCACGACGAGGACACCATCCGCACCGCCGACTGGGTCGTCGACATCGGGCCCGGCGCCGGCGAGCACGGCGGTCGCGTCGTGGTCTCGGGCACCGTCGCCGATCTGGAGGCCAGCGAGGAGTCGCTGACGGGCGCCTTCGTCTCCGGCCGCCGCGAGATCCCGGTGCCGCTGGTCCGCCGCAAGCCGGATCGCAAGCGGAAGCTGACCGTCGTCGGGGCTCGTGAACACAACCTGCGCGACGTGACCGTCGACTTCCCGCTGGGCACGCTGACCGCGGTGACCGGCGTGTCCGGCTCGGGCAAGTCGACCCTGGTCAACGACATCCTGCACGCGGTGCTGGCCAACCGGATCAACGGCGCCCGCATGGTGCCCGGCCGGCACACCCGGGTCACGGGCCTGGACCTCGTCGACAAGGTCGTCGGGGTGGACCAGTCGCCGATCGGCCGGACCCCTCGGTCCAACCCGGCGACCTACACCGGGGTGTTCGACCACATCCGCAAGCTGTTCGCCTCGACCACCGAGGCCAAGGTGCGCGGCTACCAGCAGGGCCGGTTCTCGTTCAACGTCAAGGGCGGCCGCTGCGAGGCCTGCGCCGGTGACGGCACCCTCAAGATCGAGATGAACTTCCTGCCCGACATCTACGTGCCCTGCGAGGTCTGCAAAGGCGCCCGGTTCAACCGGGAGACCCTCGAGGTCCACTACAAGGGCAAGAACATCGCCGAGGTCCTCGACACCACCATCGAGGAGGCAGCGGACTTCTTCGAGGCCATCGGCCCGATCCACCGGCACCTCAAGACGCTGGTCGAGGTGGGTCTCGGCTACGTACGGCTCGGACAGCCCGCGCCCACGCTGTCCGGCGGCGAGGCGCAGCGCGTCAAGCTGGCGTCCGAACTCCAGAAGCGGTCGACCGGACGGACGGTCTACGTCCTCGACGAGCCGACCACCGGCCTGCACTTCGCCGACATCGAGAAGCTGCTCGGCGTGGTCAATGGCCTCGTCGACAAGGGCAACACCGTCCTGGTCATCGAGCACAACCTCGACGTCATCAAGACCGCCGACCACGTCATCGACATGGGCCCGGAAGGCGGCTCCGGCGGCGGGACCGTCGTGGCCACCGGCACGCCCGAGCAGATCGCCGAGAACCCGGAGTCCTACACCGGCCAGTTCCTGGCCGAGATCCTCTCCGGACGGACCGCTGGACGCGGTGGGGTCACCGGCGACACTGTCGTCAAGGCCCCGGTCAACGGATCGTCCGGCGCGGCGACGGTGAACGGGACCCGGACGCCGGCGGCCCGGAAGACGCGCTCCACCGGCGCTGATCGGGCCGCTGTCACCGCCAACGGGTCGGCAGGCTCGGCCCCGTCGGTCGCGAACGGGTCGGCACCGGCCAAGGCCCGGGGCCGGGCTGCGGTCGCGACGGCCGAGCGGCCGGTCGCGCCGGCCCAGCAGGCCGCGGCAAAGGCCCGCCGCAAGGCCGCCAAGCTGCTGTAGTCGATCCCGGGCCCGAGATCTCGATCCGGCGCCTTCGCCTGTCCCGGGGGTGCCCCGGGACGGGCCGGCTGGGCCGGCCGAACCGCACCGCTCCGGCGACCGGCGCGGGTGCAGGCCCGCCACCGTCAGCTGGTCATCCGGGGTCCCAGGGCGCGGAGGTAACGGCGGGTGATGATCGCCTGCACCGCCCGTGCGGCGGGTCCGCCGAGCCGGGCGTACCAGGTCGCCGGACGGGAGAACGCGATGATGCGCAACCACACGACGCCGGCCCCGTCCTGCTCGATCAGGAAGGCCTCCTCACCGGACTCCGGATGCCCGGGGGCCGTGCCGTAGGCGAAGCCGGCTCGGCGGACGACGCCCGCCCCCGGCGTCCCCGGTTCCGTGTCGGTCGGCCGGGCCGCGGCGCGGTCGGCCGGACCGCCGCCGGCCTCGGTGGTGACGACACCGACCACCACTACCGGGGCCGACAGTCGGGCCGGGCCCGCCCCCACCCGCAACGTGACCCTGCGGCCCGGCCGTGGCGGACCGTCGACGTCGACCCGCACCCCGGCCTCGCGTTGGACCTGCCAGTCGAGGACGGCGGCGACCGCCTGCTCGAACCGTCGGTCACCCCGGCCGATCGCGACCCGCTCGTCGATGCAGTGATGGCCCGGGAGCGGGGTGGGTGGCTCCTGCAGGGTGCCGCCCGTCGGTGCGTAGGTGACCGCGCCGTCGATGTCCCGCCGCTCCGGCCGTTCCGCCGTGTCGCTGTCCATTTCCGTTCCGTACCCCGTCAGGTCCGTTCGCAGCCCGGCTCGAGCCCGTCGGCCGCCGCTCAACCCTTGCGGCCGCCCGTGCGGGTGAACATCGACCGATGGCCCCGGGGATGCGCCAAGACGGGTCGGACCATGATCGCCATGGAGGACGTGGACGCCTGCGCACGACTGGCCGACCTGATCGACGAGATCGCGGCGGCCCGACCGTCACCGCGCCAGCTGCTGGATGCGACCGGTGAACGCGCCGCCGGGATCCGGTCCGGCTTGGCCGGTCTGCTGGATCTCAAGGCCGGCGGCAGGGATCTGGTTCCGGGGGTCGGGTTCCGGGCGGAGTACGACGACGGGACGCGGGGCCAGGTCCGCCACTTCGCTGGCATCGTCGTGTCGACCGTGCGGATGGGTGGCCCGGCGACCCGGCTCGTCTCCGAACGGATCCGGAACGATCCGGCCGATTCACCCGACGGGCGACTGAGCCTGGCCGGGATCCAGTTCGCCCAGGAGGTCCTCAGCGGAGCGATCCCGGTCGCCGGGGCCGGTCAATGGGTGCGCGATCATCTGTCCGCCCGCCCGTCCCCGGCGGTCTGACAGTCACCTTTCGACCCGGGGCACCAGGCCATCGGGACTCGCCCGACGCCTGCCGGCCGCCCGACGGCGTCCGGCCGTTTGGCTCCGGTTCCCTCCGGTCTGCGACAATGCGCCCCGTGAAGACGTTCGATGCGCTGTTCGCTGAACTGACCGAGCGTGCGGCCACCCGTCCGACCGACTCCGGCACCGTCGCGGCTCTCGACGCCGGGGTGCACGCCCAGGGCAAGAAGCTGCTGGAGGAGGCCGGCGAGGTGTGGCTGGCCGCCGAGCACGAGGACGACGACAGCCTGGCGCTGGAGATCTCGCAGCTGCTCTACCGGGCCCAGGTGATCATGCTCGGCCGCGGTCTGACGCTGGAGCAGGTGTACCGACATCTGTAGCGGTGGTTCCGGAGCGCCCGCGGTCGTCGTTCCGTCGTCCGCGGGTCCGTCCCTCCGGTTCCCACACCGCTGCCCACCCCCGCACCTGCCCTCCGGCCGTCCGGCGTCCGCCCGGACCCCGCCGACCACCACGCCATCGCCGGGCCCGCGTGGACCCGGTCGACCGCGCACGCGAAGCGGCCCTGCGGGCCGCCGCCTGCCGCCACCGAGGAGAACCACTGATGCTGAAAGTCGCCGTCCCCAACAAGGGCACCCTGAGCGAGCCCGCCGCCCACATGCTGCGCGAGGCCGGCTACCGGCAGCGCTCGGAATCGCGGGACCTCACCGTCATCGACACCGTCAACGACGTCGAGTTTTTCTTCCTCCGGCCCAAGGACGTCGCCGTCTACGTGGGTTCCGGGGAGCTCGACCTCGGCATCACCGGACGGGACCTGGCCCGCGAATCCGGCGCCCCGGTGGGGGAGGTCGTCGCGCTCGGTTTCGGGCAGTCGTCCTTCCGCTACGCCGGACCGGCCGATCAGGACTGGCACGTCGCCGACCTGGGCGGCAAGCGCATCGCCACCGCCTACCCCCATCTCGTCCGGCAGGACCTCGCCGCCCACGGCCTGACCGCCGACGTCATCCGACTGGACGGCGCCGTCGAGATCTCGATCCAGCTCGGCGTGGCCGATGCCATCGCCGACGTCGTCGGCTCGGGGCGGACCCTGCGGCAGCACGGCCTGGCCGCTTTCGGGGATGTCATCTGCGCCTCCGAGGCGGTGCTCATCGGCCGTTCCCCCGACGGTGCCGACCCGCAGGTGTCGGCGGCGGCCCGGCAGCTGGCCACCCGGCTGCAGGGTGTGGTCTTCGCCCAGCAGTACCTGATGCTGGACTATGACTGCCCGGCCGAGTTGCTCGAGCGGGCGACCGCCATCACGCCCGGTCTGGAGTCGCCGACCGTGGCTCCGCTGGCCGACCCGAACTGGGTGGCCGTCCGGGCGATGGTGCGGCGCCACCAGGCGAACCCGGTGATGGACGCCCTGGCCGAGTTGGGGGCCAAGGCGGTCCTGGCCTCCGACATCCGGTCCTGCCGCCTCTGACGACGCGGGCCGCCGCCCACCGGGCCGTCGACACAGACCCGTCGGCGGTCAGTGGGGGGCGTCGGCGTCCACCGGCCCGGCCGACGGGGCCCGGGTGAACCCTGGGTAGGGCAGCAGCTGCCCGCCGAACTCCGGGCAGTGGTCCTGCTGGACGCACCACCGACACCCGGCCCCGCGTCGGGCCGGGAAGTCGCCGGTCTCGACGGCGCGGGACACGGTGCGCCACAACGCGCCCAGGCCGCGCTCGTACGCGGCGAGTTCGTCGGCGGTCGGGCTGTAACGCAGGGTCAGGCCGTCGTCGAGGTAGATCAGCCGCAGCTCGCCGGGTACCTCGCCCCGCGATCGCCACACCATCAGCGCGTAGAACTTCAGCTGCGACAATGCGCCCAGCTCGTGCTCGGGGCCCGGCGCCCGGCCGGTCTTGTAGTCGACCACCCGCAGACGCCCGTCGGGGCCCCGGTCGAGCCGATCGAGGATGCCCCGCACGGGCACCGTCGTCGGGCCATCGGCCGGGCCGCCGCCGACCAGCTCGGTGTCCACCATCCACTCGCACGCCTCCGGCTCCAGACGCCGCGGGTCCTCCAGCTCGTAGTAGCGGCGCAGCAGCCGTTGGGCGTCGGCGATCCAGGCCGCCAGGGCCGTCGGCGGGACCAGCTCGTTCAGCGCCGGGTCCTGCTCGACGAGCTGCGTCCAGGCCGGGACGACATCGGCCAGCGTGCCGGGCAGTCCGCGCTGGTCGGCCGGTCGGGCGAACAGGCGCTGCAGCACGAGGTGCACCAGGATGCCGCGGGCCGCGGCCCGCCCGGTCGGTTCGGGCAGGCGGTCGATCGCCCGGTAGCGGTAGAGCAGCGGGCAGTTCTTGAAGTCGCCGGCCCGGGACGGGGACAACGCGAGCCGCCGGCGCGGGCGCTCACCGGACGGTGTGACGTCCGTGGGGGTGACGTCGCTGCTCTGCACACTCATGTCGCGGAACGTAGTCATGGGGACCGACAGCGAGTCCCGATCGGGGGTACGCCCCCCTCGTCGCGTACCGGGGGAGCGAAGGAGGGCCAAGGCCAGCGCCCCGACCAGGAGCACGGCCACCGCGGCCAGGATCGCCAGCCCCCACCCGCCGGGTGAGGTCGCCGTCGGTGCCATGGGCCCAGCGTGCCACCCGGTGCCGACGCCGCAGGTCACGGCGTCCGTTCCGCTCAGGGACCGCACATCCTCAGCCGATACCCTGCACGGATGCCCCTGCCGCCGTCCCCCGAGCCGACCGCGTGGTCGCAGCTCGCCCGACGGTTGCCGGCCGGCTTCCAGGTGGCCCGGATCGCCGGGGTGCCGATCTTCGTCGCACCGTCCTGGGTGGCCTCGGTGGCCGTCATCGCGGTCCTCGGCGTCCCGGTCGTGCAGCAGGCGGTGCCCGGTACCTCCACGACGTCGGCCGTCACCGTCGCAATCCTGCTGGGGGTCCTCCTCGGGGTCAGCGTGCTGGCGCACGAACTGGGTCACTGCGTCGCCGCCCGCCTCGTCGGCAGCCGGGTGCTGGGTGTGCGGCTCTACCTGCTGGGCGGGGCGTCCGAGCTGGTGGGCGTGCCCCGCACCCCGCGCGACGAGGCCGTCATCGCCGGTGCCGGTCCCGTGGTCAGCGCCGCCGTCGCCGGTCTGTGCGCGATCCCCGCGGCGGCGGTGGATGCCGGTTCGGTGCAGTGGCTGCTGTGGTATCTGCTGGCGCTGGCCAACGCGGTGCTGGCCGTCTTCAACGTGCTCCCGGCGCTGCCGCTGGACGGCGGTCGCGTGGTGCGGGCGGCGGTCTGGCGGCTGTCCGGTCGGCGACCCGCCGGCACCGCGGTGGCCGTGGCCGGCGGGTTCGTCGTCGCTGGGGCCCTGGCCGCCGCGTCGGTCGTCCTGCTGCTCACCGCCGACGGTTCGGCGTTGCTCGGCGCCATCGGGCTGGGCACGGCCGCCTTCGTCGCCGTGGGGGCTGCCGGGGAGTTCCCGCGGCGGATCCGTCCGGTCGACCTGCCCGCCACCGGCGACGCGGCCGCCGCCGCCGGCATTCCGCAGCTCACCACGACCGATCGTCGGGTCGGGTCGTCGCGGTCCCCGCGGCCCGGTCGGGTTCCGGACGACTGGCTCAGCCTGGCTCGCCCCGTGGTGACCATGCCCGCCGAGTCGCCGATGCACCTGGCGGCGGGAGCCGGGACATCCGTTCTGCTGACCGGAACGGGGGGCACGTCCAGCGGGTTGCTCGACCACCGGGTCGCGGCGGAACTGGCCCGCGAACAACCCACCGCGCCGGCCGCTGCGGGCGCCGAGGCGCTCGAGCCCGATAGCGTGCTGCTCGCCGCCGATGCCGCCGGCGACGTGGCCGGCCGGATGGGCCGGTCCCGTGCGTCGATGTTCCTCGTCGTCGACGACGACGGCCGGGCCAGCGGGGTCCTGCACCGCGCCGACCTGCTGCTCCGGTCGGCGCGGGACCCGCGCTGACCGACCGGGTCCGCCCGCCCCTGTCCGACCACCCGCTCGACCACGCTCGCGTGTCACCCACCGAAACGGATTCCATGCTCAACCCCGAGTCGCCCGCCCCCGAAGCAGCCCCGCTCGACGCAGTGATGCCGACGTCACCGCCGCCCACCAACGCCGACGAGCCGGACGCGGACGCCGCCGCCCCGGTCATCGCCGGGGGCCGCACGGGCCCCTTCGTGGTGGGGGACCGGGTCCAGCTGACTGACTCGAAGGGCCGGAAGTACACGATGCACCTCGAGACGGGGGCGACGTTCCACACCCATCGCGGCGCCCTGCAGCACGATGCGCTCATCGGGCAGCCGGAGGGCTCGGTCATCACCTCCGCGGGCGGGTCGTCGTATCTCGCGTTGCGTCCGCTGCTGACCGATTACGTGTTGTCGATGCCGCGCGGTGCGGCCGTCATCTACCCGAAGGACGCCGCGCAGATCGTGCACTGGGGCGACGTGTTCCCGGGTGCCACGGTCATCGAGGCGGGCGCCGGTTCCGGAGCCCTGACCTGCTCGTTGCTCCGCGCGGTGGGTCCGACCGGTCGGGTCATCTCCTACGAGATCCGGGACGACCACGCCGAGCACGCGGTCCGCAACGTCGAACGGTTCTTCGGTGGCCGGCCGGCCAACTGGGACCTGCGGGTCGGCGATCTGGCCGATCACGCGGCGTCGGGTGACGCCGAGGTCGCTGACCGGATCGTGCTGGACATGCTCGAGCCGTGGACGATGATCCCGACGGTGCTGGAGTGCCTCCGGCCGGGTGGGGTGCTGATCGTCTACGTGGCGACCACCACCCAGCTCTCCCGGGTCGCGGAGGATCTGCGCGCCAGCACGGGCTTCACCGAGCCCGACGCCTGGGAGTCGTTGCACCGGCCGTGGCATCTCGTCGGTCTCTCCGTCCGGCCCGAGCACCGGATGATCGGCCACACCGCGTTCCTGCTGACGGCCCGTCGTCTGGCTCCGGGCGTGACCGCCCCCCGCCCCCAGCGACGACCCACCGCCTCCGGCCGCTGAGCGTCGGCCACCGTCCCGCGCGCGTCGCCCCGGGCATGACGCGCCGGTAACGATCTCGGGTCGTCCGGCGGGCGACGGGATACCTCCATCACGGGTACCGGTTCTCGACCCGACCGGCGGGTGACTGCGTCGGTGCAGGTCACGATGGGTGGCCGAACCGGTCGGCGGGTGATCGGCCGCCGCCGGCGTCGGTGGGTCCCGGCCAGCGGACCGAGACCATCGTCACGGCTCGCCGGTGGACCGGGCGTCCGGGAATGTCGGTGGCCGTAGGTACCGTGAGACTTTGCAGCACTCCGGAACGGGGAGGGCAGTCGTGGTCGACAGTCAGGGAACAGGTACGGGCGGCGGTTTCGGCGGCCCGGATGACGGCCGGCAGACGCCGGCCCAGCTGACGGCGCAGGTCCGGTCGTTGAACGACGAGATCGCGCAGTTGCGGCGGCGGTTGGCCACCATGCCGGCCGACACCCGGCCGCTGGAACGGCAGCTCACGGAGTCGGCCAATCGGATCGCGGCGTTGACCGAGCGGAACGAGAAGCTCGTGGTCACCCTGCGCGATGCGCGGGGACAGCTCCTGCAGCTCAAGGAGGAGGTCGACCGCCTGGCGCAGCCGCCGAGCGGTTACGGCGTCTTCCTCGGCGCCGGCCCGGAGGGCACCGTGGAGGTGCACACCGGTGGGCGCAAGATGCGGCTCACGGTGTCGCCGACCATCGAGGTCGACGAGCTCCGGCCCGGCCAGCAGCTGCGGCTCAACGAGGCGCTGACCGTCGTGGAGGCCGGCGAGTACGAGCTGGTCGGTGAGGTCTGCGCGCTGCGCGACGTCCTCGGCACCGATCGGGCGCTGGTCGTCGGGCACGCCGACGAGGAACGCGTCGTGCATCTGGCCGAGCCGCTGCGCCAGGCCACCCTCAAGCCGGGGGACTCCCTGCTGGTCGACAGCAAGGCCGGGTACGCCTACGAGAAGGTGCCCAAGGCCGAGGTCGAGGACCTGGTCCTGGAGGAGGTGCCGGATGTCGAGTACGGCGACATCGGCGGCCTGACCCGGCAGATCGAGCAGATCCGGGACGCGGTCGAGTTGCCGTTCCTGCACGCCGATCTGTTCCGCACCTATCAGCTGCGGCCGCCGAAGGGCGTCCTGCTGTACGGGCCGCCCGGTTGCGGCAAGACGCTGATCGCCAAGGCGGTGGCGAATTCGCTGGCCAAGAAGGTCGCGCTGTCCCGCGGGCAGGAGCACGTGACCAGTTACTTCCTCAACATCAAGGGCCCGGAGCTGCTCAACAAGTACGTCGGCGAGACCGAGCGGACCATCCGGCTGATTTTTCAGCGGGCTCGCGAGAAGGCGGCCGACGGCACCCCGGTCATCGTCTTCTTCGACGAGATGGACTCGGTCTTCCGCACGCGTGGCACCGGTGTCTCCTCGGACGTGGAGACGACGATCGTCCCCCAGCTGCTCAGCGAGATCGACGGTGTGGAGGGGCTGGAGAACGTCATCGTCATCGGTGCCTCCAACCGCGAGGACATGATCGACCCGGCCATCCTGCGGCCCGGCCGACTGGACGTGAAGATCAAGATCGAGCGTCCGGACGCCGAGTCGGCCCGGGACATCTTCACCAAGTACCTGGTGCCAGAGCTGCCCATCCACCCGGAGGATCTGGCCGAGTTCGGCGGTGATCGGTCAGGGACCGTGGCGGCGATGATCCAGCACACGGTCGAGCGGATGTACGCCGAGACCGACGACAACCGCTTCCTGGAGGTCACCTACGCCAATGGTGACAAGGAGGTCCTCTACTTCAAGGACTTCAACTCCGGCGCGATGATCCAGAACATCGTGGACCGGGCCAAGAAGTACGCGATCAAGGACCAGATCGTCACCGGCGGCACCGGCGGTGGTCTGCGGGTGTCGCAGCTGCTGGACGCGATCACCGATGAATTCGCCGAGAACGAGGACCTGCCGAACACCACGAACCCGGACGACTGGGCCCGCATCTCGGGGAAGAAGGGCGAGCGGATCGTCTACATCCGCACCCTGGTCTCCGGCAAGCAGTCCGAGGGCTCGCGGGCGATCGACACCGCGTCGAACACCGGCCAGTACCTCTAGGCCCCGGCGCTTCCCGGCGCGGGCGGTGGCGGCATCGTCGTCGCCCGCGCTGGGTACCGTCGGGCCATGCGCTCCGACTCTTCCTCCCCCCGTGCCGGTCGACCCGGCCACGCGGCCTGGGCCATCGGCACCGCCGTCCTCGGCCGTCCCGCGTACATCACCACCGGTGCGGCCGACGCCCTCCCCGGCGACCGGTCGGTCGACGCCATGCGGCAGGCGACGTTCGACGTCCTGGACGCCGCGCTGACCGCCGGGGTCGACTGGGTGGACACCGCCCGCTCGTACGGCCGGGCCGAGGAGTTCGTGGGGGACTGGTGGCGGGAACGGGCGGCCGCCGACCCGGACTGGGTGCGGTCGGCGCCCACCGTGTCCAGCAAGTGGGGTTACGCCTACGTCGGTGACTGGGATCGCGACGCGGCCGTCCACGAGGTCAAGGAACACAGTGCCGCGCAGTTCCGGCGCCAGTGGACGCTGACCGAGCGGACCCTGCCCCGGTTGGCGCTGTACCAGGTGCACTCGTTGACGACCGATTCCCCGTTGTTCGACGACGCCGAGCTGCTGGACGCCCTGGCCGGGCTGCGGGACTCCGGGGTGGCCATCGGTTTCACCACCACCGGCACCGGCCAGGCCGACACCATCCGCAAGGCCCTGGACGTCGAACGTCAGGGCGCCCGGTTGTTCTCCGCCGTGCAGTCGACGTGGAATCTGCTGGAGACCAGCGTCGGTGACGCCCTGGCGCTGGCCTCGCGGAACGAGCTCACGGTCCTGATCAAGGAGTCGCTGGCCAACGGTCGGCTGCTCAGCCGGCCGCCGCGGGCGCTGCGCGAGATCGCCGGCGATCGGGGCGTCACGCTGGACGCCGTCGCGTTGGCCGTCGTCGCCCGGCAGCCGTGGGTCGACCGGGTCCTGCTCGGATCGGCCGGGGTCGACCAGCTCACGTCCAACGTGGCGGCGGACACCGTCGAACTGGACGACTCCGACATGGACCGGCTGCTCGCCGCCCCGCAGGACCCGGCCGAGTACTGGGCCGACCGGTCGGCCCTGGCCTGGACCTGACGCGCGAACTCTCACCCTCGGGTTGAGGGTTCATCCTCGGAAGTCTCACCGTCCGCTGGATGCTGAGCCGCCCGGGCGCCGGCGGCGTCCAGCCCGGTCTCCAGTTCGTCGAGGATCCGTTCGGTCTCGACGATCAGCGCCCCGAGCAGCACCCCGCGTTCGAGATTGGCGGCCAGCAGCGCGCTGAGGTCCGCGTTGATGGCGGCGATGGTCTCCCGGGCCAGCACGATGCCGCGACGGGCGGGACCGGCCTCGACCGGCGGCAATGCCGATCGCTGCGGCCGGGTGCTTCCGGCGAGCAGGGCGTAGGCGAACGCCTCGATCGCCCCCGCGGTGGTCGCCAGCAGCGCCGAGGCCATCGGGTAGGGCGGTTGCCGACCGTCGGTGCCGGACAACCGGTCGGCGGTGTCACGCAGCGTGCGGGCCAGTACCCGCACCTGGACGTCGACGACGATCAGGGTGTCGGCCGCCTGACGCACCCGGTCCAGGGCACCGGTCCAGGCGGCCCGGTTGGGATGCAGACGCAGGGACTGGTCGGCGTCGGCCACGTCGTTCTCGGCCCGTCCGGCGGCCCGTCGCTGCTGCCGGGCGGTGGCCAGCCACCCCGACGCCTCCTCGTGCGTCCACGGGCGGGCGATGCCCGTCGACATCCGCCCCAGGACGGCGACGACGCCGTCCGCGACATCGGCCGTCGACCGTCGCGCCGGATCGACAAGGTTCGGCGGGACGATGAGCAGGTTGACGGCGACGGCGACGGCCGCACCGACCACGGTGTCCAGATACCGCTGGCCCGGATCGGCCCCGCCCCCGAGCACCAGCACGAACAGCCCGTTGATGGGGATCTGCGCCGCCGCCCCGGGGGAGAGCCGCAGGATCCGGCCGGCGAGGAATCCGACGGTGACGATGACGCCGATCGACCAGACGTGCAGGCCGACCAGACCGCCCAGCCAGATGGCCACCAGGATGCCGATCAGCACCGCGACCAGACGCTGCAGGGCGTCGCCGACGGAGGCGCGCACGGTCAGCAGGGCGATCAGGGACGCGGTGATCGGCGCCCAGATGGGGCTGGGGGAGTTGAGCCACCACAGGGCGAGCGCCCAGGCCAGCGACGCCGAGAGTCCGATCTTGAACGCCTGCACCAGTACGGTGCCGTCCAGACTCAGCAGGTCGGCCAGACCGCGGACCCCGCCTCGGCCGGTCCCGGCGACGCGGCGACGCACCGGTCCGAGGACCCGTTGCCATCCGCGGCGGGACCACCGGGTCGGGCGGGCTGCGCGGGAGTCGGGGTCGGGCACGTCTCTGATCCTGTCGTACCACCGTGCTCGGCGGCGGTTCCGGACCACGCGATCGTCGTCACCCCGGGCCACGGCCCGGCGAACCCGGCGGACCCCCGCGCCCACCACCGAACGGCCGGGACCCGTAGATTTCCCGGTATGACTGTGCGTCGCATCATGGGGACCGAAGTCGAGTACGGCATCTCGGTGCCGGGCGAACCCGGGGTGAACCCGGTGATCTCCTCCACCCAGGTCGTCCTGGCCTACGCCGCGTCCGTCGCCGCGCCGCGGGCCCGCCGCCCCCGTTGGGACTACGAGGTGGAGTCGCCCCTGCGGGACGCCCGCGGGTACGACCTGTCGGCGCTGTTCGGCGCGTCCGAGCCGGACATCGACGACATCGGCGCGGCCAATGTCATCCTCTCCAACGGCGCTCGGCTCTACGTCGACCACGCCCATCCGGAGTTCTCCTCACCCGAGGTCACCAACCCGCTGGACGGCGTGCTCTTCGACAAGGCCGGTGAGCGGGTGATGGAGGCGGCGGCCCAGCTGGCGGCGGCCGTGCCCGGGGCCAAGCCCATCCACATGTACAAGAACAACGTCGACGGCAAGGGCGCCTCCTACGGCACCCACGAGAACTACCTGTGCAAGCGGGACACCCCGTTCCCGGCCCTGATCGCCGGGCTGACGCCGTTCTTCGCGTCCCGCCAGGTGATCACCGGTGCCGGGCGGGTCGGCATCGGTCCGTCCGGCCAGACCGAGGGCTACCAGCTGGGGCAGCGGTCGGACTACATCGAGGTCGAGGTCGGGCTGGAGACCACGCTCAAGCGGGGCATCATCAACACCCGCGACGAGCCGCACGCCGACGCCGACAAGCACCGCCGGCTGCACGTCATCATCGGGGACGCCAACCTGGCCGAGACGTCCACCTACCTCAAGCTGGGCACGTCGGCGCTCGTCCTGGCGATGATCGAGGCCGGCTGGCCCATGCCGGACGTCGAGCTGGCCCAGCCCGTGGCCGCCGTGCACCACATCTCCCACGACCCGTCCCTGAAGACGGTCGTCACGCTGCACGACGGGCGCAAGTACACCGGTCTGGACATTCAGCGGGCCTACGCCGAGGCGGCCGCCGCGTTCGTCGCCGACGGTGGCGGGGCGGCTGTCGGGGCCACGCCCGGCGGCGGGGAGCCCGACGAGCGCGTCGAGGCCCAGACCCAGGACGTCGTCGACCGCTGGCTCGACGTGCTCGACCGGCTCGAGCGCGACCCGATGCTGCTGGCCGACGAGCTCGACTGGCCGGCCAAGCTGCGGTTGCTGGAGGGGTACCGCGCGCGGGACGGACTGTCCTGGGGGGCGCCGCGGCTGGCGCTCATCGACCTGCAGTACTCCGACGTCCGGATGGACAAGGGCCTGTACAACCGGCTGGTCAGCCGCGGGTCGATGAAGCGGCTGGTGGACGAGGACGCGGTGCAGCGGGCGATGACGGCTCCGCCGGAGGACACCCGGGCCTACTTCCGGGGTCGGTGCGTCGGCCAGTTCGCCGACCGGCTCGCGGCGGCCTCCTGGGACTCGGTGATCTTCGACGTCGGCCGCGAGTCGCTGGTCCGGATCCCCACCCTGGAGCCGACCCGCGGGACCCGGCACCACGTCGGCGCCCTGCTGGACGCGGCCGCGGACGCCACCGAACTGGTGGACGCGCTGACCCGCAGATAGACGGCCGGGGGACGGCACGGACCAGTGCCGTCGGAGTGTCGGACCGCCTGGGTAGGCTTCGCAGGACGATCGACGATCGGAGAGAGCATGGCGCAGGAACAGACCAAGCGTTCGGGTGGCGGGGACGGCGACGAGGACGTCGCCGGCGCGGACGGCGGTGGTCAGGAACGCCGCGAGAAGTTGGCTGCGGAGACCGACGACATCCTGGACGAGATCGACGACGTGCTCGAGTCCAACGCCGAGGACTTCGTCCGCTCGTACGTCCAGAAGGGCGGCCAGTGATCGGCGACCGTTCGGGTTTCGCCCCGTCGCAGCCCGCCGCGCCCTGGCCGGTCGCCGCGGTCCCTGCGGCCTACCTGCGCCCGGGGACCGGTTCGTTCACCGAGTTCCTGGCCGCGGCCGAGCCGCATCTGCTGCCGCAGCGGCCGATCGACCCGTACAGCGGGCCGGCGGGTTCGGGCCCGGACGTCCCCCATGCGACCACCATCGTGGCGGTGACCTGCGCCGACGGCGTGGTGATGGCCGGTGACCGGCGGGCGACGATGGGCAACATCATCGCCCAGCGGGACATCGAGAAGGTGTTCCTGGCCGACTCGCACTCGGCGATCGGCATCGCCGGTACCGCGGGTCTGGCCGTCGAGATGGTCCGGCTGTTCAAGCTGGAGCTGGAGCACTACGAGAAGATCGAGGGCGTCCGGCTGTCGCTGGACGGCAAGGCCAACCGACTGGCCACGATGATCCGCAACAACCTCGGCGCCGCCCTGCAGGGTCTGGCGGTCGTCCCGTTGTTCGCCGGGGTCGAGGACAGCTTCGGATCCCGGGGGACCGCGCCGATGCCGGCGACCGGGCCGGGCCGGATCTTCTCGTACGACGTCGCAGGCGGGAAGTACGAGGAACACGACTACTTCGCGGTCGGCTCCGGGTCGGTGTTCGCCCGCTCCGCCCTGAAGAAGCGCTACCGGCCGGGTGCCGATCTGGCCACCGCGGTGCGGTACACGGTCGAGGCGCTCTACGACGCGGCCGACGACGACAGCGCCACCGGCGGCCCGGATCTGACGCGTCGGATCTTCCCCGTCGTGGTGGCGGTGACGACCACCGGCGCGGTCCGGTGGTCCGACGAAGCCGTCGGTGCGGTGGCCGATGCCGTCGTCACCGGACGGATGCAGAACCCGGGGGGCTGAGTCCGGGGCCGCCGTCGATCCACCCGATCGCCGGCGGCCGCTCCCGCCCCCGCCCCCGCGTCGCCCGACCCCACGGCCCGCCGGATCCGACTTCCGCGACCGTGAACGCCCGAAGGAGCCCGTCCGCCGTGACGATGCCGATCTACGCCTCGCCCGAACAGTTCATGCGGGACCGGTCCGAGTACGCCCGCAAGGGCATCTCCCGGGGTCGCAGCGTCGTCGTCATGACCTACGCCGACGGCGTGCTGTTCGTCGCCGAGAACCATCAGCCGTCCCTGCACAAGGTCGGCGAGATCTACGACCGGATCGGGTTCGCGGGGGTCGGCCGGTACAACGAGTTCGAGAACCTGCGGACGGCCGGGATCCGGCTGGCCGACGTCCGCGGCTTCTCCTACGACCGGCGGGACGTGACGGGTCGCTGGTTGGCCAACGCCTACGCCCAGACCATCGGCTCGATCTTCTCCGAGCACCAGAAGCCGTTCGAGGTCGAACTGTGCGTCGCCGAGGTCGGTCCCGCACCGGCTCCCGGCGTGCCGCTGATGACCGACGACGACGGCCCCACCGGCGGGCACGACCAGCTGTACCGCATCTCCTACGACGGGTCGATCGTCGACGAACGGCGGTTCGTGGTGATGGGCGGGGCGACCGAGCCGGTCGTCTCGGCCCTGCAGTCCAGCTATGCGCCGGGTCTGCCCCTGCGCGCCGCTCTTCGGGCGGCGGTCTCCGCGCTGGGCGCGGCGGGGGAGAACGCCCCTCGGCAGCTGACCCCGGCCCAGTTGGAGGTCGCCGTCCTCGACCGGACCCTGGCCGGCCGGACCTTCCGCCGCCTCGAAGGCGGGGCGTTGTCCGCCCTGCTGACCGAGCCGGAGGTCGTGGTGACCCTGCCCGAGGGCCCTGACCCCACCGAGTCCGATCCCACCGACGCGGACGCCGCCACGGGGGATGAGACGGCCTGAGCGGACTGTCCGCCTGCCCGCGACGTTCGACCGCCATTCCCAGAAATCTGGGATCAACCGGTATCACGCGCACTCGAGCTGCCTCCTGACCCCGGGTTCGGGCAGTCCTGACGAGGGGTTCGGGAGTTCCTGAACGCCGTGCGCCACCCCACTAAGCTGCCCGGCGAAGGTCGTTCGGCATCCAGCGGCGGGTCCACGAACGGGAGGTCGACGTGTCGCAGTCGCGCCTGTCGGTCGTCGTCCTCGCCGTTGGCGGCGGGACGGCCGCTGACGCTCCGACGGTGGAGCGGAACGAGTGGGAAGGCGTGAAGCCGATGACGAGCGCTGAGGACGGCGTGACAGACCCCGCGGGAACGCTGACCGAGCTGTCTCCCGCACCGTCGCCGCGGATCGCCGGTGACGGGTCCGCTCCCGGGACGGTGGAGACACCGTCACCGCCGGAACCGGTTGTCCAGGACGACGCCGCGGCCGGTCAGACCCGCCGTCGCGACGCCGGGGACCTGGTGGTGCGGGCCGGTGCGGCCTTCCAGAGCTACCGGGAGGGCACCCCGGGCGCCATCGACGAACTGGTCCGCCTGGTCAGCCCGCTGCTGTGGCACACCGCCCGCCAGTGCGGGCTGACCGGAGCGGAGTCCGAGGACGTCGTGCAGCAGACGTTCATGCTGCTCGTGCGGCACAAGGACAGCATCAGCGATCCGCTCGCGGTCGTGCGCTGGATGACCGTCAGCCTGCGCCGGATGGCCTGGCGGGAGAAAGCCGCCGGGGCCAAACGCACCGGCGAGGAGCCCACCGATCAGGACCTGCCCCGGTCGCCGTCGGCCGAGCATGCCGCGTTGCTGACCGATCAGCAGCGCCGGTTGTGGGCACTGGTGTCGGAACTGCCCGAACGGTGTCGACGGCTGCTCGCAGTCATCGCGTTCGCCCCCAAACCCGACTACGCCCGCATCGCCACCGACCTGGGCATCCCGATCGGTTCCATCGGCCCGACCCGTGGTCGCTGCCTGGCCAAGCTGCGCGCCCGACTCGACAAAGGAGAGTGGTCATGATCGCTCCTGGTGACCGCCCTGCCGGGCCCGGCGCCCCCGTGGCGTTACCCGCCCAGTCGCACCTGGGGACGGCCGGGGATTTCGTGGCCGAACTGGAGCTCGCCGACGCCGACGAGGTCGGTGGCCTGGAACCGTTGGATCGCACCGACCTGCGTCTGCTCGGTGATCTCGCCGCCATCTACGACGCCTTCGACCCGATGCCCGAGCTGCTGCCCGACCTGATCCTCTTCGGACTGGACGGTCTCGGGGCCATGGACTCCGACATCGGCCGTGGCCCGGCATCGGACGGCCCCGACGGGCGGCTGGACGCCGAGCTCGCCCGGCTGGTCGAGTCGGAGCTCGCCGGGGTCGGACCGTCGGGAACGCGGTCGGTCGAACATGCCCGTCGGGTCACCTTCGCCAGCGACAACCTGACGGTCATGCTCGTTCTGCACCCGCACCGGGACGGCTCCGTCCGCCTGGACGGTTGGGCCGCACCGGGTGCGGGACTGCGCGCCGAGCTCCGTTCCGGCGATGCCGTGCTGTGCACCCAGTGCGACGACGCTGGACGGTTCGTCTTCGAGGCCGTTCCCGGGGGTCCCGCCCAGCTGGTCCTGCATCCCACGGAGCTGTCGGATCCGGTGCTGACCCTCCCGGTGGTCACCCCGGCCGTCCATCTCTGACGCGCGCACGCCGGCCCCGACTTCCGAGGGAGGGCGGCGGCGTTGCCCTGCCCGCGGATTGACCCGACTATCGCTCCGCGATAGAACCGACGTCGGTGGTCGAACCGGGCGGAACCCCCTGCCGTTGCGTGAGGCCGCGCCTGCCGGACGGTGGGTGGCTGAAGCCTGGAGGGTGGCGCGACCGGTGATCTGTCGACAGAACGACACGTCGACGGATCGCGGGGTGCTGCCGGACGGGTCTGCGGGAGCAAACGCTGGATCTCTCCCGACCGCCGCCCGTCGGGTGCTCGATGCGTCGGCCGGCCTGCCGGCTCGGCCACCGCGGACACGCGGCCCGTTCGCGGCCCGGCCAGCACCTGTCTCTGCGGCTCAGCGGGCCGTCGTCACCGGTTGGACCTCGGCCCGCGAGCTCATCGACATCGGACGACCGGCGACGGGACTGCGACAGGCGGAACGCACCGTCGCCCGCCTGGACCGCCTGGTGTCGGCCTCCGGCGCCGATCCCGGGTGGACGTCGGCGATGCGGGCCCGGCTGCTACTGGTGCAGGCCGACGCCCAGGTGGAGCTGGGGGAGATCGACGACGCCGAGCGACTGCTCGACGAGGCCGCCGAGCTGGCCGCCACGACGGCTCCGACCGCGTCCCCGCACGTCCGGGCGTCCCGGGCCGTACTGCTCGCCCGGACCGGCCGCACTGCACAGGCCTGGCGCGAACTGGACGCGGCCATCGCGACGAACGGGCGACCAGGAGCCGCCCTGGTGCGGATGCTGCACTGGCGGGCCCTGCTGCACCTCGGCGACGGCCGGCCGGAGGAGGCGCAGGCCGACTGCGCGCAGGCCCACCGGCTGGCCGAGGAGCTGGGCCTGATCGCTGGGGTCGCGCTGGCCGTCCACCAGCGCGGACTCGTGCACTTCGTCACCGGTGACCTGCCCCGGGCCCTGGCCGACATGAACCGGGCCGAGGAGATCGATCCCGTGGTGCGCGTGGGGTACCGCGCCCTGGATCGGGCCCGGGTCCTGGCTGCGGCCGGATTGGTGCTCGAGGCCACCGACGCGGCGGTCCGGGCCGAGCAGGCGTTCGCCGCCGAACGCGCCCGGGTCGACCTGGCCGAGGCGCTGCTGGTGCTGGCCGATCTGGATCTGCTGCGTGGGGACCCGGCCAGTGCGGTCCGTCGTTCCCAGCAGGCGGTGCGCAGCTACGCCGCCGCCCGGCATCCGCGCGGCGAGCTTTCGGCCCGGGTCAGCGAGCTGCGGGCCGAGTCCCGCCAGATCGATCTCCCCGGACCGGGCCGTACGGAGCCCGCGGCGCCGGGCGACCCGTCGGGGTCCGATCGCCGGCGTCGCGCCCGCCGGGTCGCCGCCCACGCCGACCGACTGGCCTCCGAACTGCTCGCCGCCGGTCTGACCGAGGACCATCGGACCGTCCGGCTGCTGCAGGCCGATGCCCTGCTGCACGACGACCGGCTGGACGCCGCGGCCGCCGCGATCGAGGCTGCAGGCGTGCTCGAGGGGGGTCGGCTCCGCGGGACCAACCAGACCGCCACCATCGCCACCGAGCTGCAGGCCCGGGTCGTGCGCGCCCGTCTGGACTTCGCGCGGGGACGGGTGGCGGCCGGACTGGCCGAGATCCGCCGGGGTCTGGACGATCTCGCCCGCTATCAGGCACGCTTCGGATCCCAGGACCTGCAGTCGGCCGCCGCGATGCACGGCCGGGAGCTGACCGGGCTGGGCCTGCGCGCGGCCCTGGAGACCGGGTCGCCGGCGGTGGTGCTGCAGTGGCTGGAGCGTTCGCGCGGGGCGGGGACCCGGTTGCCCGCGGTCCGGCCGAGCGCCGACCCGTTGCTCGGCCGGGAACTCGGTCAGCTGCGGACCGCGATGTACCTGGCCCACCTCGCGACCGTGCGCGGGGTGCCTGACCCGGTGCTCGACCGCCGGGTCGACGACCTGCGCCGACGGGTCCGGGCCCGGTCCTGGTCGCTCGCCGGTCCGGGTACGGTCGATCGCCCGCTGTCGCTGGCTGCCGTCCGACGGCGCCTGGCCCGGACCGATCCGCGGATCAGCATCGTCGCGCCGTTCCGGGGGCGCGGCCGGTTCCATGCCCTGGTCATCACCGCCGACTCCGCCCGCTACCTGCCGACGACGGCCGGGTTCCCCCTCGACCGGCTCCTGGCCCGCATCGTCGGTGACCTGGACGTCCTGGCCGACCGCCGGGTGCCCGAACGGCTCCGCGACGTCGCCCGGGCCTCGCTGCGGGCGGCGCTGGCGTCGGTGGCGGGAGAGATCGTCGAGCCCATCCTGCCGTTCGTGGACGACGGCCCGGTCATCGTCGCGGCCACCGGGGCCGCCGCCGTCGTGCCCTGGGCCCTACTGCCCGGACTGACCGGCCGACCGGTCAGCGTGGTGTCGTCCGTCACCGGGGCGCTGGCCGCGCTGGACCGCCGCGCGGACGATCACCGGCACGGGGTGCTGGCGGTGGCCGGACCCGACCTGCCCCACGGGCGCGCGGAGGTCGCCGCCGTCGCCGCCGCGCATCCCGGGGCCGTCGTGCTCACCGACGACCGGGCGACCGGCGCGGAGGTGCTGCGGGCCATTCCGGCCGGCGGCCTGTTGCACATCGCCGCCCACGGCCACCACGAACCCGCCAGCCCGCTCTTCTCCGGGGTGCTGCTGCACGACGGCCTGCTGTACGGGTACGACGTGGCCCCGAATCCGACCCTGCCGGCCCAGGTCGTGCTGTCCAGCTGTGACGTCGGACGGGCCGACGACCGCCCCGGCGGGGAACCGCTGGGCCTGGTGGCGGCGTTGCTGCGCAGCGGGGTGTCCACCGTGGTCGCGGGGACCGCGCGGATCTCCGATCAGGCGGCGGCGGCGACCATGGCCGCCTATCACCGACGGCTGGCCGCCGGCGACCGGCCCGCCGCGGCGCTGGCCCAGGCCGTCGCCCACGTCGCCGACACCATCGACGACCCGGCGCCGTTCACCTGCTTCGGGGCCGGTCTGTAGGACCACGACCGCGGGTGCCGGCCGGACAGGCCCGAGGGTGCCGTCGGTGAGTGGTCCGGCCGGGCGCGGGTACTGGACCGGTGGGTGACACACCGTCGGCGATCCTCGCGTGGTCCGCGGTGGAACCCGTTGTCGGAGGGGTGCACTACCGTCGTGCGCACACCGTCCACCGCCGCCGGCACCGGATCGGTGTGGGCGTGAATGCGAAGGGGTTGGCCCGCAGTGACGAAGGCAGTGTCCGGGGCGTGAGGTGCCCGGTGGGTGAGAGGGCCATCGCTCGGCGGGTGGCCGCGCCGTGATCGTCGAATGGCTGCTGCTGCTGGTCGGGCTGCTCCTGGTCGCCGGGACCGCGCTCTACGTCTCGGCCGAGTTCAGTTTCGTGACCGTGGACCGGGCCACCGTGGCCCGGGAGGCGGCCGGTGGCGACTCCGGTGCCGCCTCCCTGCAGGCCGCGCTGCGTCAGCTGTCCACGCATCTGTCCGGGGCACAGGTCGGGATCACCGTGACCACCCTGGCCCTGGGTTTCGTGATGGAACCGTCGCTGGCCCGGCTGCTGTCGGTCCCGCTGGGCTGGGTCGGCATCGGCGAGGCGGCGGCATCGTCGGTGTCCGTGGTGCTGGCGCTGGTCGTCGCCACGGTGCTGTCGATGGTGTTCGGCGAGCTGGTGCCGAAGAACATCGCCATCGCCGAACCCTTGGAGACGGCCAAGACGATCGTCCGGCCGATGCGCGTGTCGACGATGATCTTCCGGCCGCTCATCTGGTTCCTCAACGGCACGGCCAACGGGGTGCTGCGCCTCATCGGCGTCGAGCCCCAGGAGGAGCTGCGGTCGGCCCGCTCGCCGCAGGAACTGGGCTCCCTGGTCCGCCGATCGGCCGCCCAGGGCACGCTCGAGGCGCCCACCGCCGGGCTGCTGGCCCGGTCCATCGCCTTCTCCGACAAGACGGCCGACGACGTGCTGACCCCGCGGACGCAGGTGCGGTTCGTCAAGGCCGACGACGACGCCGACGCGGTGCTGCAGGCGGCGATCGACACCGGACACTCCCGGTTCCCGGTCTCGGGGCAGGACACCGATGACGTCGTCGGGTTGGTCCATCTCAAGCGGGCGGTCGCGGTGCCACCCGACGAACGGCCGGCGGTGCGGGTGTCGCAGCTGATGGTCGACGTCCCCGTCGTGCCCGGGTCCATGCCATTGGACGACCTGCTCGAACTGCTGCGCGACCAGGGCCTGCAGTTGGCCGTCGTCGCCGACGAGTACGGCGGCACGGCCGGCATCCTCACCCTGGAGGACGTGGTCGAGGAGCTGGTCGGTGAGATCACCGACGAGCACGACCGGGCCGCCGTCCGGGGGGAACGCCGCTCCGACGGCGTGTGGCTGTTGCCGGGCACCCTGCGCCCGGACGAGATCACCGAGCTGACCGGCGTCAGCCTGCCCGAGTCCGGGGCGTACGAGACCGTGGCCGGGTTGGTGCTGGCGCGGCTCGGCCGCATGCCGGTCATCAACGACTCGGTGGAGGTGGAGGCCACCATGTCGGCGTCCGCGTCGCTGGGGGTGGCCGCGGACAAGGGCGGGGTCGGCACCGAGGACGTCCCCATCCCCCCGGTCGCCGAGGAGTCCGACGACCTGCCCCGGGCCGTGACGGTCCGGCTGCTGGTCTTCCGGCTGGCCCGCCGGCGCATCGAGACGGTCCTGTTGTCCGCCGTCCGGCTGGACGATCCGGAGGCCGAGGACGCGAACAACGCCCGCGGCGCCGACGACCGGTCGGCGGCCCGTACGGCCGGCGACCCGGCGTCCGGGATCCGGCGCGGTACCGCCGCCGACCTCCCGTCCGCCGGCGGCAGCCGGAGCAGCCGATGACCACCCAATGGCTGTTGCTGCTGCTCGTGGTGTTCCTGCTGGCCGCGAGCGCCTTCTTCGTGGCCGCCGAGTTCTCCCTGATCGCCGCGCGCCGGACGGTCGTCGAGCCGATGGCCGTCACCAGCAGCCGGGCCCGGTCGGCCCTGCGGGCCATGGAACAGGTGTCGCTGATGATGGCGTGCGCCCAGTTGGGCATCACGCTCTGCGGGGTGCTGCTCGGTGCCTTGGGTGAGCCGGCCGTCGCCGCCCTGCTGGAGCCGGTGTTCCACGGCCTGGGCGTGCCGGAGGCCTGGTTGCATCCGGTGTCGCTGGTGCTGGCCCTGTTCCTGGTGGTGTCGGCGCACGTGGCCCTGGGCGAGATGGTGCCCAAGAACATCGCCATCGCCGGCCCGGAGAAGACAGCGATCGCGCTGGCCCCGGCCATGCTCGCGATCTCCACGGCCATCGGGCCGATCATCCGGGCGCTCAACGCCTTCGCCAACGCGATGGTCCGGCTCACCGGTCGGGAACCCCGGGACGAGGTGGCGTCCGCGTTCACCCGTGAGGAGGTCGCCGACCTGGTCCGGGAGTCGAGCGCGGAGGGTCTGCTCGACCCGGAGGACCGGGAGTTGATCACCTCGGCCCTGGACTTCGACGTCTCGGTCGTGGAATCGGTGATGGTCCCGGACGCGGACGTGGTGTCGGTACCCGCCGGGGCGACGGCCGCCGACATCGAGCGCGCCTGCGCCCGCACCGGGTTCTCCCGGTTCCCGGTGCAGCAACCCGACGGCTCGTTCTCCGGCTACCTGCACATCCGCGACGTCGTGGACATCCCGGCCGCCCGACGGGACGAGCCGGTCCCGACGGACCGCATCCGGGCCCTGCCGGCGGTGGCCCCGGACACCGATCTGCGGACCGCACTGGATCGCATGCGCCGGCTCGGCGCGCACATGGCCGAGGTGGCGCTGCAGGTTCCGGCCGGTTCCGGTGCGCCCGGTACCCCGGTGGCCCGACTCACGGCCGGCGGGCGGCCGGAACGCGTCGAGGGCGACGGCCAGGCGGATCGGGACGTGGACCCGGGGGGCGGCATCGGCCTGCTGATGCTGGAGGACGTCCTGGAGACCCTGGTGGGCGAGATCCGCGACGCGACTCGACGACGCCCGGATCGTGGCCGGGTGGCGGAGACCGGCTGACGCCGCCGCGGGCGCGGACCGGATGCGGTCCGACCCCGTTCCGGGGTCCGGGGTTTCGTTCGGCCCCGTCGGCCGCACCGCTGGTGACCGCTCGGCATAGGCTCGGAGACATGCAGCGTCGGATCATGGGTATCGAGACCGAGTTCGGGATCACCTGCACCTTCCACGGGCAGCGTCGCCTGAGCCCCGACGAGGTCGCCCGGTACCTGTTCCGGCGGGTGGTGTCGTGGGGGCGCTCGTCGAACGTCTTCCTGCGCAACGGGTCCCGGCTGTACCTGGACGTGGGCTCGCATCCGGAGTACGCCACGGCCGAGTGCGACGACCTGCCGACGCTGATCGCGCACGACAAGGCCGGCGAGCACATCCTGCAGGAGCTGGTCGTCGACGCCGAGGCGCGGCTCGCCGAGGAGGGCATCGGCGGTGACATCTACCTGTTCAAGAACAACACCGACTCGGCCGGTAACTCCTACGGCTGCCACGAGAACTTCCTCATCACCCGGGGTGGTGAGTTCGCGAAGATCGCCGACGGGCTGATCCCGTTCCTGGTGACCCGGCAGTTGATCGCCGGCGCCGGCAAGGTCCTGCAGTCGCCGCGGGGGGCCGCCTACTGCCTGTCCCAGCGGGCCGACCACATCTGGGAGGGGGTCTCGAGCGCGACCACCCGGTCGCGGCCGATCATCAACACCCGCGACGAGCCACACGCAGATGCCGAGCGGTACCGCCGCCTGCACGTCATCGTGGGCGACTCGAACATGAGCGAGACCACCACGTTGCTGAAGGTGGGCAGCGCCGCCCTGGTGCTGGAGATGATCGAGGCCGGCGTACCGCTGCGGGACTTCACCTTCGAGAACCCGATCCGGGCCATCCGTGAGATCTCCCACGACACCACGGGCCGGCGGCCGGTCCGGCTGGCCACCGGCGGCGACATCTGCGCCCTGGACGCGCAGCTCGACTACTTCGAGCGGGCCACCGCGTTCGTCGAGAAGCGGGGCAGTGATCCGGTGACCGACCGGGTCCTGGACCTGTGGGGACGCACCCTGACCGCGGTGCAGACCCAGGACCTGTCCGGGGTCGACACCGAGATCGACTGGGTCATCAAGAAGAAGCTGATCGACGGGTACGCGACCAAGCACGGGCTGGATCTCACCCACCCGCGGATCGCCCAGATCGACCTGACCTACCACGATGTCCGACCGGGTCGCGGTCTGTACTCGCTGCTGGTGGCCAAGGGGCGGGCGGCCCAGGTGGTCACCGAGGACAAGATCATCGAGGCGACCACGGTGCCGCCGCAGACCACCCGCGCCCGGCTGCGGGGCGAGTTCGTCGCCGCCGCGCAGGACGCGAGCCGCGACTACACCGTGGACTGGGTGCACCTCAAGCTCAACGACCAGGCCCAGCGGACGGTGCTGCTCAAGGACCCGTTCAAGTCCGAGGACGAACGGGTCACCCGCCTCATCGAGTCGATGTAGCCGGCGGCTCGTCGATCGAGCCGTCGATCACCGACCCGTCGATGACGGATCCGCCGGCTGCGGCAGGCCGCCCGGCCGGACGGGCCGGGAGTATGCGGGTGGCCGATCCGTTCGCCGCCCCTCCCGGGGTGGGAGCGCTCGACGGGTCGACCACCGATCCGTCGACGACGGTGGCCGCGCCGACCGTGCCGTCCGGGCGCAGCACGAACATCCGCAGTCCGGGCACCCGGCTGCCGGCGCCGCGGAGCATCCGGTTGCGGACCGCCCGGCGGGTGGGCGGGAGCAGCAGGATCAGGCCGAGCAGGTCGCTGAGGAACCCGGGGATGACGAAGAGCAATCCGCCCAGTCCGATGAGCAGGCCGTCCGTCAGTTCCGGGGCTCCGCCACCCCGCCCCCGCAGCGCGCCCAGCGCCCGCAGGCCCTCGCGGCGGGCGATGAGCACGCCGATGACCGTGCTGGCGACGAGGGCCAGCAACGTCCAGCCGACCCCGATCCAGGACCCGACCAGTAGGACGACGGCGATCTCGAGAATGAGGTACACGAGCAGCGGCATACCCGGACAACGCACGGAACCGCCGCAAAGGTCCCGCCGGGGCCGGGAAGTCGCTGTGTTCTCCCCGAACGTTCTCCCTGAGCGTGACCGGAGTGTCACCGGCCCCCGCTCCGCGTCCCTGCCGGGACCGTCGCGGCCGGTGTGACAGGCTGGTCCGGTGGCGACGGCGAAGGCGGAACGGCTGCTGAACCTGGTGATCGCCCTGGTGAACTCGCCGCGCTACCGCACCGCCGCCTGGATCCGGGAGAAGGTCGCCGGGTACGGCGACGCCCCCACCGAGGAGGCGTTCTTCCGCACCTTCGAGCGGGACAAACAGGAGCTGCGCGAGTCGGGTATCCCGGTGCAGACCGACGGCGCCGACGGCTACCGGATCGTGGCCGGCGAACTGACCCTGCCCGAGTTGAGCTTCACCCCCGACGAGACCGCTGCCCTGGCCCTGGCCGGCCGGTTGTGGTCGACGACGGCGCTGGACCGGGCCGGGGCCGGCGCGCTGCGTAAGATCCGGGACGCCGGGCCGGGCCAGCAGGCGGACGAGCCGGACGAGTTCGCGGCCGCTGACCTCTTGCAACCGCGCGTCCGCACCGGCGACCCGGCCTTCGAGCCGCTGTTCGCGGCGGTGCGTGCCCGCCGCGCGGTGCAGTTCGGGTACCGCCGGGACCCCGGCCGCCCTCCGGTGACCCGGACCGTCGAGCCCTACGGGTTGGTCTCGTACCACGGCCGGTGGTACGTCATCGGGCACGATCGGGACCGCGGTGAGCAGCGGACGTTCCGCCTGTCGCGCATCACCGAGCCGGTGTCGGCGATCGGCCGGGCCGGCGCCGTCCGGGTTCCCCCCGGCATCGACCTGATGGCCCAGGTGCGGGCCTCGGTCCGGCAGGCGCCGGACCGGTCGGCCACCGTGCTGGTCCGGCCCGGGCGTGCTGTCGGGCTCCGGCGTTCGGCGGTCGCGGTGCATTCCGAGCCGGGGATCACCGACACCGCGGAACCCGGTCCCGAGGTCGGTCGGCTCCCGGGGGACTGGGACCGGTTGAGCATTCCGATGAGCGGGCTGTGGTCCACGGCCCAACGGATCGCCGGTCACGGCCCCGACGTGGTCGTCCTGGAACCGGAGGACCTGCGCACCGCGGTCGTCCGCCTGCTGCGCGGGGCCCGGGCCGCCGGTCGGCCGGCCGGAACGGAGAGAACATGACCCGCCCGCCCGGCCGTCGCCCCCGCCGGCCGGCCGCACAGCCGGCCCCCGGTCCGTCGGCGGCCAACGACGACCCGGCCGGCGACGGCACCGGGGACGCCGACGGCACCCGCCCGCGGGACGGCCGGGCCGGTCGGACGGTGGTCCGGGAGACGGCCAGCGACCGGCTTACCCGCATGCTCGCCCTGGTGCCGTACGTGTCCCGGCGCCCCGGGGTGCGGGTGGAGGAACTGGCGGCCGAGTTCGGGGTGAGCACCCGACAGATCGCCAGCGATCTCGACCTGCTGATGGTGTGCGGCCTGCCCGGCTACTACCCGGACGATCTGATCGACGTCGTCCTGGACGACGATGGCGGGACGGTGTCGATCGCCTTCGACGCCGGGATCGAGCGCCCGGTCCGCCTCACCGGTGACGAGGCGATCGCGCTGACGGTCGCGCTCCGGGCGTTGGCCGATCTGCCCGGCCTGGTCGACGACGACGCGGTGCGCTCGGCGCTGGCCAAACTCGAACAGCACACCGGGCGCGAGGCGGTCGCGGCGCAGGACACCCCGGTGGTGCAGGTGGCCGCGGCCGATCCGGCCCCGGCGCTCGGGGTCGTCCGGGACGCCCTGCGGCTGGGGCGGCGGCTGTGGATGCGCTACTACACCGCCTCCCGGGACGAGATGACCGAACGGACCGTCGATCCGCTGCGCGTGCTGGTCACCGACGGGCATTCGTACCTGGAGGCCTACTGCCACCTGGTCGGTTCCATCCGGCACTTCCGGGTCGACCGGATCGAGGACGCGCGGGTGTTGCTCGACGAGCCGGCCCAGCCGACCCTGTGGGCCGATTCCGACGTCCCGGACAAGGTCTTCCACCCGGGCCCACAGTCCGCGACCGTCACCCTCCGGTTGGGCCACGCCGCCCGGTGGGTGCCGGAGTACTACCCCGTCGAGGCGGTCGAGGAGTTGTCCGACGACGCCGCCGACGGGGCGATCAGGGTCCGCCTGCAGGCCACCGGCGAGGCGTGGCTGACCCGGCTGGTGCTGTCGCTGGGCGGTGACGCCGTCATCGAGGCGCCCGCCGATCTGGCCGCGGTGGTCGACGAGCGCGCGAGCGCCGCACTGGCTCTGTACGGCGAGCAGGTCGACTGACTCCGGGTCCACGACTCGAGGTATCCATCAGGTGAGTCCAGGCTTCGCGCTGCGCGAAGAATGCCCGACTTTTTCTAGGCTGATCGGGGCCGCACCGTCGGTCATGCACCGTCATCGGACGCTGTCGGACCGCGGACAAGGTGGGATGTCGAGTGCAGGTCGTGAGTCGTCGGACCCCGCCCCGGTCGCCGTCATGATCGGACCCGAGGGCTGGCGTCGTCAGCGCGGATCCGACCTGCGGGACCGACCGCTTCCCCCGGTCGCGCCGCTGGCCAGCGACGGTCTCATCGCCATCGGTCGGATCGCGATCATCTTCACCATCCTGGCCTGGCTGGCCTACGTCTTCGGGTACTTCATCACCGGCATCATCAACAGCTCGTACCAGAACAACATCGGGTTCCTGGTCGAGACCATCGTCTACGTCGGCATCACCTCGGTGCTGGCCCTGTCCGCGCTGCTCTACCTGGTCGCCCGGCAGGGGGCCCTGTACCGCAGCCGGGCCCACCGCCGGGTGCCGCGGGCGGTCATCGACGGGTTCTTCGACACGACGCTGCCGACGATGACCGTGCTGGTGCCCTCCTACCGCGAGGAGATCGCGGTGGTGCGCAAGACACTGCTCTCGGCCCTGCTGCAGGAGTACCCGTTCCTGCGGGTGGTGCTGCTGCTGGACGATCCGCCGCACCCGAAGTCGGTCGCGGACCGGGGACTGCTGGAAGGGGCCCGGGCACTGCCGGGGGAGTTGGAGCAGTGGCTGGGTGAACCCCGGGAGCGGTTCGCCGGCACGCTGGAGCGGTTCGAGATGACCAGCGTGGACCCGACACCCGAGCAGGCGCTGACCGCCATGCGGGAGTTGGCCGCGGAGTTCGACTGGGCCGTGCGGTGGCTGCGCGCCCGGCAGGCCGAGGAGCCGATCACCGACCACGTCGACGTGTTCTTCGCCGAGCAGGTGCTGGGCGGCCTGGCCGACGACTTCGCCGCGGTGCGGGCCGCGCTGCTCGCGGGGGCCGACGATCGGAGCCCGCTACCGCACGCCCGCATGCTCCAGTTGCACCGCCGGCTGGCCTGGACGTTCCGCGGGGAGGTGACCTCGTTCGAGCGCAAGCTCTACAGCTCCCTCTCGCAGGAGGCGAACAAGGCGATGAACCTCAACAGCTACATCGGGTTGATGGGGCACAGCTACGAGGTCCGGGAGACCCCGCAGGGCACGGTGCTGGCCACCGCCGGCGCGTCCGGTTCGGTGATGATCCCGGACGCCGACTTCATCCTGACCCTGGACGCCGACAGCATCGTGCTGCCCGAGTACTGCCTGCGCCTGGTGTACGTGATGTGCCAGCCGGAGAACGCGAAGCTCGCCGTCGTGCAGACGCCGTATTCGGCGTTCCCCGGGTCGCCGACCCGAATGGAGCGACTGTCCGGGGCGACCACGGACCTGCAGCACATCGTGCACCAGGGGATGAGCTACTACGGTGCGACGTTCTGGGTGGGGGCCAATGCGGTGATCCGCAAACGAGCCCTGGACGACATCGTCGAGATCGAACACCAGGGCGGTTTCGAGATCCGCCGCTACGTGATGGACCGCACCGTCATCGAGGACACCGAATCCAGTGTCGACATGGCGATCCACGGCTGGTGGTTGCTGAATTATCCGGAGCGGCTGAGCTATTCGGCGACGCCGCCGGACTTCGGGTCGCTCTGCATCCAACGCCGCCGCTGGGCCAACGGTGGTCTGATCATCCTGCCCAAGTTGTGGACACTGCGGCAGGCCCGGAGCAAGCGGGCGCAGAACGACCGGACGATCGAGACCCTGCTCCGGGTCAACTATCTCGCCTCGACTTGCTGGAGCAGTTTCGCCCTGGTGCTGCTGCTGGTCTACCCGTTCAACAATCGGCTGCTCAGCCCGCTGGTGCTGCTGGCCGCGCTCCCGTACTTCGCCGCGATGTCGTCGGATCTCCATCGCTGCGGGTACAAGCGGATGGACATCTTCCGGGTCTACGGCTTCAACCTCATCCTGCTGCCGGTCAACCTCGCCGGGGTGTTCAAGTCGATCCAGCAGGCCATCACCGGCCGCCGGATCCCGTTCGCCCGCACCCCCAAGGTCGCCAACCGCACGGCCACACCGCTGCTGTTCGCCTTCACGCCGTTCGTCATCATCGGCTGGTCGGTGTGGACGGCCTGGCGGGGCTGGGTGAACGGCTTCTGGGGCAACGTCGTCTTCGGCGCGTTCAACGCCTCGACGGCCACGTACGCGCTCGTGGCCCTGGTCGGCGTGCGGTTCGCGCTGGTCGACGTCTGGCTGGGCTTCGTCGAGCGGCTGTACGTCGACGACAAGCCGCGGGAGGTCGTGCGGGTCCGACGGCGCCGGGCCGCCCCCGAACCGGCTCCCCCCGGGTGGCACGAGGTGCTCTACCAGGGTGCGGCGGGCACCGCGACCGGTGAGTACGTCTCCGAGAGTGCCGGCGCCTTCAAAATTCTCGCCGATGTCCCGGAGGCCCCGGTCCTGTACGGGCGGCGCGCGGGGGACCGGGTACCGCAGGGTTACGGACGGCGTGCGACCGACCGGCCGGACGGGCGGGGTGGCGGTACGGCGGCCGACCGCCGGGATGGTGATCCGGCCGTACCGCACCGGCGCGCGGGTGATCGGCGTAATCCGGCGGAACGCGACGGGAGCCGGCGCACGCCCGATCGGCGTGTGGACGGACACGGGGAACGGACGGTCGAACAATCGTGAACGAGGGCGACGCCATCGACGCCGGGGCGACGCAGGCCCCGCCGGACGGGTCGGGTCGGCACCTGTCCTGGTTCCGGGTGGGCCTGGTGATCGCGGTCGTGGCGGCGGCGATCGGCGGAGGGTGGTACTGGATGCGGGAACAGCAGGCCGCGGCCACGGCCGCGGTGGGACCGCCGACGCTGTTCGCGCCCTACGTCGACGTGACCTCGACCCCGCGGTACGCCTTCGAGGACGCGACGACGTCCTCGGCGGTGCTGGCTTTCATCGTCAGCGGCCGGGAGACCCCCTGCCAGCCGAGTTGGGGCGGGGCGTACTCACTGGACGAGGCCGCCGCGCAACTCGACCTGGACCGGCGGGTGGCCCGGCTCCGGCAACTCGGCGGCACGGTGTCGGTGTCGTTCGGCGGCGCGGCCAATTCCGAGCTGGCCATCGGTTGCACGGACACGGCCGCGCTGACGGCCGCCTATGCCTCCGTCGTGGAGCGGTACGACCTGACCCAGATCGATCTCGACATCGAGGGGCAGCCGTCGATGACACCCGAGGTGAACCAGCGGCGCGCACAGGCGATCGCCGCCCTGGTGGCGCAGCGGCAGGCCACGGGCAAGGCCCTCGACGTCTGGCTGACCCTGCCGGTGATCTCCACCGGAGTGACCGATCAGGGCCGGGCGGTGCTGTCCGCGATGCTGGCCGGCGGGGTCCGACCGGCCGGTGTCAACGCCATGACGATGGACTACGGCGAGCCGTTCCCGCCGGGTCGCACCATGGCTGAGCAGGGTGAGCTCGCGCTGACCGCGCTGCACGGGCAGATCCGATCGGTGTGGGCGGACGCGGGACTGGACCTCAGTGACACCCAGGCCTGGAACCTCGTCGGTTCGACCCCGATGATCGGTCAGAACGACATCCCGAGCGAGATCTTCACCCTCGACGACGCGACCCGGATGCTGGTCTTCGCCCAGCAGCAGAAGCTCGGTCGACTGTCGATGTGGTCGGCGAACCGGGACAAGGCCTGCGGGCCCAACTATCCCGACGTCACGGTGGTCTCGGACGTCTGCAGCGGGGTCGATCAGCAGCCCGGCGCCTTCGGCGCGGTCCTCGGCCAGTTCGGCGGGGCGACGGCCGCGACCCCCACCGCCGGCGCCGACCCGACCGGGACCACCGAAGCCTCGGCCGCGCCGACCTCCGGGGCCGGGCAACCGGGACGCGGGACGACCACCGAGGTCGTCGACGACCCGGCGACCTCGCCGTACCAGATCTGGAACACGAACCAGGGGTACGCCAAGGACACCAAGGTGGTGTGGCGCAAGAACGTCTATCAGGCGAAGTGGTACACCCAGGGCGACCAGCCGGACCTGCCGGTGGCCACGGCGGCCCAGTCCCCGTGGACGCTGATCGGGCCCGTCCTGCCCGGCGACACCCCGGTGCCCACGCCGACCCTGCCGGCCGGGACCTACCCCGACTGGAACGCCGACGAGGTGTACAACGCCGGCAGTCGGGTCCTGCACGACGGCATCGGCTGGCAGGCCCGGTTCTGGACCAAGGGTGACGTCCCCGGCACCCCGCCGACCAATCCGGACACACCGTCGCCCTGGGAGTTGCTCACCCAGCCGAACTGAGCCTGCGATCCTGCGTCCAGGCGTCGACCTGGTCGGCCAGCAACTCGAGAATGCGCACCGCGGCGAGGTTGTCGACCATGGATTCCGCGACCTGGACGGAGATCGACCGCCGTGGTGTCGGGTTCACGATCGGCACGGCCACGACGCCCGGCGGGAGATCCAGCAGCGCGAGCCGGGGAACGACGGTGACGCCCACCCCGGCGGCGACGAAGCGGATCGCGGTCGGATAGTCCTGGGTCTCGATGTGGAACGTCGGACTGAACCCGGCGGTGGTGCAGGCGTCCAGGAGCGCCTGTCGGCAGGGCCCCCGGGCCACGTCGTTGTCGACCCACGGTTCGCTCCGCAGCTCGACCAGGTCGACGTCGGCGCGGCCCGCGAGGGGGCTGCCGGCCCGGACGACGGCGAAGTAGGGCTCGGTGACCAGGGGTCGGCAGCGGTATCCCGGGCGGCCCCCGCCGGACCCGTCGTCGACGGCGATCTCGATGTCCGGTGCCCCGGCGTCCGGCCCGGTGAGTTCGAGGAGTCGCAGGTCGAGCCGCAACCGGGGGAAGTCGCGGGTGACGGCCGCGACCACCCCGGGGATCCAGGCGCTCCCGGCGGAGGCGAAGTAGCTGACCGACAGGGCGCCGTCCCGACCGGAGCGCAGGTCGGCGACCAGCGCGTCCAGCTCGGCGAGTTCATGGAAGAGTCCGGCTGCGGCGTCGGCGACCGCGCGGCCGGCCGCCGTGGGTTCGATACCCCGGCCGGCGCGCTGCACCAGAGGCAGCCCGGTCTCCCGCTGCAGCGCCGTCAGGTGCTGGGAGATCGCGGAGGCGGTGTACCCGAGGGTGGTGGCGGCGCCGTGGACCGAACCGGCGGCGACGACGGCGCGCAGCACGCGGAGGCGGTGGACATCCATGCGGACCAGGCTAGCTAACAGTTGAGCCGAGCTGAATGGTCCGCCAGAAATCGTCGCTTGTGCTGATGTCCGGGGCGGGGGAGGGTCGTCGTCATGACCTCTCGCATTCCGCCCGTTCGTTCGCTGGCCGGCCCGGCCGCTGCCGTGACGGTCCTGCTGTGGGCGAGTGCGTTCGTCGTCATCCGCGACGTCGGCGCCGAGCTGTCGCCCGGGGTGCTGGCCGTCAGTCGCCTGTGCGTCGGCCTCGTCGTGCTGTCCGTCGTCGCCCTGCGGTACCGGCGCCCGCTGCCCCGGGGCCGCGCCCTGGCCCTCGTCGTCGGCTACGGCGTGCTGTGGTTCGCCGGCTACACGGTGATGCTCAACTGGGCCGAACTCCATCTGGACGCCGGCACCGCGGCGCTGGTGGTCAACGTCGCGCCGATCCTGGTCGCCGTCGTCGCCGGCGTGGTCTTCGGCGAGGGTTTCCCGCGGCCGCTCGTCGTCGGCCTGCTGGTCGCCTTCGTGGGCGTCGTGATCATCGCGGTCGGTGGTGAGTCCGGTGGGGTGGCCGACACTCTCGGGGTCGTCCTGGCGTTGGCCGCGGCCGTGCTCTACTCCGCGGGGGTGCTGTTGCAGAAGGTCGCGCTTCGCTCGGTCGACGCCCTGACGGCGACCTGGGTGGGGTGTGCCGCCGGCCTGCTGGCCACCCTGCCCTTCGCCCCGCAGGCGGTGGGTGAGCTGTCCGCCGCCTCGCCCGGGGCGGTCGCCGGGGTGGTCTTCCTCGGCGTGGGTCCCACTGCCGTCGCGTTCCTCACCTGGGCCTACGCCCTGGCCCGGACCGATGCCGGGCGGATGGCCGCGACGACGCTCGCCGTGCCCGCCATCGCCGTGCTGCTGTCGTGGCTGACCCTGGGGGAGGTGCCGACGGTGTGGCGCATGGTGGGCGGCGTGCTGGCCCTGACCGGGGTGGCGATCAGTCGGGTACGAGTGCGTCAGGGTCGCCGCCCGATCAGCGCTCCGGTGGTCGACGCCGTGCGCGGCGCCGGGACGGTGCGCTGACCGCCCCGGCGCGCCGGGGTCAACCCAGCTTGCCCGACCGGGCGTCGGCCCACAGGTCGACGTCCAGCAGGCCCACGGAGTGCTCGTCGATGGCCTTCACATCGTCGTCGGTGAACCCGAGGGTGTCCAGGGCGGCGACGTTCTGTTCCAGCTGCGACACCCGGGAGGCCCCGATGACGAGCGAGGTGACCCGCTCGTCGCGCAGGGCCCACGCCAGGGCCAGCTGCGACAGGGACTGGCCGCGCTGCTCGGCGATCCGGTTCAGGGCCCGCAGGTGTTCGACGACGTCCGGGGTGATGGAGTCCGGGTTCAGGGATTTGCCGGCCGCCGCCCGGGAGTCCTCCGGGATGCCGTCCAGGTAGCGGCCGGTGAGCAGACCCTGGGCCAGGGCGGTGAAACCGATGACGCCGCAACCGATCTCGCCGGCGGCGTCGAGCAGTCCGTCGGTCTCGATCCAGCGGTTGATCATCGAGTACGACGGCTGGTGGATGAGCAGGGGGGTGCCGAGGTCGCGCAGGATGGCGGCGGCCTGGCGGGTGCGGTCGGCGTCGTAGGAGGAGATGCCGACGTACAGCGCCTTGCCCTGCTGCACCGCGGTGTGCAGCGCGCCCATCGTCTCCTCGAGGGGCGTCGTCGCGTCCAGCCGGTGCGAGTAGAAGATGTCGACGTAGTCCAGGTCGAGCCGGCGCAGCGACTGGTCGAGGGAGGCCAGGACGTACTTCCGGCTGCCGCCGCCCTGACCGTACGGGCCGGGCCACATGTCCCAGCCGGCCTTGGTGGAGACGATCATCTCGTCCCGGTACGGGCGGAAGTCCTCCCGCATCAGCCGGCCGAAGTTGATCTCCGACGAGCCGTAGGGCGGGCCGTAGTTGTTGGCCAGATCGTGGTGGGTGATGCCCAGGTCGAAGGCCCGCCGGCTGATCGCCCGCTGCGTCTCGAAAGGTACGTCGTCGCCGAAGTTGTGCCAGTAGCCCAGGGACAGCAGCGGCAGGTCCAGACCCGAGCGGCCGGTCCGGCGGTACTGCATCGTCTCGTAACGGTCCTCGGCGGCCAGGTACGTCATGGGAGTCCTCCACATCGATCGGCGGCCGACGTGCACGGCCGCGCGTCCATCCTGCTTCGTCCCAGTGCCCGGTCCGCGCGGGGTCCACGCCGATGCCGACCCGACCGGCCCGGACGAGCGCCGCCGACGGTCAGTTCAGGATGATCTCCGACCGGTTGCACTGGCTGCCGTCCGAGTTGCAGGACGTATGGGCGATGGTCGTCGGCGCGCCCCCGGTGTTGACGGAGTCGTTGACCTGATCCCCCGGTCGGCCCGTCGGCGTGGGCATTCCGCTCATGTCCATCCGCATCTCGGGCATGGACATGTCGGGCATGGACATCTCCGGCATGGACATGCCGGGGACGTCGCCGGACCCGGTGGTGACGGTCCCGGTCCCGGTGATGCTGATGACGGACCCGTCGGGCCGGACGGTGATGGTGCCCATCTTGGCGCCGTTGCTGTCGACCAGCGTGGTGACCACATCGGTCCCATTGGGATCGTCGGGGACGTCTTCGTTCTTGGTCAGGTCGTCGTTGCTCAGACTGCCGTCCGGTCCGACGGTCACCGTGCCGACCTTCGTGCCGTTGGACGTCACCAGCGGAACGACGACGGATTCGGCGCCCACCGTCACCACTCCACCGGTCGGCGCGGCGGCCGCGGTGCTCGGCGCCGAGGTCGACGCGCCTGAGCTGACCGTGGTCACGGTGGTGGTCCCGCCGCAGGCGCTGAGTCCGAAGGTCAGTACCCCCGCCCCCAGCACCACTGCGGCGGTGCGACCCCATCGCCGTCCGCCGGCCCCGTTCACGCGCTGATCGTTGGTCATCGTGGTGTGCACAGTCCGGCTCCCCTGGGTCGGCGGACCGGGTGTCGGCCGCCCGGTTCCGTTGGCCCGGTGACGACGGGGCCGCTTCCGACGGTACGAAACGCTCCGTTCGGAACGCCCCGGTGCGGACTCGACACATACGAACGGGTGCTGGAGCCGGCGGGGCATGGACCCGCCGCTCACCACCGTCAGGAGAGCAGGCCGCCCCAGCGCACCTCGCCGCTGGCCAGCACCAGGACCTGCCCGTCGTCGGTGTGCCAGGCACTGAGCCGACCCGCGGCGTGCGGCACCTTCCGGCTCGCCGGGACGAACACCGGCGGGCCGCTGCGCACCAGGACCGCAGTGTCGTCCGCATCGAACCATTCGATGCCGCAGTACCCCCGGCAGCCGCACGAGTCCCACGCCACCGACGCCCCGCCGGCGACCAGGTCCACGGCGGCGTCCGGGATGAGGTCCGGGTCGATCTCGACGAAGACTCGGCCGTCCGGGGCCCGGAGCCGGGCTCGCCGGTCGCGCTCCGGAGCGGGTGGACGCCGTCGCAGACCGTCGACGACCGCGGCAAAGGGAGGCCGGGACCGGGCCTGTCGTCGGTGGTCGCTCATCTTTCCAGTGTGCGGAGAGCGGCCTCGACCGGACCGGACATTCCCGGTCGGCCACCCGAGTGGGTCACCGCCCGCGCGGCGACGATCGGTGCCGATGGCGAGGCAGTGGTTCGCCGAGCCGGGCCGGAACGGTCGCGACGATCGTGGTGCCGCCGGTGGAGGGTGAATCGACCGTGAGCGTGCCGCCGGCGGCGACCACCCGGTCCCGCAGGAGTTGCAACCCCAGGTGGCCCTGCGCCCGCCGGTCGAGATCACCCGCGGGCAGGCCGGTCCCGTCGTCGGCGATCGTGAGGCGGGCGGCGGACGTCGTCCCCGTCCCGAGGCTGGACAGCTCCACCGACACATGGTCGGCCCCGGCGTGGGCGCCGACGTTCTGCAGGGCCTCCCGGGCCACCCGGTACAGCACGGTGACCGTCTCCGGATCCACATCGGGCAGACCATGATCGACCACGTCGACCGTCACGCCGGCCGCCCGGAGCGGGCCCGCGGGGCCGTCGACGATCTCGGTCAGGGTCGCCCGGGTGAGGTCGGGCGGGTAGATGTCGACCATCATCCGCCGTAGGGAGTCCACCGCTTCGTGCACGGTGACCAACACGCGTTCGGCCAGGGCCCGCTGGGTCTCCGGCAGTGCCGGGGCGAAAGAACCCATGGCGTAACCGATCCCGGCCAGGTCCTGGATGGGTCCGTCGTGCAGGTCGGCGGCGATGCGCACCCGTTCCTTCTCCGACGACGAGAGGGCCTGTTCGAGCAGGCGACTGCGCTCGGCCTCCTGGCGGCGTACCCGGCGGGCCAGGGACCCGGCGATCGGCACCTGGATGAGCTGCAACAGCACCAGCGGGACCAGGACCAGCGGCAGCAGGCGCAGCAGTAGTCCGGTGGCCAGGTCGCTCACCCGGTCGTAGTCGTAGTAGGCCTCGAACGCATAGGTCCGCCCGTCGACGGTCATGGGGACGTAGACCTCGACGAAGCCGTTGCTGTCTGCCTCGTCCGGGCTCGCCTCCGGATGGTCCTCGAAGGCGGAGTAGACGGCACCGGCGTCGATGGCGGCCAGTGCCTCGACCGGCAGGTCGACCCGGGTGCCGGTCACGGCGGGCTCGTCGGAGAACAGGATCGTCCCGTCCGGCCCCCACACGGTCACCTCGGTCAGGTACCCCTCGTCGGTGCGCAGGGCGACGGACCGCTGCAGTTCGTCGAGGCGGCCGCGGACACCGGACAGGCCCTGTTCGAGCAGCGGGGCGACCGTGACGTCCCGCAGCCGCTCGGTCGCCCGTTGCGCGTCGGCCAGGGCCTGGTCGCGGGCGACCGCGCGGGTCGCCAGGACGGCGCCGGCGGCCAGCACGGCGGCGGTGAGCGCCGCGACGGTGTAGAAGACCGCGATCTGGCGCCCCACCCCGAATCGTGGACGGCCCCCCGCCCGGCCCGGAGTCATGGCCGCGACGGAGCCCCGATGAGGCCGAGATGCTGGGCCCGGACGACGGCTTCGAGCTGAGTGGTGACCCCGAGCTTGGAGTGGAGGGTCTTGATGTATCCCCGGCTGGTGTTGAGGCTGATCCCGAGCACGCGGCCGATGCCGGCGGCGGTCAGCCCCGTGCCGAGGAGCCGCAGCACCTCCAGTTCCCGTTCGGTGAGTCGGGGTCCGTCGTGTCGGGCGTCGGTGACGACGGTCGTCCGCGCGAAGGTGGACGGGGCCACGACCATCTGACCCGGGGTGAGGCTGCGGAGCACGCCGATCATCTCGGTGAGCGAGCCGTCCTTCGGGATGAAGCCGGAGGCCCCGGCCTGGGCGGCCCGGGACACCCACTGGGGATCCCGGTGCGCGGTCATCACGGCGACCGCGGTGCCGGGGGTCGCGGCCAGGATCCGCCGGGTCGCGGTGAGGCCGTCCTGGCCGGGCATCTCGATGTCCATGACCACGACGTCCGGGCGCAATCGGGCGGCCAGGTCCACCCCTTCGGCCGCCGTGGTGGCCGTCCCGAGGCATCGCATGGCCGGCACCGTGGACAACGCGGCGGCCAGCAGATCCCCGAACGAACGGTGGTCGTCGACGACGAGCACGGTGACGTCGTCCACCGCGCCGTCCAGGCGGGGTGGCTTCGACGGACCGACCGTCGATCGGCGCGCGGTCAGCAGCGGATCTCCGCCGTCTCGATCCATGCACGACCCCCAGTGGTCACTACTCTCGGTGACCAATCCTGGCGCAGAATAGCCCCGATCGAGCGGTTTGGCCGGAAGGCTAGCAGCTTTCGGCGCCGCTGCAATATACGGAACGTCAACACCCCTCGATTGGGGATCGTCACTCCACCTCACGTGCGCCACGCTGGGTAGAGCCCGCGATCGGGTCGCCGTCCGGCGGTGCCGGCCGGTGCACGACTCCACCGCGATCGCCGCTCCCGCCCGCGAGGGCGCGACAGCGGATCGGCCGAGTGCGGCCCGCGCGAGAACGGGTGCCCCGGGCGGCCGCCCGATCGCCGCCACGACCCCCACGAGCAGGAGGATGTCGGTGATCCGAGTGCTGCTCGTCGACGACCACGACTTCCTGCGGATCAGCGTGTCGAGCCTGCTGGCCCGGGCCGGTGGGATCGAGGTCGTGGGGGAATGCGCCGACGGCGCGAGAGTGCTCGAGCTCGCGCTGACCCGGCGGCCGCACGTCGTCCTGATGGACATCCAGCTGCCGGGCCGGTCGGGTATCGACGTCGCCCGTGAACTCATCGCCCGTCACCCGATGGCCCGGGTCCTCATGCTCACGGGATCGTCGGATCAGCACTGGCTCCTGGACAGCAGGGCGGTGGGCGCCGCCGGCTTCCTGGTGAAGTCCGGCGATCCTGCCGTCCTGGTCGCTGCCGTGCGAGCGGTGGCGAGCGGCGGTTCCGTCTGGCCCGATCATCGGCCGACGCTGTCGCTGTCCTGACCCGCGACCCGGTCGACAGCCGGCCGGTGGGGAATTCGCTGGGTACCGCGCTCGGACCCGGATGGATTCAGGAACAGGCCGACCCGAGCACCGCCAGGAGGCGGGCGTCGAGCCGCCCGGTCGCGATCGGCCCGAAAGTCCGGGAGTCGATGGACACCTCGCGGTGATCGCCGAGCAGGAAGACGCTGTCCGGCGGAACGGTGACGGGCCCGAAGTAGAGGCCGTCGATGGTGCGGCGATCGACCCAGGGTTCCGGGACCGCCACGCCGTCGACCGTCAGGACGGCGTCCTGGATGGCGACCCGCTGGCCACCGACCGCCGCGACCCGTTTGATGACCTCGTCACCGGTGTCCGCGTCGTGGAAGGTGACCACATCGCCGGGACCGACCCCGGTGCCGTGCAGGCGGAGCAGCAGCACCATGTCCCCCACACAGACGGTCGGGGACATGCTGTCGGACGCCACCGTCAGGACGTCGAGTACGGCCACCCGCACGACGACCACCGCCACGACGATCGCGCCGAAAGCCACCAGCGGCCAACGGGTTCCCCGGCGGGGGTGTCGGACGGCGGTGGCCCGGTGGCGGCTCACGCGGTGCCGGACAGCACGACCGCCAGGCCGACGGCGGCGGCCATCAAGGCCAGCTCGACCGCCCCGGCACGGAGCAACGGCCCCACCCGACCCTGCGCCAGCGGGCCGACGGCACGCCTGCGGTGCTAGGCGCCGACGCCGACGAGGGCGGCCAGGGCCGCCACTTTCGCCAGCGTGATCGCTCCCCGGTCGGTGGCGAACAGTTCGGTCCAGCCGTCCAGCATGGCCACCGAGGCCACGACCCCGGACAGCCCGACCGCGGCCACACAACCCAGGGCGAGGGCACTGAACCGGGGCACCGCCACTGTGAGCGCGACGGGCTGCCGGCGCAGGTGCACCACCATCACGAGCAGGCCGCCCACCCAGAGGGCGGCCGCGGCGACGTGCCCGGCCAGCGCGATGGTGGCGAGTGTGATGTTCGCGTCGTGGTGGGCGACGTGACCGGTCAGCGCCAGGGGCAGCAACCCGCCCACCGCAATGGCCAGCAGCACCGACAGCCCGAGCCGGCCGTCGAAGCGGCGACCGAACAGCGTCAGCAGCACGGCGACCCACAGTGTCGCAGTGATCGACAGCATGCGGTCGGTGCCGAACAGCAGGGGGATCACGTCGGCGTGGGCCGGCAGTCCGGTGACCGGGACGCCGGCCAGGTCGGACAGGGACAGCACCCAGGTGGCGACGCTGGCCGCCGTCCAGACGCCGGCCCAGACCACGGTCACCGAGCCCAGCCGGTGGTCCAGCGCCCACCGGCCCGGCCAGACGCCCGTGCCGAGCAGCAACCGGACGAGCAGGGCACCGGTGACGGCGATACCGGCCATCTCCTGGACGAGGCGAACCACCGGCAGGGCACCGGCGGTCAACGGCCCGGCATCGGGCAGACCGATCGGCGACGGCTGGTACCCCGCGCCGATGAGCGAGCGGGCCGCCAGGATCGTCGCCACTCCGGTGAGGGCCGCGACGACCAGCACCAGGGCCGCCGCCCTTCCGTCCCCGGCCGGTCTGCCGCCGGCGTCTGTCGACGGCCGGTCGAACCGGTCACGGCGACCGGGGAGCAGCGCGGTCATCGTCAGTACCGCTGCTGGTCGACGAACGACTCGTCGTCACCGCAGGGCTTGTCGGCGTTGATCGGGTCGTTGACCGCAGCATCCGGCGTGCCCTGGCCGACGCTGAACTGGTGCATCATGTCGTGGTCCTCGTGGGCCAGGTTGTGGCAGTGCACCATGTATTTCCCGGTGCGCGGGGCCAGGTGGTCGGGCCGGGTGATGTCGCCGAACTTCATGATGAGGCGCACCTTCTCGCCCTCGCCGACGTAGACGACGTCCTTCGGGCCCTTCTCGTAGGCGAAGGGGTCCTTGCCGTTGCGGGACAGGATCCGGAAGTCGATGAGGTGGATGTGCACCGGGTGGAACCACCCGCCGGACTTGTTCTCGATCTCCCAGATCTCGGTGTCACCGACGTTGGGGTTGGCCAGGACCGAGGTGTACCCGGACTTGATGACGTCGTCCCAGGTCTGCCCGTTGAGCATCCACTGCTGGCTGCTGTCGCTGCGCTCCACCCGGATGTTGCGCACCTTCATCGAGCTGGCGGGGGTCAGTCGCATGATGTCGTTGCCGGGGTTGAGCGACTGTGGGATGGTCCGCGCGGTCGGGTCGTTCGGGTCGAAGCCGTCGTCGACGACGTCGAAAGCCATGACCTTGCCGGTGTTGTCGTAGTCACGATTATTCGGGTTGCTGGCGTTGCGCAGCTCGATGCGGGTGCCGGCCTTGAACCCGGAGAAGTCGATGAGCACCTCGTACCGCTCGGCACTGCCGTGCCGCCAGGAGCTGACGTTCTGCGACACCGGCATCAATCCACCGTCGGTGGCCACCATGTACATCGGCGCGGCCGGCGACGTGGAAAAATTGTACGACCGGGAGATCGAGGCGTTGAGGACGCGGAACCGGTACACCCGCCGCTTGACCTTCATCACCGGCCACGGCGCCCCGTTGACCAGGATGACGTCACCCCACAACCCGGAATGGCTGCGGTCGTCCCACAACTGGGACCCGTCGGCCTGGAACATCATGTCGCTGACGGTCAGTCCGACGTCGAACTCGTTCTGCGGCAACAGGGCTCGCTCCATCGGATCATGCAGGTGGTACTGGGCGGCCAGGCCGGAGTAGGCGTTCTGGGACGTGAAGTGCACGCCGTGGTCGTGGTACCAGAGCGTCCGAGCGGATTGGAAGTTCGGGTAGTGGTAGAGCTTCTTCTGACCGACCTCGGTGACGTCACTGGCGTACCCGTCGTACTGCGGCAGTGAGGCGGATCCGTGCAGGTGGGTCGAGATGCGGGTGGGGGTGCCGAATGTCGGATGCACCTCGGGGAGCTGGTTACGCATCGCCATCTGGACGCGGGTGCCCTGCTCGACGCTGATCATGCGCCCGGGAACCTTGCCCTCGTAGCCGAGCACGGGCGTGTCCATGTTCGGGACGATGCGCGCCTTGCCGAGTTTGGCCTCGTTGCGGTAGACGTCGATCTGACCGAACTGGTCGGTCAGGACTTCGTTTTTCGGCAAAGCCTCCAGGCGGGCGAACGGGACCTGATACGGCTTGGGCATTTTCGACGACGGCAGCAGGCTGGCCGACGAGGCGTCCACCGCTCCCCAGGGGATGGCCAGACCGGCTGCGCCCAGCGCGGCCAGGCCGCCCAGCTTGAAGGCATCTCGACGGGAGAGTGAAGGCATGGCGTGCTCCTGGAAAAGGGTGGCGTGCTGCGGCATCCGCGAGTCCCCGTCCTGCGCGGTGGGCCGTTCCAGGCTGCGACGCGGCGGCCGCCGGCAGTACCCCAGGGCTTGGGGGACCCATCCCCCCAAAGCTGGGGATCACGGGCCGTCACCAGCATCGGACGCCCCCGTCTCCCCATATTTGGGTGGATGGCGGCCCCCCGCGTGGGGGTGTCCGGATGCCGCGGCAACGTCGAGAGTTGCTGCACCGCCGCCGCATCCGATGCGCGTCACGGCGCAGTGAACGCCCCGGGGACCGCCACTGCCTCGCCGCCCGGTGGCTGCCGCACCCGCCCCAGGAGGTCCACCATGCCGCAGCGTTCCTCTCTGCCCGACCGTCCGTCGGCGGTCCATCGGGCCCCGGTCCCCACCCGGCACCGGGCCCGGCCGGTCAATCGGACCAGTCGCGCCCAGCGGACGGCAATTGTGATCACCGCACTGGTGGCGCCGTTCGTGCTGGCCACCCCGTCCTCGGCGGTCACCCAGATCACGGTCAAGAACCCGGGTGGGCTGACCGCGGCCGGCCCGGTGAACTCCGACTACGGTTTCCCGGCCTGGTACCAGGACAGTGCCGGTACCCGCATCGAGCCGTGTCTGGACCAGGACAACAACCTGTGCGGCTTCCTGCCCGGCGACGTGCCCGACCCCAGCCGGCCGATCTCCTTCCCCGACAACTTCCCGGAGGAGTTCTTCTACCAGCTCGCGGGCAGCGACCTGACCCTGCCGGGCGGCGGGAAGGCCACCCTCACTCTGGGACTGGAGGCCGCCTTCGCCAACGGTGTGGAACCGGGGGAGCAGGTCGTCTTCGCCCGCACCCGGGTGGTCGTCAAGGGGGGCCCGGCCAACACCACCCTGACGTTCAAGCACCCCTTCGGTGAGCTCACCATCGACACCGACGGCACCGGCGCCGGCCGGATCGTCCAGGACATCTCGCCCGCCGTCGGCAACTTCACCGCCGCCCTCAAGGGCAACTTCGGTCCGTTCCTGCGCTGGGACCCCGCCGTCGCGCCGGCCGCGCCGGAGGGGTTCGTCGGCGACCCTGGGCAGGCCCACGCGGTCACGGGTGGCCGGGGCGGCTACAACAAGTTCTCCGTCACCTCGCCCGGTGGCCTGGCGGTGGAGAACACCCAGTTCACCATCTCCGGCAAGATCGCCACCAACACCGGGGTCACCGGTGACGCCGCCCGGGCGAACCAGGGATACCTCGACGTCTTCGCCACCAGCGGCGGCACCTCCCTGCAGGTCGACGGCATCTCCGGGTCGTTCGCGACGACGCCGATGACCAACGACCCCGGCTCGCCCCGCCACTACGCGCGGATCGCCTTCACCGGGGCCAAGCCATCGAAGGTGACGGTGCGCAACCTGGGTGACAAGCCCGCCAGCACCGCGGTCATCAGCCTGCCGGACACCACGGTCACCGCCGCGGCCTACGACGGCACCGCGCTGACGGTCGCCGCCGACAGCGATCACTTCCCGGTCACCGTGGCCGGGATCGGCAGTCTGCCCGACAACCGACCGATCTCTTTCCCGATGCTGGCCCCGCCGGCCACGGTGACCCTGACGTCGTCCTCCGGGGCCAGTGTGACCTCGCCCGTGGCCATCACCGGTGGGTCCGCCACCGATCCCGGGTTGCCCCCGGTTCCCCCGGCCCCGGACCCCGGGCCGGTCATCGACAAGACACCGGACAACTCCACTGTCGTTCCCGCTCCGGCCCCGACGGCCAGCGTCGCCACCCCCGCCGCCGCGCCGGCCGGGGCCACGGTCACACTGGATGCCAGCGCGTCCACCGGCAACGGAGCGACGTTCGCCTGGTCGCAGACCAGTGGGACCCCGGTGACGCTGACCAACCCGCAGTCGGCCAGGCCGACGTTCACCATGCCGTTCGCCACGGACACCAACGCCACCGCGCCGGCGACCACCACGCCGCTGTCGTTCAAGGTCGTCGTCACCGAGACGGCGCCCGCGGACGGATCGGCGACCCGGACGGCCGAGGCCACCGTCACCGCGCCGGTCAAGACCGACACCGTCGCGATCGCCGCCGGGACGCGGCACCGCCTCGGCACCGAGTTCCGCATCGACGGCACCTCGCTCATCGACGGCGCCCCGTTCAGCGGCGCCCCGGCCACCAGCGTCGTCGTCTGGGACATGTCGCGGGCGGCCGCACCGGTCAAGCTCGGGGTCTCCCCGGTCGACACCCTCGGCAACTGGACCCTGCGCCTCAAGCCCGGACCGTCGGCTCAGATCACCCAGGTCCTCGTGCAGTCGACCCGGGGTGGTAGCGCCACCGCCACCCCGACCACCCGCTGATCGGATTCCCCCCGCCCCCCGGCAGGCGCGACTGACGACCTGGATCGCGACCAGGTCGTCAGTCGCGTTCGATCGCGCTCCGGACCATCGCCCGCACGATCATCGGATGCACCAGACGGACCGGCAGCAGGTAGACCCGGCCGCGCCAGCCGTGCAGGCGCACCCGGGTGTCGACCCGGACCTGCACGCCACCCGGGGCGGACACCCCGGCGCAGAAGTCCAAGTGCTGGTCCGGCGCGGCGATCAGTGCTTCTCCTCCGCTGACCTGGGACACCCGGAAGATGTCCGGCGGAGCGGGCGGGATCCCCAGCAGCCGCACCAGCCGCTGGCGCAGGGTGAACAGCGCACGGACGGCGCGGGGGAGGGCGCGGACGTCGAACACTCGGGCCTCCAGCTCGGCCGGGTCGGCCGGGATCACGGCCCGCCGGTCCACCGGGACACCAAGGGGCCGTTCTACTGGCACTTCACCAACAGGGACGACCTGCTCGCCGCCGTCCTCGACCGGTGGACCGCGGACCGCACCGACGACGTCATCGCCGAGACCGGTCGACCGGGGGACGCCGCGGACGACCCGGCCGCCGCGGTGCGGTCCCTCATCACCCGGGTGGCCGCCAGTGGGGTCGGCGAGCTGCGGCTCTACGCCCCGGTCGGCGAACAGCACCCCCTGGTCGCCGCGGCCGTCCAAGCGGTGACGGCCACCCGGCTCGACCATCTGTCGGCCCTGCTGCGGCGCCTGGGGTACCCGGCGCCGGATGCCGCCGCCCGGGCCCGGGCGGCCCTGGCCCTCGCCCTCGGTCAGCAGGTCCTCGCCGGAGCGGTCCCCGATCTGCCGTCCGGAACGGAGGAACGCGACCGGGCCCGCGCGCTCGCGCTGGAACTGCTGCTGCCGGCCGCCACCGACCGGTAGGCGCGTCGCGCGGTCGACCGACCCGGCCGGCCCCCGGAACCGGGCCCGGGATCGTCAGGCGCGCTCGCGGTCGGTCGACCCGGTCCGACCGGAACGTACGATCACCCCAGCAGGCCGACCGACCGGGGGCGGCCCGCGGGTCGAAGGAGAGACGGGTGCCGCTGCGACTCCCGCGCCTGCGTCGCCGCCGCGAGCCGAAACCGGCCGACGGCACGATGACGCTGATGGAGCACCTCTACGAGCTCCGTCGTCGCCTGTTCTTCGCGGTACTGGGCCTGTTCATCGGCACGGTCATCGGGTTCATCTGGTACACGGTGACGATCCCGCCCATCCCCACCCTGGGCGACATCATGATCCACCCGTACTGCGCGGTCCCGGCCCAGAACCGGGCGCAGTTCGTGGGCGGGGACGCCGACGCCTGCCAGCTGCTGGCCACCACTCCGTTCAGCATCCTGCAGGTCCGCCTGAAGTCGGCGTTGCTGGCCGGTGCCGTGCTGTCCGCGCCGATCTGGCTGGCCCAGCTCTGGGGGTTCGTCACCCCGGCCCTCTACAGCCGGGAACGCAAGTTCGCCGTCGTCTTCGTGGCCGCCGGGTCGATCCTGTTCGCCGCCGGCGCCGTCCTGGCCTACGTGGTGGTCTCCGAAGGGCTGACCGTGCTGCTGGGTCTGGGCGGTGACACCACCACCTCCGCGCTCGACCCGGACGCCTACTTCAGCTTTCTCATCGCCATGCTGCTCATCTTCGGGGTGAGCTTCGAGCTTCCGCTGCTGCTGGTCATGCTGAACCAGGTGGGGGTGCTGTCCCACGCCGCGCTGGCCAAGGCGCGCCGGTACGCATTCTTCGGCCTCGTCGTCTTCGCCGGGCTGGTGGTGCCGGGCAACGACCCCATCACGATGCTCGCCCTGGCCGTCTCGCTCTGCATCTTCTACGAGGTCTCGGTGCAGATCGCCCGCGTCCACGACCGGCGCAAGGCCAAGCGGCTGGCCGCCGCCGGTCTCGGTGAACTGTCCGACGACGAGGCCTCCGCGCTCCCGGCCGACCCGGCCCCGGTGGGGACGGCCGACGTGACCTCCGACGACTACGCCGCGCCGATCGCCGACCCGACGCCCATCCCACGGGCCGACCCGCCGCCCCCGCCGACCCGACCGGCACCGCCGCGGACCACCGACCCGACGCCCCCGCCGGCCCGCCCGGACGATCTCGGCGACGCCACCTGATCCACCGCCCCCGAGGCTGAACGACCGGTCCCACGGCGTTTCGGCACGCCCGACGCCGGGCAGGGAACCGGCATGCCCAGCCCGTCCGTCCCCGGACCCGCCCCGTCCGCCCCGCCGTCGTCCGGGTCCCGGCCCGGTCCCCGGTTCGGCTTCCACGCCTCCCACGAGCAGGTCCACCCGGCCGTCCTGCGCGACTCGGCGGTGCAGGCCGAGCAGGCCGGGTTCGACGCCGTCATGTGCTCGGACCACCTGGCCCCCTGGACGTCCGCCCAGGGCCACTCCGGGTTCACCTGGTCCTGGCTCGGGGCCGCGCTGCAGGCCACCGACCACATCCCGATGGGCTCGTTCCACGCCCCCGGACAGCGATACCACCCGGTGATCTCGGCCCACGCCATGGCCACCCTGGCGGCGATGTTCCCCGGCCGGCTGCCCTGGGTCGCCGTCGGCAGCGGGGAGGCGCTCAACGAACACGTCACTGGTGACCGCTGGCCCAGCAAACCCGAACGCATGCAGCGGCTCCGTGAGTGCGTGGACGTCATGCGGGCGCTGTGGCGGGGGGAGGAGGTCAGCCACCGCGGCCTCGTCACCGTCGATCGGGCGCGGCTGTGGTCGTTGCCCGAGGTGCCGCCGGAGCTGGTGGCCGGGGCGGTCAGCGCCGAGACGGCCGCCTGGGCGGCCGACTGGGCCGACGGCCTCATCACCGTCAACCAGCCGGCCGAGGACCTGACCCGGGTGCTGGCCGCCTACCGCGACCACGGCGGCCGGGGTCCCGCCCGTCTGCAGGTGCACCTGAGCTACGACCCTGACCCCGACCGGGCCCTGGCCATCGCGGTCGACCAGTGGAAGGGCAACTGCGTGCCGACCGACCTGGCCTGGAACCTCGAGCATCCCGAGCAGTTCGAGGCCGCGACCGCCCACGTCCCCGACCACGTGGTGGCCGAGAACGTCCTGGTGTCGGCCGATCTCGGCCAGCACACCGCCTGGCTGCAGGACTACCTCGACCTCGGCTTCGACGAGCTGTACCTGCACTTCGTCGGCCAGGACGACGACGTGTTCCTGGCCGCGTTCGGCGACCAGGTGCTACCCCAGCTGCGCGGCGAGGCCCCCGTGGTGCCGCCGATCCCGCCGACCGACGCCCTGGCCGCCCGCAGCGACGACCCGGCCGACGTCCACCCCGGTGGCGGGCGATGAGCGCGGCCAGCACCGGCGACCTGTGGTGGAAGAACGCCGTCGTCTACTGCCTCGACGTGCAGACCTTCTTCGACGGCAACGGCGACGGCGTCGGCGACTTCCGTGGGCTCACCGAGCGGCTGGATCACCTCGTCGACCTCGGGGTCGACGTGCTGTGGTTGATGCCGTTCTATCCGAGCGCGGACGCCGACGACGGCTACGACATCACCGACTACTACTCGGTCGACCCCCGGCTGGGCACGCTGGGCGACTTCGTCGAGTTCCTGCGCACCGCCCATGAGAAGGGCTTCCGGGTCATTGCCGATCTGGTCGTCAACCACACCAGCAACCAGCACCCGTGGTTCCAGGCCGCCCGGTCCGACCCGGACTCGCCCTACCGCGACTGGTACGTCTGGCGGGACGAGCCCGGCCCCACCCGCCCCGGTGACGTGGTCTTCCCCGACCGGGAGACCAGCCTGTGGACGAAGGACCGCAAGGCCGGCCAGTACTACCTGCACCGCTTCTACCGGACCCAGCCCGACCTCAACGTCGCCAACCCCGCGGTGCGCGACGAGATCGCCCGCATCATGGGCTTCTGGATGGCGCTGGGCCTGTCCGGGTTCCGGGTCGACGCCGTCCCGTTCCTGCTCGAGACGCACGGCCCGGGTGGCAGCCCGGGCGTGGACCCCGACCTGCCCGACCCGCACGGGTATCTGCGCGATCTGCGGGCCTACCTCAACCGCCGGCACGGCGGCGCGATCCTGCTCGGCGAGGTCAACCTGCCGCACGCGCAGGCCCGCGAGTTCTTCGGCGACGAGGACGGCGACGAGCTGACGATGCTCTTCGACTTCCCGACCATGCAGGCGATGTACCTCTCGCTCGCCCGGGGCGAGGCCGGTCCGCTGCGCACCGCGTTGAGCGGCCGGCTGCAGACCCCGGACGACTGCCAGTGGGCGGTGTTCGCCCGCAACCACGACGAGCTGACGCTCGACAAACTCAGCGGCGCCGAACGGCAGGAGGTGTTCGCCGCCTTCGGACCCGATGAGGACCTGCAGCTGTATGGCCGGGGGCTGCGTCGCCGGCTGCCGCCGATGCTCGACGGCGACCCGGCCCGGGTCCGCCTCGTGTACAGCCTGACCCTGTCCCTGCCCGGTACGCCGACCCTGTTCTACGGCGAGGAGATCGGCATGGGGGAGTGTCTGGCCCTGGAGGGCCGGATGGCCGTCCGGTCGCCGATGCAGTGGTCGGCCGGCGACCTCGGCGGCTTCAGCGCCGACGCGGACCTGGCGCCCGACCGGCTGACCCGGCCGTTCCCGGCTCCGCCGTACGCCCCCGACCAGGTCAACGTGGCCGACCAGCGGCACGACCCCGAGTCGCTCCTGTCGTTCCTGCGGCAACGGATCCGCTGCTACCGGGAGAACCCCGAGTTCGGGTGGGGCACCCCCACCGTCCTGGACCACGAGATCCCGTCCGTCTTCGCCCACCGCAGCGACTGGTCGGGCGGCACGGTGCTGGCCGTCCACCAACTCGGGCCGGATCCCGTTGCCGTGCCGCTGACCCTGCCCGGTGAGCCGACCGGTAGCGCCCTGGTCGAGCTGGCCGCATCGACCCCCGGTGGGCGGCCCGGAACCCGGCTGCCGGTCGACGGGGAGACGGTGACGGTCGACCTGGCCGGGTACGGCGCGCGGTGGTTCCGACTCGTGCGACCCGGGGACGTCCGCCTGCTGTGACACGCTGGTGAGGTGAGGACGACGGGCGTGGGAGGTTTCGGCCGGGGCGGCGGGGCGGACGAGGAGTCGGAGGACCGGCCGTTGTCGCCGGCGGAACGGTTCGCCCGGTCCGCCGAACGTCGTCGGTACAGCGAGCTGGAACAGTTCGCCGACAGTCGCCCGTTCCGGCTGGACGATTTCCAGACGCAGGCCTGCCGGGCGCTGGAGGACGGCCGCAGCGCCCTGGTCTGCGCCCCGACCGGAGCCGGCAAGACGATCGTCGGGGAGTTCGCCGTCCACCGGGCGCTGGCCACCGACGGCAAGTGCTTCTACACGACTCCGATCAAGGCCCTGTCGAACCAGAAGTACACCGACCTGGTCGCCGAATATGGGCCGGAGCGGGTCGGGTTGCTGACCGGTGACACCTCGATCAACGCCCACGCACCGGTCGTGGTGATGACCACCGAGGTGCTGCGAAACATGCTGTACGCGGAGTCGTCCGCGCTGCGGGGACTGACCGCGGTGGTGCTGGACGAGATCCACTACCTGGCGGACAAGTTCCGCGGCGCGGTGTGGGAGGAGGTCATCCTGCACCTGCCGGACAGCGTGCAACTGGTGGGCCTGTCGGCGACCGTCAGCAACGCCGAGGAGTTCGGCGCCTGGCTCACCGAGGTCCGCGGGGAGGTCACCGTCGTCGTCGACGAGGTCCGGCCGGTGCCGCTGTGGCAGCACATGCTGGTCGGCAAGAGGATGTTCGACCTGTTCACGACCTCCTCGGCGGCCGAACTGGCCAGCGCGGCGGCCGCCGGGTCCGGGCCGGTCGCGGCGGTGCGCATCGACCCGTCCCTGGCCCGGGCGGTGTCCGACGCCCAGTCGATGGCCGATCGGTTCGGCACCGCCGGTTACGACCGTGCCGGTAAGGACGGTGGCCGGGGCCGGGCCGGGCGTCCGCGCTCCGGCGGGTTCGGCGGCCCCCGGTGGCGGCCGCCGGCCCGGGTCGATGTCATCGAGAAACTCGACGCCAACGGACTGCTGCCCGCCATCACCTTCATCTTCTCCCGGGCCGGGTGCGACGCCGCCGTCGCCCAGTGCGTGCGGTCCGGGCTGCGCCTGACCACCGAGGCCGAACGGGCCGAGATCCGCGCCGTCGTCGACCGCCGCACCGTCGACCTGGCCGAGGGTGACCTCGGGGTGCTGGGCTACTGGGACTGGCGGGACGCCCTGGAACGCGGGTTGGCCGCGCACCACGCCGGGCTGCTGCCGGTGTTCAAGGAGACCGTCGAGGAGCTGTTCGTCGCCGGCCTGGTCAAGGCGGTGTTCGCCACCGAGACGCTCGCCCTCGGCATCAACATGCCCGCCCGCACCGTCGTGCTCGAGAAGCTGGTCAAGTACAACGGCGAGGGCCACGTCGACCTGACGCCCGGCGAGTTCACCCAGCTCACCGGGCGGGCCGGCCGGCGCGGGATCGACGTGGAGGGGCACGCCGTCGTCGTCTGGGCACCGGGGATGGATCCCCGTCAGGTCGCCGGCCTCGCCTCCCGACGCACCTACCCGCTGCGCTCGTCGTTCCGGCCCAGCTACAACATGGCCGTCAACCTCGTCGACCGGCTCGGCCGAGCGCAGGCGCGCACTCTGCTCGAGCAGTCGTTCGCGCAGTACCAGGCCGACCAGTCGGTGGTCGGCCTCGCCCGGCAGGTGGCCCGCAACACCGACGCGATCCGCGCGCACGAGAAGTCGATGCAGTGCGACCAGGGGGACATCGTCGAGTACCTGGAACTGGCCGGTCAGCTCAGCCGGGCCGAGAAGGAACTGGCCCGGGCCGGTGCGTCCCGTCGCCGTCGGGAGACCGAGAACGACCTCGGTGCCCTCAAGCGGGGCGACATCATCGCCGTGCCCACCGGTCGGCGGGCCGGCCTGGCCGTCGTCCTCGACCCGGGGGTGAACACCGACGGGACCGTCCGACCCCTGGTGGTCACCGCCGGCCGCTGGGCCGGGCGGCTGTCCGACGCCGACTTCCGCGGCCCCGTCCCCGCCCTCGGCACCCTGCGGCTGGGCAAGTTCACCGACCACCGTTCCCCCAAGGTGCGCCGCGATCTGGCCTCGGCGCTGGCGTCGTCCGGGACGGTGGTGCCGGGCCGGAGCCCCCGCCGGGGCGGGGACCACGACGCCGGCGAGGCCGAGTTCGCGGTGCTGCGCCGGGCCGTCAAGGCGCATCCGGTACACGGCTGCGCCGACCGGGAGAACCATCTGCAGTGGGCCCGCCGCTGGCAACGGCTCACCGCGGAGAACGCCGCCCTCACCGCGAAGGTCGATTCCGCCCGCGGCTCCCTCGGCCAGGAACTCGACCGCATCCTGACCCTGCTGACCGATCGCGGCTACCTGCGCGGGGATCGGCTCACCGAGACCGGCCGGATGCTCAGCCGCATCTGGTCCGAGAGCGACCTGGTGGTCGCCGAGTGCCTGCGCCGCGGCGCGTGGACCGGGCTCGACCCGGCCCAGCTCGCGGCCGTCGTCTCCACCCTCGTCTACGAGTCCCGCCGGGAGACCGGGCCGCAGCGGATGCCGTCGGGGCCGGCGGCCGCCGCCGTCACCGAGACGACGCGGATCTGGGCCGAGGTCACCGCCCAGGAACGGGAGCTGCGGCTGCGGGTCACCCGTGATCTCGACCTGGGCTTCGGGGCGGCCGTGTCGACGTGGGTCCGCGGCGGTTCGCTGGCCGAGGCGCTCTCGGTGGCCGCGTCCACCGGGACCGAGCTCACCGCCGGCGATTTCGTGCGCTGGTGCCGCCAGGTCGTCGACCTCCTCGACCAGATCGCCGGGCTCGCCGGGTCGGGTCGCTCGGGGACGACGGAGTCCCCGGCCGCCGCGGCGCTCGCCCCGGTCGCGGCCACTGCGGTGGCCGCGATCACGGCACTGCGCCGAGGTGTCGTGTCGATGGCGGCAGCCTGACCGTCGCGCGGTATCAGGCCGGGCCGCCGTAGCCTCCGGGGACCGGACCAGCCCCGCGCAGCGCCCGAACGGGCGAGTCGCGCTCCGTCCCGGTGCGGGCCGGTCATGATGACTGTCACCGTCGGGGTCGAACCCGGTCGAGGAGGAACCAGATGAGCACGCCGCAGGGTCCGGGCCAGGGGTCCGACGAGCAGCCGGCCGGACGCGACGCGGCCCACGCCGCCGGGGGGGCCTCCGACAACGAGGCCACCACGGTGTACCGCCCGCAGGACCACCTCGGCGCGGGGTCCGCCGCGCCCGGTCAGTCCGGTGATCGGGGCTCCTCCGCCCCGCCGACGACCGCGGAACCGGCCTACGGTCAGCAGTCCTGGTCACAGCCGGCCCAGCAGTCCTGGGCCCCCGGTCAGCAGACCCCGCCCCAGCAGTCCTGGCAACCCGACCAGCAGTCGCCGGCCCAGCAGCCGTGGTCGGGGGCGCCCGACGGCGGGGCGTCGGCCTGGGCGCCGGGCGGCTCCGACCGGTCGGGTGGGGCCTGGAGTCAGCCGGGCGAGCAGTACGGCGGTCCGGGTGGCTACGGGCATCCCAGCGGTGGGTGGGACCGCGGCTCGGCCGGCGCCGGCCAGCAGTACGGTCAGGGCGGCTATCCCTCCGGTCCGGACCACCAGGGCGGATACGGCTCAGGCGCCCAGGGGCAGCCCGGCGCCTACGCGCAGCCCAACGGCTACGGGCAGTCCGGGGGCTATGGGCAGTCCGGGGGGTACGGCGGCGGGTACGAGCAGTCGTCCGGCTACGGCCAGCAGCCGTCCTGGGGTGCCCCCGGCGGAGCCCCGTCCGCGCCGCCGAAGAAGAGCAACGGGCTGCTGATCGGCATCGTCGCGCTGGTCGTCGTCCTGGCCCTGGCCGCGGTCGCGTTGTTCGTCTGGCCCCGCCCGCTCAAGGGCGTCGGCCCGTTCAAGAATGACGTCTTCGACGCGCAGCAGATGAACCGGGACGTGGCCCAGGTGCTGAGCAACGCCGCACCGGCCGGCTACGGCCTGTCCGGCGTGAGCAACGTCAACTGTCCGTCCGGCCAGGAGGTCGTCGTCGATCGGACGTTCACCTGCAGCCTGCAGCTGGACGGCCGGCAGACCGAGCTGACGATCAAGGTGCTCAGCGGCTCGGGTGAGTACCAGGTCAATCCGCCGAACTGACCGTCCGGTCGGGCCGGCCGCCGGTGGGGCGGTCCGGCTCGGAATCGGCGCCGTCCTTGGTCGGCAGCAGGCCCTGCCGCCGGAGCAACCACCAGACGACGGCGACGCCGACGGCCGCGACCACCACGGCCTGCACGATGACGAACACCGCGATCGTCGCGCCGTTGGGCATGATCGTCACCGAGAACAACACGGTCAGCCAGACGGTGACCCGGCGGTAGCGGGCGTCGGCGGTCGCACAGGCCAGCGGCAGCGCCGCCCACAGCAGGTACCAGGGCTGGATCACGGGGCTCAGCAGGACGAACGCGCCCATGGCGATGCCCAGCCCGAGGATCGGATTGAGCCGCCGCTGCCAGCACTGCCACATCACGACCAGCGCGATCACCGCGCCGATCAGCGTGCCGACCGGCTGCATGACGTCCAGGACGGCCTGCGTGTGATCGCCCAGGCCGAGCAGCAGCCCGATCTGGCCGGACCCGACGCCGAGGGACGTGGAGAGGGACAGGAACGACCGCACCATGCCGGGGGTGCCGAGCGCGTTGATCCACCCGAATCCGGCACCGGACGCCCAGGTGACCACTAGGAAGGTCAGGGCGGCGACCATCCCGACGACCGCGCCGACCCGGAACAGATCCCGCCACCGTCCGCCGGCGCGGAGGGCGACCATGATCACCAGGAAGGCCAGGGCCATCGCCGCGGTCGCCTTGATGCCGACCCCGCAGCTGATCAGCACCGTGCCGGTGACCACCGCCAGCGGTGATCGCCGGTAGCCGATGACCAACCCGGCCAGCATGAAGCCGAGCATCAGGGCCTCGTTGTGGCCCCCGCCGATGAGGTGGAACAGCACCAGGGGGTTGAGCGCGCCCAGCCACAACGCGGCGACCGGATCGAACCCGCAGATGCGGGCCAGGCGGGGCAGCGCCCACACGATCATCGCCACGCCCAGCAGTTCGACCAGCCGCTGCACGAGGATCCCGATGACGACGTGGTCGCCGACGATCCCGACGAGGGCCCGGGCGATGATCAGGTAGACGGGGCCGTAGGGGCTGGGGGTGTGCTGCCAGCGGACGTCGACCTGATGGGCGAACGGGTCGCCGTCGCCCAGGGAGTCGTACGGTCCGCTGTCGTAGGGGTTGAACCCGTGACGCAGCATCGACCCGATGGCCAGGTAGGAGTAGACGTCGCGGGAGAACAACGGCGGCGTCACGAGCAGCGGGACGGCCCACATGGCCAGGGTGTGGCTGAGCTGGCTGCGGGACAGCCGGCGGGGCCGGCCGGGCGCGGCCAACCGCCCGATCAGGAACCAGCACAGAACGACCAGGCCGATCCCGGTGTAGGAGCAGGCCAGCGCGGCGGGGCCGATCCGGGAGAGCAGTCCGGCGATGCGGATGCCGTCGATCGGGTTGGGGATGGGGGAGGCCGACCCGTACGACGACCCGGCTCCGAGCATCAGTAGCAGGGAGCCGACCGTGCCCCAGCGGCGCAGGCGGGACAACTGGGCGCGTTCGGTCCCGTTCAGCGGGGCCGCGTCCCCGTCCGATCGGCCGGCGGGGATGCGACGCAACGATCCGGCACCGACCACTCCGGCAGTCTAGGAGGGCGACGGGTCCGTGACCGGCCGACCGGGCGGTGGGGGTTGCGCCGCCGTGAAGTGTCTCGCAGTCCGCCCTGGTCACTCGCTGTCACCGATCGTCCTCGGTACCGTGGAACGGGTGACCGCCGCGACCCTGACCGCCGCCCATCTGCCCGGGGCCGGAGCCGCCCTCGGAGGCGATTCGCTGCTCGCCCGCCTGGACACCTCCGCCGCCACGCAGACCGCCGGCGAGCTGGGCGGTATCGCCGGCTGGGCCGTCGGGGTCATGGAGACCCTCGGCATCCTGGGGGCGGCACTGCTGATCTTCGCCGAGAACCTCTTCCCGCCGCTGCCCAGCGAGGTCATCCTGCCGCTGGCCGGATTCACCGCGTCCCTCGGCACGTTCTCGCTGCTGTGGGTGATCGTCGGTACGACCGTCGGGTCGGTGCTCGGTGCCGTGCTGCTCTACTGGCTCGGCCGGACCATCGGCGCGGACCGGCTGCGGTCGATGGCCGACCGGCTGCCGCTGATGCACGGCGGCGACATCGACCGGGCCATCGACTTCTTCGCCCGGCACGGCGGGAAGGCCGTGTTCTTCGGTCGGATGGTGCCGCTGTTCCGCAGCCTCATCTCCATCCCGGCCGGGGTGCAACGGATGCCGCTGCCGAAGTTCCTGCTGCTCAGCACGGCCGGCAGTCTGATCTGGAACACCGTCTTCGTCCTCGCCGGCTACCTGCTGGGTCAGAACTGGGCGCTGGTCGAGCAGTCGGCCGGGGTGTTGCAGTGGGTCGTGATCGCCGCGGTGGTGATCGCGGTGACCGTTTTCGTCGCCCGACGGGTGCGAGCGCAGCGGGCACGGACGGCCGACGGACGGTGACCCGGCCCGGCGGGCGCGGCCCGACCGGCTGGACACCTGACCGCTGAGGGCAGCCTGACCTGCGTGTCCCGCCCCACACGGAGTAAGGGTCGCTTTCTTTGATCTTCCCGCCGAAAAAGGTCACACTGGTGTTGTGAAAACCGCGACGAGCGCCTCGCGGACCCGCCGCGGCGGGTCCGTCGCCGTGGCGCACGCCCCGGAATCCCCGCCCGTCGGTCCTGACGCGGTCGAAGGTGGCGCGCTCGCGCCCGAGCGTTCGGCCGACGGTCGCACCCGCTCGGCCGTCGTGAACCTGCTGCTCTCCGACGGTCCCATCACCGCCGCCGCGCTGGCCGAGCGGCTGGGCATCTCCGCCGCCGCGGTCCGCCGGCACCTCGACCAGCTGGCCGCCGAGGGAGCGTTGACCTCCCGCGAACAGCCCAGCCGGGTCGCCCGCGGGCGGGGCCGCCCGGCCCGCGTGTACCTGCTGACCGCGGTGGGCCGCGAACGGCTGCCGCACGGCTACGACGAGATCGCCGTCCAGGCGATCCGCTTCCTGGCCGAGACGGCCGGCCCGGACGCGGTCACCGCGTTCGCCCGTCGCCGGGCCGATGCGCTGGTCGAGCCGTTCCGCGACCGCCTGTCCGCCACCCCGGACCCGGCCGGTCGGGCCGAGATCCTGGCCGAGGCCCTGAACTCCGAAGGATTCGCCGCCTCCCTTCAGCAGGTCGGCGTCGGCCAGCAGCTCTGCCAGCACCACTGCCCGGTCGGTGCCGTCGCCCACGAGTTCCCTCAGCTCTGCGAAGCCGAACTCGAGGTGCTGACCCGGGAATTGGGGACCTACGCCCAGCGGTTGGCCACCATTGCCCGGGGCGACGCGGTCTGCACGACGTTCATCCCCATCGACCGGCCGCTGCGGCGCTCGGTTCCGTCGACGCCCGGGAGCCCGCCGGCCGACGAGCATTGACCCGGTTCCACCGACCTGGTGGCCGGTCGCCAGCGCCGTCCACCGTGCATCACCCCCGCAGGACCCGCACCACCCCGCCGCAGTCAGCACGACCCGCCGCATCACCGCGCCGCCGCCCCGATCGTCCGATCGGTCGGGACGATCGACGCCCACCGGACGTACCAAGGAAGGACGCCGTTTCCATGACCACAGCACCGGAGAAGGCACCCATCGCGCCGCCGATCGACCCGGTCACCGGGGAGCCGCTGAGCCAGTCGTTGATCGACCAGGCCGCCACCATCGACTCGATCGGTCGCTACGCGTTCGGCTGGTCCGATTCCGACGCCGCCGGCGCGTCGGCCCGTCGCGGTCTGAACGAGGACGTCGTCCGGGACATCTCGGCCAAGAAGAGCGAGCCGGAGTGGATGCTGCAGCGTCGCCTCAAGGCCCTGCAGTTGTTCGAGCGCCAGCCGATGCCGACCTGGGGTGCCGACCTGTCCGGCATCCACTTCGACACCATCAAGTACTTCGTCCGGTCGGGTGAGAAGCAGGCCGCCTCCTGGGAGGACCTGCCCGAGGACATCAAGAACACCTACGACAAGCTGGGCATCCCGGAGGCCGAGAAGCAGCGCCTGGTCTCCGGTGTCGCGGCCCAGTACGAGTCCGAGGTCGTCTACCACTCGATCCAGAAGGAGCTCGAGGACCAGGGGGTCATCTTCCTGGACACCGACAGCGCCCTCAAGCAGCACCCGGAGATCTTCGAGGAGTACTTCGGCACGGTCATCCCGTCCGGCGACAACAAGTTCTCCGCGCTGAACACCGCGGTGTGGTCCGGCGGATCGTTCGTCTACGTCCCCAAGGGCGTGCACGTCGAGATCCCGCTGCAGGCCTACTTCCGGATCAACACCGAGAACATGGGCCAGTTCGAGCGGACGCTGATCATCGTCGACGAGGACGCCTACGTGCACTACGTCGAGGGCTGCACGGCGCCGATCTACAAGTCGGACTCGCTGCACTCCGCGGTGGTGGAGATCATCGTCAAGAAGGGTGGGCGCTGCCGGTACACGACCATCCAGAACTGGTCGAACAACGTCTACAACCTGGTCACCAAGCGGGCCAAGGCCGAGGCGGGCGCGACCATGGAGTGGGTCGACGGCAACATCGGCTCCAAGGTGACGATGAAGTACCCGGCCGTCTGGATGATGGGTGAGCACGCCAAGGGCGAGGTCATGTCCATCGCCTTCGCCGGCGAGGGGCAGCACCAGGACACCGGCGCGAAGATGCTGCACCTGGCCCCGCACACCAGCTCGACGATCATCTCCAAGTCGGTCTCCCGGGGCGGTGGCCGCACCTCCTACCGAGGGTTGGTCCAGGTCAACCCGGGCAACCACCACAGCAAGTCCACCGTGAAGTGCGACGCCCTGCTGGTCGACACCATTTCCCGCTCGGACACCTACCCGTACGTCGACGTCCGCGAGGACGACGTGGCCATGGGTCACGAGGCGACGGTCTCCCGGGTCAGTGAGGAGCAGCTCTTCTACCTGATGAGCCGCGGCCTGACCGAGGACGAGGCGATGGCGATGATCGTCCGCGGCTTCGTCGAGCCGATCGCCCGCGAGCTCCCCATGGAGTACGCGTTGGAACTGAACCGCCTGATCGAACTGCAGATGGAAGGGGCGGTGGGCTGAGCATGACCAGCAGCACCACTGATCACACGTCCGACGCCGTCCGGTCCGACCCGGACGGCCTGGACACCCCCGAGGGCCTGACCACGGTCGATTCGGTCGGCCCGAGCGCGGACCCCGCGCCCGACGCCGGCGCGCACAGCCACGTCAGCGGTGGGGTCACCGTTCCGGTGACCGGGGGAGCTCCGTTCCTGCACCCCGTCGGCTCGGCCGACCTCGCCGACCACCCGGTGCCGTCCGGCCGCGAGGAGCTGTGGCGCTTCACCCCGCTGCGCCGCCTGCGCGGGCTGCACGCCGACGCCCCGCTCACCGGCGACCCGCTGACCGCCACCTGGTCGGCGCCCGAGGGCGTCCGGGTCACCGAACTGCAGGGTGACGAGGCGCGGTCCGCCCGCGGCCGGTCCGGCTACCTGCCGACCGACCGGCCCGCGGCCCGGGCCTGGCACGAGGCGGCCCGCACCCTGCTGGTGCAGGTGCCCGCCGACGCGCAGATCGCCGAGCCCGTCGAGGTCACGCTGACCGGCCAGGCCGGCGGCGAGGCCACCGCCGGGTGGACGGTCATCGAGATCGGCAGCCACGCCAAGGCCGACATCGTCCTCATCCAGCAGGGCAGCACCACGCTGACCGACGTCGTCGAGATCGTCGTCGGCGACGGCGCCCAGGTGACCGTGGCCGCGCTGGGCGAGTGGGCGGCCGACGCCGTCCACCTCACCCACCATCACGTGAAGCTGGGCCGCGACGCCACCATCAAGCACATCGCGCTGTCCTTCGGGTCCGATCTCTCCCGCGCGATGACCTCGGTGGACTACGCCGGCCCCGGCGGCGACCTGCAGTTCCTCGGCCTGTACTTCGCCGACACCGGCCAGCATCTGGAGCACCGGCTGTTCGTCGACCACACCGCCCCGCACTGCAAGTCCGACGTGCTCTACAAGGGCGCACTGCAGGGCAAGGGCGCGCACACGGTCTGGATCGGCGACGTGCTGATCCGCAAGTCCGCCGAGGGCACCGACACGTACGAGATGAACCGCAACCTGCTGCTCACCGAGGGCACCCGCGCCGATTCGGTGCCGAACCTCGAGATCGAGACCGGCGAGATCGTCGGCGCCGGCCACGCCAGCGCCACCGGACGCTTCGACGACGAGCAGCTGTTCTACCTGCTCTCCCGCGGCATCCCGTCCGACATCGCCCGGCGATTGGTCGTCCGCGGCTTCTTCGGCGAGGTGCTGCTGAAGATCGGCGTGCCGTCCGTGGTCGAGCGGGCCACCGAGACCATCGAGCGCGAACTGGCCGTCGGCGGCTACTGATCCGACCCGGCCGCCGCCGCCCGCGTGGCCCCTGCGAACCGCACACTTTCCGTCACACATTCTGGAGTCAGCATGGCAACACTGGAGATTCGCGACCTGCACGTCAGCGTCGTCACCGAGGAAGGCCCGAAGGAGATCCTCCGCGGGGTCGACCTGACCATCGGGTCGGGCGAGACGCACGCGATCATGGGCCCCAACGGCTCCGGCAAGTCCACCCTGGCGTACTCGCTGGCCGGGCACCCGAAGTACGTCGTCACCTCGGGCACCGTGACCCTGGACGGCGAGGACGTCCTCGCCATGACCGTCGACGAGCGCGCGCGGGCCGGTGTGTTCCTGGCCATGCAGTACCCGGTCGAGGTGTCCGGGGTCTCCACCTCGAACTTCCTGCGCACCGCGGCCACCGCGGTCCGCGGCGAGGCCCCCCCGATCCGCAAGTGGGTCAAGGAGGTCAAGCAGTCGATGCTCGACCTGGAGATCGACCCCCAGTTCTCCGAGCGCTCGGTCAACGAGGGTTTCTCCGGCGGTGAGAAGAAGCGCCACGAGATCCTGCAGATGGCGCTGCTCAAGCCGAAGATCGCCGTGCTGGACGAGACCGACTCCGGTCTGGACGTCGACGCGCTGCGCATCGTCTCGGCCGGCGTGAACCGCTACAAGGAGCAGTCGCAGGCCAGCGGTGAAGGGGTGGGCATCCTGCTCATCACCCACTACACGCGGATCCTGCGCTACATCCAGCCCGACTTCGTCCACGTCTTCGCGAACGGCCGGGTCGTCGAGTCCGGCGGCCCCGCCCTGGCCGACGAGCTCGAGACCAACGGCTACGTCCGGTTCACCGGCGCCGCAGCCGCGGTCTGACCCGGAGTCCCTCGCACTGCCCTGCACAGAACTGAGAGCCCGATGACCGATCAGCTGCTCCGACCCACCGGGTCGGTCGCCCCGGATGCCCTGGCCCATGTCCGCGACGACTTCCCGATTCTGGAACGCACCGTCCGGGACGGAAAACCGTTGGTGTACCTGGATTCCGGGGCGACATCGCAGCGACCGATCCCGGTCATCGACGCCGAGCAGGAGTACGTCACCGGGCACAACGCGGCCGTGCACCGCGGGGCGCACCAGTTGGCCGAGGAGGCCACGGACCGGTACGAGGGCGCGCGCGAGAAGATCGCCCGGTTCATCGGGGCCGGCCGGGTGGAGGAGGTGGTGTTCACCAAGAACGCCACCGAGGCCATCAACCTGATCGCTTACGGCATGGGCAACGCGGGGTACCTGAACGGCACCGAGCCGACCCTGACCGGGGCCGGGCGGTTCCGCCTCGGCCCCGGCGACGAGGTCGTCGTCACCGAGATGGAGCACCACGCCAACCTGGTGCCGTGGCAGGAACTGTGCCGACGGACCGGGGCGACCCTGCGCTGGTTCGGGGTGACGGACGACTTCCGGCTCGATCTGTCCGACCTGGACGAGATCATCACCCCGCGGACGAAGGTCGTCGCGTTCACCCACCAATCGAACGTGCTGGGCACCATCAACCCGGTGCAGGTGCTGGTCGCCGCGGCCCGCAGGGTCGGCGCGATCACGGTGCTCGACGCCTGCCAGTCGGTGCCGCACCAGAGCGTCGACGTGGCCGCGCTGGGCGTCGACTTCGCCGCGTTCTCCGGGCACAAGATGCTCGGCCCCAGCGGCATCGGTGTGCTGTACGGCCGGTACGAGTTGCTGGCCGACCTCCCGCCGTTCCTCACCGGCGGGTCGATGATCGAGCAGGTCTTCATGGACCGCTCGACGTACGCGGCCCCGCCGGCCCGGTTCGAGGCCGGCGTGCCGATGACCTCCCAGGCCATCGGGCTGGGGGCCGCCGTCGACTACCTGTCCGACCTGGGTATGGACGTCGTCGCCGGCCACGAGGCCGAGATCACCGGCTACGCCCTGCAGGAGCTGGGGGCCATGCCGGGGGTGCGCATCATCGGGCCGGCCGACCTGGTCGACCGGGGGAGCGCCGTCTCTTTCCTGGTCGACGGCATCCACGCCCACGACATCGGCCAGATCCTGGACGACGAGGGCGTTCAGGTGCGGGTCGGCCACCACTGCGCCTGGCCGCTGCACCGCAGGTACAAGATCGCGGCGACCGTACGGGCCTCGTTCTATCTCTACAACACGCTCGACGAGGTCGACGCCCTGGTGGCGGCCGTGAAGTCCGGGCAACGCTTCTTCGGAGTCGGGTGACCCTCATGCAGATGGAAAAGCTGTACCAGGAAATCATTCTCGACCACTACCGGGCGCCGCATCACGCCGGGCTGCGGGACCCGTTCGACACCGAGGTGCACCACGTCAACCCGACCTGCGGGGATGAGGTCACCCTGCGGGTCGACCTGGACCCGGCCGGGTCGGGCGGCGAGTCCGTCGTTCGGGACATCTCGTACGACGCGATGGGCTGTTCGATCTCGCAGGCCTCGACGTCGGTGCTCACCGACCTGGCCATCGGCCGCCCGCTGCCCGAGGTACTGCGCACCCTGGACGCCTTCACCGAGATGGTGACCAGCCGCGGGACCATCGACGGCGACGAGGACGTCCTCGGCGACGGCATCGCCTTCGCCGGGGTCAGCAAGTACCCGGCCCGGGTGAAGTGTGCGTTGCTCGGCTGGATGGCGTTCAAGGACGCGGCCGTCCAGGCCACCGATCAGGTTGCTGGTCACGTCACCACGGGTGCGGTCGCCGCCCCCGGAGAACAGGAGAACCGGTCATGACCGATCTGGACACGCCCCGCTCCGGCCGGACGGCCGCCGATCTCGACGCGGCGTCCACCGAGGCTGCGCCAGCCTCCCCAGCCGACGTCGCGCTGATGGAGGAGATGGAGGAGGCGCTCAAGGACGTGGTGGACCCCGAACTGGGCGTCAACATCGTCGATCTCGGGCTCGTCTACGACGTCCGGGTGGACCGCGAGGTCCGCGCCGGGGACGGGGTCGACACCGTGTCACCGACCGGTGAGGTCACCGTCGCGACCATCGACATGACGCTCACCAGCGCGGCCTGTCCGCTGACCGACATGATCGAGGACCAGGTCGCCGCGGCGCTCGTCGGAGATCCCGACGGTGCCCTGGTCGACGATTTCCGCATCAACTGGGTCTGGCTGCCGCCGTGGGGCCCGGAGCGGATCACCGAGGACGGTCGCGAGCAGATGCGGGCGCTCGGATTCAACATCTGACCGCCGGTCAGCTCCGCTCAGCGGCATCCACGGGCACGGTGGGGTTCGCGTCACCCGGTCGTCACGTGGGTCTCCTATCCTGTGGGACCCGTCTTGCGGCTTCGGCCTGCCCTTGTCGTAAAGGACTCCATGACCGTTCCGTCGAGCCCTGACCGTCCGGATCCTTCGCCCTCCAGCCACGACGATCCGGTGCCGGTCGACACCACGGCGGCCGAGCCGTTCGTCGGGTTCCGGGCCGATCAGCTGGCCGGTTTCCGGATCGGCGTCACCGCTGATCGTCGTTCCGAGGATCTGATCGCCGCGCTGGAGCGGCGGGGGGCCGAAGTCCTGCACGCCCCGACGCTGCGCATCGTGCCGGCCGACCAGGACGACCGGCTGGTCTCCGACACCCGCGCGGTGATCGCCGCCCGACCCGACACGCTGCTGGTGACCACGGCCTACGGGCTCCGGGGGTGGTTCGAGGCGGCTGATGCCGCCGGTCTCGGCTCCGATCTGATCGACGTGCTCGGACACGCGCGCATCCTGGTCCGTGGGCCGAAGGCGCGCGGGGCCGTCCGGGCCGCCGGTCTGGACGACGACGGGATGAGCGAGCAGGAGACGACGGCGTCGCTCATCGACCGGGTCCTCGACGAAGGCGACCCGCTGATCGACCCGCCCCTGCGGGACCGGGTGATCGCCGTCCAGTTGCACGGGTTCGTCGACCACGACCAATTGGACCGGTTGACCGCGGCCGGGGCGACGGTGCACACGGTCGCCCCGTACTCCTGGACGACACCCGCCGACCCGCAACGGGTCTCACGGCTCATCGATGCCACGATCGCCGGTCATCTGGACGCCGTGACGTTCACCAGCGCACCGGCCGCCGACGCCCTGCTGGCCGCGGCCGCCGCCCGGGGACTCACCGATCGACTGGTCGACGCCCTGACCGGTGACGTGACCGCGGTGACCGTGGGCCCGGTGACCAGCGCCCCGTTGACCGCCGCCGGCATTCCCACCCTCCACCCGGACCGGTACCGCCTCGGGGCGCTGGTCCGACTGCTGTGCGAGCACCTGACCACCCAACGGGTCCGCACCGTGGACACGGCCTTCGGGGCAGTCGAGCTGCGGGGACGCAGCGTGCGGGTCGGTGAGCACACCACGTCGCTGTCCCCGTCGTCGGTCGCCGTGCTCCGGCTGCTGATGGACGCCGGCGGTGCCGTCGTCCCGAAGACGCGACTGCTGGCCGCGCTGCCCGAGGCCAACGACGAGCACGCGCTGGAGGTCGCCATCGGGCGGCTCCGGCAGGCCCTGGGCCGCCGGGAGCTGGTGGCCACCGTCATCAAGCGGGGATATCGCCTGAACGCGTGACGGTGTATCGCCGGCGGCGGTGCGGTGCTCAACCGGACATGGCGGTAGGACAGGCGTGCACCCGGCCCGAATCACGGTCGTTCACGACCACCACCCAGGCGACACCGCGGGGGCCGGCCCAGGCAGCTCGGCTCGGCCCGCTGGTCGGCATCCTCGGCCTGGTGCTGGCCGCGTGCAGCCCGGTGAGCGGTTCGGCCGCCCCGGCTGCGTCGGTGGCCACCGCGGCCGTCCCGGTGGCCGGCGTCGGCAAGAGCGCCGCACCACCGTCGACCGCGGTCACCACACCGGCGTCCGGGGCCGTCCCGGGCCGCGCGCCCCGCGGATCGGCACCGTCCGGTTCGTCGATCCCCGCGGCCCCGGCCGCCGGGCTGCCCCGTTCGACGCCGCTGCCGGACGACGTCCTGGTCGACAGCCGGGTGGTCGACGGCGTCTCCGACCTGTATCTCGTCGATACGCGGACGGATGCCGGCACCGCGGAACCGGAGGCCCGGCTGACCGGGGGACTGGGCGGAGGTCAGTACCCGATCCTGTCGCCGGACCGAGCCACGATCATCTATCTCTGGCACGGCCCGGACGGGGCGACCGTGCACGTCATGGCCGCTGACGGCTCCGGCGACCGGCCGCTGCTGACCGAGGCCACGGCCGCGACCTGCCCGAATCCCGATCGGCCGGCCTGGAACCCGGTCGACCCGACCGAGATCGCGCTGACGTGCCGGTCCGAGGACGGCAGCCAGCTGCACCTGGTCGGCGTGGACGGCGCCGTCCGGCGGACCCTGGACCCGGGCATGACGGTGTTCGAGGATCCGACGTTCTCACCTGACGGCCGCCGCATCGCCATCTGGGGCTCCACGGACACCCAGGCCGGCGGCGGGGTGCTGGCCGTGCTGCCGGCCGACGGCAGCGGGCCCGCCCGGCCGGTCACCCGACCGGGTGAAGCGCAGGACGTCGACCCGATGTGGACGGTCGACGGTTCCGCCCTGGTGTTCCGGCGGTCGGTGCCCGGCAGTGAGGTCGCCCAGATCCTCGCAGTCCAGGTGGCCGCCACCGACGGCGGCGTCCCGGACGGCGGCCCCGTCACACCGGTCACCGACGGTTCGGCGTTCGACTTCGACCCGACCGTCGCGCCCGACGGTCGCCGGGTGGCGTTCAAGAGCAACCGGATCGCCGCTGACGGCAGCGCCGGGGATCACGTCTGGGTCGTCGAGCTGGACGGCTCCGGGCTGCGGCAACTCGCGGCGGATTCCGCCGGGGCTTCGGCCGGCGCTCCCGAGTGGGGCCGGCGATGACCCGGCCGGCCGGCGGCCGGCACGGCTGACCGTCGGCCGCGGTCGTCCCGCTCAGGCAGGGACAGCTGCCGCGTGATCACTGGCAGTCATGATCCTCGGGGGTGTTCTCCGGTCCATCACTCGACCGCCGGGTGATGTCGCGCGCCCAACACGACGCGTTCACATGCCGTTCACCGGTGATCGGCCGACCGTCCACCACCGCCTCTTAGCGTCGATTCCGGCCGGCCGCCCGTCGGGGCTGCCCGCAACCGGCCACCCATGGAAATGTGACTCTGGAGGTACAGCGTGAAGTTCGCGCGCATCGGCGCCGTCCTGGCCCTGTCGACCGTGACGGCATTGACCGCCGCGGCTTGTGGCTCGGACAACAACACGACCAGTAGTGCGACCTCGGCCGCCGCGTCCGCGGTGACCGCTGCGGGCTCGTCCGCCGCGGGCTCGTCCGCGGGCTCGTCGTCTGCGGCCAGCTCGGGAGCCAGCGGCTCCGGTTCCACCACCTTCGACGGCGCGGGCTTCACCTGTGCCGAGGGCACGCTCCGCTCGTCCGGGTCCACGGCCCAGGGCAAGGTCATGGAGCAGTGGATCGCCGACTTCAACGCCAAGTGCAACGCCAACCTCAACGCCTACGGTGGCGGCGGGTCCGGCAAGGGCATCCAGGACTTCATCGGCAACCAGGTCGATTTCGCCGGTTCGGACTCGGCGCTGAAGGAGGACCAGGCCACCCAGGCCGCGTCCCAGCGCTGCGCCGGCAACCCGGCCCTGAACCTGCCGATGGTCACCGGGCCGATCGCCCTGGCCTACAACGTCTCGGGGGTCAGCGACCTGACCCTCACCCCGGAGATCCTGGCCGGCATCTTCTCGAACCAGATCACCACCTGGAACGACGCCAAGATCGCCGCCGCCAACCCGGGTGTCACCCTGCCGTCCCTGGCGATCCAGTCGGTGCACCGCGCCGAAGACTCGGGGACCACCGAAAACTTCACCAAGTACCTCAAGGCCGCCGCGCCGGACGCCTGGACCGTCGACGCCGCGAAGTCCTGGAGCCAGCCGGGTGGCGTAGCCGCCCAGGGCAGTGACGGGGTCTCCAAGCAGGTCAAGAGCACCGACGGATCCATCGGCTACGTCGAGTGGGGCTTCGCCAAGGACGACGGCCTGAACGTCGCCAAGATCGACAACGGCTCCGGAGCGGTCGAGCTGACCGCCGAGTCCGCCGGCAAGGCCGTCGCGGCCGCCACCGTCGTGGGCACCGGCAAGGACCTGGCGCTCAAGCTGGACTACGCCACCAAGGAGGCCGGCGCCTACCCGGTCATCCTCGTCACCTACGAGATCGTCTGCTCGGCCGGCAACTCCGCCGACACCGCGCCGACCCTGAAGGCATTCCTCGGCTACACCGCCACCGACGGCCAGGCCGCCCTGACCGATCTGGGCGCGGCTCCGCTCCCGGCCGAGATCCAGGCCAAGGTCATCGAGTCGGCGCTCAGCATCGCCTGACGTCCTCCCGACCGCCGGTGGCCGGGCCCGCACCAGGGTCTGGTCACCGGCGGCGGACACGGGGCACCATGACGGGAGCCGGTGACGAGCTGCCGGCCCCGTCCGGTCAGCATCGTCGGTGACCGGAGCGCTGCCCGCCTCCGCCGTGCGGATGTCCGCCGCAGCGCCCCCGCTCCCGCCCGGTCCCGGGCAGATCCAGAACCCTTGCGAAGGACGGTCATCTCCGCGATGTCCAGCACCACCGGAAACGATCCCTCCACCGACGAGGCTCGCGAGGTCGCCGCTCAGGGCGTCCCCGGCGCCCGGCCGGTCGGACCGCAGGTCGTCGACGCGGCCGACGGCAGTGGCGACAAGCCCGGCACCGTGCTGCCCGACGGCCGCCCCGAAGCCGGCATCTCGGGACGTTCGGTCCGTCTCGGCGACCGGGTCTTCCGTGCCCTGGCCGCCGGCTCCGGCGGCATCCTGCTGTTCGTCATGGCCGCCATCGCGGTCTTCCTGGTGTGGAAGGCCATCCCCGCCTTCACCAACAACACCGGCAACCTGTTCACCACCCAGCAGTGGAACCCACAGGGTTCACCGCCGGTGTTCGGCATGGCCGCCGTGTTCTTCGGCACCGTCGTCTCGGCGTTCCTGGCCATGATGATCGGTGTGCCGATCGCCATCGGGATCGCCCTGTTCATCTCGCAGTACGCCCACCGGAAGGCCGCGACCACCCTCGGGGCCATCGTCGACCTGCTGGCCGCGGTGCCCTCGCTGGTGTTCGGCATGTGGGGTCTGTACTTCCTCATCCCGGAGACCCAGGGTTTCCAGCAGTGGCTGTCGGTCTACTTCGGGTGGATCCCGATCTTCGACAACCCCACGGCGACCACGGCCGGGCAGTTCGGCAAGTCCCTGATCATCGCCGGCATCGTGCTGGCCATCATGATCATCCCCATCGTCTCGGCCGTCACCCGCGAGGTCTTCCTGCAGACCCCCCGCGAGACCATCGACGCCGCGTGGGCGCTCGGGGCCACCAAGTGGGAGATGATCCGCACCGCGGTGCTGCCGTTCGGTCGGGCCGGCATGATCTCCGCCGCCATGCTCGGCCTCGGTCGGGCCCTGGGCGAGACGATCGCGGTCGCCCTGGTGCTCAACTCCGGCTTCCGCATCAACTGGCACCTGACCGAGCCGGGCGGTGACACCTTCGCCTCGACGATCGCCCTCAAGTTCGGCGAGGCCGGGGGCAACCCCACGGCGATCGCCGCTCTGGTCGCCGCTGGTCTCTTCCTCTTCGTCATCACGCTGATCGTCAACTCGATCGCCCGCATGGTGATCGCCCGCCGCAAGGAGTTCACGGCATGACCACCGTCGCCCGACAACCGGCGGATCGCGGCCGCACCGCTTCGGCCCCGGCCACGTCCGACCTGGTCGGCGCCCGGCTGCCGAAGTGGGCGCCGATCGCCGCCGGCGCGGCCGCCGTCGTCCTGGCCTTCGGCCTGCGCGCTCTGCTGAGCTGGACCGGCTGGTACACCACGTTCTTCACGGCCGCGCTGCTCTTCATCCTGCTGCTGTCCGGCTGGTCGTTCGCCGTCGAAGGCCAGCGGCGGGCCAAGGACCGGCTGGCCAGCACCCTGATCTACGCCTGCTTCGTCGCCGCGATCGTGCCGCTGGTGCTGATCCTGAGCTACATCGGCGTCAAGGGGATCTCGGTGTTCAGCCCCGACTTCTTCCTCAAGTCGATGAACGGGGTCACCAGCCGGCAGGAGGGCGGCGGCGTCTACGCCGCCCTGGTCGGCACCCTCGAGACCGTCGCCATCGCCGCGGTCATCGCCCTGCCGATCGGCGTGCTGACCGCGATCTACCTGGTCGAGTACGGGCGGGGGAAGTTCGCCAAGGCGGTCACCTTCTTCGTCGACGTGATGACCGGGGTGCCGTCGATCGTGGCGGGCCTGTTCGTCTACACCTTCCTGCTGCTGGGGTTCGGCATGCGGCCGTTCGGTGCGGCCGGTGCGCTCGCGTTGGCGATCCTGATGGTCCCGGTGACCGTGCGGGCCTCGGAGGAGATGCTCAAGCTGGTGCCCCGCGACCTGCGGGACGCCTCCTACGCCCTCGGGGTGCCCAAGTGGCGGACGATCCTGAAGATCGTGCTGCCCACCGCGATGTCCGGCCTGATCACCTCCGCGCTGCTGGCCATCGCCCGGGTCGCCGGCGAGACGGCGCCGTTGATCCTGCTGGTCGGGTACACCCAGAAGATCAACTTCAACCCGTTCTCCACGGACCAGGCCACGCTCCCCATGATGATCTGGGACCAGCTCGGCAAGCGGGCCGGGACGACGTCCAACGACCTCACCGAGGCCCGGGCCTGGGGTGCCGCGCTGACGCTGGTGCTGATCGTCCTGATCCTCAACGTCGGCGCCCGCCTGCTGGCCAAGCTGGCCGCCCCCAAGACGCGCTGACCGGCCGCCCCGCTCCCAGCCTCCCGAATCGCAGTCGCACCGATCACCGAAGGACAGAACTGACATGGCCAAGCGCATCGACGTCGAGGACGTCAATGTCTACTACGGCGATTTCCTGGCCGTCGAGAACGCCTCCATCAACATCGCCCCGCTGAGCGTCACCGCGTTCATCGGGCCCTCCGGTTGCGGCAAGTCGACCTTCCTGCGGGTGCTCAACCGCATGCACGAGGTCATCCCCGGCGGGCGGGTCAGCGGCAAGGTGCTGCTCGACGGCGAGGACCTCTACGGCGCCGGGGTCGACCCGGTCAACGTGCGGCGCACCGTCGGGATGGTCTTCCAGAAGGCGAATCCGTTCCCGACGATGTCGATCTACGACAACGTCGTGGCCGGGTACAAGATCGCCGGGACGAAGAAGAACAAGAGCCAGCTCGATGACATCGTCGAGCGGTCGCTGCGCGGCGCCAACCTGTGGGAAGAGGTCAAGCAGCGGCTCAACCGGCCCGGCGCCGGCCTGTCCGGTGGCCAGCAGCAGCGGCTGTGCATCGCCCGGGCCATCGCGGTCGAGCCGTCCGTGCTGCTGATGGACGAGCCCTGCTCGGCGCTGGATCCGATCTCGACGCTGGCCATCGAGGATCTGATCAACGAGCTCAAGGCGAGCTACACGATCGTCATCGTCACCCACAACATGCAGCAGGCCGCCCGGGTCTCGGATCGCACCGCGTTCTTCAACCTGGCCGGGGTCGGTCAGCCCGGCAAGCTCATCGAGTACGACGACACCGCGAAGATCTTCTCGAACCCTTCGCAGAAGCAGACCGAGGACTACATCTCCGGTCGCTTCGGCTGATCGACGAGGGCCGGCCGCGCGTTCGGCGCTCTCGGGTCACCCTGGGTGAGTGGTCTGGCCCGTGATCGCCCGAAAGAACCCATTCGCCCCCGATCGGATGTTCACCCGATCGGGGGCGTTTGCGTTGCGTTCGGTAAGGTCCGCGAAAGGGTGACATGCGGCAGTCACTCGTATGGTCGCCCTTCGTTCACCATCCGTTCACCGAACCGCGTTAGGTTCGCGATGGTCGATGACGGGCTCGGGTCACCGGAGCTGTCGAACCCGAACGCCGACTGCTCCCATCCCCACGTGCAGAAAGCGGCCCCGTGTCGACGACTCTGTTCCTCGTGTCGGTGATCATCATCACCGCACTGTTCTTCGACTTCACCAATGGCTTCCACGACAGCGCCAATGCGATGGCGACCTCCGTGGCCACCGGGGCGCTAGCCCCCAAGGTCGCCGTGCTGGTCGCCGCCATCCTCAACGTCCTCGGCGCCTTCATGTCGACCGAAGTGGCCAAGACGATCTCGGGTGGGCTGGTCAACGACACGCTCGTGACCCCGACGATGGTGTTCGCCGGTCTGGTCGGGGCGATCCTGTGGAACCTGTTCACCTGGCTGTTCGGTCTGCCCTCCAGCTCCTCGCACGCCCTTTTCGGCGGGTTGATCGGTGCGGTGCTGATCGGGGCCGGGACCGCCGGCGTCAACTTCTCCGTGATCGTCAGCAAGATCCTGCTACCCGCCGTCGCCGCGCCGCTGATCGCCGCGCTGGCCGCCGGACTCGCGACCTTCCTGCTCTACAAGCTGGTCAGCCGGGCCGATGGTGAGTCCTCCTCGCGCTGGTTCCGCTACGCACAGACGGTGTCGGCCTCCCTGGTCGCTCTGGCCCACGGCACCAGCGACGGCCAGAAGACGATGGGCGTCATCACCTTGGTCCTCATCACCTCCGGCATGCAGGAGTCCGGCACCGGCCCGCAGTTCTGGGTCATCGCCGCCGCCGGTATCGCCATCGGCCTGGGTACCTATTCCGGTGGCTGGCGGATCATGCGGACCATGGGCAAGGGCATCGTCGACGTCAAGGCCCCGCAGGGTTTCGCCGCCGAGACCACCTCGGCCGCGGCCATCCTGGCCTCGTCGCACATGGGCTTCGCGCTCTCCACCACGCAGGTCTGCTCCGGTTCGATCATGGGCTCGGGCCTGGGCAAGAAGCTGGCCGAGGTCCGCTGGTCGACCGCCCGCCGCATCTTCTACGGCTGGCTGCTGACCCTGCCGGCGGCCGCGGCCGTCGGGGCCGTCGCCGCCTGGGTCGCCAACCAGGGCACGGCCGGTCTGATCGTCGTCTTCGTCGCCCTGCTCGCCGGGGCCGGCGCGATCTTCGCCATCTCCCGGCGCTCGCCGGTCGACTCCCAGAACGTCAACGACTCCGCTGACGTCACCATCAACGCGGTCGAGAAGGTTCCGGCCGGGACGGGTTCGCAGGCATGAAGATCGACTGGGCATCCCTCGGGTTGGTCGCGCTCACGACCGTCGGCGTCGCCGTCGTCATCGTCGGGTTGTACTCGGTCGGCGTCCTGGCCATGACGTCAGGCGACCGCCGCGGCCTCGCTCAGCCCACCAGCGCGGCCCGGAACTTCGGGTACGTCTGCTTCGGGCTCTGCGCCGCCATCGTGCTCTACGGCTTCTACCTGTTGATCCCGTGGCTGCACTGAACTAGCACAGAACCACCTCTGGGCGACTCTCGACCGACGACAGCGGCCGGACCCGATAAGGGTCCGGCCGCTGTTGCGTGTGTGGCGCGGGGCCGGCGCGAACGCGGTCTGCTCAGACCAGAGGTTGGGCGCCCGCCTGGCGACGGTCGGTGGGTGAGGGCAGGCGGTCGTCGGTGGACCAGCAGTGGTTGCGGTTGCGGTCGGTGGCCCCGGCGAGTTCCAGGTCGTCATCGGCGGCGGCCAGCACGAGCTGTTCGACCCGTCGACGTCCGGCCCGCAGGCTCATCACGGGCTCACGGCGGAGTTCGGTACCGGGCCGACAGTCGTCGTCCCGGTAGAGCACGGCCCACAATTGCCCGGCGGCGTCCTGCTCCACCTGTCCGGTGTAGGTCGCCCATCGCCGCTGACCGGCCATCGAGGTCTCCTTCGTGTGCACCGTCCGCGGGAGGCGGGCGATGGTCCTACGCATTGTGACCGCTTGGTCACGCAAGTATTCTGAACCATGGAGCCACGAGGCGCGAATATCTCGATCAGGTAACAGTCGTCCCGATCGTGTAATCACCGCTCGTCCGTCAACGATACCTATGTTCGCCCTGTCCGGTGGAGTTCTCGACCACTGTTCCCGGCGTCGAACTGGGTATTTTCAGCCCATGGATCCCCGCCTGGATCGTCGCTGCGACGAACCTGCCTCCGCGACGGTCGCCGAGCACCATCCCGACCCGGTCGACTCCGGGTCCTCGGCCCACCCCGCGCCCCCCGGGGGCGAACCGATCCGGCAGTACCGGGTCGATCTCGAACGGATCCGCTTCTCGCCGTACCTGTCCCGGCTCGCAGCGGTCACCCAGGTCATCTCCCAGAACGCCGCCGGCGGGGTGGTCCACAACCGGCTGACCCACTCGATCAAGGTGGCGTCGGTCGCCCGCGCCATCGCGGTCGGCGTGCGGGCCGATCCGGGTGACCGGCCGGTCATCGACCGCCTCGGCGGCTGCGACCCGGTGGTCGCCCAGGCCGCGGCCATGGCCCACGACCTCGGCCACCCCCCGTTCGGTCACCTGGGGGAGCGCATCCTCGACCGGGCCGCCCGCGGCCGTTTCGGACTCGCCGACGGGTTCGAGGGCAACGCACAGACGTTCCGCATCCTCACCCGTCTCGACGTCTCCGGTGTGGAGATGGTGGCTCCCGGGGGGCGAGCCGGGCAGACCCCCCAGCCGGTGCCCAACCCCGGTCTCAACCTCACCGCGGCCGTCCGGGCCGCCGTGCTCAAGTACCCGTGGGCGCGGCAGGGCCATCCCCAGCCGCATCCGAGCACCGCCGACGCCCCACCCCGGGGAGGCGGCCCGGGGGTGGAGGGACCAGGGTCAGGGAAGTTCTCCGCCTACGTCCCGGACATCGGCGAGATGGAGGCCGCGCTCGCCGCCTATCCCGAGATCGGCGCCTGGCGCCAGACACTCGAGTGCTCGGCCATGGACATCGCCGACGACATCGCCTACTCCCTGCACGACCTGGACGACTTCCACCGGTCCGGCGTTCTGCAGCACGCCGCCGTCGCGGCCGAGTTCCGGACGTGGTTGCGCCGGCGCACCGATCTGGCCGCCGCCGGGTCCCGCATCGACTCACCGGCCGACGCCCGGCGTCCCGGGGCGTCCCTGGAGCGCCTGCGCCGTCGACTGGCCGACCGGGACGGCTGGATTTTCGACGACGAGGCCTTCGGCGTGGCCGTCGGCCGGGTGGCGACCGACCTGGTCGACGGGCTGCTGGCCGTGCCGTTCGACTCGTCCATCGCCGCCGAACGGGCCCTGCGGACCTTCACCGGCTCGTGGATCGACCACCTGCGCGAGTCCGTGGAGGTCGACCCGGACCCACCGGTGCGCTCGGCCCATCTGACGCTGGGCCGCCAGGCCTGGCACGAGGTCGCGGTCCTGAAGTTCGTCCACCAGCGCTTCGTCCTGGACCGGCCCGACCTGGCCATGTTCCAACGCGGCCAGGCCGAGGCACTGACCTCGTTGGTGGTCAATCTCGAACGCTGGCTCACCGACCCGGTCGACGCCGGCCGCGCTCCCCGCCGGCTCATCGACCTCGTGGCGCTGGCCACGGACGACTACCGACGGGTCGCCCGGGAACGGCCCGATCTGCTGCGCGGGCCGACCGGGGAGGCGACGACCGGCCGGGACGACATCGTCCGCCTCGGCCGCGGACGGGGCATCGTCGACTACGTCGCCTCGCTGACCGACGACCAGGCCGCGGCCGCCGCCCGTTCGCTCGCCGGGCTGCCCGGTCAACTCTGGAGCGGGGGGTCCGTGCTGTGACCGGTCGGCGCAGCGTCCGGGGCTGGTCATGGCGGTGAGCCGCCGGCCCGCCGCCGGCGGGGGGACGGTCGTCGAGATCCCGCCGGAACGGCTGGCCGGCTGGCTGACCCGGTTCGGAGGACGGAACGCGGGCCTGCAGGCGATCGACGGCGGTCCCGACGTCATCACGGTCACGGCGGGCGACGGCACGCGGGCCGAGCTGGCCGTGCCGTTCCCGCCGCTCGCGGCTCCGCTGACGCCCCTGGAGCAGCTCACGGACGAGGCGCCGGAACCCGTGGAGGCGCTTCTGCACCACCTGCGGGGTCTGGGCGCCCTCGGCGTGGTGCTGGTCCGCGGCGGTGCTTTCTCGATCGGGGTCGTGCGCGACGGGGTGGTGCTGAGTTCGTCGACCGACCGGACCTACCTGCAGGGCCGGACGGCGGCCGGCGGGTGGTCGCAGCAGCGCTTCGCCCGCCGTCGGGGCAACCAGCGGTCCGCCGGCCAGGAGTCGGCCGCCGCCGTGACCGCGCGGATCCTGCTCCCGGTGCGGTCCACGCTGAGTGGTCTGGTGACCGGCGGGGACCGGGAGAGCGTGGCCGCTGTGCTCGCCGACGCGCGGCTGCGGCCGCTGGACGGCCTGCCCCGTCGCGACTTCCCGGATCTGCCGGAGCCACGCCGGGTGGTCCTGGACACCGTGGCCGCGCGGGCGCTGGCGGTCGAGATCACCGTGCGCCCGCCCGGATCCGGCGGGGCGGTGCGGCCCGGGCCGCACCGGGGCAGCACCCCGTCCGGGTAACCTCCGCCCCCGTGACGAGTGCCGCCATCCCGCCCCATGTCTCCCGTGCCCCCGGTTCCGGTCCCGCCGTGCCGCCGGATCCCGATCCGGCGGCTGTCACGGCCCGGGTGGGGCGGCAGATCGCCGAGGAGCTGGGAGTCGCGCCGTGGCAGGTCGCCGCGGCGGTCGAGCTGCTGGACGGCGGGGCGACCGTCCCGTTCGTCGCCCGGTACCGCAAGGAGGTCACCGGGTCGCTGGACGACACCCAGCTGCGCACCCTGACCGAACGGCTCGGGTACCTCCGGGACCTGGAGGACCGCCGCGCCACCGTGCTGGCCTCGATCCGGCAGCAGGGCAAGCTCACCGACGACCTCGCCGCCGCCATCGCCACCGCGGACACCAAGTCCCGGCTGGAGGACATCTACCTGCCCTACCGTCCCAAGCGACGGACCAAGGCGCAGATCGCCCGGGAGGCCGGGCTGCAACCGCTGGCCGAGCGGCTCCTGGCCGACCCGACGCTCGACCCCCACTCCGTCGCCGCCGGGTTCCTGCGCGTCGACCCCACGGACGAGCACCCGGTGCCGGACACGGCGGCCGCGCTGGCCGGGGCCCGGTCCATCCTCGTCGAGCGGTTCTCCGAGCACGCCGACCTCGTCGGCGGGCTGCGTGAGCTGGTCTGGCAGCACGGCCGGCTCACCTCGGCCGTGGTGGCCGGGAAGGAGGCCGACGGCGCCAAGTTCAGCGACTACTTCGACTATTCCGAGCCGCTGTCGCGGATCCCCTCCCACCGGATGCTCGCGCTGCTGCGCGGCGAGAAGGACGGGGTGCTGACGGTCCGCCTCGACCCGGAGCCGGCCGTCGGTGACGGTGCCGTCGCCCCGACCGGCCCGGGCCGCTACGAGCAGCGCATCGCCCTGGCCTTCGGCATCGCCGACCTCGGCCGGCCCGCCGACGGATGGCTGCTGGACACCGTGCGCTGGGGGTGGCGGACCCGGCTGCTCGTGGGTCTGGAGGTCGATCTGCGGTTGCGGCTGCGTCAGGCCGCCGAGCAGGCCGCGGTCGGCGTCTTCGCGGTCAATCTGCGGGATCTGCTGCTGGCCGCGCCGGCGGGCGGCCGGCCCACGCTGGGACTGGACCCCGGGTTCCGCACCGGGGTCAAGGTGGCGGTGGTCGACGGCACGGGCAAGGTCGTCGCGACCGACACGATCCATCCGCACCAGCCGCACAACCGGTGGGACGCGGCGGTGGCCGGTCTGTCCGCCCTGGTGGCGGCGCACGGGGTGGAGCTGATCGCCATCGGCAACGGGACCGCTTCCCGGGAGACCGAGAAACTCGCCTCCGCCGTCGTCGCCGCCGTCACCGCGGCGGGGGGGCCGGCACCGACGCCCGTCATGGTGTCCGAGGCCGGTGCGTCGGTGTACTCGGCGTCGGCCTACGCGGCCGGCGAACTGCCGGACCTGGACGTGACCATCCGCGGTGCCGTCTCGATCGCGCGGCGTCTGCAGGATCCGCTGGCCGAACTGGTGAAGATCGACCCGAAGTCGATCGGCGTGGGGCAGTACCAGCACGACATCACCGAGGGGCTGCTGGCCCGTTCGCTGGATGCCGTCGTGGAGGACTGCGTCAACGCGGTCGGGGTGGACCTGAACACCGCATCGGCCCCGCTGCTGCGCCGGGTCTCGGGCATCACCACGACCCTGGCCGAGAACATCGTCACCCACCGCGAGGCCAATGGGCCGTTCCGGACCCGGGCGGCACTGTCCGCCGTACCGCGGCTCGGGCCCCGGGCCTTCGAGCAGTGCGCCGGTTTCCTCCGCGTCCGCGGCGGTGACGAGCCGCTGGACGCCTCCAGCGTCCACCCCGAGGCCTACCCGGTGGCCCGCCGGATCGCGGCGGACGCCGGGGTCGGGGTCGGAGCGCTCATCGGCAACACCGCGGTCCTGCAGTCCACCCGGCCGCAGCGCTTCGTGGACGACCGGTTCGGTCTGCCCACCGTCACCGACATTCTGTCGGAATTGGAAAAACCGGGCCGCGATCCGCGCCCGGATTTCCGGACCGCGACATTCACGGCCGGCATCGAGAAGATCTCCGATCTTCGACCGGGAATGGTGGTGGAGGGGGCCGTGACGAATGTGGCGGCGTTTGGGGCTTTTGTCGATATCGGGGTCCACCAGGACGGCCTGGTGCATGTGTCCGCCATGTCCGACCAGTTCGTCAGCGACCCCCGGACCGTGGTGCGATCCGGGGACGTGGTGAAGGTCAAGGTGATGTCGGTGGACGTCGATCGCAAGCGCATCGGACTGAGCCTGCGCCTGGACGACGAGATCGGCGCCGAGAACAGCGGGGGCACTCGCGGGGGGTCACGGCCTCCGGCCGGGGCAGGACGACGACCTGCCGCCGGGGGAGGGCGACGTGGCGATCGTGCGGGATCCGGCGCGGCGAAAGGGACCTCGGGCTTGAGTGGCGGAGTGCGTGGCGGGCAAGCGGCCGGCGGGTCGATGGCCGACGCCCTCCGGCGGGCCGGCTTCGGGCGCTGACCGCGTCGCCGGGTCCGGAGGACAACGGGAATGGTCGACCAGCTGCCCCGAAGGTCGGTCGGCCGGTCCCCCTTCGTCCCCGGCCGGTCACCCTCGGGTACCGCGGCTCGGCAGTCGGGTCAGTTCTTCACTCCCACAGAGGAGCGCGCGGCCCCGGCTGACGACGGGTGTCCGCCTGTTTCGTGAATTGGAGTGAAAAACCCCGTCATCGCCATTCTGTGTGACATTCAGATGGCCGCCGATATGACGGTGTGCAACGATTCCGTCGTGCTCCGCAGAGCGCGGGGCGGAATCGGGGGATTTCCATGACCACCACTTCACCGTCGCGGGAGGCGTCCGGCGTCAGCCCCGCCCGACGTGGCGGGGTCCGCGCCCTGCTGGTCGCGACCGTCGTCGCCCTGACCGCGGCCGGGGCGCTGCCGGCCACGGCGGCCCCGGCGCAGGTGTACGCGGCTCCGGCGCTGACCGCGGCCGCCGCCTCCAGTGGGGACACGCTCGGTGCGGGCGGCGCCCTGGCCGCGGGCGAGGTTCTCACCAGCAGCAACGGGCAGTACCGGGCGGCTATGCAGACCGACGGCAACTTCGTCGTCTACGGCCCGAAGGGCCCGCTCTGGTGGACCGGCACCAACAAGGGGGCGTCGTCCTTCGTCGCGATGCAGACCGACGGCAACCTGGTCGTGTACAGCGGCGGCGCCGCCTCCCGCCCGCTGTGGGCCACCTACTCGGTGGGCTCCAACGCGCGCCTGGTCATCCAGGACGACGGCAACCTGGTCATCTACAGCGGTGAGCGTCCGCTCTGGTCCCGCCTGACCGGGAACTTCCGGTACGACGTCCTCGCGCCCGGGAAGGTCCTGCTGCCGGGGTACGGCCTGATCTCGCTGAACGGCATGTTCACCGCGGCCATGCAGGAGGACGGCAACTTCGTGGTCTACGGCCCCGGCGACAAGGTGCTGTACACCACCAACACCGGCGGCGCCATCGGCGCCTACCTGGTGATGCGAAGCAGCGGCACGGCCTCCCTGTACAACAAGCAGGGCTCGATCCTCGGCTCGCTGGGCGGAGACGTCCCCGGTTCCTGCATGGTGATGCAGAACGACGGCAACCTGGTCATCTACACCAAGGGTGGCCGGGCGACCTGGTGGTCCCGCTAATTCCCTCTGCGGTAGCGGTCGCCACTGCGACCGACGCGACGGCCGTCGACCGATCAGGTCGGCGGCCGTCCGCCGTCCCCGGCCATGGTCGCCGGAGCGCCGGGTTCGCGGGAGGGCCCCGGCATACTGAACCGGTGGTGCTGACGCGGAAATGGTCGTTGTTCCTGGTGCTGGTCGGGCTGTTCGCGGTGGCCGTCTGGCCGCGGTTCGCCGTCGCGATCTGGCAGGACCCGCGGGCCTGGACGGGGGCCGTAGGGGTCTCGGGCCCGACCGCTTTTCTCTGGGTGCACGCCGTGCTCATCGTCACCGCGATGGTGTTGGGCCTGCTGACCGGGTACCTGGGGGTCCGCGGTCTGCTGGCCGGGCGATCCCGATCGTCCGGAGTGACGAGGCCCGCGGCGCGGGACGGCGCCGTCCGGTAGGTCCGACCGGTAGAATCGGACCACGTGATCACCGCGACCGGCCTCGAGCTGCGGGCCGGCACTCGGATTCTGCTGGCCGACACCACCCTTCGTCTTCATGCTGGCGACCGCGTCGGCCTCGTCGGCCGTAACGGCGCCGGCAAGACGACCACCCTGCGCGTCCTGGCGGGGGAGGGTCAGCCCTACGCCGGCTCCATCACCGCCACCGGCCCGGTCGGCTACCTGCCGCAGGACCCCCGTGAGGGTGATCTCGACGTCATCGCCAAGGACCGCGTGCTGTCCGCCCGGGGGCTCGACCGCATGCTCTCTGACCTGGAGAAGGTCCAGATCCAGATGGCCGAGCTGTCCGGCGGCCAGCTGGAGGCGGCGACCGCCCGGTACGGACGGCTGGAGGAGCGGTTCTCCACCCTCGGCGGCTACGCGGCCGAAGCCGAGGCCGCCCGTATCTGCTCGAACCTGGGCCTGCCCGACCGGGTGCTGGCCCAGCCCATGCGCACCCTGTCCGGCGGTCAGCGGCGCCGGGTCGAGCTGGCCCGCATCCTGTTCGGCGCGTCGACCGAGAACGGCGAGAGCGGCACCATGCTGCTGCTCGACGAGCCGACCAACCACCTCGACCACGACTCGATCGTCTGGCTGCGCGACTACCTGCGGTTGTTCACCGGCGGCGTGGTCATCATCTCCCACGACGTCGACCTGCTGGCCGCCGTGGTGAACAAGGTCTGGTTCCTGGACGCCGTGCGCGGCGAGCTGGACGCGTACAACATGTCCTGGTCGCGCTACCTCGAGGCACGGGCCACGGACGAGCAGCGGCGCCGCCGCGAGCGTGCCAACGCCGAGAAGAAGGCCTCCGCGCTGATGCAGCAGGCGGCCAAACTCGGCGCCAAGGCCACCAAGGCGGCGGCGGCCCATCAGATGGTGCGCCGGGCCGAGAAGCTGGTGTCGTCGTTGGACGACGTGCGGGTGGCCGACCGGGTGGCCAAGATCCGGTTCCCGGCCCCCGCGCCGTGCGGCCGCACCCCGCTGACGGCCCAGAACCTTTCCAAGGCCTACGGGTCGCTCGAGGTGTTCGCCGGGGTCGACCTGGCCATCGACAAGGGCAGCCGCGTCGTCATCCTCGGGTTCAACGGGGCGGGCAAGACGACCCTGCTCAAGTTGATCGGCGGGCTGGAGAAGCCGGACACCGGTGAGGTCACCCCTGGGCACGGTCTGCGCCTGGGGTACTTCGCGCAGGAACACGACACCATCGACCCCGACCGCACGGTCTGGGAGAACACCCGCTCCGCGTCACCGGACACCGGCGCGCAGGAGCTGCGGAATTTGTTGGGCGCGTTCATGTTCAAGGGCGAGCAGCTGGACCAGCCGGCTGGCACCTTGTCCGGCGGCGAGAAGACCCGACTCGCCCTGGCCGGTCTGGTCTCGTCCGCGGCCAACGTGCTGCTGCTCGACGAACCGACCAACAACCTGGATCCGGCGAGCCGCGAACAGGTGCTCGACGCCCTCCGCCGGTACGAGGGGGCGGTCGTGCTGGTCACCCACGACCCGGGAGCCGTTCAGGCGCTCGCCCCGGAACGGGTCATCCTGTTGCCCGACGGCACCGAGGACCACTGGTCCGCCGAGTACCAGGAACTCATCGAACTCGCCTGAGGTCCGCCGGCGGCGGCGCGCCTTTCGTCCCCGGTGGCGGGCTGGGTGGGTATGTCTGATCATGGCAGTGACCATGAGGCCCGCGCCGACCGAACAACCGGCGGCCGAGCGGCGACGAAAAGACCGGTAAGGGGTGGCGACGTTGGCCACAGACACCAAGGCGAGTACCAAAAGCACGAAGTCGACCACCGTGAAGAAGGGCGCCCGCATCACCGGGGTGGCCCGGGAGAAGTTGGCGGCCGACCTGCGCAAGAAGTACGAGAAGGGGCAGAGCATTCGGGCTCTGGCCGAGGGCACGGGCCGTTCCTACGGTTTCGTGCATCGCCTGCTGCTGGACGCGGAGGTCCCTCTGCGCGGACGCGGCGGGGCCACCCGCACCAAGAAGAAGTAGCCCCGCACCCACTGATTTGGGACCGGTCGCCCGTCGACCGGTCTCCCGGCAGGGCTCAGGGCCGGGAGAAAGCCGCGCGCACGTCCGGCTCGTCGTCCAGCAGACGACCGAGCACGGCGTGGCCGGCCTGCACCGACGCCACCAGTGGGGACGCCGCCAACGCGCGTCCGGCTTGCGACCGCGAACCCGCCCGCACCGCCGCGACGGCCACCAGTTCGGCGTCCCGCACCGCCGCCAGCAGACCCAGCTGACCCAGTCCCGGCGCGTGCGTGCGCTCCGGGTGCACCCCCGACCGGTCGACCCGGCAGGCGAGTTCCAGCACCAGCCGGGGGGGAAGGGCCGCGACGGTCCCACCGTTGACGACGTGCAGGACGAACCGGCCGGGCTCACCACGAAGCGACGCCAGCAGGCCGGTGACCACGGCCCCGCGGTCCTCGACCGGGCCGGACCCCGGTCCGCCGGGGGGCGTCCCCGCGTGGTCCGGGAGATCCCGCCAGGCTGTACAGCGGTGCACGTCGGCGGTGGCGACGGCGCCCATGGCCGCCAGTGCCCCGGGTGGGAACAGGCGCGCGTCGGCCAGCCGGGCGAGGCGGTCCGGGTCGGTCAGCAGGTCGGTCAACTGTTCGCGGCCGTCGATCCGCAGCGACCGCAGCCAGCCGATACGGTCCATCCCGAGGTAGTCGATCTCGGCGCAGGCGGCATCCCGCGAACGGCCGGGGCCAGGGGTGCCGAGCGCGGCCCGCGTGCGGGCCACCAGCGCCGAACCCGAACCGACCCCGACGACGCGGCCGTCGAGCGGGCCGGCGGCGGCCTGGGCGAGCGCACCGGCCTGATCCCCGACGACGATCAGCCGGGCCCCGGGCGCGGCCGCGGTCAGCTCGGCGACATCGGCCAGGAAGACCGGCAGGCTGCGCAGCAGCGTGCACAATCCGGCGGCCCCGAGCCCGGCGAACGCGGGGAGGCCGAGTCCCCGGGCCCGCGCGAGGTCCCGATCGGCGGCGGTCCGCCCACCCACCGTGCGCGTCCACACCACGACGTCGGCCCCGGCCGCCGCCGACCGCAGGGGACCGGCCAGACGGGTCCGGGTGCCGTCCCGCCCGGCCAGGAACAGTGTCGGCTCCGGTCCGTCACCGCCGATGATCACGACCCGCATCCGGCCCACGCTAGCGGCCGGACCACCGCCGTGGGCGGTGGCCAGGGTGAACCCGCCGCGCAGGGGCGGCCGGCGGGTGCCCAAGGGGCGCCGCCACCTGGCAAGCTCGTCACGTGCAGCAACCGTTCGACGTCATCATGCAGGGCACCGTCTTCCTGGACGTGGTCTTCACCGGCCTGCCCGGACTGCCCGGCCTGGGTACGGAGATCCACGCCGAAGGCATGGGGTCGTGCCCCGGTGGGATCGCGAACCTGGCCGTGGCGGCCAGCCGGCTGGGGCTGCGGACGTCGCTCGCCGCCTCCTTCGGTGACGATCTCTACGGCGACTTCCTGCACCGCACCCTGCAGGAGGAGGGCATCGACCTATCGCTGTCGCGGCGGATCCCCGACTGGCACTCGCCGGTGACGGTGTCGCTGGCCGCGAACCGGGACCGCGCGATGATCACCCACAGCCACCCGTCGCCGGTGCCGCCCAGCGACCTGCTCGCCACCCTGCCCCCCACCCGGGCCGCCGTCGTGCACCTCGGCGAGGACCTGCCGGACTGGGTCTCGTCCGCGCGCAGTTCCGACGTCCTGGTGTTCGGCGACGTCGGCTGGGACGACAGCGAACAATGGTCCCGGTCGGTCGTCGACCAGGTCGGCTGCCTGGACGCGTTCCTGCCCAACAGCACCGAGGCCATGGCCTACACCCGCACCGATGACCCGTGGAACGCGCTGCACGCCCTGGCCGACCAGGTGCCGGTCGTCGTCATCACCTGTGGTGGGCAGGGCGCCATCGGCATCGACTCCGGAACCGGTGAGCAGGAATGGGTGCCGTCGCTGCCGGTGAACGCCGTGGACGCGACCGGCGCCGGGGACGTCTTTGCGGCCGCCTTCGTCGCCGGCACGTTGAGCGGCTGGTCCCTGCGGAACCGGATGGCGTTCGCCAATCTCTGCGCGGCGCTGTCCGTGCAGCAGGTCGGCGGGTCGCTGGCCGCGCCCGGCTGGGGCGACCTGGCCGACTGGCTGAGCGGGGTGCGGTTCCAGGCCGAGAACGGGTCCCGGGCCGCGGCCGTGCTGCTGCACAGCTACGGGTTCCTGGACGAACCGTTGACCCAGGCCCTGGCGGCGGGGCCCAACCTGGCCGTCCGGCGGGCGACGGCCACTATCGCCCGGTCGTCGGACGCCTGACGTCGATGGCGGACCGCGGAGGGGAGCGAAGATGAGGCGGGCGCCGCGGGTGGCCACCTGGCGGGCCGGGGCCGACCCGGGGCTGCTGCGGCTGCGGGTCGCTCTGCGCGGGGTCCTCGGCGTGTCGCTCACCGCCGTGGTGCTCAGTCAGCTCGCACCCTGGCTGCACCTGCCGACACTGTCGGCGATGCTGCTCGGCGGCATGCTCGGCCTGCACGGGGCGGTGACCGCCGCCGGTCGTCCACCCCGGGACGTGGTCCGGACGCTGCTGCCGTTCCCCCTCCCGGTGGCGGTGGGATCGGTCACCGCGGCGGCCCTGCAGCCCGTGCACGTCGCGCAACTCATCGCGTTCGCGGTGCTGCTGGTGGCGGCCGTCTTCATCCGGCGCTACGGGCTCCGGGCGATGGCCTACGGGTTGCTCGGCTACCTGAGCTTCTTCACCACGGCGATGCTGCGTCTGCCCCTGGCCGCAGTGCCCGACCTGCTGATCATCGCCGTGGTCGGCACCCTGCTGACGATCCTGGTGTCCGCCGTGCTGTTGCCCGATCGGCCGATGGCGCTGTACCTGGCCACCGTCGAGAGCTTCGTCCGTCGGATCCGGCGGGCGGCAGCGCTCGCGGCCGATCAGGCCGACGGGCGTCCCACCGGACGCCTGGCCCGCCGCCGGGGTCGTCGTCCGGCAGACGCCCTGACCGCGGCCGGGTTTCGTGTCATGGAGGCGGCGCTGCTGGTCGACGGCTACCTGACTCCGTCGTGGTCCAAGGAGCTGACCGCCGCGGGGGTCGCCACCGACCGGGCGACCGGTGACCCGCAGACACGGGCCGAGGTCATCGGCACGCCGCCCACCGGGGAACTCGTCGCGGCTCGCACGGCCCAGGCCCGTCGACGGCAGTTGATGGACGCCGAGGGTGCGCTCGACGACCTGATCGCCGCCGTGCGCGGCCTACCGGCCCCGGACCCGGAACTGGCCGCCGTGATCCGTCGACTGGGCGCCGGGGATGCGGTGGGAGCCCGCGCCGCCGCTGTCGCACTAGGCGACGGGGCCCACTCCGCCGGTGGGTCGGTGAACAATGCCGCTACCGGCGCACCCGTAGCGGCATTCTCGACCGACCCGCCTCGAGGGTTGGCGTTGGCCGCCGTCGTGCGCTTGGTCGACGCGGTGCCGTCGGGCATCGGGCCGGAACACGAGCCGCTGTCCGCCCCGCAACGACCGCCGGTGCCGGATCGCATCACCGGCTACCAGCCCGCGGTCGATCTGATCTCCGGGGCCATGCCCGGAGCGAAGGGATCGGCGGCGGCCGCGGCGTCGTCCGTCGGGCGGGGCTGGAGCCTCGACACCCGGCAGGTCGTCCAGGCCGCGGTGGCCGCGCCGGTCGTGCTGGTGCTCGCGGACCTGCTCTCGCCGACCCGGTTCGGCTGGGGGATGTTGGCGTGCCTGCTGGTGCTGACCGGGACGTTCACCGCGGCCGAGGTCGTCACCAAGGGGGTGCACCGGCTCGTCGGTACGGTCGCCGGGATGCTCGTGGCGACCGTGGCGGTGGCGCTGACCGGCACCAGCCCGGCCGCCGTCATCGCGGTGATGGTGGTCTGCGTGTTCCTCGGCCTGTACTTCTTCCGGGTCTCGTACGCCGTCCTGGCGTTCGCCATCACCACGCTGATGGGCGAGCTCTACAACCTCGAGGGCCAGTTCAGCCCGGGTCTGCTGGCGCTCCGGGTCGCCGAGACCGGCCTGGGGGCGGGGATCGCGATCGCGGTGACGTTCCTGGTCGTGCCGCTGCGGGCCCGGCACGCCTGGGTCGCGGCCCGGGCCGCCTTCGACCAGGAGGTCGCCGCGCTGCTGCTCGCCCTGGCCGGACGGTTGGACGATCCGGAGCCGGTGGGGGACCTGCTCCTGCAGCAGCGGCGGGTCGACGCTCGGGCCCACCAGCTGGTCGTCGTCGGGCAGCCGTTCAGTGGGGCGGGGCTGGTCGGTGGTCTGACGGTCTTCCGCCCGCGGGCCGGGTTGCTCGATGCGATCCGGGTGGCCACCCGGACCCGCCGGGTGACGCTGCTGGTGGTGCGGTCGGTGCCCGGTAGCCGACCGGACGTCGCCGCTCGATTGGCAACGCTGGACGATCCCGGGGGCCCGGTCGGTTCGCCGGCGACCGGGGAACCGACCACGACACCTGATGTGCTGACCGGGGCGGTGGATCTGCTGGCCGACGCGCTGATCCGCTTCGACGGACCGGCTCAGCCCGCGGACACGCCCGATTCGGCGCGCCGGACCGCACCCTCGGCCAGATCGAGAACCTGATCCAGACCTTCCGTCGGGCCGCCGGCGGCCAGTCGGGCGAGCAGGCCGTCGCGGACCAGTTCGAGGAAACCGGCCAACGGCTCCACCTCGACGTCCCGTCGGAGAGCACCCGCGTCCCGTTGGCGGCGGAGCCGCTCCCGGGTGGCTGTCCGGATCTGCCGCTCCCACCGGTCCCATTGCTGGCGGAACGCGGCGTCCGTCCGCCACCGGCGGGCGATCTCCAGCTGGGTGCCGATCCGGCCCGGGTCGGGGTCGTGGACGAAGTCCCGGAGTACCTGGATGAGCCCCTGGTCGGCGATGGTCGCGACGGTCAGCTCGGCATCCTGCTCGGCCAGCGCCAGGAACAGCGCTTCCTTGTCGGGGAAGTGGTGGAAGATCGCCCCCCGGGAGAGGCCGATCTCTTCCTCCAGCACCCGGACCGTGGCGCCTTCGTACCCGTGCCGCGCGAACGCGGCGCGGGCCCCGTCGAGGATCTGCTGCCGACGGGCCTCCAGGTGCCCGGGGCTGACGCGTGGCACGTCAGCTCCCGGACAGCTCTGGAGTCACCGCGGGAACTCGATCTCTCAGGACTGCCGCAGCAGCGAACGCAGCACGTACTGCATGATGCCGCCGTTGCGGTAGTAGTCGGCCTCACCGGGGGTGTCGATGCGGACCGTCGCGTCGAATGTCACGGACGGGGTGTCCGCTCCAGGCGCGGTTGCGGTGACCTTGACCGTCCGCGGGGTCCGGCCCTCGTTCAGCTCGGTGATGCCCGAGATCGCGAAGGTCTCCTCGCCGGTCAGCCCGAGCGACTTGACCGATTCGCCCTCCGGGAACTGCAGCGGGATGACACCCATGCCGATGAGGTTGGAGCGGTGGATCCGCTCGAACGACTCGGTGATGACCGCCCGCACGCCCAGCAGCGCGGTGCCCTTGGCCGCCCAGTCGCGGGACGAACCGGAGCCGTACTCCTTGCCGCCCAGGATGACCAGCGGGGTGCCGGCGGCGGCGTAGTTCTGGGCCGCGTCGTAAATAAAGGCCTGCGGCGCGCCCTCGACGGTGAAGTCCCGGGTGTACCCGCCCTGGACGTCGTCGAGCAGCTGGTTGCGCAGCCGGATGTTGGCGAACGTGCCCCGGATCATCACCTCGTGGTTGCCCCGGCGGGAGCCGTACGAGTTGAAGTCCTTGCGGGCGATGCCGTGCTCGGTGAGGTACTTGCCGGCCGGGGTGTCGGCCTTGATCGCCCCGGCGGGGGAGATGTGGTCGGTGGTCACGCTGTCACCCAGCTTGGCCAACACCCGGGCCCCGGCGATGTCGGTGACCGGCTCCGGCTGCGCCGGCATCCCCTCGAAATACGGGGGCTTGCGGACGTAGGTCGAGTCGGTGTCCCACTCGAAGATCTTGCCGGTCGGCGTGGGCAGCGACTTCCAGCGCTCGCCACCGTCGAAGACGTCCGCGTAGGAGGCCGCGAACATCTCCTGGTTGATGGCGCCGTTGATGGTCTCCTGGATCTCCTGCGGCGACGGCCAGATGTCCTTCAGGAAGACGTCGTTGCCGTCGGCGTCCTGGCCCAGCGGCTGCTCGTCGAAGTCGAAGTCCATCGTCCCGGCCAGCGCGTACGCGATGACCAGCGGCGGGGAGGCCAGGTAGTTCATCTTGACGTCCGGGTTGATTCGACCCTCGAAGTTCCGGTTGCCGGACAGCACCGACACGACGGTGAGATCGGCTTCGTTGACCGCGGCCGAGATGTCGTCCGGGAGCGGGCCGGAATTGCCGATGCAGGTGGTGCAGCCGTAGCCGACCAGGTTGTAGCCGAGCTTGTCCAGGTACGGCCAGAGGCCGGCCTTCTCGTAGTAGTCGGTGACGACCTGCGAGCCCGGGGCCATCGTGGTCTTGACCCACGGCTTGACCGTCAGGCCCTTCTCGACGGCGTTGCGGGCCAGCAGCCCGGCGCCCAGCATCACCGACGGGTTCGAGGTGTTGGTGCAGGAGGTGATGGCGGCGATCACCACGGCGCCGTGGTCGAGCTCGAACTCGCCGAGCTCGGACGAGCTCACCTTCGTCGGCTTGCTCGGCCGGCCGCTGGCGCCGGTGGCGGCGGACTGCAGCGCGGCGACGACGCGCTCGTCGGCGTCCTCCTCAGCGTGCGACGGCATCGTCGACACCGGATCGCTGGCCGGGAAGGTCTCCTCGACGCCCTCGTCCAGCTTGGTCTCCGGGGCGGCGTTGCCGTTGACGACGTAGTCGTGGACGGCCTTGCGGAACGAACCCTTGGCGTCGGTCAGCTCGATGCGGTCCTGCGGGCGCTTCGGGCCGGCGATCGACGGCACCACCGTCGACAGGTCCAGCTCGAGGTACTCGGAGAACACCGGCTCGGTGGACGGGTCGTGCCACAGGCCCTGGGCCTTGGCGTACGCCTCGACCAGGGCGACCTGCTGGGCCGGGCGACCGGTCAGCTTGAGGTAGTCGATGGTCTCGTCGTCGATCGGGAAGATGGCGGCGGTGGAGCCGAACTCGGGGCTCATGTTGCCGATCGTGGCCCGGTTGGCCAGCGGCACCTCGCTGACGCCCTGGCCGTAGAACTCGACGAACTTGCTGACCACACCGTGCTTGCGCAGCATCTCGGTGATCGTCAGGACGACGTCGGTGGCGGTGACGCCGGTCGGGATCTCGCCGGTCAGCTTGAAGCCGACCACCCGCGGGATCAGCATCGACACGGGCTGGCCCAGCATGGCCGCCTCGGCCTCGATGCCGCCGACGCCCCAGCCCAGCACGCCCAGGCCGTTGACCATGGTGGTGTGCGAGTCGGTGCCGACGCAGGAGTCGGGATAGGCCAGGCCGTTCCGGGACATCACGGTGCGGGCCAGGTGCTCGATGTTGACCTGGTGGACGATGCCGGTGCCCGGGGGGACGACCTTGAACTCGTCGAACGCGGTCTGGCCCCACCGCAGGAACTGGTAGCGCTCACGGTTGCGCTCGTACTCCAGCTCGACGTTGCGCTCGAAGGCGTCGGCACTGCCGAAGACGTCGGCGATGACGGAGTGGTCGATGACCAGCTCGGCCGGGGCCAGCGGGTTGATGCGGTCCGGGTCGCCGCCCAGTTCGGCCATCGCCTCGCGCATGGTGGCCAGGTCGACGACACAGGGCACGCCGGTGAAGTCCTGCATGATCACGCGGGCCGGGGTGAACTGGATCTCCACGTTCGGCTCGGCCTCGGGATCCCAGTCGGCCAGCGCGCGGATGTGGTCGGCGGTGATGTTCGCGCCATCCTCGGTGCGGAGCAGGTTCTCCAGCAGCACCTTGAGGGAGAACGGGAGCCGATCGGCATTCTCCAGCCCCGGTACGCCGGTGATCCTGAAGATCCCGTAGGTCTCGTCTCCGACCGTGAGATCGGTCCTGGCGTCGAAGCTGTTCTGGCTCGGGGCAGACACGGCACCCTCCTGAAGTCTTCTCGCAGCGTGTGCGAGGTCAGTACTGCGGCGGCGGAACGGCGGCCCGGGTGGCGGTGGGGCCTACGGGGACATTGTTCTCCCCGGGCCCCGGGGCGGTGCGCCCGGGTCCACTCCTTTTTACAGTACGCCCGTCATATTTGGCAGTTGCACCGGCCGGAGACGCCGAACGGGGCCGGTCCGACAGGACCGGCCCCGCTCGGGCGATGCAGTGACAGCGCCCGGATCTAGCGACCCTGGGCCAGGGAGATCAGGTAGTCGACATCCTCCGGCTCCATACCCTTGAGGATGGAAACGAAGATGTCGGAGAACGACCGGACCGGCGAGACGTACCACTGGCCGTCCACCTGGGTGGTGACGATGCCCAGGTTGAGCAGTTGCGGCAGCTCGCGCTTGGCCAGATCGCTCAGCTGCGGCGGCAGATCCTCGCCGATCGCCTCGGACAGGTAGGTGTCGAGGTTGGACTGGTCGATGGTGATGGCCGCCTGGCCGGGGACGTTCAGGGTGACCGCGTTGTTGGCCACGTCCCGGGTCATCGACACGGTCTGACCCTCGGCGGTGATGGTGATGGACTCCAGGGACACCTTGGTGCCGCCGGTGACGTCGCTGGTGGTCCACTTGACGTCGTCGACCGTGAACGGGACGTCGCCGGAGCTGCCGAGCTCGCTGCTGGCCTGATCCACGATCAGCTGGCCGTAGTCGTGCAGCGCACCCATCTCGTCCGGAGCGGTCACCGCGATGACGCCGGCGATGTCCTGCTTGGCGGCTGCGTCGAACAGCTTGTTCACTGCGTCCTCGGGGCTGCCGGAGCCCTGCGGGGCGATCCGGTCGGCCGCGGTCGGGTTGGGCAGACCGGCCTCCTGGACCGCGTTGTCGGCGATCGAGTAGAAGAGGCTCACGTACCACTGGCCGCCGCGGTTGACGGTGGCGACGCGAATCGGCTTACCGTCCCGCTTGGCGACTTCCTGGGCGATGTCCACGGTCTCGGACTTCGGCTGGGCCTGGCTGATCTCCTTGCCGAAGGCGTCCTTGATCTTGTCGCTCAGCGGGATCTGGCTGGGGTCGCTCTGCACGGTGATCTTGCCGCCGGTGAGCTTGACCACGCGGATCGAGTCGGTGATCTGATCGTCCGTGCCGTCGAAGGTCAGGCCCTCGATCGAGATCTTGGTGCCGGTCATCGAGTCCGCGGAGGCCTGCGGGCTCAGCACCTCGAGCCGCTTGAGCTCGCCGATGATGTCGTAGTTCAGGTCGGTGAACAGCTTGGCCTCGGCCGGGTCGAGCTGGTCGGCCAGCCCGATCGGATCGGAGTTCCCCAGCGAGGTGAACAGCGCGTTGACCGCGTCCTGTGGGCTGGCCTGGCCGGAGGCCGCGGTCTGCACGCCGGGTCCGTTGTTACGGGATGCGAAGTACCAGACCCCGCCGCCGATCAGCAGGGCGACCACCGCGACGATCGCGGTGATGAGCAGGCCCTTGCTCTTCTTCGGCTCGGCTGGGGCGCCACCACCGAACTGCTGCGGCGGGAACTGCTGGGTGTTCGGCTGGCCGTACTGGCCGTACTGATCGCCCGGGCCGGGCTGGCCGTACTGACCGGGTTGGCCGTACTGACCGCCCTGTCCGGGCTGGCCGTACTGACCACCCTGGCCGGGCTGGCCGTATTGACCGGGTTGGCCGTACTGACCGCCCTGACCCGGCTGACCACCCTGACCGGGCTGTCCGTAGGAACCCGGCTGGGCGCCCTGCGGGCCCCAGCCCTGGGGTCCGGAATTCTGCGGACCGGATCCCTGGCCGCCCTGGGGCGCCCAGCCGGACGGGCCCGACCCCGGAGAACCCGGCTGCTGGCCGCTCGGGCGCCAGCCTTCCGGTCCCGTGGATCCGCCGTGATCAGTCATCGAATGCTGTCCCTTCGGTCGAGAACGCCCGGATGGGGCGGTCGGCACCGCAACGGTCGTCAACCGGTGCCCGGGTGGTACGGCCGCCGGGTGGTTGCCGGCGGTGGCGACAGGAGCGGCGAGGCCGACGTTTCGTACCGCAATCTCACGATCGACCCACAGTGACCCCCGAAGGTGGGCCCCGTCGTTCAGGCCGCTCTCCGGTGATCCCCTCCTGTTTCCCATTGTGACGGAGGGGACGCGCGGGACGTTGCCGCCTTCGTCCACGGTCGGGCGATCTCGAACGGGCGACCCGGGGGCGCCACCGGTCGGGTGGGTCAGCGCAGCGGGTGGGAGCGCAGCAGGGCGATGCCACCGGCGATGAACAGCAGGGCGCCGGTCAGCATTACCGACGGTCCGGTCAGGTCGAGTCGGACCACGGACGCCGAGCCCGCGAGTCCGAACCACAGGGCGGTCCCCGCCAGCCCGCCGGCCAGCAGTCCCAGGAGGACGGCCAGGAAACCCGCGGTCCGCCAGCACCGGAAGGCCGCGACGAGGACCGGGAGGACGAAGCTGGCACAGATGGCGGGCCAGGCGGCGACGAGGGTGCCGCCCAGTCCGTCCGCGACACCCAGGCGGTCGGCCACCCCGGCGACGGCGAAGCTGGACCGCCGTACCGTGCCCGAGATCAACCAGGGCAGGAAGGCGCCGACGAGGATCAGGATCAGGCCCGGTAGGCCCAGGAGCACGCCGGTGCGCGCCGTGCGCCGCGGTGCTGGGGCAGTGGCGGCGGGTCCCCAGGGGCCGGGTGGACCGGAACGAACGATGGGGAGGGGATCGGTCGGGCGGGAGCCATCGATCATCGGCCCAGTGTGTCGCCTCAGCACCCGGGCCCGCGCCCACTCTGGGTGAGAACAAACGTCCGACGTCGCGCAAAAGTATGAAAATCACTCAGCGTCGTCCGTTATGTCCATAGTGTGACAGGTGTGCCGTGCGTGGCCCCTGGTCAACAGTGGGACACGAGTGGCATGGTGCGGCTGCGTGTCGTGGTGACACCGCACGGTGGCGAGCACGCGCGGGTCCGTTCGGAAGGCCGAGCGCCCACCTCCGGGGGGAGGGGGTGCGACCGTCCCGATCGATCAGCGGCCCCGGGTTCGCCCGGCGTCCGGAAGAGGGGAACGACACACGTGACCACCAGGGGTCTTCGCCGTGCGGCGACCGGGGTGATGCTCGCCGCCGTCCTGTTCACCGGCGCCGTGTCCCCGGCCGGTGCCGTCCCGCCGCCGCCGGACAACCCGTCGGACGACCAGATCCAGCAGAGTCAGGACGACGCGGCCGCCCAGGCCGCCGAGGTCGGGCGGCTGGGCGGTCAGGTCACCCGCACCGAGGCCGACATCCAGCGGCTGCAGCAGGACATGGAGCTGAAGGCCGAGCTGGCCAACAAGGCCGCCGTCGACCTGCAGGTCGCGCAGGCCGACGCGGCGCAGGCCAGCGCGGCCGCCGCCCAGGCCCAGCAGGACGCCCAGGCCGCCGCGACCGCCGTCGACGACGCCAAGGCCAAGGCCAAGCAGTTCGCGGCCGCGTCGTTCCGGCAGGGATCGGTGGTCGGTTCGGTCGGGGCGCTGCTCGACGCCGGGAGCCCGACCGAGATCCTGCAGCGCCGGGAACTACTGGATCAGGTGTCGGCCAGCCAGCTCAACGCGATCAACCGGCTCGAGGTCAGCCGCAACCAGAAGACCAACTCGGACTCCGCGGCGCGCGCCGCCCTCGACGCGGCCACCGCCGCGCAGGGGCGGGCGGACGCGGCCAAGCAGACCGCCGACCAGGCCCAGCAGGCGGCGACCGCCGCCCTGTCGGCCGGCCAGGACCAGCTCGGACGGTTGCAGTCCCAGCTCACCGCCCAGCAGACGGCGTATCAGCAGGCGCTGGCCAACGCGCAGGGGCTGCAGAACCAGCGCGACCAGTACAACCAGTGGTTGGCGCAGAAGGCCGCGGAGGAAGAGGCCGCCCGCAAGGCGGCCGAGGAAGCCGCCCGGCTGGCCGCGGAAGAGGCTGCCCGGCAGGCGGCCGCCGCCGAGGCCGCCCGGCAGGCCGCTGCTCAGCAGGCCGCTGCGGACGCCGCTGCTGCTGCCGCCCAACAGGCTGCCGCCCAACAGGCCGCCGCTCAGCAGGCCGCCGCCCGACAGGCCGCCACGATCGAGAACGCCCGGCGAGCGCAGCCGACCAGCTCGGGCACCTACTACGCGGATTGCAATGCCGCGCGGGACGCCGGCGCCGCCCCGATCAACAAGGGGGAGCCTGGCTACCGCGCCGAACTGGACCCCAACGGCAACGGCGTGGCCTGCGACGGAGGGGCCGATTCCGGGTCGACCGCCGGTTCGGGGTCGGGTTCCACGACAGGTTCGGGGTCGGGTTCCGGTTCCGGTTCGAGCTCCGGTTCGTCCGGCAGTACCCGCACGGCGACCGTGTCCGCCGCCAGCTCCTCCTCACAGGGGCAGACCGTCGTCGCCGCGGCCAAGCGGTGGCTGGGCACGCAGTACGCCTGGGGCGGCGGCGATTCCGACGGTCCGACCCTCGGGATCCGCGACGGCGGCGTGGCCGACCGCTACGGCGACTACAACAAGGTCGGGTTCGACTGCTCGGGTCTCGCGCTGTACGCCTGGGCCCAGGTCGGTGTGTACCTCCCGCACTATTCCGGCTACCAGTACCAGGGGCAGCCGAAGGTGTCGCGGGGGGACCTGCAACCTGGCGACCTGGTCTTCTGGGCGTACAACACGTCCGACCCCGGCACCATCCACCACGTCGCCATCTACCTGGGCGACAACCAGATCATCGAGGCGCCGAACTCCGGCTCCTACGTGCGGATCTCGTCGATGTACTGGGACGGCTACATCGGCGCGAGTCGCCCGGGTGGCTGATCCCGGCGCTGCGTCGCGTTCCGTCCCGGTCGCGGCGATCGTGGTGGCCGGCGGGGGCGGACGCCGGCTCGGTGGTCTGGACAAGCCCGGGCTGTCCCGCGCCGGGACGACCCTGCTGGACGTCGCGCTCGGGGCCGTCCGACCGGCCCGCGACGACGTGCTGGCCACCGCAGTGGTCGTCGTCGGCCCACCGCGGCCCGTGCCGGACGGTGTGGTCGCGGTCCGTGAGGACCCGCCGGGCGGAGGTCCGGCCGCCGCGGTGGCCGCCGGCGTCGCGGCCCTGACCCGCGTCGGTGCGCCGTCGGGGACCGATGGGCCGGTGGTGCTGCTGGCCGCCGATCTGCCCCGCCTCACGGCCGCCACCGTCGGTCGACTGGTCCGGGCGCTGACGGACGAGCCGGGCGCGGGAGCCGCCGTCCTGGTCGACGACACCGGTCGGCGACAACTGCTGCTCGCGGCCTGGCGTGCGGGTGCGCTGCGCCGGGCGATCGACGTGCTCCCGGACGGCGGGCACGGCCGGCCGCTGCGGTCGCTGTACGACGGGGTCCCGGTCGTCGAGGTACCCGGCCGGGACGACGAGTGGGCCGACGTCGACACCCCCGACGACCGTGACCGTTGGTGGCCGGCGGGGTGAACCTGCGCCGCCGCGGAGGTGCAGCTGCGCGGGCCGGCGCCGCTCGTCGGCACAATGAGTCGGGGGAACCCGCCGCGTCATGGCGTCGCGCTCGGACCTGACCGTGCACACCGAAGTGGGGAGAACAGACCGGTGACCACCCAGTCGACCGCAGGACCAACCGCGCAGCCCGGAGCCGACGGTCCGTCAATGTCGGACGCCCAACTGCTGGAACGCACGGTGTTCGAGGTCAAGCGGGTCATCGTCGGCCAGGACCGGCTGGTGGAGCGGATGCTGGTCGGCCTGCTGGCCAAGGGGCACCTGCTGATCGAAGGGGTCCCGGGGGTCGCCAAGACGCTGGCGGTCGAGACCTTCGCCCGGGTGGTGGGCGGCAGCTTCAATCGCATCCAGTTCACCCCCGACCTGGTGCCCTCCGACCTCCTCGGCACCCGGATCTACCGGGCCGGCCGTGAACAGTTCGACATCGAGATCGGCCCGGTCCGCGCCAATTTCGTGCTGACCGACGAGATCAACCGGGCGCCGGCCAAGGTGCAGTCGGCGCTGCTGGAGGTGATGGCCGAGCGGCACGTCTCGATCGGCGGCCAGACCTTCCCGATGCCCGAACCCTTCCTGGTGCTGGCCACCCAGAACCCCATCGAGAACGAGGGGGTCTACCCGTTGCCCGAGGCGCAGCGGGACCGTTTCCTGTTCAAGCTGCTGGTCGACTACCCGCAGCCGGAGGAGGAACGGGAGATCGTGTACCGGATGGGCGTCGCGCCGCCCGTCGCCCAGCAGGTCCTGCCACTGGCCGAACTGGTCCGCCTGCAGCAGGTGGCGGCCAACGTCTTCGTGCACCACGCCCTGGTCGACTACGTCGTGCGCCTGGTCTTCGCCAGCCGCGCCCCGCGGGAGCACGGCCTGGACGACGTCGCCGGCTGGCTGGCGTACGGGGCCTCGCCGCGGGCCTCGCTCGGCATGATCGCCGCCTCCCGGGCCCTGGCGCTGGTCCGCGGCCGGGACTTCGTCGTCCCCCAGGACGTGCTGGACGTCGCCGGCGACGTGCTCCGGCACCGGCTGGTGTTGTCCTACGACGCGCTGGCCGACGGTGTCGCCGTCGAGACCGTGCTGGCCCGCCTGCTGCAGGCGGTGCCGTTGCCGCAGGTCAGCCCGTACCCGGGAGCGAGCGCCGCGTGACCACGCCGGCGCACGTCCCCGGCACCGCCGACCCCGCTCAGGTGCAGGCTGCGTTGCGGACGCTGGAGCTGACGGTGCGGCGTCGGCTCGACGGGTTGCTGCAGGGCAACCACCTGGGCCTGGTTCCCGGGCCGGGGACCGAACCGGGGGAGGCCCGGCCGTACGACGCCGGGGACGACGTGCGGCGGATGGACTGGTCGGTGACGGCCCGGACGACGCAGGCGCACATCCGGCAGTCCGTGGCCGACCGGGAACTGGAGACGTGGGTGGTCGCCGACCTGTCGGCGTCGCTGGATTTCGGGACCACCGGTTGCGAGAAACGGGACCTGGTGGTCGCGGCCACCGCGGCCATCGGGCACCTGACGCGTGGCGGGGGCAACCGGATCGGCGCGGTCGTCGCCACCGGGGATGGCATCGTCCGGGTCCCGGCCCGGGGCGGTCGCGCCCACCTGACCCACCTGTTGCGGACGCTGGCCCTGACTCCCCGGGCGGCCGCCGGTCCCGTCGGTGCCGAGGCCCGACCGGATCTGGCCGCGGCGGTGGAGTCGCTGCGCCGCCCGCCCCGGCGGCGCGGGCTGGCCGTGGTGCTGTCGGACTTCATCGGACCGTTGGACTGGGAACGTTCGCTGCGCGCCATCGGCGGGCGGCACGAGCTGCTCGCCGTGGAGGTGCTGGACCCGCGGGACGTCGAACTCCCGGCGGTCGGCGGCGTCACCCTGATCGACCCGGAGACCGGCCGGACCCGCCAGGTGTCCACCACCCCGCGGTTGCGGGCCGACTTCGCCGCGGCCGCCCAGGAGCACCGTGACGCGGTGGCCGCGGCGCTGCGCCGCTGTGGGGCCGGGCACCTGGTGCTGCGCACCGACCGGGACTGGATCGCCGACGTGGTCCGGTTCGTCGTGGCCCGCAAACGTGGTGTGCCGCAGACGGTTCGGGCCACCCCGGCCGATTCGGCGGTGGGCGGTATGGGGGTGGCGCGATGAGCTTCGCGCACCCCTGGTGGTTGGCCGGCGCCGCGCTCGTCGTCGCGCTGGCCGTCGGGTACGTCCTGGCCCAGCGCCGGACCCGACGGCACACGTTGCGGTTCGCCAACCTGGATCTGCTCGACCGGGTCGCGCCGAAGCGGCCCGGCCGCTGGCGGCACCTGCCGCCCGCGCTGCTACTGGTCGGGCTGATCGGGTTGACCGTGGCGGTGGCCGGTCCGACGGCCGAGGCCCGCGAGCCGCGTAACCGGGCGACGGTGATGCTGGCGATCGACGTCTCGCTGTCCATGGAGGCCACCGACGTGGCCCCGAACCGGCTGGACGCGGCCAAGGAGGCGGCCAAGCAGTTCGTCGACGACCTGACCCCGGGGGTGAACCTCGGTGTCGTGTCCTTCGCGGGCATCGCCACCGTGCTGGTGCCGCCGACCACCGACCGCGCGGCGGCCAAGCAGGCGATCGACAGCCTGACGCTGGACCAGCGGACGGCCACCGGCGAGGCGGTCATCTCCAGCCTGCAGACCATTGAGGCGTTCGCGAAGACCGTCGCCCCGGTCAGCCAGGACGACGCCGGGGGCGCCGGCGTGCCGGCCCGCATCGTGCTGATGACCGACGGCAAGCGGACGGTCGGCCGTACCGAGCAGGACGCCGCGGAGCGGGCCGCCCAGGCCAAGGTCCCGGTGTCGGTGATCGCGTTCGGCACCGACCACGGGTACATCACGGTGGAGGGCGAACAGGTCGACGTCCCGCTGGACACCGAGGCGATGCAGCAGATCGCGCAGATCTCCGGCGGTGACTTCCACACCGCCGCGACCAGCGAGGAACTCAAGTCCGTCTACAGCCAGCTGGGTGAGCAGATCGGGTACGAGACCAAGCAGCAGGACGTGTCCCGCCCGTGGCTGATCGCCGGCACGGTGCTGGTGCTGCTGGGGGCCGCGGCCGGTCTGGTGATCGTCCAGCGGATCCCCTGAGTCGGCACCGGGCCGCGGCACGTCCGGCCGCGCGACCGGCTGGCCGGTAGGGTCGTCGCGGCCCGGTTACTTGACTTGTCGCTGGGCATTCGCGGCACCCATAGGAGGAATCAACGTGTCATCGGCCGAGACCCCGACCGGACGCTCCGTTCTCGTCACCGGCGGCAATCGAGGCATCGGTCTGGCCATCGCCCAGGCCATGGCCGCGGCCGGCCACCGGGTGACCGTGACGCACCGGTCCGGGGAGCCGCCCGCGGGACTGTCCGGGGTCATCTGCGACGTCACCGACCCGGCCAGCGTCGACGCGGCCTTCAAGGAGGTCGAGGAGAAGCAGGGACCGGTCGAGGTGCTGGTCTCCAACGCCGGCATCACCGACGACACGCTGCTGCTGCGGATGAACGAGGACACCTTCACCCGGGTCCTGGACGCGAACCTCACCGGTTCCTACCGGGTCGCCAAGCGAGCCGCCTCCGGCATGCTGCGCAAGCGGTGGGGGCGGATGATCTTCATCTCGTCGGTGGTCGGCCTGTCGGGCGGGGCGGGACAGGCGAACTACTCGTCGTCCAAGGCCGGTCTGGTCGGTCTGGCCCGGTCCATCGCCCGGGAACTGGGCTCCCGCAACATCACCGCGAACGTGATCGCCCCGGGGTTCATCGACACCGACATGACCCGGGCGCTGCCGGACGCCCGGCGCGACGAGATCCGCAAGCAGGTGCCCGCCGGCCGGTACGGCGACACCGCCGACATCGCGGCCGCCGCGGTGTTCCTGGCCTCCGACGGTGCCGGCTACATCACCGGGGCCGTGCTGCCGGTCGACGGTGGCCTCGGCATGGGCCACTGACCCTCGCCCTCCCCGCGTTCCCGGCGAGCCGGCGCACCGCGGACCCGACCTTCCCAGAACCCAGTCAAGGAGAACACCCCACATGACGTCATCGCTCGGCAGCGGGCTGCTGGCCGGTAAGAACCTGCTGATCACCGGTGTGATCACCGAGGCCTCGATGGCCTTCCACACCGCCCGGCTGGCCCAGGAGCAGGGCGCCTCGGTGGTGCTGACCGGTTACGGCCGGTTGTCCCTGGTGGAGCGGATCGCCAAGCGCCTGCCGCAGGAGGCCCCGGTCGTCGAGCTCGACGTCACCGACAAGTCCCAGCTCGACTCGCTGGCCGACCGGGTCGCCCCGTTCGCTCCGCGGCTGGACGGCGTCCTGCACTCCATCGGTTTCGCCCCCGCGTCCGCGCTCGGCGGTGACTTCCTGGACTGCCCCTGGGAGGACGTCGCCACGACGGTCCACACCTCGGCGTACTCCATGAAGTCGCTGGCCGTCGCGTCGCTCCCGTTGATGACCTCCGGCGGCAGCATCGTGGGCCTGGACTTCGACGCCCGCCAGGCCTGGCCGGCGTACGACTGGATGGGCGTGGCCAAGGCCGCCCTGGAATCCGTGACCCGTTATCTCGCGCGCGATCTCGGACCGAAGGGCATCCGGGTCAACCTGGTCTCGGCCGGCCCGATCCGGACGATGGCCGCCAAGTCGATTCCCGGGTTCGCCGACCTGGAGAACGGCTGGACGAGCCGGGCGCCGCTGGGCTGGGACACCTCCGACCCGACGCCGGTCGCCCGGGCGGCCGTCGCCCTGCTGTCCGATCTCTTCCCGGCGACCAGCGGATCCATGGTCATGGTCGACGGCGGGTTCCACGCCCTCGGCTTCGGGACCAAGGAAGTGGCCGGCGGCTGATCGCCGCGGGGTGATCGGCCGGCCGGCATCACCGCCGGTGGTCGGTCACCCCTCGCCTCGACTCCCGAGGGCGGCGGCGGCCAGTGGGCGGGCGTCCGGCTCACCGGTGTCGCCGATGGCCCGCTCGATCACGAACCGGTCGATCTCCGACGCGGGAACCGGACGGGCCCAGAACGACCCCTGGGCGTAGTCCGCGCCCATCGTCCGGGCCAGTTCCGCGGTCCGCGCGGACCGCACCCCGCCTACGGTCGTGCGGAGTTCCATGGCCCGGGCGAGGTCGATGACGCCGCTCGCGAGGGCATCGCCCACCGGTGTCCCGAGGGCGGCGGTCAGTGAGGCGTCGATCTTGACCCCGTCGACGGGGAGCCACAGCAGCTGGTCCAGCGCCGTCCAGCCGGTGCCGTAGTCCTGCAGCAGGATGCCGAATCCCAGGTCGCGCAGGTCGGTCGCCGCGTTGATGGCATTCGTCGCGGTCGGGCTCCACTGGTACGACTCGGTGAGCAGCAGGTTGAGGTAGATCGGCGAGATGCCGGCCGCCTCGACCACCTCCTCGAACAGCGACAGGCAGTCCGGGCGGGCGAGCACCCGGGCCGACAGCGGCACCGTCAGTTGCAGACGGGGCCATGTGCGGTGCCAACGTGTGAGGTCGACCATCGCCCGCCGGAGGACGGCGAGGTCCAGATCGACGAGCACGTCGGTGTCCCGGGCGGCCGGCACCAGCCAGCGGGCGTCGTCGACGGGCCGACCCGGGGGGACCCAACGGGACACCACCTCGTAGGCGCGCACCCGGTCCGATTGCAGGTCGACGACCGGCTGGTAGTGCGGTTCGATCAGGTCGTCGCGGACCGCCGCGGCCAGTCGGTCGAGCGCATCGGCGCCCAGGCGGCTCGCCCGGGACCCGGCGGTGACGGAGCTCGGCCCGCGGGACTGCTCCCGCATCCGCCGCATGACCTCCAGCACCCGCTCGACGACGACCGCGAAGTCGGTCAGCCGGGCCACGTGATGGGGTTCGACCTCCCGCGCCTGGACGTCGGTGACGCAGACCGCGCCGATGACGTCGTTCTCCCGCCCACGGAGCGGCACGCCGAGATAGGCACCGATGCTCCCGGACACGACGTCGGGGAAGTCCGAGTAATACGGGTCGTTGACGGCGTCGGGGACCTCGACCGGGCCGCCGGTCTCGACCACGGTGTCGCAGAAGGCCACGGACCGGGGGATGGACGGTACCGGCCCCGCCCCGACCAGACCGATCGTGTGCTGTGTGTCGGCGTCCAGGATGTTGATGCGGACGGTCGGAAACTCCATGGCCCGGGCGATGAGGGCCAGGGTCTTCTCGAGGCGCCGGGGCAGCGCATCGTCCTCGAAGAGGTACTGGCGCGCCGAGGCGGCGCGGGCGAGGGCCGTGTCCTCCGGTTCCGACATGCGGTCAGCTTAGTGACTGATTGCGCCTGGAAAGTTACTCGAAGTGACGGTTTTCGCGAGCCGGCTGGCGGGGCAGGGCGGCGGCCGGAGCGGCCGGCAGGATGCCGCCGCGCCGAAGGGAATCCAGCAGACCGTTGCCGTCTGCTGCCGTGACCCAGGGCACCGCAGCCGGGGCGACCGTCGATCCAGCGGGTGGGGCGGTGCCCCGCCGGGAACCGGCCCGCTCGGGATGCCCGGCCAGCACCTGCTCGACCTTGCTCAGCCGGCGGACGGCCACCGCGGCGACGTGATCGGGGTGCTCGTCGGCGAAGTCGGCATACAGCGCGGGATCGTGCTGCCCGTCGTCCCCGACCAGCAGCCACCGCACCTGGGGCAGCTCACGGGCCAGCCGGCGCAGCGCGGTCGCCTTGTGCTCCCGGCCGGATCGGAACCACCCGGTGTTGGTCGGACCCCAGTCGGTCATCAGCATCGGACCCGGCCGGAGCCGGTGCCGGCGCAGGAACGAGGACAGCGCCGGGACGACGTTCCACGGACCGGTCGACAGGTAGACCACCAGTGCGGGCTCACCGCCCGCGGCGGCCACGGCGGCCTGCAGGCGATCCATGCCGGGCACGGCGACCCGGGCGGATTCCCGCAGCACGAACGTGTTCCACAGCGCGAGCAGCGGGCGGGGCAGATGCGTGATCAGGACGGTGTCGTCGATGTCGCTGAGCAGCCCGATCTGCGGACGGCGGTCGGCGATCGTGACCTCGGTGGTCGCGCGGCCGCCGTCCGGCGGGGTCGGCGCATCGGGATGGGTGGCCGGCCGGGGCGAGCGGGGCACCGTCAGGGTGATCGGGTGGCGGCCCGCCGGCAGCGTCGCCGGCAGCACCGCGTCGACGTAGCCGCCGCGGCCGGAGCGCACGGTGAGGGCGCTCTCCGCCCCGGGCCACCACACCTGCACCGGGACGTCGGGCACCGGGCAGGTCAGGAACCGGCGCCACCCGCGCAGATCGGTGTCGTCGTCGGCGCGCCGGGACGGCGGGGCCCACAGCACGCGGCCGAGCACCCGGGCCCATCCCTGCGGATCCGACTGCCCGTACCCCGGGTAAGCCAGCACTGTCGGGTGCCACTGCAGCCGGCGCAGCACCGCACCCGTGAGCCGGTTCAGACCGTCGGAGACCCGCGCGGCCAGGTGCGGTCGGGCCGCCCCCATCGGCCGTTCGGGAGTGACGTTCACCGCCGAGGAACCGAACGCCGGGGCATCGCACGGCCGTCGGTCCGCGTCAGCGCCCTCACCGCGGTGGCCACGGCGGCCCGTCGGGCCTGCGCGACGGCGTCGACCAACGGCCGCAGGGCGTCGTCGACCCGGGCGACCTGACCGCTGGTCACCGCGGCGGTCTCCTGACCGGCGGCCACGGTCAGCAGGGCATGCAGGGAGATGCTGGTGGCCAGCAGGTTGCTCGCCGCCGACGGCGTCCCCGGCGGGGTGTGGACAGCCTCGAGCAGCATGATCCGGCGGACCTGTTCACGGGCCTGGTCCGACCCCCGCGCGACGTCCAGAGCGGTCAGCAGCCGGGTCGCCCGCGTCATCGCCTCGTCGAGGACGTCGTGGGCCACCGGGATGTCCAGCGGTGTCGTTCCGCCGGCGGCCGGTCCGTGTCCGGTCGGTCCGTCGAAGATCCGCCACTGCCCGGCACCGGGGATGAGCAGGAGCCCACTGTCGGGCAGCCGGACCGCGGCGCCGCTGTCCAGTCCGGCCACCGCCGCCGCCCCGCCCGGGGGCAGACCGCGCAGGTCGCCGGGGCGGGGGAGCAGCAACTCGGGGGCCCCACCAGAGCGCAGCAGCGGCAGCAGCGCTGCGGTACCGGCACTCGCCGACCCGGGACCCGGCAACCCGGTGATCTCCGCGACCGTGGCCGTGGCCGCCCGGGCGCCGGCGCGGTGGTCCGGATCGTCGATCGCATCAAGGACGTCGTCGGCGCTGGCCCCGCCCTGCCAGGCCGCGGCCCACAGCGTCAGGGTGGTCGCGGCACGCACGGTGCCGGCGGCGACCGGACCGGGTGGCTCGACGGACATGGCGACACCGTACGTCAGAGCCGAGGGGCCCTCGCCTCGCGACCATCGTGGCGTCCGGGGCACCGGAGCGGCCGGCCGGTAGCGTGCCCAGTCGTGCCCGACCATCGCCCTCCCACCGACCGCCCGACGGCCCGTCCTGCCGACCGGTACGGCCGCGATGTCCTCGCCGACCGGGGGCCGGGGCGCGGTCCGCGACGTCCGGAACCGCAGGTCGTCCCGGCGACGGCGGACGTCGTCGCCGAGGATCCGTTGAGCGGGTTCTGCGGCGCGGTCGTCGCCGTGACGTCCTCCGCCGTGACCCTGGAGGACCGGCGGGGCAACCGTCGCATGTTCCCGCTGGAACCAGGGGCGTTCCTGGTGGACGGGCGGCCGACCACCCTCGTCCGCCCGGCGGCCGCCCCTACCGGCCCGGCGCGTTCGGCGTCGGGTTCCCGGCAGGTCGCCGGGGTGCGCGCGCGGACCGCCCAGGCGTCCCGGATCTGGGTGGAGGGGGTGCACGACGCGGCCCTGGTGGAGCGGGTGTGGGGTCACGACCTGCGGGTCGAGGGCATCGTCGTCGAACCGCTCGACGGTCTCGACCATCTCGCCGCCGCGGTGGCGGAGTTCGCCCCGCGCCCGGATCGGCGACTGGGCGTGCTGGTCGACCACCTGGTGCCGGGCAGCAAGGAGGACCGGATCACCCGGGAGGTGACGGCCCGGGTGGAACGGTCCGCGCCGGACAGCCTGCTGGTCACCGGGCACCCGTTCATCGACATCTGGCAGGCGGTCCGCCCGTCGGCGGTCGGCATCCGCGCCTGGCCCGAGGTGCCCCGAGGGGTGGACTGGAAGACCGGGGTCTGCCGGGCGCTCGGGGTCCCGGACACCCGCACGATGTGGGGTCGGGTCAACGGAGCCGTCCGTACCTACCGCGATCTCGACACGCCGGTCATCACCGCCATGGAGCAGCTGATCGATTTCGTCACCGCGGCCCGCTGATCAGCGTTCCACCCGATGGTCCGACCACGCCGGTTCGACGCCGTTCGCGACCAGAGCGTCGGCCACCGACGTCGGCACGGCTGGGCACCACAGGTCGCCCAGCCCGTCCCGGGCGCCCAGTGTCCGCGCCGTGTCGGCGGCGGCCGGGGAGGACAAACCGCCGACCACCACCCGCATCCCCATGGCCCTGGCCAGAGCGATGATGCCGCCGGCCAGCGCGTCGCCCACCCGGGTGCCGAGGGCGGCGGTGAGCGAGGCATCGATCTTGACGGCGTCGGCCGGCAACCAGAGCAGCTGGTCGAGCGCGGTCCAGCCGCTTCCGTAGTCCTGCAGGTGCAGACCGAAACCGAGATCGCGGAGCGCGGTGGCGTTCGCGATCGCGGCGGCGCTGGTCGGCGACCACTGGGCGGACTCGGTCAGCAGCAGATCGACGTCGAGCGGGTCGACGCCGGCGGCGGCCGTCATCGCGGTGAGCCGGTCCGGCGCCCGGTCGTCGGCGAGGAGCCGGGCCGACATCGGCGCGGTGACCGTCAGGCGGGGTCGGGTCGTCGTCCAACGGGCCAGGTCGGGCAGCGCCGCCGCCAGCGTCGCGTAATCCAGCGCCAGCAGCAGGTCGGTGTCCCGCGCCCCGGGGACCAGCCAGCGGGCGTCGTCCGTCGGCCGCCCCGGCGGGCTCCACCGGGGGGTCACCTCGAAGCCCCGCAGCCGCTCGGTCGCCAGGTCGACCACCGGCTTGTACGCGGGTTCGATGCGGTGGGCGTCGATGGCGGCCCGGAGCAGTCGGGGTGCGTCCGGTCCGAGGGCCACCCGTGGGGTGGGGTCGGCGGGATCGACCGGCTGATCGGACTGCTCGACGGCTCGCCGCTGGATCTCGAGGACCCGTTCGACCACGGTGGCGAAGGTCTGCATGCGCCGGACCTGCTCGTCGTCCAGGCGGCGGGCCTGGGGGTCGGTGACGCACACCGCGCCGATGACCAGCGACTCGCGGCCGTGCAACGGGACCCCGAGGTAGGACCCGGTCAGGCCGGCCAGAACTTCGGGGAGGTCGGCGAACCGCGGGTCGGTGACGGCGTCGGGAACGCCCAGGGGGCTCCCGGTGCGCACCACCTCGTCGCAAATCGCGGAGTCGCGCGGCAGCGAACGGGACAGCGCGGGTCCGACCACTCCGATGGTGTGTTGCAGGTGTTCGTCCAGGACGGTGATGCGCACCCCGGGGAAGTCGAGCGCCCGTCCGATCAGGGCCAGCACCTTCTCCAGCCGAACGGTCAGGCGCCCGTCGGATCGGGCGACATACCGACGGGCCGACGCCGCTCGCGCCGCCTCGTCGGATGTCATGAGCTCATGCTAAGTACTCGGAGCAACATACTGAACACAGAAAGTAACTGTCGGCCGCCGGAGCGAACGTCCGGCCGGCCAGGTCACGAATCGGTCACCCGTCCGGGTGTCATGGCACGATGAAGTCATGTCGGCGTGGATCTGGTTCGCAGGAGCGGTCGTCCTGTCGGTCGCCGAGGTTCTGGGCGCGGAGTTCGTGCTGCTCATGCTCGGCGGCGGCGCATTGGCCGCGGCCGGGACGTCCCTGCTGTTCCCGGAGCTGCTCTGGCTGCAGCTGGTGGTCTTCGCCCTGACGTCGGTGGGCCTGGTGCTCGGTCTGCGCCCCTGGCTGCTCAGTCGGTTCTATCAGCCCTCGGCCATCCGGTCGGGCATCGACGCCGTCATCGGATCGACCGCCACCGTCGTCGAGACGGTCGACGTCGACGGCGGCCAGGTCAAGATCGGCGGCGAGATCTGGTCGGCCGTCGGAATGCACGGTCAACGACCGCTGCCTCCGGGTACTGCTGTGACTGTCGTGGAGATCCGCGGAGCGACCGCGGTGGTGTTGTGAGGGGGGTTCGCACATGGACGTCGGTCTGATCATCGCGGCGGTCGTCGCCATTTTGGTGGTGCTCACGATCGTGCGCTCGGTGAAGGTGATCCCGCAGGCGCAGGCCGCGGTCATCGAACGCCTGGGCCGCTACAACAAGACCGGTAATGCCGGCCTGATCCTGTTGATGCCGTTCATCGACCGCATCCGCGCCCGTATCGACCTGCGCGAGCAGGTCGTGTCCTTCCCGCCGCAGCCGGTCATCACCGAGGACAACCTGACGGTGTCGATCGACACCGTCGTCTACTTCCAGGTGACCGACCCGAAGTCGGCCGTCTACGAAATCGCCAACTACATCGTCGCGGTCGAGCAGTTGACCACCACCACACTGCGGAACGTGGTCGGCGGCATGAACCTCGAGCAGACCCTGACCAGCCGGGACTCGATCAACGGCCAGCTCCGCGGCGTCCTCGACGAGGCCACCGGCAAGTGGGGCATCCGGGTCGCCCGGGTCGAGCTGAAGGCCATCGACCCGCCTCCTTCCATCCAGGAGGCGATGGAGAAGCAGATGCGCGCCGACCGCGACAAGCGGGCCATGATCCTGAACGCCGAGGGTCAGCGGGAGTCGTCGATCAAGACGGCCGAGGGTCAGAAGCAGGCTGCGGTGCTGTCGGCCGAGGGCGCCAAGCAGGCCTCGATCCTGGCCGCGGAGGGCGAGCGGCAGTCCCGCATCCTGCGGGCGCAGGGCGAACGGGCCGCCCGGTACCTGCAGGCGCAGGGCCAGGCCAAGGCGATCGAGAAGGTGTTCGCCGCGGTCAAGGCGGGCAAGCCGACGCCTGAACTGCTGGCCTACCAGTACCTGCAGACCCTGCCGCAGATGGCCCAGGGCGACGCCAACAAGGTGTGGGTGATCCCCAGCGAGTTCAACAAGTCGCTGGAGGGCTTCGCCCGCATGCTCGGCACCAAGGGCGAGGACGGGGTCTTCCGCTACGAACCGCCGACCGGGCCGGCCGCGGAACCCACCAGCAGCAACCGGGCCGGCGACATCGACGACGACGTCTCCGACTGGTTCGAGGGCACGTCGGCCAAGGAGGTCGCCGAGGCCGTGCGCGCGGTCGAGCGGGAGGCCGCGGTGACCATCGAACAGCAAGACGCCGCCCGGTACCGCCAGCGCAGCGAGATCGGCACCGGTGCCGCCGGACTGCCGCCGGGCCAGCCGGCGCCGCCGGTCGCACCGGCGACCTCGGACCGGCCCACCGGGCCGGACGCCCACTGACCACGCCGGCACCGGGACCCGACGGGGCCGGCCCGGTCGCGGTCGTCGGTGGGGGACGCCTGGGCACGGCGATGCTGCGCGCCCTGCTGCATGCGGACGTCCCGGTGACCGGTCCGCACGGCCGCGGCTTCGACGGGTCCGGCGCCGCCGTCGTGCTGCTCTGCGTCCCGGACGGCGCGATCGCCGCCGCGGCCGCCCAGATCCAGCCGGGCCCGCTGGTCGGTCACTGCTCCGGGGCGACCGGTCTGGATGCTTTGGGCGGGCGCGGATTTCGGCTGCACCCGTTGATGACGGTGCCGACGACCGGGGCCGACTTCACCGGCGTCACGGCGGCGGTGGGCGGCACCGACCCGGCGGCCCTGGCCGTCGCCCGCGAACTCGCCGAACGGCTCGGACTGCGCCCGGTGGTGGTCGCCGAGACCGATCGGGTGGCGTATCACGCAGCCGCCGCGTTCGCCGCCAACTTCCTGGTCACCCTGGAGTCGGCGGCCGCCGATCTGATGGCCACGGCGGGCCTGGACCGCCAGGTGCTCGTCCCGCTGGCCCGGGCGGCGCTGGAGAACTGGGCGGCCACCGGGTCGGCCGCGCTCACCGGCCCGGTGGCCCGTGGTGACGAGGCGGTGGTGGCCGCCCACCGGCAGGTCATCGCCGATCGGCGTGCCGAACTCGTACCGCTCTTCGATGAACTGGTGGCCGCGACCCGTCGGCTGGTCTGAGACTCCCGTCGGGGTTCGGTCACCCGATCCGGCGGGCCGGGACCGGAGCAGACCGTCCGGGTGGTCGGCCCGGCGGTAGGGTTCGCGGCGATGATCACCGTCCGGACCGTCGCCGATCTGCGGGCCGCTCTCGGTCGGGAACGAGCCGCCGGACGTCCGGTCGCGCTGGTCCCGACCATGGGGGCGCTGCACGACGGCCACCTCACCCTCGCCCGCCGGGCCGCGCAGGACCGTGCCGGCAACGAGCCGCGGCCACTGGTCGTGATGTCCATCTTCGTGAACCCGATCCAGTTCAACGACGCCGGCGACCTGGCCGCCTACCCGCGGGACGAAGCGGCCGATGCCGAGCTGGCAGCCGGGGCCGGGGTCGACATCCTGTTCGCCCCGGAACCGGCCGAGGTGTACCCGCCGGGCTTCGCCACCGGAATCGCCCTGCGGGGCCCGCTGGTCGAGACCCTCGAGGGCGAGGTCCGCGGGCCGGCGCACTTCGCCGGGGTCACCACAGTGGTCGGCAAACTGCTGAACATGGCGCGTCCCGACCGGGCCTACTTCGGGGCCAAGGACGCCCAACAGGCCCGCGTGGTGATGGCGATGGTGCGCGACCTGGACATCGACACCACGATCGTCCTGGTGCCCACGGTGCGGGAGGCCGACGGGCTGGCCATGTCCAGCCGCAACCGGCGCCTGGACCCGGCCGCACGCGTCCAGGCCGCGGCGCTGTTCCGGGCGCTGACGGCTGCGGTCGACGCGGCGGCCGCGGGGGAGCGTCGCACCGCGGTGTTGCTCGAGCGGACCCGGGACGTGCTGGCCGCCGCGGACATCACCCCGGAGTACGTCGCCCTGGTCGACCCCGGTTCGTTCGCTCCGGTGACCGATCTCGTCGAACTCGATGGGCGGCCCGGGATCCTGGCGCTGGCCGCCACCGTGGGCGGGGTCCGGCTCATCGACAACGTCGAGGTGCCGTCGTCGGCTGGTCCCGCCGGGTCCGGCGCCGGTCCCGGATCCGGTGCGGTTCCTCACACGGGCCGTGGCCTGACCGGCTCGGTGGTGGAATGGTCGCAGGACCGACCCGCGGGGTACCGGTCCTGAGACCGGTACCCCGGTCCCACCGCCGACCGGATGCCGGTCGGCCGCAGCGAAGGAGCGTCCGCGATGTCGACCAGGCCGTCCTCCGGGTCCGTCACGCCATCCGGCGTCGCGCCCGTGCGTCGTCGCCGCACCATCCCGTTCCTGCAGGAGGCGAAGAGCGCCGGCCGCAAGCTCGTCATGGTGACCGCGTACGACTACCCCAGTGCCCGGGCCGCCGAGGCGGCCGACGTGGACATGGTGCTGGTCGGTGACTCCGGGGCGATGACGGTCCTCGGCCACGACAGCACGGTGTCGGTCACGACCGAGGAGATGCTCACCCTCACCAAGGCGGCGCGGCGGGGCACGCGGAACGCGATCCTGGTGGCCGATCTGCCGTTCGGCTCCTACGAGGTCAGCGACGAGCAGGCGGCCGCGACGGCCGTCCGGTTCGTCAAGGAGGCCGGGGCCGACGCGGTGAAGCTCGAGGGCGGCGGCCGGATCTCCGTGAGCCGCGCCCGCGCGATCGTCGGGGCGGGCGTCCCGGTCGTCGGTCACGTCGGCCTGACCCCGCAGACGGCCGTCGCTCTCGGCGGGTACCGGGCGCAGGGCCGGACGGTGGAGTCGGCGCTGGCCGTGGCCCGCGGAGCGCTCGACCTGCAGGCCGCCGGGTGCGTGGCGATCGTCTTCGAGGCGGTGCCGAGCGTGCTGACCGACGACCTGATGTCGGTGATGCGCATCCCGGTCATCGGGATCGGTGCCGGTGCCGGCGCCGACGGTCAGGTGCTGGTCTTCCACGACCTGCTCGGCATCCGGGAGGGTGTCGGGGCCAAGTTCGTCCGCCGTTACGCCGACCTGCAGGACGAGATGAACGCAGGTGTCGCCGCGTACGCCGACGAGGTCCGTCGCGGCGTCTTCCCGGGGCCCGAACACGGCTACGGCATGGACGCGGACGAGTTCGCCCTCTACCGGGCTCGTCGAGGTGAGATCGCCTCGCGCTTCGACGATCTCGCCTCACTGTGGGCCTGACGTCCCGATCATGACCCTGTCCCTTACGGAGGGTGCGCCGACGGCGGGCCCGACGAACGGCCTGGCCGACGTGGCGGGCTTACGGCTCGGTCACCACACCCGCATCGGTGACGGGTACCTGACGGGGACGACGGTCGTGACCGGCCCGCCGGCCGGGCTGATCGCCGGTATCGACGTACGCGGCGGCGGCCCCGGCACCCACGAGACGGACCTGCTGGACCCGACCGCGGCGGCCGAGCGGATCTCGGCGATCGTGCTGACCGGCGGCAGCGCCTTCGGGACGGCCGCCTGCCTGGGCGTCATGGACGAGTTGGCCCTCCGGGGGATCGGGGTGCCGGTCGGTGCGGCCGGCGTGGTCCCGCTGGTCCCCGGGGCGGTGTTGTTCGACCTCGGTCGCGGCGGCGATCCGGCTGCCCGGCCGACCGCCGAGTTCGGGCGGGCGGCGCTGCTGGACGCCCTCGGTCAGTCCCGTGGGCCGGTCGATGCAGCGGCCGCGGGCAGCCGGCGGGGGGCCGGCACCGGGGCGGTGGCCGGCGGCCTCAAGGGCGGGCTGGCCGAGGCGTCCCAAATCGTCCCGGCCGCCGCGCCGGGCGAGTCGGCGGTGACGGTGGCCGCGGTCGCGGCGATCAACGCCTTCGGTTCACCGATCGATCCGCGCACGGGGGTGTTGTGGGGGGCCCGGCATCTCCTGACCGCCGATCTGCCCGACGATCTGCGCACGGCGGTGGGGGACCGGTCCCCGGAGGAGTTGCTGCGGCCGTCGTCGGCCGCGGGCGTGGACGCGCTGCGGGAGGTGGTGTCCTCGGTGGTCCGCGGGCGTCCTCCGATGAGCACGTTCGCCAGTGGCGGTGCCGGTCCTGGCCGGCACACCACGCTGGTGGTGGTCGCCACCGACGCCACGCTGACCAAGGCGCAGTGCACGAAGCTGGCATCGGTCGGGCACGGCGGGATGGTGCGCTCGGTGAACCCGGTGCACACCCTGTTCGACGGCGACGTGGTGTTCGGGCTGTCCACTGGCGACCGCGCGGCGCCGGACCTGCTGCGCTTCAACGAGATCCTCACGGCCGCAGCCGATGTGGTCGCCCGAGCGGTCACCCGCGGCATCCTTGACGCCGTCGGCACGACCACGGCGGCCGGCGGGTGGCCCGCCTGGCGGGACCTCGCGGAGCCGCAGAGCGCGTCGTCGCCCGTCCGGCAGGGGTGACCCCGCTCACGGACCGTCCCCCGGCCGGTACAGTCCCGGGGAGTTCGTCACACCCGGACCCGGGTCTGCCCCGGGTCATCGACCCGCCGTCGGCGTCGGGTTCGGGTCACCCGTCCATCGCCCAGTCGTCCGTCGTCCGCCGCGGCGAACCACCGGTCAGGGAGTTCCTCATGAACCAGCCTTCGAGCCCGTCCCGCGCGCCGCGTTCCGCCCGCCGCCGACCCCACGTGGTCATCCTGGGCGGTGGGTTCGCCGGTCTCGCCGCGGTGCGCTCGTTGCGGTCCGCCGACGTCGACATCACCCTGGTCGACCGCAACACCTACAACTCGTTCTATCCGCTGCTGTACCAGGTGGCCACTGCCGGTCTGAATCCCGGTGACGTGACCTTCTTCCTGCGGTCGGTGCGGATGTCGCAGCGCAACCTGTCGTTCCGGCAGGGGGAGATCGCCGGCATCGATCCGGCCGAGCAGTTGATCACGTTCGCCGAGGGCGGCGACATGCACTACGACTACCTGATCATCGCCACCGGAGCGACGACGAACTACTTCGGCGTCACCGGTGCGGCGGAGAACTCCCGGGCCATCTACACCCGCGCGCAGGCGTTGCGTCTGCGCGACGAGATCTTCACCAACCTGGAACACGCGGCCGCCTCGAACTCGAACGAGGACCTGGCCATCGTGGTGGTCGGGGCCGGTCCGACCGGGGTCGAGATGGCCGGTGCGCTGGCCGAGTTGCGCAACGACGCGATGGCCGCCATCTACCCCGAGCTCGACCCGCGTCGCACGCACATCGTGCTGGTCGAGATGACCGACAAGGTGCTGGGCCCGTTCGCGCCGTCGCTGCAGCAGTTCGCCGCGCGGGCGCTGCGGGAACGCGGCGTGGAGCTGCGGCTGAACACGTCGGTGGCCGAGGTCCGGGAGGACGGCGTGCTGCTCGGGTCGAAGGACTCCGAGGAGCAGGAGTTCCTCAAGGCCGGCATCACCATCTGGGCGACCGGCATCACTGTGCCCAAGGCGGTCGCCGACTGGGGCGTTCCCCAGGGGCGTGGCGGCCGGATCGTCGTGGGCGAGGACCTGCGGGTGCAGGGTCTGCCGAATGTCTTCGCCGTCGGCGACGTCGCGTTGCTGCCGGAGCCCCTCCCGCAGTTGGCGCAGCCGGCGCTGCAGGGCGGCAAGCATGCCGGTCGGCAGATCGCAGCCCTGATGGCCGGCCGGCCGACCACGGCGTTCCACTACCACGACAAGGGCACCATGGCCACGGTCGGACGCCGGGCTGCGGTCGCCGACATCCAGCTGATGAAGGGCCGGACCCTCAAGCTCACGGGCACTCCGGCCTGGATCGCCTGGATGTTCATCCACATCGTCATGCTGCTCGGCAACCGGAACCGGCTGGCCACCCTGGTCAACCTCGCGACCAAGTACTTCGCTCCCTCCCGTCGCACCAACCCGATCGTCGGGGACGTCCCGGTGTTCGAGCCGCAGTTGCGGTTGGACGAGCAGCACCGCGCGGTCTACGAGGCGGCGGAGAAGGCGCAGACCGATCCGCAGTCGGTCGCCCGCTGACGCCGATGGCGGCGTCCCCCGACGAGCCGTCCGCCGACGCGGCCCCTGGCCGGTCGGCGGATGCCGCCGGTGAGGCGCCACCGGTGACGCCGGGCGGGACCTCGGGAGCAGCCGAGATCGCGGTCCCCCCGTCCGCTCCACCGGAGAAGGTGGCCGATCCACCGGCCGGTCGCGTCGCCCGTACCGGACGTCGGGTCGCCCACGCCGCCGTGGTGGCCCGGGACGCGTCGGTGGCCGGGGTGGTCACCGCGGTCACGCCGATCGTCCGCGCGGTCGGGGTGCTGCTGACCCTCGTCCTGGTGGCGCTGGCCGCGCCCGCGGTGCTGCTCCTCGTGGTGGCCTGGTGGCGACCGGGTCCGGCCGACTGGTTCTGGACGGTGCTGGCCGCAGTCGGTCTGGGGATCGGCGCCTGGCTCCGACGGCGTCAGCGCCAGTTGCTGGCCACGGTGGCCGACCGGGAGCGGCTGATCGCCGCGCTGACCCGGGTGCTGCAGGGCCGGGACATCGCCGATCGGGTGACCGCCAACCTCGCCGGCAGCGGTGCGCGGGTGGCCGGCCGAGCCGCCGGTCGGGCTGTGCGGGGGTCGCGCGGCCTGCGCCTGCTGCGCGGGATGTGGCGTGGCGTCCAGCTGACCGGGGTGGTCGACGAACTGCTCGGGGCGGACGAGATCGCCCCGCTGACGCCGGGACGGATCCGGGGGATCGCGGTCCTCACGGTCGTCTGCGCAGTGGCGGCCGGTGTGCTGTGGGTCTGCCTGGCGGTGGCCACCCTGGCCTTCCTGGTGGGCGCGTAGCTCCACGTCGGCCCGGCCCGGCCCTGGTCAGGTCGGCGCGTAGACCGGCCGGTCGTGGGGCACACGTCTACGGTGGGGACGATTCGTGGGCCCCACGGACGACGCGCGACGTGACAGGGGCCGGACCGGCCGGGAAGGACCGCAGTGACCAGAGAGTTCGACGGTGAGATCGACGAGACCATGCCGGGGTCGGACACCGACGGCCATGACGGCGTCGCCTCACAGCTGACCGAGGGCGACACCCTGAACCGCACCGGGTTGGCCGACCAGCTGGACGAGGGCTACGACCCGCCGGACCGCGACCCCAAGATCGACGTGCCGACTCCGGCCGAGGAGGAGGCTGGCGCCAGTCTCGACGAGTTGCTGTCCGCCGAGACCCCCGAGGTGTGGGACCGCGAAGAGCCGGACAACCTGTTCGACGAGAGCGGTGGCCAGGTCGGCGATCGGCGGTCCGGGCGGCTGGTCGACGACGAGAGTGACGGCTGGAATGACGTCGAGAAGGATCTCGTGGCTGAGGATGTCGGTATCGACGGTGCCGGAGCCAGCGCCGAGGAGGCCGCCGTGCACGTCATCCCGGACGAGCAGTACGAGGACTGACCCGACAGGGGCCGGGACACCGGGTGCCACTCGCACCCGGTGTCCCGGCCCCTGTTCGTCCTGCGTCGCCCCGTTCACCGGGCGAGCGGCGCACCCACCCGGGGTGACGATCCGGGGTCCATGGCTCCCGGGCCGGATGGCTTCTGGGCGTCGGCCAGGGCTGCGCGGACCCGTTGCCGCCGGATCTCGATGGCCTCTCCCAGTTCGCGAGCCAACGCCGGATGGTGCTCGAGATAGTCGCCCAGCTCGGCGGTGGGCAGGCGTAGGACGGTCAACTCCTCGGTGACGGTGGCCGCGGCGGTGACGGGCTCCCGGGTCAGGGCGGTCTGGCCGAGGTACTCACCAGACCCGAGCAGGGCGATCGGTATGACGCCCCCCGCTGATCGCACCCACAGCTGGCAGCTCCCGCCGACGATGAACCGGAGTGCGTCGGGCACGCTGCCTTCCGCCTGCACCGTCTCGCCGACGCCGTAACGCTCCATGCGGGCCTGTCCCGACAGCTGCTCCTGGTCGTCGGAGGTCAGGCGGAACTGACGGGCGGCCTGGGCCATCGCCGCGCTGACCGCCGGCGGGCCCAGCTCGTCGTCGGCGCCGTCGAGGTGCAGCCCGGCCCGCCGGGCGGCGTACCAGAGCCACCGCCGGAACGTCGCCTCGGTCGCCCCGGCGTCGGCCGGGGACAGGATGGGAATGCGGGTCTGGAAGGTGCGGCTGGCGGTGTGGGCGGACGTCGGACGGGCCTCGGGGTGCAGGGTGGGCACGCCCCCGGCGACCTCGTTGAGCAGCCGCACCACCTGGTCGGGCGGGTCCTGGATCGGGAACGACGTCTCGATCAGCGCGGCCGGCGGGCCGACCGGTCGGCTGAGGTTGACGAAGGAGGCGCCGGCCAGCGAGGCGTTCGGAGTGACCTCGATGCCGTGACCGGTGTCGATGTGCACGGCCCGCCAGTTCACCTCGACCACCCGGCCGCGGCTGCCGCCCGCCTCCAACCAGTCGCCCAGCTTGAACGGCTGTTCGAACAACAGCAGCAGCCCGGAGATGATGGAGCCGACGGCCCCCTGGAGTGCGAAACCCAGGACCACCGAGCTGACACCGAGGAAGGTGAAGAGGCCGGCGACGTCGGCGTCCCAGACGTACGAGAAGATCAGCCCGAGTCCGGTGATGACCAGGACGAGACGGACGATGTCGACGAAGATCGACGGCATCCGGTCCCGCCAGGTGCCCTGGCCGGCGTTGGTGAACAGGGCGACGTTCAGCGCGGCCAGGATGGCCAGCAGCAGCATGAACCCGAAGATCGTCGCGACGATGCGGACCCAGGTGACCTCGACGGACACGTCGGCCGCCCGGGTCAGCAGCAGGAAGAGGGCCGCCGCGGGGACCACCCAGTTGCGGACCAGCGCCACCGGTTTGGCCAGCGGGCTGCCCGTCCGCTGCAGGGCGGTCAGCAGCTCGCTGAGCACGAACAGGGCGATGGGCAGTCCGACGACGATGCCGACCGTCCACCAGAACCACGGCTGATCGGTCAGCCCGGTCATGAGGTGGACACCTGCAGCTTCCAGACCGACTGCGTGCCGTCCTGGGTCTCGACGGTGCCGGCGGGCGCGAAGTCCTGCATGCCGACGAGCCGTTCCCGCACCCGTTCGGTGACGAAGATGCCCGACTCGCCGTGCCGGTCCTGCAGCCGGAACGCGAGACTGACGGCGTCGCCCCACATGTCGTACATGACACTGGTGCGGCCGATGAGACCGCTGGTGACCGGCCCGGTGTCGATGCCGGCGCGGAGGTTGAGCGAGGCGCCGTGCTGCAGGTTGAAGCGCCGCACCACAGCGGCCATCTCGAGGGCGAACTCGACGGTGCGTCGTTCGTTGTCGACCCGCGGCACCTGGAGGCCGCAGCTGGCCAGGTAACCGTCGCGCAGGGTCCGTACCCGTTCGATCCCCAGCCGCTGCGCGGCCTCGTCGAACCCGCGGACTAGCGAGTTGAGCAGTTCCAGCGACCGTTCCGACGGCATGCCGGAGGTGAACGCCTCGTAGCCCAGGACGTCGGCGTAGATGACGGAGACCCCGGTGTGGTCCTCGGCGATGGTCTGCTCGCCGTCCCGGTAGCGCCGGGCGACCTGCTCGGGCATCAGGGTGTGCAGCAGCCGGTCGTTCTCGGCCATCTGCTCGTCGAGCAGCTGTTGCTTGGTGCGCAGGCTACGGCCCATGTCGTTGAAAGCGGTGGCCAGGTCACCGAACTCGTCGCGGGTGTTGACGTCCACCCGGGCGTCGAGATCGCCGGTGGCGACCCGGTTCACGCCGGTGACGAGTCGCCGGACCGGCCGGGAGAAGATCTGCGCGAGCAGCAGGGAGGCCAGACAGACCACGAAGATGATCGCAGCCGTGGACAGCGCCAGGTTGCGGGTGAAGTCGTCGACCGGGGCGAACGCCTCGGAGGTGTCGAGTTTGGCGACGATGACCCACTGCAGGTCGCCGATGGTGATCGGCGCATAGGCGACCAGGGCCTCGTCGCCGAGATATTCGGTGTCGACGATGGTTCCGGTGCGTCCGGTCAACCCCTGACGGACGGCCTCGGTACGGGTGGGTTGCAGCAGGATCGTGTCGTTGATCCGGACGGCGTGTTCGGCGACCGCGCGGGGGGTGGCCGCGTCGACCGCCCGCGTGACGTACTCGGACGGGTTCTCGACGAGCATGCGCGAGATCGACCGCATCGTGAGATCCGGCCCGGCCAAATACGTCTCGCCGGTGGAGCCGAGTCCGTCCTGCGTCCACCGGTCCTGGTTGGTCATCACCTTGTTGATGAGCTGTTTCGGCAACTGCAGGGCCAGGACCCCGATGGTGACCCCGTCGCGGGCGACCGGGGAGACCGCCCAGGCGACCGGCTGACCGTAGTAGGGCGCGTAAAACTCGAAGTCGGTGATGTCGACGAAGTCCGGTGAGGTGGCCCGCATCGCCGCCCGGTAGGCGGTCGACAGGTTGGACTCGTTGAGCGGTCCGGTCAGGACGTTGGTGCCGAGGTCGGCGGACTTGTAGGCGGAGTAGACGACGTCGCCGTCGGTGTTCAGCAGCAGGGCGTCGTCGTATCCGAGACGGTTGATCGACTGCCGGAAGTAGTCCTGGAAGGTCGCGTTGGCCGCCGACCACGAGCTGCCGTCGCCGGCGTCGTCGACGGCCAGGGAGGCGTCGTAGTCGTCGCCGGCCGGGACGGTGTATCGGGCCTGCAGGTAGGTCTGGGCGGCGCTGGTCGGCTGGAAGGTCTGCGGGTCCGAGGCCTCACCGGTCTCCTCGGCGAGCTTGGGCGCGAAGGCGTTCGCATACCAGGAGTCGACGGTCTGGGTGTCGGCCGGGTCGGCCGGGCGGGCGTTGAGCTCGGCGAAGCCATTGTTGAACGAGGTCACCGCCTCGACCGCGGTCGTGCCCCGCGTCAGCACGACCGCTTCGCCCTGAATCCGGTCGAACAGGTCGGTGATGGCGGCGGTGCGGGACTGCCGGACCTCGGTCAACCGGTCGAACGCCGCCTGGCGGATCGACTCGCTGCCGGAGCGGTACCCGATCAGGCCGACGACCGCGGCGGACAGCACGCTCACGGCCAGCAGCATCAGCAGCAGTTTGGACTGGATGCCCAGGCCGAAACGTCGGCGCGGCCGGAGGGCGGGTGGCGGCGGTCCCGCCGCCGCGGCCTCCTTCGCCGGCGGTGGCCCGATCGTCGGTGGAACGCTGGTCTGCGTCGCCGCCGGGTTTCCGACGTCGGTCACCGCCATGGGTACCCCCTCGCACTGTCCCGACCCCCCGGGACTCGATACTCAATGTCACACATTAACTACTGACAGCTACTGAACACGAGGTCACCGTCGGCGGACGCGACGGCGCCCCGGGATCGGGATCCCGGGGCGCCGCGGTGCGAGGTGAGGTCGTCAGTCGTTGAGCGTCTTGGCCCGCCCGGCGACCGCGTCGACGATGGAGTCGATCTGGTCCGGGGTCTTGTCCTTGATCGCGTTGGCGATGCTGTCGATCTTGTCGTCGCTCAGGATCTCCTTGGCCTTGTCGATGAGGCCCTTGGACTCCTCGGCGGCGGCTTCCGCCTTCTCCGACGCGGCCGCGGCCACGTCCGTCGCGCCGTCCTTGGCGGCGGCCACCGCGTCACCGGCCGCGCCGGCGGCCTCGTCGGCCTTGTTCTCGGCGCCCCCGAGCAGATCCTTGGCCTTGTCGAGCAGATCGTCGAACCCCATGGTGTTTCCTCCCCTGGTGCGCCGGTGGGGCGCTCCTATTGTGGTTCCGCCACGGTACGACCGGATGTCGCTGGCGAGAATTGCCCGAAAGGGCCGGGCGCTAGCCACTTTCGGGCTCGCGGATGGTGACTGCCGCCGCCCGCCACGAGAGCGATATACCGTCCGACAGAACAGCTCTCGGATCGGGTCGGGGCCGGTACCGCGACGGGTGCCCCAGGCGGGGGATGGCGGGGACCCGCCCGGGCGGGCGACGATGACGCGCGGCGACCGAAAAGGCCTCTCCGACCCGGTCATCCGCTGCGGCGAATGCGGTGGCGGACCGCCCGAAAGAGGGAACGAAAATGTGGTTGCCGCCTCCCGGGGTCGTGCGTAGCGTTGTCGGTACACGGGAGAGGAGGTGGTCCAACGTTGAAGACGTCATGGACTCGTGAGGTGGCTGGCCGCTAGGCCGTCGACCCGCGTCAGGTCAGAACTGCTCCGGCACACCGGCGGAGATCACGGTCTGGCCATCACCGGACAGTCAGCCGACCCCCGAGCCGCCGACCGTGTCCAGTCGGCCCGGACCTCCACTCACCGGAGTGCGGAACGGACAAGGCTCGGGGGTTGTCCACGTTCTGGGCCGGTTGCACCGGTCCGTCGCCGGACGCGGCTCAGAGCCCGCGTTCCACCGGCATCTCGCCGCGCATGACCGCCTTCACCAGCGCGGCGTGGTCGGCCTCGGTCTGATCGGCGTAGAGCCGCGCGAACGTCACGAGGGCGTCGTCCAACCGCTGGGACTGCCCGACGTAGCCGGCGATCATCGACGCCCCACTGGTCCGCGCGTGGCCCTTGGCGAGCAGGTGTCCGACGATGCCGGCGTAGTCGGCCAGCGCGGATCCGTCGATGGAATCGAGCGCGACGGTGCCCTTCATGTTGCGGAACTGCCGCACGTAGTACTGCAGACCGTCGGCCGTCGACGCCCATCCCAACAGGGGGTCGCTGACCGTCTGCAGGGCCTGCTGGTACTCGACGACCCGCTGCCCCTGGTGGTCGTGCCAGGCCGATTCCCCGTGCACGTACTGGGCCAGCACGGACCGTCGGGCCTGCTTGAGCTGGAGGAACACGACGTCGTCCGGGTTGGATCCCTCCAGCAGGGCGACATAGGCGCGCAGGCCCACACTGCCCACGCCGACGACCTTGTGGGCGATGTCGACGAGCGTGTAGCCCCCGAGGGCGCGTCGCCAGTGCGGCGCGAGGGTGTCGAGGTACCCGTCGAGGGCATCGGCCAGCATCTCCCGCTCGGCGTCCCGCACCCGGGTGATGAGCGGCGGCTCCTCGACGATCCGCCGTCGACCCTCGTGCTCGCGGGTGAACCGGGGCAGCGCCCGGTCGCTCGTGCGGGTGCGGGCCTGCCGGACCGCCCGCCGGATCTCGGCCCGCAGCTGGGCGTGGGAGGTCGACTCGGACAGATGGTCGACGTCCAGGCGCTGGTAGGAGCGCATGAGCAACGGCATCTCGGCCAGTTCGCGCACCTCCTGCCGGTAGGCGGCGACACAGGCCCGGACACCCGCCTCGCACTGCCCCTCCGAGGCGCCGTTGTGGCGCCCGGCGACCCAGATGCTGGCCACCAGACGCCGCAGGTCCCATTCCCAGCCACCCGGGTGGGCCTCGTCGAAGTCGTTGAGGTCGATGACCAGATCCCGTTCGGGCGAGGCGTAGAAGCCGAAGTTGCCCAGGTGCGAGTCGCCGCAGATTACCGGGGTGATACCGGTGGCCGGTAGGCCGGCGACGTCGCGGGCCATGACCACGGCGGTCCCCCGAAGGAAGCCGTAGGGCGAGGCGGTCATCCGCCCGACCCGGATGGGGATCAGCCAGTCGAGCCGACCCTGGTGCGACTCCCGGATCTGCTCGACCGGATCCGGGCGGCCGTCCGGCGGCGTCCAGTCGGCCAACGAGGACCGCGGGACCCGGTGCCGCAGCTCCTTCCCCATCCGATAGCGGTCCTGCCGCGAGGTGGGCCGTCGCCGCAGGCTGCCGAACGCCTCGCTGTCGGCGGTGGCGAGGACGACGTGGCCGGTTCGTCCGTTCGTCGTCCCGGCCGTCGCCGTCGGAACGGGTCCGGACGGTTCCGTGGCCGGCTCGGTATCGGGCGCGAAGGGCGGCAGGTCGTTCACCGGACGGAACTCCAGAGGTCGCGGGGACTGTTCGGTTCGAGCTGTTCACCGGCGGTCAGGGATCGTCCGGCGGCGACGCGGCGACGGGCACCGACGAGCACCGGTCGCCGCGCCTGGGGGGCGCCGATCGTCGCGCGCGACCCGATGATCGCCTGTTCAGCGACGACGGCGCGCGCCACGGTGGCGTCCCGGCGGATGACGGCGTCGGCCATGACGACACTGTGCCGTACGGTCGCTCCGCGTTCGACAGTGACCCCCGGGCCGATGATGGAGTGGACCACGGTGCCGGCGACATGGGCTCCGGGGGAGATCCACGCCTGGTCCAGATCGGCCGACCGGTCGATGCGGGCCGGTCCGCGGACCGGCATCGAGGTCAGCATCGGCCAGTCCGGGTCGTCCAGGCGCAGCGGGGGACGCGGACGCAACAGTTCCAGCTGACCGTCCAGGTACGCCTCCGGGGTGCCGAGATCGCGCCAGTGACCTTCGTGCCGGTGTTCGGTCACGGTGCTGGTCTCCAGCATCCGGGGGATGAGGCGGTCGCCGTAGTCCCCGAGGTCACCGCCTTCTTCTCTCAGGTCGCGCAGGGTCTCGGCCAGGCGGTGCGGTCGGTACAGGAATACCTCGGTGCCGATCAGACGGCCGCGCGGGCGTTCCGGCTTGTAGTCGACCTCCCGCACCCGGTGACCGTCGCCCTGGACGACGAGGTACCGCGAGCAGTCGGTGCCGCGGGGGAGTTCGGTGGTGATGACGGTGACGTCCGCGTCGGAGTCCTGGTGGGCGGCGATGGCGTTGCGGAAATCGTGCCGCTCCAGATGGTCGGCACTGCACACCAGCAGGATGTCCGGATCGAAGGCGTCGATGAGCGGCCAGTTCCGGGCGAGCGCGTCGGCATTGCCGCTGGCGAAACCGTCGCGGTCGTGCCCCTCGAACGGCGGCAGGGTGCGGAACCCGCCGCGCGTCCGGTCCAGATCCCATGGACGACCGCCGGCAAGGTGCTCGTTGAGCAGATGCGGTTCGTACTGCTGCAGGACCCAGACGTCGGACAGGCCACTGTGGGCGGCGTTCGACAGAGAGATGTCGATCAGCCGGTAGTGCCCGCCGACCGGCAGGGACGGTTTGGCCCGACCGGTGGTCAGGGCCCCCAGGCGGGACCCCCGTCCACCAGCGAGGACGAGACACAGGACGCGGGAGCGGGGGGTGACGGCCATGGTCAGAGCCATCCTGCCGTACCCGTCGGGGGAGTGCCCGATCACGGTGGGTCGTCGAGCTCGTGATGCGGCAGAGCCTCGGACCGCCGGGGAGCGTCGGCCGGTCGGTGGTCGCGCACGGGCGGATGTCCCCTCGCCGGCAGTGGTCGGGCTGGTCGACACCGGTGACCAGGACGGCGATGTCACGTGACGGCGGTCACTGCTCTGTCGCAGTGAACCTGTGGGGTCGCTGTTCAGGAGCTGGGTGAAATCGAGAAAAATCAGCGGTCACCCGGTCGCCCGAATGAGTGAAACTACCGCCGCCACAAGGGGTACCGCGAAGGCCCCAGCGGACCCTCGGTGACCCCCATCAGCAGCGGAAATGGTCGAATGCTGGACAGTTACTTGATCGTTACCGCTCCGTGATCTGTGAACTGGGCCTCTGGTGTTTTCCCAGCCGATTTGTATGGTTGTCATCGGTCGCAGGGCATGCCTCTGAGACCGCCGCAGTCTGCTCCTGCCCGCCGCGCCGAGCGCTGTCCACTTTGGGCCAGGAGATCCGACCGAAACAGGAAAGGCTTGGACAGCGACGGGGAAACCAACTTTGGCCGGCAGGCAGTTCGCCGGTCTTGGGGTGAATCCGGCTCACGCCGGACGGGCAATCCCCTCCACGTCCGGAGCTTGCGCTCCGGGCTGCCCGAACCCGACAGCTCACCTCGCAGGCGCAGCTAGGGGAAGATTCTTCATGTCTCGTACCACCGCTCGTCACCGCGCCACCTCCCGTACCCGCGTCTGGGCCCTCCGCAGCGCCGCCGTCGGCGCCGTCGCCGGCGTCTCGGCCCTCGGCCTGGTCGGCACCGCCAACGCCGCCCCCGAGTCGACCTGGGATGCCGTCGCCAACTGCGAGAGCACCAACAACTGGTCGATCAACACCGGCAACGGCTACTACGGCGGCCTGCAGTTCTCGCAGTCCACCTGGGACGCCTACGGCGGCCAGGACTACGCCGCCCGTGCCGATCTGGCCACCAAGGACCAGCAGATCGCCGTCGCCGAGAAGACCCTCGCCGGCCAGGGCTGGGGCGCCTGGGCCTGCGCCGGTGCCGGCGGCCAGGAGCCGGCCGACACCTCCAAGACCGCTGCGAAGTCGTCTTCGTCCTCGTCCTCCAGCTCCAGCAGCTCGGACGACTCGTCCTCCAGCAGCTCGGCCAACCGCAGCCGCAGCTACGAGAGCAACGACGACGACAGCAGCTCGTACAGCGCGCCGGCCAAGAAGAAGAACTACGACAACGACGAGTCCTCCTCGTCCTCGTCGTGGAGCAACGACGACAGCAGCTCCTCCTCCTCCTCGTGGTCCTCGGACGACGAGGCCACCTCGTGGAGCAGCGCCGCCGACGGCACCTACACCGTGCAGTCGGGCGACACCCTGTACCTGATCGCTCAGGCCCAGGGCGTCTCCGGTGGCTGGGAGGCCCTGTACTCGGCCAACTCCGACGTCATCTCCGACCCGAACCTGATCTACCCGGGTCAGGTCCTCCGTCTCGGCTGAGTCGGACGTCCCGGGTAGCCCGGGGCAGCGACACGTTCGCACGGCCGAGCTCGTGAGCCAGTGACATCCCGAACGGGGGTGTCGGACACCGCAGGGTGTCCGACACCCCCGTTCGGCGTTTCCGGGTCCCCCGAGAGACCGGGCAATTCGACCGATCCCGTACCCCGCCGCCGGTTACGATCCCCGCATGATCACCGCGGAGGCCGCCACTGTCCGCGTCGGGGGAGACCACATCCAGCGCTCGTCCGGTGCGCTCTCCCGGGCGCGTCGTTCGGTCGTCGCCCTGACCCTGGCGCTCGGACTGGCGCTGTCCGCCTGCTCCGGGTCGAACAGCAGCCCACCGCCGGACCGGCCCACCGACCCCGCGGCCATCCTGGCCGCGTCGTCCACCGCGATGGCCGGTGTCGACACCGCCCACTTCACCCTCGCCGTCGACGGGACGATTCAGGGCGTCACCATCAGCAAGGCCGACGGTGACCTGACCCGGGGCGGGGACGCCAAGGGCACGGCCACCATCTCCCAGTTCGGCCAGCTCATCGAGGCGCAGTTCGTCCTCAAGGAGAAGCGCCTGTTCATCAAGGGCCCGACCGGCGGGTTCGTCGAGGTGCCGGCCTCGGCCACCGGGTCGCTGTACGATCCGTCGGCCATCCTGGACCCCGCCCGCGGGGTCGCGAATGTCCTGGCCAAGGCCTCCGCGCCGACCCTGGCCTCCTCGGACGGCTCCGCCAGCGTCGTCACCGCGACCGTTCCGCAGGCCGTGGCCGCCGCGCTGGTCCCGGGTCTGCAGTCCGACGTCAACGGCACCTTCACGGTCGCCGCGTCCGGGAACACCTTGACCTCGGCCCGCTTCGACGTCACCGACCAGTCGCTCACCGGGGGGCAGCCGGCGTCGGTGACCGTCGACCTGACCGACCTGAACGCGCCCGTCGACGTCACCGTCCCGTCTTGAGCCACCCGGGTCCGGCAAGTCCGTCCGGCCCGGATCGCGCATCGGCCCCGCCGTCGCGGGCGCGGTCCCGGTGGGCCATCGGCGCCGCCGGTGCGGCGGTCCTGCTCGGCGCGCTCGACGCCTATGTCGTGGTCGGTCTGCTCGTCGAGATGATCGGTGATCTCGGAATCCCGGTGAACCGACTGGAGCGGGCCACGCCCATCGTCTCCGGATACCTGCTCGGCTACGTCGCGGCCATGCCCCTGCTGGGCGCGCTGTCGGACCGCTGGGGGCGACGGACCGTCCTGCAGGCCGCACTGCTGGCCTTCGCCGTGGGATCGACCGTCACCGCGCTGGCCGACTCGGTGGGCCTGGTGGTGACCGGTCGACTGGTCCAGGGCATCGCCGGGGGAGCGCTCCTTCCCGTGACGATGGCCCTGGTCGCCGATCTCCGTACCGGTCGCCGAAGGACGGTGGGCCTCGGGCTCGTCGGTGCCCTGCAGGAGCTGGGCAGCGTGCTCGGCACGCTCTACGGCATCGGGGTGGCCGCGCTGCTCGCGGCCTGGCCGGTGACGGCCGCGATCGAACCGTCCGGCTGGCGCTGGGTGTTCTGGATCAATCTGCCGTTGACCGCGGTGGCCATGGTGCTGATCGCGCTGGCCGTGCCCGGCCGACGGCCGGCCGGGGCAGGGAGTCAGGGTCGACGTGTCGACGGAAGGGTCGTCGGAAGGGTCGACGTCGTCGGGGCCGCCCTGCTGGCCATCGGTCTGGCTCTGCTGGTGGTGGGCCTGCAGAACCCCGATCCGTCGGTGGCCGCCCTGCCGCCCTGGGGGCTCCCGATGCTGGGTGCGGCGGTGGTCGTGCTGGCCGGTTTCGCCGTGTGGGAGCGCCGGGCCAGCGTCCGGCTGTTGACCATCCCGCGGGGCGGCGGCCGGCCGGTGGCCGGGGCGCTGCTGGTGTCGTTCGCCACGGGCGCGGCCCTGCTGACCACCCTGGTCCAGGTCGAGTTGTACGGCCAGACGCTGCTGGGGTTGGACACCGCGGGATCGGCGGGCCTACTGGCCCGGTTCCTGGTGGCCCTGCCGATCGGTGCGGTCGTCGGTGGCGCTGTGGCCGGCCCCTGGGGGGACCGCATCGTCGCCACCCTCGGGCTCGTCGTGGCCGCACTCGGCTTCTGGGCGATGACGGCGTGGCCGGCGAGTACCGACGACCCGGCGGCCGCCGGACCCTGGATGCTCGGCCAGCTCGGGGTGACGGTTTTCGACATCTGGCTGGTGGTGGTCGGTCTCGGGCTGGGGTTCGTCCTGGCACCGGTCTCGGCGGTCGTCCTGCGGTCGGTCGGCGACGACCAGTTGGGGGCCGGCGCGGCGGCGGTGGTGGTCGCGCGGATGGTCGGCATGCTCATCGGGGTGGCCGCCCTCACCGCCTGGGGACTGCATCGGTTCGCGACGATGACCGCGGGTCTGGACACCCCGCTGCCGATCGGGGTCACCGAGCAGGAGTACGCGGTGCAGCTCGCCGACTACCAGGCGCAGGTGCGCGGGGCCCTGACGGTCGAGTACCACGAGATCTTCGGCATCACGTCGGTCGTCTGCGCCGTCGGAGCGCTGCTCGCCGCCGCTCTGCTCGGCCGCCGGGGCGGACCCGCTCGGTCGACAACGGAAACTGTCTCAGACAAGCAAGATTGTCGTTGACAACCATGATTGTCGTTGGCATGCTGTCGGCATGGACCTGCAGGAGATGTACGACTACATCGCCACCCTGCTGAGTGACGCCGCCGTACCACCGGCGGCCGAGCCAACCGAGACCGAGTTCGAGCTCACCCGCATCGCGCTCATCTCGCAGGCCAGGCTCATCCTCGACATCCTCGAGGCGCAGTCGGTGCACGAGCTGCGCAGCTCCCTCCCGCAGACCAGTTACGGCGAGATAGGTGCCGCGCAGGGCATCAGCAAGCAGGCCAGCCGAATCCGGCACACCAAGCTCGAGCAGGTGCTCAAGGTGCACCAGCTCGACGGTCGGCGCCATTCGCTGGCCAAGGCCGTGGTCAGCAGCAAACACCGTCGCGCTGCCCGTCCCGCCCGTCGGGCGAACCGGGAATCCGGCACGGTGTAGGGCCTTCGCGGTGTGCACCGCGTCAGGCGCATGTGGGGCGGCCCCGTCGGCCGTGCCCGTCTCCGTCGTCCTCGTTCGGCGACCGCCGCACGGCGTTCGCTGTCTTTCCCCACCCCAGATGCCGGACACCGGCATCCGATCGAAAGGACCCATCCGTCATGGCCAAGCCCGAGGTCGTGTCCGACCACACCGGAGCCTTCTACGGTGCCGCAGTCGCATTCCTGCTGGTCACCGGGATCTGGAACGCCGCCAACATCCTGCTGTCCGGGATGGCCGTCCAGCAGCAGTGGAATGTCGCGATGGGCATCGTGAGCGCGATGTTCGCGGTGGTCGTGGTCAGCAAGGTGATCCGCGACCGGCAGGAGTCGCAGAAGCTGGTCAACGGCATCCGGCAGGCCCGCTACGAGGAGATGCTGGCCAACGCCCCGGCTCCCGGGCTGGGCCACCTCTGATCATCCAGTGCGGCTCTCGCCCCCGGTTCGCCCGCCCGGTCGCGGGACGAACCGGGGGCGGGTGCGTCTGCGCCTTCGGGTGCACTCGCCCTAGCATCGGGCCATGGAGTTCTGGTGGTGGATCCTGCTGGGCGCGGTCGTCGTCATCAGCGGAACGGTCATCCTGTCGCGGCGGGCAGTGCGTTCCGGTCCCGACCCGACCCAGCTGACGTTCGAGCCGGCGCTGATCGCCGAGATCGAGCAGCTGTGCGCCCAGGGCCGTCAGGTGGAGGCCATCGCGGTGCTCCGTCGGGCCACCGGACTGAACCTGTTGAACGCCAAGGTGATCGTCGATCGCGTGGACCGTCGACGTCGGGAACGCGCCGCGGGCGGCGCCGCATCGACCGGGCGATCCCCGGCGCGAGGGCCGGAACCGGTCGCCCGGGTCGATCCGGCCCCGCCGCCGGTCAGCGAGGGTCCGTCGGTCAGCGAGATCGATCTGGACACCGAGTTGCACGCGCGCGGTCTCGTCGCCGATGGCCGGCGGACGGACGCGGTCAACCTGGTCCGCGCCCGCACCGACTGGGACACCGAACAAGCCGCCCGCTTCGTCGACTCGCTGTAGGGCGGGTCCGGCACCTCGGTCGGGACCGGCCTTCCCGTGCCTGGGGTGCCTCCGCAACCTCGGGCGGCCAGGCGTTCACCCACCTTCGGTACCGGTGATCACGGAAATGATCCATTTGCACCATGTCGTCGCCCGGTCGGGTTTCCTAGGATGATCACGAGCGGGCACTGTGTCCGTTTCGCGATTCGCCCAGGCTTCATCGACGACAAGGCGTGCATGGTGACTGCCGAGCCCGGTGCGGGTGTGTCCGGGGTGATCGTGTGCGGTGGTCACCCCGAGGTCAGGGACGCCATGGTCGCCGCTCTCCTGGCGCGCGGACAGCACGCCGCCGCATTCGAGACCGCAGACGTCAGAAGCGGGGTCGGGCCGCGGACCTCGGCCCTGGTGGTCATCCTGACCCGCTCGGCCGACGAGCTGGACCTGATCGCCTGGGCCGCCGGTTCCCCGGTCCGCGTCGTCGCCGTGCACGGTCCCGCGGACGTCCGCGGACGGGAGGCGGCCCGGCAAGCAGGCGCCGACGTCCTGCTGCCCCGCAGCGGACGGACATCGCCCCTGACGGACGCCCTGCTGGCCCCGATCTCCCGGTCGATCGGTGGGTCGGACCCGGCCGGGCTGCCGGATCAACCGCACGCGGAGGACACACGCTCCGCCCGGCCGACCCGCTGAGCAGCGGCCGGCCGGGCGGAGTAAGGATCGGCGTCAGCGTCCCCAACGCAAGGCCGGAGTGTGGACGGGGGCGTCCCACAGCTCGGTCAGCTCGTCGTCCAGTTTCAGCAGGGTGATCGACATGCCCTGCATCTCCAGGGACGTGAAGTAATTGCCCACCAGCGACCGGGCGACCTCGATGCCCCGCTCGGCCAGGTACGTCCGCGCCGAGTGGTAGGCCAGATACAGCTCCACCGACGGGGTCCCGCCCATGCCGTTGACGAAGAGCAGGGTCTTGTCGCCGCGCTCGAACGGAAGATCCTCGACGACGGAACCCAGCAGCGTGGCCACGATCTCGTCGGCCGAGGTGAGCTTGACCCGCTCGCGACCGGGCTCACCGTGGACGCCGATGCCGATCTCCATCTCGTCGTCCTCCAGGACGAACGACGGCTCGCCTGAGTGCGGCACCGTGCACGCGGTCAGGGCCATGCCCATGGTGCGGACGTTGGCCACCACCCGGCGGGAGATCTCCACGACGGTGTCCAGGTCGTCGCCGCGGGCGGCCGAGGCGCCGGTGATCTTGTACCAGGGGATTGCTCCGGCGACGCCGCGCCGACCGGCCGTGTAGGTGGAGTCCTTGACGGCGACGTCGTCGTCGAGGATGACCGGGACGACCTTGATGTCCTCGGCCTCGGCCAGCTCGGCGGCGGTCTCGAAGTTCAGGATGTCGCCGGTGTAGTTCAGCACCAGGTGGACGACCCCGGCGCCGGCATCCGCGGCCTTGGTGGCGTCGAGGATCTGGTCGGGCGTGGGCGAGGTGAAGACCGCGCCCGGCACGGCGGCGTGCAGGATGCCTTCGCCGACGTAACCGCCGGCCAGTGGCTCGTGCCCGCTGCCGCCGCCGGAGACGACGGCCACCTTGCCGGTGTCCGGGCCGCCGGCGCGGGTCACGAAGTTCGGGTCGAAGTGCACGGTGAGCAGGTCGGCGTGCGCCTCGCCCAGACCCTGCAGCGCTTCCCGCGCCACGTTGGCGGGGTCGTTGATGATCTTCTTCACGGGGTGGTTCCTCCGGTGTCGGTCCTCGTTGACGATCAGATCGTGCGGGTTGGCGGCCGCTCTGTCGACCCCAGAATCACGTGGCGGGAAACCCTCGGTCCGGAATCACCCGGGACGGGGCATTGTTGGACGGTGTGTGGGTCCGGGAACCACCCGGAACGCGAAGGGAGTCCCACCGATGAGTGCTGTCGATACTCAGCGAGCCGTGCTGGCCGGAGGCTGCTTCTGGGGCATGCAGGATCTGATCCGCAAGCAGCCCGGAGTGGTGTCGACCCGGGTCGGCTACACCGGCGGCGACGTGCCGAACGCGACCTACCGCAACCATGGCACCCACGCCGAGGCGATCGAGATCGTCTTCGATCCGGCGGCGACCTCGTACCGCGCGCTGCTGGAGTTCTTCTTCCAGATCCATGACCCGAGCACCCGCAACCGGCAGGGAAACGACGTCGGCATGAGCTACCGGTCGGCCATCTACTACGTCGACGAGGAGCAGAAGACCGTCGCGCTGGACACCATCGCCGACGTCGACGCCTCCGGTCTGTGGCCGGGCAAGGTCGTCACCGAGGTCCGGCCGGTCGGCGACTTCTGGGAGGCCGAGCCGGAGCACCAGGACTACCTGGAGCGCATCCCGTGGGGCTACACCTGCCACTTCCCGCGGCCCAACTGGGTGCTGCCGCGTCGGACCGAGTCGGTCGGCTGACGCGGGTCAGACGGCGAGGGGCGCGGCTGCGGCCTTGGTATCGACCACCTCGGTCCGCAGCCCGCGGCGCACCCGGGGGTGGTCGGTCAGGCTCACCGCCAGGGCGGTCAGCAGTGCCCACAGGACGAAGGCGCTGAACACCAGACCCAGCACCGGAACCCATGCCCCGCCGAGTTCCTCGGCCATCGAGCGCTTCGCCCAGACCTTCCAGGTGAGCACCCCGTTGACACCCAGTCCGATGGCGTACGAGCTGGCGAACGACAGCAGGAACGGCTTCCAGGTGCCGTCGGCGAACCGCGCCCTGAGCGGCTCGACCCGCAGGGGGCTGACCACCGACAGCACGTTTCCTACCCCGAGCCAGACCAGCATCATCGTGACGAGTTCGCCCAGAGCACTGATCAGGGTGTCCGTCGAACCGGACACCCAGGCCAGCAGTGCGGCCAGGACGACCCCGAGCGTCCCGACGATGAGGAACAGGGCGAGGTTCTTGCTGATCAACAGTCGGCCGAGCCGGCGCCCCCTGGACATCGCGTCCCGGACCCGACGGGCGTCCCACGCCAGCGAGTTGGTGCAGACGACCCCGCCGATCACCCCGGACAACGCCAGCAGGGCGAGGTAGGGGGCCTGCTCGACGTTGTCGTCCCAGCTGCTGGCGACGACGAAGGCCAGTGTGGCCAGTCCGATGGCGAAGCTGATGACAAGTTTCATCAGGATCTTGCGGTCGCCGAGGATGGTGGCCATCTCGCGGCGGGTCGAAGCGAAAGCGCCGCGCCCGGTGCTGGCGACGCGTCTGGGCAGTTCACGGGTCGAGCTCCTGGCCCGCTGCACGACCGGAGCGGGTGCATGTGCCGGGGGATTGGCGAGATCGGCCGACCATCCCCGGAGGACCTCGACGCTGGCCTGCAGGACGGCCAGTCGGGCGAGGGCGATGGCGGTGTCCGCGTCGGCCTGCCGCCGCCGGTCCTCGGGACCATCCGCTGCGTTCCCGTCGTCGTGCGGCGGGAGCTGGTCGATCTGCGCCGTCGCGTCGTCCAGGCGTCGTTGCCACACCGGGGACGGTGCCGGCGACAGCGGGTCGGGGTGCCGAAGGGCGGCGCGGGTTCTGCCCAGCTCCCGTTCGGCGCGGTGCAACGCGGCCCGGGTGGCGGCGGCGTCCTGGAACACCAGTGCCCGGGCGGCCTGCTCGGCGCGCTGCCCGGCGAGCACGATCTCCCGCAGACCGTCCGGTGTCGCCACGAGCGCCTCCTCCCGCTGGCCCACCCCCTGGTCGACCCCTCGTATCGTCCCCGGGTCGGCCGGCTGAGCGGTTGATCGACAGGCGCCTTCACTCCATTAGGCCGGCCGCCTGTCGCAGGTCCGCCACGAGGCCGTCGCGCGCGGCCTCGCGTTCGTGGGCGTCCCGCGCCCGCAGGACGGCCGAGGGGTGGATGGTGGCGAGGGCGCGACGGGGTGCGAGGTCCGCGGCGAACGGTCCACTCTCCGGCGGCCAGGTGAGCGGGGAGCCGCGGTGCGCGGAGATGGTGAAGGATGCGCCGAACAACGCCTTGCCCGCCGACGCGCCGAGTGCGACGACGACCCGGGGATCGACGGCGGCGAGTTCGGCGACCAGCCAGGGGGAGCAGGCCGTGATCTGCCCGCGGGTGGGGCTCTGGTGGATGCGGCGTCGCCCGGTGTCGGTGCTCTTCCACCGGAAATGCTTGACCGCATTGGTCACGTAGGCGGTGGACCGGTCGATCCCCGCCTCGGTGAGCACCTCGTCGAGCAGTCGACCGGCCGGCCCGATGAACGGTTCCCCGGCACGGTCCTCGGCGTCGCCCGGTTGCTCGCCGATGAGCATCATGCGGGCGCCGGCTCCACCCGCACCGAACACCGTCTGCGTCGCGTCGCGGAAGAGCTCGCATCCCTGGCAGCCACGCGCCGCCTCGGCCAGCTGGGTCAGATCGGTGGTGTCGGGAACGAACGGTCGCGCCGACGCGGGGGTGGTCATCTCAGTCGTTGGTGACGGCCTCGACCGTTTCGCCGACCTCGGAACCCGCGGTGTGGCGGGCGATGTCGGCCTCGGAGATGATGCCGACGAGTCGACCGTCGTCCATCACCGGCAGGCGCCGGACCTGGTACTCACCCATGGTGGCCAGGACGTCCTCGACCGGGTCGTCGGCACCGATGGTCACGGGTCCGCCTTCGGCGAGTTCCCCGGCCGTCGTGACAGTCGGATCGCCACCGTCGGCGACACACCGCACGACGATGTCCCGATCGGTCACCAGACCGACGAGCGCCCCGTCGGCACCGCAGATCGGCAGTACTCCGACGTCCAGGTCCCGCATCCGCCGGGCCGCCTCGGCCAGGGTCTGCGCTTGCCCGATGCACTCGGGGCCGCTGGTCATGATGTCGCGGGCGGTCTGGACCACGGCGTGCTCCTCCGTCGAAAGGGCTTTGCCGAAGCCCGGTTTCCGGTGGGGAGGGGCCTCAATCATCGGCGCGCGGAGCGTTCGCGGGACGTCCGCAGTGCTGGGCTCATCGGAGTACCGGCGTTGCGCCGAGGCGCGGCGGTGTGCAAGATGGAGTGACATCACCACTGGCTCAACCAGTCGCCAGCAGAATCCTCTCTTGTCTGAACGAGGATCGCCATGGCTCCCTTGATCGATTCCTTGGCCGGTGGGGCAGTTTCGTCCCCTGCGGTCACCACCACGCTGTCCCGCGATGGCGAGGTTCACCAGACGCCCGAATGTCTGGTCGATCTGGCGGCCGCGCAGAACGCCGGTAACGAGGCGGCGCTGCGACGGTGCGAACGGATCACCGTCGAGCGCTACCGGCCGTTGGCCGACCGTATCGCCGGCCGTTACCGCGGACGCGGGGTCGATGACGACGACCTGCGGCAACTCGCCCGCCTGGGCCTGTGCAAGGCCATTCGGCGGTGGCGACCCGACCTGGATCCCACCCTGGTCCAGTTCGCGACGCCGACCATCGAGGGCGAGATCAAGCGGTACTTCCGGGACCACTGTCGGCCGATCCGGATGCCGCGGTCCCTGCAGGAGGACACCGCGATGCACCAGTCGGTGCAGAACGATCTGACGCAGAAGTTGGGCCGGACCCCGCACGACGACGAGATCGCGGTGGCGGCCGGCACCAGTCTGCCCCGGGTCCGCCGGCAGCGGCTCGCCGCTCGGCTGTGTCAGCCGGTGTCGGCGGATTCGCTGACCGGGTCCCGGGTCAGCCGGGTGCCCTGCGAGGCCGCTGATCGTGAGATGAGCCTGCTGGTCGATAATCTCGCGCTCACCGATGTCGTGCAGCAACTGCCCGAGCGGGACCGGCGGGTGCTGGGACTGCGCTTCGTCGACGAGCTCAGTCAGCGCGAGATCGGCGAATGCCTCGGCGTCAGTCAGATGCAGGTGTCCCGCATCCTGCGCTCGATCCTGGATCGGTTGCGCGCCCAGCTCGTTTGACCCGTCGGTACCCGTCGGTACCGGTCGCTCAGGTCGGTACCGACTGCGAGATGCCCGGAGAGCTGGTTCGGCCGGCTCTCCGGGCGTTCGCCGCATCGGTCGGCGAACTAGTTGCGGCGTAGCACGATGGTCGTCCAGCTCGTCCGGCCGCGAATGTCGAGCGTGCCGCCGCCCGGTGCCGTCGGCGGCCCGGCCTTGTCCTTCAGGGTGGACATCGATCCGCCCTGCCAGTCGGTGGTCCGGATGACGGTCGCGCCGTCGACCGTCACCTTCACGGTGCTCCAGGAGGCCGACACGTCGACGACGCAGCCTCCGGTCGGGAAGGGCGAGTGGCTGAAGTCGAGGTCGGCGGACCCCATCGAGCCGACGACGGCCAGCACGGCCGGGATGGACCAGACCCCCCGCCGGCGGACGTTGGTCCAGTCGATGTCGATGGTTTCCGACGGCGTGGTCACCAGGGCGCCTCCGGCAGCGGCCGGCGGTCCGCCGGGGTGCGCGGTGACCGGGAAGAGTCGGTCGGCGGTGGGTAGGTCGTCCAGGACGGGGCGCAGCTCGCCCCGGGTCCGGGCCGCGTAGGCGCGGGTAGACCGTTCCTCGAATTCCTGCAGATCGAGGTAGCCGGCGCCGACCGCGTCGTGGAGCAGGGCGACCGCCCGTTCGCGGTCGGCGGTCCCGACGCGGATGGCAGCGGCAGGGTCGAGGGGGTCGGGGTTTCTCTCCGATCCGGTCATCGGTCCGATGCTACCGAGCGTCCCCCGATCTCGGCGGGGATCCCCGTCCGGCCCCCACCACCATGCGGTGGCCGGTATCGACCCGTCGGGTCCAGCCCCGGGTGTCGAGATGCTCCAAGAGTGGGATCACCACCCGCCGGGTGGTGTCCAGGGCGGTCCGTGCGGCGCTCGTCGTGAAGGGCTGGGGGAGTGCGGCCAGCAGCCGCATGGCCCGCGCCGGCGCGTTGGGCAGCAGAACGACCCCGTCGGGCAGGCGCAGCAGCCGTCCGATGCGTTCGGCCGCGGCCAGTTCGCGGACGCCCAGGCCGAGCGCCGCCAGGTCATCGGCCTCCGGCGCGGCGAAAGGGCTGATCCCGAGCCGGGTCTCGAGCGCGGCGATCGCCTGTTCCGTCGGGCCCAGGCCGACGGGTTCGCGGGTCCGCAGCTGGCCGCCCGACCGCTGCAATCCGCTGGCCACGACCAGTCCAGGCAGCAGCGCTGGATTGGGCAGACCGAGCAGGTCGACGGCCGCGCCCTCGGGGAGCCCGGCCGACAGCGGGTCGGCGGCGAGCACGGTGGTCACGCGGTCGATGAGTCGCCGGGACCAGGTCGCGTGGGTGGCCGCGTCGACCCACCAGCCGGCGCTCGCGACGACACCGTCGGGCGGCTCGGCGGTCTCGGCGTCGAGTATGCCGAGTCGGAGCAGCTCTGCCGGTCGGACGGCCCCCCGACGGCGTACCTCGAACGCCGGGTCGCCGGCGACGGGAAGGGTGCGCAGCGCCGCCGCTCGTCGGGTCCCGTCACCCCGGCGTCGCAGGGCCGGCGGGTCGGCGTCGAGAATCCGCACCCCGCCGACGATGCCGCGGGACGGCTCCCGCAGGACCATCCGGTCACCGAGGGTCAGGGGTAGCGGCCGGTCCAGTACCAGCCGGCCGTGGTCGTCGTCGAACGGTCGCAGTCGGGCCGGCCGGGCGGCCGTGCCGACGTGCACGGTCAGGGTGGCCGGAACGTCGGTCAGGGCCGGTCCGGTGACCCGGCGGACGTCGACCGTGGTGGTGATCGGCCAGGCCTCCGGGGTGAGGAGCGTGTCGCCCCGGCCCACCTGGTTCGCGGCGGCGCCCCGGACGTTGACCCCGACACGGTTGACCGGGGCGATCTCCGGTTGCGGACCGCCGCGGGTTTGCAGGCCGCGCACGGTGACGTCCCGGGCGCCGTCGGCCGTCCAGAGTTCCATCCGGTCGCCGCGCCGCAGGGTGCCGGCCGCGAGGGTGCCGGTCACCACGGTGCCCGCCCCGGTGACGGGGAAGGACCGGTCGATCCACAGGCGGACCCGCCCGCCCGCCGGTGGCTCGGGAACCCCGTCGAGGACGTCGTCCAGCGCCTGTCGCACGAGGTCGAGCCCGCGGGCGGAGTCCGGTGGTCCCGGCAGCGCCAGGTGCACCGCCGGGGCGCCGGCCAACCCGGTGGTGGCGAGGGCCTCCCTGGCCTGGGCGAGGGCCCGGGCGCCACCGTCGGCCGCGCGGTCGGCGCGGGTGATCGCGATCAGGCCGTGCCCGATGCCGAGCGCGGCGACGGCGTCCCGGTGGTCGTCCGACTGCGCCCGCCAGCCCTCGTCGGCGGCGACCACGAAACACACCACCGGTGTGGGCCCGAGGCCGGCCAGCATGTTGCCGAGAAACCTCTCGTGGCCGGGGACGTCGACGAAGGCCACCGGCCGCCCGGACGGCAGGGTCGTCCAGGCAAAGCCGAGGTCGATGGTCAGCCCGCGGCGGCGTTCCTCGGCCCAGCGGTCGGGTTCCATCCCGGTCAGGGCCCGGACCAGTGTGCTCTTGCCGTGGTCGACGTGACCGGCGGTGGCGACGACGAACACCCGGTCCTCAGTCCTGGCCCGGGCGCAGCGCCCGGCGGACGGCCGTCGTCAACCGTCCGTCGTCCGCTTCCGGGACGCAGCGCAGATCGAGCAGGCAGGCTCCGTCGTGGACGCGGGGCAGGACGGCGGGCGTCCCGGTCCGCAGCCGGGCGGCGACGTCTTCGGGCAGGCGCACCGCCCAGCCCGGGAGAGGGACGCCGGGCGCGCCGCCCCCGCCGACCCGGCCGTCGTGGGGCACGACCGTCCCGCCCACGGCCCGGGCCATCCGCTCGGTCCGCTCGCGCAGGGCATCGGGGTCGGCGTGCAGCGCCTGGGTGACCGGCGGTGGTGTTCCGTCCAGGGTGGCCGCCAACGCGGCGAGCGCCAGCTTGTCGGCGCGGACGGCTCGGGCCAGCGGGTGGCGGGCCAGGCGGTCCACCAGGTCCCTCCGGCCGAGCACGATCCCGGCCTGCGGTCCGCCCAGCAGCTTGTCCCCGCTGGCGGTGACCAGATCGGCCCCGTCCAGGAGTGCCCGTGTGGCGTCCGGCTCGTCGGGCAGCAGCGGATCGGCCCGCAGTTGGCCACTGCCGATGTCGACGACGAGGGGCACATCGTGTTCGCGGGCGAGGGCGGCCAGATCGGGAACGTCGACGGCTGCGGTGAACCCGGCAATCCGGAAGTTGCTCGGATGCACCTTGAGCAGGCATCCGGTGTCCGGGCCGATGGCGTCGGCGTAGTCCCGCAGGTGGGTGCGGTTGGTGCTGCCGACTTCGCGCAACCGCGCACCGGCACTGGCGATGAGGTCGAAAAGCCGGAACCCGGCGCCGATCTCGACGAGCTCACCGCGGCTGACGACCACGTCGCGGCCAGCGGCCAGGGCGGTGGTGGCCAGCACCAGGGCCGCCGCGCCGTTGTTGACGACCAGCGCGTCCGCCGCCGCGGGGCAGGCGGCCAGCAGCGCCGAACGGGTGCCCGCGCCACGCCGGGAGCGGGTGCCGGACGTCAGGTCGAGCTCGACATCGGTGTAGCCGGCGGCGTCGACCACGGCCTGCACCGCGGCCGCGGACAAGGGAGCGCGACCGAGGTTGGTGTGCACGATCACCCCGGTGGCGTTCAGGACCGCGGTCGGACCGGTCGGTCTCGCGGCGGCGGCTGCGTCGAGGTCTGCGGCCACCTGTGTCGTGACGTCCTCCGGGGCCAGTTCGCCGCGCCGGGCCCGGTCCTGGACGTTCCGCACGACGGAGCGGACGACGACGTCGCCGAGCCGTTCGCGCTGAGCGATCACCTCGGGCCGGGCGAGCAGTCCGTCGGTCCGCGGGATGCGCCGGCGCGGGTCGGGGTCGGCGGGCTGCTCGGTCACCCGGTCATTCTGCGACGTCCGGGGCCCGGAAGTGGCGGAGGCGGACGGGAATCGAACCCGCCAGGCCGAGATACTCGACCTCATCGGTGTTGAAGACCGTGGGGACCACCAGGAACCCGGACGCCTCCGCGCCCCGGCCACGGTAGCCGACCCGCCGCGCCCGCGGGTCCGCAGTCATAGCCTGGGCCCATGGACACCACGACGGGACCGGACGGCCGGCGACTGACCGGGTACGCGCACGGTGGGGGGTGCGCCTGCAAGATCCCGGCCGGCGAACTGGAGGACGCGGTCCGCGATCTGATCGGCCCCACGTCGGACGAGGTGCTGGTCGGCCTGGACACCGGGGACGACGCGGCGGTCGTGCGCCTGGGCCCGGATGCGGGCGCCGCGGTGGTGTCGACCGCCGACTTCTTCACCCCGGTGGTCGACGACGCCTACGACTGGGGCCGCATCGCCGCGGCCAACGCGCTGTCCGACGTCTACGCGATGGGGGGTCGGCCCATCGTCGCGATCAACCTGGTCGGCTGGCCGCGGGGCGTGCTGCCGATGGAACTGCTCACCGAGGTGCTGCGCGGCGGACAGGCCGTGGCCGGTGTCGCCGGGTGCCCGCTCATCGGTGGCCACACCATCGACACCCCCGAGCCCGTCTACGGTCTCGCCGTCACGGGGATCGCCGATCCGCACCGTCTGCTGCGCAACGACGCCGCCACGGCGGGTCTGCCCCTCACGCTGACCAAGCCGCTGGGCGTCGGCATCCTGAACAACCGGCACAAGCAGACGGGGGAGACCTTCCCCGAGGCCGTCGATCTCATGACGACGCTGAACCGGGAGGCCTCGCAGGCGGCCCTGGCCGCCGGCGTCACGGCGGCGACGGACGTCACCGGGTTCGGGCTCCTGGGTCACCTGTACAAGATGGTGCGGGCGTCCGGCGTCGGCGCGGTCGTGGAGCGGTCGGCGGTCCCGGTGCTCGAGGCGGCCCGGGCTTCGCTGCGACAGGGCTTCGTACCCGGGGGATCTCGGCGCAACCTCGACTGGGTGCGACCGCAGCTGACCAGTGGCGCCGACGTCAGCGAGGACGACCTGATCTTGCTGGCCGACGCGCAGACCTCCGGGGGACTGCTGGTCGTCGGTGAACTGCCCGGCCATCCGGTGATCGGGCATACCGTCGCCGGGTCGGGTGTCCGGGTGGTCTGACCGATCAGGCGGCGACGCCGGCCGGTTCGGAGACCGAATCGGCGCCGACCAGATCACGGTGGACCAGGGCGGCGTAGCGCCCATGACGAGCCATCAGCTCGTCGTGCGTGCCGGTCTCGACGATCCGCCCACAATCCAGCACGACGATGACGTCAGCCTCGCGGACCGTGGAAAGACGGTGGGCGATGGTCAGTGTGGTGCGTCCCTGGGTGAGACCGTCGAGCGCGGCCGTCACCGCGGCCTCGGTCCGCGTGTCCAGGGCGCTGGTCGCCTCGTCGAGGACGAGGATCGGCGGGTTGCGCAGGATCATCCGGGCGATGGCCAGCCGCTGCTTCTCGCCACCGGAGAACCGGTAGCCCCGTTCGCCGACCACGGTCTGATAGCCCTGCGGCAGCGCGACGATGAGATCGTGGATCTGCGCAGCCCTTGCGGCCGCGACGAGATTGGCGTCGCTGGCGTCCGGCCGCGCGAATCGCAGGTTGTCGGCAATGGACGCGTGCAGCAGATAAGCCTCCTGCGAGACGACGCCCACCACCGAGGCCAGGTCGGCCAACCGCAGCTCGCGCAGGTCGATGCCGTCCAGGGTCACCGTCCCGCCGGTCGGGTCGTAAAGGCGGGCGGCCAGGTAGCCCAGCGTCGTCTTGCCCGAGCCGGTTGAACCGACCACGGCGACATGCTGTCCGGCCGGGACGGTCAGGTCGATGTCGGCAAGGGTCGTCGCGTCGGTGCCGGGATAGGAGAAGGTGACACCGTCGAAGCGGAGTTGTCCGGGGCCGTGCGGCAGGGGGGACGGCGAGGTGGGTTCGTCGATCTCGACGGGGAGGTCGAGATAGTCGAAGACCCGCCGGAACATCGCCATCGACGTCTGCAGGTCCACCCCGGCGCGCAACAGCGAGATCATCGGGCGGAAGAGCTGGGCCTGCAGGGTGGTGAAGGCGACGAGGGTGCCGATGGACACCGGTCCGGTGCTGCCGGCGACGGTGAACGCGGCCGCCAGGTAGATGACGGCCGGCAGCACGGCGACGATCATGCTGATGCTGGACTGCCGCCAGCGTCCCGTGGTCGCCGCTCGCACCTCGAGATCGGCCAGCTCGCCGGACGTCTCGGTGAACCGGTCGCGCAGGGTCGCACCGCGTCCCATGGTCTTGGTGAGCAGGATGCCGGACACCGACAGCGATTCCGAGACCTGGCTGGACAGGTCGGCCATTCGTTCCTGTCGGACGGTCGCGATCTGCCGGCGCATCCCGCCGACACGGCGGGAGATGAGCACGAAGACGGGCACCAGGACCAGCGAGACGAGGGTCAGTTTCCAGTCCAGGGCGAGCATGGCGACCAGGGTGGCGATGACGGTGGTGCCGGAGGAGACGACCGTGGTCACCGTGCTGGTCACCGTCGCCTGCATCGCCACGATGTCACCGGCGATGCGCGACTGGATCTCGCCGGTGCGCGTGCGCGTGTAGAAGCCGAGCGAGAGTCGTTGCAGGTGGCCGTACACCGCGGTGCGCAGGCGATGCATGACGGACTGACCGACCAGGGTGGACTGGCGGGACTGGATGACGTCGAGCACGGTGGTGCCGATCGCGATGGCGATCAGGCCGGCGGTCAGCAGCGCGGTGAGGGCGGTGTCGCGGCTCGGCAGCGAGACGTCGAGGATCTCGCGGAGCAGGAACGGGGAGGCCACCGAGATCAGCGCAGAGGCGACGATGAGGGCGGCCACCACCATCAGTCGCCCCCGGTGCTCGGAGAACAGGGCCAGGATGCGGCTGATGTCGCCGGGTCGCCGGGACCGGCCGATGGGAGCGGCGAGGCGGGGGGACCGGGGTGATCGGGGGGAATGGCGCACTGGGGTCGTCACAGGCGCTCCTTTCGTCTAGGGTTTTCGCATGTCCTGAGTATGCCTCATAGTGAGGTGAGCTCACAATGAGGAACCCTCATGATATGGATTACCTGGTCCGAAGGAGGATGGCGTGGTCGACGGGCCGACGGAGGTCAGTGCGGCAGAGCTGGCGGAACGGGTCATGCAGATCGCCCATCGGATCCGTCGGTCGGCCTCGGCCGGGTTGGCGCCGCTGCAGATGACGCCGGCCCAGAGTCGGGCGCTCCGGGTTGTCGCCCGGGCCGAGGCTCCGATTCGGATGGGGGAGATTGCCGCCCGTCTCGACGTGGTCCCACGGTCCGCGACCGGGCTCGTCGAAGCGTTGGAATCCGCCGGACTGGTCGAGCGGACGGTCGACCCGGCCAACCGGCGTTCGGTGCTGGTCAGTCTCAGCGAGCAGGGGACGAGCATCCTGCGGGAGATGACCCAGGCGCGGGCGGCCACCGCCGAGGTCGTCTTCGGCGTCCTCGACCCGGGCGAACGGACGCAGCTGGCGGCCCTGCTGCATCGTGTGGTGGCGGTGTCCGACGAGGAGCCGGCGGGGTCGGAGCGCTGAACGGGTCTGTCGTCAGGACGGTGAACGGCCCCAGTGCTCCAGCGCCTGGATGGCTGCACGCAGGGCCAGTCCGCGATCAGTGAGGGCGTAGGCGCGCGTGTTGTGCTTCAGCGGCAGGCGGGTCAGCACGCCGGCCGCCTCCAGTTCCCGCAGCCGCGTGGCCAGGATGTTGGTCGGCACCCCGAGGTCGCGGTGCAGATCGCCGTACCGCTGGGGGCCGTCGAGCAACCGGCCCACGATGAGCAGCGCCCACCGCGCTCCGACGACTTCCAGTGCCGCGGCCAGGTCGTTCATGCGGTCGGCGCGGTGTCCGCCTTCATCCAGAACGGCGAGTAGTGGTAGCCGTCCGGGTCGTCGAACTGGCGCTGATACATGAAGGGGTAGTCGTCGGTGTCTCCGATCCGTCCGCCGGCCGCCCCGGCCCGCTCCACGATGGCGTCGACCGCCTCGGGGCTGTCCAGGTCGAAGGAGACGGTGACCTTCGACGGCGTGTCGGGGCCGCCCACCAGGTCCTCCGATCCGCCGACGCTGGCGTACATCTGGTGACTCCCGAGCATCACGTACTGGTCGGGAGCGATGGCGAAGCAGGACACGTTGTGATCGGACATCTCCGTGTTGAGGGTCCACCCGAGGGCCGTGTAGAACGCGGTCGCACGCTCGACATCGGCGACGGGGCAGGTGATGAAGAGGCTCATGACATGACACTTGCAAAAAGCAAGTGACGCGTCAAGACCGCTACGGGTTTTCGTCGGTCATCCGGACCCGGTCATCAGCGCGGCGATCCGCTCTCCGATCATCACCGCGGTCGCCGCCGGACCGCGGGAGGGCGTGAACGGCAGGATCGAGGTATCGGCCACCCGCAGGCCCGTGACCCCGTGCACCCGCCCGTTCTGGTCGACGACGGCGCCGTCCGCCGGGTCCGGCCCCATCCGGCAGGTGCCGCCGCCGTGGATGGCGGTGGCCAGGTGGGCGGCGATCCAGTCGTCGAGACACCCACGGTGGTGCAGGATCTCGTCGTCGATCCCGATGCCTTGGACGAGTGGCCGCATGGCCTCGGTGCGCAGCAACCGCACGGCAGTCCGCACCGCATCGCGCAGCCTCCGGCGATCCGACGCATGCTCCAGGTAGTGGTAGTCGATCCGCGGCGCAGCGGTGGGATCCGGGGAGACGGTGGTGACCGCGCCTCGGGAGTGCGGCCGTTGCAGGGCCAGGAACAGCGTCAGATCGGCGGTGGTGCCCTCCCTCGGCACGCCCATGATGTCGGGCAGGGGCCGGAGGAACGGCAGGATCTCCAGATCGGCCTCGTCGGCCCCCGCCTCACCGCAGTGCAGGACGCACTGCAGGAAGTCGCGTCCCGCCGCGGGTGCCGTCGGCCGGAGCGAGACGTCCAGGCGGATTTGCGGGTGATCGGTGAGGTTTCGTCCTACGCCTGGGAGGTCCACCATCGGCGGGATGCCGACCCGCTCCAGATCGGCCCGGGGGCCGATGCCGGACAGCATGAGCAGGTGCGGGGACATGAACGCCCCGGCGGCGAGCACGACCTCCGGGGCTTCGATCATCCGGACCGCGCCGGCGTGCTGCACCTCGACGCCGGTCACGGCCGCGCCGGTCAGTGCGAGCCGCCTGACCACGACGTCTCCGCGGACGGTGAGGTTGGGTCGACCCAGTGCCGGTATGACGTAGGTCAGACCGGTGTTCATCCGGATGCCGTCGACGGCGTTCATCGGGAGCGGCCCGACTCCGGGGGACTGCTCGCCGTTCTTGTCGGGCTCCCAGGGGTGGCCCAGTTCCCGACAGGCCGCGACGAACGCCGCCGTCACCGCCGTATGGTCCCGATCGGGCACCCGTCCGACGGGCACCGGACCGGTGCCGCCGTGCAGGGGCGTCTCGCCGAGGTCGAGGTCGGTCTCCAGGCGCCGGAAAAACGGCAGCACCGCCTCGTACGACCACGCGGGATTGCCGGCGGCGGCGTAGGCGTCGAAGTCCCGGCGCCGACCGCGGATGAAGTAGGTCCCGTTGAGCGTCGTCGAGCCGCCGAGGATGCGGCCCCGGGCCACCGTGGTGGAGACGGTGGGAGTGAGGTGACCGGCGAACGCCCAGTTATGGGTGTGGTCCGGGATCGCGCCGGTCAGTCGGGAGGCATCGAGCAGGTCGGCGGGGAAACCCGCCGTCGTGGTGGGGGTCGGCCCGGCCTCGAGCAGCAGCACGGTTCGCCGGGAGTCCTCGGACAGCCGGACCGCCAACGGAGCGCCTGACGCGCCGGCTCCGACGACGATGACGTCGTACCTCATGCCGCGCAGTCTGCCCCGTCCGGTGGTGACGAGCAGGCCTACCGCACCGTGATGATCGAGTCGTCGGCGGCGCCGGTGCCGCTTCGCCCGTCCGGCAGCCCGGATTGCAGTGTGCGGAAGAGGATGTCCAGCATCCGGTGCGGTTGTTCCTGCTCGGCGGCGAGGAGGTAGCCCTCGATGACGAGAGTGGCGACCAGATTTGCGGTCTCGACGTTCAGTGGCGACGACCGGCTGATCGACCCCGCCAGTCGACCCCGGTGTCCCCGCCAGGTCCGCTGCCAGACCGCGTAAAGGGCCGGGGTCTGCTCGACCAGGTTGCGGAAGCGGGTGAATTCCACGTCGTCGTCCCGTCGGGTCGTGGCTGCGCGTGAGGTCAGGAACCAGTCCCGCAGGGCTTCCAGAACGTCGACCCCCTCCGGCCGCCCCTCGACAGCGCGGGTCAGCGAAAGGATGACGGTCTCGTCCTCGTCGAAGACCAACGACTCCTTGCCGGGGAAGTGGGCGAACAGGGTGGCCACGGCGACGTCGGCCCGCTCGGCGACGTCCCGGACGCTCACCGCGTCGTAACCGCGTTCGGTGAACAGCTGTACCGCGGCGTCGGCGATCGCGGCCTTGGTGACTGCCTTCTTTCGCTCGCGCCGCCCGATCGGGCGGTCGGCTCGATCGGCGCTCGACGGATCTGACATGCCTCGACCCTAGGGCACCGGCACTCCTTCTTGTACTCTCTCTAAAATCAGAACCATTCTGACTTTAGCGGCCATCAACCTGGAGGTCCCCCGCATGAGCCCCACCACTGTCGGCAGCAACCCGGCCCGCATCGTGATCGTCGGCGCCGGCCCGGGAGGTCTGGTCTGCGCACGCATCCTGCAGCGGCACGGCATTACGGTGACCGTCCTCGAGCGTGACCGCGACGAGTCCGCACGCAACCAGGGCGGAACGCTGGACCTGCATCCGGACGACGGTCAGCTGGCATTGCGCGAGGCCGGCCTGCTCGACGACTTCTTCGCCCTCGCCCGTCTCGAGGGGCAGGAGATGCGACAACTCGCCCCCGACGGTGAACTGCTCGTGCGGCGGCTGCCCGAGCCGGGTGAGACCTCCGCGCCGGAGATCGACCGGGGGCAGTTGCGGGGGCTGCTGCTGCACTCCCTGGAACCCGGGACCGTCCAGTGGGGTCGTGCCGTCCAGACCGTGGTCGACCACCAGAACGGCTCCGCGACCGTCCTTCTCGACGATGAAACCGCCATCGAGGCCGATCTTGTCGTCGGAGCCGACGGCGGCAATTCCCGTGTTCGCCCGGCCGTGTCCGACGCCGTCCCGGTCTATTCGGGGGTCGACTTCCTGGAGGCCTGGTACGACGACGTCGATCGCCGGCACCCCGAGATCGCGGACCTGGTCGGCCAGGGGAGCGCGATGGTCGGTGACGCCGACGGGGCGTTGTTCGCGCAACGCAACAGCGGGGGTCACCTCCGGGTCTACATCATCCGCCGCCGACCACTCGACTGGATGGCGCGCCACGGTCTGCGCCCCGGGGACACCGACGGCATCCGCGCCCAGCTGCTCCGCGACTTCGACGGTTGGTCGCCCGAGGTGCTGCGGTTCATCACTGCCAACGACGGCGCGTACGTCGATCGGCCGCTGTTCGTCCTGCCGGCTCCACACAGCTGGCCGCGGTCGACGTCGGTCACGCTGGTCGGCGACGCCGCCCACCTGATGCCGCCGGCCGGGGTGGGGGTCAATCTCGCCCTGCTGGACGGGTGCGATCTCGCGCTGGCCCTGGTCCGGACGGCCACCGTTGCCGAGGCCATCGCCGCCTACGAGGCCACGATGCTGCCCCGGTCCGCCGCAATGGCCACAGCCCTGGACGGGCACGCCGATTTCCTCCTCGATGACGGCCGGCAGCCCGGCGGACGGGAGCCGGGCGACGTCAGTCCGCAGGCGGTGTCGGCGGGAAGACGGTAGGACTGACCGCGCTACCGCACCGTGGTGATCGAGTCGTCGGTGATGCCGGCGGCCCGACGGGCGGCCAACCGGCGCTTCTGCGGCTCGATGGTGTAACGGGGGTCCTTGGCCGACTCGATACCGGCCTCGAAGATCCCGAACCGGGTCAGCGCGGACGAACCCAGCAGGCACAACCCGGACACGGCTGCCACCCCACGATGCCGTCCGCCCATCACCGCGCCGAGACCGCCCACGACGGCGAGGATCTCGCTGGCTCGCAGCATCTTTCCGACCTTGCCGTGGTGCAGCGTCTCGGCCACCACCGGGTCCATGTTGCGGTGCATCACCTTCGACGCGGCCACGTCACCCGCGGCGCCGAGCACGGCGAGAACCCGGGCGGGGGCAGTCTCGTCGGTGGGTGTGGTCAGCAAGGCCAACCCGCCCGAGGCCATCGCGGCCGAGCTGACGAAGACGAACGGCAGCTCGTTGTGGGCCGCGTTCCAGGTCGGGGTGGCGGTATCGCCCAGCAGCACCGCGGTGTAGGCGGCCAACGGGGCGCCGAGCACGGCGGCCCAGATCCCGCCGCCGACGTCGACGGTGGGGAGCAGCGAGCGAAGCGGTCCCAGCGGCAGCCGGCTACCGGTCATCCGGTCCACCTCGACCGCGGCGGCGGCCCCGGCGCCAACGCTGAACGTGGCCAGGATCCAGGATCCCACGCTCATCGGAGAGGTCACCTTGAAGGTGCGCAGCATGTTGAGGAACCGCTCCGGGCGGCCGAGATCGGCGACCAGGGCCAGGCTGCCGACGCCGATCGCGCCGAGGGCCGACAGCCGGGAGTTGCGGCGCAGCCGCGGACGGCGGGTGAACTGGGCGCCCGCGGCCAGCAACGCCGAGCCTCCGGCCACGCCGCCGAGGAACAGGTACGCCGGGATCTCCTCGCCCCACGGCGGCGCCTTGACCACCGGTCGACCGTAGTAGGACTCGAACTCGACCTCCGGGACCATCGGCATCTCGCGCCCACCGTCGCCGCCGCTCGTCCGACGTCGCTGACCCGTACCCCGTGCACCCCCTCGGCGTCGGCGGCCCTCGGGTTCCGGTGGACGGAACGCGTCGAAATCCGACGTGGTCATCGACGGCCGCCGCTCAGGAACGAAATCGCCGCCGCGGCCAGCATTCCCGCGGCCGCGGCACCGGCCCGCCGCCACATCCGGGGCAGGTCGGCGGTGGGGACCCGCGGGTCCGGTGGCAGACCGTAGACCTCGGGTTCGTCGAGCAGCAGAAAGACCGAGCCGGTCCCGCCCACGCCGTCGTTCTCGTTGGCCCCGTACAGCCGGGCCTCGGTCTGGCCCTGCTCGTGGAGTTGGGCGACCCGCTCCCTGGCCGCCACCACCAGATCGTCGTGGTCGCCGTACTTGATCGACGTGGTCGGGCAGGTCTGCGCGCAGGCCGGGGTCTGACCCTCGACGATGCGGTCGTAGCAGAGGGTGCACTTCTGGGCCACGTGGTTCGGGGCGACCTCGGGGTGCTCGGGCCGGTCGGCCTGGGTGCCGTACGTCCCGTCGTCCCTGCGCTCGACCACGCCGAACGGGCAGCCCGCCACACAGGTGCCGCAGCCGTTGCAGACGTCGGCCTGCACGACCACGGTGCCGAACTCGGTGCGGAACAGTGCACCGGTCGGGCAGACGTCCAGGCATCCGGCGTGCGTGCAGTGCTTGCACACGTCCGAGGACATCAACCAGCGGAACTCCGGGGTGTCCGGTGGGCTCAGGTCAGGCTCGGGAAGTGTTGTCGCGGAACCGTTCCGGATGGTCGGCATGCCCAGGCCGACCAGCGCGCGACCGGACGCCCGGGCTTGTTCGATCCGGTCCTGCCCCTGCTCGACGAAGGCCACGTGCCGCCAGGTGCTGGCGCCCAGGGCCCCCGTGTTGTCGTACGACGAGCCGAGCAGCTGCAGGTCACCGTCGCGGGGGTTGCGGTTCCATTCCTTGCAGGCCACCTCGCAGGCCTTGCAGCCGATGCAGATCGACGTGTCGGTGAAAAACCCCTTACGGGGGTGCGTGTGCTCCCATCCCGCGTCGGCGGTCGGATCGGTGGGTCCGCTGAGCTGGCCCATCAGCCGCGCACTCCTTCGTGGGCCGGGTCGGTGACCGGCTGGTTGTCGGTCTGCACGGTCGTGCCCGACCGCGACTGGTACTCGTTGACCAGGCGCTGCAGGTCCTCGCCCTGGGGCCGCCGGCCGGGACGGATGTCGCAGGACCCGGCCTTGGACTCCTGGATCTGGACGTTCGGATCCAGGGTGATGCCCAGCAGGTCGTTGGCCGCGTCACCGCTGACCACCGCGTCACCACCGACGCCCCAGTGGTATGGCAGGCCGATCTGGTGCACCGTGCGCCCGCCCACGGTCAATGGCCGCACCCGGTCCGTGACCAGGACCTTGGCCTCGATGGCCGCCCGCGGCGAGACGATGGTCGCCCACCCGAAATTCTCCAGACCGCGTTCGGCGGCCAGTTCCGGCGAGACCTCACAGAACATCTCGGGCTGCAGCTCCGCGAGATACGGCAGCCACCGGCTCATCCCGCCCGCGGTGTGGTGCTCGGTCAGCCGATAGGTGGTGAAGATGAACGGGTACACATCGGCCCCCGGCGCGTCGGCACTGGGCGCCCACAGGTTGTCCTTGCGCGGGAACGTGACCCGCGACGGGTTCTGCTGCTGCGGGTAGAGCGCGTTGCCGACGGGGGATTCCTGCGGCTCGTAATGGGTGGGCAGCGGGCCGTCGAGCATCCCCTTGGGCGCGAACAGCCACCCCTTGCCATCGGACTGCATGATGAACGGATCGTCGCCGGCCAACGCCGCCGCTCCACCCTGGTCGGGGTCCGGCCGGGAATGCGGAGCCCGGTCGGCCACGAAATCCGGGATGTCGTCCCCGGTCCACCGGCCCTGCTCGGCGTCCCACCAGACCAGCTTCTTGCGCTCGCTCCACGGCTTGCCGTCCGGATCGGCCGAGGCCCGGTTGTACAGGATCCGGCGGTTGGCCGGCCACGCCCAGCCCCACTCGTTCTGACTGGGCCCGTCGCCACCCTGCGGCACCCGGTTGGCGGCCTGGTTCACGCCGCCCGCATAGACGCCGGTGTAGATCCAGCAACCACCGGCGGTCGAGCCGTCCGCCCGCATCTGGGTGTAGGAGGACAGCGGCTCGCGGTCGTCGGGGCCGCCGACGCGGTAACCGTTGATCTCGGCCAGCACCGCCTCCGAGATCACCTCGCCGTGCTCGTCGACCGGGTAGTCCCAGGTCAGGTCGAGCAGCGGCCGATCCCGCGGATCGGTGGACCCGGCCAGCCGCTGGCGGATCCGCACCCCCAGCTCGTGGAAGAAGTCGAGTTCGCTCTGCGCCTGCCCGGGCGGGTCGACCGCCTTCTCACGCCACTGCACCAGCCGTTGGGTCTGGGTGAAGGAGCCGGCCTTCTCCACGTGGCTGGCCGCGGGCATGAAGAACACCTCGGTGGCGATGTCCTGCGTGGTCAACTCGCCGGAGGCAATCTCCGGGCCGTCCTTCCACCAGGTGGCCGATTCGATGAGGTTGAGATCGCGGACGACCAGCCATTTCAGGTGCGACATGGCCATTCGCTGGAGCCGGCCGTTCGCCGATCCGACCGCCGGGTTCTGGCCCAGGATGAAGTAGCCGTCGACCTCGTCGTCCATCATCGCCATCAAGGTCTGATAGGTGCCGTGCGGGCCGGTCAGTTTGGGCAGATAGTCGTAGGCCCAGTCGTTCTCGGCCGTCGCCGCGTCTCCCCACCAGGCCTTGAGCAGGCTGATGGTGTAGGCGTCGGCGTCGGTCCAGAAGCCCTTCTGCTGCTTGCCGGCGATCGTGTCCAGGTAATTGCGGAAGGTGTCGTGACGGCCGGCCATCGGCATCGGAAGGTAGCCGGGCAGCAGGTTGAACAGGGTGGGGATGTCGGTCGAACCCTGGATGCTGGCGTGTCCGCGCAGCGCCATGATCCCGCCGCCCGGCCGCCCCATGTTGCCCAGCAGCAGCTGCAGGATCGCGGCCGTGCGGATGAACTGGGCGCCCAGGGTGTGCTGGGTCCAGCCGACGGCGTACGCGAAACAGGTGGTGCGGTCGCGCCCGGAGTTCTCGGTGACCGCCTTGGCCAGGTACGCGAAGTCAGCGGCATTGATGCCGCAGACCTCCTGCACCATCTCCGGGGTGTACCGGGCGTAGTGCCGACGCAGGATCTGGAACACCGTCCGGGGGTGCTGCAGGGTCTCGTCCCGCTGCACCCGGGCGTGCGGCAGGGGCGGACCGCCGCTGCCGTGTTCGTGACCGCCGGCCCGGGTCGAGGCGTCGGCCCCGTGCTCGTTGACCGCCTCGCCCTCGAGCTGGCTGTCGCCGTCCTCCTCGGCGTAGCCCCAGCTGGTCAGGTCGTACTTTCCGGTCTGGGGATCGAACCCGGAGAACAGCCCGCCGAGATCCTCGGTGTCGCGGTAGTCCTCGGTGATGATCGTGGCCGCGTTGGTGTACGGGATCACGTAGTCACGGAACCACAGGTCGTTGTCCAACACGTACCTGATCAGCGCCCCGAGCAGCACCACGTCCGATCCGGCGCGGATCGGCATGTACTTGTGCGCGATCGCCGACGTGCGGGTGTACCGCGGATCGATGTGGATGATCCGCGCCCCGCGGGCCTTGGCCTCGGACACCCACTGGAAGCCCACCGGGTGGCACTCGGCCATGTTGGAACCCTGGATCACGATGCAGTCGGCGTTCGCCATGTCCTGCAGGGATTGCGTCGCGCCGCCGCGTCCGAACGAGGCCCCCAGACTGGGAACCGTGGCGGAGTGTCAAATACGGGCCTGGTTCTCGACCTGGACAGCGCCGGCCGCCGTGAACAGCTTCTTGATGAGGTAGTTCTCCTCGTTGTCGAGGGTCGCGCCGCCCAGCGCCGCGATCCCCATGGTCCGGCGGACGTGACGGCCCTGCGGGTCCGTGTCCTGCCAGTGAGCCTGGCGGGCGGCCAGGAACCGATCGGCGATCATGTCGATCGCGGTGTCCCGGTCCAACGGCTGCCATTCGGTGGCATGCGGTGCGCGATAGAGGATCTCGGTCTGCCGGCCGGGCGAGTTGACCAGCTGCTCACTGGCCGAACCCTTGGGACACAGCCGTCCGCGGGAGATCGGCGAGTCAGGGTCGCCCTCGATCTGCACGACCCGCTCATCCTTGACGAAAACCTTTTGGCCGCAACCCACCGCGCAGTACGGGCAGACGCTGCGGGCGACCCGGTCGGCGGTCACGGTCCGTGGGGTCACGGCACGGGTCTGCGGCGACGTCACCGCGGGCCCCCGGCCCAGCACGTCGCCGGAGCGCAGCTGCCGGACCACCGGCCACTGCAGAGGACTCCATCGCGCCACGACGACACCGTAACCCCGGAGCCCGACTGTCGGGTGATCGGTACCGGTATTTCGTGCTGAGCCCGCCGCGAAGGGGTAATAGTTTGCCGCGCAAATGTTCCGGACCCAGGAATGGGGGCCGGCGTCCGGAGGAGGCAGCCAATGTCGGCGGAAGCCATCGGGAAGACCGTCACCAGCACCATCCCGGCCCGTCTGGACCGATTGCCCTGGTCCCCGTTCCACACCAGACTCGTCCTGGCCCTCGGCGTGGCCTGGGTGCTGGACGGGTTGGAGATCACCGTGGCCAGCGCCATCGGGGCGACGCTCACCGAGCCGAGCACCCTGGGGTTGTCGTCGGCCGAGGTCGGCCTGATCGCGACCGTCTACCTGGCCGGCGAGGTGGTCGGTGCCCTGTGGTTCGGCCGGCTGTCGGACAAACTGGGACGGCGCAAGCTGTTCATGATCACCCTCGGCGTCTACCTGCTCGGTTCCGGGCTCACCGCCCTGACGCTCGGCTCGGGCACCGGCTGGGTGCTCTTCCTGTACGCCACCCGGTTCATCGCCGGCATGGGCATCGGCGGTGAGTACGCGGCGATCAACTCGGCGATCGACGAGCTCATTCCGGCCAAGTATCGCGGGCGCATCGACATCGCCGTCAACGGGACCTACTGGTTCGGCGCGGTTCTCGGCACCCTGGGCACGCTGTTCCTGCTCAACGTGCTGGACCCGTCGATCGGCTGGCGGCTCGGTTTCCTCATCGGTCCGGTGCTCGGCCTGGTCATTCTGGTCGTCCGCCGGCACCTGCCGGAGAGTCCTCGGTGGCAGATCATGCACGGCCAGGCCGAGGCGGCCGAGGAGTCGATCACCGACATCGAGCACCGGGTGCGGGCCACCGGCCATGATCTGCCACCCGTCGACCCGGACAAGTCGATCGAGCTGCGGCCCGAGCGCAGCCACGGGTACCTCGCGCTGCTGAAGGTGCTGTTCAAGACCTACCCGCAGCGGTCCATCCTGGGTGCGACGTTGATGATCACGCAGTCGTTCCTGTACAACTCGATCTTCTTCACCTACACCCTGGTGCTCGGCAAGTTCTACGGCGTGCCGGCCAGTGCCACCCCCTGGTATCTCATCGCGTTCGCGGTCGGCAACTTCATCGGACCGCTGGTGCTGGGGCACCTGTTCGACACCCTGGGCCGGAAGAAGATGATCGCCGGGACGTACATCCTGTCCGGCGCGCTGTTGGCGGTCAGCGCGTTCCTGTTCGAGGCCGGCCTGCTCAACGCGGTCACCCAGACCATCGCCTGGTGCGCCATCTTCTTCTTCGCCTCCGCCGGCGCTTCTTCGGCCTACCTGACGGTCAGCGAGATCTTCCCGCTCGAGGTCCGGGCCATGGCCATCGCCGTGTTCTTCGCCATCGCCCAGGGCTTCGGTGCGCTCGGCCCGGTGATCTACGGCTTCCTCATCGGCGACGGCTCCAACCCCACCGCGCTGATGTGGGGCTACCTGATGGCCGCCGCGATCATGATCGTCGGCGGGCTGGTCGAGGTGTTCCTCGGCATCGATGCCGAGGGCAAGTCGCTCGAGGACATCGCCCTGCCGTTGTCGGCGCTGGAGAACGCCGACCGCTGAGTCGACATGTCAGATATGACGGGTCCGAGGTCGGGAGACCGGTCGGTGGTGGCATGTCGATCAGGGGCCCACCCGCCTCGGCGGAGCGCGCGCTGCACCCGGTCGACCACGTCCTGCGGGCGGCAGAACAGCTCGTCGGCCAAGGCAACGGCAGTGGCCACAGGATTGCCGCGGTGAGGTGGCTGAGGAAAGCGTCGGCCGGCGCGGCGACCATCAGGGCCCGGCAGCGGGCAACCAGGTCGTTCGCCTCCCACGGGGCCTGAGCTGTCCGCACTCACCGCCCACGCCACCCGATCGACGTGCCACCAACGACAGGTTCGGGTCAGCAGACCCGTCGGGACTGGCATGTCGATCTGCGGAAGCGACTCGAAGGGGTCGCGCACGCCCGAGAACCCTTGCCATGCTGTGGGCCATGGAGCTGCGCAGCCTGGAGTACTTCGTCGCGGTGGCCGACGAGCGGTCGTTCACCCGCGCCGCGCAGCTGTGCCACGTCACCCAGTCGACGATCAGCGCGCAGATCTCCGGTCTGGAGAAGCAACTGGGGGAGCCGCTGTTCGACCGCTCTGGTCGGGAAGTCGGGCTGACCGAGGGCGGGCAGGTGCTGCTGCCGTACGCCCGTCGCTGTCTGGCCGCGGCGGCCGACGCGCGGGCCGAGTTCTCCGCCCGGGCCGGGTTGGAACGGGGCGAACTGCGGATCGGCACCGGCGGCGGGGTGGAACACACCGCCATCCCCGAGTTGCTCGGACGGTTGCACCGCGAGCGCCCCGGCATCGACATCCATCTCGTCGAGGCGACGAGTGGACCGCTGCTGGATCTGCTGTTGCAGGGCCGGCTGCACGCCGCCGTCATCGCCCGCCCGGTCGAGGCGCTGCCGCCGACCGTCACCGCCGCTCCGCTCTTCACCGGCCGGCTGGTGGCCGCATTCGACCCCGCGGTCTATCGGCTGGACGAGCCGGTGTCCCTGGCCGAGCTGGCCGGCCATCCGGTGATCAGCTACCCGACCACCAGCGCACTGCGGACCCGACTGGACGCCGCGGCCCGCGACCAGGGGGTCACGCTGGCGGTCAACTACGTCGCCAACGACGTCCGCCTGCAGACGGCGTTCGCCCGCGAGGGCGTCGGTGTGGCCGTCTCGCTCGGCGCGGACCCCGCGCTGGGCGACCTGCGCGGGTTGGCCGTGCGCTCGATCTCACCGGCGGTACCGATCGAGAAGATCCTGGTCTGGCGGACCGACATCGTCGCCTGCGCGCCGCTCCGGGCTTTCCTGGCCCTGTGGAACGAGTGGTCCACCGACGATGAGCGACGGTCGGCCTGAGCGCCCCGCATCGGGGGACGGAACGCTCAGGCCGGTCGCCCGGCCATGTGGTGGTCAGGACCGGAAGAATTCCAGGAGATCGGCGTTGATGACGTCGGCGTGCACGGTCGGCATGCCGTGCGGATACCCCGGGTAGGACTTCAACGTGCCCTGCGGGAGCAGCTTCGCCGACAGCGGTCCCGAGTCGGCGTAGGGCACCACCTGGTCGTCCTCGCCGTGCATCACCAGGACCGGGATGTCGACCGCCTTCAGGTCCTCGGTGAAATCGGTCTGCGAGAAGGCGACCACCCCGTCGTAGTGCGCCTTGGCGCCACCCGACATGCCCTGCCGCCACCAGTTGGCGATGATGCCCGGGTCAGGCTCCACCCCGTCGCGGTTGTAGCCGTAGAACGGACCGGACGGGAACGACCAGAACAGCGAGGCCCGGTTCGTCGCCACCTGCTCCTGCAGCCCGTCGAAGAACGACTTGGGCAGGCCCCCCGGATTGTCCTCGGTCTGCACCATGATGGGCGGGACCGCCGACACCAGCACCGCCTTCGCGGCCCGGTCGACCCCGTGCCGGGCCAGATAGTGGATGACCTCGCCGCCGCCGGTCGAGTGACCGACGTGCAGCGCGTCGCGCAGATCGAGATGCCGCACGACGGCCGCCAGATCGTCGGCGTAGTGGTCCATGTCGTGGCCGTCGGCCACCTGCGCCGACCGGCCGTGGCCGCGCCGGTCGTGGGCGACCACCCGGTAGCCGTGGGCCAGGAAGAACATCAGCTGGGCGTCCCAGTCGTCGGACGACAGCGGCCAGCCGTGGCTGAAGACCACCGGTTGCCCCGATCCCCAGTCCTTGTAGAAGATCTCCACCCCGTCGTCCGTGGTCACCGTGGGCATCCGGCGGTCCGCCTCTCAGCACGGCGGGTCCGGAGATCGTCCGTCCCGCAGTCGATGTCGTCGACCAAGACGCTAGGACGCGGCCGCCGTGTCCGATAGGTACCGGATCATGAGGAATTTCGATGGAGCCATCGACGCGACGGATGTCGACGACTCGCTGCTCGGGCGGAGGACCCTGCGGGTCCGTGGTCCGTCAGGGTGGTGGGACGTCCTAGGGGCCTGGGTCGCCGGTCGGGAAGGCCGGGCGGGCACCCGCGGGCAGGTCGAGCGGGAGCACGGCAGTCATCAGGGTGCCGGCCCCGGGTGTGCTGACCAGGATCAGACGACCACCGAGGACATCCGCACGATCGACCAACCCCCGGATGCCGGTGCCGTTCTCGATCGCCGCACCCCCGCACCCGTCGTCCTCGATCTCGACGGTCAACGTCCCGTCGCGGACGGTGAGATCGACCGAGACCCGGCGGGCCCCGGCGTGTTTGATGACGTTGGCGACCGCCTCGGCGACCACGAAGTAGGCGGTGCTCTGGATCGCCAGGGGGAGGGGACCGATGTCCGCCAGGCGCAGGCTCGATCGGATCGGCAGCCGGTCGAGCAGGTCCTCGGTCGCCGCGACCAGGCCCCGTTCGACCAGTGACGAGGGCATGACCGCGTGCACCAGGGCCCGGAGTTCGGCCGCCGCGGCGTCGATGCGCTGGCGCAGTTCCGTCGCGTGGTCCCGGGGTTCGGAGCCGATGTCGAGGCTGTTGGCCACCTGCTGCGCGTCGAGGGCCAGCAGCACCAGCTTGACCTGGAGGCCGTCGTGCAGGTCCTGGGCGATCCGGCGACGTTCCTGGTCGGCGGTCCGCACGATCCGTTCCCGGGAGCGCCGCAGCGACTGCTCGCTGACCCGCAGCGCGGCGGTCAGCCGCTCCCGGTCGACCCCGAGGGCGACCACCCGGCCGGCCGCCCGGACCAGTTCGGGGTCGTCGATCAGGTCGGCGTCGTAGACGATCGCCGCGATCGTGCTGCCGGACAGCTCGATCCCGACCCACGCCCGATCGGCCCGTGACTCCGCCGGTAGTTCGACCGTCGTGCCCGCGGCGTCGACCCAGCGCTGCTGACCGGCGACCCGGAACGCGAGTTCCAGGCTGGGGTCGCCCAGGACGGACGACAACGCCCCACCGAGCTCGGAACGCTGGTCGTCGCCCGACCCCAGCCAGGTCGACAGTTCCTGCAGCTCGCCGGTGCGGGCGAAGCCGCCGCGAAACACGGCCGCCGCGAAGGCGACAGGGATGCCGGCGATGACGACCAGCTGCGTCAGGATGACCACGTCGAACGGCATTCCGAAGAAGCGGCCGAGCAGGTTGGCCGACAGCGGGATCCACAGCACCGCCAGCAGCCCGTAGCCGAACAACGGAATGAGGACCCGCCGCTGGAACGGCTGGGCGCGCCGCAGCCGGACGGCGAGGATCACCGTCGTGGCCACCATGACCGCGGTCCCGGACAACGCCTGCACCACCGTGCCGATCTCGAGCAGGTCGGGTCGGTCGGCGACGAACCAGGGCAGGCCCGCCGCAGCAGGATCGAAGGCATAGAGCGGGATCTGCAGAACGAAGCAGACCAGGTACCCGGCGATGACGGTCAACCGGGACGCCCGCCCCCGGACCCTCCCGGAAGGAAAAGCGTGCAGCAGGTGGACCATGACCGAGAGGGGAGCGGTCGCGAACACCGCCCCCACGGTGGCGACCGGGATCGCGGCGCTGCTGCTGGCGGCGGCCAGGTTCAAGGTGATCCCGCCCCACACCATCAGCGCACCCATGCCGTTGCTGGGCCGGCGCCACCAGGCGAAGACACCGGTGACCACCCACAACCAGCACACGGCCGTGTAGAAGACCATGTACGACGTGGGCTGACCGCTGTCGACCAGGTTCGTGAACAGCAGGCTGCTGACTGAGACCACGGCAAGGGTGAGGAACAGCAGCGCGCGGCGCAGCGACCGGACCAGGTCGGAGGCGGCTTTGCGGACCCCCGGCACGCTGCTGATGGACGCCGGTCCCACAGTCCCCGGCGTGCTGTCCGGTGGCGTCACGCGGATTCGCGGGTCAGGTACTTGAGCACGGCCTGCACCCGCCGGTGCCCGTCGTCGTCGGCGGCCAGGCCGAGGGCATCGTAGATCCGGGACGTGTGCTGGACGACGGCCTTCTCGGTGATGACCAGCTCGGCGGCGATGGCGCCGTTGCTCCGCCCCTGGGCGACCAGGGTCAACACCTCGTGCTGTCGGGGGGTGAGCCTGCTGATGGCGGTGTCGTCGTGACTGGCCCGGGCCACCATGATCGCCACGACCTCGGGGTCGATCACCGCGCCGCCGGCCGCTATCCGCCGCAGGTCACCGCAGAAGGTGTCGACGTCGGCGATCCGCTGCTTGAGCAGATAACCGATGCCCCGGCGCTTCTCGGTCAGCAACTCGATCGCGTACCGCCGCTGCACGTACTGGGAGAGCACGACGACGGCCATGTCCGGGTAGGTCCGCGCGACGTGCAGCGCAGCCACCATGCCCTCGTCGGTATGGGTCGGCGGCATACGGACGTCGGTGATGACCATGTCCGGCCGCACCTCGTCCGTCAGGCGGATCAGGTCGTCGGCGTTCTCCGCGGCGCCCGCCACCTCGATGTCGGCGGACCCCAGCACCAGGCGGAGCCCATGGCGCAGCAGCGCCTCGTCCTCGCCGATCACCACGCGCATGGCCGACCCCCGGGAAGCACGGCTCGGGCGCGGTGGATCCGCGCCGGCGACCCCAGTCTCGTGGATCGGCCCGGTCGGCGGAATGGACCCAGGCCCCCTGTCTGCAACCGGCGCCGCCCGGCGAGCCCGGGTGTCAGGGTCGCTGGTCGGCGGTGTCGAACTGACCTCGGAAGTACTCGCGCAGGGCTGTCATCGCCGGTGTGAAGGAGACCGCGCGGTGCCACGCCAAACCGATGCGCATGTCGGGAACGGGATCCCGCAGCACCACGGTGTCGACCTTCTTGCCCTCCAGGCTCCAGGGCCGGTAGACCATGTCCGAAAGGATGGCCACGCCGTCTCCGTTGGCCACGATGCTGCGCACGGCCTCGATGGACGACGTCTCGAGCAGCACCCGGGGCGAGAGCCCTCCCCAGTAGGAGCGGGTGGTGTAGTCAGCCTCGTCGACCGTCAGCTGGACGTAGGGGTGTTCGGCGACATCGGTCAGCCGCACCTCCGGCAGGTCCCCGAGGGCATGGCCGGGAGCGTGCCAGAGCCGGCGGCGGGAATGCACCAGGGTCTCGTGGTCCAGTTCGCGGCGGCGGATGTTGGAGGTCAGCACCAGTCCCAGATCGAGATGCCCGGAGTGCAGCAGGTCTTCGACCTCAGGCCGATCGAGCTCCAGCCACGAGATCTCCACCTGCGGGAACATGGCCCTCAGCCGCTGCAGGTGGTGCGGGACGAAGTACGCCATGACGGTGTACGTGACCCCGACCTGGATGTTGCCGCGCAGATCGGTGTCGCTCGTGGCCACCAGGGTGGCGTCGTCCATCAGTTGCAGGATGCGTCGCGCCTTGGGTAGGAACGCCCTGCCGGCCGGTGACAGGACGACCCCGCGGGGACCGCGGACGAAGAGTTCGGCCCGCAACTGCCGTTCGACCTCCTGCACGGCCATGGTGACCGCGGACTGCGAGACGTAGAGCTCGCGGGCGGCCGCGCTGATCTGCCCGGCGTCGGCCACCGCGACGACGTACTGCAGCTGTCGGAAGGACAACGAGGACATCACCGAGCTCGTCGTCATGGAACCTTCCTTGTCATCAGTTCTACCGATATGACGTCATCAGGATATTGATCTTGTCGATCACAGTCCACCGCCATAGCTTCCATTCCCAACAGAGGAAGGCGGGCGGATGACACGCACGGCACAGTCGGACCAACGATCGACCATCGACATCAACTGCGACATGGGTGAGGGCTTCGGCACCTGGACCGTCGGAGACGGCGTCGATGATCAGATCCTGCCGATGGTCAGCTCCGTCAACGTGGCCGCCGGCTTCCATGCGGGTGATCCGCTGACCATGTCCCGCACGGTCGAGCAGGCCCATGGCCTGGACATCGGGATCGGGGTGCACCCCGGGTTCCGTGACCTGGTGGGCTTCGGTCGTCGCCACATCGCCGCCGCCCCGGAGGAGCTGGTCGCCGACGTGCTCTACCAACTGGGCGCGCTGCGCGAATTCCTGCGCTACCACGGTGCACCGTTGCAGCATCTGAAGCTGCACGGCGCCCTGTACATGCACGCGGCCGCCGACGAGCCGTTTGCCGACGCGCTGACAGCGGCGCTGCAGCGCATCGACCCGGACCTCCCCGTGCTGGTGATGGCCGGCTCCACCGTGGACGTCGTCGCCTCCGCGGCCGGGCAACCGGTGGTCCGGGAGTTCTACGCCGATCGCCACTACGGCGACGACGGCCGCATCGTCTTCACCCGCGACATCGGCGCGCTGGACGCCGACGCCGTGGCGGCCAAGGTGTTGCGGGCCTGCCAGGACGGCACCGTCGAGACCGTGACCGGCGGCACCGTGCCCATCGACTTCGACTCCGTCTGCCTGCACAGCGACACCCCTGGTGCGCTGGAACTCATGACCCGGACGCGCGCCGCGCTCGACACCGCCGGAATTGCGGTGCGCTCGTTCGCGCGTTGACCGACCCGCGGGGTGCCGCCACCGACCGGCCCCGCCCGATGCCGTCATAGGCGGCCGGCATCGGACCTCTCACATCCCGTCACACGCTCGCCACGAGCGTGCCCCCCGACAAGGAGCCTCATGTCCGAGACCACGACGCCGCCGGAGACACGGTCGTCCGACGGCAGCGACACCGCCACCCACGCCATCGCCGACGCCGATCGGGCCGGTCGTGGATCGTTGACCATGGCCTGGTGGGGGGTCTGCAGTGCGCTGTTCTACATCTTCCTGGCGGCGACCCTGGCGATCGCCTACGGCACCGTCAACACCATCATCGCCATCGTGCTCACGATCGTCAGCTACGGCGTCGTCAACGGCGTGCTCGCCCGTTCGGCCATCAAGACCGGTCTGAGCGTCTCACTGTTCTCGCGGGTCCTCTTCGGGCGGGTGGGCGCCCTGGTGGCCACCGCGATCTTCTTCCTGACCGCCATCTACTACGCGGTGTTCGAGGGATCGGTCATCGCCGTCGCCGCCAGCCAGGTGGTCGGCGGACTGAGCTACGGCTGGGCCTGCGTGCTGGTCGTCGTCCTCGCCGTTCCGATGGTCTTCGGCAGCGTGCAGAAGTTCCTGGACAAGCTCAACGGTGTCCTGTTGCCGTTCTACGTCCTCGGCCTCATCGCCGCGGTGGTCGCCACCGTCGCGACCTACGGCTACAGCAACGCGTGGCTCACGTATCAGCCGGCCGGGGGAGCGCCGGGGACGGGCTGGTTCAGCGCCTACGTCGCCTACATGGGTGTGTGGGTCCTGATGATGTTCACCATGGACTTCGCGCGCTTCGGGAAGCGCTCCGATGTCGACTACCACGCCCGCTTCAACTTCGGTATCCCCTTCTACGTCATGACTTTCGGGGTGAACGGGCTTGTCGGCATCTTCCTGGTCACCTCCGGCGCGGTCGCTTCGGTCTCCGAGACCGCGGTCGTCGACCAGCTCATCACCGTCCTGGGCGGGGTGTGGGCACTGCTCTTCGTCTGGGTCACCCAGACCCGGATCAACACGGCCAACTTCTACCTGGCCACCGTCAACATGCAAGCGTTCTTCGACAAGCTCGGCATCCGGTTGACCAAAGCGGTCTGGGCCGTCGTGGTCGGGGTCGTCGCGCTCGTCATGATGCGCGCGACCGACGTGTTCAGTTACATCCTCACCGCTCTGAACTACCAGGGCATCTTCGTCACCGCCTGGGTCGGTATCGCGGTCGTGCACATCCTGAGCCCCGTCTACCGGCGGATGTTCGGTGACCAGGTGCGCTACCACTTCGATCAGGTACCGGCGTTCAACCCCGCTGGACTCATCGCCTGGTTCGGTGCGGCGATCACCGGTCTGGCCATGACCATCTCCGGGGTCGGCGCCGCCTGGGCGCCGGTCGCCACTGTCCTGATCTCCGCCGGCCTGTATGCCGCTTTGCAGCGGGTCGCCCGCCCGAGCTGGTACGCCACCGGTGTGCCGTCGGCGCCTGCCGTCACCCGTTGACGGGTCGCACGACCCGACCTCTCCCACCGCTGATCGACCGTCCGACGATTTGGAGAACCCCGTGAGCACCGTCCACGACGTCACCTCGCCCCTGCCCGGCACCTTCTACCACCGTGAGAGCCCTGCCAGCCCGCCGTTCGTCACGGTGGGCGCCACCGTCGCCGCAGGCGACACCGTCGGCCTCATCGAGGTCATGAAGATGTTCACCCCGGTCACCGCCGAGGTCGCCGGTGTGGTCACCGAGATCGTCGTGGAGGACGAGGACGCCGTGGATGCCGGTGACGTCCTGGTGCGGATCGAGGAACTGTGAGCGGAGCTCCCGCCGGGGTCGCCCGCCCCATCCGCCGGCTCCTCATCGCCAACCGCGGCGAGATCGCCGTCCGTCTCGTGCGTGCGGCCCAGGAGATGGGCATCACCGCGATCGTCGCGCACAGCGATCCGGACCTGGATTCGCTCGCCGTGCGGCTGGCCGACGAGGCCATCCGTATCGGTCCCGCCCACGCTCGCAAGAGTTATCTCGCGGTCGGGGCAGTGGTCGGCGCCGCTCTGGAGGTGAACGCCGACGCCGTCCACCCCGGATACGGCTTCCTCGCCGAGAACGCCGACTTCGCCCGCGCTGTCGTCGACGCCGGACTGATCTGGGTCGGACCCGACGCCGACACCATCTCGCGGATGGGTCACAAGGCGGAGGCGATCGCGACCGCCCGGAGTGCGGGTGTGCCGGTGGTCCCCGGCAGCGACGGCCTGGTCGAGTCCGACGACGCCGCCCACGAGATCGCCGCGAGCATCGGGTTTCCGTTGCTGATCAAGGCCGCCGCCGGGGGTGGGGGGCGCGGGATCCGTATCGCCTCCGACCCCGGGGAACTGACCGCAGCCATCGCCGCCGCCCGCCAGGAGGCGTCCGCGGCCTTCGGCGACCCCGGTGTGTACCTCGAGCGATTCGTCCCACGAGCCCGGCACATCGAGGTGCAGATCCTCGGGGACGGCGTGGATGCCGTGCACTTCTTCGAGCGCGACTGCTCGCTCCAGCGGCGCCGCCAGAAGATCTGGGAGGAAGCCCCCGCCGCCGCCCTCGACGACGCGACCCGCGAGCGGCTCTGCCGGTCGGCGGTCGACCTCGCCCGTTCCGTGGGGTACCGGGGGGCGGGAACGGTCGAGTATCTCTACGACCCCGACCGCGGGGAGTTCTACTTCATCGAGATGAACACGCGCATCCAGGTCGAGCACCCCATCACCGAGGAGATCTGCGGAGTCGACCTCATCCAGGCCATGCTGCTGGTCGCCGGGGGAGAGTCGCTGCCCGTGCGGCAGGACCAGGTGCACCGTCGCGGCCACGCGATCGAGGTGCGACTGAACGCCGAGGATCCCGACGCGGACTTCCGTCCCCAACCGGGCACGATCGCGGACGTGCGCTGGCCGGCCGGGCCCGGGGTACGGGTGGACGCCGCCGCCTTCCCGGGGTGGACCATCCCGCCGTTCTACGACTCGCTCATCGGCAAGCTCATCGTCTGGGCACCGGACCGGCCGTCCGCCCTCGCCCGGCTCCGTCGGGCGCTCGGCGAACTGCACATCGACGGTCCGGCCACCACCGCTCCGCTGTTCTCGCGGCTGGCCGACGATCCCGCGGTCGTCGACAACGACATCCACACCACCTGGATCGAGCAGTGGCTCAAGGGAGGGCAGGCATGACCCGCTACACACTCGGTGGCGACGAGCATCTGTTCGTCGAACTGTCGGAGAGCATGTCGCTGTCGGCGTTCTTCACCGGCAGCCTGATCACCCGGGAACTGGCGGCCCGCGGACTGTCCGGCATCCTCGACATCTGCCCGGCGAACGCCTCGTTCCAGGTGCGCTTCGATCCGGACGTCCTGCCGGTCGCCCGGCTGCGGGCTGAGCTGGAGGACATCGAGGCCGGTCTGGCTGCCGCATCCGGGATCCTCCAGACGCGGGTCATCGAGATACCCGTCCTGTACGACGATCCCTGGACCAACGAGACACAACTTCGTTTCCGCGATCGTCACCAGGACCCACAGTCGACGGACCTGCAGTACGCCGCCCGGATCAACGGCTACGACGACGTGCCGTCCTTCATCGAGGCGCACTCGGCGAAGCCGTGGTTCGTCTCGATGGTCGGCTTCGTCGCCGGGCTGCCGTTCATGTATCAGATGGTCGAGCGGGACAAGCAGATCCAGGTGCCCAAGTACCTGCGTCCGCGGACTGACACCCCGAAACTGACCGTGGGCTACGGAGGCTGCTTCAGCTGCATCTACTCGGTCCGCGGCGCCGGTGGGTACCAGATGTTCGGGGTGACCCCGGTCCCGATCTACGACCCCGAGCAGCGGATCGCGCACCTGTCGGACTTCCTGGTGCTGTTCCGACCCGGCGACATCGTGAAGTTCCGCCCGGTGGACCGGGCCGAGTACGACCGGATCGTGGCAGCGGTGGATAGCAACGAGTATCGCCTGCGCATCGCCCCCGTCGAGTTCTCCCTGCCGGACTTCGAGAGCGACCCGGCCGGTTACCCCGCTCGTCTCCTGGAGGTTCTCGATGCGCGTTGAGGTCGTCACACCCGGACTGGCCACGTCCGTGCAGGACGCCGGCCGAAGCGGCTACTACCACCTGGGCATCCCGCCGTCGGGTGCGATGGATCAGCTCTCCTACCGGGCCGGCAACCTGCTGGTCGGCAACCCGGAGACCGCTGCGTCGCTCGAATGCGCGCTGCTGGGGCCGGATCTGCGCTTCGAGCGGGACACTCGCCTGTCTCTGACCGGTGCGCGGACGCGGTTCACCGTCGACGGCGAGCCCCAACCCGCCGACACCGTCGTCGACGTCGCTGCCGGGCAGAAGGTCTCGGTCGGGTTCGCCACCGCGGGTGCGCGCGCCTACCTGGCGGTCGCCGGCGGGTTCGAGGTACCCGAACAGTTGGGAAGCCGCTCCACCTACGCACTCGGCGGTCTGGGCGGGCACCGCGGCCGTACCCTGCAGGCCGGTGACGAGCTGACCGTCGCGGGTCCGACCTCCCCGCCGCCGCCGGGCCGGGAGATCCCCGACGAGCTGCGGGTGCCGCTGCGCAAGGAATACGAGCTGCGGATGATCCGCGGTCTCTACGACCACCGGGTGCAACCGGACTCGATGGACACGTTCCTGGCCGAGACCTGGTCCGTCGCCTCGGAGGCCGACCGCATCGGGTACCGGTTGAAGGGGGGCACGCCACTGGACTTCGTCCCCCGGGAGGCCCCGTTCGGCGCCGGCGAGGACCCGTCGAACATCGTCGACGCCTGCTATCCGATCGGCTCCATCCAGGTCCCGTCGGGTCAGCAGCCGATCGTCCTGCATCGGGATGCCGTGTCCGGTGGCGGCTACATGATGGTCGGTACGGTCATCAGTGCCGATCTGGACCTCATCGGCCAGATGCCACCGAACACCCGGGTCCGCTTCACCTCCGTCTCCCTCGACGAGGCGCTGGCGGCGCGGGCCGACCGAGCCCGGTGGCTGGACAAGTTGCGTGCGGCGTTGGTCGGCTGACCGGTCCGTACTGAGACATCTCTGATCGCGATACGGCAGGGTGACCGGTAGCCGGTCGCCCCGTCCGGCGATCGGAGGGCGCGATGTCGACGACCGGGCAGAAGCCCGCACCCGGGCCGCGGCTGCTGCTGGTGGAGGACGACCGACAGCTGGGTCCCCTGCTGGCCGAGATCCTCGACGAGGCCTACGAGGTCGATCTGGTCACCGATGGCCAAGCGGGCCTGCACGCCGGTCTGACGGGCGGGTACGCCGCCCTCGTCGTCGACCGCGGGTTGCCGGTGGTCGAGGGCCTGGACATCGTCCGCGGGCTGCGGCAGAACGGGGTGATCACCCCGGTCCTGGTGCTGACCGCTCGGGGGACGGTCGCGGACCGGGTCGAGGGGCTCGACGCCGGCGCCGAGGACTATCTGGTCAAGCCGTTCGAGATCGACGAGTTGCTCGCCCGGTTGCGGGCCCTGCTCCGCCGGTCTGCCGACGTCGCCCAGACCCTCGCGGTCGGCGTGCTCCGGTTCGACGTCCTCGGTCGCCGGGTGACGGGGCCGGACGGCATCGTCGACCTCTCCGGTCGGGAGGCCGCTCTGCTGGAGGTGCTGGCCCGTCGCCCCCAGCAGGTGTTCACCCGGCCCCAACTGTTGGCCGCGGTCTTCGACCCCGCCGACGATCCCGGCAGCGTCGACACCTACGTCTACTACCTGCGCCGCAAACTGGGCCGGGACTGCGTGCAGACGGTGCACGGCATGGGCTACCGGCTGGGGACACCGTGACCGGGTGGTTGCGGCGCGCCTCGACCGACACGGATCCGGCCTCGGCCCGGACGGATCCGGACCGGGTGCTGCTGCGCCGGGCGACCACCCGGATGGCCTGGCAGCTGGCCGCGGCCAGCGCCGTCGTCGTGGTGCTGGCCGGGTTGACCGCGCTGCTGATCAGCCCACTTGTGCGCGACCACCATGGTGGACGTCCCGGCGGCCCCGACCGGGACGACGAGATCCTGCGGGACCTGCTGCTCATCGCCGCGGTCGTCGGCGTGGCGATCGCGGGGGTGGTCGGGTTCCTCATCGCCCGCCGGGCGGTCGCGCCGCTCGGTGAAGCGCTGGCCCGGCAGCGCCGGTTCGTCGCCGACGCCGGTCACGAGTTACGTACTCCGCTGACGGTGATGCACACCCGGGCGCAATTGATCGCTCGGCGGATGCCGCCGGACGACCCGTCCCTCCCGGCGATGCATCAGCTGCTGGACGACAGCCGCGTACTACGGGAGATCGTCGATGAACTGCTGGCCAGTGCCGCCCTGACGGGCGATCCGTCGGCCGGGGAGCCGGTCCGACTCCGCCCCCTGCTGTCCGACATCGCCGCGTCGATGGGTGATCTCGCCCGTCAGGGCGGGGTGCGGATCGAGATGCAGGCCCCTGACGACCTGACGGTGGTCGGTGCCCCGATCGCGCTGCGGCGGGCGGTGTCCGCGCTGGTCGACAACGCGCTCGGCCACACCCCGGCCGGCGGCACGGTCGAGTTGGCTGCGGTCCGGGACGGCACGGGAGTCGTCGTCGCGGTCACCGACGACGGTGAGGGCTTCGGTGACCAGGACCCCCAGGAATTGACCCGCCGGTTCGCCCGCGGCTCGCGGTCGGCCGACGGGCCCGGCGGACGCCGCTTCGGGCTCGGGCTGGCCCTGGTCCGGGAGGTCGCCGTCGCCCACGGGGGTGAGCTGGTGTTGCGGCCGGGTCCGACCGGGGGCGCGCGGGCCGAACTGCATCTGCCCGCTCGCACGGGGTAGTCGGCCGGCCGTCCCAGGTTCAGTCGGACGACGGACCGAACACCGCGAGACTGCCGTCGCGCCAGACCACCAGGCCGCTGCGGCCGGGTCGACGTCGCAGCCAGGTGGCCGCGTCCGGTCCGCGGGCGTAGGCGGCGGTCGCGTCGATGTCGGCGTCGGTGACGGTGGCCGCGACGACCGTGACCGACGCGACGGCGTCCGGGGTCGCACCCGTGCGGGCGTCGACCAGGTGCGCACCGCGGTGGGTGGTGCCCGAGGTGGCCACGCCGCCGTCGAGGACCGGGACGACGGCCAGGACGCGGGTCGGGTCGGAAGGGTCCTCGATCCCGATCCGCCAGGGTGCGGCTCCGGGACGGACGGTGCGGCAGAGCATGTCGCCGCCGGCGGACAGGCAATAGTCGGTCGCGGTCAGCTCGTCGAGGTGGCGGGCCGCCCGGTCGACCGCCCAGCCCTTGACCACGCCGCTGGGGTCGAGCCGGGTACGTCCGTCCGGACCGGGCAGCCGGACGCTGAACGCGCCACCGCTCTCCTGTTCGGCCCGCTCGCCCAGCGCGAGCACCTCCCGGACCTCGGCCGGGCAGTCGTCGAGGGCGATCTGCCCCCGTCCGAGCCGGCTGATGGTCGAGTCCGGACGGTAGGTGCTGAACGTCAGGTCGATCTCCCGGAGGGTCTGCACAACCCGGATCCACGCCGAGTCGGCGGCCGCGTCGTCGGTGTGCCGACCGCGTAGCGCCAGGCTGACCGGCATGCCCATCACGTGCACGACCCGTCGGCGGATCGGCGCGGGGTCGGGCGGCGTCCGGACGTCGTCCGGCGACGCGGTGATCACAGGCCCGCCTGGTCGAGGGCGCTCTGCAGCGATGTCCGGTAGCCCTGGCTGGTGACGGTCGCACCGCTGACCATGTCGATGTCGGCACTCTGGGCGCTGACCGTCTCGGAGATCAGGACCGGCAGGGCGCGGGCGTTGATCTGCTGGTCCTTGCCGTTGCCGTCCGGGTACTGCAGGACCGAGACCTGGGTGATCCTGCCGCTCTCGACGGTGAGCTGGACCTGGACCGGGCCCCACCGGGTCTGGGCCACCGAGCCGGTGACCGTGGTCGAGCCGGATGTCGTCGAGGGGTCGGCGGTGGTCGGGGCCGCGGTCGCGGACGTCCCCGAGTTCGACGACGTGCCGGCAGAGGAACCTCCCGACGACGTTGTCCCGGATGACGTGCTGCCGGACGATCCGGTGGACGGCGCGCCGCCGGTGGTCGGGGCGGTTCCGCCGACGATGGGCGCGACCGCCGACGATTCGGGGAGGACTGTGGCGGCCGACGAGTTGGTGGAGGTCTTGTAGCTGAACAGCAGAACGACGGCGGACAGCGTGCTCATCGCCCACAGCAGGATGCGTCGCATGTCCGTCACCACCCGAAGGTCTCGGTGTGGAACCGTCCGGCCGGGAGTCCGGCGGCGACGGCGGAGCGGCGCAGCGAGGTCGCCCACGCATCGGGTCCGCAGGCGAAGACGTCGCGGTCGGCGATGTCGGGGACCAGGGTGCGCAGGGCGGCGGCGTCGTCGATCGGCGGGACTCCGGCACCGAGCCAGGAGTCGGGGGAACGGCGGATGCCCGGTAGATAGACGACCTGCAGTCCGCGGTGGTCGGCCAGGGCCCGCAGTTCGCGGGCGAACAGCGGCTGATCGGTGAAGCGGTAGATCAGCACGGCGTCTCCCGGTGCGTAGGGCAGGGCCTCGGCCAGTGCGCGCAGCGGGGCGACGCCCACTCCGGCGCCGATGAGGGCGACCCGCGGGCGGGTCCGAGCCCGGGCGCTGAGCCGCCCGTGCGGGCCCTCGACCAGCACCCGGGTGCCGGGCCGGAGCGCGGCCAGCGCGGCGGTGCCGTCCCCGACGATCCGGGCGGTGAAGCGCAGCCGGCCGTCGACCGGGGCGGCGGACAGCGAGTACGGGTGGGCCCGCGTCCAACCACGGCCGGACAGGAAGCGGAAGGTGAAGAACTGTCCGGCTTCCGGGCGCGGACCTTGTTCGCGCCCGGACAGGTGGACCGACACCACGCCCGGTCCCTCGGTGACCACCTCGGTCACGCGGAGCCCGTAGCGGGCGCTGCGCACCAGGGGCAGCCCCACCCGCCAGACGAGGATCGCCAGAGTGGCGGCGATCCACAGCCCCCACCAGAACACCACGCGGCCGGGGGAGGAGGTGAACTCCTGGCCGGTCCACAGCTGGTGGGGCAGGGCCAGACCGACTCCCAGGTAGGCGTACAGGTGCAGCAGGTGCCAGGACTCGTAGCGCAGACGGCGCCGGGCGGCCTTCACACTGGTGACCACGACCATCACCAGGCACGCCGTTCCGGCGACCGCGATCAGCATCCCGGGGTCGTCGACGGTCAGCTCCCACGCCGTCCCCGGGGTGGACAGCAGCCGCCCGCCGGCGTAACCCCACGTGATGAGCCCGAGGTGGGCGAACATCAGAGTGAACGAGGTGAACCCGAGGAGCCGGTGGCCGCGGGCCAGCCGCTCCTGACCGAAAGCCCGCTCCACCAGAGGGATCCGGGCCATGGCCAGCACCTGGAAGAGCAGCAGGACGGCCGAGACCAGGCCGGTCAGCCGGCCGGCCGAGTCCAGCCCGGACACCCAGCCGTGCAGATCGCGGATTCCGCCGCCGGTCGCCCACCACCAGATGACCAGACCCGTCGCACCGACGAGTGCGGCGACCACCAGGCGTCGGACCAGAGCGTCGCGCCGGGCCCGGGTCGTGTCGACCGAGGGCCGTAGGGAGCGGCCCTCGCCCCAGACCGTGGGGCTGCGCACGGTGACGCCGGCCGGGGCCGGCGATGGCGGGAACGTCGCCGTGGACGCTGCTGGGGTGAGCGGAGGAGAAGCGAAAGGCCGTACGGACATGGACCACCTGCAGCGAACGGGTCAGGGTGGGTTCCCCGACCTTTTCGATGGTCCGGTGGGTCGGTCAGAGCTTTCTCACAACGGCCGCTTCCGCGGTGTTCTCACAGCAGCTGCTCAGTCGCGTTCACCCGAGGTCAGCGGTTGTTCTCGTGCTGGATGGCGTCGATCCCGACGGCGGTGGCGATGGCCAGCACGGGATCGAGTCCGTCGACCTGGACGGCGAAGGCGTCGGTGATCGAGATCCAGCGCCGGGTGGTCGTCCCGACGGTGGCGCCGGCCCGCTCGAAGCTGAACTCGTGGTTAAGCATGTCGCCGTGGATCTCGACGTCGTCGCCGCCGTCGCCTTCGATCGCCCAGGTCTCGTGGACCGGGGCGAAGCCGGTCTTACGGATGGTCACGTCGGCCCGGCCCGGTCGCGACAGGGTGAACGTCGGGTGCACGTGCATCGGCGGGCGGGCGAGGTCGGCGACCTCGGCCCCGTCCGGGGTGAACATGCTCCACTTCTGGCCGACCAGCGTGAAGTGGCCCTTGAACCGGTAGGCCTCCTGGCCGGCGGCGTCGTCGACCCGGTAGCCCTCGATCGTGCCCAGGCGACGGTGCACGACGAAGGTGCCGGGCGGCAGCGCGGTGGGGGTCGACTCGGCCGACGACGAGGAATGCGAGTGGAACACCGAACCTCCAGGTGAGCGTGGGCGGCTCGTGACGGCGCGAGCGGCCGACGGCAGGACGGATCCAGCAGACCACCCGGCGGTGAGCGGACGGTCGCTGCTGGACCGGGCCCACCCGATCGAGCGCGGGCCCCTTGCGATGCACAGTTTGAGTCACTTAGACTCAAATCATGCTCACGACGACCGAGGCGATCGACCGGATCACCGAAGCCCGTACCGCGGCCGATCTCTTCGGTGACACCGCGACGTCCAACGATCCGGTGCGCGCCGCCCGCCGGCGGTTCCACGGTCTGCTGCAACTGGTCCACCCGGACCGCGCTCCGGGGGATCTCCGGGCGGCCGACGCGGCCATGCGGCTGACCGCGCTCTACGACGCCTGGACCGCTCCGGCGGCCGGGGCGCCGAGCGGAGTGGTGCTCCAGACCCGTTCGGCCGACTACGAACTCGGTGACCTGATCGGGCGAGGGAGCATCGCCAACCTGTACCGGGCCCGCGTCCTGGATGGGACGGTCGGCAGCGGGCGTGCGGTGGTCGTCAAGCTGCCGCGAGACCCGCGCGCCAACGGGCTCATCGAGGCCGACTTCGAGACCCTGAGCGCCCTCGGGCGTCTGACGTCGGTGGCGGACTCCGCCTGGCTGGCCGGGTACTACCCGTCCCTGGTCGATCGCGGCGTCCACCTCGGTGCGGACGGCGTAGAGCGCTCGTTCACCGTGCAGGAACCGCTGGGTGGTCCCGGATGGGCGACCCTCGCCCAGATCCACGCCGCCCATCCCGACGGCATCGACGGCGACGACTACGCCTGGATGCACCGGCGCCTGCTGTGGGCTCTGGCCGGGCTGCATCGCACCGGGCGAGTGCACGGCGCCGTCCACCCCGACAACGTGCTGGTCTGCTCCGACCCGCGCACCGTCGTCCTGCTGGGCCACTCGTTCTCGGTGCGGGCCGGGCAAGTGCTGAACGCCACCGTCGATGGTGCCGCCTACCCGCCGGAGGCGCTGGCCGGGCGTCCGGTCAGCGGCGAGAGCGACGTGTTCCAGGCCCACCGCCTGATGCTGACGATGCTCGGCGACCGGGCCACCCCGGCCGAGATCTGCTTCGCCCAGGGGTGTCTGCAGGACGCCGCGGCGCTACGCCCGACCGCGGCCGACTTGATCACGGAATTTGACGATTTCATCGACCACACCTACGGGCCGCGGCGGTTCCGACCCTTCCCGCTGCCCAATAGCTGACCTCTGTTCCTCACCCACCACCCTGAAAGGGAGTGCCCGTCATGGGAAACGGCACCTGGTCCGACCACACCTACAACGCCGCCCGCACGTTCCGGGCCGCCACCGGCGCCGCCGACTTCGGCTACACCGCGGCGACCCGGTCGCAGCACCCGGACACCTGGAAGGCGCACCCCACGCTCGACCCGCTGAACGTGAGTGCCCGCGAAAGCCGCGACTCCGACGAGCACCCGGACGCGCTGCCGGTCGCCGTGCTGTTCGACGTCACCGGCTCGATGGGGCAGGTGCCGCGCATCCTGCAGACCAAGCTGGGCAAGCTGCACGGCCTGATCCAGCGCAAGGGCTACGCCCGTGACCCGCAGATCCTGTTCGGCGGGATCGGCGATGCCGACACCGATCGGGTGCCGCTGCAGGTCGGGCAATTCGAGAGCGACAACCGGATGGACGAGCAGCTCCGCACCATCTTCCTGGAAGGTGGTGGTGGCGGGCAGAAGTCGGAGTCCTACGAGCTGGCCGCGTACTTCATGGCTCGGCACATCAGGACGGACGCCTGGGAGAAGCGGCAGCGCAAGGGCTACCTGTTCATCATCGGCGACGAGTTCAACAAGCCGCGGCTGGCCGCCCGACACATCCGCCGGGTTATCGGCGACGACGTCCGCCTGGACGTCTCGGTCGAGTCGGTCTACCGCGAGCTGAGCCGGCAGTGGAACGTGTTCTTCATCCTGCCCCGGCAGAGTGCCTACTTCGACGACCCGGCAATCATCGATCACTGGCGGAAACTGTTGGGGCAGAACGCGATGAAGCTCGACGACCCGGCCGCCGTGTGCGAGTTGATCGCCCTGACCATCGGTCTCGGTGAGGATCGGGTCGACGTCGCCGACGGACTGGCCGATCTCGCCGACGTCGGATCCGGCGCGGAGGCGCAGTCGGTCCGTCGCGCGCTGGAGGGCGCGGCTGACGGTCGGAACCGGCGGACGTCGGCCGATGACGACGACGCGCTCCGCGCCCGCAACGGCGGGTGGGGGCGGCTGCGCCGGCTCGCGCACGGCACGGTCGCCATCCGGGGTGCCGGGACACCGGCCGGGTTGGACGACGCCGGCGGGGTGACGTTCCGATGACCGCCGCCCTGCCGTGGGCGGACGGCCGCCATGTCGTGGTGGTGGATCTCGGGTTCGGCGACGCCGGCAAGGGCGCCACCGTCGACTGGCTGTGCTCGCCGCGGTCGGGGCTCGACGTCAGTGCGGTCGTCCGCTTCAACGGCGGCGCTCAGGCCGCCCACAACGTGGTCGTCGGCGGACGGCACCACACGTTCCGGCAGTTCGGGTCGGGCACCTTCAGCGGCGTCCGCACCCTGCTCTCCCGGTACGTGCTGGTCGACCCGTACGCGCTGGCCCAGGAATCGGATCAACTCGCCGCCCTCGGCGTCGACCGTCCGCTCGATTTGATCGAGATCCACCGTGACGCGTTGATCACCACCCCACTGCACCGCCTGGCCAACCGGGCCCGGGAGGACGCCCGCGGTACCGCCCGGCATGGGTCCTGCGGGACGGGCGTGGGAGAGACCGTCGCCTACGCGCTCGACCACCCGGACGCGTTGCGGGTGCGGGACTGCGCGGACGGGGCGCTGGTCAACCGCAAGCTGGTGGCGCTCCTCGAGTACTACCGGCCGTTGCTGGCCGCCGACGGCGCGCTGCCGGCGGGAGCCGGGCCGGGCGCGATCGCCGACATGGTGGGGACGTACCTGGCCTTCGCGCAGGCGGTGGAGGTCGTGGGTGACGAACGGCTGGCCCAGTTGGCCGCGGCGGGCACTCTGGTGTTCGAGGGGGCGCAGGGGGTGCTGCTCGACGAGTGGCACGGCTTCCACCCGCACACCACCTGGTCGACCACCACGCCGGACAACGCCCTGACCTTGCTGGCCGAGATCGACGCGAGGGGTGTCGTTCTCGGGGTGACGCGCACCTACAGCACCCGGCACGGCCATGGCCCGTTCCCGTCGGTGGACGTCGGTCTGGACGCGCTGCTGCCGGAGCCGCACAACGGCGCCGGCCGCTACCAGGGCGAGTTCCGGGTGGGTCACCTCGATCTCCCGCTGCTGCACTACGCGGTGCAGGCCAGCCGACGGGTGGATGCGCTGGTGGTGAACCACCTGGACGCGGTCGACACCGCCGCGCTGCGGATGGTCGACGGCCACGTCGACGCGGACGGTCGCGCGATGACAGCGCCGACCGCCGCGTTCGACCACGACCTCGATCGTCAGCAGGCGCTGACCGACGCGTTCAGCGAGGCCGGTGTCGTGACCCGACCGGTGGCCGGAGGGGCCGCCGTCCTGGCGGAGATCGAGACCGGACTGGGCCGCCCGGTGGTGCTGACCGCCGACGGCCCGGACCGGAGCGACCGTTCCGTCGTGAACACCCACGGGACGGCCCAGCGGGCGGCCTGAGGCGTCAGGTCCACACCCACGGCTGATACGGCCGTCCAGGCCCACCGGACCGGACGGCCGCCTCGGCCTGCTGCAGACCGGGCATGCTCCGCAGCATCCGGTTGAGGTTGCCGCGGTCCGGGCGCGAGCCGCTCAACGCTTCGGCCAGCGCCAGCGCCCGGGCGGTACTGAACTCCTCGCCCAGGATGGCGCGGGTGAAGGTCCGGTCCCGCCAGAGCAGACCGGCCAGCGCGGCGCGGGCGACCTCGAGGATGGGACCGTGGTCGAAGGCCAGGTGCGGTACCTGGCCGAACGCGAACCAGGACGCGGTGTCGACCGGCGCGGCCGGGTCGACCACCGCCCACATGGACAGTGAGAGGGTCGGGCCCCGGGGGTCGCGCAGGGGCTCGTCGAAGGTGGCCAGCTGCCCGACCCCCCGGATGTGCTCGGGCGGCAGGCCGACCTTGCCGGTGATCGCGCGCAGGGCGGCGTCGTACAGGCGCTCCCCGCGACCGAGGAGCACCCCGGGCAGAGCCAGCTCGCCCGCGAACGGTTCCCGGTCCCGCCGGATGATCGCCACGCTCGGTGTTGCCTCGGTCACCGCGAACCGTACGGCGACGACGTCGACCGACACCATGGACGCCTCGGGCAGGGACACACCCGGATTCTACGAACCGCTCCGCCTCAGGCACTCGATCGACTCGTCACGGATGTACACCGCAGGGGCCTGTTTCCGTCCATCTGTGACGAGTCGATGCCAAGCTGGTGGCATCGCCGCGTCGGTCGGCGCGGGGCAGGGGGAGACATGCTGATCGCCGGGTGCGTGGTCGCGGCTGTCGCGGCGCTGATCCACGCCTACATCTTCGTTCTCGAGTCGGTGCTGTGGCGGACGCCCCGGGCCAGGAGGGTGTTCGGCAGCACCGAGCAGGCCGCCGCCGCCACGGCGCCGATGGCGTTCAACCAGGGGTTTTACAACCTGTTCCTCACCATCGAGGTCGTCGTCGGCATCGTGCTGTTGGCTGCCGGGTACACCGCGGCCGGTGCGACCGCCGTCCTCATCGGCACCGGCTCGATGCTCGCTGCCGGCCTGGTCCTCATCCTGTCCGATCGGTCCAAGGCACGGCCCGCGCTGATCCAGGCGGTGCCGCCGTTGATTGCGATCGTGCTGCTCGTGATCGGCCTGGTCAGCCGCTGACCTGCTTCACGACTTCTCCGCGGGGGCATCCGGGTTGTCGGCGGTGAACGGCCCCTCGTCGTCACCCTCGCCGGGTTCCCGCTCCTTGCGGCGGAGCAGCAACGCCGTGCCACCGAGCAACAGGACCAGGACGCCGAGCACGCCGACCTCCCACATCGCGTCGGAGAACGGGGTGCCGGTGCCGATCTCGTCGGCCGCCTTCACCGACAGCACCACGATTTCCTTGATGGAGGCGATGATGCCGACCAGCAGGAACGGTTCGGCGATCAGCTCCCGGCGGGCGATCGTGATCCGCACGGCGTACAGCAACTCGACGACGATGAAGACGAGCAACAGGGTGTCGAGCATCTCCAACGCCGACTGGGCCGCGCTGTCGCCGGAGAACAGCGGCGGGATCGAACGGGCGGCGATGACGAACGCGCCGATGGCCAGGATCAGCAGGAAGACCGCGACCCCGGCGTAGACGATGCCCTCGGCGATCTCCAGTGCCCGGTTGCCGGCGCGCACGAGGGGTGGAACGTCGGCGTCGGTCGTCTCGTCCTGCGGACGGCGGCGGCGCGGTGCGTCCGTGATGACGACCTCCGGTGGTCGGACTCGAACCGACGGTCGAGTGGTCTGGTGATCATGGTTTCGGGTGGTGGTCCCGTCAAGGCGAGGGTTCGGCGAGCGCCGCTTCCGGCGCGTGAGGTTCTCAGCCGATGGTGCGGCGGTACCTTCGGCCCTGTTCCGACGGCGCGGTGGAACCCAGACTGCGGTTCATGACGACGAGCACGCGGAAGTGGCAGGACATGTCGCCCAGCCGACGGGCGGGTCTCGCGGTCGGCACTCTCGGACAACTGGCGTTGCTCGGCGCGGCCCTGCGCAGTCTGAGCAAGCGGTCCGCCGCGGAACTCAATGGTCCCCGGGCCCTGTGGATCGCCGTCTCGTTCGTGAACTTCGTCGGCCCCATCACCTATTTCGTCCTGGGACGCCGCCGATCTACCGACCGGGGAAGCGAAGGTGCCGCGCGAGAGCCAACGACAAGAAAGAGAGGATGTGTCCGAGGGGGGACTTGAACCCCCACGCCCTTGCGGGCACTAGCACCTCAAGCTAGCGCGTCTGCCATTCCGCCACCCGGACCGGTGTGCCGCGCCATCAGCGCTGCGACGTCAAAGACTACTCGATCGCGGGAGCCGGAACCAACTGCGCAGGCCAGGGATGGTGCCGGGGCCGTCGGGGTGTAGGAAAGAGGCATGGCGCCTGACACCTCGCTCCCGTCCGATCGCCCCTCGCATGACGGCCCCGACGTGGCCGTGGAGGAGGTCGTCGGCCTGTGCAGCGAGCTGATCCGCTTCGACTCAGTGAACACCGGTGACCCGGCGACCATCGGGGACGGGGAAGCCCGGGCGGCCCGCTACCTCCAGGAGAAGCTGGAGGAGGTCGGGTATGAGACGACCTACGTCGAGGCCACCCCGGGCCGTGGCAACGTCATCTGCCGGCTACCCGGTGCCGACCCGTCCCGCGGGGCCCTGCTGGTCCACGGACACGTCGACGTCGTCCCGGCCGATGCCTCCGAGTGGACGGTGGACCCGTTCTCCGGTGCCGTGCAGGACGGGTACGTCTGGGGTCGGGGCGCGGTCGACATGAAGGACATGGTCGCCATGACGGTCGCGGTGGCCCGCGACTTCAAGCGCCGCGGGGTCGTCCCGCCCCGCGATCTGATCTTCGCCTTCATGTCCGACGAGGAGGCCGGCGGCCTGTTCGGTGCGCACTGGCTGGTCGAGCATCACCCCGAGCTCTTCGAGGGGGCCACCGAGGCCATCTCCGAGGTCGGCGGCTACTCCATCACCATCGGCGACGACGAGCGGGCCTACCTGTTCGCTGCGGCCGAGAAGGGCGTCGCCTGGGCCACTCTCACCGCCACCGGCCGGGCCGGACACGGGTCGATGATCAACGACGACAACGCGGTCACCCGCATCGCCCGGGCCGTCACCGCCCTGGGCAGCCATGAATTCCCCATCGTCCGGACCGCCACCATCAATGCCCTGCTGGCCAAGGTCACCGAACTGACCGGACTGGAGTTCCCGGACGACGACCTCGAGGGCAGCATCCGCAAGCTGGGCCCGGTCGCCCGGATCTTGAACGCCACCCTGCGCAACACCGCGAACCCGACCATGCTGTCGGCCGGCTACAAGGCCAACGTCATCCCGTCGACCGCCAAGGCCACCGTGGACTGCCGGGTGCTGCCCGGCTCCGAGGACGGCTTCCGCGAGCAGGTCGCTGAGATCGTCGGCCCTGATGTCGACATCGAGTGGGTGTGGCAGCCGCCGCTGGAGTACCCGGCGTCCGGGGACCTGGTCGATGCCATGGCCGCGGCCCTGGAGGCCGAGGACCCCCACGGGCATCTAGTGCCATACATGCTCTCCGGCGGCACCGACAACAAGGCGTTCGCCAAGCTCGGCGTCGTCGGGTACGGGTTCTCCCCGCTGCGGCTGCCGGCCGACCTGGACTTCAGTGCCCTGTTCCACGGGGTCGACGAACGGGTGCCGATCGATGCCCTGCAGTTCGGTGTCCGGGTCCTGGACCGGTTGCTCCGCAACTGCTGACCCACGCCAGGGGTCGGTCAAGACTGCCGCTACCGCATGAGCGGTAGCGACACTTTTGACCGACCCGGGGGTCAGCTCCCTGGCCAGATCAGCCGGACGAGCGCGGTGGTGGCCGCGGCCAGCCCGACCACCACCAGGAACGGCCACCGCCGCCACACCGCGATCCCGGCCACCGCGAGCCCCGCGACCCGGGCGTCCACCGTCAACGACGTTCCGGTCGAGAACGTCTGCAGCACGATCAAGGCCGCCAGCAGCACGACGGGCAGCAGCCCGGCGACCCGGTGCACCGTCCGGTTGTCCAGCACCCGCCGGGGCACCGAGAGTCCGGCCAGCTTGAGCAGGTAGCAGCCCAGCGCCCCGCCCAGGACGCCCCACCACAGCGTCATGCGGGGACGTCCGCAGACCGGCCACGGCGCCGCACCAGGGCCGCGACCACGCCGACCACCGCGGCCAGCAGCACCGGCACGCCGACCGGGACGAACGGCACCGCCAGCACCGCGACCGCGGCGGCCAGGCCGGCGACCACCCAGGCGTGCCCGCCGGTGAGCCGGGGGGCCAGCAGAGCCAGGAACGCGGCCGGCGCCGCGGCGTCCAGCCCCAGCACCCGCGGCTCGGCCAGCCACGACGCCCCCAGCGCGCCGATCAGGGTGCCCAGGTTCCACAACACGAACACCCCGAGTCCGGTGGCCCAGAAACCGAGTCGCGCCGAACGCGGGTCGCGGCGGGCCACGGCCATCGCCGTCGACTCGTCGATCACTAGCTGAGCGGCCAGCAGCCGACGCGGACCTTGGGCCTGCAGGATCTCGGTCAGTCGCAGCCCGTAGAGCGCGTTACGGACGCCGAGCAGGATCGCCGTCACCGCGCCGGCCACCGGGGCGCCGCCGCCGGCGACCACCGCGACCAGCCCGAACTGGCTGGCCCCGGTGAACATCAGCGCGGACAGTGCCATCGTCTGCCAGACGTCCAGCCCGGTGGCCAGCGCGATGGCGCCGAACGACAGCCCGTACGCGCCGGTGGCGACAGCGACCCCTGCGGCGTCCCGGAGCACCTCCCGGCGGTCGGGTACAGCGCACGGCGGCTTGACGGACTCTGACTCGGACTCGGGCACGGCGCTCACCGTAGGCCGCCGGACGACCCGAGTCCGCGCTGCGTGCCGACTGTCGGTGCCGCCACGTAGCGTCGGTCGGCGTGAGCGTCGTTGCCGATGAACCGATGATCAGCGCCCGGGGCCTGCGCAAGTCGTTCCCGGTCAAGGGCGGCCAGTTCGAGGCGGTGCGGGGCATTGACGTGCAGGTGCGCCGGGGCGAGGCATTCGGGTTCCTCGGCCCCAACGGGGCCGGCAAGTCCTCGACCATGCGGATGGTGGCGGCCGTGTCGCCGCCGACGGCGGGGGAGTTGCGCATCCTCGGCCTGGACCCGGCCACCCACGGCCCGGACATCCGGGCCCGGATCGGGGTCTGTCCGCAGGACGACACCCTCGACCTGGAGCTAAGTGTCGTCGACAACCTGTACATCTACGGCCGCTACTTCGGCATCCCGCGGCGGGAGCTCCGGGAGCGGTGCGAGGAGCTGCTGGGCTTCGTGCAGCTGCTCGACAAGCGGGACGCCAAGGTCGACGGCCTGTCCGGCGGGATGAAGCGCCGGCTGACCATCGCCCGCTCCCTGGTCAACTCGCCCGATCTGCTGCTGCTCGACGAACCGACCACCGGTCTGGATCCCCAGGCTCGACACCTGCTGTGGGACCAGCTGTTCCGGCTCAAGCAGCAGGGCGTGACCCTGGTCCTCACCACCCACTACATGGACGAGGCGGAGCAGCTGTGCGATCGCCTGGTGGTGATGGACGGCGGCGTCATCGTCGCCGAGGGTCCACCGCAGCAGCTGATCCGCACCCACGCCACCCGCGAGGTCGCCGAACTCCGCTTCGGGACCGGCGAGCACGAGGCGCTGTCCGAGCAGGTCGTCGACCTGGCCGAGCGGGTCGAGGTGCTGCCCGACCGGCTGTTGCTCTACACCGAGAACGGGGAGGAGACGCTGGCCGCGGTGCACGCCCGGGGTCTGCGTCCGGTGGCGTCCCTGGTCCGGCGGTCGTCGCTGGAGGACGTGTTCCTGCGGCTGACCGGACGGGCGCTGGTCGACTGATGGCCACCACCGACTCCCACGTCCGCGTCCGCCGCGCACCCCTGGCCGGGCGGCTCACCGACTACTGGTTCACCGTCTACCGCCGCACCTGGAAGGGCAGCATCGTCTCGTCGTTCGTGACGCCGCTGCTGTACGTGCTCTCGCTCGGCGTGCTGCTCGGCGGGTACGTGCGGGCCGACCCGGCCACGCTGGAAGGCGCCCCGACCTACGTCGCGTTCGTCGCCCCCGGCATGCTGGCCGCCGCCTCGATGCAGATGGTGTTCGGCGAGCTGTCCTACAACGTGTTCGGCCGGATCCGCTGGCAGAAGACCTACCACGCGATGACGGCCAGCCCGCTCGGTGTCACCGACATCGTGCAGTCGCAGGTCGCCTACGTGCTGGCCCGGGTCACGCTGGCCGCCGCGGTGTTCGTGATCGTCCTCGCGCCGTTCGGGGTGTTCGCCTCGCCCGGCGGCGCCGTGCTGGCCCTGCTGGCCCAGCCGCTCATCGCGCTCGCGTTCGCGACCCCGGTCTTCGCGTTCTCGGCCTGGGTGACCAGCGACTCCGCGTTCGCCCTGCTGTTCCGATTGGCCATGCTGCCGCTGTTCCTGTTCTCCGGGGCGTTCTTCCCGATCGCCAACCTGGGTCCGGTACTGGAGACCGTGGCCCGGCTCAGCCCGCTCTGGCACGGCGTCGACCTGACCCGGATGCTGACCCTCGGCACCGTCGAGGTGGGCCCGGTGCTGGTCCACCTGGTCTACCTGCTGGTCCTCGGCGGGGTCGGCTATCTGCTGGCCGTGCGCGCCCTGACCCGCAAGCTCGTCCGATGAGCGCGCTCACCCACCTCGCGCTGCGCGAGGAACGCCGCCGCCGCGGCGCGCTCGCCTCGGCCGGTGTGGTCGTGCACCGCAACTACCTCACCTACCGCCGCATGTGGTGGCTGTTCCTCTCCGGCTTCCTCGAGCCGGTGCTCTATCTGTTCTCGATCGGCGTCGGCGTCGGCCAGCTGGTGACCGGCTTCGAGGTCGACGGCCGAGAGATCTCCTACGCGGCTTTCGTGGCCCCCGGCATGCTGGCGTTCGCAGCGATGAACGGCACCCTGCTCGACGCGACCATGAACTTCTTCTTCAAGCTCAAGTTCGCCAAGACCTTCGACCAGATGCTCGCCACCCCGCTCTCCACCCGGGACATCGCGCTCGGCGAGCTGGCCTGGTCGCTGGCCCGCGGTGGCATCTACTCGACCGCGTTCCTGCTGCTGATGGTCGTCCTCGGTCTGGTCCAGTCGTGGTGGGCGGTGCTGGTCGTGCCGGCCGCACTGCTGATCGGGGTCGCGTTCGGCGCGGTCGGGATGGCCCTGACCACCTGGATGCGGACGTTCCAGGACTTCGAGTGGGTCACCGTCGCCACGCTGCCGATGTTCCTGTTCTCGGCCACGTTCTATCCGGTGACCACCTACCCCCGGTGGCTGCAGCTGTTCGCCGAGATCACCCCGCTGTACCGGGGTGTCGTGCTGGTCCGCGAGCTGTGCCTGGGCACCGTCGGTCCCGCCGCCCTGGTCTCGGTGGTCTACCTGCTGCTGCTCGGGGTGGCCGGTCTGCTGGTGGTGCGTCGCCGGCTGGACCGGTTGCTGCTGCGGTGAGCGGTCTGCAGATCCCGCACCGGCTGGTCGCCTGGGGCACCACGAGAGCCGAGCGCGACGCCCGACACCCGGCCGACCGGCACGTACCGGCCGGAGGTGAGCACCTGGTGCGGGCGATCGACGTCGACGCCGATCCCGCCGTGGTGTACCGCTGGCTGGTCCAGCTGTCGGTCGCGCCCTACTCCTATGACCTGATCGACAATCTGGGCCGCCGGAGCCCTCGGACCCTGACGCCGGGCGCCGACGATCTGCGGCTCGGCCAGCACGTGCTGATCGGGCCGCTGGTCGAGATCCTGCCCGGGCGCGGGTTCGTCACCGCGGCCGGGCCGACCGGGCAGCGCCTGTTCGGCGACATCGCGATGAGCTACGAGGCGGTACCAGGCATCTCGACCCCCGGACGTATCCGGGTCTGCCTCGCCCTGGGGCCGCGACGGCGACACAGCCTGGGCGTCTGGCGCACCGTGCTGGCCGCCGGGGATCTGGTGATGATGCGCAAGCAACTCCACACCCTGCGCGACCTGGCCCAGCGCACCTCGGGCGGCGCCTGAGCGCCGACGGGCAGGCCCACGGATTGTTGAACGCGAAACATCCGCAACACGCAAGCTTCTCGACCACCCACCGCGGCCGGAGGCGCCGGGGAGTTGTAGCGTGCGCCCATGCTGATCGCCCACTCCACCCGCCTCGTCGGCCGCCGGTGGATCGATCTGCACCGCGTGAAGACGACTGCCTGTTGACGCCGGTCGCCGTTGCCAGCGGACTCGTTGGCTGTCGACGGCGCCCGCCCGTCCGTTCCCGCCGCGTCCCCACCCGCTAAGGATCACGCCATGCCCGATCAGTCGTCCCTCCCCGCGCCGTCCCCGTTGACCCGCCGCCGCTTCCTCGGCGTTTCCGGGGGCCTGGCCTCCACTCTGCTGCTGGCCGCCTGCGGTTCCAACACCGGCCGGGAGGCCGCCACCACCGCCGGATCCGGCGGGTCGGGCGCTTCAGGGTCCAAGCCCACGCTGGCGCAGTGGTACCACCAGTACGGAGAGACCGGCACCCAGCAGGCGGCCGAGGGGTACGCCGCGGCCTACCCGGACGCCACGGTCAGCGTGCAGTGGACCCCGGGGGACTACGAGAGCAAGCTGTCGTCCTCGCTGGTCGCCGGGAACGGTCCGGACGTGTTCGAGTGGGGCAACGGCCCCTCGATCGACCAGATCCAGGGCGGCCAGGTCGCCGCCCTCGACGACCTGCTCGGCGACGCGAAGTCCGACTTCACGTCATCACTGCTGCAACGCATGTCGTACGACGGCAAGCTCTACGGCATCCCGCAGGTCATCGACATGCAGCTGCTGGTCTACCGGCCCAGCCTGCTGCAGGCGGCGGGCGTCCAGCCGCCGGAGACGTTCGACGACCTCGTCAGCGCCGCCGCCAAGCTCACCACCGGTGGCGTCAAGGGCCTGTTCGTCGGCAACGACGGCGGCGGTGGCGTGCTCACCGGACCGACCCTGTGGTCGGTCGGCGCCGACTACCTGACGTCGGACAACAAGGTCGGCTTCGACCAGCCCGCGGTGGCCGAGGCGTTCGGTCGGCTGCACGGGCTGTTCACCAGCGGCTCGCTGCTGCTGGGCGCGCCCACCGACTGGTCGGACCCGTCCGCCATCACCCAGGGCCTGACCGCCATGCAGTGGACCGGGCTCTGGACGCTGCCGACGCTGGCCAAGGAACTGGGCGACGACTTCGCGGTGACCGCGTGGCCGAAGTACAGCTCCTCGGTCGGCGCCCCGTCCGTGCCGATCGGGGCCTACGGCTCCGTGGTGAATGCCAAGGGCGCGAACGTGGATGCGGCCAAGGCGTACGTGAAGTGGCTGTGGGTGGACAACACCGCCGATCAGCTCGACTGGGCGCAGAGCTTCGGCTTCCACATCCCGGCCCGGCAGAGTGTCGCCGCGCAGGCCGACAAGCTCAAGACCGGGGTGGCCGCCGACGCGGTGGCCCTGGTACAGAACTCCGGCCACGCCCAGTCGCCGCTGCTGTGGACCCCGGCCTCCGGGACGGCCATGAGCGACGCGGTCAGCCGCATCATCAAGGACGGCGCCGACCCGGCCGAACAGCTCGGCCAGGTCGCCACCACCGTGCAGTCCGAGCTGCAGCGCGTCGCCGGCTGACATCGCCGCCGATGAGCGCTCCGACCCGGTCACGGCCGGTGGCCCAACGGCCACCGCTGTGGCGTCGACTGGCGGGCGACCAGAACCGCAACCTGTGGTTCTGGGCGTTTGTCGGCCCGTTCGTCGCCGGCCTGACCGTCTTCGTCTACATCCCGATCCTGTGGAGCGTCTACCTCAGCTTCTTCGACGCCCGGAACACCGTGACGCCCACCGATTTCGTGGGCTTCGGCAACTACCGCGACATGCTGACGGACCCCGCGTTCCTGTCCAGCATGGGCACGTTCATCGTGTTCGCCGCGTTCATCGTGCCGCTGACGTTCGCGGCGTCCCTGGGCCTGGCCCTGATGATTCACCGGGTCCGGCGGTTCAAGGCGTTCTTCCGGTCGGTCTACTTCCTGCCCACCGCCTGCTCGTACGTGGTCGCCGCGCTGATCTGGAAGCTGTCGATCTTCAACGGGGTCCGGTTCGGTCTGGTCAACACGGTGCTCAGCTGGTTCGGCATCGAACCGATCGCCTGGCTGTCGGTGACCCAACCACCCTGGTACTGGCTGGTTCTCGTCACCTTGCGGCTGTGGCTGCAGGTCGGCTTCTACATGATCCTGTTCCTGGCCGGGCTGCAGCGCATCCCCACCGTGCTCTACGAGGCAGCCGCGGTCGACGGCGCCGCCCCCGGCTGGCAGACGTTCCGGTACGTCACCTTCCCGCAGCTGCGGACGACGTCGGTGGCCGTACTGGTGCTGTTGCTCATCAACGCGTTCCAGGCGTTCGACGAGTTTTACAACCTGCTGGCCAACGCGGGCGCGGCGGGCAGCGGCGGCGCCTACCCGCCGTACGCCCGGCCGCCACTGGTCTACCTCTACTACGTGGCCCTGGGCAGCCAACAGGACTTCGGCCACGGCAGTGCCGGCGCGGTGCTGCTGGCCCTGGTGATCGCACTGTTCACCGTGCTGCAGGGGCGCCTGCTGCGGTTCGGACGCAACGAATGAGCGGGGGAGGACGGCGATGACGGCAACGGACTCGGACCGGCGGACCCCGGCAGCGGGCCGCCGCCCGCAGGCGGGCATCCGCCTCGGACGGGCCCAGCGGACCGGGCAGGCCCTGCGCTTCGTCGCCCTGCTGCTCGGCGCGGTGGTGTTCCTGGTCCCGTTCTACCTGCTGGTCCGCAACGGTCTGTCGACCAACGCCGACATCACCGCACCCACCTGGCGCCTGCTGCCCACGCAGGTGCAGTGGGGCAACGTCGGTGAACTGTTCGCCGACCCCGCCGTGCCCATGCTGCGCAGCCTGGTCAACTCGCTGCTGGTGTCCGTTGTGCAGACCACGGGCACCATCGTGCTGTCGGGGCTCGCCGGCTACGGGTTGGCCCGCATCCCGGTCCGGTACGCGGGCGTCGTGTCCGGGCTGATCGTCGCCACCCTGCTCATCCCGGCCGCGGTGACGTTCGTGCCCACCTTCGTCGTCGTCTCCAGCCTGGGCTGGGTCAGCAGCTTGCGCGGCCTCATCGTCCCCGGCCTGTTCCAGGCGCTGGCGACCTTCCTGTTCCGGCAGTACTTCCTCAACTTCCCCCGGGAACTGGAGGACGCCGGGCGCGTCGACGGGCTGAACTACTGGGGGGTGTTCTGGCGGATCGTGCTACCGAACTCGAAGGGGTTCGTCGCTGCCGTCGCGACCATCACCTTCATCGGATCCTGGAACGCGTTCCTGTGGCCGTTGGTGATCGCGCAGGACTCGTCGTCCTGGACGGTGCAGATCGCGTTGTCGACGTTCCTGACGTCCCAGACGATCAACCTGCACGAGCTGTTCCTGGCGGCCGTCTTCTCGATCCTGCCGTTGTTGCTGATCTTCATCGGGCTCCAGCGGTTCATCGTGCAGGGCGTCGAGTCGACCGGCATCAACCGCTGACCGTCACGGGGTCAGGTCGGGCAGCAGGCCGGGGGAGCGCTTGCGGCGCAACCACACCCGGCGGGTGCCGTCGGAGTACTTGAGCACGCGGGCCAGTTCCCAGCCGGAGAACTCGGCCCGCACGGCCAGCATCGTCGCCGCGGCCGCCCGGGACATGCTCGGGTCGATGCGCAACGGCCGGTACTCGAAGTCGTCGTTCGTCTCGATGGGTCACCTCGACAGGTCAAGGGTGGGCGGGTGGGGCCGATGTGGGCGAACGGTCCAACCAGTGTGCACCCCGCCCTGTTCCCGCCCACGCCGCCGGCCAGCGGCGTTCAGGGGGCCTGCAACAGCTCCACCAACCGGGTACGCCGCGGTCGGGACCCGATCGTCGACACCGCGCGGGCCACGGCCGGACCGGCCGCGTGCACGATCGACAGGTGCCGCCTGGCCCGGGTCAGCGCCGTGTAGACCAGCGGGCGGGACAGCATGGCACCGGCCTCCGGGGGCAGGACGGCGACGACCGACTCCCACTCCGATCCCTGCGCCCGGTGCACGGTGATCGCCCAGCCGTGCAGCAGTTCACCCAACGCCCGGCCGGACACCTCGGACTCGCCCCCGCTGAACGCCACCCGCAGCGAGTTGTCGCCGGTGGCCACGACGGTGCCGACCTCGCCGTTGGCGTACCCGGTCGGGGTGGCGTCGGCGTGGTTGGCCGTGGCCACCACGCGGTCGCCCTTGTCGAAGCCGCGCACCGCCCCGGGCCCCGGATTGAGCTGCGCCTTGAGGGCCTTGTTCAGGGCCTGGGTGCCCGCCGGTCCCCGGTGCACCGGGGTCACCACCTGGGTCTGATCGGGCGCAGACCCGAACACCCGCGGGATCGAGTCGGTGATCAGCTGCACCACCCGGGTCGCGGCCTCGGCCGCACCGCGCGCCGGGACGATGACCACCTCGTGGGTCGGGTCGTCCACCGCCGGCAGCGTGCCCTGCCGGACGGCCGTCGCCAATCGGGCGATGCTCCCGCCCTCGCTCTGCCGGTACAGCGTGACCAGCTCGGTCACCGGCACCACCCCGCTGGCCAGCAGATCGGCCAGCACCTGCCCGGGGCCGATCGACGGGAGCTGCGCCGGGTCCCCCACCACCAGCAGATGCGTCCCGTCCGGCAGGGCCGAGATGAGAGCGGCGGCGAGCTGGACGTCGAGCATGGAGGCTTCGTCCACGACGACCAGGTCGGCATCCAGCGGGTTGTCCGCGTCGTGGTCGAAGAAGCCGGCGCGAGAGCCGCCGTCCGTCACCGGGCGGGCACCGAGCAGCTTGTGCACGGTGCTGGCCGCGGCCCCCGCCAGCTCCTCCAGGCGCTTGGCCGCGCGGCCGGTGGGCGCCGCCAGTGCGACGCTCCGGCCGTGCCGGTAGGCCAGGGCGACCACGGCCGACACGGTGCGGCTCTTCCCCGTCCCCGGTCCGCCGGTCAGCACGCTGACGCCGTGCCCGGCCACGAGATCAACGGCGGCGCGCTGGGTCTCGTCCAACGCGTCGTCGCCGGTGTCGTCGGCCGCTTCGGTCGACCCGGCCGTGGGCGCCCACGGTGTGGCCGAGCCGATCAGGCGACGCAGTCCGTCGGCGATCGCCTGTTCGGCGGTGGCGAGTTCGGTGGGGGAGAACCAGCTGCGATCCGGCCCGGACGTCGTCGTCCCCGCTTTGACGGCCGCGGCGACGGCCGACGGCAGGTCCACGCCGAACGCCCGCACCGCCGTTCCCAGGTCGTCCCCCGAGGTGACGGTGTGCCCGTCCCGCTCGAAGCGGGCCATGGTCCACTCCAGCAGGGCCCGCCCCCGGCGGGCGTCGAGCCGGCCGGCGTCCGGGTCCAGGGAGCGGGCCAGCCGGTCGGCCTGCGCGACCGTGACCTCCGGCAGGGCCAGCAGCCGCCACGGGTCGGCCCGCAACGCCTCGGCCGCGTCCATCGAGACCCCGGACTGCTCCAGGGCTTCGGCCAGCCGGGTGGCCCAGCGGGCCGGCAGCTCCAGGGGCAGCAGCAACTCGACCAGGCCCAGCAGGTGTTCGTTGCCGATTAGCGACGTCACCAGCCGGTTGGCCCGGCGCTCGGTCATCCGTGGCAGTGCCGTCAGCGCCCGGACCGTGACCTGTTCGCGGCGGGTGATGCCGGCCGCGGTCAGCTGCGCCGCGGTCGTCGCGCCCAGCCCCGGCCAGAGGCCGGCCGCGCAGAACTCGGCGAACGCGCGCTCGGCCGCCGCGCTCGATGCCCCAGCGGGTGAAGCCGTCACCCGGCCGGTTCCGGTGCGCCGGCCGGCGGGGTCGCCCCGGTGGCCGGGTCGACGGCCGGGACGGTGGAGGCGTCGGCGAGGTCGACGTCCGACACGTCGTCCAGGGCCGCCCGGATCGTGGCCGGCAGGACCAGATCGGAAGCGGCGAGCGAGCCGAGCAACTGGGCGCGGTCCCGGGCGCCGACGACCACTCCGGCCACTCCCGGCCGATCCCGCACCCAGGCACAGGCGACCGCCAGAGGCGAGGTCCCCAACCCGTCGGCCGCGGTCGACACCGCCTCGACGATACGGGCGGCCCGGTCACCGCGATACCGGCCCACATACCGGCTGAACTGCGGTGAGGCGCCCCGCGAATCGGCCGGCGTGCCGTGCCGGTACTTGCCGGTCAACACCCCCCGTCCCAACGGTGCCCAGCCCAGCAGCCCGAGACCGAAGGAACCGGCCGCGGGCAGGACGGTGCCCTCCGGGGACCGTTCGACCAGCGAGTACTCGTTCTCCACCGCGACCAGGGGGACCGCGCCCCCGTGCCGACCGGCCAACCACCCGGCGAGCGCGGCGATCTGCCAACCGGCCATGCCGGACAGGCCCACGTAGCGCGCGCGCCCGGAATCCACGGCGGTGCGCAGGGTCTCGGCCGTCTCCGACAACGGCACCGTGTCGTCGTGCCCGTGGACCTGCCAGAGATCGACGTGATCGGTCTGCAACCGGGTGAGCGACTCGTCCAGTGCGGCCAGCAACCGACCCCGCCCCGCGCCGACCCCCACCGTCGTGGTGGCCAGGGTGACCGCGGACCGCGGCACGACCCGGGGGACCAGGGTGCCGAGGATGGTCTCGGCCGCGCCGTCGCCGTACACGTTGGCGGTGTCGACGAACGTCCCGCCGGCGCCGACGAACGCCTCCAACTGCTCCGCGGCGGCGTCGGAATCGGTGTCCCGACCCCAGGTCATCGTGCCCAGGCCCAGGGTGGAGACGGACAGGCCGCTACGGCCGACCGGACGGATCTGCATACCGCCAACCTACTGACACCGCCGGAGCCTGTCCGGAAGGCGGGCCGATGCCCGGTAGCGTGCAGTCGGCTCGGACTCGACCGGCAAGGGGGACATGACGTGCGCTTGGGACTCAGTCTCGGATACGTCACCACCGCCGCCGAACTGGCTGACAACCTCGCCCTCGCCCAGGCCGCGGAGAGCCTCGGCTTCGACGTCGTCTGGGTCGCCGAGGCCTACGGCTCCGACGCGGTCAGCGTCCTCGGGGCCATCGCCGCGCGGACCACGGCCATCGGCATCGGGTCGGCCGTGCTGCAGATCCCCGGCCGCACCCCGGCGATGACGGCCATGACGGCCGCGACCCTGGACGCGGTCTCCGACGGCCGGTTCCGGCTCGGTCTCGGCGTCTCCGGACCGCAGGTCTCCGAGGGGTGGCACGGGGTGCGGTTCGCCGACCCGGTCGGCCGCACCCGCGAGTACGTCCAGATCATCCGGACGGCCCTGGCCCGTCGACGGGTGACCGCCGGCGGCGAGCACTTCACGTTGCCGCTCCCCGAGGGTCCCGGCAAGTCGCTGGTGCTCTCGCTGCAACCCGTCCGCCGGGACATCCCCGTCTACCTGGCCGCGCTCGGCCCCCGGAATCTCCGTCTGGTCGGAAAACTGGCCGACGGCTGGCTCGGCATCTTCCACGACCCGCTCACCGGCGCGGCCACCCTGACCACCATCGCCGACGCCGCCCGCGCCGCCGGCCGTGACCCCCGGGACATCGACATCTGCGTGTCCGTACCGGTGTCCGTCCACGACGATCCGCAGGTCGCCGCCGACCGGGTGCGCGGTCACGCCGCCCTCTACCTGGGCGGTATGGGGTCCCGGGAACAGAACTTCTACCACCGCACCGCGACCGCCATGGGTTTCGGACCGGAGGCCGACGAGGTGCAGGACCGGTTCCTGCGACGGGACTACGGCGGAGCCGCCGCCGCGGTGCCGTTCGACTTCCTCGACCGGACCAGCCTGCTCGGTCCGGTCGATCGGATCGCTGCCGGGATCAACCGACTGGCCGACAGCGGCGTCACCACCCTGAGCGTCTCGACCTTCGACGGTGAACTCGAGGCCCGCATCGCCACCCTGGCCACCGTCGTGGCCGCCGCCGAGCAAGCCGGAGTACGTGAGTGAACATCTTCCAAGCCCTGGTCCTGGGCATCGTCGAGGGGCTGACCGAGTTCCTCCCCGTGTCCTCGACCGGTCACCAGACCATCGTCGCGGGGCTGATGGGCATCAAGATCGACGACCCGTCGGTGACGTCGTTCATCGCCGTCATCCAGGTCGGCGCCATCCTCGCGCTGGTGCTGTACCTGTGGAAGGACATCCAGCGGCTGTTCCTGGCCTGGGTCCGCGGGCTCCGTTCGGCCGACCAGCGCCGTGACCCGTACTACCGCTTGGCGTGGCTGGTGATCATCGGCTCGATCCCCATCGTCATCGTGGGCGTCGTCGGCCGCGACCTGGTCAAGGGTCCGCTGCGCTCCCTGTGGGTGGTGGCCGCCGGACTGATCCTGTGGAGCTTCGTCATGCTCTACGCGGAGTACAAGGCGCGCCAGACCCGCAAGGACACCGACCTGACGCTGAAGGACTCCCTGCTCATCGGCGGCGCCCAGGCGCTCGCCCTGGTCCCCGGTGTGTCCCGCTCCGGGGCCACCATCTCGGCCGGCCTCATCCTCGGCGTCGACCGGGTGACCGCGGCGCGGTTCGGCTACATGCTGGGGATCCCCGCTCTCGCCGGCGCCGCCGTGCTGGAGACCCCGGACGCGTTGTCGGGCGGGGTGGGCCTCTGGCCGACCCTGGTCGGCACCGTGGTGTCCTTCGTCGTCGCGTACTTCACCGTGGCGTGGATGCTGCGGTTCGTCAGCCGGCACACCATCCGCGGGTTCGTCTGGTACCGGCTAGGTCTGGGCGCGCTGCTGATCGTGCTGCTGTCCACCGGTGTCCTGTCGGCGACGGGGGTCTGATCGTGAACGCCGCCGCACCCGCCGGGACGACCGGGGCCACGGTCCTGCTGCTCCGGCACGCCCGGTCCACCGCCAACACCGCCGGCGTGCTCGCCGGCCGCACTCCCGGGGTGCACCTCGACGAGCACGGACGGGGGCAGGCGGACAGCGTGGCCGGGCGCCTGGCCGACCTGCCGGTGACCCGCATCGTCTCCTCCCCCCTGGACCGGTGCCGGGAGACCGTCGGACCGCTGGCCGAACGCCTCGGACTGGCCGTCGATGTCGACGACCGGCTCGCCGAGGTCGACTACGGCCATTGGTCGGGTCGGCCCCTGAAGGACCTGGTCTCCGAACCGCTCTGGCGGGTCGTCCAGGGCCACCCGTCCGCCGCCGCCTTCCCGGGCGGGGAGGCCATGTCCTTCATGTCGGCCCGGGCGGTCGCCGCCGTGCGGGACGCCGTCGCCGCTGCCGCCGTGCCGCTGCCCCCGGCCCCCGATCCGCAGGCCGACCCGCCGGCGGCCCGATCGGCCGCACCGGCCACCCCGGTGGTGCTGGTCTGCAGCCACGGGGACGTGCTGAAAGCGATCCTGGCCGACGCCCTCGGACTGCACCTGGACCAGTTCCAGCGGATCGTCGTCGCCCCGGCGTCACTGTCCGTCGTCCGGTACACCGATCTGCGGCCCTTCGTCGAGCGGGTCAACGACACCGGTGACCTGACCGGGCTGCGCCCTGCCCCCCCGGCGGCGGATGCGGCAGGATCGAGTTCGGACGCCGTCCCCGGCGGGACCACCCGCTGATCCGCGGCCCGACGTCCACCACCCGTCGCCGCGACCGCGGTGGCCTAAGCTCGAAGGTGCCATGTCACGACAGGTCCACGTCTTCCGCTCACCCGATCGTTTCCTCGCCGGAACCATCGGGCAGCCCGGCGAACGCGAATTCTTCCTCCAGGTGGTCGACGGTCGCCGCGTGCTGTCGGTGTCCTGTGAGAAGCAGCAGGTCGCGGTGCTCGCCGACCGGCTCGGCTCACTGATCACCGAGGTGGCCAAGCGCTTCGGCGCGACCGCCGACTCCGCCGCCCCGTCCGGCACCGACCCGCTGCTGACGACCCCGGTCGACGCCGAGTTCCGGGTCGGCACCATGGGCCTGGCCTGGGACGGCGAGGGCTCGCAGGTGATCGTCGAGTTGCTGGCCCTGTCCGAGGAGGACGTCGGCGAGGAGATCGTCCTGGAGGACCGCGAGGACGGTCCCGACGCGCTGCGGGTCTTCCTCTCCCTGGGCGAGGCCCAGCACTTCGCGGACCAGGCCCAGCGGGTCGTGGAGGCCGGTCGGCCACCGTGCCCGCTGTGCGCCAACCCGCTCGACGCCGAGGGTCACATCTGCCCGCGGCTCAACGGATACCACCGCGGTGCGAGCGGCTGATCAGCCCACCTGGGGGGAGTCGGGGGACGGGGAACCGTCCGACGACGTCGTCGCCCGGGTGTTGGCCGAGGGTGAACTGACGGTCACGGGCCGGATCAGTGATGCGTCGAACCTGACCCTGCTGGCGACCGCGACCGCCGATCTCGGTGCCGTGGGCGGCCCGGTCTCGGTCGAGTGTGTCTACAAGCCGGTCCGGGGCGAGCGGCCGCTGTGGGACTTCCCCGACGGCACCCTGGCGGCCCGCGAACGCGCCGCCTACCTGGTGTCGCACGCGGCCGGGTGGGACTGCGTCCCCCTGACCATCCTGCGACCCGGCCCCTACGGCGAGGGCATGGTCCAGCGGTGGATCACCGTCCCGGACGACGCCGAGGACACCGTGGACCTGCTACCGGTCGACCGGATGGTGCCCGGGTGGTTGCCCGTCCTGCGGGCCGTCGACATGGACGGCTCCGACGTCGTCGTCGCCCACGCCGACCGCCCCGCGCTGGCCCGGCTGGCCGGGTTCGACGTCGTCGTCAACAACGCCGACCGCAAGGGCTCCCACATCCTGACCAGCCCCGACGGACGCATCCTCGGCGTCGACCACGGCCTGTGCTTCCACACGGACAACAAGTTGCGCACCATCCTGTGGGGGTGGGCCGGCGACGACCTGCCTGCCGAGGTACGCGACGGGGTCGGGCGCCTGCGGACCGCGCTGGACGCCGACCTGGGCGAACAGCTCGACGAACTGCTCACCGTCACCGAGGTGACCGCGTTCCGCCGGCGCCTCGAGCGGCTCCTGGAACGCCCGGTGTTCCCGCGGCCGCCGACCAACCGCACGCCCATTCCCTGGCCGCCGCTGTGAGCCCGGGGGGCGGTCTGTTCCGCGACGCCCGGGAGGCGCTGCTCGGCGTACCGCGGGTGCTCGGTCGCACTCTCGGCGCCGCGACCACCGACCTCGCCTCCGGGGCGGCCGAACTCGTCGAGACCACCGGCGAGCGACTGACCGGCCGCCGCCGCGACCTGTCAAGCCTTCGGGTCGCGGTCGTCGTGCTGTCCGACGAACAGGGCCGGCCCGTCACCAGCGTCGAACGCGTGCAGGCATCCCTGGACCGCGCGGACGCCGTACTGCGGGCCGAAGCCGGGATCGCCGTCCGGGTGACCGGGGTGACCGTCGACCCCGACCCCGCGCCGACCGACGCTCTCGACCCCCCGGCCAACCGGCGCCTGCTGTTGGCCGACGTCCTGGGACGCACCGAGACCTACCGTCGACACACCGACCCGCCGGGTCCCGGCGGCGGCGCCACCAGCCTGGGCGCCCCCGTCACCGTCGTCGTGGTCCGCGACATCTCCGGCCGCACCACCGGGTGCTCGCTGGGCATGACCGCCGACTGGGTCATCGTGCAGGCCGCGCTGTTCGACCCGGAGCGGGCCCACACCTACGACGAGACGGTGCTCGCCCACGAGCTCGGGCACGCCCTGAACCTGCCCCACCACCGCGACCGGCACAACCTCATGTTCCCCGCGTCCTCCCCGCCCGGCGACCTCCGCGGCACCGACCTCACGCCCTGGCAGGGCGCCGTGCTGCGGGCCAACCGGCACGTACTCCCCGGGGTACCGCTGCATCCGTGACACCGGCGGGTGACCGCGCATGCTCGACGGCGGCGTCGCGAGTTCGGTCGCCGCGCCAACTAGGCTGGTGCCGTGCAGTCCTGGAACCCGCCCGCCATCCCGTCCGTGCCCGGCCCCGGACCGCAGCTGTGGTTGTACGACTCGTCCAGCGAAATGGTCCGCCCGACCACGCCGGGGGAGACCGCCACCCTCTACGTCTGCGGCATCACCCCCTATGACGCCACCCACCTCGGCCACGCGGCGACGTACCTGTCGTTCGACCTGGTACAGCGGGTGTGGTTGGACGCCGGGCGCCAGGTGCACTACGTGCAGAACGTCACCGACATCGACGATCCGCTGCTGGAGCGGGCCGAGCGGGACGGCGTCGACTGGCGGGACCTCGCGGCCGAGCAGATCCAGCTCTTCCGCGACGACATGGAATGGCTGCGCATCATCCCGCCGCGCGACTACATCGGCGCCGTCGAGGCCATGGACGAGATCAGCGCGGCCGTGGCCGACCTGATGGAGAAGGGCGCCGGCTACCGGGTGCCCGACGACGACCACCCGGACATCTACTTCGACCTCCGCTATTCGCCGCGGTTCGGCTACGTCTCGCACTACGACAGCGACACCATGTTGGCGTTGTCCCGGGAACGCGGTGGCGACCCCGATCGCGAGGGCAAGTACGACCGGCTCGATCCGCTGCTGTGGCGGACCGCCCGGGACGGCGAACCCTCCTGGGAGTCCCCGCTGGGGGCCGGCCGCCCGGGCTGGCACGTCGAATGCGCGGTGATCGCCGGCAACCGACTGGGTTGGTCGATCGACGTGCAGGGCGGCGGCAGCGACCTGATCTTCCCGCACCACGAATGTTCCGCCGCGCACAGTGAGACCCTCTCGGGGGAGGGACCTTTCGCCAAGCACTACACGCAGGCCGGCATGATCGGGCTGGACGGCGAGAAGATGTCTAAATCCCGCGGCAACCTGGTGTTCGCCTCCAAGCTGCGGGCAGCCGGCGTCGATCCGATGGCCGTGCGGCTGGCCCTGCTCACCGGGCACTACCGGCAGGACCGCGAGTGGACCGACGACGCGCTGGAGCAGGCGACCATCCGGCTGGGCGTGTGGCGCAAGGCCGCCGATCGCCGTGGCTTCGACACCACGCCGCTGCTGCAGGCCATGCGGTCCGCCCTCGCCGACGACCTCGACACCCCCACGGTGGTGGCCCGTCTCGACGCCTGGGCGATCGACGACTCCTTGGAGGGGTCCGTCGTCGCCGATGCCGTGGACGCTCTGCTGGGGATCGACCTGCGCTCCTCCTGACGTCGCCGGGTGCTCAGGCAGCGGCTCATACCACGGGGCCGGTGGTGGTCCGCTGACCGTCAGGGTTCGCGGCCGCGTCACGACCGGTTGCTCGAGCAGGTCGGCGACCGCCTGCTGCGCCGCAGCCGCCGACCGCGCCCGCGCGACCGCGGACACGGCCCGCTCGTGGCCGACAAGCGGCGCAGCCCAACGGACCTCAGCCACGATCGGTCCGCCGCGAAGCAGGGTCAGCACCGAGGACAGCAGGGTCTGATCGCCGACGAAGGCGGCAGCGCTGGTCGGCCGGCCGTTCCGGTCCCGGTAGGCCAGCGCCACCGGTCGCACCGGCACAGCAGCATCGAGGGCGGCCTGGAAGGCGGCCCGACGGAACGGATCCAGGGCGGTGCCACACCTGGTGGTCGCTTCGGGGAAGACCTGCACGCAGGCCCCGGCCCGCAACGCGGCGGCCATCGACGCCACCGTGGCGGGCAGCGACCGCAACCTCCGGCGATCGATGAAGACGGCGCCCACCCGGCGGGCGACGGGACCGATGACCGGCCAGCCGGCGATCTCCACCTTGGCTACCGGCACCAGGGGGCCGCCGGCGGCCAGCACCGGGATGTCCAGCCACGACATGTGATTGGCGACGATCAGTCCGCGGCGCGGCCCCGGCGGGCCGTCCTCCCGCATCTCGACCCGCAGGGACCACAGCAGGGCCCGGCAGCCGGCGCTGAGCGCCCGCGACCCGGACCAGCGGGAGCCGGCGGGCAGCAGGTAGGTCACCCGCACCAGGACGGCGACGCCCACCAGCACCAGCAGCGTCCGGCCGGCCCGCAACAGCACCACCGGCCACGGCACCTGTGGGCGGACCTGCACGCACGATCGCTCGCACCGGGTCCGCCGGCAGGGCAGGGCGCTCATGGCTGGTCCGCAGCAGGCACCATTCCGGCCGGGGCGGGAGCCGCACCCCCCTGGCCCAGGTCACGACGGGCCCGCCGGGCGCGTTCGATGACGACCGCGTCCCCGGCCGAGACCCGTTCCAGCATGCGCGGATTCGCGGCGTGCAGGTCGAGCAGGACCAGGAAGTCGGCGGTGCCGAACTCACGGTCGACGGCCGGGTCGCCGCAGACCCGCGCCCCCAGATTCAGGTAGGCCCGCAGCAACGGCGGCAGATACAGGCGCTCCGGCCGCGCCACCCCCTCGAGCTCGAACGGCACCCGCGGCCGGCACGGGGCCGGGAGATCGGCCCGGTAGCGGGTGCGGGCCTGATCGGCGAACCCGGCCGCCGTCGCGCCCCCGTCGGTCAGGTCGACCGATGCGCACCCGATCAGGTACCGGTAGCCGTCCCGGCGCAGGTAGCGCAGGATGCCGGCCCACAGCATCATGATCGCCGCACCGTTGCGGTGGTCCGGGTGCACGCAGGCCCGGCCGGCCTCGACCGCGTCGGGCAGGTTTCCCGCCAACGGGTCGATGTCGAACTCGGTCGCGGTGTACAGCCCGCGGCTGCGGGGGCCGCTGGTGGAGCGGCGGGCTGGCAGCAACCGGTAGGTCGCGACGGCCCGACGGTCGGACCCGTCGACCGACCACACGATCACGTGGTCGCAGACGGCGTCGAAGCGGTCGCGGTCAACACCGTCCGGACCGGGGGTCCGCGCCCCCAGTTCGCCGGCGAACACCGCGAAGCGCAACTGCTGCGCGGCGAGCACATCGGCCCGGTGGCGGGTGATGCTGACCTGGTAGGCGGGTGTCGGCTCGGGACGAGCCAGGACGGGTACCGGCTGGACTGTGGTCACGTACCGGGACGGTGACCTCCCCAGGTGAGCGAACGACCAACTGCGGCTGACGTGTTCGAGCACCTCGTGTGAACTGCGCCGACCCCGCCGGTCGGCCGTCGGGAGATCAGTCGACGATCGCCTCGCGGGCGCGCTGCACGATGAGCGGGTCGGGGGCGTGGACCACGTCGGTGTTCTTGTCCTCGTAGTCGAACTGGGAGAGGAAGAACCGCATGGCGTTGATGCGGGCCCGCTTCTTGTCGTTGCTCTTGATCGACGTCCACGGGGCGTGGTCGGTGTCCGTGGCCAGCACCATGGCCTCCTTGGCCTCGGTGTAGGCCTCCCACCGGTCAAGGGACTCGATGTCCATCGGTGAGAGCTTCCAGCGCCGTACCGGGTCGATCTGCCGGATGGCGAACCGGGTGCGCTGTTCGGACTGCGTCACCGAGAACCAGAGTTTGGTCAGTGTGAACCCGCTCTCGACCAGCATGTCCTCGAAGAGGGGCGCCTGTCGCAGGAACATGCGGTACTCGTGTTCGCTGCAGAAACCCATCACCCGCTCGACGCCGGCCCGGTTGTACCAGGAGCGGTCGAACAGCACGATCTCCCCAGCCGTGGGCAGGTGGGTGACGTACCGGTGGAAGTACCACTGACCGCGCTCGGTCTCGGTCGGCTTGTTCAGCGCCACCACCCGCGCCGCCCGCGGATTCAGGTGCTCCATGAACCGCTTGATCGTGCCGCCCTTACCGGCGGCGTCCCGGCCCTCGAACACGATGACGTGCTTGCCGCCGGTCTCCTGCGCCCAGTACTGGAACTTCAGCAGTTCGATCTGCAGCCGGTATTTCTGTTCCTCGTAGTCGTCCCGGTCCATCCGTTCGTCGTACGGATAGTCCTCCCGCCACGTCTTGATCGGGTTCCCGCCCGGGTCGATAAGGTCCGGGTCTGACCCGTGCTCATCGTGCCGGACGGAGTACCCGTCGGTGAGCAGCTTGTCGAGGTACTCGCGGAAGTTCTCCCTGATCAGCACTGCTGGATTATCCGGCGGCGCAGACGACCGGTCGGTGATCGGGCGGTGAACATACCGGCATGAGTTCCAGCTGCCAGAGTGACTGATGTGCGCTACAACGGACCAACCATGCCGGAGACCACGTCAACGCGCACTGCGCCGACCCTCGTCAGGTGGCTGGGCGCCATCAGTGCGGTGTGTGTTCTGCTCGCTGCAGGTGCCGCCGTCGTCACCGTGACCCAGGGCGGCCAGAGGCCGTTGTTGCTCCTGGCGCTGACCGCGGTGAGCTGGACGGTGACCACCGGGCTGCTCCCGGTAGTGCCCTCCTGGCGGCAGCGTCCACTGGTGGGGGTCATCGGAGCCGTCGTCACCATCGGACTGGGTATCGCCGCCGCGACCGTCGGTGGGGGAGACGGTGTGCTCGGGAGAATCGGAGCAGCCCTGGTCGCGCTGGGTCTGTCGGGAGCGGCCGGGGTCATTGGCTGGATGGCCCTGGGCCTGCGCCGCCGACAACGGCGGCGACCGGACGAGCCGGAGAGCTAGGTCCCCGGACACGGGTGAAGGCCCGCGCGACCGCTCAGCGCTTACCGGGCCCTTCACGGCCCGGACCGTCGCCTCGGCCGGGACCCCGGCGGCGCAGGTACCGTTCGAACTCGGCGGCGATCGATTCCCCGGAGGCCGGCTGGAGCGGCTCGTCGGCCTCCTCGCGTTCTTCCAGGGAACGGATGTACTCGGAGATCTCCTCGTCCTCCGAGGCGATCTGCGAGACCTCGGTCTCCCACTCGTCGGCCTGCTGGGGCAGGGCGCCGAGCGGCACCTCGACGTCCAGGGCCTCCTCGACCCGGTGCAGCAGCGCCAGCGTCGCCTTGGGTGACGGGGCCTGGGACACGTAGTGCGGGACCGACGCCCAGAAGGAGACGGACGGGATGCCGGCCTGTACGCAGGCGTCCTGGAAGACCCCGGAGATGCCGGTCGGGCCCTGGTAGCGGGAACGGGTGAGGTTGAGGCGCTCGGCGGTGGTCTCGTCGTGGGCGGACCCGGTCACCTGGATGGGGCGGGTGTGCGGGACGTCGGCCAGCAGCGCGCCCAACGAGAGCACCGTGCTGACCTCGTGTTCCAGTGCGATCTTGAGCAGCTCGTCGCAGAACGCGCGCCACCGGAAGTTGGGTTCGATGCCGTGGACGAGGATCACGTCGTGGGCGGCGTCGGGAAGACGGCAAACGGACAGGCGGGTGGTCGGCCACTCGATGGTCCGGGTCACCCCGTCGACGAGTTTGACGGTCGGGCGACTGACCTGGAAGTCGTAGTACCCCTCGGGGTCCAGCTCGGTCAATGGTGTGGCGTCCCAGGTCAGACCCATCTGCTCGACGGCCGCGCTGGCGGCGTCGCCGGCGTCGTTCCACCCCTCGAAGGCAGCGATCATCACCGGGCTGCGCAGTGGCGGGAACTCGGTCACGCAGCTCAGCCTACGTCCGGCCACGGGTCGCCGGTGGCGGGTGCCACGCCGGTGTCGGTGGCCGGCGGACGTGTGTGCGACCCGAGCCCCCCGGCTGGGCAACTACCCTGAACGGCGTGAACTCCGTGCACTCGCATCCCCTGATGGTCGCGCTGGCTCAGCGTGTGATCGTGGCCGACGGGGCGATGGGCACCATGTTGCAGGCCCAGGACCCGAGTCTGGACGACTTCGCCGGTCTGGAGGGCTGCAACGAGATCCTCAACGTGACCCGCCCCGACATCGTGCGGGCGGTCCATCGCGCCTACCTCGAGGTCGGCGTCGACGCGGTCGAGACCAACACCTTCGGGGCGAACCTGGCCAACCTGGCCGAGTACGACATCCCCGAGCGGATCCGCGAACTGGCGCACGCCGGCGCCGCGTTGGCCCGGGCCGAGGCCGACGAGTTCAGCACCCCGGCCCAGCCGCGGTTCGTCCTCGGCTCGGTGGGCCCGGGCACGAAGCTGCCCACTCTGGGTCACGCGCCCTACGTCGCGTTGCGCGACGCCTACGAGCAGCAGGCCCTGGGCATGCTCGACGGCGGCGTCGACGCGGTGCTGGTGGAGACGTGCCAGGACCTGCTGCAGGCCAAGGCGGCCGTCCTCGGGGCCCGCCGGGCCATGACCGCGTCGGGCATCGTGGTGCCCGTGCTGGTCCACGTGACCGTGGAGACGACCGGCACCATGCTGCTCGGGTCGGAGATCGGCGCCGCACTGACCGCGCTCGAACCGCTCGGCATCGACTACATCGGCCTGAACTGCGCGACCGGTCCGGCGGAGATGAGCGAGCACCTGCGGTATCTGTCCCGGCACGCACAGACGGGCGTGTCCGTCATGCCCAACGCCGGTCTTCCGCAACTCGGGCCGAACGGGGCCGAGTACCCGCTGAGCCCCGAGGAGCTGGCCGAGGCCCTGTCCGGCTTCGTCCGTGAGTTCGGCCTCGGTCTGGTCGGCGGCTGCTGCGGTACGACGCCCGAGCACCTGCGTCAGGTGGTGGAGGCCGTCCGCGAGACCACCCCCGCGGTCCGGCATCCGCAGACCGAACCGGGCCTGTCCTCGCTGTACCAGAGCGTCCCGTTCGAACAGGACGCGTCGCTGCTGATGGTCGGCGAGCGCACGAACGCCAACGGCTCCAAGGCGTTCCGCGAGGCCATGCTGGCCGAGGACTGGCAGGCGTGCGTGGAGATCGCCCGGGCCCAGACCCGGGACGGGGCCCACCTGCTCGACCTGAACGTCGACTACGTCGGCCGGGACGGCGCGGCCGACATGCGGGTGCTGGCCGGCAAGCTCGCCACCGCCTCCACCCTGCCGATCATGATCGACTCCACCGAACCGGACGTGATCCAGGCCGGGCTGGAGCAGCTCGGCGGCCGGTCGATCGTGAACTCGGTCAACTTCGAGGACGGCGACGGGCCGACGTCCCGGTACGCACGGATCATGCCGCTGGTCGTCGAGCACGGGGCCGCGGTGGTCGCGCTGACCATCGACGAGGAGGGCCAGGCCCGCACCCGCGAGACCAAGGTCGCCATCGCCGAACGGCTCATCACCGACCTGACCGAGAACTGGGGTCTGGCCGAGAGCGACATCGTGGTCGACTGTCTCACCTTCCCGATCGCCACCGGTCAGGAGGAGGTGCGCAAGGACGGCATCGAGACCATCGAGGCGATCCGGGAACTCAAGCGTCTGCACCCGGATCTGCACTTCACCCTGGGCATCTCGAACGTGTCCTTCGGTCTCAACGCCGCCGCCCGGCAGGTCCTGAACTCGGTGTTCCTGGCCGAGTGCGTCAAGGCCGGGCTGGATTCGGCCATCGTGCACGCGTCGAAGATCCTGCCGATGGCCCGGATCCCGGACGAGCAGCGGCAGGTCGCGCTCGATCTCATCTACGACCGCCGCCGTGAGGGCTACGACCCGCTGGAACGGGTGCTGGAGATCTTCGCCGGGGCGACCGCGGCGGCCGGCCGGGAGACCCGCGCCGCCGAACTGGCCGCGTTGCCCCTGGAGGAGCGGCTGCAGCGGCGCATCGTCGACGGCGAGCGCAAGGGCCTGGAAGCCGATCTGGACGAGGCCCTGCAGAGCCGCTCGGCCCTGGCCATCATCAACGACACGCTGCTGGCCGGCATGAAGACCGTCGGTGAGCTCTTCGGGTCGGGGGCAATGCAGCTGCCCTTCGTGCTCACCTCCGCCGAGGTGATGAAGTCGGCGGTGGCCCACCTGGAACCGCACATCGAGCGGGAGAGCGACGGCAGCACCTCGACCAAGGGCACCATCGTGCTGGCCACGGTCAAGGGCGACGTCCACGACATCGGCAAGAACCTGGTCGACATCATCCTGTCCAACAACGGCTACTCGGTGGTCAACCTCGGCATCAAGCAGCCCATCGCCACCATCCTCTCGGCCGCCGAGGACAGCGCGGCCGACGCGATCGGCATGTCCGGTCTGCTGGTGAAGTCGACGGTGATCATGAAGGAGAACCTGCAGGAGATGAACTCCCGCGGGCTCGCCGAGAAGTACCCGGTGCTGCTGGGCGGGGCCGCGTTGACCCGGTCCTACGTCGAGAACGACCTGTCCGAGGTGTTCGACGGCGACGTGCGGTACGCCCGGGACGCCTTCGAGGGTCTCCGGCTCATGGACCGGGTGATGTCCCGCAAGAAGGGTCTGGACCCGGAGCAGGACGCTGCGGAGGCGGCCAAGGCCGCCGAACGCAAGGCCCGGCACGAGCGGTCGCGACGCATCGCCGAGCAGCGCCGGGCGGCGGCCGAGACCTCCGGCGCGGACGGCGAGAGCGATGCCGATCTGCCGGCGCGCTCGGACGTCGCCCTCGACAACCCCGTCCCCACCCCGCCGTTCTGGGGTTCACGGGTGGTCAAGGGCATCCCGCTGGCCGACTACGCGGCGATGCTGGACGAGCGGGCGACGTTCCTCGGCCAATGGGGTCTGCGCGGCGCCAAGGGGGGCCAGGGGCCGAGCTACGAGGAACTGGTGGAGACCGAGGGCCGGCCGCGGCTGCGGTACTGGCTCGACCGGTTGTCCACCGAGCAGGTGCTGCAGGCCGCCGTCGTCTACGGCTACTTCCCGTGCGTCTCGGAGGGGGACGACGTCGTCGTACTCGCCGAACCGCGGGTCGACGCCGCCGAGGTCGCCCGGTTCACCTTCCCGCGGCAGCGACGTGACCGGCACCTGTGCCTGGCCGACTTCTTCCGCCCGCGGGAATCCGGTCAGGTGGACGTCATCTCGTTCACCGTGGTGACCATGGGCCAGCGGATCGCGGACTTCGCCAACGAACTCTTCGCCGCCAACGCCTACCGGGACTACCTGGAGGTGCACGGGCTGTCCGTGCAGCTGACCGAGGCGCTGGCCGAGTTCTGGCACTCCCGCGTCCGCGCGGAGCTGGCGTTCTCCGACGGCTCGACGGCCGCCCGGGACGACGCCGAGGAGGTCGAACGGTTCTTCGACCTGGATTACCGGGGCGCGCGGTACTCCTTCGGTTACCCGGCCTGTCCGAATATCGAGGACCAGACCAAGATCATGACCCTGCTGGAGCCCGACCGGATCGGTGTCGAGCTGTCCGAGGAGTTCCAGCTGCACCCCGAGCAGTCGACGTCCGCGTTGATCGCCCACCATCCGGAGGCCAAGTACTTTGCTGCACGGTGATTCTCGTCCCGATCAACTCCGGGCGGTGCTGTTCGACATGGACGGCACCCTGGTCGACTCCGAGGGTCACTGGGAACGGGCGATGTTCGACCTGGCGGCCGAGTACGAGCGGACGTTGCCGCCGGACATCCTCACGGCGGTGACCGGCACGTCCGTCCCGGACACCGTCCAGCTGCTCACCGAACGGCTGTTGCCCGGCGGCGACCCGGTGGCGGTGCAGACCCGACTGCTCGAGCTGACCGCGACCCGGCTGGCCGAAGGCGTGCTGTGGCAGCCGGGGGCCGAGGAACTGCTGGAAGCGGTCCGGGCGGCCGGGTTGGCGACGGCGCTGGTGACGAACTCGCCGCGGTCGATCGTGCAGTCCTCGCTGCCGCTGCTCGGGGTCGACCGGTTCGACGTCACCGTCTGCGGCGACGAACTGCCCCGGCAGAAACCGGATCCCCTGCCGTACCTGGAGGCCATGAACCGGCTGGGCGTCACCGCCGCCGAGTGCCTGGCCATCGAGGACTCGCCGAGCGGGGTGCAGGCCGCCATCGACGCCGGTGTCCCGGTCCTGGTGGTGCCGTCATCCGCCGGGGCCATCGTGCCCGAGGGGCCCGGCCGGATCTTCGCCGCGTCGTTACTGGAGGCGACCGTCGAGGAGCTCCGACACCTGCACGCCGAGTTCCGCCGACGCCACGCCTGACCGCGGGATCCGTCCACGCCGTCACCCAGGACACGGAGCGTGACGCTCGGAGACCCGGCCGAGTTGACGGCATCCTCCGAGCGGATGACACTGCATGCTGTCATCCCAGTCGCGCCCACGGCCGGTGAGTTCCGCACGTCGGTGCGTACCCCCCACGGTGGTCGGCCCGGCCGTTCCCCTGACGGAAGGACCCGGCCAGTCGATGGCGCGCACCTCAGGCCGGCACCGTGCCGTCGCCGTCCCCACCCGCTCCCGGCGCCGCGGTCTCGTCGTCGGGGCCGCCGCCGTGGTGGTCGCCGCAGCCGCACTGTCCAGTTGGGCGGCGACGGCTCCGGCGGGTCCCGACGGCGCGGCCGTCGCGGTGGCCGAGACCGCAGCCCGGCCGACGCTGCTCGAGCAGGCCCGCGCCGACCGGGAGTTCCGTAGCGCGGATCCCTCGACCAGTACGGCCGCCCCAGTCCCGCCCGCCATCGAGTTGCCGGGCGGCGGACGTTCCTTCTTCCCGGATCGCCGGGTCGTGGCGCTGTACGGCAAGCCGGGCGTCGACGGCCTCGGGGTCCTCGGTCAGCAGGATCTGCCGTCCACGATCGCCCGGGTGCAGGCCACCGCGGCCGAGTACCAGGCGGTCAGCGACCGGCCCATCCTGCCCACCCTGGACATCATCGCGACCGTGGCCGACACGTCGCCGGGCGAGGACGGCGACTACTCCCGGGCCACCTCGGTGGACGACCTGCGACCGTGGGTTCAGGCCGCCGCCGACGCCGGGGTGTACGTCGTCCTGGACCTTCAGCCCGGTCGATCGACGTTCCTGGAGCAGGCCCGGGCCTACGAGGAACTGCTGCGCCTGCCGAACGTCGGTTTGGGCCTGGACCCGGAATGGCGCGTCGGTCCCGGTCAGGTCCCCGGATACACCCGCGGCACGGTGGGGGCCGCCGAGGTCAACGAGGTGCAGGGCTGGCTCGCCGGTCTGGTGCAGGAGGGCCGACTCCCGCAGAAACTCCTCGTCGTCCACCAGTTCGTGGACTCGATGATCGCCGACAAGATGCTCATCCACGCGGACCGGCCCGAGATCGCCGTCCTGTTCCAGATGGACGCGCAGGGCCCGACGATCACCAAGGGGCTGGCCTGGAAGGACGTCCTGCAGGACGCCCCGGCCGGGACGGCGTTCGGGTGGATGAACTTCGTGACCCTGGACGAGCCGATGCTGAACCCGGCCGACACGCTCGCCCAGCAGCCGCGGCCGGACATGGTGTCCATCCAGTAACGCCGCCGCGCGAAACGGTCGCTGCCTGCGCTGGCCGGCTCACTGTCGGTGCGATGTGATGGTGTGGTTCCACCTCCGGATCCCCCCCGGGGCGCCAACCGGACCGCGCCGCGTGCGGCGCGGTGACAGCGAGAGGACCGGGCCGTGAACACCTTTCGGCAGCCCCTGCACTGCATCATCCCGCCGTACATCTTCGTCCGCCTGCTGGGCAGCACCGATCCGCAGGTCCGGCTGTCGGCCATGAGCACCCTGCTGACCACCGTGCGGCTGCGGGGGGAGCGGGGCGTCCGCGCCGAGGAACCCACTCTGCCCACCGCTGCCGCCCCCGGAGCCGCGAACGGCGAACGCAGCATCTACGACTGCCGGAACGCCACCAACCTGGCCCGCGCGGTCCTGGTGCGCTCCGAGGGTGACGCCCCGACCGGGGACGTCGTGGTCAACCGGGCCTATGACGGTCTCGGCGACACCCGGCAGTACTACCGGGACGTGCACGCCCGCAACTCGATCGACGGCGCCGGCCTGCCGCTGGACGGGTACGTGCACCGCGGTCGCCGCTACAACAACGCGTTCTGGGACGGCCGGCAGATGGTGTTCGGGGACGGCGACGGCGAGGTGTTCACCGATTTCACCGCGTCGCTGGACGTCATCGCCCACGAGCTGACCCACGGGGTCACCGAGTTCACGGCCGCGCTGGAGTACCGCAACCAGTCGGGGGCGCTCAACGAATCGATCTCGGACGTGTTCGGATCGCTGGTCAAGCAGTGGAAGGCCGGTCAGACCGCCGATCAGGCCGACTGGCTGATCGGGACCGAGGTGTTCACTCCAGGCATCGAGGCCGATGCGCTGCGGTCGATGAAGGCCCCGGGTACCGCCTACGACAACGAGCTGCTGGGCAAGGATCCGCAGCCCGGGCACATGGACGACTACGTGCAGCTGCCGGACACCGAGGAGGGCGACAACGGCGGGGTGCACATCAACTCCGGCATTCCCAACCGCGCCTTCTACCTGGCGGCCAGCGGTATCGGGGGCCGTTCGTGGGAGGCGCCCGGGGCGATCTGGTACGCCGCCCTGCTGGCCAGCGGCGCACAGGACGATTTCGCGACCTTCGCCGCGACCACCGTCGCCCAGGCCGCCACCCTGTACGGCGAGTCATCCAGCGAGCAGGCGGCGGTGCGCGAGGCCTGGGCCGGGGTCGGGATCACCGTCGGCGCGGCCGCCGGTCCCACCTCCACGTCGACCCCTCGCTCCGTCGACGCGGTCGCCGCCCTGACGTCCGCCGGGGTGGCGGCCGCCGTCCCGTCCGGTGAACCTGTGGTCGGCGGCTTGGCACCCGTCGTGGACCCGCGCGACACTGTGCTGGCTGCCCTGACCGCCGAGGTCGCCGCCCTGTCGGCCCGGCTGGACCAGGTGATCGAGCGCCTGTCCCGGTGAGGCCCCGGCCGCTCCGGGCCCGAGGCGGAAGGAGCGTGCCGTGCAGATCGAGGTGTCGTCGTCGGGCGGCCTGACCGCCGGGATGCGGTACGGGCGGACACCCCAGGTCCTGGACACCACCGGTCTCGACGCCGACGATGCCCGGGCGCTCAGCGAACTGGTGCGGGCCGCCCGATCCGCCGAAGCCGGTCCGGGAGGACCGTCGGTGGGCTGCGACGACGAATCGGGCGCCGTGGGTCCGGCCCGGTCGGGCCCGGCGGCGGCACCGCGCCGGATGCCGGACGCGATGAGTTACACGATCACCGTGCGGGACGGTAGCCGGGCCGCCGTGCTGCGGGAGTCGGACGCCGACATGACCGAGGAGTTCGCGGCCCTGCTCGACTGGGTGCAGGGGCGCCTGGCCGACCGCTGAGCGACGCAGCACCCCCTCCCCGGCAGGCGCCGGCTACGGGGCCGCCGACCCGCGCGCATCCTCCTGGGCCACCAGCTCGGCGAGGTCGGAGAGCCGGTCCAGGCCGCGCAACGGCTGCTGCAGGCGCCGGTTCCCGGCGAACTCCTCCCGGTGCCGGTGCAGGAACCACCAGTAGCCGGCAGTGAACGGACACGCGTCGTCACCGACCCGGACCTTGGGGGAGTAGCGGCACCCCCCGCAGTAATCGCTCATCCGGTCGATGTAGGCGCCGCCGCCGGCGTAGGGCTTGGTGACGATGCGCCCGCCGTCGGCGTACTGCGACATACCGATCACGTTCGCGACCATCACCCACGCGTACCCGTCGACGAACACCGTGTGGAACCAATCGGTCACCTCGGCCGGGTCCCAACCGCGTTGCATGGCGTAATTGCCCAGCACCATCAACCGCGGGATGTGGTGCACCCACCCGTGGTCGCGGACCTCGGCGAGAATCGATGACAGGCAACGGGCTTCCACGGCGTCGGCGTCCAGATCGGCGAACCAGTCGGGCAGGCTGCGACGGGCCCGCAGCGCGTTGCGGTCCTTCCAGTCCCGGCCCGAATGCCAGTACAGGTGCCACATCCAGTCCCGCCAGCCGATGAGTTGACGGACGAAACCCTCCACCGCCGCGAGCGGGGCGCCGTCCTGCCGGTGGGCCTGTTCGGCGGCGTGCGCCGCGTCCAGCGGATCGAGCAGCCCCAGGTTGATGGAACTGGACAGCAGGGAGTGCGACATCCAAGGGTCGTCGGCCAGCATGGCGTCCTCCCACCGGCCGAAGGTCGGCAGCCGGTGGTCGATGAACCGGTGCAGCGCCTCGGTCGCCTCGGTGGTGGTCGCCGGGAAGATGCGGGGGCCGTCGCGTCCGACGAAGCGGACGTTGCCGTCGGCCTCCCACCGGTCGAGATCGGCCCGCACCTCCTCGTCGATCTCGTCCTCGGTGGCCCACCATGGATCGGGGACGCCCAGGGTGAACGGCTCGGCGCCGTCTCCCCGTCCGCGCCTGCCGGATCGGCGGGGTGGGGCTTCCCGGTTCTCTTCGTCGAAGTTCCACCGGCCCCCGGTCGGTTGGTCGCCGTCGACGAGGATCTCCAGGCGCCGACGGGCGTCCCGGTAGTAGTCCTCCATCAGCAGGCGCTTGCGACCGGTGCCGTCGGGCCCGCCGACCCAGTCGACGAAATCGGCCATCGACGTGGCGTACCCACGGGCGGGCAGCACGGTCACGTCCGCCCGGCCCACGGCGAAGTCCCGGGCCGGCCAGCTCGTCGGATGGCACACCTCGAAGCGGGGGGAGCGACCCAGCTCACGGGGCGGCGCGTCGAGCACCTGGGCGTAGGTGTCCGCCCGGACATAGCTGCAGCGATCGCCGAGCTCCCGCGCCCGGTGCCGCATGGCCGACAACACCAGGTGGGCCTTCTGGCGATGGAACCGCCGGCGTGCGAACACCTTTCGCGACTCGATCAGCAGGACGGGCTGATCCTCGTCGTCGAGGAAGTGCGGGCCGAGATGGTCACCGAGCAGCCAGCGGACGGTGGTCATCGTCGACCCCGATGATCGGTGGTGGCACGCTGGAGGGGACGATGCACCGGACCGGCCGGCCGACGAGAGGCGTTGCGATGACCACCGAACCCACCGCCGATGCGGCTGCCGAGGCGACGGTCGTCGTCTATCGCCGGGACCATTGCCCGTTCTGCTTCCGGCTCGAGCGCGGTCTGCAGCACGCCGGCGTCCCGTACGAGGCGCGGGACATCTGGGCCGACGACGGCGCGGCCGATTTCGTGCGCTCGGTCAACGATGGCAACGAGACCGTGCCGACGGTCGTCGTCAGCCACCCCGACGGGCAGCAGACCGTGCGCACCAATCCGGGAGTGGCCCAGGTGCTGGCCGACCTGGGGCAGGTGCCGGAGGAGCGCCCCGGTCTGCTGGGTCGGCTGCTCGGCCGGGGCCAGGACTGACCGGCAGATCACCCGGTGCCCCGCCGGGCCAGCACGCCGGCGGCCGCGGACAGCGCCGCCCACCCGGTGGTGACGGCCAGGATCTTGCCTTTCGGGGCTGACGCCGGCAGGGCCCGGGACAGCACGGCCCCGTCGCCGAGGTCGAAGACGACCCGGACGGCGGAGGCCACTGTCCGCTGGGTGGGGGTGCGGGCGAAGGCCAGCGCCAATCCGCTCACCACGTCCCGGACCCCCAGCCCGACGGAGGCCTTGCGCAGCTTCGCGGCGATCTCCGGGTGGGTGCCGCTCATGCGGGTCTGGTCGGCGAGGAGCCGTGGACGGGCGATCTCCAGGACGCCGTAGCCGGCGGTCAACCCGCCCATGATCATCGCGGGCCAGTTCAGGGGTCGAGACATGGCTGCTCGATACCCCGCGACAGTCGAGCGCACACCCGGCAGCGCATCCGGGTGTGCCCGTTCTGTTCGCCGTGTGTCCGGGTTGCCCCTCCTCGGGCGGGATGGCACTGTGACGGCCACCACGTCGCTGTAGCTCACAGTGATTTCCAACCCACCTGCCGTGATACCTGGAGGGTTCTGTGCCACTCAGACCGATGACCCGCCTTCTCCCGGTGGTGCTGGCCGCCGCGCTCGTCACCCAGGCGATGGTCACACCGGCCTCGGCGGCCCCCGCGGACCCCTCCGCGGCGGCCGACGCAACCCAGGAGGGCGCGACCTTCCAGGTCGACGCCGCGCAGATCGAAGCGGCGGAGCAGCAGGCCGCGGCTGCGCCCGCCCAGGCCGGTCGCCCCGGTCCGACCCCCGGACACGGGAACCGGGCCATGGCTTCGCTCCGCACGGCCGAGACCGACGAGAACTTCTATTTCGTGATGGCCGACCGGTTCGCCAACGGCGACCCGACCAACGACCGCGGCGGCATCGACAGCGACGACCCCTCGGTGACCGGCTTCGACCCGACCCGCAAGGGCTATTACAACGGCGGCGACCTGCAGGGCCTGCGCGATCGGCTCGACTACATCGAGGGCCTCGGGACCACGGCGATCTGGCTGACCCCCAGCTTCAAGAACAAGCCCGTCCAGGGCACCGGGAGCAACGAGTCGGCCGGCTACCACGGCTACTGGATCACCGACTTCACCCAGATCGACCCGCATCTGGGTACCAACGACGACCTCGCCGCCCTGATCCAGGACGCGCACGCCCGCGGCATCAAGGTCTACTTCGACATCATCACCAACCACACCGCCGACGTCATCAAGTACCAGAACCCGAACTTCGATCCGAGCAAGCCGGTCAACGACACCAACCGGGAGCTGCTGGACGGCGGGGCCTACGTCTCCAAGGACAGCCGGCCGTACACCGATGCCCAGGGCCGGACGTTCGACGACCGGGACGTCGCCGGCACCGACGCCTTCCCGGAGCTGGACGCGACCACCTCGTTCCCCTACACGCCGGTGAATCCCGCCGGCGAGACCGACGTCAAGGTCCCGGCCTGGCTGAACGACGTGACGCGGTACCACAACCGGGGCGACACCAGCTTCGTCGGCGAGAACTCGCAGTACGGCGACTTCTTCGGTCTGGACGACCTGTTCACCGAAGACCCGGTGGTCGTCAACGGCATGATCGACATCTACGGCACCTGGATCCGTGATTTCGGCGTCGACGGCTTCCGCATCGACACCGTCAAGCACGTCGACGACCAGTTCTGGCAGGCGTTCTCCCCGGCGGCGCTGAAGATCGCGCACGACGCCGGCAAGAAGGACTTCTTCATGTTCGGCGAGGTCTACGACACGACCCGTCCGTTCACCTCGCACTACACGACGGCCGGCCAGCTGCAGGCCGTTCTGGACTTCCCGTTCCAGGACGCCGCCCGCAGTTTCGCCAGCAAGAACGGTTCGGCCGCCGACCTGCAGACGTTCTTCGCCGACGACGACTGGTACACCGACGCGGATTCGAACGCCTACCAACTCCCCACGTTCCTGGGTAACCACGACATGGGGCACATCGGGTACTTCATCCAGTCCGACAACCCGGACGCCGGTGACGCCACCTGGCTGGCGAAGGACCGGTTGGCGCACCAGTTGATGTACCTGGTGCGGGGGAACCCGGTCGTGTACTTCGGCGACGAGCAGGGTTTCACCGGCACCGGCGGCGACCAGCTGGCCCGGCAGACCCTGTTCGCGAGCCGCGTGGCCGAGTACCTCGACGACGACCTCATCGGCACCGACCGCACCCACGCGGTCGACAACTACGAGACCACCCACCCGCTGTACCGCTCGATCGCCGATCTGGCCGCGCTCACCAAGAAGTACCCGGCGCTACGGAACGGCGCGCAGCAGAACCGTTACGCGGCCGAGGGTCCCGGCATCTACGCGTTCTCCCGGATGGATCGCACCGAACAGCGGGAGTTCGTGGTGGCCGTGAACAACAGCACCACGGCCCAGACGGCGACCCTGCCGACCTACGCGACGCGGGCCGGTTTCTCGCTGGTCTACGGCGCGGCGAACGGGGTCCCGGACACGGCGAAGACCGATCGGGCCGGCAAGCTCACCGTGTCGGTGCCGTCGATGTCCACCGTCGTCTACCGAGCGGACGGCACGATCCCGGCAGCCCGGTGGGCGCCGAACGTCAAGTTGATGTCGGCCGCCCCGGCCGCAGACACCAAGGGCCGGATGGAGGTCACCGCCAGGGTCGGCGGCACCGGATTCGCGGAGGTCACCTTCCAGGCCAGGATCGCCGGCGGCCAGTGGCAGACCATCGGCACCGACGACAACGCGCCGTACCGGGTCTTCCACGACGTGAGCGCTCTCGATCCCGGCACGAAGGTGCAGTACCGCGCCGCCGTCCTGGTCTCCGCGAACAACGGCAAGGGGCTGTGCCGATCGACCGGAGTGCTGTCCGCGAAGGTCCCGGCACCGGGCATCACCATCGATTCGCCCACCGAGGGCGGCGCCGTGCACACCGACGGTCCGATCACGATCTCGGCGGTGACCGACCCCGAGAAGGCCAGCAACGTGGTGACCTTCGAACGGTCGGTGGCTGGGGGAGCGTGGACCGCGTTCCACACCGACGACTCCTCGCCCGCCTACGTGGCGACCGACGACCTGGCCGCCGCCGGGTTCACCGACCTGCCCAACGACACCCCCGTGCGCTACCGGGCGACGGTCAGCACCCCCAGCGGCGCCTCGTCCAGTGCCGAGATCGGCCTGACGGTCAAGGACCGGGTGACTACGGCCACGGTGCACTACTACCGCCCCGATCAGCAGTACCTGGACTGGGGTCTGCACCTGTGGGGCGGGGCCGTCGACCCGGCCACCCTGGCCGGCATCACCTGGGACACCAGCCCGCTGCAGCGGACCGGGGTCGATGCCGACGGGTGGGCGACCTACGCCATCCCCCTGGTCGACGACCTGCAGAGAGTGAACTTCATCCTGCACAGGCCCAACGGTGACCAGGTACCGGCGACGCGCGAACCCGGCGGTGACCGCTCCTTCGTCCCGGTGCAGAGCGCCGAAATCTGGCTGGTGGCCGGCGATCCCACCGTCCACATCAGTAAGCCGGCGGTGGGCTGACCCCTCCGGTGTGACGGCCCCGGTTCCCCACCCGACATCGTGGGAAGCCGGGGCCGTCGGCTGCGGCCGACGGGAGCCGGGTTCAGGACCCGACGACCGGCGGAACGTTGAACGGGGTGATCACCTGGACCGGGGTGGGCCCGGTGGGACCGACCACGTCGATCGCGCCGTGGAAGCCCATCACGAGGTGCGCCGCGCGGCGCAGGTCCGCCGCCAGGTCGTGGTGCAGTACGGCGGAGATGCGGTGGCCGGCCAGCAGGGCTCGATTGTCCCGGTCGAGATCGTGTCCGATGAAGACCGAGCAGACGCGGGCGCTGTCGTCGAAGGCGTCCAGGATGGCGCGGTTGCCGCCGCCCGTCGAATAGACGGCGACGATGGCGGGGTCGGCCGCCAGCCGGGCCCTGACCTGTTCCCGCACCGACGCGTCGAGACCGTCGGTGTCGGTCACCTCGATGACCCGGCGGCCCGATCCGGTCCGCAGGGTCGAGCGGAACCCCATCTCCCGTTCCTCCTCGCCCCGGAACTCGCTGCGGCTGATGGCGATGAGCACGGCGCCGTCCGCTGCCCCGAGCCACCGGTCCACCAGGTAGGCGGCGGTCGCGCCGGCGGCGCGGTTGTCGCTGCCGACGTACCCGATGCGCCGGCTGTGCGGCAGATCGGTCACGAACGTCACCACGGGGATGCCGGCCTCGGTCAACCGCTCGACCTCGGCGACCACCTCGCCGTGGTCCGGCGCCTTGAGGATGACGCCGGACGAACCGCGGTGCCGGATGTCGCGCAGCACCCGGGCGATGTCAGCCGGCCGTCCGGACTCGCGGAAGTCGAACCGGGCGCGGACCACGGCCGGCAGCATCGTCGGCAGGACCGCCTCGGCCGCGCTCTTGACGGCTGACGAGAACCGGTCCGGGGTCTGCATGACCAGGTCCACCAGGAACGTGCGGCCCCGCAGGCGCAGTTGGGCCCGCTGCCGATCGAGATCGGTGATGGCCTGCCGGACCTTGGCGTCGGTACTGGCCCGGACCCCGGGCCGCTGGTTGAGCACCCGGTCGACGGTCGCCTCGCTCACCCCGGCCTGCCGCGCGATCTCCCGGATCGGATAGGGGTGCGTGGTCATCCCGTCATTGTGGACCCGTCATTCTCACCGCATTTCCCGTCAGCAGCCCCGCACCCCGGGGCTGCCCGGCACCCGGCGGCTAGGGTTCGGACCGCGTTTCCCGTCAGCAGCCCCGCACCCCGGGCTGCCCGGCACCCGGCGGCTAGGGTTCGGACCGCGTTTCCCGTCAGCCGAACCGCACCCCGGGCTGCCCGGCACCCGGCGGCTAGGGTTCGGACCGCAGGACCCGGCGACCGATCAACGGAGGATCGAACGTGCAGGAACTCTTGACCGACCGGGTGGTGCTCGTCAGCGGCGGCACCCAGGGGCTCGGTCTGGCGATCGCCCGGGCCGCGGGCCGGGAGGGCGCCGCCGTTGTGGTCACCGGACGCGACGCGAGTCGGGGGGCGGCCGCGGCCGACGGATTGCGGGCCGAGGGGATCGACGCGTCCTTCGTCGTTGCCGATGTCTCCGACGTCGCTTCCGCCCAGGCGTCGGTGGCCGCCACCGTCGCCCGGCACGGCCGCATCGACGCCCTGGTCAACTCGGCCGGGCTGACCAGCCGCGGGTCGCTGCTGGACACCACCCCGGAACTGTTCGACCAGCACATGGCGATCAACCTGCGGGGGCCGTTCTTCCTCATGCAGGCCGCGGTCGCCGACATGCGCCGACGTCAGGCTCCGGGGGCGATCGTCAACATCGTGACCATCGACTCCCACGGCGGCCAGGCGGTTCTCGCGCCGTACGTCGCCAGCAAGGCCGGGTTGGCCGGCCTCACCAGGAACGCCGCCCACGCCCACCGGTGGGATCGCATCCGCATCAACGGGGTCAACATCGGTTGGACCGCCACCGACCAGGAGACCGTCACCCAGCGGGAGGCCAACGGAGCCGGGGCCGACTGGGCGGAGCGGGCCGGTGCGACCCTGCCGATGGGCAAGGTCGGTCAGGTCGACGAGATCGCCGACTTCGTGGCGTTCCTGCTGTCCGACCGCAGCGGCGTGGTCACCGGCTCGGTCATCGACTGGGACCAGAACGTCATCGGCGCCCTCGGACCCTGATCCCGGCGGGTCACCCCGGTACCGCACCACCCCCCTCTGTCGTCCGTCGAAAGGACACCCCCGTCATGCGTCTCGGTCTGATCGGCCTCGGCCGGATCGGCGCCTTCCACGCCCGCACCCTCGCCGCACTACCGGCCGTCGACTCGCTGGTCGTCACCGACGCGGTGCCCGCGGCCATCGCCGCCACGGTCGAGGCGGTCGGCGCCGAGGCCGCGGACAGCCCCGAGGCGCTGCTGGCGGCCGGGGTCGACGGCGTCGTCATCGCCGCGGCCACCCCGGCCCACACCGCCCTCATCCGGGCGGGTCTGGACGCCGGGATCCCCGTCTTCTGCGAGAAGCCGCTGTCGGCCGACCCGGCCGAGGCGGTGCAGGTCGCCCACCTGGTCCGGGAGTCGGGTCTCGCGGTGCAGATCGGTTACCCCCGCCGTTTCGATCCGGCGTTCGCCGCGGCCCGCCGGGCCGTGGAGTGCGGCGAGCTCGGCTGGGTGCACACCGTGCGGTCGACCACGCTGGACCCGGCTCCCGCGCCGCGGGAGTACCTGGAGGTCTCCGGCGGCATCTTCCGGGACTGCTCGGTCCACGACTTCGACACCGTCCGCTGGTTGACCGGTCGGGAGCCGGTGGAGGTCTACGCGGTCGGCACCGCCCACGGCGCCGACTTCTTCGCCGAGATCGACGACGTCGCCACCGCGACGACGCTCGTCACGTTCGACGACGGGGCGACCGGCATCATCACCAACACCCGCTACCACGGCCGGGGGTACGACGTTCGCGCCGAGATCCACGGCGTGGCGGACAGTGTCGCCGCCGGCTGGTCGGACACCACGCCACTGCGGAACGTCGATCCCGACGTGTCCTGGCCCGCCGGGCCGGCCGCCTCGTTCTTCATGGACCGACTGGCTTCGGCGTTCCAGGCCGAGCTCGGCGTGTTCACCGAGGTGGTCGCGGGCCGTCGCCCGTCGCCGTGCACGGTCGACGACGCGCTCGCCGTGACCTGGATGGCCGAGGCCGCGACGCTGTCCCGGCGTGAGCACCGCCCGGTGCGCATCGACGAGGTGCGCCTGGACGCACCGGGTGCGAAATGACCGCGGGCGGTGAGCCGCTGCGCATCGGCGTCCTGGGGGCCGCGCGGATCTCGGCACTCTCGATCGTCGAACCGGCCCGGCTGACCGGCGCGCGGCTGGTGGCCGTGGCGGCCCGGGATCGGGGCCGGGCCGAGGCGTTCGCCGCCGAACACGGTGTCGAGCGGGTCCTGGACGGATACGCCGACGTGCTGGCCGATCCCGAGGTCGAGGTCGTCTACAACCCGCTGGCCAATTCGCTGCACGCGCCGTGGAACATCCGCGCCCTGCGGGCCGGCAAACACGTGCTGAGTGAGAAGCCGTCGGCCGGGACCGCTGACCAGGCCCGTGCCGTCCGGGATGTCGTCCGGCAGACCGGACGAACGTTCATGGAGGGCTTCCACTACCGCTACCACCCGGTGATCACCCGACTGCACGAGCTGCTGACCACCGGTGAGTTCGGCGAGTTGCGGCGGGTCGAGACGGTCATGGAGATGCCGGCGCCCGACGACTCGGACCTGCGCTGGCAGTTCGATCTGGCCGGTGGCGCACTGATGGACCTCGGCTGCTACAGCCTGCACACCCATCGGGAGCTGGCCCGGTTCGCCGGCGGGCCGCCGCAGGTCGTCACCGCCCGGGCGGGGGAGCGCGCCGGTCACCCCGGTGTCGACGAGTGGATGACCGCCGAGCTGACGTTCCCGTCGGGTGCGACCGGGACGGCGTCCTGTCACATGGCGGCCGACGCGTTCGTCATGCGGCACCGGGTGGTCGGTACCCGGGGTGAGGCGACGATCCCCGACTTCATCCATCCCCATGAGGACGACCGGCTGATGATCGACACCGAGAACGGTTCGCGCACCGAGCATCTCGGGACGCGCTCGTCGTACACCTACCAGCTCGACGCCTTCACCGCGGCCGTACGGGGCGGCGCCGCATTCGCCACCGACGCCGACGACGCCGTGGCGACCATGGAACTCATCGACGAGTGCTACCGACTGGCCGGTCTTCCGTTGCGTCCGACCCCGGGACGGTAGATCCGCCCGGTTCGCGGTGGCACCTGACGGCGCCACCGCGAACCGGCCCGTTCAGTCCGCCGGGCCCAGCACCACCGCGGCGCGAGGCGGCAGACGGAGGGTGGTGCCCGAGGCCACGACACGGTCCGCGACGGCCGGATCGGTGGCGAAGAGCACCGCGCCGGCCGGCGCACCCAGGGGCACCTCGCGCTCGGAGTCGGACAGGTTGGCCGCGATCCGCACCCCGGACCGGTCGATGACCAGCCAGCGCTCGTCGTCGTCGCACTCCACCGAGGTCAGCGGGAACCGCGGGTCGGTCAGCTCCGGCCGGGCCCGGCGCACCGCGATCAGCCGCTGGTAGACGTCGAGCATCTCGGCGTGCCGGCCCTGCGACCGCTCGTCCCACTGCAGCTTGGCCGAGGCGAACGTGTCCGGGTCCTGGGGATCGGGGACCTGGGAACGGTCCCAGCCCATCCGCTCGAACTCCTTGAACCGGCCCTCGCGGGTGGCCTCACCGAGCTCCGGCTCCGGGTGCGAGGTGAAGAACGGCCACGGTGTCGACGCGGCCCATTCCTCGCCCTGGAACAGCATCGGGGTGAACGGACCGGTGAGCACCAGGGTGGCGGCCAGCACCGCGTGGTCGAACGAGGCCTGGTGCGCCAGACGATCGCCGGCGGCCCGGTTGCCGATCTGATCGTGGTTCTGCGAGTACCCCACGAACCGCCAGGTCGGGACGGTCAGCACGTCGACGGGACGGCCGTGGTCCCGGCCGCGGAAGCTGGAATGGGTGCCGTCGTGGAAGAACCCGCGGGTGAGCACCTTCGCGATCGCCGACACCGGCCCGAAATCGGCGTAGTAGCCGGTGGTCTCCCCGGTCAGGGCGACGTGCAGCACGTGGTGGAAGTCGTCGTTCCACTGCGCGGTCAGGCCGTAGCCGCCGGTCTCCCGCGGCATGATCATCTTCGGGTCGTTCAGGTCGGACTCCGCGATGAGCGACAGCGGCCGCCGCACGTGCGGGGCCAGCGCGTCGACCCGAATCGCGATCTCCTCCAGCAGGTGCACCGCGTTGGTGTCCTGCAGGGCGTGCACGGCATCCAGCCGCAGACCGTCGACGTGGTAGTCGCGCAGCCACATCTCGACGTTGTCCAGGATGTAGTGGCGCACCTCGTCCGACTGCGGACCGTCGAGGTTCACCCCGGCGCCCCAGGTGTTGGCTCGGCCGTCGTCGTGGAGGTAGGGCCCGTACTGGGTGAGGTAGTTCCCGCTCGCGCCCAGGTGGTTGTAGACCACGTCCTGGATGACGCCGATGCCGCGCTGGTGGCAGGCGTCGACGAACCGCTGGTAACCGGCCGGCCCCCCGTAGGTCTCGTGCACCGCGTACCAGAGCACGCCGTCGTAACCCCAGTTGTGCACCCCGTTGAAGTCGTTGACCGGCAGGATCTCCACCATGTCGACCCCGATCGACGTCAGGTGGTCGAGCCGACCGATGGCCGCGTCGAACGTCCCCTCGGGGGTGAAGGTGCCGATGTGCATCTCGTACAGGACGCTGCCGGCCAGCCGTCGCCCGGCCCACAATCCGTCCTGCCACCGGTGGGCGGTGAGATCGAAGGTGCGGGAGAGGCCGTGTACCCCCTCGGGCTGCCGACGCGACCGCGGATCGGGTCGGGGTTCGCTCCCGTCGATCCGATACCCGTAGTCGATCCCGTCGTCGCCGCTCGCGACGTCGAGATCGACCGACCACCAACCCTTCTCGTCGGCGGCCATGGGATGGTCCCCGCCGAGGGCGTGCAGCTGCACGGTGTCGGCCAGCGGTGCCCACACCCGGAAAGTCTCAGACATCGAAGATCCCTTCGTCCTTGTGGCGGTCAGGCCCGGTGGAGCAGGGCGACGGGGTAGCGCTGCAGAACGGCACCGACCGGCAGGCCGGACTCCGCGGTGAACCGTGCTCCGGTCAGGGCGTCGAGCCATTCGCCGTCGGCAACGGCCACGGTGGTGTCGCCCCAGCCGCCGCGTTCGGCCAGGCCCACCGGCAGCCGGGTGGCCAGGGTGACGGCGCCGCCCCGGTCGGCGGCCACCAGATGCCCCGCGGCCTCACCGGTCACCGTCACCGGGGCATAGGAACCGAACAGCTCGGGTCGGTCCCGGCGCAGTCGCAGGGCCCGGCTCGTGACCAGCAGCTTCGCCGCGCCGGACTCGTCGATCTCGGGGACCCAGCCGGAATCCAGGCGACCCAGCAGCTCCCGACGACGGTCGTAGTCGACCTCGCGACGGTTGTCCGGGTCGACCAGCGAGAAGTCCCACAGTTCCGTGCCCTGGTAGACGTCCGGCACCCCCGGGCCGGTCACCTGCAGCAGCTTGAGCGCCAGCGAGTTCGACCAGCCGGCGACCCGGATGCGGTCCACCATCGCGGCGACGAGCGCGGCCACCGCCTCGTCGTCGTACACGGCGTCGACCAGGGCGTGCATCCGCTCCTCGAACTCCGGGTCTCCGTCGATCCAGCGGGTCGACACCCCGGCCTCCCGGGAGGCCTTCTCGGCGTAGGCGTGCAGGCGGTCACGCTCGATCGGCCAGGCGCCGACGGTGGCCTGCCACAGCAGGTTGGCCAGCGACCCGTCGGCCAGCGGGGCCAGCGAGCCGACCTCCCGGACGAAACCGCCCCATTCGTCGGCGATCTCGGACAGGACGCTGATCCGCGCCCGGGTGTCCTCGGAGCGCTTGGTGTCGTGGGTCGACAGCGCGGTCATGCTCCGGGGCAGGGTCCGGGCGCGCTCGGCCTGGCGACGGTGGAATTCGGCCGGGTCCAGCGCGAAGTCCGCCGGCTCCGCGCCGACCTCGGTGAGCGAGGTCAGTCGCGTCCACCGGTAGAACGCGCAGTCCTCCACGCCCTTGGCCATCACCATCCCGGACGTCTGCTGGAAGCGGACCGAGACCTCGGTGTCCGTCTCGCGCAGCCGATCGGCGACCTCCCGGATCGTGACGGCGATCTCCGGCCGGTTGGTGACCGCCACCTCGACCGCCTCGTCCAGGTATTCGGCCCCGACCGGCAGATAGGTGCGGTAGACGCTCATCGAACTGAGCAGCTCGGCCACCGCGTCGTCGGCCCCGTCGATGTCCGGCAGCAGCCGGGCCAGGCGGAGCACCTCCGATCGGAGGATGCCGTCGGCCACCGCCCGCTTGGTGTACCGGGTCATCTCCGCCCAGTCGACCCGCAGACCACCGCGCAGCTGGGTGTCCAGCAGGTCCAGGCCGTCCTCCCCGGCCGGGTCGACCAGCACCCGATCCAGCACGGCGAGTGCGTCGTACCCGGTCGTGCCGGCGCACTGCCATGCGTCGGGCAGGCGCTCGTCACCCTCGAGGATCTTCTCGACGAGCACGTACCGACCGCCGGACAGCTTCGCCAAGTCGTCCAGGTACTTGCCCGGGTCGGCCAGACCGTCCGGGTGGTCGATCCGCAGACCGTCGACCCACCCGGCGTCGATCCAGTGCTTGATCTCCGCGTGGGACTCCGCGAACACCTCCGGGTCCTCCACCCGCACGGCCGACAGGGTGCTGATCGCGAAGAACCGGCGGTAGTTCAGCTCGGTGTCGGCCCGCCGGTAATTGACCAGGCGGTAGTGCTGCCGGTCGTGGACCTGCCGGGCGGTCCCCGACCCGGTGCCCTCGGCGATCGGGAACCGATGGTCGTAGTACCGCAGCTCCGCGCCGTCGTCGGAGACGGCCAGCTCCGCCAGTTCTTCGGGACCGTCGCCCAGGATGGGGATGACCAGCTTGCCGTGGCCGGCCGCCCAGTCCACGTCGAACGCGGTGGCATACCGGGACTGTGGGCCGTGGCTCAGCAGGTCCCACCACCAGGTGGACAGGCGGGGCGTCGCCGTCCCGACGTGGTTGGGGACGATGTCGACGAGAACGCCCAGGCCGGCGTCGTGCGCGGCCCGCGCGGTGGCCTCCAGACCGTCGCGGCCACCGCGGGGTTCGTCGGTGACCGCGTGGTCGGTGACGTCGTAGCCGTGGGTCGATCCGGGCTCGGACTGCAGCAGCGGCGAGAGGTAGACCCAGTCGGCGCCGAGGTCCTGCAGGTAGGGGACCAGCGCCGCGGCCCGGTCCAGGGGCCAGTCGGCGGTGATCTGCAGCCGATAGGTCGAGCGGGGCGTTCTCACGGAATCTCTCCAGGGGTGCGGGGGTGGCGCGAGCCCGGCGCCCGGCCGGTGACGCACGGTCGGGCACGGGACTGGATGCCCCGTGCCCGACCGCTCACTACTTGTCCTTCTTCGACTTGCCCTTGCCGGACGACTTCGCGCTGCGCGAGTTCCCGCTGCCGCCCGACTTCGAACCCTGCGATTCCGAGGAACCGGTCTCGGCCGGGACCTCCTGGCTGGACACGGGTTCCGGCTCGGCGGTCTCGGCCTCGGGGGCCTGCGCCTCGTCGGCCTCGTCGACGCTCTGAGTGTCGGACGCCGGCGCGCCGGCTCCGGTGGGTTCGCTGCCGCCTTCCGGACGCATCGGCACGGGGACCGGCGCGATGGTGGGCACCGCCGCCGCCGGCTGGCCGGCCGGGATGGGCTCCTGCGCGTCGGCCAAGGCCTGCAGCACGACCATGCCCTTGTCCGCGACGGACACGGTGTGACCGGCCGGAATGGCTTCGAGGTGCTCGGGGACACCGGCGGTGTCGATCACCAGCCGCCAGCCGGCCGCGTACTCGACCGGGGGCAGTGTCCACTCCAGCGTCTCGTCGTGGGCGTTGAACAGCAGCAGGAACGAGTCGTCGACGACGCGCTGACCGCGGGAGTCCATGCCGCGGATTCCGTTGCCGTTGAGGTACATGCCGATCGAGCGGCCGAACCCGGAGTTCCAGTCCTCGGGCTTCATCGCGTCACCGGACGGCGTCATCCAGACGATGTCCGGCACCTCCGAACCCTCCTCCCGGCTGACCGGCCGACCGTCGAAGAAGCGGCGGCGGCGGAAGGTCGGGTGCTGGCGCCGCAACCGGGCCACCGAGGCGGTGAACTCGATGAGCGGCTCGTCCGCGTCCAGCCAGTGGATCCACGACAGCTCGGAATCCTGGCAGTAGGTGTTGTTGTTGCCCAGCTGCGTGCGGCCCAGCTCGTCGCCGTGCGCGAGCATCGGGACACCCTGCGACAGCAGGAGTGTCGCGATCATGTTCCGCTGCTGACGGGCCCGCAGCGCGAGCACGTTCTCGTCGTCGGTCGGGCCCTCGACACCACAGTTCCACGAACGGTTGTGGGACTCACCGTCGTTGTTGTTCTCGCCGTTGGCCTCGTTGTGCTTCTCGTTGTAGGAGACCAGGTCGCGCAGGGTGAAGCCGTCGTGGGCGATGACGAAGTTGATCGAGGCCACCGGCCGCCGGCCGGACGACTCGTACAGGTCCGCCGAACCCGTGAGGCGGGAGGCGAACTCGCCGAGGGTGGCCGGCTCGCCGCGCCAGAAGTCCCGGACCGTGTCGCGGTACTTGCCGTTCCACTCGGTCCACTGGGGTGGGAAGTTGCCCACCTGATAGCCACCGGGACCGATGTCCCACGGCTCGGCGATGAGCTTGACCTGCGAGACGATCGGGTCCTGCTGGACGAGTTCGAAGAACGTGGACAGCCGGTCGACGTCGTAGAACTCGCGGGCCAGGGTGGCGGCCAGGTCGAAACGGAAGCCGTCGACGTGCATCTCGGTCACCCAGTAGCGCAGCGAGTCCATGATCAGCTGCAGCGAGTGCGGGTGCCGGACGTTGAAAGAGTTCCCGGTCCCGGTGTAGTCCATGTAGTAGCGCTTGTCGTCGTCGACCAGGCGGTAGTAGGCGGCGTTGTCGATGCCGCGGAAGCCGATCGTCGGGCCCATGTGATTGCCCTCGGCGGTGTGGTTGTAGACCACGTCGAGGATGACCTCGATGCCGGCCGCGTGCAGGGCCTTCACCATGGCCTTGAATTCCTGCACCTGCTGGCCGCGGTCGCCGAACGCCGAGTACGCGCCCTCGGGGGCGAAGAAGCCGATGGTGTTGTAACCCCAGTAGTTCCGCAGACCCTGGTCGAGCAGGGTGCTGTCCTGCACGAACTGGTGCACCGGCATCAGCTCGATGGCGGTGACGCCGAGGCGGGTCAGGTGGTCGATGACCGCGGGGTGCGCGACGCCGGCGTAGGTGCCGCGCTGGCTCTCCGGGATCTCGGGGTGCATCTCGGTCAGACCCTTGACGTGGGTCTCGTAGATGATGCTGTCGGCGTAGGGGATGCCGAGCGAGCGATCGCCCGTCCAGTCGAAGAACGGGTTGATGACGACCGCGTGCATCATGTACGGCCCGGAGTCGTCGTCGTTGCGGGAATCGGGCTCGCCCATGTTGTAGCCGAAAAGTGACGGATCCCAGTCGATCTCACCGGAGACGGCCTTGGCGTACGGATCCAGCAGCAGCTTGTTGGGGTTGCAGCGGGCCCCGCTGCCGCCCGGGTCGTTCGGGCCGTGGACGCGGTAGCCGTACCGCTGTCCCGGTTGGATCGTCGGGAGATAGCAGTGCCAGACGAACGCGTCACGCTCGGGCATCACCACCCGCGTCTCGTTGCCGGAGTCGTCGATGAGACACAGTTCGACCTTTTCGGCGACCTCGCTGAACAGGGCGAAGTTCGTGCCGGTGCCGTCGAACGTGGCCCCCAGCGGATAAGCCTTTCCGGGCCAGATCTCCATAGTCACTCCCTGTGCTGCCGTGCCATCCCGCTGCGGGCGGCTCCCGGACAGATACCCCAGAGGCTGGGGGACCATGCGGCGGGGAGTGCGTCCGGACCGGGCGCCGGTCCGACCGGCGGCCCAACCCTATCGGCCGTCGTCGGCCCCGCTCGTGACCGAGGCGAGTGCCAAGTCTCTCGCTTGGTGAGGCTGATAGTCGGGTAGAAGGGAACGATCCGGGCGCGGCCGACGGGGCGGTTCGGGTGCGTCCGGTCGGACCGGATGCGCTCGGACGGACTGTCGGTCCGCGCAACTACCCTCGATCGCATGCCCGATCCCGCCACCTACCGCCCGGCCCCGGGGACCATCCCGGACTCGCCCGGGGTGTACCGCTTCCGGGATCCCGCCGGCACCGTCATCTACGTCGGCAAGGCCAAGAGCCTGCGGTCGCGGCTGAACTCCTACTTCTCCGACCTGTCGGCGCTGCACCCGCGGACCCGGCGCATGGTCACCACCGCCGGGTCGGTCCAGTGGACGGTCGTCACCACCGAGGTCGAGGCCCTCCAGCTGGAATACAACTGGATCAAGGAGTTCGACCCTCGCTTCAACGTGCGCTACCGGGACGACAAGTCCTACCCCGAGCTCGCGGTCACGGTGGGCGAGGAGTACCCACGCCTGCAGGTCATGCGCGGGCCGCACCGCAAGGGCGTGCGGTACTTCGGGCCGTACGCCCACGCCTGGGCGATTCGGGAGACCCTCGACCTGCTGCTGCGCGTGTTCCCGGCCCGTACCTGCTCGGCCGGGGTCTTCAAGCGCTCGGGACAGATCGGCCGACCCTGCCTCCTGGGGTACATCGGCAAGTGCTCGGCTCCCTGCGTGGGCCGGGTCAGCGCCGACGAGCACCGCGACATCGTCGACTCGTTCTGTGACTTCATGGCCGGACGGGCCGATCCGCTGATCCGGCGCCTCGAGGGCCAGATGCAGGCCGCCGCCGAGGAACTGGACTTCGAGCGGGCCGCGCGGTTGCGCGACGACCTCGGCGCGGTGCGTCGCGCGGTCGAGAAGCAGGCCGTCGTCTTCGGCGACGGGACGGACGCCGACGTCATCGGCATCGCCGCCGACGATCTCCTCGCCTCGGTGCAGGTGTTCCACGTCCGGGGCGGACGGGTCCGCGGTCAGCGGGGCTGGATCGTCGACGCGACCGCCGACCTGCGTGGTGTCGGCACCCAGGGTTCACCGGTGGCCGCCAAAGATCTCGACACCGACGAGACTGCGGTGGCAGCAAGAGATCTCGCACTCGGCGCGCTGGTCGAGGATTTCCTGCTCCAGTTCTACGGGGGGCGGGCGGCCGACGACGGAGCCACCGCGATCCCCCGGGAGATCCTCGTCCCGGCGCTCCCGGCCGAGCCTGTGCCCACGGTGTCGGCCGACCCGGTCGACCGACCCCGCAACGAGCCGGAGGGCGACTCCGACGATCCGGCGGGCGACGGCGAAGAACCCACCGACGTGACCGCCTGGCTGTCGTCCCTGCGCGGCGGACGGGTTCGGCTCCGGGTGCCGCGACGGGGCGACAAGAAGGCTCTGGCCGACACCGTGACCCGTAACGCCGCCGAGGCGCTCGCGCTGCACCGGCTGAAGCGGGCCAGCGACCTGACGGCCCGGTCGGCCGCGCTCAGCGAACTCGCCGACACGCTGGAGATGGACCAGGCGCCACTGCGCATCGAGTGCATCGACATCTCGCACGTCCAGGGCACCGATGTGGCCGCTTCGCTGGTCGTCTTCGAGGACGGTCTGCCCAAGCGCAGCGACTACCGCCGGTTCGCGATCCGCGATCGGCCCGGCGACGACGTCGCGTCCATCGCCGAAGTGGTCCGCCGCCGGTTCAGCCGGGGGCTGCGCATCGAGGCAGCCAGCACCGGGGACGCGACCGAGGTCGACGGGGCAGCGATGCAGACGTCGGAGCAGACCGACGCGGACCGCCCGCCCGGCATCAACCCCGAGACCGGGCGGCCCCGCCGGTTCGCCTACCCGCCCCAACTCCTGGTGGTGGACGGGGGCGCGCCCCAGGTGAACGCGGCGGCGACCGTTCTGGCCGACCTGGGCATCACCGACGTCACGGTCTGCGGGCTGGCCAAACGGCTGGAGGAGGTCTGGGTGCCGGACCGCGACGACCCGGTCATCTTCGCGCGGACCAGTGAGGCGCTCTACCTCCTGCAGCGGCTGCGCGACGAGGCGCACCGCTTCGCGATCACCTACCACCGGGCCAAGCGGTCCAAGTCGATGACGGTGTCGGCGCTCGACCAGGTCCCGGGTCTCGGAGAGGTGCGGCGCAAGGCCCTGATCCGGCACTTCGGGTCGGTCGCCGCCCTGCGCCGGGCCGACGTGGAGGAGGTGATGGCCGTGCCGGGGATCGGCCGCCGGACCGCCCAGACGATCATCGACGCGCTTGCCGGATCCACCACGGCCCCGGCGGCGTCGGGTCCGCCGGGCCGAGAACCCGCTTCGCCGTCCGGTGTGTCGTCGTCCGGGGCCCAGGCAGGTCTTCCGCGGCCGGATCCGACGGACGCCGACCGCCCGTCCGACCCACCGAGTGACGGGAGTGAAGCGGGTGACAGCATGGATTCCGCGGAAATCGTCACGGTGGCGGCCCGGATAGGAGAGGATTCCTGACGGCACGGCGGGGGGCCGCGGGCCGATGACGGGCGGGGGTCGCATGGGAAAGTCGGCGGTGGAGCGAACAGGGGTGATCCGGTGACCGAGGAACAGCACGGGCAACCGTCATCGGACGCGCGGACGTCGCCTTCGGCGACGCCGACGGCCACCGGGGCCATCGAGGTCGCCATCGTGTCCGGGTTGTCCGGAGCCGGCCGGTCCACGGCGGCCAAGGTGCTCGAGGACATGGGCTGGTTCGTGGTGGACAACCTGCCCCCGGAGCTGATCTCGCGGATGGTCGACCTGGGGTCCCGCACCAGCGGTGACGTCACCCGCATCGCGATCGTGCTGGACGTCCGCACCCGGGCGTTCACCGAGGACCTCGCGTCCGTCATCAAGGATCTCGACACCCGCGGCTACCGGCCCCGCGTGCTCTACCTGGAAGCCGACGACGCCATCCTGATCCGGCGCTTCGAGTCGAACCGCCGCTCCCACCCGCTGCAGGGCGGCGGCCGGTTGGCCGACGGCATCACCCGCGAACGCATGCTGCTGGAGCCGCTGCGGCAGGAGGCCGACGTGGTCGTCGACACCTCCAAGATCAGCGTCCACCAGCTCCGCAACCAGATCGAACGGGCCTTCGGTCAGGATGCGCCGGACCGGCACGCCTCCCTCACCGTTGTGTCCTTCGGCTTCAAGTACGGGCTGCCGCTGGACGCCGACATGGTCGTCGACATGCGGTTCCTGCCCAACCCGCACTGGATCCCCGAGCTTCGCGAGCACACCGGACGCGACCAGGACGTCAGCGACTACGTGCTGTCCCAGGACGGCATCTCCGAGTTCCTCGACCGCTATGTCGAGCTGCTCGGCCTGGTCAACGGCGGCTACCGCCGGGAGGGCAAGCGCTACCTCACGCTCGCGGTCGGCTGCACCGGCGGCAAGCACCGCAGTGTCGCCGTCGCCGAGGAGTTCGCCCGGCGGCTGGCCGACGAGTCGCTCGCCGTCACGGTGGTGCACCGGGACCTGGGGCGGGAGTGACGGCCACCGTGACCCGTCCCGCCGGCCCCGCGCTCGTCTCCGGAACCGCACCGTCCGGTGGCGACGGCGACGTCGACGGCCCGCTGCGGGTGGTCACCCTGGGCGGGGGCCACGGCCTGCACGCCATGCTCACCGCCCTGCAGCGGCTGCTGCCCGACCGGCGGCTCGACATCACGGCCGTGGTGACCGTGGCCGACGACGGCGGGTCCTCCGGGCGCCTGCGTCGCGAGGTCGACGGCATCCTGCCCCCCGGTGACCTGCGGATGGCGCTGTCCGCGCTGAGCGCCCCCGACGACCGGGGGCGACTGTGGTCACGGACCTTCCAGCACCGGTTCACCGGTCAGGGCGCTCTCGCCGGCCACCCGGTCGGCAACGTCGTCCTCATCGGCCTGACGGAGGTGCTCGACGACCCGGTCGCCGCGCTCGACGCCGCCGGAGCGCTGCTCGGAGCGCGGGGCCGGGTGCTGCCGATGGCCTGTCAGCCGCTCGACATCGTCGCCGAGGTGGTGGGCGTCGACGACGACCCGGCGGCCGTCCGGACCATCCGCGGCCAGGTCGCGGTGGCCACCACGGTGGGTCAGGTGCAGTCGGTCTCCCTGGATCCGGCGGACGCGACGGCCTGCCCGCAGGCGCTGGAGGCCATCGCCGCGGCGGACGTCATCACCTTCGGGCCGGGCTCCTGGTTCACCAGCGTGCTGCCCCACGTGCTGCTGCCCGACATGCGGGCCGCCCTGGCCGCCAGTCCCGCCCACCGGCTGGTGGTGCTCAACCTCGCGGCCCAGATGGGGGAGACCGAAGGGTTCTCCCCCGAGCAGCACCTCGAGGTGCTCGCGGCGCACGCCCCCGACGTGCAGGTGGACTCCGTCCTCGCCGACCGGTCCGCGGTCGCCCTTCCCGGGCGGTTGCGGACGGCGGCCGAGCGCATGGGCAGCCGGCTGGACCTGCGGGACATCGCCGTCCCGGGAACCGCCCGCCACGACCCCGACCGGCTCGCCGCCGCGCTGGCCGACGTGTTCGCCCGGCTGCCCGGGCCCGCCCGGTGAGCGGGCCACCGGCCCGGCGACCGTCCGCCGGCCGCGATCCCCACCCCTTCCCCGTTCCGTTCGGCGCCGGTGACCCGGCGCGACCCGCTCGAAAGGCCCACACATGGCGATGACCGCCGCCGTCAAGGACGAACTGAGCCGGGTGGCGGTCAGCAAGATCCCGGCTCGCAAGGCCGAGGTGTCCGCGCTGCTCCGCTTCGCCGGTGGGCTGCATCTGGTCGCCGGCCGCATCGTGGTCGAGGCCGAACTCGACACCGGTGCCGTCGCCCGGCGACTCCGCCGCGAGATCGGCGAGCTCTACGGGCACACGGCGGACATCCAGCTGCTGAGCCCCTCCGGTCTGCGCAAGAGCACCCGGTACATCGTGCGCGTCGTGGCCGGCGGGGACTCGCTGGCCCGGCAGACCGGACTGCTGGACGGCCGGGGCCGCCCCGTCCGCGGCCTGCCGCCCCAGGTCATCGCCGGATCGGTCGCCGACGCCGAAGCCGCTTGGCGGGGCGCCTTTCTCGCCCACGGCTCGCTCACCGAACCAGGCCGCAGCGCCTCGCTGGAGATCACGTGCCCCAGCCCGGAGGCCGCGCTGGCACTGGTCGGATCGGCCCGCCGGATGGGCGTGAGCGCCAAGGCCCGGGAGGTGCGGGGCGCCGATCGGGTGCTGGTGCGGGACGGCGACGCGATCGCCGCACTGCTGACCCGGCTGGGCGCGCATTCGTCGATGCTCGACTGGGAGGAGCGGCGGATGCGGCGGGAGGTGCGGGCCACCGCGAACCGGCTCGCCAACTTCGACGACGCCAACCTGCGCCGGTCCGCCCGGGCCGCCGTCGCCGCGGCCGCCCGGGTGGAGCGGGCGCTGGCCATCCTGGGCGAGGAGGCCCCCGACCATCTGAGCCAGGCCGGTCGGCTGCGCATCGCCCACGGTCAGGCATCGCTGGAGGAGCTGGGTCAGCTGGCCGACCCGCCGATGACCAAGGACGCGGTGGCCGGACGCATCCGGCGTCTGTTGACCATGGCGGACAAGCGGGCGGCCGATCTGGGGATCCCGGACACCGAGTCGGCGGTGACGGCCGACATGCTCGACGCCTGAGGTGCGGTTCGATCCGTAGTCCAGTACTGTGACCCGGGTCGCTGATTCGATTCAGTTCTCCGGCCGTGGGTGGTCCCGAACGGGACCCACCCCGACATGCCCGGGCTGGACTCGGCCGATACAGTGAGCCCGCGACGTCGCCCCGAACGACGGGGGGACGTGCCACAAGCCAACCTCCGGCGGAACATGACTCCGTCGCGGGGGCCCTCTCAGAGGAGGAAGCAACACGTGACTGTGCGCGTCGGCGTGAACGGATTCGGCCGGATCGGCCGCAACTACTGGCGAGCGGTCGACTCTCTCGGCAGCGACGTGGAGATCGTCGCGGTCAACGACCTGACCGACAACAAGACTCTCGCCCACCTGCTGAAGTACGACTCCGTCATGGGCAAGCTGCCCTACGACGTGGAGGCCGGCGAGGACTCGATCACCGTCAACGGCAAGGAGATCAAGGCGCTCTCCGAGCGTGACCCGGCCAAGCTGCCGTGGGGCGATCTCGGCGTCGACGTGGTCATCGAGTCGACGGGCTTCTTCACCAAGGCCGACGATGCCCGTAAGCACGTCCAGGCCGGGGCCAAGAAGGTCATCATCTCCGCGCCCGCCACCGGCGAGGATCTCACCGTCGTCGTCGGGGTCAACGACGACAAGTACGACGGCAGCCAGACCGTGCTGTCCAACGCCTCCTGCACCACCAACTGCGTGGCGCCGATGGCCAAGGTCCTGCACGAGAACTTCGGCGTCGTCCAGGGTCTGATGACCACGGTGCACGCCTACACCAACGACCAGGTCATCCTGGACTTCCCGCACAAGGACCTGCGGCGGGCCCGGGCGGCGGCCATCAACATCATCCCCACCACCACCGGTGCCGCCAAGGCCACCGCTCTGGTGCTGCCGGAGCTCAAGGGCAAGCTGCACGGCTACGCCCTGCGCGTGCCCGTCCCCACCGGCTCGGTGACCGACCTGACGGTCGAGCTGGAGAAGGGCACCACCGTCGACGACGTGAACGCGGCGTTCGCCGAGGCGGCCCAGACCGGTTCGCTGGTCGGCAAGCTGGCCTACTCGACCGATCCGATCGTGTCCTCGGACATCGTCGGCTCGCCCGTGTCGTGCACCTTCGACGCGCCGCTGACCATCGCCCTCGGGGGCAACTTCTTCAAGATCGTCGGCTGGTACGACAACGAGTGGGGCTACTCCAACCGGCTGGCCGACTTCACGGCCATCGTCGGCGACAAGCTCTGAGTACCTGATCGCGGGTGGCACCGGCTGCCGGGCGCTTCGTTCCGACCTCAATCGGACCGGAGCCCGGTGCCGGGGCCACCCGTGTCCCATGTCTCCGGTCGACCGCGCCGACCGGCGCCGGTCGCGCCCACCCCGCTGAGCGAACTTCCCGCTAGGAGCTGCTGTGCACACTCTCGACGACCTGCTCGCGGCCGGAGTGGCCGGCCGTACCGTGCTGGTCCGGGCCGACCTCAACGTGCCCCTCGACGGCTCGGTCATCACCGACGACGGGCGCATCCGCGCGTCGCTGCCCACCCTGCAGGCGCTGCGCCAGGCCGGTGCCCGCGTCGTCGTCACCGCCCACCTCGGTCGCCCGAAGGGCGCCCCGGAGGCCAAGTACTCGCTCGCCCCGGCGGCCGAGCGGCTCGCTGAGCTGCTCGAAATCGACGTCCCGCTCGCCGACGACCTGGTGGGCCCGTCCGCCCGGTCCACCGTGGCCGCGCTGCAGGACGGCGACATCGCGCTGCTGGAGAACGTCCGCTTCGACGCCCGCGAGACCAGCAAGGACGCGGCCGAGCGTGCCGCCCTGGCCGATGACCTCGTCGCCGTGGTCGGGGCGGATGCCGCGTTCGTCTCGGACGGGTTCGGCGTGGTCCACCGCAAGCAGGCCTCGGTCTACGAGATCGCGCAGAAGCTCCCGCACTTCGCCGGCTACCTGGTCTCCAACGAGACCGCCGTCCTGAAGAAGCTGACCGTCGACCCCGAGCGGCCCTACGTGGTGATCCTCGGCGGGTCCAAGGTCTCCGACAAGCTCGGTGTCATCACCTCGCTGCTGCCGCAGGTCGACCAGCTGCTCATCGGCGGCGGCATGGCCTACACCTTTCTGGCCGCCCAGGGCCACGACGTGGGGCAGTCGCTGCTGCAGGAAGACCAAATCCCGACCTGCCGCGATCTGCTGGCCGAACATGGCGACAAGATCGTGCTGCCCAGCGATTTCGTGGTGGCCGACAAGTTCGCCGCCGACGCGGAGACCAAGATCGTGTCCGCCGACGCCATTCCGTCCGAGTGGATGGGCCTGGACGTCGGACCGGACACCGCGGCCCGGTTCGCCGAGATCGCCGCGGGAGCGGCCACCGTGTTCTGGAACGGTCCGGTGGGCGTCTTCGAGATGACGGCGTTCGCCAACGGAACCCGTACGGTCGCCGAAGGCATCGCGGGTGCGTCCTCGTTCTCCGTGGTCGGTGGCGGTGATTCCGCCGCGGCCGTCCGGACGCTGGGCGTCGACGAAGCCGGTTTCACCCACATCTCGACCGGTGGAGGTGCCTCCCTCGAATACCTCGAGGGCAAGGAGCTCCCCGGCCTGGCCGTCCTGGAGGACTGACCGATCATGTCGCGTACGCCGCTCATCGCCGGCAACTGGAAGATGAACCTGAACCATCTGGAGGGCATCGCGCTCGTCCAGAAGATCGCGTTCACCCTGCCGGAGAAGTACTACTCCCACGTCGAGGTGGCGGTCTTCCCACCGTTCACCGCGCTGCGTTCGGTGCAGACCCTCATTGAGGGCGACAAGTTGGCCGTCAAGCACGGCGCCCAGGACCTGTCGCCCGAGGCGTCCGGTGCCTACACCGGTGACATCGCGGGCTCCATGCTGGCCAAGCTCGGCTGCACCTACGTGCTGGTCGGCCACTCCGAGCGGCGCGAGTACCACGGCGAGACCGACGAGCTGCTGTCCCGCAAGGTGGCGGCGGCGTTCGCCAACGGCATCATCCCGATGCTCTGCGTCGGCGAGGGCCTGGAGGTCCGCGAGGCCGGCAATCAGGTCCAGCACACCGTCGACCAGGTGCTGGCGGGCATGTCCACCGTCACCCCGGAGCAGGCCGAGACCATCGTGCTGGCCTACGAGCCGGTGTGGGCCATCGGTACCGGACGGGTCGCCACCCCGGCCGACGCCCAGGAGGTCTGCGGGGCGATCCGCGCCGCGCTGGCCGGCAAGTACGGCCAGGAGACGGCCGACAAGATCCGCATCCTCTACGGCGGCTCGGTGAAGTCGGGCAACGTCGCGGAGATCTGCGGCCAGCCGGACGTCGACGGTGCGCTGGTCGGTGGCGCGTCCCTGGACGGCACCGAATTCGCGACCCTGGCTGCCAACGCGGTCGGCGTCCTGCCGTAACGACGCCGTTCGTGAGCCGGGCTGGCTCGATCACGGTCGGCGTCCTGCCGTAACCACGCCGTTCGTGGGCCCGTCGGCCCGGTCACGTCAGGGGCGCACCGCCGCTGCTGACCGGGTCCGGCGGAGCCTACGGGGTAGACTCGCCGGGCCCGACGGACCGCCGAACATCCAAGGTTGACATGACTCTCGTTCTCCAGATCCTGCTGCTGATCACCAGCCTGGCCCTGATGGCGTTGATCCTGCTGCACCGGGGCAAGGGTGGCGGTCTGTCGTCGCTGTTCGGCGGAACGATGCAGTCGTCCTTGTCCGGCTCGTCGGTCGTGGAGAAGAATCTCGATCGGCTCACCCTGTTCGTCGCGGCGATCTGGGTCATCTCCATCGTTGGTGTCGGTCTGCTCATCAAGGTCGGCGCCTGATCGAACGGGAGCGGCGGCCGTCCACCGCCGGCTCCCGGTGCACGTATCCACCCCAGTGACGAGGTAGGTCAGCATGGCGGGCGGCAATCCGATTCGCGGTACCCGGGTGGGGGCCGGACGTATGGGCGAGGCCGAACGGGGTGAGTCGGCTCCCCGGGTTCGTCTGCAGTTCTTCTGCGGCAACGCGCACACGACGACCCTGGCCTTCGCAAGTGACGCCGAGATCCCCGAGACCTGGGACTGCCCCCGGTGCGGTCTGCCGGCGGGCCGCGATCGTGACGAGCCGCCACCACCGATCCGTAACGAACCGTTCAAGTCGCACCTGGCCTACGTCAAGGAGCGGCGCAGCGACGCCGACGGCGAGGCACTGCTGGCCGAGGCGCTCGAACGCATCCATGCGCGGCGGAGCCCGTCGGCCGCCGAGAGCGACTGACTCGCCGCTGCCGGCCGGGGCGGCCGGGCTCCACGTCCTGAGTACTGTGATCTGCCGTGACCCCACAGCCGACCGAACAGTCGCCGACGACTCCGTCGTCGGCCGATCGCCTTCCGCCCACCGTCGCCGCGCCGACGGTGCGACGGGCCCGGGTCACCGATGTCCGTGCCATCAAGCGCGTCGTCGACGTCTACGCGGGTCCGATCCTGCTGGAAAAGACCCTGGCCAACCTGTTCGAGGACGTCACCGAGTTCTGGGTGGCCGAGGTGGACGGCCGGGTGGTCGGGTGCGGGGCCCTGCACGTCCTCTGGGAGGACCTCGGCGAGATCCGCACCATCGCCGCCCTCCCCGAGGTCCGCGGGCAGGGGGTGGGCGCCGCGGTCTGCCGCCGTTTGATCGCCGAGGCCCGCGACCTGGGTCTGCAGCGGCTGTTCTGCCTGACCTTCGAGGTGGACTTCTTCGCCTCGCTCGGTTTCCAGGCCGTGCAGGAGCTCAATCTGGGCCCCGAGGCCTACGCCGAGCTGCGCCGGTCCTACGACCGTGGGGTGGCCGAGTTCCTGGACCTGCCGTACGTCAAACCCAACACCCTGGGCAACACCCGAATGCTGCTGCCGCTGTGAGCGCGCTGGCGGTGGCTTCGGGGACCCGTCCGCGGGCATTACTGTGAGGAGCGTGTCAACGGTGGCGAACGCGGTCAAGGTCACCGTGACGACGTTGGGTTGTGCCCGCAACGAGGTCGACTCCTCGGAGATCGCGGCCCGCCTGTCGACGGGCGGTTACGAGCTGGTCGCAGACCAGCAGGACGCCGACGTCGTCGTGGTGAACACCTGCGCGTTCGTCGCGGACGCCAAGAAGGACTCCATCGACACCCTGCTCGCCGCCGCCGAGACGGGGGCGAAGGTCGTCGCGGTCGGTTGTCTGGCCGAGCGGTACGGCCAGGAGCTGGCCGAGGCCCTGCCCGAGGCGGACGCCGTCCTCGGTTTCGACGCCTACCCCGACCTGGCCGGGCTGGTCGGTTCCGTCGTCCACGGTGAGCGGCCCGCCGCCCACGTCCCGGTCGACCGCCGCACACTGCTGCCCATCAGCCCGGTGTCCCGCGGGGTGGCGGCCGGGGCGGTCTCGGTCCCCGGGCATTCCCAGGTCGGAGCGGCCGGCGTCCCCGGAGCCTCCGAGATCGCCCAGGGACCGGTGCTGCTGCGGCGCCTGCTGCAGACCGGCCCGGTGGCCCCCCTGAAGATCGCCTCCGGGTGCGATCGCCGCTGCACGTTCTGTGCGATCCCGTCGTTCCGGGGGGCGTTCGTCTCCCGGTCGCCCGAGGAGATCGTGGCCGAGGCGGCCTGGCTCGCCGAGCAGGGCATCCGGGAGATCGTGCTGGTCAGCGAGAACTCGACGTCCTACGGCAAGGACCTGGCCGGTCGCGACCCGCTCGAGCGGTTGATGGCGCAGCTGTCCGGTCTGACCACCACCCGGCCCGACGGTGCCCCGGGGCGCCTCGTCCGGGTCCGGCTGTCCTACCTGCAGCCCGCCGAGACGCGGCCGACCCTGGTCACTGCGATCGCGAACCTGCCCGGTGTGGCCGACTATTACGACATGTCGTTCCAGCACGCCTCCGAGCCGGTTCTGCGGCGGATGAAGCGGTTCGGCTCGCGCGAGTCCTTCCTGGCGCTGACCGATCAGATCCGCGCCGCTGCACCGGAGGCCGGTATCCGCTCGAACGTCATCGTCGGTTTCCCGGGGGAGACCGAGCACGACATCGCCGAGCTGGAGGCGTTCCTCGTCGGTGCACGGATGGACGCGGTCGGTGTGTTCGGCTATTCCGACGAGGACGGCACCGCAGCCGCCGACCTGGACGGCAAGCTGGACGACGATGAGATCGCCGCCCGGGTCGCCCGGATCACCGATCTGGTCGAGGAGTTGACCGCGCAGCGGGCCGAGGATCGCATCGGCACCGAGGTGCTCGTCCTCGTCGACGAACAGGACCCCGAGGACATCGCGGCGGGCCGGACGCAGACCGAGCTGGTCGGCCGGGCCGAGCACCAGGCTCCCGAGGTCGACGGCGTCACCACCCTGACCGGCGCCGGTGGGCTGCGGCCCGGTGACCTGGTCCGGGCCCGGGTCGTCGGGACCGAGGGCATCGACCTGAGGGCCGATGTCCTCGAGGTGGTCGACCCCGCCGGGTCGCGATGAACGGGTACCCGCGATGACCGATCGGCCGGCGCCGGTGCCGCTGATGAACCTGCCCAACGCCCTGACGGTGTTGCGGCTGATCCTGGTCCCGGTCTTCCTGCTCACGCTCTTCGCCGAGGGTGGTCACGATCCGACGTGGCGCTGGGTGGCGTTCGTGATCTTCGCGCTGGCCGCCCTGACCGATCGGTACGACGGGCACATCGCCCGCAAACGCGGCCAGATCACCGACTTCGGCAAGATCGCCGACCCGATCGCCGACAAGGCGCTGACCGGCTCGGCCCTGGTCGCCCTGTCGATGCTCGGTGACCTGGCCTGGTGGATCACCCTGGTCATCCTGGTCCGCGAGATCGGCATCACGCTGCTGCGGTTCGCGGTCATCCGGTACGGCGTCATCGCCGCCAGCCCGGGTGGCAAGGCCAAGACCCTGCTGCAGATCTTCGCGATCGGCCTTTACCTCATGCCGCTGCCGGACGCCATCGACTGGGTACGGGTGGTCGTGATGGCCGGCGCGGTGGTGCTGACGGTGGGCACCGGCGTGGACTACGTGATCCGCGCCGCGGGCCTGGTCGGCCGGGCCCGGTCCCGCCCCCTGTCGTGACGGACCCCGGCACGAAGCCCGGCTCACTGGCCGCCCTGGTCGGGACGTCGGTGGCCGACGTCCGGCGCGTCGTCGTCGGATTGACCGAACGCGGCTGGACGGTCGCGGCGGCCGAATCCCTCACCGGCGGGTTGCTGACCGCCGTGCTCACCGAGGTCCCCGGCTCCAGCGCCGTCGTGCGCGGCGGGTTCGTCGTCTACGCCACCGATCTCAAGCACGCCCTGGCCGGGGTCGACGCGTCGCTGCTGGCCGCCGAGGGGGCCGTCCATCCCCGGGTGGCCGCCGAGCTGGCCGTCGGCGCCCGGGAACGCTGCGGCGCCGTCCTGGGACTCGGCCTGACCGGTGTGGCCGGCCCGGACCCGCAGGACGGTCGACCGCCGGGCACGTTCCACGTCGCCCTCGCGGGCCCGGACCCCGAAGCGGCCCCGGTCGTGGTCACCGGCGTCGCCGACGCGTCCGCTCCAGTCGACGACGACCCGGTGGTCTCACGCGCGCGTGTCCGGGCCCGCGCGGTGCGCGCCGCCCTGGATCTGCTCGCCGCCGCGATGGGTGCCGATCCGGTCGTTGGTCCGATTCGATCCTGACCGGTGGGGCGATCGTCGACGGGACGAGCTTCGCAACCAGCCCGTCATCGGACGGGAACCCGTCGGCAACGCCGATCGCGGAACATCGGGACCAGCATCGACGTTGGACACGTCGGTGGCACTGCCCGGGTGGGAAATGGGTCCGCACAGCTTGGCCGGGTAGCGTTGTCGAACCGGGGCCCGTCGCCCACCAGCAGACCCCCCGGTGAGGTCCACGACCGGCCGGGTGCACCCCACCATCAACGGGGAACCCACCCGGTGGTGATACCGATGGAACAACGGTCGGTGGCTGAAACGAAACGCTGTCGGTGCTGCGGAGCAGAATCGGGAACGTAGGCCACGACGGACGGGAGGAGGTGCGACGTGCTGTTGCGAAATGCTGTGGGGGAAACGCTGCGCGACGCGCGGACCAGACAGAACCGCACACTGCGGGACGTGTCCACTGCGGCCAACGTCTCGCTGGGGTATCTGTCCGAGGTCGAGCGTGGTCGCAAGGAAGCGTCCAGCGAGTTGCTCGCCTCCATCTGTGACGCCCTCGAGCTCGAGGTGTCGGACCTGCTGGACACCGTGAGCCGGACCATGCGGGTCGAGCAGACCGCCGGCAAGGGCGTGCTGGCCAACGCCACCAAGAACGGACTGCCGGCCACGGCGGCGGGCAACCGTTCGGCGAAGCTGGACATCGACCCGAGCCTGCGGATCGTCGTGCCCTACACCCGGGCCCCGGTGGGTTGATCGTCCGCCGGCCCGGGGAGACCCGGGCCGGCCCCGTCAGGCCCGTCGTTCGTACCGAACGTAGCGGCAGCCGTCGCCCGCCTCGTCCGACACTCGCGCCCAGTCTCGCCCGTCGATGGCCGGAAACGTGGTGTCCCCGGCGACCTCCAGGTCGATCTCGGTGATCTCGAGTGCCGCTGCGTCCCCGATCGTCTGCCGGTAGATCTCTCCGCCACCGACCACGCTGACCCGCTCGGCCCCGGCCAGCAGCGCCAGCGCGTCGGCGACCGAGTGTGTGACCTCCACGCCGTCGGCCCCCCACAGCGGGTCCCGGGTGATGACCACGGTGCGACGGCCCGGCAGCGGTCGGCCGATCGCATCGAAGGTCCGACGCCCCATGATCATCGGCGCGCCCATCGTCAACCGCTTGAACCGGCGCAGATCGTCCGGCAGGTGCCACGGCATCCCGCCGTCCGCGCCGATGACGCCGTTGCGGGCGACGGCGGCGACGAGGGTCATCGGAGGCAGCGGGCCCGCGGCCGCGCCGACCATCTCGTGCTTGCTCATACGGCGATCGGCGCCTTGATGCCCGGGTGCGACACGTAGTCGCGGATCACGATGTCCTCGTAGCGGAAACCGTCGATCTCGTGGACGTCCGGGTTCAGTTCTAGCCGGGGGAGCGGCAGCGGTGTCCGGGTCAGCTGGAGGCGGGCCTGTTCGAAGTGGTTGGAGTACAGGTGCGCGTCACCCAGGGTGTGGACGAAATCACCCGGCCGCAGCCCGACGACCTGGGCCATCATCTGCGTCAGCAGCGCATAGGAGGCGATGTTGAACGGCACCCCGAGGAAGACGTCGGCGGACCGCTGGTACAGCTGGCAGCTCAGGCGCCCGTCGGCGACGTAGAACTGGAACAGGGCGTGGCACGGCGGCAACGCCATGTCGCCCACCTCGGCGACGTTCCAGGCCGAGACGATGTGCCGCCGCGAATCCGGGTTATCCCGCAGCGACCGCACCACGGCGGCGATCTGGTCGATGTGCCGGCCGTCGGGGGTGGGCCAGGAGCGCCACTGGTGCCCGTAGACCGGGCCCAGGTCGCCGTCGGGACCGGCCCACTCGTCCCAGATGGTGACGCCGCGTTCCTGCAGCCACCGCACGTTTGTCGACCCCTGGAGGAACCACAGCAGTTCGACCACGATCGACCGCAGATGCAGCTTCTTCGTGGTCACCACCGGGAAGCCGTCGGCCAGGTCGAAACGCATCTGGTGACCGAAGACGCTGCGGGTGCCCGTCCCGGTGCGGTCGGACTTGTCGGAGCCGGTGGCCAGGATGCGCTCGAGGAGCTCGTGATACTGCTGCACCCGAACAGGCTAGGCCCCGGGGAACCGGCGGGGTACCGCCACGCCGGGGGCCGCGGACCGCGCGCGACACGGCGCTGACTACCGTGGGTCCCATGGCCGACCTCGCACCGACCACCGTGCAGACCCGTCCCGACCAGTCCGACACCGAACTCGCCGAGTATCTCGTCCGCACCGCCGGTGATCTAGCCGCGCGGATGCGGACGGCGGGGCTGACCGTCGACCAGAAGACCAGCATCAGCGACGTCGTCTCGGACGCCGACAAGGCGGCCGAGGCGATGATCGTCGCCGAGCTCGCCCACTCCCGGCCGGCCGACGGGCTGCTCGGTGAGGAGGGCGCGTCGGCGCCCGGCGACCGCACCTGGGTGATCGACCCGGTGGACGGCACCTTCAACTTCGTGTCGAACCTGCCGGCCTGGTGTTCGGCCCTGGCGCTGGTCGACGACGAGGTCCCGCTGCTCGGGGCCATCTACCAGCCCAACACCGACGAGATGTGGATCGGCGGGGTCGATCACCCGACGACCCTGAACGGGGTCCCGATCCCGCAGCTGGTCGACCGTCCACTGCACGAGCTGGCGATCTCCACCTACCTCAGCCCGGAACGTCTGCACGAACCGGAGCTGCGCGAGAGCCTGCTGCGGGCCATCACCGGGTCCGCGTCGATCCGCATCATCGGCTCGGGGTCCATCGAGCTGGCCGCCGTGGCCTCCGGCCGGCTGGGCGTCTGGTTGCACGCCGACACGCTGCCGTGGGACTGGATGCCCGGTCGAGCGATCATCGAGGCGGCCGGCGGGGTGACCGAGGTCTTCGAGCACGGCGGCCACCGCTGGCACGTCGCCGGCCCGCCCACCGCGGTGGCGCAGGCCAAGCAGACGGTCGTCGGCGCCGGCTGACTCGTCCGTCCGCGTCGGCGGGCGGCTCCCGTCCGCTGGCAGCGGACATCGTGGGTCCGGGGGCGTCCGGTGAGGGACGATGCGGGCATGTCCGCCATCTCCGTCGCGCTCACCGTCGTCGCACTGGTGGCCGTGGGCACCGCGGTGAGCGTCCTGGCCCGCCGGGTGAACGTGCCGGCCCCGCTGCTGCTGGTGGCGATCGGTATCGGGGCGTCGTACCTGCCGTTCGTCCCGGCCATCGAGCTCACTCCTGAACTGGTGCTGCTGGGGTTGTTGCCGCCGCTGTTGTACTCGGCGGCCATCCGCACCCCGTTAACCGATCTGCGGGCCAACCGTCGGGTGATCGGGCTGCTCGCCGTCGGGTTGGTGCTGTTCACGACACTCGTCGTCGGTCTGGTGACCTGGTGGATCCTGCCGGTCCCGTTCGCCGCCGCCCTGGCGTTCGGGGCCGTCGTCGCCCCGCCCGACGCGGTGGCGGCCACCGCCGTGGCCCGGCGGATCGGTCTGCCCCGCCGGATCGTGACGGTCCTGGAGGGCGAGTCGCTGCTGAACGACGCCACGGCACTGGTCGCGTTGCGGACGGCGATCGCGGCCGTCGGCGGCACGGTGAGCGTGTGGAGCAGCGGGCTGGACTTCGCTTGGGCGGCCGCCGGCGGGGTGCTCATCGGCCTGGTGATCGCGGCCGTGGTGGCGTTCGTGCGGCGGCGCATCCAGGACTCGGTCGTGGACACCGCAGTCTCGCTGCTGGCCCCGTTCCTGGCCTATCTGCCGGCCGAGGAGGTCCACGCGTCCGGGGTGCTGGCCGTCGTGACCACCGGGCTGGTGCTGGGGCACAAGGCGCCGGTGCTGCAGAACGCGACGTCGCGGATGAACGAGCGCATCAACTGGTCGACCATCGAGTTCCTGCTGGAGAACGCGGTCTTCCTGCTCATCGGTCTGCAGGTGCATGCCATCGCCGACGGCCTGCGGGAGTCCGACCTGAGCCCCCTGGTGATCGCCGGGTTCTGTCTGGCCGCGCTGGTCGCGGTGATCGTGTCCCGGCCGCTGTGGGTGTTCCCGGTCCGCTATCTGCTGCTGCGTCCCCGGATGGCCGACGGGACCGCGGTGCCGTGGGCCAACACGGCGATCGTGGCGTGGGCCGGGATGCGGGGGGTCGTGACCCTGGCGGCCGCGTTCGTGTTGCCGAGCACCCTGCCCGAGGTGCAGGTGCTGATCCTCGGCGCATTCGTGGTCACGGCGGGAACGTTGTTGCTGCAGGGGTTGTCGTTGCCGTGGTTGGCCCGCCGGTTGCGGGTCCGCGGTCCCGACCCCCGACAGGACGCGTTGGCCGAGGCCGACATCACGGCGGCGGCGACGACGGCCGGGCTCGCCGAGTTGGATCGGCTGGCCCGCGAGGAGGACGACCCGGAGCTGCTGGCCAAACTGCGTCGCCGCTCGGAGGCCCGGGCCAACGCGGTGTGGGAACGGCTGGGACGCCCGGAGGCGGGGGAGACGCCCAGTGAGGCCCACCGCCGGTTGCGGCTGGGCATGCTGGCCGCCGAACGGGCCGCGGTGCTCAAGATCCGGGACACCGGCGGTGTGGACAGTGAGGTGCTCTCGTCCGTGCTGGCCGACCTGGACGTCGAGGAATCGATGATCGAGCAGGCCACCGAACGGGCCCCGTCGTGGGCGGACAAGCCGCTCACCACGCCGCTGCGGGCCACCTCCTCGTGCGCGGAACTGGACGCCGCGGGTGACTGGGCCGAGCCGCAGACCACCCAGGGGTGTGTGGACTGCCTGGTCGAGGGCACGCGCTGGGTGCATCTGCGGCTGTGTCTGCGGTGCGGGTTCGTCGGCTGCTGCGACTCGTCGGTCGGCCGACACGCCGAGCGTCACTTCCACCGCACCGGGCATCCGGTCATCCGCAGCTTCGAGCCGGGGGAAGCGTGGCGCTGGTGCTACGTGCACGACCTGCTGGGCTGAGCCGCCGGCCCGGTCAGTTCGTGCTGTAGGGCAGTCGACCCAGCTCCACCGCCGGGCGGGTGGCCAGCGTGCTGAGCTGCGCCGATTCCCGTCGGAGCAGCTCCATCTCCCGCTCCAGGCGGTTGCCCGCCGTCTCCGCGGTGAGCAGCCGCTGCTTGTCCGGCAGGTCCACCACGACGGCCGCTGCCACCAGGTAGGACAGCAGCACCGGGTCGGCGGGCAGGTCGGACGCCGGTTCGGCAACCTGGCCCTGCGCCCGGTACATGGCGTCCCGGTAGTCCAGGAACTGGCGGGTGACCTGCGGAGCCAGATCGGCGGCGTGGGCCGAGGTCAGCTCCGGCAGGAGTTCCAGGGTGCCGGTGAGCGGTTCGTCCGGGTCGTCGACCGGGTCGACGTCGACCAGGCGGAAGCGCCGGGTGCCGGCGACCACGATGTCCCAGCGGCCGTCGGCGTAGGACTGCGCGGCGCGCAGGCCCGCCAGGCAACCGACGGAGTACAGCGTCGGCCCCGTCTCGTCGGCGTCGGCGGCGGTCCGGGCGGCGACCTCGCGCCCGGCCCGGATGGCCACCACGCCGAACTGGCGTTGGTCGGGAGCCCGTTCCTGCAGGCCGGCGACCAGGCGCCGGTAGCGGGTCTCGAAGATGTGGAGCGGGAGCAGGGCACCGGGGAAGAGCACCGTTCCGAGCGGGAACAGTGGAACACCGGTGAGCAGTCCGGTCATGCCGACGAATCTACGGATTCTCCGGCCGGGCGGTCGGGCTCGACCCGCGCAACGTGCGATCAGGTCTGCCGACGACGCGCCCGAAACGCGGCGACGTTGGTGCGGTTGGAGCAACCGGTGCTGCAGAACCGGCGGGACCGGTTCTTGGTGAGATCGACGAGCACGTCGTCGCAGTCGTCGGCCGCGCACACCTGCAACCGGGCGATCTCGTCAGCGCGGATGACGTCGACCATCGCCATGGCCGCTTCGACGGCCATCCGGTCGGCGAGCGGCGCGTCCGGAGGCGTGGCGTGCAGGTGGTAGTCCCATCCGTCGTGCCGGATCAGCTGAGGCAGGGCGTGGGTGCGGCGCAGCACGTCGTTGACCCGGTCGACGAGTTCGTCGCGGTCGCACCGCCACCACGCCTCGAGTTCCGGTCGCAGTCGGCGGACGGCGGCGAGTTCGGCGTCGTCGCCGGTGACCGCGCCGCTCCACTGCCATTCGCGGACGAAGTCGGCCAGCCCGTCGGCGGCGGCGAGCTGGTCGTCGCCGTGCGCGGTGTTGACCAGGGCGGCGGCCGAGGCCAGGGCGACCTCGGTGTCATGAGCAAAGACCACGTTGACTCCTTACGGGCCGCCGATTAGGCTCGGGCTGTCGGTAATGACTGTAGCTTGTTTAGCTCATGACAGATCGGGGTGTGTGATGTCGCGTTCGGCAGGGACGACGATCGGCGGTGGACGGGGCCTGACGACGGCCCTGCTGTCGGCGTTGTTCTTCGGCACCTCCGGCACCCTCGCCGCCGCGTTGCTGACGTCCGGCTGGTCGGCCGGGGCCGCGGTGACCCTGCGGGTCGGCGGCGCCGCGCTGGTGTTGACCCCGTTCGCCCTCTGGCAGCTGCGCGGCCGCTGGGGCCTGCTGCGGCGGAACCTGCCGATGATCGTGGTCTTCGGACTGCTGGCCGTGGCCGGTTGTCAGTGGTTCTACTTCAACGCGGTCGCCCGACTCTCGGTCGGCGTGGCCCTGCTGCTGGAGTACCTGGGCATCCTGGTCGTCGTGGCCTGGATGTGGCTGCGGCACCACCAGCGGCCCCGCCGACTGACCGTGGGCGGGGCCGTCGCCGCCCTGCTGGGCCTGGTCCTCGTGCTCGACGTGACCGGGTCGGCGCGCATCGACATCGTCGGCGTGCTCTGGGGTCTCGCGGCCGCCGTCGGACTCGCCGCCTACTTCGTGCTCTCCGCCCGCACCGAGGACACGCTGCCCCCGCTGGTCACCGCGTGGGGAGCCATGGTCACCGGGGCCGTGGGGCTCGGCGTGCTGGGGGCCACCGGACTGGTGCCCTTCGACCTGCGGACCGACGCGGTCCGGCTGCTCGGCACCGAGATGCCCTGGTACGTGGCCATCGCCGCCCTGGTGTTCGTCTCGACGGTGCTGGCCTACGTCACCGGCATCGCCGCGGCGCGCGCACTCGGAGCCCGGATGGCGTCCTTCGTCGGTCTGACCGAGGTGCTGTTCGCGGTCCTGTTCGCCGCCGTGCTGCTCGGTCAGGTCCCGGGCGGCATGCAACTGGCCGGCGGTCTGCTCATCCTGCTGGGAGTCACCGCCGTCCGCGTCGACGAGCTGAGCGGTGACCGGTCGTCCCCGGCGGGCGCACCCGATCCCGGCACGGTGATCGGCGCCGACCCGGTCGTCCCCGGTTCCCCGGGCGCGCCCGCGGGTGTCCGAACGTCGACGACCGGCCGTTGACCGACCGGGTCACCCGTGCTGCGGTCGGCGGTCTGCCCCGGGCAGGAGGGCGGATAACCCCCCTACCCGACCACGTCCCCGCCGGAAACACTGCGTGCGCATGGTTCGGACGGCCACGATCACCCGCTGATCGCGGTGCCCGACGACTCCCTCGCCGCACAAGCTCTCCACCGCTTTCAGTCGGCGCTCGGTGATCGTTCAGTCGCCCGGGTTGTGCTGTACGTGGCACGACAGCCGGTCGATCCCAGGTGGGATCGACCGGCCCGACGGAAGCGGAGAACCCGATGAGCACCCCGATGACCACCCGCGGCTGGAGCACCACCGAGCTGACCCTGGCCTTGCGGGCCACCGTGCGCGGCGACGTCGTCACCGCCGAGGACCCGAGCTTCGCCGCGGCCGCGTTCGGGGTCGACACCACCCCGGGTCGGGCTCCCGAGGTCGTCGTCGTCGCCGCCGACGCCCAGGATGTCGCCGCGGTGGCCCGGCTGGCCCCGGCCATCGGCCGCCGGGTCCGGACGCTGGCCAGTGCAACGGTCGGCCGACACGCGGCCGGACCCCTCGCCGTGCCGCCGGGCACCATCCTGGTCGTCACCCGGCTGCTCACCCGCGTGAACGTGGACTCGACCCGCCGCGAGGTCACCGCCGGGGTCGGCGCCGGCTGGCGCGAGGTGGTCCGCGCCCTGGCGCCGCTCGGCCTGCAGGTGGCCGTCGACGCCGACCGCCCGGCCGGTACCGCGGTCGTCCCGGATCCGACCCGCTCGGGCATCGTCGGGGTCGAGGTGGTGACCGCCGAGGGGTCCTTGCGGCGACTGCGGTCCGGCGAGGGGCCGACCGACGACCGGGACCGGTTCGCGGCCCTGATCGCCGGAGCGACCTGCTTCGGGGTGGTCACCGCCATCACCCTGCGGCTGGCCCCGCTGGCGCCCGCCGCGCCGGTCCGGCCGTTCGTCGACGCCCGCCCTAGAAACGGCCGGGCACTGGAACTCTGCGCGGCGGAACCGACCCGGGCCTGACGGATCCCCGGCGGGTCCTACCCTGGCTTCATGACCGACCTGTGGGACGACGCCCGCCGCCATCTCATCCGCTACGGCGGGACCTTCACGCCGGAGATCATCGCCGGCGCCGAGGGCAGCTACGTGATCACCGAGGACGGCCGGCGCATCCTCGATTTCACCTCCGGCCAGATGAGCTCGATCCTCGGCCACGCCCACCCGGACGTGGTGGCCACGGTGCAGCGGCAGGTCGCAACCCTGGACCACCTGTTCAGCGGGATGCTGTCCCGCCCGGTCATCGACCTCGCCCGCCGGCTGGCCGAATCACTGCCCGACCCGCTCGAGCGGGCGCTGCTGCTGACCACCGGTGCCGAGTCCAACGAGGCGGCGCTCCGGTTGGCCAAGCTCGTCACCGGCGGCCATGAGGTCGTCTCGTTCGCCCGGTCCTGGCACGGCATGACGCAGGGCGCGGCGGCCGCCACCTACAGCGCGGGCCGCAAGGGGTACGGTCCGGCGCCATCGGGGTCCTTCGCCATTCCGGTCCCCAACGCCTACCGTCCCGACATCGTCGACGGCGACGGGGATCTCGACTGGCGTCGGCAGCTCGACCTGGCCTTCGACCTGATCGACGCCCAGTCGGTCGGCGCGCTGGCCGCCTGCCTCGTCGAGCCGATCCTGTCCTCCGGCGGCATCATCGACCTGCCCCCGGGCTACCTCGCGGCCCTGCGGGTCAAGTGCGACGAGCGCGGCATGCTCCTCATCCTCGACGAGGCGCAGACGGGGCTCTGTCGCACCGGAACCTGGTACGCGTTCGAACGGGACGGGGTGGTCCCGGACATCCTGACGCTGTCCAAGACCCTCGGCGCGGGGCTGCCGCTGGCCGCCGTGATCACCAGCGCCGAGATCGAGGAACGCGCCCACGAACGCGGTTTCCTGTTCTTCACCACCCATGTCTCGGACCCGCTGGTCGCGGCCGTCGGCAACACCGTGCTGGACGTGGCGCAGCGGGAGCACCTCGACGAGCGGGCCACCCACCTGGGGGGTCTGCTGCGCAAGGGTTTCGACGAGCTCGCGCTTCGGTATCCGGTGATCGGGGACGTCCGGGGCCGGGGGTTGCTGCAGGGTCTGGAACTGGTGGCCGACCCGGTGACCAAGGAACCGTCGGATGCTCTGGGGGCGGCGGTGACCCGACGCTGCTTCGAGCTCGGCCTGCACATGAACGTCGTACAGATGCCCGGGATGGGCGGCACCTTCCGTATCGCCCCGCCGCTGACCATCGCCGAGGCCGATCTCGACCGCGGTCTGGCCATCCTCGACCAGGCCCTGCAGGACGTGACCGCCGGACGGCCGGCGGTCTGATGCACGGCGGGGACCCGGCGCCCGAGGCGTCGGGACCGGTCGCCCGGCCGCGGCGGCCGGGTCGGGCCGAGCAGCAGATCCGCGACGCCATCGCCCGGGGCGAATTCGACGATCTGCCGGGCGCCGGGAAACCTCTGCCGGCCGAGTTGCTCTCGCGGGACGAGCACTGGTGGATCCGCCAGTTCGCCGAACGGGAGCAGACGCCGGGGTCGGCGTTCCTGCCGGCCGCGCTGCAGATCCGCAAGGAGGTGCAGACGCTGGCCGAGCGGGTGGCGGTGATGACCACCGAGGCCTCGGTGCGCCGCACCGTGCTCGACCTGAACGCCCGCATCCGGGCTGAGATCCTGCTACCCACCTCGTCGATCGTGCTCGGCGTCGGGGAACAGGACGAGCAGGATGTGGTCGACGGGTGGCATCGGGCGGTCGCCGCCCGCCGCGCGGCCACCGTCCGCGAGGCCGCCGACCGCGCCGCCGCGGTCCCGGCACCGCGGCGCGGCTGGCGTCGGTGGTTGTGGGGGCCGGGTCAGGGGTGAGGACGCGACCCGGCCGACGGCTCCGCTCCGTCCGGCCGACTCGCGGCCGACCCGTGCGGGTCGGCGTCCGGTGCGTCCCGCAGCGGATGGGCCCGCTCGTCGGCCCCGAGTCGGGCCACCGCCAGGGTCACCACGGCGACCACGGCGGGAGCCAGGCCGGCGACGAGGAACGTCGGCGCCAGACCGATGGCCTCACCCACCGGCCCGGCCAACGCCATCGACACCGGCATCAGCGCCAGCGAGACGAAGAAGTCCAGGCTGGACACCCGGCCGAGCATGGCCGGCGGGACCCGTCGCTGCAGCAACGTGCCCCAGACGACCTGCGCACTGGAGAAGCAGAACCCGGCCACGAACAGGGCCACGGCCATCAGCCACAGCTGCGACGTCAGCCCGATGACCGCGATCGGCACGCTGCCCACGCCCCAGCCCAGCAGCATGAAGGTCAGATAGCGCCGGGGGAGCGGCACCGAGGCGACGACCAACGACCCGATGGCTCCGCCGGCGCCGAAGACGGCCAGCGCCAGCGCGAAGGCCCCGGCCCCGCCACCGGTCTGGTTCTTCACCGCGAACGGGAGCAGCACCTCCACGGGACCCATCACCGCCAGCACGGCGAGGACGGCGAACAGCAGGGTCGCGAGCAGCCACCGGGTCCGCACCATGTAGGCGAAGCCGTCCCGGATGTCGGCCACCGCGGCCCGCAGCGGGTGGCGCGACCGGTCCACCTCCCGACGCACCGGCGTGCTGCGCATCCCGGCCACCACGACCACGGCCGCGACCTGGACGGCGGCGATGACGGCGAAGGCCAGTCCGGTCGGGCCCACGGCGATGAGCAGACTGGCCAGCGCCGGCCCGGCGGCCTGCATCACGGTCGGCCGCAGCATGCCCTCCAACCCGTTGGCGGCCAGCAGTTCCTCGGGTGCGAGCAGGGAGGGCAACCAGGCCGAGTACGCCGGGAAGAAGAACCCGTCGGCCATGCCGAGCACGAGGGCCAGTGCCGCGAGCTGCCAGACCTGGATGAGGCCGGTCAGGGACAGGGCCGCGGCGGTGGCGTAGCAGGCGGCCCGCAGACTCTCGACGACGAGCAGGATCGACCGCTGAGGGACGCGGTCCGCGACGGCGCCACCGACCAGGACGGTGGACACCAGGCCGACGGCCGCGGCGGTGGCCACCAGGGACAGATCGCTCGGGTCGCCCCCCAGTTGCACGACCTGCCACACCGATGCCACGAGCCAGACCCCGACGCTGAGCAGCGAGGCGACCAGGGCGCCGGCCAGCCGCCGGAACTGGTCGTCGACCAGGGGCCGCAGGGCGCGCGGCACGCCGCGCCGGGCTTGCGCGGGCTGCGCGGAGGAGGACATGACCGGGACGCTCCGACGGGCCGACGATGGAAAAGGGACCTCAGCCTGCAATGTCGCACGCCCCACCGACAACGCATTTCCGACCGGCGGAGTCCCGCGATCTCCGGCGACGGGGAACAGGTTCCGGCCGTGGCGGGTTGTAGCGAAGGCCGGTGATCGCGCCGGCTGTCGAGCAGTGCAGGAGTGCCGATCGTGTCAGCCGCCCCGTCGTTCGCCCCGCCACACCCCGCCCCGTCCACCGCGTCGAACGGCACCACGTCCGGGGTCGGTCCGTTGACCCTGACCCGTCCGACGGACGGCGGCCGGGTTCGGTTGTCGGTGCTCGACCTGGCCGGCGTCGGCGACGGGGTGACCGTCAGTGAGGCGCTGGCGGCCACCACCGAGTTGGCCGTCACCACGGAACGTCTGGGCTACCACCGGTTCTGGGTCGCCGAGCACCACGGCATGCCTGCGGTGGCGTCGGCCGCCCCGCCCGTGCTGCTGGCCCACCTGGCCGCGCACACCACCTCGATCCGGCTGGGCTCGGGCGGGGTGATGCTCCCCAACCACGCACCGCTCGCGGTGGCCGAGCAGTTCGGCACCCTCGCCGCGTTGCACCCGGGCCGCATCGATCTCGGACTGGGGCGGGCCCCCGGCAGCGACCAGCTGACCGCTCATGCCTTGCGCCGCCGGATGGCCGGCACCGACGGCGACGACTTCGCCGCCCAGGTCGCCGAGCTCCGCCACTTCCTGCAGGACTCGTTCCCGCCGTCGCACCCCTACGCCCGCATCCTGACCACCCCACGGGCCGACGTGCCGCTGTACATCCTGGGCTCGTCGGATTACGGGGCACGGCTCGCGGCCAAGCTCGGCCTGCCCTATGCCTTCGCCTACCACTTCGCGGGGGCGAACGGCGGCGCCGAACTCGCGCTCGAGCTCTACCGTTCGCAGTTCCGTCCGTCGGCGACCCTGGCCGAGCCGTACTCGATGATCGGCGTCACCGCTCTGGCGGCCGAGACCGACGAGCAGGCCCAGTACGAGGCACGGGCCGGGGCGCTGTCGATGCTCCTGCTGCGCTCCGGTCGCCTGCAGGCCATCCCCACCCCCGAGCAGGCCGCCGAGTACCCCTACCGCCCCGAGGAGCTGCAGCTGCTGGCGGCGATGAGCGGTACCGAGATCGTCGGCACGGCCGACACGGTCGCCGACGAGCTGGCCGACGTCGCCGGCCGGCTCGGAGCCGACGAACTGCTGATCACCAGCCGGGTACACGGAGCGGCGACCCGGCGGCGCTCGTTCGAGCTGTTGGCCGCGCAGGTCCGCGCCGGGAGCTGACCGACCGGCGGCGGACAGAGTGGCGCGGTCGGGGTGCCCGAAAGCGGGCACAATCCGCGTCGATGAGTACGCCGCCTGGTCCCGACCCTTCCCCGACCCCCGCGCTCCCGGTCGTGCCCCGCCGGTCCCGGGCGGCGGTCAGCCTGCTCTTCGCCCTGATGGGCGTGACCATGGGCAGCTGGGCGGCGCGCATCCCCGGCGTCCGCGCCCAGGTCGGGGTGGACGACGTCCAATGGGGCCTCATCATCCTGGCCGCGCCGGCCGGGAGCCTGATCACCCTGCTGATCGTGACCCGGTTGATCGGGACCGTCGGGGCCCGCCGCCTCGTGCTCCCGGGAGCGGTGGCGGTGCTGGTGGTGGTTCCGGTGACCGCGGCATCGGGTCGGATCGACGTTCTGCTGGTCGCGGTGTTCCTCCAGGGGGCGGCCACCGGGTTGCTGGCCACCCCGATGAACGCGCTGGCCGTGCTCGTGGAACGGGACTACCGGCGACCGATCATGTCCGGTTTCCACGCCGTGTTCAGCCTGGGCCAGCTCACCGGTGGTCTGGCCGGTGCGGTGGCGGCCGACCTGGGGATCTCGCCGGCCCGCCAGTTGTCCGGTTCCGGGGTGCTGCTCGGTGCTGCGCTGCTGGCCGTGGCGCGCTGGGTGCCGAGGGACCATCCGGCCCTGACGGGGCCGTCCTCGCCGGCGGCGAAGGGGGAGACCCGTCGGGGACGCCGGGTCATCACCCCGCAACTGTTGCTGCTGGCCGCCATCGCCCTGCTGTCGTCGATCAACGAGGGCGCGGCCGTGCAGTGGAGCGCGCAGTACGGCGCGGTCGCCGGCGCGGCCGGGGCCAGTGTCGGCGCCCTGGTGTTCTCCACGTTCTCGGTGGCGATGACGGCGGCCCGGTTGCGGGGTGACCGGCTGGCCGGACGCTGGGGGCGGGTGCGGTTCGTCCGACTGTCGGCGCTGCTGGCCGGGGTGGGGATGGCGGCGGGCCTGGTCTGGGGTGGCACCGCGGGCGCGTTCCTGGCCTTCGCCCTGCTCGGGGTGGGAAGCGGTTGCATCATCCCGACGGTGATGGCACTGGCCGGCAACCAGCCGGGGATCGCCGCGGGCCAGGGCGTCGCGGTGGCCTCGCTGGGGCAGTGGCCTGCCTTCCTGCTCGGCCCGCCAGTCATCGGGGCGCTGGCCGGGGTCGTCGGTCTGCGGTGGGGCCTGGGCCTGGTGGTGGTCAGCGCCCTGCTCATCTCCGCCCTGGCCGGTCGCCTGCGGGACCCGGGGCAACCGGAACGCCAGGTGCTCCGCACCCCCTGAGACGCCGTTCGGGCGGCGTCCCAGGGCGAGCGGGCGGCGTCCGGTCAGAAATCGGGTCGCTGGGCCCGCGCCTCCGCGGGCGATCCGGCGTCCGCCGGTCCGGTGTCGTCGCCGTGTTCGACCGGACCCTTGATCGCGGGATCGGTCGCGCCGTCCGGGTCGGTCAGGGGGGAGGACTGCCAGGACTCGGTGACGTCGGCCATCCGGTCGGTGGAGTCGGTGGTGGCCTCGTCGTCCGGGGGTGGGGTGGCAGCGGTCATGGCGTCCTCCTGAGCGGATGGCGGATCTGTGCCGAACTGTTTACCCAGCCCTGACGCCCACGACACCCACCGGACCATGCCGACCGGAGCCAGATTCTACCCGCGGCCCGCCGTCGAGACCGCTTCCGGCGGACCGATTTCGCGCTCCGCGCAGCGACGGTCCCGGTGTCGGTGCCGCGGCGTACGTTGACCGCCATGAGCGAGAGTGCCGTCCCCGTCGTCCCCGAACAGCCGGCCGGTCTGCCGACCACGGTCGGTGAGCTGCGCGCCTCGGGGGCCGTCGCCCGGAGCGTGAAGACCGAGCTGCGGGACAACCTGCTGGACGCCCTGCGGTCGGGGCGCGACCCGTGGCCCGGCATCGTCGGTTTCGACGCGACCGTGCTGCCCCAACTGGAACGCGCGATCATCGCCGGCCATGACCTGGTGCTGTTGGGGGAACGCGGCCAGGGCAAGACCAGACTGTTGCGCACCCTGGTTGGACTGCTCGACGAATGGTCGCCGGTGATCGTCGGGTCCGAGATCGGCGAGCATCCGCTCGACCCCGTGACCGTCGGGTCCCGCCGGGCGGCGGCCGAGCAGGGTGACGCGTTGCCCGTCGGGTGGCGGCACCGCAGCGAGCGGTACACCGAGAAGCTCGCCACCCCGGACACCGCGGTCGCCGACCTGATCGGCGACATCGACCCGGTCAAGGTGGCCGAGGGCCGGTCGCTGGGCGATCCGGAGACCATCCACTTCGGTCTGGTGCCGCGGGCCCACCGCGGCATCATGGCCATCAACGAGCTCCCCGATCTGGCCGAGCGGATCCAGGTCTCGTTGCTGAACGTCATGGAGGAACGGGACATCCAGGTCCGCGGCTACAGCGTGCGGCTCCCGCTGGACGTGCTGCTGGTCGCCTCGGCCAACCCGGAGGACTACACCAACCGCGGCCGCATCATCACCCCGCTCAAGGACCGCTTCGGGGCCGAGATCCGCACCCACTACCCGCTGGAGCTGGCCGACGAGGTGGCGGTCATCGAGCAGGAGGCGCAGCTGCCGGCCGCGGTACCGGCCCACCTGCTGGAGATCATCGCGCGGTTCGTGCGTCATCTGCGGGAGTCCTCGGCCATCGACCAGGGTTCCGGGGTGTCGGCGCGGTTCGCGGTGGCCGCCGCCGAGACGGTCGCCGCCGCTGCCCTCCGCCGGGCCGCCCTGACCGGCGAGGAGGGCGCCACCGCCCGCCCGGTCGATCTGGAGTCGGTGTTGCCCGTGCTCCGGGGGAAGCTGGAGTTCGCCACCGGCCAGGAGGGTCGCGAGAGCGAACTGCTCGAGCATCTGCTGCGCCGGGCGACCGCCGAGACCGCCCGGCACCGGCTGCGCGGACTCGACCTGTCGCCGCTGGTCGACGCCGTGACCTCGCATCCGCTGCGGACCGGCGACCGGGTCCCGGCGGCCGCGGTGGTCGACGCTGCCCCGAACCTGGAGGTCGTCGGGCAGCTCGCCGAACGGCTCGGGGCGGCGGGGACCGAGGACCCGGGGCCGTTCGCCGCGGCGGTCGAGCTGGCGCTGGAGCTCCTGTTCCTGACGCGCAAGATCACCAAGGAACCCGACGCGGACGACGCCACCGGCACGGCGGTCAGCTATGGCTAGGGCCGGGTCTTCTGCGGCGCACGGGGGGCGCGACCGATGAGTTCCGCTGACGACACGGCCAACGAGGCCGGACGCCGCGCCCGGGCCGCCCGCCGCCGCCAGTGGTCGTACGGCGCCTACCGGGAAGGGCCGGACCCGTTGGCGCCGCCGTTCGACATCGACGCAGCGATCGACCGGATCGGCCGGGACGTCATGGAGGGGAGTTCGCCCCGCCAGGCGATGCGAGAGCTGTTGCGGCAGGGCATGTCCGGCCGCAGTGGTCTGGACGAGCTGACCCGTCGGCTGCGGGAGCGGCGGCGGGAGCTGCAACGGGACAACCGCATCGACGGCACCCTGCAGGAGGTGCGGGAGCTGCTCGACAAGGCCCTGACCGCCGAACGGCAGACATTGGCCCGGCAGGACTCCGAGGACGCCCGGTTCCGTGAGATGGACCTGGACACGTTGCCGGACAACACCGGTCGCGCGGTGCGGGCGTTGCAGCCGTACCAGTGGCAGTCGCCGGAGGCGCGTGCTGCGTACGAGGAGATCCAGAACCTGCTCGGCCGGGAGATGCTCGACCAGCGCTTCGCCGGCATGAAGGAGGCGCTGCAGCAGGCGACTCCGCAGGACGCCGAGGACGTCCGACGGATGCTCGACGATCTGAACAAGCTGCTGGACGCGCACGCCGCCGCGCCGGACAGCCCGTCGGTGCAGGCCCAGTTCGATCAGTTCATGGCCGAGCACGGGCGCTTCTTCCCGGAGCAGCCCGAGTCGGTCGACGAGCTGGTCGACCTGCTGGCCGCGCGGTCGGCCGCGGCGCAGCGGATGATGCAGTCGCTCTCGCCCCAGCAGCGTGCCGAATTGGCCGAGCTGAGTCAGCAGGCGTTCGGCGATCCGCGGCTGGCCCAGTCGCTGGCCGAACTGGACGGCCGGTTGCAGGGCCTGCGACCGGGGGAGGACTGGTCCGGGCCGGGCCAGGGCCGGCAACCCCGGTTCCGGGGCGACAACCCCATGGGCCTGGGGGAGGCGACCCGGGCCATGGAGGAACTGGGTCGCATCGACGAGCTCACCGACCGCCTCGGCCAGAGTTACCCGGGGGCCGAGCTGGCGGATATCGATCCCGACGAGCTGGCCGCCGCACTGGGCGAGGATGCCCGCGTCGATCTGCAGGCGCTGCGCGACCTGGAACGCGAACTACAGGAGCAGGGTGTCTTCGAGCGAGCCCCGGACGGGTCGCTGCAGCTGTCGCCGCGAGCGTTGCGCCGGCTGGGGGAGTCGGCCCTTCGAGAAGTGGTCGACCGGATCGCCGGGCGCCGGGGCGAGCGGGCGACCCGCCGTTCCGGGGCGGCCGGTGAGCCGACCGGGGCCAGTCGGCCGTGGGCGTTCGGCGACACCGAGGCCTGGAACGTGCCCCGGACGCTGCTGAACGCCCAGCTCCGCCGGGCCGCCGGGGACGATCGCCCGCTCGACGTGGCCGACGTCGAGGTGGTCGACACCGAACGGCGCCGGCAGGCCGCGGTCGCGTTGTGCGTCGACACGTCGTGGTCGATGGTGCAGGACGGCCGGTGGGTGCCGATGAAACGCACCGCACTGGCCCTGCACCACCTCATCTCGACCCGCTTCCGGACGGACGCACTGCAGCTGGTGACGTTCGGCCGGGCGGCGTCGAAGGTCGGGCTGGGCGAGCTGGTCGAGTTGGAGGGCGCCTGGGTGCAGGGCACCAACCTGCACCACGCCCTGCTGCTGGCCGGCGAACATCTGCGCCGCCACCCGGACGCCATCCCGGTGGTGCTGGTGGTCACCGACGGCGAACCGACCGCCCACCTGGAACCCGATGGGCATCCGGTGTTCTCGTACCCGCCCACCGAGCTGACCCTGGGATTGACGATCGCCGAGCTGGACCGGTTGACCGTCCGGCGCGCGGCGGTCACCTTCTTCGTCCTGGGTGACGACCCGGGGCTGGCCCACCTGGTCGACTCGCTGGCCCGCCGGTGCGGTGGACGGGTGGTGGCCCCGGACCTGGACGGGTTGGGGGCCGAGGTGGTGGCCGACTACCTGCGGACGCGTCGTTGAGCAGGCGACCGGCGTTCGGCCATGACCGGACGGGACGTCGTTCCGTGGCTGCACCGGCGTGAGTCGGCAGCCGGTCGGGAACTCAGCTGCCATGACGATGACCCCGCAGTCCCCCGAGAACGCCGGCGATCAGCCCGATATCGCCCCAGCCGCTCCCACCACCCCCACCCCGGACGCGCAGGACAAGCCGGCCCAGGTCCAGGAGGACAACGACCCGGACGTGCAGGTCGCCCGCGGCGACGACGCGGAAGGCGCCGTCGGCCAGGGCTGAGGTCGACCATATCGGTCACCAGGGACGACTGCGGGGCCCGGGCGGTGTGCCCGGGCCCCGCAGTCGTGCGGCCGTGACGCCGGCCCGAAGCCTGGTCAGTGGCCGCGGCGCGCGTTCTGCTCGCTCTCGGCGTCGCTGCGCCCACTGGCGCCGCCGTGGCGGCGGTCCACGATGATCCCGGCGATGAGCACGACGACCGCCAGCGCGACCGACAGCAGCAGCTGCACCCGCTGATCGGGCAGCGTGATCATGACGATCATGACGAACACGATGAAGGCGATGGCCAGGTAGGTCAGCCACGGGTAGAGCCACATGCGGACCGCGGGGCGGGCGCCCTCGGCGTCGAGTTTGCGGCGGGACACCAGCTGGCTCAGGGCGATGACCAGGTAGACGAACAGCGCGACGGCGCCGGTGGTCGCCAGCAGGTAGCCGAAGAGGTCCTCGGGCAGCACGTAGTTGCCGACGATGCCCGCGAAGCCCAGCACCATCGACGCCAGGACGGCGTTGCGGGGGACACCGCTCGGGGTGATCCGACGCAGCGCCCGGGGCGCGTCACCGCGGACGGACAGCGAGAAGATCATGCGCGACGCGGTGTAGAGGCCGGAGTTCAGGCACGAGGCCACCGCGGTCAGCACCACCACGTTCATGATCTGGTCCGCGTGCGGGATTCCCATGACCTGCAGGGCCGACTGGTAGCTGCCGACCGCCGGGTCCAGGGTGTTCCACGGCACCAGGCAGACGACGATGAAGATCGACCCCAGGTAGAACAGGCCGATCCGCCAGATCACCGAGTTGGTGGCGCGGGTGATGCCCTTCTCCGGGTTGGCCGACTCGGCCGCCGCGATGGTCACGATCTCGGTCCCCATGAACGAGAACATCGTGGTCAGCATGGCGGCGATGACGGCCCCGAAACCCAGTGGCATGAAGCCACCCTCGGCGGTCAGCAGGGAGATGCCGGACTGCTCCGAACTGGGCAGCCAGCCCAGGATGGCGGCCAGACCCAGGGCGATGAACGCGACGATGGCGACGACCTTGATGAGCGCGAACCAGAACTCGAACTCGCCGTAGTTGCCGACGCTGATGAGGTTGGTCGCCGTCAGCAACAACGTGATCACGGCGGCCCAGATCCACTGCTCGCCGCCGAGCCAGTTGTGCAGGATGAGCGCGCCGGCGGTGGCCTCGACCGGGATGACGAGCACCCAGAACCACCAGTAGAGCCAGCCGACGGAGAATCCGGCCCAGCGTCCGAGGGACCGGTCGGCGTAGGTGGAGAACGAGCCGGTGTCCGGATGGGCGGTGGCCATCTCGCCGAGCATGCGCATCACCAGGACGACGAGTGTCCCGGCGAACAGGTAGGACAGCAGCACCGCCGGTCCGGCCAGGTTGATCGCCGTGGCGGACCCGACGAACAGCCCGGCGCCGATGACCCCGGCGATCGAGATCATGGTGACGTGACGCGGTTTCAGACTCGTACCGAGGCCGTGTCCGGCGGACTGCTCCGGACCGGCCGGCGATCGATCGATGGTGGCCAAGAGGGACCTCCTGAGGTTGGGCCCGGGCGGCGACTGACCGGACGCCGGGAACTGCGGATCGATCATGCTCCGGCTCCGTTCGCACGGCGAAGCGAAACGCCCATTTGCCGCAGGGGTGGCGAAGTGCCGGTTCGTGCCGAAGGCCGGGGGGCCGCGAGTCGCGGTGCGTATCGTGCAGGGCAGGGGTCGCGCAGGGCAGGGGTCTGCGGCGCAGGCGGCACCCGAGGAGGTCCGATGGTGGAACCCAGCGATGGCCGCCGCCGCGTCCGGGCCGGGCACGGGGACCGGGAACGGGCCGTTCGCCTGCTGGCCGACCATTTCACCGAGGGGCGGCTCGATCCCGAGGAATTCGACCGCCGCGCCACCGACGCGTACGCGGCGGTCTACGTCGATCAATTGCGGGTCCTGTTCGACGACCTACCAGGCTTCGGTGCCGTGTTCGGGCCGGACGTCGTCGACGGGACACCGGCCACGGGTGGCGGCGACGCCCGTCGCCCGGGACCGGTGCCGGCCTACCGCGCCGACACCCGGTGGGCGCCGCCCCCGACCTCGCACAGCCGGTACCGGGCGCCCGCGACCGGGCCGACGCCCACCCCGGCGGTCGCGGGCGTCGTCCTCACCGTGGCGATCGTGATCCTCGTGGCCGTCCTGGTCGTCGTCACCAGGGGGATCGCGGTCCTGCCGCTGATCTTCATCGCCCTGCCGTTCTTCGTCGGCGGAGCCCGCCGCCGCCGTCCGCCCGGCTGAGCGTCCACCTCGGCACCGATCCACCCGGCGACCCCGGTGGGCCCGGGCCCGACCCGTTGGCGGGACATGTCCGGTGTTCCCCTGGGCGCGGGCCGGGCGGGTCCTAGGGTTCAGCCATGACACAGGCGGCGCCGCACGATCATCTGGGGGTGGCGTTCGCGCCCGAGCACGTCGGTCCCGGCCGCGCCGACCGCCGCCTGGTCGGACGCAAGGCCCTCGGGCACTGGGATCCGGCCACCCGCGGTCACGATCCGCTGCAGACCATCCTCGGTCAGGAGAACGTCCGGCTGCCCGGCCTGCTGCCCCTGCGCCACGGCCGCATGGCGTCCTCGCCGTGGGCCTACTACCGGGGCGCGGCGGCGGTGATGGCGGCCGACCTGGCCTCGACCCCGCACACCGAGATCATGGTCCAGCTCTGCGGTGACGCCCATGTCCTGAACTTCGGTCTCTGGAACACCCCGGAGCGCACCCTGGCGTTCGACCTCCGCGACTTCGACGAGACCCTGCCCGGGCCGTTCGAATGGGATCTGAAGCGTTTCCTGGCCAGCGTGCCCGTGCTCGCCCGGGAGAACGGGGTGAGCCAGGAGCTGGCCGTGCAGGCCGTCCGATCGGGATACCGGGAGTACCGGGGATGGATGCGCCGGTACGCGACCTCGACGATCCTGCAGGTCTGGTCGGACACCGTCGACGCCGCATCCCTGGTGCACTTCCTCTCCGGCGCGGAGGACAGCGGCCTGGACCAGCTCATCGAGAAGCAGGCCCGCAAGCGGACCAGCCGGGGGGCGGCCAGGAAGTTGGTGATGGTCTCCGACGGCCGGCGACGCATCTCCGAGGATCCGCCCTACCGCTCGCACGACCTGCGCCAGTTCGCCGGGACCCTGCAGGAGGCCATCGACAACTACCTGCACTCGGTGCCGGCCCAATTGTCCAGCCTGCTGTCCCGGTTCGACATCGTCGACGTCGTCCAGCAGGTCGTCGGGGTGGGCAGTGTCGGCATGCGGATCGGTCTGATGCTGGCCGAGGAGCGCGCGTCGGGCGACCCGCTCTTCTTCCAGATCAAGGAAGCGACGGCGTCGGTGTACGAGCCGTTCCTGGCGCCGGCCAGGCAGGACAACCACGGCGCCCGGGTGGTCCAGGGCCAGCGACTCATCCAGTCGGCCGGTGACATGTTCCTGGGGTGGACGTCAGTGGGGGTCGGCGACGACCGGACGGATTTTTACGTGCGCCAGTTCCGCGACGGCAAGGTGATCCCGCGGGGCGACGTCATCGCTCCGTACCTCGGCCAGTTCGCCGGCGCGTGTGGCCGCGTCCTGGCCCGGGCCCACGCCCGCAGTGGCGACGCCGCCGCGATCGCCGACTACCTCGGCACGAACGACAAGGCCGAGGAGGCGCTGGTGCGTTTCGCACTGGCCTACGCCGATCAGACCGAACGGGACCACGCCCAGCTCGCCGCCGCGGCGGCGGACGGCACCATCTCCTCGACCGAGGGGTGGCCGGGCAAGTCCTGACCCGGTGCGGCCCCGGGCCCGGCGACCGCGATACTGGGGCGCGACGTCGTCGTCACCCCGGAGGTCTGCCTGTGTCCACCCTGCTCGCCCGTCACGCCACCGTCCTGGTCACCATGGACGAACAGCGCCGGGAGATCCCCGACGGCGGTCTCTTCGTCCGCGACGGCGTCATCGAGCAGGTCGGGCCCACTACGGAGCTTCCCGAGACCGCCGACCAGGTCATCGATCTCACCGATCAGCTGCTGCTGCCCGGGCTGGTCAACGGGCATCACCACCTCGACCAGGTGCTGACCCGCAACCTGCCCGCCGGGCAGAACACCAATCTCTTCCCGTGGTTGCGGGCCCACTACGAGATCTGGGGTTCCCGCACCCCGGAGGCTGCCCGGACCGCCACCCTCGTCGGCGGTGCGGAGCTCGCCCTGTCCGGGTGCACCACGCTGTTCGACCACGCCTACGTCTTCCAGAACGGCTGCCGGGTCGACGACCAGATCGGCGCGGCCGCCGAGCTGGGTATCCGGTTCGCGGTGTCCCGCGGGAGCATGTCGCTGGGGGAGTCGCAGGGCGGCCTGCCGCCGGACTCCTGCGTGGAGGACGAGGACGCGATCCTGGCCGACTGCGAACGGGTCATCGCCGCGCACCACGACCCGCGGCCGGGGTCGATGACGCAGATCGTGCTGGCCCCGTGCTCGCCGTTCTCGGTGACCTCGCAGCTGATGCGGGACTCGGCCGAGCTCGCCCGCCGGCACGGGGTGCGGCTGCACACCCACCTGGCCGAGACCCTCGACGAGGAACTGTTCACCCTGCAGCACCACGGCCTGCGGCCGGTGGCCTACATGCAGGAGCTCGACTGGGTGGGCGACGACGTCTGGTACGCGCATGCCATCCACGTCGACGACACCGAGATCGCCCTGTTCGCGGCGACCGGGACGGGCGCCTGCCACTGCCCGTCGTCCAACATGCGGCTCGCGTCGGGCATCGCGCCGGTGAAGAAGTACCTGGACGCCGGAGTGCCGGTCGGCCTGGGCGTCGACGGTTCGGCCAGCAACGACAGTTCCAACATGCTGGCCGAAGTGCGGCAGGCCATGTTGCTGGCGCGGCTGCGGATGGGTCTGCGCCCACCGGAGGGCCCGGCGAGTCTGCTGCCCACCTCGCACCCGCTGCGGGCGCACGAATGGGTCACCGCCCGGCAGGTGCTCGAACTGGGGACGCTGGGCGGTGCGCGACTGCTGGGACGCACCGACATCGGCGCCCTGACGGTCGGCAAGCGGGCCGACTTCTTCACGCTCGACCTGAACACCATCGACTTCGCCGGTGGCCTGGCCGACCCGGTGGCCGCCGCGGTGTTCTGCGCGCCCCAGCGGGCGAACTGGACGGTGGTCGACGGCCGGGTGCTGGTGCAGGAGGGCCGGGTGGTCACCGTCGACATGGAGCCGGTCGTGGCCGAGCACAACCGGCACGCCGCGCGCATGGCCGGGATCGGCTGAGCCGAAGAGGGCGGCGCTGCCCGAGAGTGCTCCACCGCCCGGCAGGGAAGGTCATGGACCCAAAGCCAGCGCCTGGGATGCAGATACCCGCGGCAGGGCGGGCGAAACACCACGGCGTGCAGACCCTCTCGGTATATCGATGATCATCCGGTCACTCGGTCGATGAGGGCGGGCGTATTCCCGCCGGCCGTCCACCACCCGAGGCGAGATGTCGGTCAGCGTGGTCTGTCTCACGCTGACGGGGGCCACAGATGTTTGACCGCATCGCAGCGGTGATCTACCTTGATCGCAGGTCACGAGTTCCAGCGCACAGCCCCGGCTTGTTGGACGGCAACCCTCCCATCGCGGCGGGGTGCTCCGGGTGAGGACCTGGTCGGCATCGACGAGATGCCGGCAAGCGCGCGGCCCGTTCCACCGGGCCCCTCAGGGAAGAACCGAACGCATGACGACCACGAACGACCAGCCGGCGCAGCGCCGGGTCGTGTCCGTGCTGTCCGTGCAGCGACGTCACGTCGATCTGCAGCGCGTCTCCAGCGCGCTCTGTTGTCGCTGACCACGACCTCGGTTCCCGGCACCCACTGATCCGTCGCCGCCCGGCCGCTGTCGGCCGCTGACGGTCCCTCCCGCGTCCCCGACGGTGGTCCGCTCCGCGGATCGCTGATCAACGCGCGGCCCGGTCGGCATCGACGTCCCCTCGCGCAGAGTGCGTCCCCGGCGCACATCGCCGCCGCGGCCGGCCATCTGGGCGGGGCGGCCGCATCCGGGACGCCGCGCACCTCCGGTCCGACCTTCCCGCAGGACCGTCACCGTCGACGGACCACCGCACCGGCCATCGCCGTCGGTGTTTTCCCCTCGCCTCGGCGACGCCCGAGCACCTCGACCCTCGGGCGACAATTCTTCGAAAGGCCCTCCCATGACCAGACGCTCGCTCCGGCGGCGCCTCGCCTCCACCACCGCGGCCACCGCCGCCGCACTGGGTCTGGTGATGACCCTGGCCGCCTGCGGTGGCGGCAGCATTGCCGCGACGGGATCGACCACGTCGGCTCCGTCGGCGACCGTCGCCGGCACGGGCACCGACCTGTCCGCGGTCACGCTGCGGGTCGGGGAGACCGGCTGGAAGCAGCAGGAGCTGCTGCTGCAGAGCGCCGGACTGGCCGACACCCCGTATCGCACCGAGTTCAGCCTGTTCCAGGGCGGCAACCTGCAGTTGGAGGCGCTGGGGGCCGACGCCATCGATCTGGCCAGCGCCAGCGAGATCCCGCCGATCTTCGCCGCCCAGTCCGGTGGTCCCGGCTCGCTGACCATCTCGGCCGTGCGGCAGGGCAACACCCTGACCCAGGAGGTGGTGGTTCCCGAGGGGAGCACCATCGCCTCGGTCGAGCAGCTCAAGGGCCGCAAGGTCGCGTACGTCCAGAACACCACCGCGCACTACTTCCTGTACCAGTCGGTCGCCGCCGCCGGGCTGCAGTGGTCGGACATCGAGGCCGTCCCGCTGTCCACCAGCGACGGTCTGGCCGCGCTGCTGTCCGGGCAGGTCGATGCGCTCGCCTCCTACGGCAACGCGGTCATCACGGCCCACGCCAAGGGCGCCACCACGCTGGTCGACGCGCGCGACATCCTGTCCGGCAACTTCCTGTACGTCACCCGGCCGGCCACCAACGCCGACCCGGCGACCAAGGCGGCGATCCTGGACTTCTACGACCGACTCGAGAAGGGCTTCGCCTGGGCCCGGTCCCACCCTGACGACTGGGCCGCGGTGATCGCCCGGGAGACCAAGCAGCCCGTCGAGCAGGCTCGGCAGGTCTTCGTGGACGGGGAACAGCAACGCCCCAGCCACTTCGTCCCGACCTCGGCGCAGGCCATCGCCTCCCAGCGGAAGATCGTCGACACCTTCGTACAGGCCGGCATTCTCACCGCCACCGTCGACATCGGCCAGTACTGGACCACCGAGTACGACCAGGGCCTTCAGGCGATTCAGGCGGCCTCCGATGCCGGCTGACGCGATTGTGCGGCCGGTCACCGGACAGGTCGGCGCCGGTGTCATCACCGCGCAACGGCCGGCCGAGCCGGCTTCCGGGCCGGCACGGACGGTGGCCACCACGGTGGTCGCCGGCCACACCCGTCGCCGGGGCGGCCGCCCCGCCGTGCCGCGCTGGGTGGTCAAGACGATCAGCCCCCTGGTGCTGGTGATCGGCTGGGCGGTGGCCAGTGCGTCCGGCCTGCTGCCGCGGACCACCCTGGCCGCACCGCAGGACGTGCTGGTCAAGGCCCGCGAGCTGTGGTCCTCCGGCGAGCTGCCCCGGGCCATCGCCGCGTCGGCCGAACGGGTCGGACTGGGACTGGCCATCGGCGTCACCGCCGCCGTCGTCATCGCCCTGCTGTCGGGCCTGTTCCGGCTGGGTGAGGACATTCTCGACGCCCCGATCCAGATGCTCCGCACCGTCCCGGTCATCGGGCTCATCCCGCTGCTGATCATCTGGTTCGGCATCGGCGACGAACCGAAACTGATCCTCATCGCTCTCGGTGTGTTCTTCCCGCTCTACCTCAACCTGTTCGCTGGGATCCGCGGCACCGACCCCGCCCTCATCGAGGCGGGCCGCACCGTCGGGCTGCGCCGCTTCGGCCTGATCCGGCACGTCATCCTGCCGTCCGCGGTGCCGTCCGGCCTGGTCGGTCTGCGGTATTCGATCGGGGTGTCCTGGCTGATCCTCGTCTTCGCCGAGACCATCAACGCCACCACGGGTATCGGCTTCCTCATCAACAACGCCCGCGAGTTCTTCGAGACCGACACCATCGTGCTGTGCCTCGTGCTGTACGCGGTCCTCGGGCTGCTCGCGGACGTCTTCGTCCGCCTTCTGGAAAGGGTGTTGCTGGCATGGCGACCGACCTTCACCGGAGCCTGAGCGCCGCCCGGGTCACCGGCCTGACCAAGACGTTCGGTGACCGCCGGGTGATCGACGACCTGCACCTGGACATCGCGCCGGGGGAGTTCGTCGCCCTGCTGGGGGCCAGCGGCTGCGGCAAGAGCACCCTGCTGCGGGTGCTGGCCGGCCTGGACACCGAGATCAGCGGTCGAGTCGAGGTCGCGGACCGGCGGGCCGTCGCGTTCCAGGCGCCCCGGCTGCTGCCGTGGAAGAAGGTCTGGCGCAACGTCGTCCTCGGCCTGCCCGGCCGGCCGGACCGCGCCCGGGCTGAGGCGGCCCTGGCCGAGGTCGGTCTGAGCCACCGCAGCGACGTCTGGCCCAAGGTGCTGTCCGGGGGTGAGGCGCAGCGGGCGTCACTGGCCCGCGCGCTGGTCCGCGAACCCGACCTGCTGCTGCTCGACGAACCGTTCTCGGCGCTCGACGCCCTGACCCGGCTCACCGCCCAGGCGCTGGTCGCCGACCTGTGGACCGTTCACCGCTGCGCCGTGCTGCTGGTCACGCACGACGTCGAGGAGTCGGTCCGGCTCGCCGACCGGGTCCTGGTGATGCGGGACGGCGTCATCGCCCATGAGGTCGTCGTCGACCTCCCCCGCCCGCGGGACGTGGCCGACCCCCGGGTCGTCGCGCTGCGGGCCGAACTGCTGGCCCACTTGGGGGTGCATTCCTGATGAGCGTGTCCATCCTGGATCACCGGTCGTCGGCCCGGCCCGCCGACCGTGACGCCCACCGGGCGCACCTGTTGACCCGGCTGCGCGACGAGCTGTCCGACGGTGAGGTCTTCACCGGCGACGATGATCTCGATCGCGTCGCCACCGACCGGTCCGGTCACCGATTGCCCGGCCGGCCACTCGCCCTGGTCCGACCGTGGACGACCGCCGGCGTCGCCGCGACCCTGCGGCTCGCGTCGGCCACCGGCACCGTGGTGGTGCCCCGGGGCGCCGGCACCGGCCTCTCCGGAGGGGCCAGCGCACCCGACGGCTCCCTCGTGCTGTCCACCGAGCGGTTGAACCGGATCCTGCAGATCGACCCGGCCGACCAGGTCGCGGTCGTGCAGGCCGGGGTGGTGACCGCCGACCTGGACGCCGCCGCGGCCGAGCACGGGCTGACCTACGCCCCCGACCCGGCCAGCTGGCGGCAATCGACCATCGGCGGCAACATCGCGACCAACGCCGGCGGTCTGCACTGCGTGAAGTACGGCGTGACCCGCGAGTCGGTGCTGGCCCTGACGGCGGTCCTGGCCGACGGCACCGTGCTGCCGGTCGGTCACCGCACCATCAAGGGCGTGGCCGGCTTCGATCTGACCGGGCTGTTCGTCGGCTCGGAGGGCACCCTCGGCGTGGTCGTCGAGGCCACCGTGCGGCTGCGTCCCCGGCCCGCCCGCACCCGCACGCTGGCCGCCTGGTTCCCGTCCGCCGCGGCGGCCGCCGCGGGTGTGCTCGTCGCCCTGGCCCAGGGCGTCACGCCGAGCGTGCTCGAACTGCTGGACGCCGGCACGCTGCGAGCCATCGACGAGGGCCAGGGCACCGACCTGGCCGAGTACGGATCGGCGCTGCTGCTGGTGCAGACCGACGGCCTCGGTGCCGATGCCGAGATCGCCGCGCTGGCCGGGGCTCTCGTCGACCTGGGCGCCGATGTCGACCTGCCCGAGGGGGCCGAGGCCGATCGGTACTTCGAGCTGCGCCGCAGCGGACGGGTGCTGGACGAGCGGTTGTGGTTCGTCGGCGAGGACGTCGCCGTGCCCCGATCGGCGATGGGCCCGTTGCTCGAGCGGATCGAACGGATCGGCGCCGCGCACGGCGTGAGCACGTCGGTCGTCGCGCACGCCGGCGACGGGAACCTGCACCCGGCGTTCACGCTGCCCCGCGTCACGGGGGAGTCCGAGCCGCCACTCGCGCTGGAGCGGGCCGCGGACGACCTGGTCCGCGCGGCCCTGGCCCTGGGCGGCACCATCACCGGCGAACACGGGGTCGGCATCACCAAACGCCGCTGGCTGGAACAGGAACTCGGGGCGCCGGTGGTGGACCTGCAGCGACGTCTCAAATCCGTCTTCGACCCGGCCGGTGTGCTGAACCCGCACACGTGGCTCGCAAAGGAGCCATCGTGGCCCGCATCCTGAGCATCTCCGCCAGCCCGCAACCCGGCTCGAGCACGTTCGCCGTCCTGAGCACGGTCAACCGCCGGCTGACCGGCGCCGGGCACCGGGTCGACACGCTCCGGTTGCGTGATCTGCCGCCGTCGGCGCTGCTGGCCGCGGACGTCACCGACCCGGCCATCTCCGTCGCGCTGGAACAGGTCCGGGAGGCCGACGCGTTGGTGGTGGCCACGCCGATCTACCAGGCGTCGTACGCCGGCTTGCTCAAGGTGTTCCTCGATGTCGTCCCGCAGTTCGGGCTGCGGGGCAAGGCGGTGTTGCCGATCGCCACCGGCGGGTCCACGGCGCACGTGCTGTCGGTCGACTACGCGCTGCGGCCGGTGCTGTCGGTGCTCGGCGCGTCGGTGGCTCCGGGCTGGTTCGTGCCATCGCCCCATGTCCGCCACTGGCCGGACGGGGGAGTGCTGGTCGACGCGGCGTCCGCCGGCCCTCTGGCCCAGGTCGTCACCGAGTTCCTGGCCACGCTCACACCACCAGCCGGGGGGCCGGCCCTGGCGGCCGAGGTGCCCATCCGGGTGGATCGACCGGCCGGGCCGCCGGTGTCGCCGGTGGCCGGATCGGGTGACCTGACGGTCCTGACCCTGGATCCCGACGATCCCCGGCTCGCCCCGCTGCTGACCGACCTGCGCGTCGAGTACGGCTCCCGTTACGGCCGGGACACCCCGAACTCGTTGCTCACCGAGGTGCCGGTCAGCGACTTCCGTTCGCCCCACGGCGCTTTCCTGCTGTTGCTGGAGAACGGTGTCCCGGTCGCCGGTGGGGCGCTGCGCCGCCGCGACGCCGACACCGCCGAGGTCAAGCGCATGTGGACCGCCTCCGGGCACCGACGGCGCGGACTGGGCCGGCGGGTCCTCGCCGAACTGGACCGTACCGCCGGATCGCTCGGCTACCGGCAGCTCTACCTGACGACGGGACCCCGCCAGCCGGAGGCCCGCGCGCTCTACCTGGCCGCCGGCTTCACCCCGTTGTTCGACGTCGCCGCCGACCCCGAGACCATCGGCCCGCTGCCGTTCGTCAAGCCGGTCCGCGACGTGCCGGCCCGGCCGGTGGCCGACCTGGCGCCGGTGACGGTGGCCGTCGGCCCGGGCGAGGCATGCGAGCGTGAAACGACTCTCGTCGGCTGCCGTCAGGGTGGCCCGGACCGCTCCCGCGACCTGGCGGTGGCCCAGGTGCGACGTCAGGTGCACAGCCGACTGATCGACCAGAGCGGACCGACGCCATGACGGTGCGCTCCGACGCGGCCCGGATCGACCGTCGAGGCGGCCGGCCCGCCGATGCCACCCCCCGCCACCGCCGCCTCGTCGTCGTCGGCGGCGGGCCGCGGGCGTTCGGAGTGCTCGAGCGGATCGCGGCCAACGCCCAGAGGTGGCCTGCGGCGGCCGAGCTGGAGATCGTGGTCGTCGACCCGCACCCGGCGGGAGCCGGCCGGATCTGGCGCGACGACCAGTCCGGTCTGCTGTGGATGAACTCGGTGGCCCGGGACGTCACGGTTTTCCCCGACACCTCGGTGACCATGGCCGGACCGGTGGTCGCCGGACCCGCACTGCACGAATGGATGGCCGGTGAGGGCCGACCCGGGCTCGCCGCCGCGGGACTGCTGGATGAGGCCGACGTGACCGGTCCGGACGGGTTCGCCTCCCGCCGCATCCAGTCCCGGTACCTGGACTGGGCGTGGCGGCGGGTGCTGGCCGCCCTGCCGCCCGCGATCCGGGTGACCCAGCACACCACCACCGCGCTCGCGGTCACCGACACCGGATCCGCCCGTCAGCAGGTCGATCTGGCCGACGGGACCACGCTGACCGCCGATGCGGTGGTGCTGGCCCAGGGCTATCTGGATCGCAGCCTGTCGGACGCGGACCAGGCGTTCGCGCGAGCCGCCGAACGTCATGCTCTGACCTACATCCCGCCCGGTCCCACCGCCGACCTCGACCTGTCGGCGCTGGGCGCCGGCGAATCCGTCGTCGTCCGGGGGATGGGCCTGGCCTTCGTCGACCTCGTCGTGCTGCTCACCCAGGGACGGGGCGGACGGTTCCACGAAGAGGACGGACGACTGCGCTACGAGGCGTCGGGGGCCGAGCCCGTGCTGTACGTCGGTTCGCGCCGCGGGGTTCCTTACCACGCCAAGCTCGGTTACCGGCGGTCGGTCACCGGGCCGGCGACCACCCGCTACCTGACTGCAGCGGCCGTCGCGGCGCTGCCACGCAACGACCGGGGACACCTCGACTTCCGCAAGGATGTGTGGCCGCTGGTGGTCCGCGAGCTGGCGGTCGCCCACTACGAGGAGTTGTTCTCGCGGCACCCGGACCGCACGACGGTGCCGTGGAGCGAGTTCCTCCACCGGTTCGAGAACGGCTTTGTCGTCGACACTCTCGAGCACTCGTCGTTCGGTCGCTACCTGACCGCAGCCGTCCCGGCGGCGGCCGACCACTTCGATCTGCCCCGCATCGACCGCCCGTTCGCCGGCCATCGGTTCGCCGACGCGCACGCGGTGGACCGCGCGGTGGCCGATCACGTCGCCGAGGATCTCCGCCGCCGCGCCGACCCGTCCTTCTCGCCCGACGCCGCCGTGTTCGACGCGCTGCTGGCCGTTTTCGGTGCCCTGGCCGGGGCCCTGCGTTCCGGATCGATCGGCCCGGCGGACCGGGTCCGGTGGGTGGAGAACCGCTTCCACGGGCTGTTCTCGTTCCTCGCCAGCGGGCCGCCCCCTCGTCGGCTGGTCGAGCTGCTGGCCCTGCAGGAGGCCGGCCTCGTCCACTTCCTCGGGCCGGACATCACCGTGCAGCTTCGCGGCGGCCGGTTCGTCGCGTCCTCACCGGCCGCTCCCGGGACGGTCACCACCCGGGCCCTGGTGGACGCCCGGCTGACCCGGCCCGACGTCCTGGCGGCCACCGACCCGATCATCCGTGGGCTGCTGGCGACCGGCCAACTGGCGGCCGAGGACATCGTCGACGACGACGGAGTCGCGCTCGGCGGCGGACAGCTGCTGGCCGACGCGTCCGGTCGGGCGATCCGGGCCGACGGCTCGGTGCATCTCCGGCGCTTCCTGCTCGGCCCGTCGGTCTCCGGCTCGGCCGGGTCGGCCGGTTTCGCCCGGCCCGGCTTCAACGGTCCGGGTTTCCGGCAGAACGACGCGGTGGCCCGCGACCTGCTGGAGCTGCTGAGCGCCGACGTCCACAGTGGCTCAGCCGCCGGACCCCACACCCGCGACCCGCGGCGCCCGACTCTGCCCGCCGACCACCCACCGGGGCACCGCGCCACCGTCGACCACCACCTGCCCTCCGATCGAAAGGTCGCCGTTCGATGACGCTCACGACCACCCACCCACGAGGCCATTCCGGACCGGTCGCACCGCCGGCCGAACCCGGGGCCGGATCCGAGGAGGCGATCGCGTCCTGGCGGGCCTGGCGGGCCACCCGGTCCGCCGAGTTGCGCCGCCCGCACGGTTGGCTCAGCCTGGCCGGCTTCGCCTGGTTGACCCCGGACGCGATCGACGTGCCCGGGCTGCCGGGACGCTGGTCCGCGGACGACGAGACGGTCACCCTCGCCGCCCGCACCTCCGACGCGCTGTACCCGGTCGGCGAATCGCGGCGCACCGACACCGTCGATGTGCCGGCCGATCCCTTCGCCGTCCCGTCGAGCGGGTCGCTGGCCGGAACCGTGCGGTTTCCGGTGCCGGACGGCGCGTCGGTGCTGGCGGTCCGGCACGGCGACCGCCAGGTCGAGCTGCTGCGCCGGGCCGGCCGGCCGGCCCTGCGCATCCGGGACCCGCACGCCGCCACCCGAACCGGGTTCCGGGGCATCCCCACCTTCGACTGGACCGACACGTGGCTGCTCACGGCCCGTTTCGTCCCGACGCCGGAGCCCGTGGCCGAGGTGGTGCTGACCGCCCGTCCCGACCTGCTCACCACCGCGGTCACCCACGGCCGGGTCGATTTCTCGGTGGCGGGGACCCCGGTGTCGTTGGCCGCGACGGTCGGCGGCGACGGGGGACTGACCGTCGCCTTCCGCGACCTCACCAACGGCGTCCTGACGGCGCCGTGGCGCGTGCTGAGCACGGCGGCACCGGACGAGCGGCATCAGGTGCTGCTGGACTTCAACCGGGCGGTCAACCCGCCGTTCGCGTTCACGGCCCACGGCACCTGCCCGGCCCCCGTCGCCGCCAACCGAGTCCCGGTGGCCGTCACCGCCGGCGAACAGGCTCCGCTGGTCCCGGGGAGCGCGCGATGACCGCCATCGTCGCCGTCCGCGACCCGCGGGTCGTCGTGCTGGTCGGCAACCCCAAAGCCGGGTCGAGGACCCGCCAGCTCGCCGAGCGCACCGCGGACGCCATCGTCCCGGGGGCCGACGCGACGACCGTCGACATCGCCACGCTGGCCGGGGGGCTGCTCGTCCCGTGGCAGCTGTCGGCCGAAGCTGCGGCCGCCGTCGACGCGGTACTCGCCGCCGATCTGGTCGTGCTGGGAACCCCGACCTACAAGGCGTCCTACCCCGGGGTCCTCAAGCTGTTCCTCGACGCGTTCGCCGCCGGCTCGCTGACGCGCACGATCGTCCAGCCGGTGATCACGGCCGGAGGTGAGGTGCATCGACACCTGGTCGACATCCACCTTCGCCCGGTGCTCACCGAGCTCGGCGCGCTGACACCGGTGCCCTCCCTGATCATCACCGAGTCCGAGATCGGCCGGTTCTCCGAGCTGCTGGACGAGCACGTCCTTCAGCACGGCCCCGCCCTGCGTGCCGTCCTCGATGCGGTGGCCGGTCGACCCACCACCACCCCCACTGCGGAGGCTCTGCGATGACCACCACGCCCCTGTTGATCGGCGTCGCCCTGGACGGAGCCGGCTGGCACCCCGCCGCCTGGCGGGAGCCGACCGCCCATCCGGCCGCCCTCTTCGCCAGCCGCACGTGGGTCGAACTGGCCCGGACCGCGGACACCGGCGGGCTCGACTTCCTCACCCTCGAGGACGTCTTCGCCCCGGCGGCCGACGGGAGTGCCCCGGTCCGGCTGGACGCCACGCTGCTGGCCGCCCGGCTCGCCCCGGTCACCACCGCGATCGGTCTGCTGCCCTCGGTCGCGGCCCAGCAGACCGAGCCGTTCCACGCGGCCAAGGCCATCGCCACCCTCGACTACGCGGCGACCGGACGGGCCGGCGTCCTGGTGCGCGCGTCCACCTCGCCCGCCGAATACGCCCACCTCGGTCGTCGTACCGGACCGGCCCCGGCGGCCGAACGCTACGGCGAGGTGGCCGACTACGTCGAGGTGCTGCGACGGCTGTGGGACAGCTGGGAGGACGACGCCGAGATCCGCGACGCCGCGACCGGCCGGTTCGTCGACATCGACAAGCTGCACTACATCGACTTCGCCGGGCCGCACTTCTCGGTCAAGGGGCCGTCCATCACGCCCCGTCCGCCGCAGGGGCAGCCGCCGGTCGCGGTGACGGTCGACGCGTCCGCCCTCACCGACCCGACGGCGCTGCGGGCCGCGGTGCGTGGGGCCGACCTGGTGCTGGCGCCGGCGGCCGACGTCGGGGAATTCGGGGTCGCTGCGGACCGCATCCGCGCGAGCGCTCCGACGCCGGACCAGGGTCCGGCGATCGTCGCCGAGATCGCTGTCGCGCTGGACCGTCCCGGGGATCCGGCCGATCGGCGTCTGGCCCGGCTGGACGGCCGGCAGTCCTGGTCGTCCCCGACCGCGGTCGTCGGCGGTTCGGCCGACGCGGTCGCCGACACCATCGGGCGCTGGCAGGCGGCCGGGGCGGACGGTGTCCGGCTGCGCCCGGCGGTCCTGCCCGACGACCTGCACGCCATCACCGACGACCTGCTGCCCGCCCTGCGCGCCCGTGGGCTGACCCGCCCGGCCGAGAACGCGGCCGCCACCTTCCGGGACAGGCTGGGTCTGGCCCGTCCCGAGAACCGTTACGCCACCTCAGGAGTCAGCGCATGACCAGCCCCCGTCCCCGCAAGCAGGTCCACCTCGCCGCGCACTTCCCGGGGGTCAACAACACCACGGTGTGGAGCGACCCCCGGTCGGGCAGCCACATCGAGTTCGACTCCTTCGTGCGTTTCGCGCAGATCGCCGAACGGGCCAAGTTCGACTTCCTGTTCCTGGCCGAGGGGCTGCGGCTGCGCGAACAGAACGGCCGGATCTACGACCTCGACGTCGTCGGCCGCCCGGACACGTTCACCGTGCTGGCCGCCCTGGCCGCGGTCACCGACCGGCTGGGTCTGACCGGCACCATCAACTCGACGTTCAACGAGCCGTTCGAGGTGGCCAGCCAGTTCGCCTCCCTCGACCATCTGTCGGACGGCCGGGCCGCCTGGAACGTCGTCACTTCCTGGGACGCGTTCACCGGTGAGAACTTCCGCCGCGGCGGGTATCTCCCGGAGTCGGACCGGTACGAGAGGGCGCAGGCGTTCCTCGACGCGGCCACCACGCTGTTCGACTCCTGGGACGGGGTCGACGTGGTCGCCGACGCCGAGTCCGGCCGGCTGTTCTCCGCCGACGAACCCGGCACCTACGCGATCCGCGACGACTTCTTCGACATCGCCGGACGTTTCCCGGTGCCGACCAGCCCCCAGGGCCGGCCGGTGATCTTCCAGGCCGGCGATTCCAAGCGCGGCCGGGAGTTCGCGGCCGCGTCGGCCGACGCGATCTTCACCCGGCACGGGACGCTCGACGCCGGCCAGGCGTTCTACGCCGACGTCAAGGGGCGCCTGTCCCGCTACGGACGCACGCACGACGAACTGCTGGTCCTGCCGGCCGCGACGTTCGCGCTGGCCGACACCGACGAGCAGGCGGCGGAACTCGCGGCCGAGATCCGCCGCCAGCAGGTCAGCCCGCAGACCGCCCTGCGGTTCGCCGAGCAACTGTGGAACCGCAACCTCTCCGACTACGACCCGGACGGCCCGGTCCCGGAGTTCGACCCGGTCGAGGGCGAGCACACCATCGCGCGGGGCCGGGCCAGCGTCCGCCAGCACGGCGACCGGCTCACCGAAGCCCAGCGGTGGCGCCGGCTGGGCGCCGAGAAGGGCCTGTCCCTGCGGGAGGTGGTCATCGAGGTCACCGGCCGGCAGAACTTCATCGGCTCCCCGGAGACGATCGCCGCCACCATCGACCGGTACGTGCAGGCCGACGCCAGCGACGGCTTCATCCTCGTCCCGCACATCACCCCGGACGGGTTGGCCGAGTTCGCCGACCGGGTGGTGCCGCTCCTGCAGGAGCGGGGCGTGTTCCGGACCGAGTACACCGGGACCACCCTGCGGGACCACCTCGGCCTGCGGGTGCCGACCCCACGGTCGCTGGCCGGCGCCCGATGACCGGCACGCTGCCCGTCCCGGATCTCGGCCTGCCCGCCGATCCGACTCTCGGCGACCCGGTGCTGGACCAGCCGGTCTGGGCCTCACTGCTCGGCGTGCACGGTCGGCTGGCCGAGCGGCACCGCCGGGCCGCCCGCTACCACCCCGACGTCGCCGGTTTCGTGGCCCTGTCGGACCCCGACGACCCGGCAGCCTGGGCCGATCTGGCCGCCCTGGTCGGGCCGGGGGTCACCGTGGCGCTGTCCGGCGTTACCGCGCCACCGCCACCCGGCTGGCGGATCGGCGAGGACCTGCCCGGCGTACAGATGGTCGACGTCTCCGTGGACAAACGACCCGACCCGGAGGCGATACGGCTGACCCGGGAGGACGTCCCGGAAATCCTGGACCTCGTCGACCGGACCCGGCCGGGCCCGTTCCGCCCGGGGACCATCGAGCTCGGCACCTACCTGGGCATCCGGCGGGGTGGACGACTGGTCGCAATGGCCGGCGAGCGTCTGCACCCACCGGGATGGACCGAGATCAGCGCCGTGTGCACCGATCCCGGATACCGGGGCCAGGGTCTGGCGACCCGCTTGGTGTCCGCGGTCGGCGCCGGTATCGCGGCCCGCGGCGAACGGGCGCTGCTGCACGCCTGGGCCGGCAACGTCTCGGCCATCCGGCTGTACGAATCGCTGGGCTTCCGACTGCGCCGCACGACCCGGTTCGCCCAGTACACGACCCCGGAGGATGCCTCATGACGGCGGTGCTCGGGGCGGTCGAGCCGACGGGCCTGGCCCGGCCGACGGTGAGTCTCGAGACCGCCCGTCGGCTCACCGCTCTCACCGCCGGGTTCCCGCTGCAACCGGTGGGACCGGGCAGCATCCCGTTGAGTGGTGGGATTCCCGCCCCGGACGTCCTGCCGGTGGCCGAACTGGCCGAGAGTTTCGCGACCGTCCTGACCGACCCGGCCGCCGCCACCGTGTCCCTGCCCTACGCGCGGCCCGAGGGCGTGGCCGAGCTCAGGGCGTGGCTGGCCGACCGGGAGGGCGTCGCCGACCCGGACCGCATCCAGGTGACCGACGGGGCGCTGCACGCCATCTCGCTGATCATGCAGGCCGTGCTGGATCCCGGTGACCTGGTGCTGGTCGAGAGCCCCACCTTCCCGCTGGCCCTGCGCCTGCTGCAGTATCACGGGGCCCGGTGGGAACCGGTGCCGGTCGACGCGCACGGACTGGACGTCGACGAACTGGAACGGCGGCTGCGGGCCGGGGTGCGCCCCCGAATGCTCTACCTGATCCCGGACTTCCAGAACCCGACCGCGGTGACCCTCTCGGCCCAGCGCCGCACCCGGTTGGTCGAGCTGGCCGAGCGGTACGGTTTCGTCGTCCTGGCCGACAACCCCTACCAGGAGCTGACTTTCGGTGGTAATCCGCTGCCCGGGTTGGACGTCGGCTCCGATCGGGTCGTCCGGGCGAACACGTTCTCCAAGACGCTGGGCCCGGGGTTGCGGACCGGCTGGCTGGTGCTGCCCCGGTGGTTGCGGGAACCGGTCACGGTGGTCAGGGCCAACACCGACCAGTTCACCTCCCTGGTCACCCAGCGGGCCATCGCCGACCTGGTGACCCGGCCGGGCCGATTCGAGCAGATCGTGCAGCGGGCGCGGGTCGCGTACGCCCGCCGGGCCGCGACCCTGCGCGCCGCTCTGCTGGCCGAGACCGACGGGGCCCTGGCGGTTCCCGACGTCGACGGCGGCATCTTCCTGTGGGCCCGGATCACCCGGCCCGGTCTGGACGCCGATCAGGTCCTGGAACGGGCGCTGCTGGAGGGGACGAACTTCCAGCCGGGTCGGCACTTCGACGCGGCCAGCAGCGACGGCTCCGGCCCGGCGTACCGCCGGCACCTGCGGCTGGGGTTCTCCGCAGTCGCCGAGGACGACCTCGTCGAGGCGGCCCGACGGTTGGGCCGTGCGGTCCGTGCGCAGTAGCCGCTAGCGGCTGCTGAGAGCGAGCTTCACGCCGAATCCGGCGATGACGGTGCCCGTCACTCCATCCATGACCCGCCGCGTCCTCGGGCGCTGCAGGATCGATCGGACTCGGCGGGCGACGAGCACGAGGGCCGCTGACCACACCACGCCCAGGGCGACATGGACGCCGGCCAGCAGCACGCCGAAGGGCAACGGCGAGGCACCGGCGGGGATGAACTGGGGGAGCAGGGCGACGTAGAAGGCGCCCATCTTGGGGTTCAGCAGATTGGTGGCGGCACCGCGCCGCCAGCCAGCGCGAAAGGCGCCCCGTTCGTCGCCTTTGTCGACCTCCACGCCGTCAGTGCCAGCCGGGGACACCGGGCTCCCCTGCGGTGCGCCACCCGCATCGCGGCGCGCGGCCCACAGCATCCTCAGGCCCATCCAGACCAGGTACGCCGCGCCGGTCCAGCGCAGCACCTCGTAGGCCAGGGTGGAGGCGGTGACCACGGCGGTGATGCCCAGCGATGTAGCGACCCCCCAGATCAGGGTGCCGGTCTGAATGCCGGTGACGACGCCCCAGGCGCGCCGCGGGTGTCCGGTTGCCGCCGTGCGCACGATCAGGGCGGTGTCCAACCCTGGGGTGACGGTCAGCAGGCCCACAACGAGGATGAACGACCACACGGCACTCAGTGTTGTCACCCGCGGCAAACTACCCGGCGCTGGTTCGTTCCGGAAGCAACCGCCGACACCGCCGACCCGGCCCGCGAGGGGCTGGACCGGCGGTGTCCTTGCACGGCGCCTGGGGGTTCAGCCGGTCTTGGGCAGACCCGGCGGGTTGATCTCGGACTTGTCGACGGCCTCGCTGCCGAGCTGCCAACGGTCGAGAACCTGCTGATAGGTCCCGTTCTCGATGGTGTGGTTGATCGCGGCGGCGTACGCCTGCGCCAGCCCGTTGCCCTTGAGGGACAGCACGGCGATCTCGCCCTGCAGGGCGTCTCCGGCACCGGAGAAGGTGCCGATCACCGTGGTCTCGCCGGTGCTGGCCGCGTGGAACTGCGCGGTCGGGTTCGGCCCGAGATACCCGTCGATGCGGCCCGACGACAGGGCCAGGTAGTAGTCGGTCGAGTTCTGGAAGTACTTGATGTCGATCGGCGCGAGACCGTCCGCCACGTTCGCCTCGTTCCAGTCGACCAGCAGCTTCTCCTGGTTGGTGCCCGATCCGACGGCGATCACCTTGCCGGCGAGGTCCTTGCGACCGGACACCGTCCACGGATCGTCCGCGCGGCTTTCCAGACCGAGGGTGTCCTGCCGGTAGGTGGCGAAGTCGTACTTCTCCTTGCGTTCCTCGGTGACGGTGACATTGGAGATGAAGGCGTCCGCCTCACCGGAGTCGATGCGGACGAAGTTCTGCGCCCAGTCGGCGGTCCCTTCCTCCACCTGCAGGCCCAGGACGTCGGAGAACAATTCGGCCAAGTCGACCTCGGAGCCGATCAGGGTGGTGTCGTCGTCGGCGTAGAAACGCAGGGGCGGAGCGGTTCCGGCCGATCCGGTGATGCGGATCGTGCCCCGGTCCCGGATCTCCTGGGGGACGAGAGCGGCGATGGCGTCGACCTTCTCGGTGCGGATGCGGTTCTGGTCCGGCGTCAGGTTGAACGTCGCCGCCGAGCCGGTCTGCGCGGCGGCCGGCGACGCGGTGCCGTCACTGGTGCTCGCGGCCGGGGAAGTCGACGAGCCGCCGCCGCAGGCGGCCAGCATCAGAGCCGCGGCCATGACGGCCGAGGTCACAGCGGCGCCGCGACGGAGTCGGGTGAGCATGGTGGATCCTTTCGTTGGGGTGGAGCGGCGGGTGACAGGGATTGCCGAGGACCGGGGGCGGCGCAGGTGCGCGCCCCCGGGTGCGGGAGAGGAAGTCGAGAGGGGGCGCCGGGCTGGCGCCCGGATCAAAGGACGGCCTGCAGGAAGGCGCGGGTCCGGTCCTGGGCGGGACGGTCGAGAACCTGGGCGGGCGGCCCTTCCTCGACGACGACACCCTGATCCATGAAGACGATCCGGTCGGCGGTCTCCCGGGCGAAGGCGATCTCGTGGGTGACGATGACCAGGGTCCGGCCCTGGGCGGCGAGATCCCGGATCACGGCGAGGACCTCGCCGACCAGTTCCGGATCCAGGGCCGAGGTCGGTTCGTCGAAGAGCAGGACCTCGGGCTCCAGAGCCAGCGCCCGGGCGATGGCCACCCGCTGCTGCTGGCCGCCGGACAGCTGCCGGGGATAGGCGTCGGCCTTGTCGGCCACCCCCACCGCGGCGAGCAACTCCCTGGCCCGGTCGAGCACCTCCTCCCGGGGACGGCGTTGCGCGGAGCCCGGCGCCTCGACGACGTTCTGCAGCACCGTCAGATGCGGGAAGAGGTTGAAGTTCTGGAACACGAAGCCCACTTTGACGCGTTGACGCAGGATGTCCCGCTCGGAGAGTTCGTGCAGCCGGGTGCCCTGCAGGCGGTAGCCGATGGGTTCGGCACCCACCAGGATCAGACCCTGGTCGACCTTCTCGAGGTGGTTGATACAGCGGAGCAGGGTGGACTTGCCCGAGCCGGACGGTCCGATGATGGCGACCACCTCGCCCCGTCGAACCCGCAAGTCGATGCCGTCCAGCACGGTGAGCTTGCCGTAGGACTTGTGCACACCGAAGATCTCCAGGGCGTCCGCCGAGTCGGCCGGTGCCGGGGCTCCGGAGCGGCGGCCGCGCAGCCGGTCGAACAGGCCGCTCATCGGGCGTCTCCGTTCACCCGAGCGCGCAGGCGCTGCCAGGGAGTCGGCGGCAGGGTGCGCACGGCCCCCTTGGCGTAGTGCCGCTCCACGTAGTACTGGACGACCGACAGGGCCGTGGTCAGCACGATGTACCAGACGGTGGCGACCATGAGCAGCGGGACGACCCGCCCGTTGCGGCCGTAGATGACCTGCACCTGGTAGAAGAGCTCGGCGATCGCCATGGTGGAGACGATGGACGTGCCCTTGAACAGGCTGATCACCTCGTTGGCGGCGTTCGGCAGGATGCCGCGCATGGCCTGGGGCAGCACGATGCGGAAGAACTGCCGCCGGCGGGGCAGGCCCAACGCGGCCGCCGCCTCCAGTTGACCGGGGTCGACCGAGAGGATGCCGCCGCGGATGATCTCGGCGGAGTAGGCGGCCTGGTGCAGCCCGAGACCGATGACGGCGGCGGCCATCCCACTGATCGTGGAGTTGACGTCGACGCTGAACAGGCCGGGTCCGAACGGCACCCCGATCGAGATGCTCTGGTAGAGGTAGGCGATGTTGAACCAGAACAGCAGTTGCACGATCAACGGGATCGAGCGGAAGGCCCAGACGTAGGTCCACGAGATCGTCTGCAGCACCGGGTTCTTCGACAGGCGGGCGGCTGCCAGTGCGATACCGAGCGCGAAACCGAGCACGGTGCCGTAGATGGTGAGCTGCACCGTCAGCCACAGGGCCCGCAGCACCGCGGGAGCGGTGAAGTAGTCGGCGAACGCGGGCCAGTCCCAGCCGGGGTTGGTGATGAGACCGTTGACGAACTGGGCGACCAGGACGAGCGCGCCGGCGGCCGCGGCCCACCGCCAGGGGTGGCGGGACCGGACGACGGTCAGGCTCGACGGGTCGAGGGACGATGAGCGCGGGTCGGCATCGGGATGCGACGCCCCCGGATGCTCGATGAGCGAAGAGGACATGACGGCTTTCGGGCCGGGCCCCGTAAGGGGTGCGACGGACAGGCATCGGGTCGGGTGGCGGACGCGATGACCGGGACACGGGTCGCTGCCGTGGTGGTCGCCGGCGACGACCACCACGGGAGGACGCAAGATCAGCGCGCCGAGAAGACCGGCAGCGCAACAGAAGTGGTCGCCGAAGGGACCGGTTCAGCGCAGAGCTGGGTCAGCCGGCCGGACACAGGGCGCTGGACACGCGCTGCAGGTCGATGTGCCGGCGGCAGGAGCGGTCGCTGGCCGCGGCCAGGAAGCAGGCGCACAGGCCGGCGAACACGCGTGGTGTCGCGTCGATACGCGTCATGGTGGATTGAGCCCTCCCGTCGTCCGGTAGGGGCTCCGTCGCGGAGCCCGTGCTTGCCGGCATCATTCGACCGGCCAGGTCCTCACCCGGAGCACCCCACCACGGACGGAGGGTTGCCGATCAGCAAGCCGGGGCTGTGCGCTGATACTCGTGACCTGCCGCGACCATAAGACATGGCGGCGGGTCGGTCAACCTGGTGCTCGAAGCTCGAAGCATGACGACCGCCACCGTCAGACGCATTCCGTCGCAACGATTTCCGGCCAGCCGCCTGATCCGCGACGGTCGGGGGTGGTGTTGCCCACGATCTGCTGTCCGGAGTTGAACATCGGTCAAATCAGCCCGTACCGTCGCCGGGTGCGTGCTGGTGCCCCGATCGACCGACCCCGTGAACCACGGGTGTCGCAGTTGACGCCGCCGGCCCTGTTCTCCCACGCCGTGACGCCCGGCCGGCTCTGTACCGGCGACTGAACAGGCGCACTGCACTTCCGCGACGGACATCAGCGGCGACCAGTCTTCCGCACCCCTCGGGTGTGTCGGAGATGACGTGGTGACGCCCGCAGTCAGTCGAACTCGCCGCTTCCCATCCTGACCCGACCGGGCGATCGCGCCCGGCGCTCCCGAGAGGTACCCGCATGTCCACCGGATCCGACACCCCCGACCAGCCCTCACTCCCGCCGCGGCTGCCTGATCGCCGTCAGTCCCGTCGCGGCCTGCTCGTCGGCGCCGCCGTCTCAGCGGTGGCCGTCGTCGTCGCCGCCACCCTGCTGATCGTCAACCTCACCAAGTCGGGCGACGACAAGGCGGTGGTGCGCGTCGGCACCACCGAGGCCAGCGCCGACTACTGGCCGATCCTGAAGAACCTGGCCAGCCAGAACGGCATCGACCTGCAGACCGTGAATTTCGGCGACTACACCCAGGCCAACCCGGCGCTCGCCCAGGGGCAGATCGACCTGAACCTGTTCCAGCACCTGCTGTTCCTCGCCAACTACAACGTCTCGGCCGGTCAGACCCTCACCCCGATCGGTTCGACCGTCGTCGTGCCCCTGGGGCTGTACTCGAACCGATACACCGCGCTTGACCAGATCCCGGCCGGGGGTCAGGTGGCCATCCCTAACGACCCGACCAACCAGGCCCGGGCGCTGCTCGTGCTCCAGCAGGCCGGTCTCATCTCGCTGACCGGGGGCGGCACCGTGCTGTCGACCCCGGCCGACGTCGACACCGCCGCCTCCAAGGTGACGGTGGTCCCGGTGGACGCCCAGCAGACGGTGACCTCGTTGTCCTCGGTCGACGCCGCGGTCGTCAACAACAACTTCGCGCTGGACGCCAAGCTCGATCCGTCCAAGGCGCTGTACAACGACGATCCGTCCAAGCCGGCCGCGGAGCCATACATCAACGCGTTCGTCGCCCGCGACGCGGACAAGGCCAACCCCACGTACCTCAAGCTCGTCGAGCTCTACCACGACCCATCGGTGACCGATGCCGTCGTGAAGGCCTCGCAGGGCACGGCCGTGATCGTCGATCGTCCCGAGGCCGACCTGCAGACCATCCTGGGCCAGCTCCAGGACACCGTCCGCAGCGCGCAGTGACCCGGCTCTCGGCAGACGGGGAGGCACCATGACCACAACACCACTGATCCAGTTCCGCGACGTGGGCAAGACCTTCGGCACCGGTCCGGCAACTGTCACTGCCCTGCAATCCATCTCGCTCGACATCGACGCCGGCGAGATCTTCGCCATCATCGGCGGATCGGGCGCCGGCAAGAGCACGCTGGTGCGGCTGATCAACGCCCTGGAGAAGGTCACGTCGGGTTCGCTGCAGGTGCAGGGAACGGACATCACCACGTTGTCCGAACGCGAACTGCGAACGGTCCGCTCCGGCATGGGCATGGTCTTCCAGCAGTTCAACCTGCTGCGCTCGCGCACCGTCTTCGGGAACGTCGCCTATCCGCTGAAGGTCGCCGGGTGGTCGAAGGAGAGGCAGAAGGAGCGGGTGACCGAGCTCCTGCATTTCGTCGGCCTCCTCGAGAAGGCCTGGGCCTACCCGGACCAGCTCTCCGGTGGCCAGAAGCAACGGGTCGGCATCGCCCGCGCGCTGGCCACCAACCCGGCCATTCTGCTGGCCGACGAGGCCACCAGCGCGCTGGACCCGGAGACCACCCAGGACGTGCTCCGGCTCCTGGCCCGGGTCAATTCCGAGCTGGGGATCACCGTCGTGGTCATCACCCACGAGATGGACGTGGTGCGCGCGATCGCCGACCGCGTCGCCGTGCTCGAGAAGGGCCGACTCATCGAGGTGGGCACCGTGTACGACGTGTTCTCCGCGCCGAAAGCGGCGACCACCCGGGCGTTCGTGGAATCGGCCCTGCGGGATCGTCCGCAACCCGAGGACATCGAGCGCCTCCGGCAGAGCTACCCCGGCCGGCTGGTGTCGGTCGACGTCACCGCCGGCGACCAGCTGGGCCGGGTGCTGACCGCCCGGGCCAGGGTCAGCGACCTCGAGTTCGACGTCGTCTTCGGCGGCATCACATCCTTGCGGGACGGCTCGTTCGGCAACATCACGCTGGCGTTGTCGGGATCGGACGCCGCGGTCGACGCGACGGTGGCCGAGCTGCGGACCGTCACCACCGTGGAGGAGGTGACCGGATGAACGAGGACTGGAGCGTCCTCGGACCGGTCTTTGCGACGTCCATCGTCCAGACCCTGGTGATGGTCACCGTCACCATGCTGCTGGGCGGGTTCTTCGGCCTGGTGCTCGGCGTCCTGCTGTACACCACCCGACGGGGCGGCCTGCTGGCCAACCGGCCCGCGTCCGCCATCCTGAACGTGCTGGTCAACATCGTCCGGCCGATCCCGTTCATCATCTTCATCACCGCGGTGGGGCCGCTGACGCTGGCCGCGATGGGGACGACGATCGGCACGGCGGCGGCGATCTTCCCGCTCACGCTGGCCGCCTCGTTCGGCATCTCCCGGATCGTCGAGCAGAACCTGGTGACCATCGACCCGGGCGTGATCGAAGCGGCCCGGGCCATGGGCGCCGGTCCGTGGCGGATCATCACCACCCTGCTCATCCCGGAGGCCCTCGGGCCGCTGATCCTCGGCTACACGTTCGTCTTCGTGGCCGTGGTCGACATGACGGCGGTGGCCGGCGCGGTCGGCGGCGGGGGCCTGGGCAACTTCGCCATCACCTACGGCTACCAGCGCTTCAACTGGGTGGTCACCTGGATCGCGGTGCTGGCCATCATCGTGCTGGTCCAGCTGGCCCAGTTCCTCGGCAACGCGCTGGCCGCCCGGGCGTTGCGTCGTTGAACCGGCGCGAGGGTGACCCGGCGGGTCAGTCCGCCGGGTGTCCCTCGCGCAGTTCCCGGACCAACGCGGCGACGACGGCCTTGAGGCTGCCCTCGTTGGCGCGGGCCACGGCCAGCTGCCGCTGGTAGCTGGCTCCGTGTTCGACGATGTGCAGGATGTCCTGCAGCTCGTTCACGCAGTCCAGGTCGGCGGCGACCGGTTCCAGCACGCCGATCAGCCGGCGCAGGTCGTCACCGACAAGAAGCTCGTCGCCGGAACGGTTCTGGATGATGATGGCGTCCATCCCGTACCGGGCGGCGCGCCACTTGTTCTCCCGGACGAACCACGGGGGCAGGGTCGGGATCTCGCGACCGGCGTCCAGTTCGCGGGACAGGTACTCGACCAGGCACTGGGTGAGCGCGGCGATCGACCCGATCTCGCTGGCCGTCGAGATGCCGTCGAAGGTACGGATCTCGATCGTGCCCCACTTCGGGGACGGGCGGATGTCGAACCGCAGCTCGCTGAACACGTCGATGACCCCGGTGTGCAGCAGGTCGTCCACCATCGCCTCGTACTGGGTCCAGTCCGACAGTTGCGGGGGGAGTCCGGCGGTCGGCAACTGCTGGAACATCAGCGCGCGGTTCGAGGCGTAGCCGGTGGTCTCGCCGGACCAGAACGGGCTCGAGGCGCTGAGGGCCTGGAAGTGCGGGACGTAGGTGAGCAGTCCGTCGATGATCGGCAGCACCTTGTCGCGGTCCTCGATACCGACGTGCACGTGCACGCCCCAGATCATCATCTGCCGGCCCCACCAGCGGGTCCGGTCGATGAGGGTGTCGTAACGGTGGTTGCCCGGGGTGACCTGCTGGCCGAACCACTGACTGAACGGGTGGGTGCCCGAGGACATGAGCTGCACCCCCATCGGCTCGGCGAACCGGTAGACCCGGTCGACCATGGCGGTCAGGTCGGCCACCGCGTGGCCGACGCGGTGGTGCGGGGCGCTGACGATCTCGACGGTGTTGGTGAGCAGCTCGCCGGTGACGTGCGGAAAACCCTCCGCCGCACCGAGCCGGGCGAGCAGTTCGGGGGCGGCGGGGGAGAGTTCGCCACTGCGCCGGTCGACGCAGGCGATCTCCCACTCGAGACCGACCCGGGACCGCTCGGACGCGGCGAAATCGATGGTGCCCATGGGCCAATCCAAACAGCCCGGGCGGGCACCTTCCGCACCGCATCGGTGCCGGGCTTCGCCGTCCGTCCGCACGGCGGAAGATTGACCGGTCGTCGGCCCCGATTCCTCCGGCCGTTCGGTGGCGACGTCGGCCCACCGCTGTTCCTCCCGCTTGCGATCCGCGGCACGTTCCCTCAGCCGCGCCCCTAGACCCACCGAACAGGTCAGGCCCAGACCCGGGGCCGGCATCGCCGGGTATCGCGGGAGGGTCGGCCCCGTGGGCTCCCGGATCGGCTTGTCAGGGCCGTGGCGCACGCCGGAGCGGGGGAAGATGAAGCGTGACCACCACCGGGATGGACAGTTGGGACCGCGTTCTGGGCCGCACCAAGCCGGCCAAGGGGGAGCGCGCGGCGACCGCGCAGTACGTCGGCGGCGACGAGAGCGTGGTGTCCCGGTCGACCGCCGGCCGGGTCCGGCAATCCGACGACGACCGTGAGGTGATGGCCGGGAACGTGACCGCCCTGGTCACCGACCGGCGCCTGATCCTGCTGCACAGCACCGGTGGCTTTCGGCCCAAGTGGAGCGCGATCACCCTGCCGTTCGGTCACCTCGAACCGGTCGGCGCCGCGGCTGCGGGCGCGCCGGTCGACGTTCTGGTGCCGACGTCCGGGCGCCGCGGGTACCTGGTGACCCTGGACACCGCCGAGGCGGCGGAGGGATTGCGGGCCGCGCTGTTCGGGGCGTTGACCGCCTACCGACGAGACCGCATGGGCCTGCCGGACTGATCGCGACCGGCCCGTCCGCGTCCAGGTCCCCGGGGGTGACCAGGCGGATCGATACGATGACGGTCGGGGGTTCTTCCCCGTCCGGGGCCTGCTGACACCCCGGGGTCCGTCGAGGTGGGGAGCCGGAGATTTCGCGCGAGAGGGGCCATTCGACGCCGTCCGGTGTCGTTCGCCGTCGTCTCTGGCTCGTGGCGGTTTTCGCCGTCGTCTCCGTCCTGCTCCTGCTGCCCGTGACGGGGCCGTCGGGTGGCGGTGGGGAACCGGCCGAGGTGTCGACCGTGGCGCTGCTCGACCCGTCTGCGGTCATGGACGAGCGGCCCATCCCTGGCCGTGACGAGGCTCCGCTTCCCGCCTCGCCGCCCGCGGTGCTGGTGGTCGTTCTCGTCGCCGTGGGCCTGGTGCGGCGGTCAGCCCGGACCGATCAGCATCGGATCCCGGTCGGCCGGCCGGGGCGGATACCGCAACCGCTTTCGACCCTCGGATGGGGCGCGACACCGGGTCTGCTGCGCGTGTAGCCCGGCCCGGGCTGCCTCGACCCCTCCTGCGCGGACCCGTCGTGGTCCGCACTCCCGACGAAAGGCCCTGGCGTCATGCGCCTGTCCACACCACTCTGCGCTGCACCGTCCGCGGACGGAGGAACCAGCCGTGCGTAAATACCTGCTCGTCGGGCTGGCCGTCGTGCTGGCCGCCACCACCGGCGTCCTCATCTACCAGGGCAGCAGCGGCGGCCCGGGCGCTGCTGCCGGTGCTGACGTGACGGTCACCCAGACCACCACGGTCGGCGGTGGCCCGGCCTCCTCCGACCCGGCGTCCTCCTCGGACCCGGCCGGCTCGTCGAGCCCGTCCGGTCCGCCGCCCACCATCGAGGGTCGGGCCGCCACCAACATCCCGATGACCAAGCTGGCCCCTGGCGAGAAGGCCCCGCAGTTCGTCATCTTCTCGTTCGACGGTGCCGGTTCGCACACCAAGTGGCAGGAGTTCATGGCGGCCGCGCAGCCGACGAACTCCCGCATCAACGGCTTCCTGACCGGTCTGTACCTGCTGGCCGACGAGAACAAGAGCAAGTACACCGGCCCCGGTCACTCGCCCGGGAAGTCGTCCGTCGGTTTCGGCGGCACCACCGACGAGATCGCCACCTTGATCGGCGACCTCAACGCCGCCTACGCCGCCGGCCACGAGATCGGCACCCACTACAACGGCCACTTCTGCGCCGGGTCCGAGCCGAGCGGCAACAACTGGACGACCGCGGACTGGTCGAACGAGCTGGACCAGTTCTTCGGGTTCCTGGAGAACTACCAGGCCAACAACCCGGGAGCGAACCTGCCCACGCTGAACGTGCCGGCCGATGCCATCAAGGGCGGCCGCACGCAGTGCCTGGAAGGCACCCTGCCCACCCTCGTCCCGGCCTGGAAGGAGCACGGCCTGACCTACGACTCGTCCATGCCGGCCCCGGCCAAGGGCGTGTACTGGCCGCAGAAGGTCGACGGGATCTGGGAGTTCTACATGCCGTTCGTCTACTCGCCGGCCTTCGAGGGGTCGGTCATGTTGATGGACTACAACATGTGGATCAAGTTCAACAAGGGGGAGAACCAGCCGGAGACCGCGCCGCAGTTGCGGCAGATCGTGTACGACACGTACACGCACCTGTACGACGAGGCGCTGAGCGGGAACCGGGCGCCGCTGCTGATCGCGAACCACTTCAACAACTGGAACGGGAACTCGTTCAACGAGCCCACGCTGCGGTTCATGACCGACTACTGCGGCAAGCCCGACACCTACTGCGCGACCTACCAGGACGTCATCGCGTGGATGGAAATGCAGGACCCGGCCGTGCTGCAGCAGCTGCTGGACCAGGCGCCGGTGGCGGCGGCCTGACCGGCTGGACCGCCGTGGGTTCGCTGACCGGGGCTCCCGGGTCGGTCCGGCTGCCGCTGCGTTCCGCGCCGATCCCGGCAACGACGACGCACAGCAGCCCGACCGCCGGGAGCACCCCGGGCACCTGACCGAGCAGCACCAGCCCGATCACCAGGGCCAGCGCCGGTTCGAGGCTCATGAGCGTGCCGAATGCGGCTGCGGTCAACCGGCGCAGGGCCAGCATCTCGAGGGCGAACGGAACGACCGGCACCAGCAGTGCGAGGCCGATCCCGATGACCAGCAGCTCCGGGGTGAGGCGCGGGAGCGTCACGGGTCCGGCGACCAGCGTCGCGACGACACCCGCCACGGGCATCGAGACGGCGAGTCCGCGGATTCCGCTGACCCGGTCGCCGACGCGCTGGGTGAGCAGGATGTAGGCCGCCCAGCAGGCCGCCGCGCCCAGCGCGTACAGGACGCCGACCGCGTCGGTGGTGCCCCGCCAGGGTTCGGTCAGCAGCAGCACCCCGGCCGCGGCTGGCAGCACCCAGATCCGGGCCGGACCGCGTCCCCGCCAGGCGGCCACCAACAGTGGGCCGAGGAACTCCAGAGCGCTGGCCGTCCCGAGCGGTAGCCGACTGGCCGCCGCCATGAAGAGCATGGTCAGTGCGGCGGTGACGACTCCCAGCACGACGCAGGTCAGCAGGTCGGAGCGGGTGTACCAGGACCGGCGAGGGCGAACGAAGACCAGCAGGAGCACGCCGGCCCAGGCCAGCCGGAGCCAGGCGGCGCCCTCGGCTCCCAGGCGGTCGAACAGTCCGACGGACGCGGCCAGACCCAACTGGATCAGGGCCATCGAGGCGACGGCCAGGACGACGCCCTGGCGGGCGGGTGCGAGGTTCACGTACCCGATCAGACCAGCCGTCGACCGTTCACGTCCACGTGGCGATCTCGAACAAACTGTTCACTGTGGATGATGAGTGGTCCATACTGGGCGGGTGGACCCCCGCCGGTTGCGGCTACTACGTGAGCTGGCCCGGCTCGGCTCCATGCAACTGGTCGCCGACGAACTCGGCGTGACCACCTCGACCGTCTCCCAGCAGATCGCCGCGTTGGCCAAGGACGTCGGGCTCGCGCTCATCGAGCCGGACGGTCGTCGGGTGCGGTTGACGCCGGCCGGCCGCCGACTGGCCGACCACGCCGCGACGATCCTCGCCGCGATCGACACCGCGCGGGCCGACCTGCAGCCCGGCGACCCGGCGGGCACCGTCCGGGTCGCCGGGTTCGCCACCGCCATCCGCCGGGCCCTGCTGCCGGCCATCCGCGACCTGTCCCGCGACCATCCGAGGATCACCCTGCGGGTCCGGGAACACGAGCCACCGGAGGCGCTTGACCTGTTGGCCGCCGGCGCCGTCGACCTGGCCCTGGTCTACGACTTCACGGTCGCGCCCCGGGTGCTGGACGAGTCCCTCGAGGTGCTGCCGCTCTGGACGGCGTCGTGGTCGATGGGGGTCCCGGACGATCCGGGGATCGGCCGGTGCGGGGCGGACGCCGAGGGTCTGACCGCCCCCGAAGTGTTGGGCCGCCTCCGAGAGCGGTTGTGCATCGTCAACTCCCGGGACACCGCCGACGAGACCGTGCTGCGTCTGCTGGGTTCGCTGGCCGGTTTCACGCCGCTCATCGCCCATCGGGCCGACAGTCTCGAGCTGGTCGTCGATCTCATCACCGGCGGGCAGGGTGTCGGCCTGCTGCCACAGGCCTGGCCGCCGACCCCCGGCGTCAGACTGCTCCCGCTGCACGATCCGGACGTGGTGCAACGGGCCTTCGTGGTGACCCGACGCGGCCATACGCAGTGGGCTCCGCTGGGCATCGTGCGCCGACTGCTGACCGACCGGGCATCCGCCGACACCGGCGTCCGCGCCACCGCCGCGGACCGGTGACTCGATCAGTCGTCGGGGAGCCGCCCACCGCGCTGCTTCTTCAGTTGTCCCCGCTGCTTCTTGGCGCTGATCCGTCGTTCCTGCGACCCGCGCGTGGGCCTGGTCCTCCTGCGCGGCGGGGCGGGCAAGGCGATCGCCTGCCGGATCGCCGTGGCCAGCCGGGCGCGGGCCGCTTCCCGGTTGCGCAGCTGCTGACGGAATTCGCTGGCCGCGATCGTCAGGACGCCGTCGACCAGCCGCGGACCGAGCCGCTCGGCCAGCCGAGCCCGCTGGAGGCCGGTCAGTCCCGGGATCTCCAGCACCCGCACCGACAGCTCGGCCCGGCTGTCCGCGGTGTTGACGCCCTGGCCGCCGGGTCCGGAGGAGCGGCTGAACCGCCAGTCGAGCATCGCCGCGGGCACGACGAGCCGGTCGGTGACCGGCAGATCGCCGGACGGGTCGTCGGTGGGCACCGGCGGAGTGTGCCGCACCCCGGCGCGCTCAGGCGCGTTCGGCGCGGTAGCGATGGGCCCAGGCCGCGACCTCGCCGCTCTCGATCGCGCACGCCAGGAGATCGGGGAAGGCGTCCGGGGTGCAGGCGAACGCCGGCACCCCGATGGCTTCCAGAGCGGCGGCATGGTCCCGGTCGTAGGCGGGCGCGCCGTTGTCGGAGAGCGCCAACAGGGCCACGACCTGCACGCCGGCCAGTTTCATCGCGTTCATCCGGCGGATGAGCTCGCCGTGGATACCGCCCTCGTACAGGTCGGAGATCAGCACGAAGATGCTGTCGTTCGGAGCGGTGATGAGCTCCTGGCAGTGCGCGACGGCCTTGTTGATGTCGGTGCCACCACCGAGTTGCACCCCGAACAGCACATCCACCGGGTCGGTCAGCTGGTCGGTGAGGTCCACGACGCGGGTGTCGAAGACGACCAGCGACGTCCGCAACGACTTCAGCGAGGCCAGCACCGCGCCGAAAACCGCGGCGTACACGACCGACTCGGCCATGGAACCGGATTGGTCGATGGCGACGACGACGTGCCGCTGCACCTGGTTCTCACGCCGCCCGTAACCGATCAACCGCTCCGGGACGACCGTTCGCCGTTCCGGGATCCAGTGCCGCAGGTTGGCGGCAATCGTCCGCGGCCAGTCGATGTCGGCGGTCCGGCGGGGCCGGCGGCTACGGGACGACCGTTGCAGCGCCCCGCGGATCGACGAGCGGGTCCGCTCGGCCAGCCGCTCCTCGATCTGCCGCACCACCCGACCGACCACCAACCGGGCGGTGGCCCGGGACGTCTCCGGCAGCAACCGGCTCAGCCCCATGATGGTCGCCACCAGTTCGACATCCGGTTCCACCGCCTCGAGCAGTTCCGGTTCGAGCAACAACTGGTGCAGTTGCAGCCGCTCCACCGCATCCCGCTGCAGCACCTGCACCACCGAGGACGGGAAGTAGGTGCGGATGTCTTCGAGCCAACCGACCACCCGCGGCGCGGAGGAACCCAGGCCGGCGCTGCGCTTGCCGCCGCCGGTACCGCCCGGTCCGGTCCGGTCGTAGACCGCACCCAACGCACCGTCCACCCGACGGTCATCGGCGGACAGCGAGACGCCGCTGTCCGCATCGTCCGCGGGCGGCCCGACGAGCAGCCGCCACCGTCGCATCCGTTCGGTCTCGTCGGTCATCGGCCGCGCACCTCGCCCAGGAGAAGCCGGGCGGTGGCGAGCACCGGGGCCGCGACCCGCAGGTCAACCCCGGCGAGCGCGCCTGGATCGGCCACCCGGGCCGAGTCGGAACCGCCCAGAGCACGGGCGGCGGTGAGCAGGTTGCCCCGTTCGGCCGGTTCGAACTGGCCGAACCCCCGACGCAGCAGCGGCGCCACGAGCAGGAACTCGTCGGCGTCCAGGCCGGCCACCCAGCGGTCCAGCACGGACAGCAACGCCCGGTCGTGGATGAGCAGCAGCGCACCGCCGGCGGTGAAACCCTCCACCCACCATGCCTTATCGGTGGTGTCGCGGCCGACGGACAGGGCGGCGTGCAGCCGGTCGGCCGCGGCTTGCCGGTCCATCCGATCGGCGTCCATGAGCAGGCGGACCAGGCGACCACCCAGCAGAGCCGGCAGGTCCCGGCGGTCGGCGGCTTCGGCGAGCGCGCCGTACCACCCATCGCGGGCGGCGCCGGCCGGCAGCAGCGGCACGGCCTCGTGTGCGGCCTCCAGGTGGGGTCGCAGGTCCCGGGCGGCGTCGTCGTTCAGTCCGCCGATCGCCGCCGGCAGTCCGGCGCACAGGCGGGTCAGCACGGCCTGCGCGACATCGGCCAGCGCCCCGGTGTCCACCCCGCGGACCGACCCGTACCGCTGAGCCCGGACCAGCGCGGGCAGGGCCTGCAGCAGGCCGGTGATGTCCGCGCTCGCGGCGGCGAAACGGTCCAGCCGACCGGTCAGATCCCCCAGGACATCGGGGAGTTCGGCGGTGATGGCATCGGCGATGGCGCTGGCGCAGCCGGCCAGGCTGTCCGCGCCATCGACCAGGCGGTGGCCGGCGGCGGACGCCACCGTGGTGCCCCACAGGGACGCCTCGACCAGGCGGACCTCCAGCTCCGGTCGCCAGGCGACGGTCCAGCCCTCCTTGAACGTGCCGGTGCCCGTCACCTGTTCTGGGCGGGCCCAGTCGACCCGCAGGATCCGCAGCCGCCACCACAGCTGCGAGCGGCGCCGGTCGTTGCGGGTGCGCAGGTCCAGCACCACCTCCCGGGGCTTGGGGTCGAACTTGATGCGCAACGACCGGGCGGTGGCCCGGACGTCCGCGGTGAGCGGGACGGTCGGCGCGGCGTCGGGCACACTGCCCAGCTGTTCGCCGACGACCGCCTCGCGCACGACGAACCCGAGGGACAGATCGCTGCCGTCGCACAGCACGGCCCGGGTGGCGTCGAGCACCTCGGTCAGTCCCGGTTCGGGTCGCTCGCGCACGGCGGCCAAGGTGCGGGCCAGGCGGACGGCCTCGATGACGTTCGCCGTGGAAGTGGGAAGGTCGTGGTCTCGCAGTACCCGCGCGGTCGCAGACAGCCAGTGTTCCAACGGGTGGTCGGTGGCGGTGAACAGGTGCCCGTACCAGCCGGGGGAATCCACGCCGGCGCCGTATCCGGACGAGGAAGCCAGCCGGGAGTGGGTCCAAGGCACCCAGGTCGCGGTCACCTTCGCCGCCTGGGTCGTGGCGGTCAGCTGCCGCAGGACGGCGTTGTCGGCGGTCGCCGTGGGGGGTTTGCCGGGTAGCGTGCCGGCCAGTGCGGGGGCATGCCAGGCGCCGCAGACCACCGCGACCCGCTCGGCCCCGGCCTTGACGGCGGCCCGCAGCTGTTTGCGCATCTGCGCCTCGCGCTGCAGGGTGCGCTCGTCGTGCTCGGGATGGGCGGTGCGGACGGCGGTCATCGCCTCGGTGACGGCGTCGAAGGAATCGAGAGGGTCATCCGGGGAACGGTTCTCGACGACGTCCTCCCACCAGCGTTCCGGGTCGTCGTGTCCGGCGGCGCCGGCCAGCAACGCGATCGGGTCGGTCCGCAGCCGCGTCGCCGCGTCATCGGTGTCCGTCGCCGCCTCGGCTTCCGTGTCCGTGTCCGTGTCCGTGTCGGTATGCGGCTCGGTGGGCGCCTGCTCAGCGGGGTCGTCGTCCTTGGGGCGGCCGAGGACCAGGGCCGCCGGCAGATCCATGAACGAGACCGGCACGTCGCGCTCGACGGCCCAGTGCAGGGCCTGCCACTCTGGTGAGAACACAGCGAACGGCCAGAACGCGGCCGCCGCCGGGTCGTCGTTGCGGTAGGCGAGCACGGCGACGGGCGGCCGGAGCTCCGGTTCGGCGACGAGGCCGACCAGCGCGTCGGCCTCCGGAGGCCCCTCGATGAGCAGACGGTCCGGGGAGTACCGCTCCAGGGCGGCGCGGACGGCGCGGGCCGACCCGGGACCGTGGTGCCGCACCCCGAACACCCGGGTGGTGCTCACTCGATGACCTGCCGGCAGGCCCGGTAGAAGTCGCGCCAGTCGCTGCGCTGCCGGACCACGGTCTCCAGGTACTCGGTCCAGGCGACCCGGTCGGCGACGGGGTCCTTGACGACCGCGCCCGTGATGCCGCCGGCGACGTCGGCGGCGCGCAGCACCCCGTCACCGAAGTGGGCGGCCAACGCCCAGCCGCCGGTGACGACCGAGATCGCCTCCGCGGTGGACAGGCTGCCGCTCGGCACCTTCAGCGCGGTCCGACCGTCGGTGGTCACCCCTGCGCGGAGCTCGCGGAAAACGGTGACCACGCGGCGGATCTCGTCGCTCGCCTCCGTGGTGGGCAGGTCCAGGGTGCGGCCCAGTTCGGCGACCCGGGTGGCGACGCTGCCGACTTCCTCCTCGATGCCGGCCGGCAGCGGGAGCACCACGGTGTTGAAGCGGCGCCGTAGCGCCGCGGACAGGTCGTTGACCCCGCGGTCGCGGTCGTTGGCGGTGGCGATGACGTTGAACCCCCGGCGGGCGGCCACCTCGGTCCCGATCTCCGGGATGGGCAGCGTCTTCTCGCTGAGCACCGTGATCAACGCGTCCTGCACGTCCGACGGCATCCGGGTCAGTTCCTCGATGCGGGCGATGGCGCCGGTCCGCATCGCGGTGAGCACGGGCGACGGGACCAGCGCGGCCTCGCTCGGGCCCTCGGCGAGCAGTCGCGCGTAGTTCCACCCGTACCGGATCGACTCCTCACCGGTGCCGGCGGTGCCCTGGATGAGCAGCGTGGAGTCCCCACTGATGGCCGCGGCCAGATGCTCGGACACCCACGATTTCGCGGTCCCCGGCACACCGAGTAACAGCAGGGCACGATCGGTGGCGACGGTGGCCACAGCCACTTCCATCAGCCGCCGCGACCCGACGTACTTGGGACTGATGACCGTGTCGCCGGCGGTCCCACCCAGCAGGTAGGTGACCACCGCCCACGGTGACAGACGCCAGCTCTCCGGGCGGGGCCGGTCATCCACGGCCGCCAGCGCTGTCAGTTCAGTGGCGAACTGCTGCTCGGCGTGGGGCCGCAGGATGGTGGGGGCATCGGTCACTGCGTCGGTCACTGCGTCGGTCATCGAGAACCTTCCGGGCGGGGGAGCGCACCGTGCAGGACGGCCCGCAGGGTGAGGATTCGGACGGCGGGGGAGGCGCGGGAGACCAGGGCGCTGGCGTTCTCACCGGACGCGCGCTCGATGATCTGCCGGGCCAGGCCGGCGATCTCGGGGCAGTCGGCGAGGGCGGTGCGTTCGGCCCAGGCGTCCCACAGTGGTCGCGCGGCCGGGATGCCGACGGCGCCGGAGGTGGCGAGCCAGGGGCCCAGCCGGCGGCTCACCCCGATCGGCCAGGGCCGCTCGAGCGCGTCCAGCAGCGGGCTGAGATGGCCGGGCCGCACCCGCGGGTCGGCCAGCAGCCGTTCGAAACAGGCCGTCAGCGCGTCCGGGGCCAGGACCGCCCACAGGCCGGCATCGACGACGGGGGTGGGCCCGGCGTCCGCGGCGACGTCGAGTTGCTGGCGGACCAGGACGAAGGCCAGGTCGGCGTGGCGGAAGGTCACGGCGGCGCGCCGGAAACCGGGGCGCAGCGGCCGTAGTTCGGGCGCGCCGACCAGCGGCAGGAGATCGGCGCCGAAGACGGTCGGCCAGTCGACGGGGTCGATGCGGCTCAGGACCGTGGTCCACGGGTCGTGGTCGGGGGCCGGCCAGGGGGCGAACTCCTGGGGCGTCGGGTCGGTCAGGGTGATCACCGGCGGGCGCAGCAGCCGACGGCGCACCACGAGGTGCCGGGCGGCCAGGGTCTGCATGTCGCGGCGGAGCGGCGACTGCGGGATCCGGGTGAGCAGATCGAGCGCGGCCATGACGACGGCGCGGCTCCGGTCGCCGACCGCGGCCAGCAGCAGGTCCTGGTCGGCCGGGCCGAGGTTGACGGACAGGGCGGCCAGCAGCTCCACCCGGCTCGCCGCCGGTTCCCGGGTGAAACCGTCCGCCAGCAGCGCCCGAGCTCCGTCCGGATCGACGCGGCGGCGGGCCCGCAGCCAGCGGGTGCGATCGAGCAACGTGCCGTCGTCCCAGACCCGCGGGTCGTCCGGATCGGGGCCGCCGGCCGCGGCCCAGCGCGGGTTCAGGACCGTCAGCAGGCCACCGATCGCTCCGCCGACCGGCCCGGCCGCGGCCGACCGCACGGCCGTGCGCGGGTCGTCCAGCAGCACCGGGACCAGGTCGGGCGGCAGTCGCAGCCCGGCCCGGTCGATCGCGGTGATGGCTTCGACGAGAACCGCCTCGTGTGTGCGCATGCGGACCAGTTCCTGGCGGACGGCGTCCGGTATCTCGGGCCGGGTCTCCGCGGGGGCGGTAGCCGCCGCGGACGGATCCGCTGGGGACGACGGTCGGGGGGTGCACCGTCGGGCGACGGCCGACAGGGCGGCGGCATCGAGGAGCGCGACCGCCGGCTCGTCGGCCGGCCCGGCCGGGCGCAGTTCGTCGGGGAGTCGGTCGAGGTCGAGTCCGCGACGGGCGGTGCCGACCGTGGCGGCGACGACGAGATCGCCGGTCACCAGACCGCTCCCAGCCGGGTGATGGCACCGTCGCGGGTCACGGCGGCGGGCCGGAGACCGTCGGGGTTCCATTCCCCGGCGATGTCGACGACGGTGCCGGCGGTCATCGCGAACAGTCGCCACAGTTCGAGGTCCTCACCGACGAGGGTGACCGTCCGGCCGGTGGGGTCGGTGAGCACCCATCCGGCGGGCAGCGGGTCCACCCGGCCACGGATGACGACGGCGATCTGCCGTTGCCAGGGGTCGGCCGCCAGCGCGGTGGTCCACCGGGTAGCCGCCTCCTCGACGGTGTCCACCGGCGGTCGCCACCCGGTCACGGGCACGGGGTCGGTGTGCACGGCGCCGACGGCGGCGCGCAGGCCGGCCCGCCCGGGATAGAAGTGCAGGTCGGCGTCGATGACGGTGCCCGGGATCAGTGAGGTGTCGGGGGCGGCGTTGCCCGTGGTGAAGAACAGCACCTGCGCCCAACGGCCCCGGTCCCGTCCGTGCAACCACACCCGGCGGGTGCTGACGGTCTCACTGTCGAGGTCGCGCAGGGCGACGACCGTCCAGGTGTCCCGCTCCGCCGGTCGGGCCAGGACGTCGGCCTTGGGCACCGTGAAACCGATGTGTTCGCGGACGGTGTCGACCAGGTCGGGCGGTAGATCGGATCGGCCGGCCCACCCCCGGTTCAGCAGGTGCAGCAGGGCCAGTTCGTCCAGCAGCCGGGCCGGCCAGTCGGGGCCGCCGGCGCTGACCAACGGCGGGAGCCGCCGCAGCCACGCCGCCACCCCCGGGGCCTGGGCGTCCACCATCCGGGCGGCGGTCGGTTCGGCCCATGCCCACGGATCGGCAGCCACCCGGGCCAGGCCGGCGGCGACCTGATCGGCCAGCCAGCGGTCCAGCTCGGCCAGGCCGTCGTCGACCCGGCGCTCCCGTTCGGCGGCGCGGTCGGCGGTGGCGGCCAGCTGCGCCGCGGTGCGTTCGGGCGGGGCGTCCGTGGCAGCAGCGGCCTTGGTCCGCGCGCCGGCAGCGAAAGCCGCCGCCCTGGCGGTGATCTCACCGGACTCACCGATCGCACCCGCCGCCCACAGGAACAGCAGACCGAGGGCGTGCTTGCAGGGGAACTTCCGGGATGGGCACGAACACTGGTAGCGGCGGCCGGCGGTGTCGACAGTGACTTCGTAGGGGGTGCGTCCGCTGCCCTGGCACTGACCCCACACCAGCCCCTCGGCCGACCCCACCGACGACCACGGCCCGGGGGTGGCCAGCCGCCGGCCGGCGACCTGCGCGGCCGAGTCCGGCGCAGCCGCCATCACCTGCTCGACACTCCACCTCGTCCCGACCACCCGGTCACTGTAGGCAGCCATGATCGGGGCGCGGACCCAGGCCTGACCGGCGCCGGTCGACGGCGCAGGACCGACCGGCTCCGTCGCGCATGTTCCTCGAAGCCTTGACCAGTCCGAGTGTGGCGTTCACTCTCGGGTCGCCCATCCGACGCGACTGTCGAGTTCTTCCTCGTCCGGCCTCTCCTCGGCCGCCGACGAGCACGTCTAGCGGCTCACCATCACCAGCTCACCGGTCGAGCGGGTCATGGCGACGTACCGGTCGACGGCCCGGGCCCGGTGATGCTCGGGGTCGGCGACCAGTGGCTCGTCGGGATCGACCAGGACGACGAGATCGAACTCCAGGCCCTTGACGGTGAGCGGGTCGAGCGACCGCACCCGGGTCGAAGGTGGTGAGTAGTCGGCCGCACCGATGACACAGGCCACCCCGTCGTCGTTCTCGCGCAGCCAGTCCCGGACGACCTGGTCGAGCTCAGCCAGCCGAGCGCAGTGGACCGGCCGCCCACTGCGGCGGACGGACACGGGGACGGTCGCATCCGGGACGGCGGCGAGGATGACCGGGGCGGCCATCTCCATCACTTCCTCCGGGGTGCGGTAGTTGATGGTCAGGGTGTGTTCCCGGACCTGTCGGAACCCGGCCGCCGTCAGCCGGTGGGTCCACGGGCCATCGGTGTCGACCCGCGATTGCGCCCGGTCACCGGCGATGGTGAAACTCTGACTGGGGCAGCGGGCCAGCAGCATCTGCCACTCGGCGCGGGTGAGTTCCTGGGCCTCGTCGACGACGACGTGGGCGAAGGGCCCGGCGAACCGGTCCCGCGGGCTGTCGTCGGGGTCGTCCTCGATGAGCGCCGCACGCATGTCGTCGATCCGGAACATCGACATCACCTGCAGTTCCGTGTCGTCCGACGCCATCAGATGGTCGACCACATCGCTCATCGCTCGTTCGCGCGATTGTTCGTCCGCGGCTCGTCGTCGACGCCGGTCCGCGATCTGACTGTCGCCGAGGCGGCGGCAGGCCGCGTCCAGCCACGGCAGGTCGGCGACCGTCCATGCGGTCGGTTCCCGTCGCTGCAGGGCGTCGACACGAGCGTTGTCCCAGTCGGGGGCGCAGCGCCGCAGGTAGGCCCGAACGGTCCACAGGTCGCCGATCAGGTCGGTGGCTTCGATCATCGGCCAGGCGCGGTGCAGCGTCGCGCGCAGGTCCCGGTGCCGACGGAGAGCTCGCCGCTGCTCGCCGACCTCCACGTCCCCGCCGTCGACATCGTCCTTCGGTAAGAGGATGTCGACGATCTCGTTGAGGATCGGTTCCCGAGCCTCGTTGTGCGGCACCCCGGTCTCTCGGACAGCCGCGGAGGCGGCGGCCCAGTCGGCAGCGGTGACGACGTGGTCCCGCCAGTCGGTCTCGATCACCAGGTCGTCGGTGGGCGGGTCCTCGTGGAATCGCACCGCCGCGTCCACGATGGCGCTCACGTCGGCGTCCCCCTTCCAGCGGGCCACCTGCGGGTCGGTCTCGGCCTGCGCGCGGACGCCCTCGGGGACGAGGTCGCGCAGGGTCGTGGTCAGCACCCCTTCCTCCCCGAGACTGGGCAGGACGTCACCGACGTAGGACAGGTACTGGCGGTGCGGGCCGATGAACAGCACGCCACCCCGGCGGTGCCCCAGGCGGGGATCGGCGTAGAGCAGGTATGCGGTGCGGTGCAGGGCGACCACCGTCTTGCCGGTGCCGGGTCCACCGTCGACGACCAGCGCGCCGGCGGAGTCGGCCCGGATGATCGCGTCCTGGTCGGCGGCGATGGTGCCCAGCACGTCCCGCATCTTGTCGGTCCGGCTTGCGCCGAGGCTGGCCAAGAATGCCGATTGATCATCAAAGGCAGCCTGTTCTGCCTGCTGACCGGAGGCCGAGTCCAGCAACTCCCGGTCGAACACCTCGTCCCAGTAGTCAGTGATGCGCCCGGCCGTCCAGTGATAGCGACGACGACTGCGCAGACCACGCGGATCGCCGTGGGTGGCGGCGAAGAAGGGCTCGGCGCCGGGGGAGCGCCAGTCGACCAGCAGGGTGCGGCCGTCAGCGGTCGAGACGCCGCGACGGCCGATGTACCGCGGCGCACCGCCACCGAGCGGGATGACGCGGCCCAGGCACAGGTCGAGGCCGTAGCGCTGCAGGTCCCGGTGCCGGGCGGTGAGCCGGTGGATCTCCTGGTCGCGTTCCATCGCCACCGGGCCCTCTCTGTCCAGCACATCCCGGCCCTGTTGGCCGGCCTCCCGCCGGGTGGTCGCCAGACGGCTGTCCACGGCGGCCATCTCGGCGGCCAGGCACTCCCGCAGCTCGGTGAAGAACCGTTCGTCCTCCGCGACCAGGACCGCGGCGGCCTTGGCCGACCGGCAGGCCGGCAACGCGAACACGGTGGCGCGGGGGTCGGTCGGCGGATGGGTCGATGACACGTCGGCAGCTCCAGACCGGCGCACTCCCGAGGAGTTTCCCCAGGTGGGCACCTACGGCTGACGAGTGTGCGACCGACCCGGGGTCTTGCCGCAAGACCGGGGGTGCGCTATAGCTTGGAGTGGGAGAGAAGACCATTCGGCGTGATCGGGACGGATGGCCGACCTCATGGCACTGGCCTGCTGCCCCGTGCCTACGGAGTTCCAAGACGAAGTCGCATTTGAGACCTTCGCGGCGATGCGAGTGCTCGGCCGATCGTGCGCGTGGGGCCGCAAGGCCAGCCGACGCTCACGTGCTGAGCGCGGTTGCCGGGCCCGCGCGGGAACCCTTCGCCCGGATCCGTGTCCGGTTCGCGCGACATGTCGCGACTACTGGCAACGGTGCGTGAACCGAGGGTCGCCCGGCTGGGTGAGGTCACGAAAAGGTCACAGCAACATCTCGACAAGATCACAGCGAGGGGTAGCGTCTTCCGTCAGTTGCGTGTCCCGATCCAATGAGGAGGACCCCCGCATGACGAACATCAAGACCCGCATCGCTGCCGGAATCGGCGCCCTAGGCATCGCTCTCGGCGCCGCCGTCGCCCTGCCCGGTACCGCGTCCGCCGCCGCGGACTGCCAGGGCAGCAGCTACTCCGGCCACTGCGTCGACACGACGAACGTGGTGAGCGGCGAGATCATTCTCGACACCGTTCCACTGCAGAACAACTCGCCCTACACCGCGACCATGACCTGTTCGTTCGGACAGGCGGCCACCGCCGAACTATCGGCCACCGCGACGATCTCGGGTGAGGTCTCCGGACAGATCGTCGGCGCCGTCAAGGCCACCGCGGGCGTTTCGGCGTCGGTTTCGGTGACGGCGTCGGCATCGGCGAGCACCGAGGCCGCCGGTTCCATCGAACTCGGACCCGGCCAGTCGGTCGTCTGCCAGCGGTTCGCCAGCGTCTACACGACCGACGTCCACGAGTACGACTACTCGCCGTCCGGTACGTCCAACGAACGGAACTACTCGGCCACCGTGCCGTCCACGATCGGCGCCCGCATCTCCTGACGGACGACCGACCCGAACCACGGTGGTCGGGTGGCGCCCCGCCGCCCGGCCACCGTCAGTCGGCCTGACACGACGGACACCAGAACAGGTTCCGCGCCACCATCACCTCGGTCCGCACCGCAGTGCCACAGATCCGGCAAGGCAACCCGGCCCGGCGGTAGACGTAATGGGCGTCCAGTCGCCGGGCCTGGCCGGTGCGACGCGCCCGGTCCTCGGGGCGGGTGGTCACGATCCGCCCGGCCCGCACACCCGCCTTCATCAGCGTGACGGTGTCCTCCCATAGCGGTTCCCACTCGTCGACGGTGATCGCCTTGCCCGGCCGGAACGGCGAGATCCTTTGCCGGAACAGCACTTCCGCCCGGTAGACGTTGCCGATACCGGCCAGCACGGACTGATCCATCAACAGCGCCCCGATCGACGTCCGGGACCGGGAGATCCGGGCGAACGCCCGCTCCGAATCGGCCCGCCCCGCGGCGCCGCGCTTGGCGCGCAACGGGTCCGGGCCGAGCCGGTCGAGGATGCTCTGCACCTCACCGTCGTCCAGCAACTCGCAGGCGGTCGCCCCGCGCAGGTCGGTCCACACCCCCGCACCGTCCTCACCAGGACCCTCCCAGCGCATGCGCAGCGCACCCCGCGGCTCCGGCGGCTCACCGGTACCCGTCGTGTACTTGCCGTACAGGCCCAGGTGCACGTGCACGGTGTCCGCGCCGAAGTGCGCGAACAGGTGCTTGCCGTAGGAGGTGACGTCGTCCAGGACCCGGCCGTCGATCAGGGCGGCCTCGCGGGCGAACCGGCCCTGCGGGCTGGAGACGCGCACCTCCCGCCCGGCGAAGGCGGCGTCCTGCTCACGAGCGAGGCGGAAGAGGGTATGTCCTTCGGGCACCGAGCCATTGTTCCCAGCGGGAAGATCGCTGACGCGACGTGCGGTTCGTTGCGCACGCTCTGGCCAGGTCGCAGTGAGGGGTGCGGCGGGCGACGGTGCGAAGAGGTCAGGCTCTAGTGTTCGGCGTGATCGAGAGGCCACGTCGGGGGACAGATGATCACTGAGCAGGCCAGCCGGACGCCGGTCGGATCGTGGACGGTCCATGCGGTGACCGTGAGCCCGGAAGCGGGAGCGCCGGAAGGGCGTCCCACGGTGGTCATGGTCCACGGGCTGGGCATGTCCGCCCGGTCGCTACTGCCGACCGCCCGCCTGCTGGCCCGGGACTTCCGGGTGGTCCTTCCCGAACTGCCCGGCAACGGCCGGAGCACACGGCCGGCTGACGTCCTCGACGTCCCCGCCCTGGCCGACGCACTGGTCGATTGGATGGACAGGGTCGGTTTGCCGTCAGCCGTGCTCGTCGGACATTCGCTGGGCTCGCAGGTGGCCGTGCATGCCGCCGGTCGTCATCCGGACCGGGTCACCGCCCTGGTCCTGGTCAGCCCGAGCCGCGACCCGCTCATCAACACCCCCTGGAAGAAGGCCTTGCGACTCCTGCTCGACGGGCCCCGCGAGTCCCCGAAGCTCCTGCCGGTCGCCGTCGTCGACTACCTCCGAGCCGGCCCCATCCGCATGTGGCGCACCCTACGGGCCTCGCTGGAGACCGATCCAATCCGCACCCTCGGCCGCGTCCGGCAACCCACCCTGGTGGTACGCGGGGACCGGGACCTGCTGGTCTCCCCGTGGTGGGCGCGGACCATCTGCGCGGTGGTCGGTGACGGGCGCGTCGCCACCGTGACCGATGGCCCGCACGGTCTGCCGTTCAGCACTCCAGCAGATCTCACGCGGGCGATCATGCCCTTCCTCCGCGACTACCCCGGCCTTTTGTCATAGACCTCGGGCGACGACCCCGGCTTCCCTGTGGCGAGTCATCGGAGTCCGTCCGGACCGCCGGGAAGCGGCCCGAGATCGCCGAGTCGATACCCGTCGGGATAGACGTCACCCGCGGGTTGTCCCGGGACGAACCAGGGACCGGTCGACGGCCGCCGCCACCGGATCGCGAGGTTCCGCAATCGATAGCAGACATCCACCAGGCAACAGGCCATCCGACCGACCCGGGGGAGTCCCAGCGCCTCGGAGAGCGGCGGCTCCCCCAGCAGAGCGCTGATCGCCCACGGTGTCCTTCGACGCAGCACACGGGGAAGACGCCCGGCGACGACGCGATGGGTGGCCGACATCAGCTGGCCCGCAGCCGGACTCGGAGCGCGGTGACGGGCCTCGAAGGCGTCGAGCATCTCCGCCGCCTCGGCGTAGGAGCGCGGCAGGTGCCGGATACCCATCCGTCGACCCAGCTCGCGATAGAACCGCGCGCCCGCCTCCCGCTCCGCCGGCAGCAGCGGTCGCCATCCCCGCCGTTCGATCCACCGCATCGGAACCACGATGAAAGCGCACAGCACGTAGGTGAAATCCTCCTGGGCAATCGGCCAGGGCCGGTGCACCTCCCCGAGGAACCGCACCATCTCGCGACCACGTGGATGGTCGAAACCCTGGGCGATCAGCTCGGAGATGACCAGACCGGTGTCGTAGGCCCGCTTGACGGGCCGTCCGGTCATCTCACCGGTGCCCACCAACAGATCGGCGATACGGGGGATCGAGAACACCCGGTAGAACGCCATATTCGCCCCGAGCTTGGCGTCGGCCGGGAAGTCGTACAGCATCGTGAACTGGTGGATGCGTAGATAGTCGGATTGTGGATCCAGGACGTGGATCTCCCCACGGTGGTCCCCACGGCCCGGCTGCGGACGACCACGTTTCACCGTTCCATTCTTGCGCGACAAGGAGTGCGATGACCCGCTACGCCACCATCGGCACCAGTTCCATCGTCGACCGTTGCCTGCAGGCCGGCGCACAGGTGCCCGGCTTCGAGCACACCGTCGTCTACTCCCGCGACGCCGGCCGGGGGCGTGAGTTCGCCGCGCGGCACGGGTCGGCCCGGGTGGTGACCAGCCTCGACGCCCTGGCGGCCGCGCCGGACGTCGACGTCGTCTACCTCGCCAGCCCGAACACGTTCCACCACCAGCAGGCCGCCCGGATGCTGGATGCCGGCAAACACGTGCTCGTCGAGAAAGCGGCCACCGCGACCGCGGCCGAGTTCGCCGACCTGCGGGCCAGGGCCGTCGCGAACGGACGGGTCGTCGTCGAGTCGATCCGCAGCCTGTTCGACCCCAGCCGCGCCGTGATCGAGAGCCTGCTGCCGAAGCTCGGCACCATCCGCCGGGTCAGCTTCCGTTACTGCCAGCGCTCCAGCCGGTACGACCGTTTCCGGGCGGGGGAGACGGTCAACATCTTCGATCCCCGCATGGCGGCCGGCGCGTTGATGGACATCGGGACGTACTGCGTGAACCCGCTGATCGCCTGGTTCGGCGAACCCCGGTCGGTGCAGTCGTCCTCGGTCCTGCTCGACAACGGGATCGACGGCGCCGGAACGATCGTTGCCGACTATCCGGGCATGATCGCCGAGATCGTCTACAGCAAGATCACCGGCAGCGACACGCCCAGTGAGATCCAGGGTGAGCAGGCCACTCTCGTCATCGACGTCGTGCACAACCCGCGGCGTCTGCGACTGCTGCACGCCGACGGTTCGCAAGAGGACTTCACTGTCGACAAGCCCCGGCCGCAACAGGCTGACGTCCTGCAGGCCATGGACCGACTGATCGCCGAACCCGCGTTGGCCACCCCCTACAACGACACCTCGCTGGCGGCTCTGCGGCTCATGGACGCCGTCCGGCTATCTGCTGGGGTGCGTTTCCCGAACGACGGTTGATTGTTGCCGCGACGGGGGGATGATCGCGGCGTGACCGGCGGGGAGATGAGGAGGTGGGGGATGGCCGCGCGCGATGATCGGCAGGAGGCCGCCGACACCGACCCCCGCGCGACCGCCCGGTGGAGAGCGAGCTGCGCGAGCAGATTCGTTCTCGCTGGCAGACCTCGTGGCCGGCCGGGCCCCTCACGACGACATCCGTCGGTGGGCCCGGCGGCAGTTGGAAGGGTCGGTCGCCGACAACGAACTCGACATCCATCTCACCGAGGATGACGTCACCCTGGTCCTGCACTCGGTGACGAAATGACGAAAAGGCGGCGAAAGACACCGCAGGAGAAGGAGCAGCTCAGTCTCGAACGGGACCGGCGTAACTCCTACGGCGAGAACGACAAAGCGTCCCGCAAGAACATCCCGCGGGCCAAGGCACGGGCCCGCCGAGCCAATCGCCACGCTGCGACAACGGCGTTGAGTCGCACTGTGGGGGAACCCGACGCAGATCTCAATACGGCGGTCGACGACGTCGTCATGGGCCGTCGGGACAAGACGTGGGACAAGCGGCCGGATCAACCGTTGGCACAACACCTGGCGAAGCGTCGAATCCGACCCGTTGGTCCCGAAACGTCACAGTGACGTATCGGGACCAACGGGCGGCGCCGAACAGTGGCAGCCCGTGTGGGGTCTACTCGGTCGGGAAGTCCTCGACGTCTTCCTTGACCTCTTCGGGTTCGACCGGCAGCTTGTCGTCGATCAGCGCCTCCTTGTGGTCCTCGGAGACGGCAGTGGTCGTGGTGTCGTCGCTCATGGGATGTCCTCCGTGCGGTGTGGGCTCAAAGACGTGTGGTGGACCTTCGGGTACCCACATGCAGGGCGAGACAGTCAGTGTGGCCACTCCGGGGAGGGTCGATCTTCGATCTAGTCGACATAATGTTCCTTATCGGCGATACGTCGTGTGCGGGAAAGAGGGGCCAAACGTGCACCGCTGGTCGCCCTGTTACCTCCCCGCGGCGATCGCTCGGTCACGACCGCGCTGGACTCCCGCCCGGTCCGACGCACACCTGGCAATCCACGAGCGTCGACCTCCCGAATGGCCGACACCTGTGCCGAGCGCGACGGCGTGGCGTGGTTGTCGGCGCCGTTCCAAGCCGTACGCCGATGGTGATGCGAGAGAGCTTTGCCGCCCCGCCTCGCGGGCGTGTCTTTCGTCACCCGTGACGCATCACCCACCGAGTTCGAGGATCGGTGACCTCAGCCTCGTCGTAGAACCTGTGGTGTGGCCGCGAACCCTCTTTCGTCACGCGTGACGTTAATGTGTGGTGGTGCCGCAGACCTGGTCATCGCCGGCCGATGTATCCAGCCAGGTGCTGACCGGTCAGAGTCGTGGCGTCGGCCACCAGTTCGGCCGGAGTGCCCTGGAAGACGACCAACCCGCCGTCGTGACCGGCTCCCGGCCCGAGGTCGATGATCCAGTCGGCGTGCGCCATCACCGCCTGGTGGTGCTCGATGACGACGACCGATTTCCCGGAATCGACGAGACGGTCCAGTAACGCCAAGAGGTTCTCGACATCGGCCAGATGCAGACCGGTGGTGGGCTCGTCGAGCACGAAGATCCCGCCCTTCTCCCCCAGGTGCGTCGCCAGCTTCAGGCGCTGCCGCTCTCCGCCCGACAGGGTGGTCAACGGTTGCCCGAGCGTTACGTAACCGAGCCCCACGTCCTCCAGGGCCGACAGGATCCGATGGGCGGCCGGCAGTTTCGCCTCCCCGGCAGCAAAGAACTCGGCTGCCTCGGTGACCGGCATGCCGAGCACCTCGCTGATGTCGCGGCCACCGAAGGTGTAGTCGAGAACGGCCGCCTGGAAACGCTTGCCCTCACACACCTCGCACGGGATGGCCGTCCCGGCCACCACCCCGAGGTCGCTGTAGATCACCCCGGCGCCCTTGCAGTTCGGGCAGGCACCTTCGGAGTTGGCGCTGAACAGTGCGGGTTTCACCCCGTTCGCCTTGGCGAACGCCTTGCGGATCGGTTCGAGCAGACCGGTGTAGGTGGCCGGGTTGCTGCGCCGCGATCCCTTGATGGCTCCCTGATCGACCGTCACCACGCCGTCCCGACGAGCCAGCGCGCCGTGGATCAGTGAGCTCTTGCCCGATCCGGCGACGCCGGTGACGACGACGAGCTGACCGAGTGGGATGTCGACGTCGACGTTGCGTAGGTTGTTGGTGTCCGCGCTGCGGATCTCGACGGCGCCGGTGGGCGGGCGGGTGGTGGGCTTCAGTTCGGCCCGGTCGTCCAGGTGTCGACCGGTCAGGGTGCCGCTGGTGCGCAATTCCGCGACCGTGCCCTCGAACATGATCCGCCCGCCGGCCGATCCGGCGCCCGGTCCGAGATCGACCACGTGGTCGGCGATTTCGATCGTCTCCGGTTTGTGTTCGACGACCAGCACGGTGTTGCCCTTGTCGCAAAGCTGCTGCAGCAGGGTGTTCATGCGGCGGATGTCGTGGGGGTGCAGTCCGATGGTCGGTTCGTCGAAGACGTAGGTGACGTCCGTCAGGGCCGAGGCGAGATGACGGATCATCTTCGTACGCTGCGACTCGCCGCCGGACAGGGTGCCGGACGGACGGTCCAGGGACAGGTACCCGAGCCCGATGTCGACGAAGGAGTCCAGGGTCTCCCCCAGCGCCGTCAGCAACGGCGCCACGGACGGTTCGTCGAGCTCGTCGACCCAGGCGGCGAGGTCGCTGATTTGCAGGGCGCACAGATCGGCGATGTTGCGGCCCCGGATACGGGACGACCGGGCGCCCTCGTTGAGCCGGGTGCCGTCGCAGTCGGGACAGACGGTGAAGGTGACGACCCGTTCGACGAACGCCCGGATGTGCGGTTGCATTGCCTCGACGTCCTTGGAAAGGAACGACTTCTGGATTTGCGGGATGACGCCGCTGTAGGTGAGGTTGATGCCGTCGACCTTGATCTTGACCGGGTCGCGGTATAGCAGGTCGTGCAGTTCCTTCTTGCTGTAGTCCTTGATGGGTTTGTCGGGGGCGAAGAAGCCGCAGCCGCGGAAGATCCGGCCGTACCAGCCGTCCATGCTGTAGCCGGGGAGGATGAGGGCCCCCTCGTTCAGCGACTTCTCCGCGTCGTAGAGCGCGGTCAGGTCGAAGTCGTTGATTTTGCCCATGCCCTCGCAGCGCGGGCACATGCCGCCGGTGATGGAGAACTCGCGGCGTTCCTTCGTGGTCTGGCCGCCGCGTTCCATGGTGACCGCGCCGGCGCCGCTGATCGACGCGACGTTGAACGAGAACGCCTGGGGTGAGCCGATCCGGGGTTGACCGAGGCGGCTGAAGAGGATGCGCAGCAGCGCGTTGGCATCGGTCGCCGTCCCGACGGTGGAGCGCGGATTGGCGCCCATCCGTTCCTGGTCGACGATGATGGCCGTCGTCAGTCCCTCGAGGATGTCGACGTCGGGGCGGGCCTGGTTGGGCATGAAACCCTGCAGGAACGCCGGGTAGGTCTCGTTGATCAGGCGCTGGGACTCAGCGGCGATGGTGCCGAAGACCAGCGAGCTCTTGCCTGATCCCGACACCCCGGTGAAGACCGTGAGCCGGCGCTTCGGCAGGTCGACGGTGACGTCCTGCAGATTGTTCTCGCGGGCCCCGCGGACGCGGATCAGATCGTGGGTGTCGGCGCTGTGCATGCGGCGGGCCTTCCTTCGACGGGTCCGATGACCGGTGGTGCGGCGCGCGACCCGTCGGCCGGGTCAGACGGCCTGGTTGATGCGGAGCAGATTGCCGGTGGGGTCCCGGACGGCGCAGTCGCGGACACCGTAGAACTGATCGGCCGGTTCCTGCACGATGTCGACGCCGGCCGCCACGAGGCGATCGAACAGTCCGTCCAGGTCGGTCGTGGACAAGGTGAGCATGCCGTAGCTGCCTTTGGCGATCAGTTCGAGGACGACCCGACGCTCGTCGTCGGTCAGACCGGGGTCGACCGCCGGTGGGCTCAGCACGATCGACGTCGATTGGCCGGGCGGTGCGACGGTCAGCCAGCGGAGGCCGTGGTGGCCGACGTCGTTGCGGACCTCGAAACCGAGCAGGTCACGGTAGAAGCCGAGCGCCGCTTCCGGGTCGGTCTGCGGGAGGAACGCCGAAGAGATCGTGATGTCCATGGCGGTCACGCTAGATGCCGTCCCCGGACGGCGACTTCTCGATTTCTGACCGGTGGAGCGTCGACCGGTGGCTCGGGGCGGTGCGGCGGATCGGCCGGGTGACCAGCTTGGTGACGCACGTGGGCAACTCGGCTCCGGCCGTCCGGGCGAGGTCCCGGTAGGCGCCCGGTGACATGCCGACGAGCTCGGTGAAGCGGGTGGTGAAGGTCCCCAGCGACGAGGCGCCGACGGTGAAGCAGACGTCGGTGACCGACAGCTCTGCGCGGCGCAGCAGGGCCATCGCACGTTCGATGCGGCGGGTCATCAGGTACGAGTAGGGCGATTCGCCGTAGGCCCGCTTGAACTCGCGGCTGAGGTGGCCGGACGACCAGTGCACTCCGCGGGCGAGCGCCTCGACATCGAGCGGCCGGGCGAACTCGCGGTCGATCCGGTCGCGGACCCTGCGCAACCGCGCGAGGTCGTCCAACCGCTGGATCTGCCGCTCGTCCACGCCCGCATCGTGGCACGCTCGCCGCGCGGAATGCGCGACGGGAGGTACCGGGCCCCACTGGTCGGGACCCGGTACGTCCTGGGTCAGCCGGCAGCGAGTAGGCCCTGCATCTCGGCGATCTCGGCCGTCTGGTTGTCGATGATGTCCTGGGCCAGGGCGAGGGCCTGGGGATTGCGTCCGGCGGACAGCTGCGTGCGGGACATGTCCACGGCGCCCTCGTGGTGGACGATCATCATCTCGAGGAAGATCCGGTCGAAGTCCGCGCCCCGGGCAGCGGTCAACGTCGCCATCTCCCCCGCCGACATCATGCCCATCGCCGTGTGCTCGACGCTTGCGGAGTCCGGTGACGCGGTGGCGGCGGTACCCGTGTCCCCGGACATCGAGTGACCGGACATGTCGTGGGCGGTGGCGGTCGTCGACGACGACGCCGGGTCGGCTCCCGGGATCGACCAGGTCTGCAGCCAACCGGTCATCCGGTCGATCTCGGGCTGTTGGGCCGCGCTGATGCGAGCGGCCAATCCTCGGACGGCGTCGCTGCCCGCCCGGTCGGCCGCCAACGCCGCCATCTCCACGGCGCCGCGGTGGTGAACGATCATGCCGTCGGCGAACGCGACGTCGGCGTCGTTGTGGTCGATGTCCGCCGTGAGCGAGGACGACGGCGAGGCGGACGGGGCGGTGGAAGCGGTGGCCGATCCACCCTCGGCGTGGCCGGCGCCGTGACCGCCGCCGGAACTGCAGGCGGTCGCGACCAGGGTGAGGGTGACCGTCGCGGCGATGACGGCGGCAGTGCGGGCCGTCGTGCGGTGACCGGGCGCGGGCACGGTGGGACGAAGGGGCAGGTTCATGAATGGGCTCCAGTGACGGGTCTGGGGGTGAGGAGAACCGGGTGGGCTCCGCGCTTCGTGGTGCGCGCGAAGTGACCAGCGGGTCGACCTACACCTGCAGGACCGTCAATTGGTGGAGCCGTTGTCGGCCGTGCGGCGCCCGGGGCGCCCGCCCCGGGCCTGGCATCCTGCGGGAGACGGCCGCCGTGTCGGCCGCCGCACGCCGGAACCGCAGCAGACCGATCACCAGGATGAGGCCCGCGGACAGCAGCAGCCAGCACATCAACATCTCGGCCGCGGTGATCGGGGTCGGGGCGCCCATCGAGACGGGTGCGACCAGGGCGCCGGGTGGCTGGCTCGTGATCGAGCCGGGATTCCCCGGAGGTGAGTCAGGAGCTGGTGGGGAGTCGCTGATGGTGTGGACCGGCGCAGCGTGATGAGCGCCGCCGTGTGAGGTCGAGAGCCCCAGTGCGGCGCTCAGTGATGTCGGCCCCTGGTGATGCGAGGAACCGTGCGCGGTCACCACGTGGAGGGTGAAGAGGCCGAACAGGACGACGAGGGCGAGCAGACGGACGCCCATGCCCCGTGTCCTGCTGCTCCCCATCGGCTCAGCTTGGCATGACGGCCGTCGAGGACGGGGATGCCGGCCGGATCCGCTGACGAATCGGCCGGCATCCACCCGGGTGGGGCTGGTCAGCTGCCCGACTCACCCCGACCGGTGGACTGCTGCAGTCGGTCGATGTGTTCGGAGGCCTGTGCCTTGGTCAGGTCGGCCGGGAGTTCCTCGCCGGCCTCGCGAGCGAGGGTGTCGAGGTAGCTGCGCTGGGGGCCGGTCATCGGTTCGTCGCCGGTCACCCAGTCGGCCGGGTCCTTGCTGGCGGAGTTGTCCGGGTCGGGGCCGGCGCCGCCGATGACGTCGTCGGAGTGGGAACCCTTGGCATCGGGAGAAGAGGTGCTCATGGCTCGGATCGTAGGGGCGGGCTCCGACAACGGGTTTCCCGTCGCTACGCGCAGCGGCTTGCCGATGCCGGGTGGGTGCACCCGTCCGGCTCGCTGCTGAACCGGACGGGCGGGGCACGGGCGGATGTCGCAGCCGCGGTCGGCCTCCGTGCAGCAGCGGGCCGACCGCGACTGCGTACCGCCTCACCCGTGCGGTCTGTACCCGGTCCGCGGGGGTAGATGCATCTCGAATCGGTGGGGTTCACCATCGTTCGACGGTCCTGTGAGGTGACACCCGGCGTCGTGAGGCAGAGATGAGGGCTGGGTCGGGACGGAGCGACACGTCCTGTGACCGACGATGAGCCATACGGCGGAGGTGGACAACCTATCGAGTACTTGTCGGCGAAAATTCGTCACCGACGGTTGAAATGCCCGACTTTGGCTGCCTAGGCTGATTCGGTATAGCGCCGGACGGCGCCGGATGCTCCCGGGGGCCGGCATGGAATCCAGTGAACGCCGAAGGACCGCTCGGCTCATCGACGAGCTCATCGATGGCGCTCATCGACGATGTTCGAACCACCCCTTCCGGTTGCTGCTGCCCACCGGCGAGGTCATGAACATCCCTCCGCACGACCCACTGGTGCGCTGCGCGACGCTGGGACACGCCGGCTACTTCCTCACTCAGGTGGCTCCCTCCCTGGGGGCCTGGCCCGTGCCGACGCCGGCGCCGCCGCACGCCGACCTGCGGTGCTGGATGTCCCCGATGCCCGAGTGGACGGTGTTCACCACCGCTGACGGCGCGAGGAAACCCGTTCCGCGGCCCCACTCGTGCACCCCGCTGTGGGCCGACCTCGCTCCCGACCGTCCGCGCCGTGCGGCCGGGCTGCCGTGGTCCCGGCTGACCAGGGACTGAGCGATCGGCGTCCCCCGTCCGCGACCCGGCAGTCCCGCCTCCGGCGGCAGCCACCCGTGAGTTCGACGGCCCGCCGTCACCGTCCGACCGACGGCGCCCGGTCGGTACATTGCGCCCATCAACCCTGATCGACCGATCACGGCGAAGGGCGGAACGCGGTCATGACGGCCATCGACCGGCTGCATTCCTGGTTCGACGCCCACGACCCGGGTGGCGTAGCGCGGGCCAAGGGCGTCAAGGCCGCGGTCGTCGTCACCGTCGGGTTGGCCACCGGTATCCTGCTCGACCAGACCGACATCGCCACGTTCGCCGCCTTCGGCGGTATCGCGCTGCTGCTGCTCACCGACCTCCCGGGCAACCGGTCCGCCCGGCTCGGTTCCTACCTTCTCCTCGCTGCGGTCGGGACGGTGTTGATCACCGTCGGCACCCTGGCCTCGACCACCGGTTGGCTGGCCGTCGTCAGCATGCTGGTCGTGGGCTTCGGTGTCCTGTTCAGCGGCGTGGTCAGTGCGGCCATCAACGGGGCCGGGCGAGCCGCCCTGCTGACCTACATCCTGCCGGTGTGCCTGACCGCCCCGCCGTCGGCCATCGGAGGGCGATTGACCGGTTGGGCACTGGCGGCGGCCCTGGCCATCCCGGCGGCCGTCTTCTGGTGGCCGCCCCGACAGCACGAGGCGCTGCGGACGGCGGCGGCCGACGCCTGCCGCGACCTGGGTCGCCGCATCCTGCGGACCGCGGGCGGCGGGAGCGGACCCGCCCCGTCCGCTCCCCCGTTCGCCGCGCCGGGAACGGAGCGGGACGAGCCGGACCCGGCGGCAGCGATCCGCCGTCTGCGGGAGACCTTCGGCCGCTCCGAGTCCCGGCCGGTCGGCCTGACCACGGGAAGTCGACTGCTCGGCCTGCTCGTCGACCGTCTGGCCTGGTTGAACACCGTGGTGGCAAGCCTGCCCGCGGATGTCGCACCGGGGAACCGTCCCGAGTGGGCGCGCCGCCTGGAACGGCGCTGTGGACAGGTCCTCCTGGCCTGCGACGACACCCTGGTCGCGGCGGGTACGCCCCGGGGCCCGGACGCCGTGGCCGCGCTGGACGCGGCCATCGAGAGCCTGGAGCAGGATCGGGTGGCCGCGGCGGCGTCCCGGCAGCTCCTGGCGATCGCCGCGCGTACCACGGAACGGTCGCCGGCCCTGCTGCACGAGCTCGCCCACACCTGCCTGCTGGCCGGGGCCACGGTGGCGGCGGCGGGTCGCGCCGATGCGCGCCCGACGTGGGACCGCATCCTCGGGCGCAACAATCCGCCGGCGACCCTCACCCGGCGGGAGGCGGCTGGTCATCTGGCCCGGGGCCATCTCAGCGTCCGGTCGGTGTGGTTCCAGAACAGCCTGCGCGGTGCCCTCGGCCTGGCGCTGGCCGTGCTGCTGGCCGAGGTCACCCATGTCTCACACGGCTTCTGGGTCGTGCTCGGAGCGTTGACCGTGCTGCGGACGACCGCGGTCAACACCGGCTCGACGGCCGTGCGCGCCCTGGGGGGCACGGTCCTGGGCTTCCTGCTGGGCACCGCGGTGCTGGTGGTGATCGGGAGCCATCCGGTGGGCCTGTGGATCCTGTTGCCGGTCACCATCGCCCTCGCCGGGTGCCTGCCCACCATGGTGTCGTTCGTCGCTGGCCAGACCGCGTTCACGGTGCTGGTGATGGTGCTGTTCAACATCGTGGTGCCGGTCGGGTGGTCGATCGGTCTGGTCCGCATCGAGGACGTGCTGATCGGCGCGGCCGCGGCGGTGGTCTGCGCACTTCTGTGGCCGCACGGCGCCGCGGGTGAAGTGCGTCGGTCGCTCGCCGACGCCTATCGCACGGCGGCGGCGGCCCTGATGGCGGCGGTGCAGACGATGGGGGCGCCGCCCGACCTGGCGCGGACCGTTCGGAACGGGTCGATCGCGCCGGTGCCGTGGACACCCGAGCAGACGCTGGCGGCGGAAGCGGCTGCGCGCCTGGACGACGCCGTCCGCCAGTACCTCGGCGACCACGGTGCGCGACGTCTGCCGGTCGAGCAGGTCACCCTGGCGGCCAACGCCGCCAACCGGTTGCGGTTGACCGCCGGCGCGATCCTCAGCGGAGCCGATCATCCGGGCGTGCGGCCCCTGCCGGAGGTCGTCCGCCCCCTGTGGGCCACCCTCCGGGACATCGCCGACAGCCAGCGTCAGTGGTTCGAGGACCGGGCGGCGGACATCGCGGGGGGCCCGCACGCGCGTCGGACAGCGGCCGGGGACGCTCTGCCACCCGTGGCCGACGCGATGCCGGCCCGGGCCGAACGGACGGTGCTGTCGGCGGTCCGTCGTCATCCCGCCCTGCTGGACGACGAGACGCTGTGGCGCCCGGTGTGTGGGTTGTGGTGGACGGCGCTGTTCCTGGACGACGCATCGCGCCTGCAGGACAGGCTCGGGGGGAACCGGCCGGGGCTCGTCAGCTCCGACGGATCCGTTCGGCGGCCCGCGCCGCAGCGATGAGTTCCCCGACCAGCAGATGCATCTCGGACACCGATGCCTTCTCCGCGAGGGCGGTGGCTACATCCTCGGCGGCACACCGCACCTGGAAGAGCCGGTCGGCCAGGTCGTCGCGTTCGGCCGCGCTCAGGACCACGGCGTCGGTCGGCAGACCACCCCGCTGCAACGCCGACCGGTGCTCGTAGGCGCGTTGCCGGCAGGACTGCGCGCAGTACATGCGGGGCCGCCCCACGCCGCCGTGGCCGTTGCCGAGTTCCCGGCCGCACCACTGGCACCGGACCGGGGCACGGCCGTTCACACCGGTGCGGGTCACCGGCCCGCCGTCGGCCGTCACCCCGGTGGGGGCCGGGGGGCTGATCGTGGCGGTCTGGGCCATGGCCGGACCCTAACGTGTACGGCCGATCGAGGGGCGGGGGCACGCCGACCCCGTCCGGGAGAGGCGGGCAACGGTGGTCGCGGTCGGTCATCGGCGCTCTGGCAGACTGCGCCGCAGGAGCGCGGGACGCAGTGGCGTCCTGTCGGGGAGCGGGGGACGTCCGTGAAGTACCTGGAGGGACATCGTCCCCGGGCCATCGCGCACCGGGGTTGGCACATCGGTGACCTCGCGGGCCGGGAGAACACCCTGGCCGCGTTCCAGCGGGCTTGGGACGAGGGCTACCGCTACCTGGAGACCGACGTCCACGCCACCGCGGACGGCGTCCTGGTGGCCTTCCACGACGCCACCCTGGACCGGGTCACCGACGGGTCGGGGCCGATCGCCCGACGCCGTTTCGACGAGCTCCGCGACGTGCGGGTGCGGGGCGTGGACCCGTTGCCGCGGATGGACGAGCTGCTGGCGGCGTTGCCGGACGCGCGGTTCCTCATCGACGCGAAGGCGCCCGGGGCGGTGGGGCCGCTGCTGGACCTCCTCCGCGACGCCGACGCCGGGTCGCGGGTGTGCGTCGGCTCGTTCTCCGATCGGCGGCTCGCCGCCCTGCGGGCCGCCCTCGGCCCGGACGTCGCCAGCTGCCTGTCCCCGCGGGAGGTCTTCGCGCTCGCCCGGGCCGCGGCGGTCGGGCGCTCGATCAGCACCCTGGCGGTGTCCGCGCAGGTGCCGCCGTCGGTGCGGGGCATCCCGGTGATCACCCCACGGTTCGTGGAAGCCGCGCACGCCGGCGGTCTCGAGGTGCACGCGTGGACGATCGACGACCCGGCGGCGATGGGCAACCTGCTGGACATCGGCGTGGACGGCATCATGACCGACCGTCCGGAGGTGTTGCGGGATCTGCTGCAACAGCGGGGCAGCTGGCGGTGACCGTCGCGGTGGTGCGTCGCGGATGACGAGGCGGCGACGGGGGGACGGGTCGGTCCGGTTCTTCCACGGACCGATGAACTGCGGCAAGTCGACGATGGCCCTACAGGTGGACTACAACCAGCGACTCCAGGGCCGGCGGGGGGTGCTGCTGACCCGGCTGGACCGGTCCGGTGGCCCGCAGGTGACCTCGCGGCTGGGTCTGGACCGCCCCGCGGTGGAGGTCGGCGACGACGACGACCTGCGGCAGCTCGTCCCCGACGTCGTGCGGCGTGAGGGCCCCGGCTCGGGGACGGGGGGACCCGACGGTGCGGACTACGTGGTGGTCGACGAAGCCCAGTTCTTCTCCCCCGCGCACATCGACCAGCTCGCCGAGCTGGCCGACCGGCACGGCACCGACTGCCACGTCTTCGGTCTGGCGACCGATTTCCGGGGTCTGCTGTTCCCGGCGTCGGCGCGGCTGTTCGAGATCGCCGACGCGGTGACCGCCATCCCGGTCGAGGTGTTGTGCTGGTGCGGTCGCCCGGCCCGGTTCAATGCGCGTGTCGTTGATCACCGTCGGGTGTTGACCGGCAGCACCGTCGTCCTGGGCGACACCACGGACGAGCCGGCCGATGCCGGGCTCTTCGACGGCGAGGACGTGTCCGGTCCGGTGGCGTCCGGGGGCCACTACCAGGTGCTCTGCCGTCGTCACCACCGCGACGGGCGTCTCGGACCCGACGCCGACCCACCGACCTGACCTTCACGCACGGGAGACCGGGGCGGCGCCGGCCCTGCATCCACCCGGCCGGGTGGCGCGGTACCGCAGACGTGTTCGGACCTGTCACACTACGAGCGGTGCCGCACAGGGGTGGGGAGCGGCATCCGGACCCTGCTTGTCGGGACCGCGGACGGGGAACTTCTCGGTGGAGGCCACCAGAGCCTCACTCGTGCGTCTGTTCTGCTGCGTCGCCGGGCCTGCGCTCCTCCCGGGGAGCGGACAGGCCGGGCCGTCGCCGGGAACGAATGGCATGGTCCCAGCGTTACTCACCGGTAGCGGTACCTACGGTTCCGCGCGCCGGTCGGCATCAGACCGGCATCACCCGCTTCGTGCGGGATGTACCGCAACAGAGGAAGGAACGACATGGCTGACCGTGTCCTGCGCGGCAGCCGCCTCGGCGCCACCAGCTACGAGGCGGATCGCAATCATGACCTGGCGCCCCGCCGGTCCGCGACCTACCGCTGCCCGCGTGATCATGAATTCGTCGTGCCGATGGCGGACGACGCCGAGGTGCCCGCGGTGTGGGATTGCCGTATGCATGGCCAGCAGTCGACGCTCGTCGACGGTTCCGCGCCCGAGGGCAAGGCGGTCAAGCCGCCGCGCACGCACTGGGACATGCTGCTCGAGCGTCGCTCCATCGAGGAACTCGAGGAGATCCTCAATGAGCGGCTGAACGAGCTCAAGAGCCGCCGCACCGCCAGCTGACACCAGCTGCTCGGCCCGCGAACAACGACCGCCCCCGGACCCGTCAGGGTTCCGGGGGCGGCGGCGTTCATGGGCCGTTTCGATCAGTGGGTGGCGGACCGCTGGTCGCTGTCCGGAGCCGCGATCGGCTGCGAGCGACGGCCGACCAGCGAGCGCATCTGGCTCCACCGCTTCTGCGCACCCCAGACCGTGACCTTCAGCAGCGCCTCGCGCACGATGTTGCCGCTCATCTTCGAGGTGCCGATCTCGCGCTCGGTGAACGTGATGGGGACCTCGACGACCCGGAAGCCCTTGTTCAAGGCCCGCCAGGCCAGGTCGACCTGGAAGCAGTAGCCGTGCGATTCGACTGCGGCCAGGTCGAAGCTGCGGAGCACCTCGGCGCGGAAAGCGCGGTATCCACCGGTGATGTCGTGCACGTGGACGCCCAGGGCCAGCCGCGAGTAGATGTTGCCGCCGCGGGAGAGCACCTCACGATGCTTGGGCCAGTTGACGACCGACCCGCCGGGGACGTACCGCGATCCGAGGACGAGGTCGGCGTGGTCCAGGGCCCCGAGCAGGCGGGGCAGCTGCTCGGGGGCGTGCGAGCCGTCGGCGTCCATCTCGACCAGGACGTCGTAGCCGCGCTCCAGCCCCCAGCCGAAGCCGGCCACGTAGGCCGCGCCCAGCCCGGCCTTCTCGGTGCGGTGCAGCACGTGGATGCGCTCGTCGGCGGCGGAGCGTTCGTCGGCGTAGGCACCGGTGCCGTCCGGGCTGCCGTCGTCGACGACGAGGACCGAGGTGGTGGGCACGGCGGCGAGGAGCCGGTCCAGGATCCGGGGCAGGTTCTCGCGCTCCTGGTAGGTCGGGATGATCACCAGGACCTTGCGGTCCGCGGCGGTGTCGGCGGACCGACCCGCGGTGTGCTCGGACGTCACTACTGCTCCTTCGTCGTTCTCGCGGCATCCGTCGTCGTCACGGCGCTCGTCGTCCGGTCACCGGTCGACTGCTTCCGTGCGGAGGACGGTGTCCTCCCGGCGGGACGGGCGGCGGACCGCGCCATCGCGAATCCGAGCAACAGAACCACCGCGGCGCTGACGGTCAGGCTCCACTCCACCCCGTTCCCGAGCACCGTACCGGGTGTGGTGCGGGTCAGTAACGGAACGGTGGGTGTGAGATAACCGGGTGTGAACAGACCGATGGTGGATTCGACCGATCCGTCCGGTCTGATGACGGCCGATACCCCACTCGTGGCGACGACGAGCACTTCGCGTCCATGTTCGACGGCGCGGATCCGGCTCATCGCCTGCTGCTGGTAGGTCTCGTCGGTGTAGCCGAAGGTCGCGTTGTTGGTCTGCACGACGAGCACCTGGGCGCCGCCGTCGACGACGTCGCGGACGAGGTCGTCGTAGACCACCTCGAAGCAGATGACGTCCCCGACCGGGACGCCGGCGACGTCGAGGTTGCCGGGCCGGTCCCCCGGCAGGAAGTAGCCGGCCCGGTCGACCCAGGCGCTGAAGATGCGGAAGAACGAGCGGTACGGCATGTACTCGGCGAACGGCACGGGATGCCGCTTGTCGTAGAAGGCGCCGGGACCGGTCACCGGGTCCCAGACGATGCCGCGGTTGTAAAAACCGTCGGTCGCCTTGGTCCCATTCTGCACCACCGCGCCGACCAGGATCGGCACACCGATGTCGCGGGCGGCCGAGGAGATCATCTCCGCGGCGATCGGGTCGCGGTAGGGATCGATGTCGGAGGAGTTCTCGGGCCACAGGACGAGCCGCGGCGCCGGTGACGTGCCGGCCCGGACGGCGGCGGCCAGTTCGTGGGTGCGTTCGGCGTGCATGCTCGTGACCTGCCGGCGGGTCGCGTTGAAGTCCAGGCCCGGCTCGGGGACGTTGCCCTGGACGACGGCGATGACGTCCTGCGGGGCAGCGGCGATCTCGGCGGCGTCGACCATCGTCAGCCGTCCGGCCAGACCCACCGACCCGACCAGCACCAGCAGCACCGATCCGGCGACGACGCGCCGGCGCAGCAGGCACCAGGCCGCCGAACGATCGACGCCCGGCCCGAACAGCGCGGACGCGGCGACCAGGGGAACGGTCAGCGCGAAACCGGCCAGCGCGGTCAGGAAGGCCAGGCCGGCCGATCCGAGCAGGGACGCCGACGGCAGCAGCGGGCCATCGGCCTGCGTGAACGCCAGCCCGGCCCAGGGGAAACCACCGAACGGGAACCGGCCCCGCAGCGTCTCACCGGCCACCCACAGCGCGGCCGCGAGCACCGGGTACAGCCAGGCCCGTAGTGGCCCCGGCGTCAGGGGGCCCACCGGGTCCAGGACGCGCCGGGACAGGTGCAGCCGGGACGCGACGGCCAGCGCGCCACCGACCAGCGCCGTCAGCAGCGCCTCGGCGATCGACAGGGCGTAGGAGATGGGTCCGACGTAGACCCCGGTCCACGACAGCAGCGGCACGTAGAAGAACAACCCGAAGACCAGACCCAGCCCTAGCCCCGGTCCGAGCCGGCGACCCCAGGTGACCAGCCCGAACAGCGCCAAGCCCAGGGGGGCCAGCCACCACCGGGTGGACGGGGCGAAGGCGTCGTTGACGGCGTACCCGCCGACCGCCGCGCCGAGGATGCGCAGTCCTCCGCTGCCCCGCAGCGCCCGCGCCCGGTCCGCCCATCGGGTACGTCGCGGCCGCCGGGTCCCATCGGAGACGGGCGGAACGGCATCACCGGCGACCGGCGGCGGGGACGAGAGGACCACCGGACCAGGGTAGGTGGCGGACGGGCGGGCACCGTCCGGTCCGCCGCCGGCGGGCCGATCTACGGGGCGCCGTCCGCCCCGCCCAGCAGGCCCCGGTCGTGCACGACCCGCCCGGCGACCATGGTCAGCACGGTCTCGGGCTCGACGAAGCCGTCCCCGAGGTCGGGCAGCAGCGGGATCCGGGACCGTGGATCGGTCGACCAGCGCTGCACCGAACTGTCGGCCTGCGGACGCACCAGCGCGCCGGCCCGGACCACGGCCAGTGACGCCGTCGCCCCCGGGGTCAGGGTCCCGACCGCGCGGTCCAGCCGGCCGGCGGCCCGGTGCCCACCCCGGGTGTGGGCGGTGAAGGCAGCGCGCGGGGACAGCCCGGCCCCCGCGGTGTGGTGCGCGACGGCGGCCCGGACCGCCAGCCACGGGCGGGCCGGGGTGACCGGGGCGTCCGAACCCAGGGCCAACCCGACCCCGGCCTTGGCCAACGCGGCGAACGGGTTGAGCCCGGCCGCCCGTCCGGCGCCCAGGCGCTGGGCGTACATCCCGTCCCGCCCGCCCCACCGGGCGTCGAAGAGCGGTTGCACGCTGGCGATCACGCCGCAGCGGAAAAAGGTGTCGATGGCCGCTGCGTCGGGCATCTCGGCGTGCTCCACCCGATGGGCCCGGGCCGCCAGCCGGACGGTCCCCGGCGGGCCGCCGTCGCCCCGGGCGTCGCGGTCGAGCCGTTCCGCGGCGTGCCGGAACGCCTCGGCCACGGCGGAGACGGCGTCGTCGCCGATGGCGTGGAAACCGGCCTGCACCCCGGCCCGGGTGCACGCCACGAGATGGTCGGTGATCTGCTCGGTGGTCAGGTACCGCGACCCGTAGGTGCCGGGGTCGTCGGCGTACGGCGACGACAGGGCCGCGGTCCGGGACCCCAGGGCGCCGTCGACCACCAGGTCACCGCCGAGGGCGGCGGCGCCGGTGTCGGCCAGCAGCGCCGGGGCCTGGGCGGGGTCGGTGATCGGCGCGGCGAGGTATCCGCGCACCGCAACGCCGATGTCCGACTGGGCGGTCAGCAGAGCCGAGAGATCGGCGCGCCCGGCCGCGTCGCCGGCGGCGCACTCGTGCACCTCGACGATGCCCTGCGCGGCGCAGTGCCGCAGGAAAGCGGCCTGGGCCGCCGATCGCTGCTTCGGCGGCAGGGCGGTCCGGGCGAACGCACGGACTGCCGCGTGGGCGGCGCGGCGGACCGGGGCGGCCTCACTCCACCCGTCCAGGCCCGGTCCTTCGGGGACCGCGGCGGCCAGCGTCGAGCTGATCACCGCGGAGTGCACGTCGATGCGGGTCACGAAGGCGGCCCGGTCCGGCCCGACCGCTCGGTCGAACTCGGCGCGGGTCGGGGGCCGCCCTTCCGGCCAGCGGGTCTCGTCCCAGCCGTGACCCCACAGCACTCCCGACGGGTGGCGGCGGGCGTGCGCGGCGACGGCGTCCAGGGCGGCGGACAGGGACGGGGCGTCCGTCAGGTCCAGCCCGGAGAGGGCCAGTCCGGCGTCGGTGGTGTGCACGTGCGCGTCGACGAACCCGGGGATGACCAGCGCGCCGTCCAGGTCGACGACGCGGTCGGGGTCGGTGACGACGGAGACGGCGTGTTCGCCGCCCACCCAACTGACGACCCCGTCGGTGACGGCCAGGGCGGTCGCTTCCGGGTCGGCGGGGGTGTGGACGCGGCCGTTGCGGAACAGGATGGTGCTCACCGGTGCCAGTCAAGCAAACTCGCGGCCCGGCCGGTCACGGCGCCGTGGCGGCTCCCGGCCCGGGGGTCAACCACACTCACCTGTTCGGGCAGGACATCTGACCGGGGCGCAACCCCATCTGTCACAGTGGGCCGGTGAGCATGACGCCCGATTCGACCAGTGCCGTCCTGACCGGAACGGCACCGACCGACCCCGCGATCGGGTTGACGGCCGCCCAGGTGGCCGAACGGCAGGCCCGCGGACAGGTCAACGCGACGAGTCAGGCGTCGTCCCGGTCGCTGTGGGCGATCGTCCAGGCCAACGTGTTCACCCGGTTCAACGCCATTCTGGGTGCTCTGTTCGTCCTGATCCTGATCACCGGTTCGCTGGCCGACGGTCTGTTCGGGGTCGTGCTGGTCGTGAACTCGGCGATCGGCATCGTGCAGGAATACCTGGCGAAGCGGAAACTGGACCGGCTCGCCCTGCTCAACTCCCCCACCACGGTGGTCGTCCGGGACGGTGAACCGGTCGAGATCGCCACCACCGCCGTCGTTCTCGACGACCTGATCGAACTGCGCACCGGCGACCAGGTGCCCGCCGACGGCCGGATGCTGTCGACCGCCGGCCTGGAGATCGACGAGTCGAACCTCACCGGCGAGGCCGACGCCATCCCGAAGGCGCCGGGTGACGAGGTGCGGTCGGGGACCACCGTGGTCGCCGGGACCGGCCGTTTCGTGGCCGCCGCGGTCGGCCCGGACGCCTACATCAACAAGATCGCCGCCGAGGCCAAGAAGTTCACCCGGACCCGCTCGGAGATCCAGGAGTCGGTCAACAAGCTGCTCAAGTACATCACCTGGATCATCGCCCTGGCCCTGCCGCTGCAGCTGTGGTCGCAGTGGCGGGCGATCGGCGAGCAGGGCTGGCAACAGGTGGTCATCCGATCCACCGGCGGCCTGGTCGGGCTGGTCCCCGAGGGCCTGGTGCTGCTGACGTCGGTGGCGTTCCTGCTGGCCGCCGTGCAGTTGACCCGCCAGCAGGTGCTGGTGCAGGAACTGCCCGCCGTCGAAGGCCTGGCCCGCGTCGACGTCGTCTGCCTGGACAAGACCGGAACGCTCACCGTCGGCGAGATCGCCTACGAGGGCGTCGAACCGGTCGGTCCGGACGGTGACCGGTGGACGACCGAGCAGGTGTGCCAGGCGCTGGGGGCGCTGGCCGACGACGGCAACGCCAACGGCACCCTCAAAGCCCTCGGGAGCGCCCTGCCCGCTCCGCAGGGGTGGGAGCGCACGGAGACGGTCGCCTTCAACTCCGCTCGCAAGTGGAGCTGCGCGGCGTTCGCCGGGCGCGGCACCATCGTGTTCGGGGCGCCGGACGTGCTGCTCGACGCCGGCGACCCGCTGCGCGACCGGGTCGCCGAGCTGGCCACCACCGGCCGCCGGGTGCTGCTGCTGGCCCACACCGACGCCGCCCCGAACGGGGCGACACTGCCCGACGGGGTGCGCCCCCGGTCGCTGATCACCCTCACCGAGCAGGTCCGCCCGGACGCGCAGGAGACGCTGGACTACTTCAAGGACCAAGGCGTCGCCATCAAGATCATCTCCGGCGACAACCCGACCACCGTCGCCGCCATCGCCCGCCGCGTCGGCCTGGACGTGCCGCCGGACACTGTCGTCGACGCCCGCACCATCGGCGACGACCCGGAGGAGCTCCGCGAGATCGCCGAGCGCACCACGGTGTTCGGCCGGGTGTCGCCCGAGCAGAAGCGGGCCCTGGTGCAGGCGTTGCAGCGCAACGGGCACGTGGCGGCGATGACCGGCGACGGCGTCAACGACGCGCTGGCCCTCAAGGACGCCGACATCGGCGTCGCCATGGGCAACGGCGCGCAGGCCACCAAAGCGGTCGCGCAACTGGTGCTGCTGGACGGACGCTTCTCGCACATGCCCTCGGTGCTGGCCGAAGGCCGGCGGGTGATCGGCAACGTCGAACGGGTCGCCAACCTGTTCGTGGCCAAGAACGTGATGAGCCTCATCGCCATCGTCACGGCCGCCCTCTTCACCCTGCCGTTCCCGTTCCTGCCCCGGCACCTGACCCTGGTCTCCGCCGTGACCATCGGCATCCCTGCGTTCTTCCTCGCGCTCGGCCCGAACAAGCGACGTTACGTCCCGGGGTTCCTGCGGCGGGTGCTGCGGTTCGCCGTGCCGGCCGGTGCGGTCGCCGGCCTCGTCGTGATCGTGTCGTATCTGCTGGCCCGGACCACCGTCGTCGCTCCCCCGGCCGCGCAGTGCGCGGTGCGGACCCGCGGCGGCAGCGAGATCCCGGTCGACGTGGCGTGTTTCCTGCCGTCCAGTGCCGCCACGCTGGCCCTGCTCATCACGGCGTTCTGGATCCTGGTGGTGCTGGCCCGACCGTTCCGGCCCTGGAAGGCCGCGCTGGTCGGCTCGATGGTGGCGCTGGCCGCGCTGGCGTTCATCGTGCCGCTGGCCCGCGACTTCTTCGACTTCTCCCTGACCCCCACGCTGCTGTGGCAGTCCGCGCTCGTCGGGGCGGTCGGTGCGGCTGCGGTCGAGATCATCTACCGGACGGCGCCGGACCTGAAGGCCGCCGCAGCGCGCTGACCGACCCCACCCCGGGCGGGAGCATGATGGGTCGGTGATCGACCCGCAGACCCCACCCGCCTGGACCGATTTGGCCACCGAGTGGCGGATCGACTGGGTGACCCTGGCGGTCACCTTGCTCGTCGCGGTCGGGTATCTGCGGGCCCGACGCCGGGGCCGGTCCGTCGGGCTGCCCTGGCCCGTACGACACGACATGTTCGTGGCGCTCGGGCTCGCCGCGGCGATCTGGACCAGCTGCGGGTTCCTGCAGGCCCGGTCCGGACAGCTGATGTGGGTGTGGACCACCCAACAGCTCCTGCTGCTCCTGGTGATCCCGATCATCGTGCTGGCCGGTCAACCGCTGGCCCTGCTCCGGCGGACGTCCGGGGAGCAGAGCAAGGCCCTGCGGATGCTCCGCAGCCGCCCCGTACGGATTCTCGGCCACCCCCTGGTCGGGCCGCTGCTGGTCCCGATCCTGGCCGCGCTGCTGTTCTTCGGCGGCCTGGGGGCGTTCGCCCTGCAGTCACCGGGGGCCGGCTGGGCCCTGCACCTGCTGCTGCTGGGCCTGGGGGCGCTCATCGCGCTGCCGCTCGTCGACCGCGACGACCGCCGATCGGCCATGGCCGTCGGACTGGCCCTCGGCGTGGGGGTCATCGAACTCCTCCTCGATGCGTTCCCGGGCGCCGCGTTGACCTTCGACCCGCATCTCACGCTCACCCACTTCGCCGCCAGCCACCCGACCTGGGCGCCGGCCGCCCTGGACGACCAGCACACCGCCGGAGCGATCCTGTGGGCGGTGGCGGAGGCTCTCGACCTGCCGTTCCTCGTCCTGGTGACCACGCGGTGGATGCGGGCCGACGCCGCCGAGGCCGCGCTCATCGACGCCGATCTCGACGCCCGCGACGCTGCCCTCGCCGCTGCGCTGACCTCCGGGGACGCAGAAGCCGACCCCACCACCGTCGGGCGCAGCCATCCGGATGCGCCGGCGATGACCGCGCCCTGGTGGCTGGACGACGATCAGCTGCGCGGCCGCTACCGCTCCTGACCCGTGATGGAGGGGCGGCCACCAGCAAGCCGTGACCGCCCCGTCCGGGGGCTCAGCTGGTCGGCGCCGCACTGGTCGCCGAGGAGGACGACCCTCGACCGGCCCCGACCGTGCTGGCCAGCACGTCACAACCGGGAGCCTGGGCCACGACGGCCTTCTCGATCGCCGGGTCCAGCTTGACGCCGGCACCGAGCGAGTTGAAGTTCGCGGCCGCCGCCTGGAAGTCCTGCGCGAACTGTGTGGCCGCGGCCTGATCGCCGGCCGGCAGCGCCGACGCGCGCTGACCGAATTCGGTGAGAGTCGCCCCGAAGGTGCCGAGCGCCTTGTCGGCCTGCGCCGCGAACGCCTCACCACCGTCGAAGGTCGGCGCCGGCTTGGCGGCCAACGCGGCGTTGGTCTGGTTGATCGCGTCACCGGTCGACGTGAGCAGGGTGCCCAGTTGCGCCGTCGAGGTGACGCTGCCGGTCCCCTGCAGCTGGTTCAGGGACGTCAGCCCCGAGCACAGGGTGGTGAACCAGGAGATCGTCTGACCGTCGAGCTGCACGTCCCCGCCCGCCGAGGACGACGGCGCCGCCGACGCGCTGGTGGTGCTCACCGCCGACGTGGTCAGCGGCGCACCGGCCGATGTCGTCGCGGCCGTACCGCCACCGGAGCCGCACGCCGCCAGCAGCAACGCTCCCGCCGCCATGACTCCGGTCAGTCCGGTCGTCCGTGCCTTCACGTGACACCACTCCTGTTCCCGGCGTCCTCGAAGCCGTCACCGCGGGTCGCCGCCGACGCGGCCACCCGTCCCGCGGGTCTCGCGGGCCGACCAGTTGATCACGAGTCGAGCGGCCGTGGGCACACGCCGCCCTCCGGGGTGGCGGCACCAGCGACGTCGCGACCGTAGGACCGCGACCGGACCGCGAACACACCAGGGGCGGGACATCGTCGTGATGTCCCGCCCCCGATACGAGCCGGCAAAGTGCCGGCCGGTGTCACACCGATCAGCTGCTCGGCGCCGCGGAAGCCCCCGCGCTCGAGCCGGATCCCAGCTTGGCCAGGGTCGCGCACTCGGGCACCTGCTTCTCGGCCGCCGCCTTGACGCTGTCGCTGAGCTGGATGTTCTGGACATCCTTCAGGCTGCTCAGCTGCTGCTGGAAGTCGGTGCCGAACTTCTGCAGGGCCGCCTGGTCGTTCTGGTCGATCGTGGCCGCCTGCTGACCGAACTCGGTGAACGCCGGTCCGACCTTGTTGAAGACCTCCTGCGAGGTGGCCGCGAGCTGATCGCCGCCCTCGAAGGTGGGCGGCGGCACGCTCTGCAGCTTCTGGCCGGTCTCGGTGAAGGCCTGACCCAGGGTGCCGAGCAGCTCGCCGGCCTGCGCCGGGGTGGAGATGCTCTGCGCCTTGGTCTCCAGATCGGCCAGGCCGCTGAAGCCACCACAGAACGTCTGGAACCAGGTCACCGACTGGGCGTCGAGCTCGGTCACGTCCCCACCCACGGTCGTGGCCGTCCCCGTCGGCGAGATCTGGGTCGACATCGTCATGTCCTCGGACATGCTGCTCGAGGGCGACGACATCATCGAGCTGCTCGTCGCGGCCGTCGTGGCCGGCGTCGAGGTGCTGCTGGCGGCGGTTCCCCCCGACGATCCGCATCCGGCCAGGAACAACGCTCCTGCGGCGGCCGCTCCGACAAGTCCGATCGTGCTGCGCTTCACCGACACTCCTCCCCAGACGCGCGTCCGCGCCTGACATCGACCGACGTCGCCATCGCCGACGACGCCCCACTGGGCCGCGGTACGACACCCGCCCGGGCCCAGTCGACCACACCGTCAGACCAGAAACTGGATGTTCAGGTCACGATTCGACAGCATTCGACTGCCCAGCGCCCCCCTGAGCCACACGAGCGGCCGCCAGGCTGACCCGGATGCCCCAGCCCTACCACCCGAACAGGTGAAGCCGAAGAACGAAGATCGCGAAACGAGTGGATCAGCCGGTCGCCGCCGGGTCCGATGCAACCTCATGGGACTCGGTGTCGGGCCGACCCCCCGGCAGGAGCAGCACCGCGGCCGCCATCACCACCGACAGGACTGCCCCGGCGATGAACACGCCGTGGGTGGCCGCCGCCAGTTCCGGACCGGTCGGGGTTGCCCCGATGCCGGCGTTGACGATCGCGCCGAACGCCGCCACCCCCACCGCACTGCCGATCGAGCGCGCGAACATCGACGTCGCCGTGACGACCCCCCGATCGCCCCACCCGACGCTGCTCTGGGCAGCGATGAGCGACGGGCTCGCCACCAGGCCCATGCCCAGACCGACCACGAAGCAACCGAGAGCCAGCGACCAGAGCGAGGTCCCGACCCCCCACGTGATGCTGACGGCCGACCCGGCGACGACCAGGACACTGCCGATGATCGCGGTGACGCGGAACCCGCAGCGCAGGTAGAGCCGCCCGGACAGGGACGCCGCGATCGGCCAACCGATCGTCAGGGTGGCCAGGGCGAACCCGGCGACCACCGGGGTGGCGCCCAGCACGTCCTGCGCGAACGTCGGCACGTAGGTGGTCAGGCCGAACAGCACCGCCCCGACCAGCAGCGACACCAGGGAGGCGGCCACCAGGATCCGACGCCGCAGCACCCACAGCGGCAACACCGGCTCGGCGGCCCTCTTCTCGAGGAGCACGAACGCGACGATGGCCAGCACCCCGACGGTGAGCACCACGATGCTGATCGGCGACGTCCACGCCCACGCCTGCCCGCCTTCCAGCAGGCCCAGGATGAGCAGCGCTGACCCGACCGTCAGGGTGGTGGCGCCGGCGTAGTCGATGGACCGCCGGACCCGGGTCACGTTCTCGTGGAACCGCCGCCAGAGCATCCAGCCGGCCAGCACGCACAGCGGGATGTTGATCCAGAAGATCCACCGCCAGGACAGATGTTCGGCGAACAACCCGCCCAGGGCGGGGCCGACGACCGCGGACATCCCCCAGACACTGGCCAGGTAGGCCTGGCTGCGGGCCCGCTCGGTGAGCGTGTAGATGTCGCCGGCGATGGTGATGCTCATCGGCTGCACGGCGCCGGCGCCGAGGCCCTGGATCGCGCGGAACACGATGAGCGCCGTCATGTTCCAAGCCAGGCCGCACAGGATCGAGCCGGCGAGGAACAGCGCGATGCCCAGCAGCATGATCGGTTTGCGGCCGACCACGTCGGCCAGCTTGCCGTAGATCGGCACCGAGACCGCCTGCGCCAGCAGGTAGATCGAGAACAACCACGGGAACTGCGTGAACCCGCCGAGGTCGTCGACGGTGGACGGGATCGCCGTGGCGATGATGGTGGAGTCCAGCGCGACGAGCGACGTCGACAGCATGAGCGACAGCAGGATGGGACCGCGCTCGGACCGCAGACCGATGCCCGTCGACCGGGACGGCGCGACCGGGGGTGCGGAAGAGGTCATGCGGGAATCCGTTCCTGTCTCCGGTCGGGTCATTACCGGCGCTAACCTCCCGCCTGCGTCGACTATTCCCCGTGGCCGCGCCGTCACGCCGCAACGCGGCCACGGGACCGCGGGGCGGCTACCCCCTCGGCACCAGACCGGTGTACTCGGCGGCGAACGCCAACTGATCGGCGTGCTCCTCGGCCAGCGCCGACACCGGCTTACCGGCGCCGTGCCCGGCCCGGGTGTCGATGCGCAGCAGTACCGGACCCGGTCCGGCCTGGCAGCGCTGCAGCTCGGCGCCGAACTTCAGGGAGTGCGCCGGCACCACCCGGTCGTCGTGATCACCCGTGCAGATGAGGGTCGCCGGGTACCGGGTGCCCTCGCGGAGCCGGTGCAGCGGGGAGTAGGCGTGCAGGACGGCGAAATCGTCCGGGTCGTCCGGTGAGCCGTACTCGCTCATCCAGGCCCACCCGATGGTGAACAGGTGGAACCGGAGCATGTCCAGGACACCGACGGTCGGCAGGGCCACGGCGAACAGCTCCGGGCGTTGGGTCATCGCCGCCCCGACCAGCAGTCCGCCGTTGGACCGGCCGTGCACGGCGAGCTGCTCCGGCGTGGTGGTGCCGTCGGCGATGAGCGCCTCGGCGCAGGCGTACAGGTCGTCGAACACCCGCTGCTTGTGGTGGAGCATGCCGGCGGTGTGCCAGTCCGCGCCGAACTCGCCGCCGCCCCGCAGGTTCGCGACGGCCAGGGTGCCGCCGGCCGCCACCCAGGCGCCGAAGAGGGCCGAAAAGCCCGGCAGGATGGGCACGTCGAACCCGCCGTAGCCGTAGAGCAGGGTCGGTGACGGGCCGGCCGGCAGGTCGGCCCGGCGGATCACCGTCATGGGGACGGCAGTGCCGTCGGCCGACCGTCCCGACCGTCGCTGGACCACCGTCTCCGGCAGGTCCGGTCGATCGCCGGGCGGGGCCAGCAACTCCGGCTGGTAGCCAGTCGTGGCGTCCAACCGGTACTGACGGGAGAACGCCGTGAACGAGCCCAGCCCGACGAAGATCTCCGGGCTGTTCGCGCGGGTGTTGACGGCCAGCACGGCGACCGGTGCGGGCAGGTCGGGCCAGGTCAGAGACGCGCCGTCCCGGTCGACGAGCTCGATGCGGTGGGCGGCGTCGCTGGACCAGGTCAGGACGAAGGCCTCGGCGGTCGGTGAGGCGTCGACCAGGACGTCCTGCTCGTGCTGGTCCACCAGCCCGGTCCAGGGGGCGTCGGGGTCGGCGAGGTCGACGCGGACCAGCCGGCCGCGGGGGGCGTCCCGTTCGGTGCGCAGGAACAACTGGTCGCCGTCGCTGCCGACGACGGTGTGCGCGTCGGCCAGCTCCCCGACCACCACGACCGGGGACGGGTCGATGGCCACGGGCGTGCCGTCGGGTGGGGTGGTCAGGCGGTGGGCGGAGATCGTCGTCCGGGAGTCGGTGCCCGGGCTGGTGGTCAGCACGAGCCAGCGACCGTCCGGCGCCACCCAGGGGCCGGCCATCCATTCCGGGTGCTCGGGATCGGACCACACCAGCGTGTCGGCGTCCTGGTCGTCCCCGAGCCGGTGGTGCACGAGTTCACCGGCGGGCATCGCCTCGGTCAGCGCCGCCGACCCCACGGCACCGTCGTTCGCGGCGGTGGCGGGCGCCGGGTACCGCCAGTACAGGAACCCCGAGGAGTCCGGGAGCCAGGTCGGGGCCACCCATTTCGCCCACGTCAGCCGGTCGGGCCGGTCCAGCCCGGTCGCGATGTCGCGGACGGCGATCGACTGCCAGTCCGAACCACCCTCGGACAGCGCGTAGGCCAGCAGGGCGCCGTCCGGGCTGACCCGGGCCGCGGTCAACGCCACGGTGCCGTCGGTGGAGAGCGTGTTCGGGTCGAGCAGCAGCCGCGGGGCGGTCAGCAGATCGTCCAGCGAGTCGGCGGTGAACAGCTGGTCCTGGTCGAGGTCCCCGGGGTTGGCGACGACGAAGTACCGGCCACCCCGTTCCCACGGCACCCCCCGCCGCGGCGCGGTCAGCAGCGTGGTCGTCAGCTGCCGGAACGCCGGCCCGGCGGCCAACCCGGCCAGGTGCGGGCGGCTCACGGCGTTCTGGGCCTGCACGAACGCCTGCGTGCGCGGGTCGTCCGGGTCCTCGAGATAGCGGTAGGGGTCGGCGATCTCGACGCCGTGCAGGACGTCGACGATCCGGTCGCGGTCGGCGGGTGCGTGCTCGGTCACCCGCCGATCACATCACGCCGACCTCAGCTGCCGGTCGTCCCCGGTGGGCACGGCACGGCGCGCTGCTCGTACGGGGTGGACAGCACCACCGTCGTCCGGGTCGACACCCCGGCCGTGGTGCGGATGGTGGCCAGCAGGGCCTCCAACTCGGTCGGCGAGCCGACCCGCACCTTGACGATGTAGGACTCGACCCCGGCCACCGAGTAGCACGACTCGATCTCGGGCAGGACGGCCAGCAGCTGCGGGTAGTCGTCCGGGGCCGCCGGGTCGATGGGGGTCAACGACACGAACGCCGTCAAGGGCCGCCCCAGCTGTTCGTGGTCCAGGACGGCGGTGTACCGCTGGATGACGCCCCGCTTCTCCAGCCGACGCACCCGCTGGTGCACCGCCGACACCGACAGTCCCACCTTCTCGGCGAGATCGGTGAAGCTGCACCGGCCGTCCGCGGCCAGGACCTCGGCGATCCGGGCGTCGAGCTCCTCCAACATGTGCTGTCCTCTCACGGCTGACGCAGGCCTAGGCGGGGAGTTCGACGAGCTCGGTCGGTGCGTTGTTCATCAGCACCGGACCGTCGGCGCCGACCACGACGATGTCCTCGATGCGGACCCCGAACCGGCCGGGCAGGTAGATGCCCGGTTCGACGGAGAAGGCCATGCCCGGCTCCAGCGGCCGGACGTTGCCGGCGACCATGTACGGGTGCTCGTGCACCTCCAGGCCGATGCCGTGGCCGGTGCGGGTGATGAAGTACTCGCCGTACCCGGCCTCGGTGATGACCGCGCGGGAGGCGGCGTCGATCGACTCCGCCGTCGCCCCCGGCCGCACCGCCGCGACCCCGGCGGCCTGCGCGGCGCGGACGATCTCGTAGACGGCCACCGCCTCCGGGTCGGCGTCGGCCCGCGACCCCACCAGATAGGTGCGGGTGCAGTCGGAGAAGTAGCCGGTCGGCAACGGGCCGCCGATGTCGACGACGACCAGGTCACCGGCCTGCACGACCCGGTCCGAGGCCTCGTGGTGGGGGCTGGCGCCGTTGGGACCGGAACCGACGATGACGAAGTCGGGCCGGGCGTGGCCCTCGGCGACGATTGCGGCGGCGATGTCCGCGGCGATCTCGTTCTCGGTGCGCCCCGGCCGGAGCCACTCACCGACCCGGCGCTGCACCCGGTCGATGGCGGCGCCGGCGGCGGCCAGTTGGTCGACCTCGTCGGGGCCCTTGCGCATCCGCAGCTCGCCGATCGCCTCCCCCGCCAGTACCAGTTCGGCGCCGGGGACCGCGTCGCGGACGTTCACCGCGTGCACCGCCGGCATGTGGTCGTCGACGGCGATGACCCGGGTGCCGTCCCGGAACAGCTCGACCAGGGTGCGATAGGGGTCGGCCCCGTCCGTCCACGTGCCGATGGGCACGCCCATCGCCTCGATCGGGGAGCCGGTCCACCCCGGGCGTTCCAGGGTGGGAACCAGCAGCGCGGGTTCACCGTCGGCCGGGACGACCAGGCAGGTCAGCCGCTCGTGCGAGCCGACCGAGTGGCCGGCGAAGTAGTGCAGATCGGCCCCGGGGGCCACGAGGACGACGTCGGCGCCGATGACCCGGGCCTGCCCGGCCAGCCGGGCGAGCCGATCCGCCAGCGTCGCCGGTCCGGGCTCGCGGCTCGCGCTGACGTCCTGCTCGGCGACGGCACCGGTCTGCTGATCGGAAAGCATGTCGGGAGCCTAGACGGCGGCCGGGCGGTCCCGCCGCTCGGATCCTGCGGTCGGACGGCCGCCGGACAACAGCACGTGTCGTGATCAACCGTGTCCAGCCGCAGGCTCTCCGGCCTGGCCGCTCCGGACGGTCAGATCGAACCGCCAAAGGCCAGCGACCAGAACTCACCGAACACCGGCGGCGGCTGTGGCGAGGACCACAGGAGGTTGGTGGCCAGCACGCCGATGCGCCCGGTGGTCGGGTCGACCCACCACGAGGCCCCCATCCCGCCGTCCCAGCCGAAGCTGCCGGCCGATCGACCGTCCGGCGTCGCACTGTGCCGGACCCCCATCCCCAGCCCCCAGCCGGCGCCGTCCTGGTCGATGGGACCGATCCGGCTGCGGGTCGCCGCGGCGACCACGCCGGTGGAGAGCACCCGTCGCCCGTCCGGGGTGACCCCGCCGGCCAGCAGGGTCCGGGCCAGGGCGGCCAGGTCGTCCACCGGGCCGACCAGTCCGTCACCGGCGTCCGGGAACGCGGGCGGCCGCGACCACTGCCCGTCGGCCGGGTCGTAGCAGGCCAGGGCCGGTGTCCGGGGGTCGGGGCCGGCAGCCGGAGCCCAGTGCGGGCCGAGCCGGTCGGCGTCGGCCCAGAACGCGGTCCCCGTCATCCCGACCGGGCCCAGGACACGCCGCTGCAGCAGCTCCGGCAGCGGAGCGCCGCCGGCCCGGGCGAGCAGCACCCCCAGGACGCTGGCCCCCGTGTGATACCGCCACTGCTCCCCCGGCTGGCGGGCCAGCGGGAAACGGCCGAGCCGCCGCAGCCACTCGTCCGGTTCGGGGTTGACCTGCGGGGCGGGGGGTCCGGCGGCCAGCCCGGCCCCGGCCATCGCGACCAGGAGCGGATCGGGCCAGGGACCGGTGAAGTCCATCCCCCAGCCGAGCCGGAACTCCAGCACGTCGCGGACCAGGATGGGCCGCCGGGCCGGCACGGTACCCGCGGTGGCCACGTCGGTGTCCGGGGTCAGGGGCTCGCTGAGCACCCGCCGGTCGGCCAACTCCGGCAGCCACCGGTCGACCGGGGCGTCGAGCGTCAGGGTGCCTTCGTCCAGCAGGGCCAACGCGAGCGCAGCGACCACCGGCTTGGTCACCGACGACCACCGGAACGGCGTGTGGACGCTGATCGACGCGTCCCGCCGATCGGTGCCCTGCCGGCCGACGGCCCCCCGGCTCAGCGGACCGTCGACCCCGCCCACCCACCACGCCGACCCGGGGGCGACCCCGCGGGCCGCCGCGCCAGGTGCGTCCGGGTCGAGCAGGGCACCCAGCCGGTGGTCCCAGTCGGCGCTCGTCAGGGGCGGGTGGTCGGGGCGGACAGCGGACACGGGAACCTCCGGGCGATGCGTCGACGGGCTGGTCAGGGGGATGGACCGGCCCGGGCCCGTCGACTCATCGGTGTCGACTCATCGATGTCGACTCATCGGTGTCGACCGTGGGCTCGCTCAGCCCAGGGTGACCAGCTTCCGCGGGTCGTCGTTCGGCAGGTCACCCTCGACGACGGCGGTGACGGTGGACTGCCCGAAGACGATGCCACCACCGAGGGCGTCGGTGAAAGCGGTGTCCGCGGCGTCCCGACCGGTGGCGATGCGCAGCAGGGTCGAGCGCGGGGCCAGCAGGGTCCCGTCGACCACGTGCCAACCGCCGTCGACGTAGGCCTCGGCGACCGCGTGGAAGTCCATCGGCGACAGGCCGGGCGCGTAGACCGCGACCAGGCGGGCCGGCACGCTGCGGGCCCGCAGCAGGGCGATGACCAGGTGCGCGTAGTCGCGGCAGACGCCCTGCCCGAGCAGATAGGTGTCGACGGCGCCGTCGATCGGGTCGCTGCTGCCCGACACGTAGGACAGGTGGCCGCCGACCCAGGCAGCGACGGCGCCGAGCAGTTCGGCCGGGTCCTCGATCGACCCGAACTCGCGCTGGGCGACGGCGGCCAGGGTGTCGGACTCGGCGTAACGGCTGGGACGGGCGTACTCGATCAGCTCGTGGTCCAGGACCTCCGGGGCCTCGGCGCGGCCCTGCACGGTGGCGCTGTAGGACAGGGCCAGGGCGCCGACCGGCGGCTGCTCCAGGACATGGAAGCGGGTTCCGGTGCGGCCGACGATCTCGGTGGGGGTGACCGGGGCGTCGTCGACGGTGATGGTGAGGGTCTCGTCGACGGACAGGCCGGGGGCGTGGGCGACGGCGACCTGGAAGACGATGCGGCCGGGCTGCTGGACATCCAGGGTGATGTCGGCGGTGACGGTGCGGGTGGGGGTTGCGCTCATGATCGACAATTCTCGCAGCGCCGGACGGACAAAACGGACGAGCACCGGGATCCGCGACGAACCGGCCGGCGAGAACAATCACGTTTGACCGGGCGGCGGGTAGCGTCCGGCCCATGCTGCAGCTGTTCGACCTGGCCGGCATCTACTTCCGGGCGTTCTACGCCGTCCCGTCGTCGGTGAAAGCCCCCGACGGACGGCCGGTCAACGCGATCCGCGGCACCCTCGACATCCTCGCCCGGGTCATCGGCGACGCCCGTCCCACCCGCGCGGTCGCCTGCCTGGACCTGGACTGGCGGCCCGCCTGGCGGGTCGAGCTCATCCCCACCTACAAGACCCACCGGGTGCTCGACCCGGCCGAGCTGTCCCCCGAGGCCCTGGCCGACGCGCCCGTGGGCGCCGGGGTCGCGGTCGTCGGTCTGGATGTCGAAGACGCCCCGGACGACCTGAGTGCGCAGGTGCCGGTGCTGCTCGAGGTGCTGGCCGCGATCGGTCTGGCCACGGCCGGCGCGCCGCACCACGAGGCCGACGACGTCATCGGCGCGCTGGCCGCCCGGGAGCAGCAGGACCCGGTCGAGGTCGTCACCGGCGATCGTGACCTGTTCCAGGTCGCCACCGACGGCCCACCCCCGGTGGCCGTCCGCTACATCGGGGCCGGGATGAGCAAGGCCGCCGTCTACACGCCCGCCGACGTCGCCGCCCGCTACGGCATCCCGCCCGGCTGCTACGCCGACTTCGCCGCCCTGCGCGGCGACCCGTCCGACGGTCTGCCCGGCGTCCCCGGCGTCGGCGAGAAGACCGCCGCCACCCTGATCGGTCGCTTCGGGTCCCTCGAGGCCCTGGTCGCCGCCCTGGATTCCGACGATCCCCGGCTGACCAGACCGCAGCGGGCCAAGCTGGCCCCGGCCCGCGCCTACCTGCAGGTCGCCGGCCAGGTCACCCGGGTCGCCGTGGACGCCCCCGTCGAACTGGACCGGGACGACCGGCTCCCCGCCGCCCCGGCCGACCCGGACCGACTCGCGGCACTGGTCGCCGAGTTCGGCATCGGCGGAGCCGTCGGTCGGCTGACCGACATGCTGGACCGGGTGACCGGCTGACCCTGGCGTCGACGTTTCGCGTCGCGAGACCGCTGTCAGGCCAACATTTCCCGCAGCGCCGCCGCTGTGGCGTCGGCCAGCACCTGCACCTCGGGGACCACCACCGGATCGGCGCAGAAGCCGATGGTGAGGGCGTCGTGGCAGGAGATCGCCGCCACCCGCAGACCGTGCCGCTCGCCGATCTCCGCCAGCGTCGTCAGACCGGTGACCGGGTGACCCAGCACCGTCACCGGCTGGCGGGGACCGGGGATGTTGGACACGGCCAGCGCGAACCGCCGGGGGTCGGTGCGCCACCCGTCGACGAACCGACCGAGGGTCGCGTCGAACCGTTCGAGGGACCGGGTCATCGCATCCTCCCGCCGCGCGTCCTGCGCATGCTTGCGCACCGACGTCTGGCCCGCGACGATCCGCAGCCGTTCAGCCGGATCGCTCAGATGCACGGGCAGGGCGATCGTGAAAAAGGAGTCGGCGTTGCCGGCGTCGACGCAGCCCGAGCCGGGCTCGGGATGCAGGCTGACCGGCACCCGGACCGGCAGGTCGGTCGCGGCGCGACCGTGCCCGGTGAGCCAGTACCGCAGGCCCCCCGCCACCGCGGCCAGCAGCGCGTCGTTCACCGTGGCCCCGGGGATGCGGTGGGCGGCGGCCTTGAGTGTGGCCAGCGGCACCCGGACCCAGCCGACCCCCCGGTTCGCCGACACCGGCCCGTCGAACGGTGAGGGCGCCCCACCGACCGGTACCTCCCGAGCCAGGAAGCCGACCAGCGACGCGCCGGTCGCCGCGGCCGTGCCCGCCCAGTGGCCCACCGTGTCCGTCCGGCGCGGGGGTCGCGGGCTGCCGGCCGCTTCCGGGACCGGCCGGTCGGTCCACGATGCGGTCCCCGATGCCGACTCCGGGGCGGGCGGGGGGTCGTCCCAGAACAGGTGAGCGGCCCACCGCACGGCGGTCATCCCGTCGGCCAGAGCGTGGTGCAGCCGCCAGATCAGCGCGGTGCGGCCGCCGGACAACGGGGCCACCGCCACGTGCCACAGCGGGCGGGACCGGTCCAGTCGACGTACGAACAGCTCGGCCACCTGCGAGCGGAGCCGGTGCTCGTCCCACCCGTCCGACCCGTCCATCGGCGCGACCGCGGTCACCTGGGTGTCCACGTCCGCCCCGGGATCCGGGGTCCAGCGCGGCGCATCGGGCCACCCGGTCAGTCGGGTGGCCAGCGACGGGGCACCCGGCAGTCGGTCCCGAATCCGTCCGGCCACCTCGGCCGCCGTCACCCGGCCGCCCAGCTCCACGATCTTGACCGTGTGCCCGACGACGGCGCCGGTCTCCAGCGCCAGGATCGACCGGTCGGCCGGGCTGAGCGGCCGCCCCGTCCCGGGCCGAGTCGGATCCGACACCGCACCCCCACCCGCGCCCCACCGACCGCCTGACCACGATCTGATGGACGCAGTGTGTCCGTCACGCGGTCGGTCCCCCCGGGCCGGACCGGTGACCTCACGCCAACGAGACCCCGGCGCCCGCCCGAGCCGGACTGCGCGCCCGGCTTCGTCCACCGGCCCTCCCCGGGGGATCGACCCGGACACCGGCGTCGCGGCCCGACCGTCGCCGCTCGCCGGACGACCGGGCCGCCCCACGCTCCGCCTATCCTGGGCAATCGTGTCTGCCGACAGCGCATCGTCCGCGCGCCTCTCCGCCGGGACCCGGCGCGCCCCCGACGGTGCCCCGACCCCGTCCCGGGCCGCCGGCGTCGACGACGCTCTCGTGGTCGATGGTCTCGTCCGGCGCTACGGCTCGACCGTCGCCGTCGACGGTCTGTCCTTCTCGGTCGCCCGCGGTTCGCTGCTCGCGCTCCTCGGCCCGAACGGGGCCGGCAAGACCAGCACGCTCGACGTCTGCACCGGGTTCGCCCGACCCGACGGCGGCACCGTCCGGGTGCTCGGCCTGGACCCGGTCCGGCAGGCGGCCGCCCTGCGTCCCCGCATCGGGGTGATGCTGCAGGCCGGCGGCGCGCACCTGTCCGCCCGCACCGGCGAGATGCTGCGACTGGTCGCCCGCTGTTCGGCCGATCCCCACGACCCGGCCTGGCTGCTCGATCTGCTGGGCCTGTCGGACGTGACCCGGGTGCCGGTCCGGCGGCTGTCCGGCGGTCAGGTGCAACGGCTCAGCCTGGCCATGGCCCTCATCGGGCGACCGGAGCTGCTGTTCCTCGACGAGCCGACCGCCGGGCTCGATCCGCAGGCGCGTCGCCTGGTGTGGGACCTGCTCGGCGCGGTCCGCCGGGACGGCGTCACCGTGGTGCTGACGACGCATCTGCTGGACGAGGCCGAACTGCTGGCCGACCGGGTGGTGATCGTCGACCACGGCCGGGTCCTCGCCGAGGGCACCCCCACGGAGCTGACCGCCGGCGGCGCCGGCCTCGTCCGGTTCACCGCCAGCCCCGGCCTCGACCTGCCGCTGCTGCTGAGCGCACTGCCCGACGGATTCACCGCGCAGGAACCCTCGCCCGGCCGCTACGTCGTCGAGGGCGTCCTGGACGGGCCCGTCGGACCGACCGTGATCGCGACCCTGTCCTCGTTCTGCGCCCGGGTCGGGGTGATGCCCGACAACCTGCAGGTCGGCCGGCGCACCCTGGACGATGTCTACCTCGAACTCACCGGACGGCAGGTGCGGCGATGACCGCGGCAGAGCAGACCACGGCCGACGGGCCGACGTTCGCCCCGGGCACCTTCACGCCCCGGCCACGGCCGGCCGGGACGGTCGCCAAGATCACCGCAGCCGCGGCGTTCGAGTTGCGGATCGTGCTGCGCAACGGCGAGCAGCTGCTGCTGGCCCTGGTGCTGCCGCTGGCCGCGCTGTTCGGCGGCGTCTACGTCACCGTCGTCGCCCTGCCGGAGCCGCGGATCAACGCCGTGCTCCCCGGGGTGCTGGCGCTGGCCACCCTGTCCACCGCGTTCACCTCGCAGGCCATCGTCACCGGTTTCGACCGTCGGTACGGGGTGCTGCGGCGGCTGGCCGCGGCCGGGTGGAGTCGCTGGCAGCTCCTCGGCGGCAAGACGCTGGCCTCCGCGGCGGTCGTGGCCGGTCAGTACGTGATCCTCGGCGGGGTGGCCCTGGCGCTGGGCTGGCGACCGCTGGGCAGCCCGTTCTGGGTGCTGCTGGCGACGGTCCTCGGGCTGGCCGCGCTGCTCGGGCTGGCCCTGCTGGTCGGCGGCACCCTGCGCGCCGAGGCCACCCTCGCGGTGGCCAACCTGGGCTGGCTCGTCCTCATCGCGCTCGGCGGGCTGATCGTGCCGCTGTACGCCAGCCCGGGCTGGCTGGCCGCCGTGGGCGCACTGACACCCTCCGGCGCGCTGTGCGAGGGTCTGCGCGACGTCCTGCAGCACGGCACGGCCCCGTCGCCGATGTCACTGCTCGTTCTGACCGCCTGGACCGTCCTGGGCTGGGCCGCGACCGTACGGTGGTTCCGATGGCTGTGATCCCGACTTCCCCCGCGACCGACACCGCACCGTCGACCGGTCGGTCCCGGTGGACCCCGTCGCTGCGGCTGCAGCGGGCCTTCGCCTGGGCGGCGGCCGTCACCAACGGCGGGATCGCCGTCACCGGCGCCACCGTGCGGGTCACCGGCTCCGGCCTGGGCTGCCCGACCTGGCCCGAATGTCACGAAGGCTCGTTCGTCCCCATCCAACGGGAGGACCTGTCGGCGTTCCACCAGGCCATCGAGTTCGGCAACCGCACGCTCACCGGCGTCGTCCTGATCGCCTCGCTCGGCACGTTCCTGCTGGTCTGGCTGGCGCGGCCGCGGCGCACCCCGGTCGTCTGGCTGGCCCTGGCCGGGCCCGTCGGCGTGGTGTTCCAGGCGGTCTGGGGCGGCATCGTCGTGCTCACCGGGTTGAGCTGGTGGACCGTCGCGCCGCACTTCCTGGTCTCGCTGCTGCTGCTGTTCTTCGCCATCGCCGTCCTCACCCGCCTCTACGAGACGGACGCGCCGCCGCGCTGGGTCGTGCCCCGGCCGCTGGTCGGGCTGACCTGGGCGACCGTGGTCGTCCTCGGTGCGCTGTGCGTCGCCGGCACCCTGGTCACCGCGGCCGGGCCGCACGGCGGGGACGACCGCACGCCCCGGTTGGACGTGCCGGTGCGGGCCCTGGCCCAGGTGCACGCCGACCTGATGTTCGCCTACCTCGGTCTGCTGGTCGCCACCACCGTCGCGTTCCTGGCCGTCAAGGCGCCGGCCCGGCTCGTCCGCCGGGCCTGGATCCTGGTCGCCGTCACCGCCGGACAGGGGCTGATCGGTCTCGTCCAGTACGCCACCGGGGTGCCGGAGGCGCTGGTCGTCGCGCACGTGCTGGGCGCCGTGCTGCTCACCGCGGCCGCGGCCGCGGTCGTCTTCGCCCTGCGGGTCCGCGAGCCCCAGCAATCGTGAGCTCCTCCCCGGGGCGCACGACATCCGGTTGGCACCAGATCCGGGACGCCGTCGGCAGCCGACTGTGGCCGTTGCCCGTGCTCGGGATCCTGGTCGCGCTCGGTCTCGGCGTCGCCGTCCCCGAGCTGGACAACGCGCTGTCCACCGGCGGCGGCGAGGCGTCCCGGCGGTTCGCGCAGTGGCTCGCGCAGTGGACGTTCAGCGGGGGCGCCGACGCCGCCCGTGACGTCCTGGCCGCGATCGCCGGATCGGTCGTCACCGTCACCTCGCTGACGTTCTCGCTGACGGTGGTGACCCTGCAGCTGGCCAGCAGCCAGTTCTCCCCCCGCCTGCTGCGGACCTTCAGTGCGGACCGGTTCGTGCAGGTCACGCTGGCGGCGTTCCTCGGCACCTTCGTCTACACGCTGACGGTGCTGCGGACGGTGCGGGTGGAGACCGACACCGCCCCGGCCGTCGTCCCGCACGCCTCGATCACGCTGGCCTACCTGGCCGCCGTCGTCGACGTCGTCCTGCTGGTCGCGTTCCTGGCCCACCTGGCCCGCGAGATCCGCGTCGAACCCATGCTGGCCCGGGTGCACCGCAGCGCGGAGGCGACCCTGCTCGCCGGCACCGTGGCCCGCGACCCCGACGGCGGGACCCGCGACGTACCCGCCGTCTTCGACACCGACGACGACACCTGGCAGCCGCTGCCGGCCGGTGGTTCCGGCTTCGTCACCGGCATCGACCATGACGCCCTGGTCCGGTTGGCCGACGAGCACGACCTGCTGCTGGACGTGCACTGCGACGCCGGTTCCACCGTCGCGGCCGGGGCCCCGCTCGGCCGCTGGCGACCGACCGACCCGAACGTCCGGCCGGGCCAGGACAGCGGGGACGCGGTCCGCGACGTCACCGCCCGGGCGATCCGCACCGGGGTGGAGCGGACGTCGGCGCAGGACGTCGGCTACGGCCTGCGGCAGCTGGTCGACGTCGCTCTCAAGGCCCTGTCGTCCGGTATCAACGACCCGACCACCGCGGTGCACGCCATCGGCCACGTCGGCACCCTGCTCGGCCAGTACGCCGGCCGCACCTGGGGCCCGATGGTCCTGGACGGCGCCGAGGACCGCCCCCGGGTGGTCATCCGACGGGCGACGTTCCCGCAGTTGCTGGATGTCGGGGTATCGGGCTGTCTGCACTACGGGGATTCCGACCCGGACGTGCTGGTGCGGATCGCCGAACTGCTCGGTGAGGTCGGATGGACGCTGCCGGCCCCGGAACGCCCGGCCGTGGAGGCCCAACTGGATCGGCTCGACGCTCGGCTCGCGGCGGCGGATTTCGATGCCGCGGAACGGGACCGGGTGCAGCACGCCGTCGACGGTGCCCGCGAGCGCCTCACCGGGCGCGTCGGGCCCTACCGGCCGGTCCCGATCCCCCGCTGACGGGGACCGAGGGTCAGCGGCCGGTGCCGGCCATCCGCCGACGGTCGGCGTCGGAGACGGTGACCCGCCCGGACAGCTCGCGGGTCCAGTGGTCTGCCACGGTGATGCCGGCGGCCGAGCACACGGCCACGGCGTCGGGCACCGAGGCCACCACCGCATCAGCCCAGGCGCCGTCGGACTCCGCGACCACGACGATCCGGGCGCCCCGCCGACCGACCGACGAGACCACCGCGGTGCCGACCCCGCCGTGCGCGTCGAGGAACGAGCGCAGCCGCGGAGCCACCGGCCCGCCGTCCAGGCCCCGGACGGATCCGCCGTCCAGCGCGCCCGGCGTCGGATCGGCGGAGGTCACCACGGCCAGCCGAGAGCCGGCAACCCGACGACGGAGTCGACCGCCCAGGCCACCGACACCAGGGTCAGGTAGAGGTTGGAGATGTGGAACAGGGTCATCGGCTTGGCCGCTTCCCCACGCAGCACGCGGACGTGCAGCAGGTGGGCCAGGGCCAGGAACCACAGGCCGGCCGGCACGGCGACGGCCGCGTAGATCCACGACGAGGCCGGAATCAGCAGCAGCGAGCAGGCCACCATCGCCCAGCTGTAGAGGACGATCTGCCGGACGACGACCCGCTCGGTCTGCACGACCGGCAGCATGGGCACGCCGGCGGCCGCGTAGTCCTCGCGGTACCGCATGGCCAGCGCCCACGTGTGCGGGGGCGTCCAGAAGAAGATGACCCCGAAGAACACCCACGCGGGCCACCCGATGTCCCCGGTGACCGCCGACCAGCCGATGACGACCGGCATGCACCCGGCCAGGCCGCCCCAGACGATGTTCTGGGAGGTGCGGCGCTTGAGCAGCATCGAGTAGACGAAGACGTAGAACAGGATGGCGGTCACCGCCAGGCCGGCGGCCGCCCAGGTGGTGAACACGCCGAGCACCGCGGTGGCCACGATGCCGAGGACGATCCCGAAGACCAGGGCGGCGCGGGTGCTGACGGCGTGCCGGGCCAGCGGCCGGGACCGGGTGCGGCGCATCTTGGCGTCGATGTCGGCGTCGACCACGCAGTTGAGGGCGTTGGCGCTGCCGGCGGCCAGGGTCCCGCCGACCATGGTCGCCACGATCAACCCGAACGACGGCACGGACCGCTGCGCGGCGAACAACGCCGGGATGGTCGTGATCAGCAGCAGTTCGATGATCCGCGGCTTGGTGAGGGCGACGTAGGCGCCGACCTTCGCCCGCCACGTCGGACCGGCGGTGTCCAGGCCCAGGGTGTCCAACCGGGTGCGGTTGCCCGCTCCACCGACCGGGTCCGGGACGACGGTGCCGACCCGACCGGGCTCGGCAGACGCCGAGGACTGCTCCGGACGCGGCTGCTGGCCTCCGGACGGGGACACCCCCACGCGAACTCCTTCGGACGGGCACGGGCCGGCCACTGCGACTCGGAGGAATCCCAGCGGCCGACGGAACGGCGGTCGACGGCCCTCCGCGAGTGTGCACAGATGATGAGGAACCGGCCTGATCATCCTAAGGGCCGCCGACAGCCGGTGCCGGACCCACGCCGCCGAACGGCTGTCCGCCCCGCCCGGTCACCGCGCCGACACGCAGACCTCACCGTCCGTTTCATCCGTGTGCGCACCTGGGCATCCGCCCGTGATGCGCGGGGTACTAGGGTCGACATCACACTGGCCGTCGGCAGCGGCGTGCGCTAGAAGCGGTGCGCCTGCCTGCCCTATACAAGTACATACCAGTTGCCTAGACTCGGTCCCGGCCCGCCGCTGCACCGATCGCGGCGCGCCGTTCCCGGACGTCACCCGTCAGCCGTTCTCCCAAGGAGGTCAGCACCAGTGACCAGTTCTGCCGCCACCGCCGACATCGAGGCCCTCACGGTCGCTTCGGTCCCCGACGACTGGACCGACACCGACAAGCGGGCCGTCGACACGGCGCGGATCCTGGCCGCCGACGCGGTCCAGAAGGTCGGCAACGGCCACCCGGGTACGGCCATGTCGCTGGCTCCCCTGGCCTACACGCTGTTCCAGCGTGCGATGCGTCACGACCCCGCCGACACCGACTGGCCCGGTCGGGACCGGTTCGTGCTCTCCGCCGGTCACTCGTCGCTGACCCTGTACGTCCAGCTGTACCTGGGCGGCTTCGGGCTGGAGATCGAGGACATCGAGGCCCTGCGGACCTGGGGCTCGAAGACGCCGGGTCACCCGGAGTTCCACCACACCAAGGGCGTCGAGATCACCACCGGGCCGCTCGGCCAGGGGTTGGCCTCCGCCGTGGGCATGGCGATGGCCGCCCGCCGCGAGCGTGGCCTGTTCGACCCGGACGCCGCCCCGGGTGAGTCCCCGTTCGACCACTTCATCTACGTCATCTGCTCCGACGGCGACATCCAGGAGGGCGTCACCTCCGAGGCCTGCTCCATCGCCGGTCGCCAGCAGCTGGGCAACCTCATCGTCTTCTACGACCACAACGACATCTCGATCGAGGACGACACCAACATCGCCCTGTCCGAGGACGTCGCCGCCCGCTACGAGGCCTACGGCTGGCACGTGCAGGACGTCGTCGGCGGCGAGAACGTCACCGGCATCCTCGAGGCCATCGAGAAGGCCAAGGCCGTCACCGACAAGCCGTCCTTCATCCGGCTGCGCACGATCATCGGTTACCCGGCGCCGAACCTGATGAACACCGGCAAGGCGCACGGCGCCGCGCTGGGCGACAAGGAGATCGCCGCGACCAAGGAGATCCTCGGGTTCGACCCGGAGGTCAAGTTCCCGGTCGAGGACGTCGTCATCAAGCACACCCGGGGTCTGCTGGACCGCGGCGCGGACGCCAAGGCCGCCTGGCAGAAGTCTTTCGACGAGTGGGCGAAGGCGAACCCGGAGCGCAAGGCGCTGTTCGACCGGTTGACCGCCCGCGAACTGCCCGAAGGCTGGGACGCGAACCTGCCGTCCTGGGACGTCGACCCCAAGGGGATCGCGACCCGCGCCGCGTCCGGCAAGGTGCTCAACGCCATCGCCGACGCGCTGCCCGAGCTGTGGGGCGGTTCGGCCGACCTGGCCGAGTCGAACAACACCACGATGGAGGGTTCGCCCTCCTTCGGCCCGGCCGACGCCGCCACCAAGCACTGGAAGGCCGAGCCCTACGGCCGGACGCTGCACTTCGGCATCCGCGAGCACGGCATGGGCGCGATCCTGACCGGGATCGTCATGCACGGCCCGACCCGCCCGTACGGCGGGACGTTCCTGCAGTTCTCGGACTACATGCGCGGTGCGGTCCGCCTCGCCGCCCTGATGGGCGCCCCGGCGATCTACGTCTGGACCCATGACTCCATCGGTCTGGGTGAGGACGGCCCGACCCACCAGCCGGTCGAGCACCTGGCCGCGCTGCGGGCCATCCCCGGCCTGTCGATCGTCCGGCCGGGTGATCCGAACGAGACCTCGTTCGCCTGGAAGGCCGTGCTGGAGCGTCAGCACGACTGGTTCTCCGGCCCGGTCGGCATGATCCTGACCCGCCAGGCCGTCCCGGTCCTGGAGGGCACCAGCGCCGAGGGCGTGGCCAAGGGCGGCTACGTGCTGGCCGACTGGGACGCCGACGCGGCGGCCGACAAGAAGGTCATCCTGATCGCCACCGGGTCCGAGCTGTCGCTGGCCGTGCAGGCCAAGGAGCAGCTGGCCGCCGAGGGCATCAGCGCCCGCGTCGTGTCGGTGCCGTGCCTGGACTGGTTCGAGGCCCAGGACAGCGCCTACATCGAGTCGGTGCTGCCGTCCGACGTGACCGCCCGGGTGTCCATCGAGGCCGCCATCGCCCAGCCGTGGTGGCGCTGGCTCGGCGCGCACGGCCGTCCGGTGTCGCTGGAGCACTATGGAGCCAGCGCCGACGCCAAGACGCTGTTCACCAAGTTCGGGATCACCGCCGAGGCGGCGGTTTCCGCGGCCAAGGAGTCCCTGGCCGCCAGCTCCGGCACCGCGGCGCCGAGCACGGCCAGCAAGCCCGAGCCCGACAAGCAGTAGCAGTCCGGGGCCGGCCGGCCCGAACGGCCGGCCGGCCCCGCTTTTTCCTCTGACCACCCACCAACCCGTCACCGGGGAAGGAAGTCGACCGTCATGACCGGAGATCCGCTCGCCGACCTGTCGGCCCAGGGCGTCTCGCTCTGGCTGGACGATCTGTCCCGTCAGCGCCTGCACTCGGGCAACCTGAAGGAACTGATCGACACCCAGCACATCGTCGGGGTCACCACGAACCCGTCGATCTTCCAGGCCGCCCTCAAGGACGGCGCGTCCTACCAGAAGCAGCTCGACGAGCTGGCCGCCCGTGGCGCCAGCGTGGACGACACCGTCCGCGAGGTCACCACCGACGACGTCCGCGACGCCTGCGACCTGTTCACCTCGATCTTCGAGAAGTCCGGACACGTCGACGGCCGGGTATCGATCGAGGTCGACCCGCGGCTGGCCCACGACACCCAGGGCACGATCGACCAGGCGCTCGAGCTGGCCAAGATCGTCGACCGGCCCAACGTCCTCATCAAGATCCCGGCCACCGTCGCCGGCCTGCCGGCCATCACCAAGGTGCTGGCCGAGGGCGTCAGCGTCAACGTCACGCTGATCTTCTCGCTCGACCGCTACAAGGCGGTCATGGAGGCCTACATCGAGGGCCTGGAGCAGGCCAAGGAGGCCGGCCACAACATCGCGGAGATCCATTCCGTGGCGTCGTTCTTCGTCTCCCGGGTCGACTCGGAGATTGATAAGAGATTGCAAGCGATCAACAGCCCCGAGGCGCGGGCGCTGGAGGGCGAGGCGGCCATCGCCAACGCCCGCCTGGCGTTCCAGGCCTACGAGGAGACCTTCGCCGGCGAGCGCTGGGAGGCCCTGGCCGCGGCCGGCGCCAACAAGCAGCGTCCACTGTGGGCGTCCACCGGCGTCAAGGATCCCAAGTACGACGACACCCGGTACGTCGTCGAGCTGGTCGCCCCGGGCACCGTCAACACGGCCCCGGAGAAGACCATCGAGGCCGTCGCCGATCACGGCGTCATCCGCGGCAACACCATCGACGGCACCTACGGCCAGGCGTCGTCGGTGTTCTCCTCGTTGGAGGCGCTGGGCATCGACCTCGACGACGTGTTCGCGGTCCTGGAGACCGAGGGCGTGCAGAAGTTCGAGCAGGCCTGGGGCGAGCTGCTGGAGTCCGTGCAGGCCGAACTCGACAAGCACAAGAAGTGAGCTGACGGTACCGATCCGTCCGTCAGCTGATCGCGTCGGCAGCCCTCCACCCGTCCCCTCCCGGACGGGCGGGGGGCTGTTCGCATCCCCCGCTCGTTCCTCCCAGCCCGAAGGACACCCCGTGAGCGACACCGAGATCCGCCTGCACGCCGACGAGACCGAGCTGGCCGCCGCCACCGCGGCCCGGCTGATCACCACCCTGGCCGACCTGCAGGCCGACGGCCGCGTCCCCGTCGTCGCGCTGACCGGCGGTGGGGTGGGCACCGAGATGCTGCGCCAGGTCGCGCAGTCCGCCGCCCGCGGCACCGTCGACTGGCGCCGGGTCGAGATCTTCTGGGGCGATGAGCGTTTCGTCCCCGGCGATTCCGACGACCGGAACGCCAAGGGGGCCTACGAGGCGCTGCTGGACCGGGTGGACGTCGACCCGACCCGGGTGCACGAGATGGCTCCGTCGGACGGCGACTTCGGTGATGACCCGGACGCTGCGGCCGCCGCCTACGCCGAGATCGTCGCCGGCATCGACGCTTTCGACATCGTCATGCTCGGCATGGGCGGGGAGGGCCACGTCGCGTCGGTGTTCCCCGACTCCCCCGCCGTGCACGACACCCGCTCGGTGGTGGCGGTGCGGGACTGCCCGAAGCCGCCGCCGACCCGCATCTCGCTGACCCTTCCGACCATCCGCACCGCCGACCAGGTCTGGATGATCGTCAGCGGCGCGGCCAAGGCGGAGGCCGTCGGCCGGGCCGTCGGCGGGGCGTCCGAGGTGGACGTGCCCGCGGCCGGCGCGACCGGCCGGGTCCGCACCCTGTGGCTGTTGGACCGGGCCGCCGCGGCGGAACTTCCCGGGGAGGCTGCGTCCTGAAGGTGGCGATGCTCGGTCCGGTGGCCTGGCGGACCCCGCCCCGGCATTACGGCCCCTGGGAGCAGGTCACCGGTCTGCTCACCGAGGGGCTGGTCGCGGCCGGGGTGGACGTCACCCTGTTCGCCACCCTGGACTCGCTGACCACCGCGGAGCTGGACGGCGTCTGCCCCCGCGGGTACGCCGAGGACCCGTCGGTCGACGGGCGGATCGCCGAGGCCCGGCACACCGCCCACGCCCTGGCCCGGGCCGGCGAGTTCGACCTGGTGCACAATCAGATGGACTGGTTGCCGCTGACCTTCGCCGGCCTGATCACCCCGCCGATGGTGACTACCATCCACGGCTTCTCCGGCCCGGCGATCCTGCCGGCCTACCAGGCGTCGACGTCGGCGTACGTGTCGATCTCGGACGCCGACCGGTCCCCGGATCTGGACTACCTGGCGACCGTCCACCACGGCCTCGATCTGACCGCCCTGCCGGTCGACCTGGCCGGTGGGGACGACCTGGTGGTGTTCGGTCGCATCCACCCGGACAAGGGGGTGGCCGAGGCCATCGCCATCGCGCGGGCCGCCGGCCGGCGACTGACCATCTGCGGGATCGTGCAGGATCAGCGGTACTTCGAGGAGCAGGTCGCTCCGCACGTCGACGGCGACCGGGTCCGCTACCTGGGGTCGGTCGGGCCTGACCGGCGGGCCGAGATCCTCGGCGGGGCCGGCGTACTGCTGCACCCGATCGCGTTCGCCGAACCCTTCGGCCTGTCGGTGGCCGAGTCGATGGCCTGCGGTACCCCCGTCGTCGCGTTCCGGCGCGGGTCGATGCCCGAGGTGGTCGACGACGGGGTGACCGGGTTCCTGGTCGACGACGTCGCCGGGGCGGTCGCGGCGGTGCCGGCCGCCGCGGCCCTGGACCGCCGCGCGGTGGCCGCGCGCGCCCGGGAACGGTTCAGCGCGCAGCGGATGGTGGCGGACTACCTGCGGGTCTACGAGCGGTTGCTTTCCGGTTCGTCCGGCTGACCGTCGCCGGTGAGGGCGGCCAGCAACCCGGCCAGATCCACCCAGGCGACGCCGATCCGGGCGTCGCCGATGCCGTACGGGATCCACAGCCGGCCGTCGTGGACGATGCCGCCGCAGGAGTAGACGACGTTCGGCACGTAGCCGTCCCGTTCGTCCGCGTCCGGGCGCAGCAGGGGTTCACGGAGCCGGCCGATCACCCGGGTCGGGTCGTCAAGGTCGAGCAGGATCGCGCCCATGACGTACGTGCGCATCGGGCCGACCCCGTGGGTGAGCACGAGCCAGCCCGGCCCGGTCTCGATCGGCGGCCCGCAGTTGCCGACCTGGATCACTTCCCAGGGCTCGACCGGCGCGTGCGCGGTGACCGGGGACGACCAGCGGAACCCGTCGGCGGAACGGGCCAGGCTGATGGTCTCCCCGTCGGTGCGGCACAGGGCCAGGTGCTCGCCGCCGACGCGGCGTGGGAACAGTGCCATCCCCTTGTTGGTGGCGGCCGGCCCGACCAAGGGCCCGGCCGCTAACCGCCGCAGGTCGGGGCTGGTCAGCAGGCGGGGGGCGATGTCCCGTCCGTCGTAGGCGGTGTAGGTCGCCCGGTACTCGACGCGGCGGTCGTCGTCGGTGAACCGGGTGAGTCGGGCGTCCTCCATCCCGTTGCTCTCCTGCGCCGCGTGCGGGAACAGCAGCCGCTGGCTCAGGTCGCTGTCGGTCGGGAACTCGATGGAGTACGCCGAGACCAGGGTCCGCCGGATGAGGTCGATGGTCGCCGGCGCCCCCGGCTGGGTGCGCAGCCGGGCCGGGATACCGGCCAGCGTGTGCTCGAAGTCCTGATCGGTGAACAGATCTGGTAGCGCGCCGAGGACCGCCGCGGTGACGGCGTCGACACCGTCGTGTTCGGCCAGCGAGGTGCGCAACCGGGCGCGTGACCAGATGGCCTCGGCGGTGCGACCGGACACGACTGGGCGGCGCCGGGGCCCGAACGTCCAGCGGGGGCCCGGTCCGACGATCGCGTCGACGAAGGCGATCGAGGAGATATGCCCCTCGCCGATGGCGCGCAGGCTCACCGCGACCCGCAGCTGCCCCGGGAGGAGTCCGTCCTGGTCGGGATGGGCGACGGCGCTCGGATTGCACAGGGCCGCGGCCTCGGTGGCGTACTCGGCGGTCAGCGCGGCGCCCAGCAGGACCGTGCGGGCCGCGCTGAGCGGGGCTCCCCCACCGACCTGCCCGGCGACGAGCGCCGCATTGGCCCGCACCGCGCCGGCCAGGTCGTGACCGCGTCCGGCGAACTCGACGATCACCCTGGCCGCGAGCCGGTCCACCTCGGGTTCGTCGATGGCCATCACCCGGTCGGCGATGGCCTGCAGCCGGGATCGCCCCGGGGTGGCCGATCCTCCGGGGGCGAACAGCCGGGTCAGCACCCGGGACGGGTCGGGCCGCAGACCCGCGTCGACCCGGTGCGCCCGGACCGCGGTCACGGCGTCACCGGCAGTGCGCAGGCCTGCTGGACGATCACCAGAGCGGCCACGGTGGACTCCGCCCCCTGGTTCTCGTTCCGTCCCGTGCGGGTCAGGCCGTCGAAACCGCCGCCGGTGTCCGGGTCGAGCATGATCGTCCGGGAGTCGTTGTCGCCCCACAGCCACCGCCGGGCGAGCTCGACCCCGACCAGCCAGCTCGCGTCTCCGGTGACCCGATGGGCGCTCGCGCAGGCGTCGGCCAGGGCGGCCACCTCCAACGGTTGCTGGTCGAACGCCGGTCCGACCTCACCCGGGCCGCGACCGCCGACCGGCGTCACGGAGAGCAGCCGGGCGCCGGTCCCAGCTCCGACCCGGTCGACCCGGCTCTCCACCCGCAACAGGAAATCGAGCAGGTCGCAGCCGCGAGCCGTGCCTGCGTCGTCGCCCAGGGCGTGCGCGGCGACGATGAGTGCCTCGGCGATGGCGGCGTTGGCGTACCCGAGTCGCGGTTCCGGCCAGGCCCACTGCGGGCCGGTCGGCGCCCATCGGCGTGACCATTCGAGGTAGTCGGTGAGCAACCCGCGGGCCGCCGCCTCGTCCGGGCGGGCGGTCAGCAACTCGGCCGCTCCCAGCGTGGCGAACGCGGTGGCCCGCAGGTCGGGCGATCGGCGGGCGGCGGCGCGGCGGAAGGCGTCGGCGGCCCGGTCACGGTCCGCGGGGTCCGGCAGGCGGGCGGCGGCGAACCCCAGGCCCCACAGCGCCCGACCCCACCAGTCGCCCAGACCCGGCTGGTCGGTCCACCGGCCGGTCACGTCCATCCGGTTGTGGCAGCGGCCGTCGTCGGCCACGGCCGCAACCGTGAATCCGAGATAGCGCCGGTGCAGTCCGATCAGCCTGGCGTCGGGCGCCGGTTCCCGGGCGGTGACCACCAACGCCCGGGCGACGTCGTCCACGCAGTAGCCGTGCTCGGGCCGGGGAACGGCGTACCGGGCGTGCTCGAACAGCCCGCGAGCGTCGGTCAACGCCGACAGATGGTCGAACACCGGACGCGCCCGGCGTTCCGGTGACCCGCAGGCCGCGGTGGGGACGGAGCGTCCGTGGTCGGCGACTGCCACGAAACCGGGCAGCGTCACGCGGCCACCGTTTCCGCTGACGCGAGCAGACGCATCGCCACCTGCCGGTACTCGTCGGCCACGGCCGACCAGCGCAGACCGGGTGCGGCCGCGGCCGCCGTGCGGGCCATGGCCGCCGCGGCCGGGCGGTCGGTCAGCACGCGACGCAGGGCCGCGGCGATGTTCGCCGGGTCCCGTTGCGGGACCAGCACTCCCGCCCCGGTCGCGAGCAGTTCGATGGCATGGGGGAAGCGGGTGGCGACGACCGGTTTGCCGGCGGCGACGGCCTCGATGAGTACCCCGGAGGTGACCTGTTCGGTGGAGTCGTAGGGCAGCAGGACCACATCGGCGGAGCTGACCACCGCGGCCAGGGACGGGCCGTCCAGGTACCGGCCGTCCAGCTCGACGGTGTCACTCAGGTGCAGGTCGGCGGCCAGGTCGATCAGGCCCCGCCGGTAGACCTCGCCCTGGTGCGCCAGCACCTTTGGGTGGGTCTGCCCGACCACCAGGTACCGCGGTGCCGGACGCAGGTCGCGCAGCTCGGCCATGGCCCGGACGGCCCACTCGATGCCCTTGCCCGGCCCCAGCAGGCCCCAGGTCAGCACGGTGGGTCGGTGGGAGGGTCCCGGCCGAGCGGTGGGCCGCCCGCCGGCCGCCAGCAGGTCCGGCGCGCCGTGGGCGATGACGCTGACCTTGTCGGGAACGACCCGGTAGCCGGCGAGGAGCCGACGGTGGGCGGTGTCGGTCATGCACACCACCGACCCGGCGATCTCGACCACAGCCTCCAGGACCTCCCGCTGGTGCGCGGAGGGGTCGGTCAGGACGGTGTGCAGGACCACGATGCTCGGCACGGTCAGGCCGGCCAGCAGAGTCAGCACCTCGTCACCGTCCGGGCCGCCGAAGATGCCGAACTCGTGCTGGACGACCACGACGTCGCAGGCGTTCAGCCGGGGCAGGGAACGGGCCAGCGACACGGGGTCACCGGCGACGACGTCGCCGACCACGTCGGGTCCGGCCGGGGGCTGCGGGCTCTCGAGGAGGCGGACCACTTGGGCGACGTCGCTGCCGGAGGCGGTCAAGGCGGACGACAGGGACGCGGTGAACGTGGCCAGACCGCACTGGGTGGGCGGGTAGGTGCTGACAAAACCGAAGCGCAGGGACATACCGGACGACGCCTTTCTCACCGCCGCCGTCCGGGCGGACGACGGGGCCGCCACCGGACCGAGACGGCCAGGGGTCGGCGGGAAGGGGCCCAGGATCTGGTCGCGCGCTGTTGGACGGCCGCGATGACATGCACGTTCACGGAGAGTCATCGATCACGGGTGCTAGCACCACGAGGTGCTGATATGACCAGAGTAGTCGGGTTTGTGGTGACGATCGGTGTCACGTCCGAGATTTCGTCCGGTGTGAGCGGCGGGGGTGAGCGGAGCCACAGACCTGTTGCTGTCGGTCGGGGTGGTTGCGCCCTCCTGCCGCGGCTCGATCTGGAAAGCTCGCCGGAGAGTCTGTCGCTGTTCACCCGGAAACTCGAAGAGGAGTGGTCGCATGACGAAGTCGCCCGTGAAGGTGACGGTGACCGGAGCCGCCGGTCAGATCGGGTACGCCCTGCTGTTCCGCATCGCGTCCGGAGCGATGCTGGGCCCGGACACTCCGGTCTCGCTGAGCCTGCTGGAGATCACCCCGGCCCTGAAGGCGGCCGAGGGCACCGCCATGGAGCTCGACGACTGCGCCTTCCCCCTGCTCAAGGGCATCGAGATCACCGATGACGCGAACAAGGCCTTCTCCGGAACCTCGGTCGCGCTGCTGGTCGGTGCTCGTCCCCGCGGACCGGGCATGGAGCGGGCCGATCTGCTGCAGGCCAACGGCGGCATCTTCAAGCCGCAGGGCGAGGCCCTCAACGCCGGCGCCGCCGACGACATCCGCGTGCTGGTGGTCGGCAACCCGGCCAACACCAACGCGTTGATCGCCCACTCGCACGCCCCGGACATCCCGGCCGAGCGGTTCAGCGCCATGATGCGGCTCGACCACAACCGCGCCCTGACCCAGGTGGCCAAGAAGCTGGGCGTCGGGGTCGACGAGGTCACGAAGATGACCATCTGGGGCAACCACTCGGCCAGCCAGTACCCCGACCTGTTCCACGCCCAGGTCGGCGGGAAGTCGGTCGCCGAGCAGGTCGACCAGACGTGGCTGTCCGACACCTTCATCCCGACCGTGGCCAAGCGCGGCGCGGCCATCATCGACGCGCGCGGTGCCTCGTCGGCGGCGTCGGCGGCCAACGCGGCGATCGACCACGTCCGCTCCTGGGTGCACGGCACCCCGGCCGACGACTGGGTCAGCGCCGCCATCCCGTCCACGGGCGAGTACGGCGTCCCCGAGGGCCTGATCTCCGGCTTCCCCGTCACCTCCGACGGCGGCGACTGGAAGGTCGTCGAGGGCCTGGACATCGACGAGTTCTCCCGCGCCCGCATCGACGCCTCGGTCAAGGAGCTGACCGAGGAGCGCGACGCGGTCAAGGGCCTCGGCCTGATCTGATCGGTCCCCTCCGCACCATCGACTGCAGGCGACACGCCGTCACGGATCCTTCGTGGCGGCGTGTCGCCTGCAGTCGATCGGGGGACGGTCAGTCCCCGCTGCCGGCGATCTGCTCGTCGTGGGCGTCGTCCCGGCCGGCCCGGTCCAGGTGCGGCAGCTGGCCCCAGATCGCCGCGACGAAGACGGCGGATCCACCGAGGGCGAACCACAGGGGCGCGGTCACCCCGTAGTGCTGGGCCAGCACACCGCCCACCGTCGAACCGACGACCAGCCCGCCGAACACCGCGGTGCGGTAGACGCCGCCGACCCGGCCCTGCAGCTCCTGCGGGACGGCCCGCTGCCGGATGGTGGTCGACGTGGTGCCCCAGACGAACTCGTGCACCCCGAGGGCGAACATCGTCGGGGCGGCCACCCACGGCGACGACGTCAGTGCCAGGACCAGGTGGAACACCGTCTCGATCACCAGCCCCACCCGCATCAGGACGCCGAGGGCGATCCGCCGGGCCAGCGCGCCGTAGACGGCGATCCCGACCAGGCCGCCGATGGCCTGCACCGTGGTCAGCAAGCCGAACCCGAGGGGGCCCAGTCCGAGCCGCTGGGTGGCGTAGAGGACCAGGATCGACCAGGTCGCCCCGAAGGTCACGTTGAAGATGAGGATGGTCAGGATCAGCGTGCGGACGGCCGGGTGCCGCATCGACCAGCGGAAGCCGGCGGCGATGTCGTGGTGCAGCCGCCTCGTCGTTGCCGGGGTGGGCAGCGGCGGCAGCCGCAGCCGGACCAGGACGACCGTGCCGACCGCGACCAGTACCACCTGGGTGACGAACGGCCACCCGACGGCCACCGCGAACAGGCCCGCCCCGATCGCGGGTCCGGCGAGCTGGTTGCCGACCAGGAAACCGCCCTGCAGGCGGGCGTTGGCCGTCGGCAGGGCGGACCGGTCGACCAGCATCGGCAGCAAGGTCGCGGACGTGGTGTCGGCGAACACCTCGGCGACGGCCAGGAGGAACAGCAGGACGAGCGCGACGGCGATGGTCATCACCCCGGCGACCACCCCGGCGGCGAGGCCCAGCAGAATGCCCACCCGGATCGTGTTCACCAGCAACAGGTGTCGACGGCGGTCCACCCGGTCGGCGACCCCGCCGGCGAGCAGGCCGAGCAGCAGCTGGGGCAGCCACTGCACGGTCGCGGCCAGCGCGACGAGGAACGGGTCGGACGTTAGGGAAGCGACGAGCAGCGGCCCGGCTGCGACGGCCAGGCCGTCGGCCAGGTTGGTCGTCCAGGTCGAGGCCAGTAGTCGCCGGAAGTCCGTTCCCCATGCCGCTGGCGCGACCAGCTCCCCGATGCGACCCACTGGCTCCACGCTAGGTGTCGGAAGGCTCCTGTCCAACCCCGGAGACCGTCGATACGCGGTCCGGCGGACCGGGGCCGCCGCTCGATCGGGGGGAAGGTGGTTGGGCGGCGGACCCCGGGGTAGGGGCCCGACTGATGCGAACGGCCCACCCGGCCGTGGAGCGATCGGCGGACCAGGGAGTGCAGTCGCATCAGCGACAGTCGAACCGTCCACTTCATGTGCGCGCGGTGACCGGTGCATACCGTCAGTAACGCGTCGCAGGCGGTGTGACGCGTTCCCGGCCGCGCATGCGGCCAGGAAACCGTCGGGCGTGGTCGGGGCCGGGATACCCCGCATCACGCCCGACGGTGACCGTCGCCGGCGCACCAGGCGGCGTCAGGTCCGGTGACGCTGCCCGGTGATGGACGGTAGGTGTTCCGTGATGGCCTGCTCGAGTCGGGCGTCGTCGGCGACGGCGAAGAACTCTTCGTCGAGCTCATCCCACAGTGCGGCGTCCGATGGGCTCAGTTCCTCGTACCCGGTGGGCCGGAAGCGGGCATACGCATCGCGGGCTCGGGTGACGAGGTCGGCGACATCGTGCAGCTCCAGCCGACGAAAGCCAGCGATGGCGTCATCCACGGCCGTGGCGCGGTGGTGTCGTCGGTCTGGTAGGCGTGGATGGCGACGGCGTTCAGCTCAGTGATCCAGGGGGTCGCAGTCATCGCGCCTTGCTCTGGAATCAGATCTCGTCGGGCACCGGCGCCGGGGCCCCGACCAGGGTGGCCAGCACCTCGTCCAACTCCTCCGGCCGGATCAGCACCTCGCGGGCCTTGGAACCCTGCGAGGGGCCGACGATGCCGCGGGTCTCCATGAGGTCCATCAGCCGACCGGCCTTGGCGAACCCGACCCGCTGCTTGCGCTGCAGCATCGACGTGGAGCCGAGCTGCGACTCGACGACCAAGGTGATGGCCTCGATGAGCAGGTCGAGGTCTCCCCCGATGTCCGGGTCGACGTCCTTGGTCGGATCGGCCTTGGGCGTGGTGACGTTCTCGGCGTACTCGGGTTCGGCCTGGCTCTTGGCGAAGTCGACGACGGCGGCGATCTCCGCATCGGAGACGTAGGCGCCCTGCATGCGCAGCGGCTTGGACGCGCCCATCGGCAGGTACAGGCCGTCGCCCATGCCGATGAGCTTCTCGGCGCCGGGCTGGTCGAGGATGACCCGCGAGTCGGTGAGCGACGAGGTCGCGAACGCCAGCCGGGACGGCACGTTGGTCTTGATGAGACCGGTGACCACGTCGACGGACGGCCGCTGGGTCGCGAGCACCAGGTGGATGCCGGCGGCACGGGCCTTCTGGGTGATGCGGACGATGGCGTCCTCGACGTCCCGGGGCGCGGTCATCATCAGGTCGGCGAGCTCGTCGATGATCCCGAGGATGTAGGGGTAGGGGCGGTAGACGCGTTCCGAGCCGGGCGGGGTGACGATCTCCCCGGCCCGCACCTTGCGGTTGAACTCGTCGACGTGCCGGACCCCGTGGGCCAGCATGTCCTGGTACCGCTGCTCCATCTCCTCGACCAGCCAGGCCAGCGCGGCGGCGGCCTTCTTGGGCTGGGTGATGATCGGCGTGATGAGGTGCGGGATCCCCTCGTACGGGGTCAGCTCGACCATCTTCGGGTCGATGAGCACCATCCGGACCTCGTCCGGGGTGGCCCGCTGCAGCAGGGAGACCAGCATCGAGTTGACGAAGCTGGACTTACCGGACCCGGTGGCGCCGGCCACCAGCAGATGCGGCGTCTTGGCCAGGTTCGCGGTGACGAACGTGCCTTCGACGTCCTTGCCCAGGCCGACGACCAGCGGGTGCTGATCGGTGCGGGCCTCAGGGGCGGCGAGGACGTCCCCGAGCCGCACCATCTCGCGGTCGGCGTTGGGCACCTCGATCCCGACGGCCGACTTGCCCGGGATGGGGGCGAGCAGCCGGACGTTCTCGGTAGCCGCCGCATAGGCGATGTTGCGGGTCAGCGCGGTGATCTTCTCGACCTTGACGCCCGGGCCGAGGGTGACCTCGTAGCGGGTGACCGTCGGGCCGCGGGTGAAGCCGGTGACGGCGGCGTCGACGTTGAACTGCTCGAGGACGCCGCTGATCCGCTCGATCATCTCGTCGTTGGCCGACGACCGCTGCTTGGGCGGGGCGCCGAGCTTGAGCAGACCGCCGGGGGGCAGCTGGTAACCCTCGCCCTTGACCGAGTCCAGCGACAGTTGGGTGCCGGCCGGCGCGGCCGGCGCCGCCGCCTGCGGGTCGGGGACGGCGGGCCGCAGCGGGCGGCGCGGGGCCTCGGCCGCCGGCTCGGCCGCTGGGGCCGGCACGACGGGGATCTGCTCGGTGGCGGCGGCGGACAGGTCGGCGACCGGCACCCGACGTCCCGGACGAGGCTGCGCCGGCAACACCTGGGTCGGGCGCTCCGCCGCGGAGTCGATGTCGTCCAGAGCGGGTTCGACGTCGGTCCCGCCGTCGTGGCCCTGCCGCCGACGCGACGACCGGCGCAGTCGCACGGTGCGCGGGTCGGTGGCGTCCAGGTCGACGGGGTCGCCGTCGAGGTAGCTGTCGCCGTCCTGTACGTCCTCGTCGGGGGCGGCGCGACGGCGGCGCGGCCGGTCCGGCGCGGCGTCGGTCGCCTCGTCGGGATCGGCGCCGCGCATGCCGGACAACCGGTCCCAGGCGTCGCGGGCGCGGTCCGGCAGTTCGGCGACCGGGATCCCGGTGACCAGGAGCAGCCCGAACAGGGCCAGCAGGACGAGCAGGATGACGGCGGGGACCGCGGTCACCCCGATGTACAGCGGCTGCCCGAACAGCCAGCCCATGGTGCCGCCGGCGGACATCCGCGAGGCCACCGTGTCGGTCACACCGTCCGGCAGGCCGGAGACGTGGACCACCTGCAGGACACCGGTGATGCCGAGCAGGGCGGCGATGGTGCCGGCCACCCGCCGCGGGCGGTGATCGGGGTCGGGTTCGGTGCGCATGAGGATCACCGCGACGACGACCAGCAGCACCGGGAAGACGACGGCCAGCGACCCGATCCAGACCCGGACCACGTCGTCGGCCAGCCCGCCGACCGGCCCGGCGGCCCCCAGCCAGGTACCGAACGCGCAGACCAGCGCGATGGCGATCAGCCCGAGAGCCAGCCCGTCCCGGCGATGCGCCGGGTGGATGTCGTGGGTGCGGGCGATGCTGCGGACGATCCGGCCCACGCCCCGAGCCCCGAGCTGCCACGTGGCGGCCACGCCGCGGCCGAGCCGACGGGCCAGCACGATCAGTGCCGGGGGGCCGGACGGCCGCGGGGCCGGCGGCCGACGGGTCGCGGCCCGGGTGGTCGTGCGGCCGGACGAGGAACCACTGCGGGCGGCGGGCCGCTTGGCCCCGGTGCCCGACGCGGCGCGGCCACTGGCCTTGGCCCCAGCCGACTTGGCGGCCGGGCCGCCCGAGCGGGAACCGGCGCCGCGCGTTCCGTTGGCCGCCCCGGAACGGGAGCGGCTGGGCGCGTCCGCCGCGCTCCCCGATCGGGAGCGGGCGCGCGGGGTCGCAGGGGTCTGTCCGGCCATGCCGCCACGCTATCCGCGGCCGCTGTCCCACCGGGGGTGCCACACCGGCCCGGGGCGGTGACGGCCACCTCGGATGCACCGGGCCCCGGTCCGACCCGACGGTCCAAGATCACCGGCTGCGTCGGGCAGGTCCTGACGGGGTATGCAACCCACATGCCGGAGACGACCGAAGCCGCCGTGGTGGACCTGCTCTCGCGCGTCGATCGCCTGTGGGCGCCGATCGTGCGCTGGCTGGGCCGTGCCCCCGAGGAGCTGCCGTCCGGCAAGCGGGCGAAGTGGTGGGCCGACACCGTCAGCCGGTACGCCGCGGCCGTGTCGGCCACGCCGCGGTTCGCCGGGAAGCTGGCCGATCTGATCCCGCTGCAGGACACCGTCGGGGTGGCCGTGCAGTCGCTGGTGGTGCTCGGCGTCGCCCGGGAGAACGGTCTGACCGACGCCGACGGCGACCACCGGGCCGAGCGCATCGCCCTGCTCAGCCGGGTGCTGCTGAACCGGCCGCTGACCGCCGCGGCCGTGCAGCCGCTGCTCGACCGGGGCGTCGGGGTCTACGTCGACGACGTGCTGGGGTCGGCCGAGGAACGGTCGGGCAAGGCCGGGGTCATCAAGGTACTGCTGCGGGTCGCAGGGACGTTCGGCCGGATCGACGAGCTGGTGGGCGCCCGACCCAAGGGCGGCCGGTTCATGCGGCTGGTCTCGATGATCCCGGTGGTCGGGGTGGTCGGCGGGTACTTCTCGGAGCAGAAGGCGTTGCACAAGGCCGCCGCCGCCGCGCAGAAGGATCTGCTCGGCCGCCGCTGATCCCGGTCCGGTCGGCCCGTCACCGCCCGGTCGGCTCATCAACTCCAGGAGGACACGTGCGGGTCGTCGTCATCGGCGGAACCGGTCACATCGGCTCGTTCCTGGTGCCCCGCCTGGTGCGGGCCGGGCACGAGGTGGTCAGCCTCAGCCGGGGCACGGCCACCCCGTACGTCGACCAACCCGAGTGGGAGCACGTCGAGCAGGTGGTCGTCGACCGCGAGATGGGCGACGGGGACGGCACTTTCCCCTCGCGGATCGGCCGACTCGGCGCGGACACGGTCATCGACCTGCTGTGCTTCACCCCCGCGTCGGCCGCGGCGCTGATCCGGCAGCTCCGTGGGCGGGGCGTGCACCTGATCACCTGCGGTTCCGTCTGGCGGGCCGGCCCCAGTGTCGGCGCGCCCATCACGGAGGACACTGCACCGCCGCCCGCCGGTGAGTACGGCACCGCCAAGGACGCCATCGCCCGGCTCCTGGCCGCCGAGAGCCAGGCGGGTGAGCTGCTGACCACGTCCCTGCACCCGGGGCACATCAGCGGTCCGGGGTGGGCGCCGGTCGGCCCCACCGGCAACGTCGACCCGACCGTGTGGTGGGCGTTGTCGGCCGGCGAGCCGCTGACCATCCCCGGGATCGGTGCCGAGACGATGGTGCACGTGCACGCCGACGACGTCGCCCAGGCCTTCGCGCTGGCGGTCGCCGCGCGGGAGACGGTGAGCGGGGAGGACTTCTTCGTCACCGCCGCCGACGCGCTGAACGTCCGCGGCTACGCCGAGCTCGGGGCGTCCTGGTTCGGGCGGACGGCCACGCTGGAGACCGTGACCTGGCCGCAGTTCTGGGAGCTGACCGACACCGACCACGCACAGGCCAGCTGGGAGCACCTGTGGCGCAGCCACGTCTGCTCCATCGACAAGGCCCGGCGGATGCTCGGCTACACGCCCGAGTACACCGCCGGCGAGACGGTGCTGGCGGCCGTGCGGGCCTGGGTGGACAGCGGCGGGTTGGCCGTCGCCGGGCCGATGGTGGTCTGACCCGCCGGGCCGGCTCACCGGCGTCAGCGGTCCAGCGGGCCGTCGAGATAGCGCTGGACGGTCGGCGCCACCAGCCGGAAGACCTTCTCGTCGGGCAGTTCCGACAGCGGCGGGATGCGCCAGACGTACCGGGTCATGAACAGGCCGACGATCTGGCTGGCCACCAGACCGGCCCGGACGGCCCGCTCCTCTCCCCCCGGACCGTCGGCACCGTTCAGTGACCCGGCGACCACCCCGATCAGGGCGGTACGGAACACCGACTGCAGCTGTTGCAGGGCCAGCGGTTCGTGGGCCGCGGTGAGGATGACCGAGCGCAGCACCACGGCGCTGGCCGGGTCGTTCCAGTTGGCCAGCATGGCCTCGAGCAGGGCCGCCCCCCGCCGGTCCAGCGGGGCGGACGCCGCGGCGGCGACCCGCTCGGCGAAGCCGGGCGGGGGCTGCAGGCAGGCCTGTAGCAGGGCGGTCTTGTCGGCGAAGTAGTAGCTGACCAGGCGGGCGTCGACCCCGGCGGCGCGGGCGACGCCCCGCAGCGACGTCCCCGCCCAGCCCTGCTCGGCGAAACAGGCCCGGGCGGCGACGACGATGCGCTCGACGGTGACGCCCCGTTCCTCTTTGGGTCCCCGACGCGGTGCGTCCATCGGTCCACCTCCGGCCCGGTGCAGCGATCTCCCGCAGCCCCCTTGTCGTCGCCCGGGAGTCTGCCAGATACTTTCCCCACTCAGGGAAACTCCCCGGGGCGCCGACGTACCAGGGGTGGCAGATGACTCGGGTGACATCGGCCGGACCGGGTCCCGGCGAGCGGCGTCTGAACGGGCCGCAGACCACCGGCCGCTCCTACCGGGACCTGTCCGAGCCGGTGCACGAGTCGACCACCGACGAGGACGTCGAGGTCCGCCTGCGGGACGGCGCCCGGCTGCTGGCCGACGTTCACCGTCCGGACGCCGACGGCCGATTCCCGGCCCTGATCGCAGCGTCGCCCTACCCCCGGGAGATCCAGAACCTGGGCGCCCCCCTGGGTTTCGTGGAGGCCGGGGCCACCGACTTTTTCGTCCCCCGCGGCTACGTCCACGTCATCGCGAACCTGCGCTCGACCGGCGGATCGGACGGCACCTTCGGTTTCTTCGACGCATCGGAACGCCGCGACCTGTACGACCTGGTCGAGTGGACGGCCGCCCAGCCGTGGTGCGACGGCCGGGTCGGGATGATCGGCATCAGCTACTTCGCGATGGCTCAGGTCGAGGCTGCGGTCGAGCGGCCCCCGCACCTGCAGGCCATCTTCCCGCTCGCCTGCACCCCGGACCTGTACGAGTCCGGCTGGCACCACGGCCTGCTCAACGCCGCCTTCCTGGGGCCGTTCCTGACCGCCATGGGCGTCACCGCCCACCGGTCCGAGAAGTTCTGGCGCGGTCATCTTCTCGAGGCCGCCCGGCACATCCTGGCCACGCCGGCGCTGCACGCGAAGTTCGGTCGGATGAACGGCGAGGCCGCCATCGCCGGTCTGCAGAAGGTGCTGCGCGGTGAGTACGACGCCCATCCGTGGGACGAGCTGTGGCAGCAGATCGCGGTGGAACACCCGCTGCGGGACGGGTTCTGGGACGACCGCACGGTGCTGCCGGGTCTGGCCGACGTCGACATCCCGGTCTACCTGGGCTGCGACTGGCAGAACGTCCCTCTTCACCTGCCCGGCACGTTCACCGCCTGGCGGGCCCTGGAGCACAACCCGCACGTCCGCATGGGCATGCTCGACGAGTTCGGCCTGACCTGGCCGTGGGAGAGCCTGCACGTCGAGGCGTTGGCCTGGTTCGATCACTGGCTCAAGGACCGGGACACCCAGATCATGGACGGCCCGCCGATCCGGTATGCGCTACCGGGTGCGGACGAGTGGCGGACGGCCGACGCCTGGCCGCCGCCGGAGGCCACGCTGCAGCCGTGGACCCTGGCGGCCGACGGCACCCTCGACCCGGCGGGAGCCGGCGCCGCTCAGGGTGCGGGCGTGGCCGGGCGCGACTATCTCTGCCTGGGAACGGGTCTGGGCCGGCCGAAGCATGCCCACCCGCTGTCCCTGCCTGCGCTGCTGACCTGGGACAGTTCCCCGCTGGCCGGTGATCTCGACGTCGTCGGTGACATCGAGGCCGAGCTGGTGGCCAGCACGACGGCGCCGGACACCGCCTGGATCCTCACGCTGCAGGACGTCGCGCCGGATGGCACCGTGGTCGACGTGACCGCCGGCTACCTACGGGCCAGCCTGCGCACCGTCGACGGGCAGGCCAGTCGACCCGGTGCGCCGGTGCTGCCGTGCCGCGAGTTCGCGCCGGTACCGACGGGTGAGCCGGTGACCTACCGGATCCCGCTGGTACCGAACGCGCGCCGGTTCGCCGCCGGCCACGTCCTCCGCGCGGTGCTCACCAGCGACGACCAGGACCCGTCGACCCCGGCCATCATGGAGTTCCGGCACGCTCCGGTCGGGACAACTTCCCGCAACACCGTCTTCGGGTCGTCCCGGCTGCTGCTTCCGGTGCTGCCGGCGTGAGCCCCGGCGCCGTCCGGTGGTCCCGCGCCTGGCACGCGGTCATCCTGGTCGACGTCCTCATCGCGCTCGGTCTGCAGCTGTGGTTGGTGTTCACCGGCGGTCCCGATCCGAACACCGGCGACACCGCCGCCTCGGTCGGGATCGGCACCCGGCTGATCCAGACGATCAGCTTCTTCACCATCCAGAGCAACCTGCTGGTGCTGGCCGTGGCGATCGGCCTGGTGCTCGACCCGGCCCGGGACGGCCGCTTCTGGCGGGTCCTGCGGCTGGACGCCCTGCTCGGGATCGTCATCACCGGGCTGGTCTTCGACACCATCCTCATCCACTACGTGCACCCGTCCGGCTGGCAGCTGGTCGCCACGATCGGACTGCACTACCTGGCGCCCTGGCTGACCCTGCTCGGCTGGCTGCTGCTCGGGCCGCGCCCCCGGTTCGACCGGGCGACCCTGGTCTGGTCGCTGCTGTGGCCGGCCGCCTGGATCGCCTACACCTTCATCCGCGGGGCCGTCGTCGACTGGTACCCGTACCCCTTCCTGGACGTGCAGGAGATCGGTCTCGGGGCGGCGATCCGCAACACCGGCATCGTGCTGGTCGTCGCCGGCGTGGTGCTGGCGATCCTGCTGCTCATCGACCGGCGGTGGCCGACCGGTCAGTCCCGGTGGCGGGCCCACCAGCGCAGCGTGGACAGCACGACCAGCGCGGTCGACCCGAGGACGACGAACAGGTAGCAGAAGGCCAGCAGCACGCCGGTGCCCAGGTTCGCGGTCGGCGGGCGCTCCGGGTAGAGCCACACCGGCAGCCAGATCGAGACCGCTCCCAGCGCCCCGACCACGACGAAGGCGGCCGCCGTGAGCAGCCACCGACGATCCTGCGACCACTGCCGGAACCCTGACGTCACCGGCCCACTGTGCCCGAGAAGCGCGCAACCGTGTCCGACCCGCACTCTCGGAACCGCCCCGACGGGATCGGTCCACTTCGCCCCGCTGGAACCCCACCCCGGAGCGGGGGAACGTCAGGGCTCCTGGTCGAGCGCGCCGAGCAGGTCCTTCAACCCCAGCCCACCCAGGCGCAGCGCCTCGAACTCGAGCGTGGTCCCGGTCGAGGTGTCGGTAGGCGACTGGGACGAGATCGCTCCATTCCTTCAGGATCATCGCGTCCTGCGGGAGCCCGACGATCGAGCCTTGACCCACCCCGACGACCGCGGACTGGGTCAGCCCGCCCCCGGCGACCCCGGCCGCCAACCCCGGATTCAGGCCGAGGATCGCGGCGACCGCGAGGACGACGGCGAAGCCCACCACCGAGAGCACGGCCGCGAACACGGCCTGCGGTGCGCCGGACCCCTTGAGTCCGGCGACGAACTGTGGGCCCAACCGGATACCCAACGCGAACAGGAACAACAGGAAGAACAGCGACCGGGCCGGACCGTCGACGTGAGGGTGCGCACGCTGCTATCCGCGCCTTCCACGGCGACGACCGCGCCGAGCGCCACCCCCACCATCAGGGTCCCGGTGACAGTGCCCAGCGTCAGCGACCGGAACCGGGCCCGGCCGAGCCCCGCACCGAGGCCGACCGCGAGCGGGACGGCGATCTCCGGATGGGCGATGAGCGACCGGGCCAGCCACTCCACCTACCGATCCGTCCGATCGGCGGCGGGCGCAGTCATGCGATCACCGTACGGTCCGGAATCTCCCTCCCGTACCGCTCTCGTCCCGAGGGTCCAGTGCGCGAAGCACCGTTCGTGTCGATCTGTCCGGTCCGGGAACCTTCATCCTCGACGTGAGAGTGAGGTGTCGAAATGAGCACGGCCACGATCGTCACCATCTACCTGAGCTTGACGGTCATCATCGTGCTGCTGGTGATCATGCTCGTGCACTGGCGCCGGTTCCGGTACGAGACGGACCGACTCAAGGCGTGGCAGGCCGTCTACGGGCGCACCGGCGGAAAGGTGGCGATCGCGGTCGGCATCGTCGCGCTGGCCGTGCTGGTCGGGGCGTTCGCGGCCGCGACGGCCGGCCCGCCCTGATGTTCGCCGAACGGCTGGCACCGTCCGGCACCCTGGACGGGGTGACGTCCTCCCCCTTCGCCGCCGGTGACTTCCCGGCCGGCTTCTTCAGCCGCGAGGACCCGTCGCCGGACGCCGATTTCTACGACCCGCCGCGACTGGTCACCCACATCGACGACGGCGCGATCGCCGCGGTCGGCGACCTCTACGCCGAACTCGGCCTGGACGGCGACGCCCACGGGCCGCGCCGGGTGCTGGACCTCATGTCGTCCTGGGTGTCGCATCTGCGGTCCGCCCCGGCCGAGCTGGTGGTGCTCGGCATGAACGCGGCCGAGCTCGACGCCAACCCCGTGGCCACCGAACGGGTCGTGCAGGATCTCAACTCCGATCCCACGCTGCCGCTGCCCGACGCCTCCGTCGACGGGGTGCTGTGCTGCGTGTCGATCGATTACCTCGTCCGACCGGTGGAGGTGCTGGCCGAGGTCGCGCGGGTGTTGCGCCCCGGCGGCCCGGTGGCGATCACGTTCTCGAACCGCTGCTTCCCGACCAAGGCGATCCGCGGCTGGCTCCTCACCGACGACGCCCAGCACTGCGCCATCGTGGCCGAGTACCTGCGGCTGGCCGGCGGCTTCACCGAGCCCGAGGCCTCGCTCCGCACGCCGTCGGGCCGCTACCACGGCGATCCGTTGTACGCGGTGGTGGCCCGACGCGAGGCTGACTGACGCGGGCGCCTGACGCCGACCATTTCCGCTGACGCTGGTCGACCGCGCTCGAGCTGCTCAACCGCGCCGACGCTGTTCAGCGGCACTGACGCTGAGGTTTGACCGGTGGGGCGCTCCACGACGCCGGTTCGGCATTGATGGTCAGCGCCGGCCACCGTCCAACCCCGCCCCGGACAGCACGCACCACTCAGCCCCGTCGCGGCTCCCCGCGGCGCGGCAGCCAGTAGCCGAGCCACCCGGCGCCGAGCAGGCCGACCACGCCCATGGCGCCGATGCCGACGCCGACGGTGGCCACCGCGGTGACCCCGGCGATGACGAACGGGCCGACCCCGCCGCCGGTGTCCGCGAACACCCGCCAGACCCCGAGGAACACGGCGCGCCGGTCGGGTGGGGCGAGGTCGGCGCCCAGGGTCATGACGATGCCCGCACTCAGCCCGTTCCCGATGCCCAGGACCAGGCCGACGATGATCATCGAGGCCACACCGGTGGTGAACGGCAGGGCCAGCAACGCGACCCCGAGCACCAGCATCGACGGCACCCCGACCCAGGTGCGGCCGCGGCGGTCCATGATCGACCCGGCCGGGTAGAAGAGCAGCATGTCGATGGCGCCGGAGATCCCGAAGATCACCGAGATGGTCGCCGGGGACAGTCCGAGCTGCTGCCCCCACAGCGGCAGCGCCACCTGACGGGCCGCCCGCACCGCGCTGACGATGAGCACACCGACGCCGAGAGTGGCCAGCACCGGACGGTTGTCGCGGACGGTGCCGACCAGCGACGGCCGCTGAGTGATCGCACCTGCGGCCACCGGCTCACTGAGGTCCCGGGCGCACAGCAGCACCCCGACAGCCAGCACCGCCGCGACGATGTGCACCCAGTACGCACCGTCGGTACCGAAGAGCGCGATGGCGCCGCCGCCGATGAAAGGCCCGACGAAGAGCCCGATCCGGAACACCCCACCGAGGGTCGACATCGCCCGGGCCCGCAGCCGGAACGGCACCACCGCCGTCAGGTAGGCCTGCCGGGCCAGCAGCCAGACCGCGGTGCCGACGCCGGTGAGGAAGATGGCGACCGTGAACAGTCCCAGGCTCGGCGCCACGATGCAGCCGAACAACGCTAGGATCGTCAGGCCGGCGGCGGCGACCATGGTGCGGCGTTCCCCGAAGCGGTGCACGATCGCCCCGGCCGGCACGTCGGCCACGATCTGCCCGAGCCCGGCCGAGGCCACCACCAGCGCGGCGGCAGCCGGACTGGCACCGAGTTGCGCGGCCGACACCACCACCACCGGGGCGATGGCGCCCTGCCCGACGGCGAACACGGCCGGCGGGATGAAGGCCCCCGGGGCCAGCGACCACAGCGACAGGTCCGGGTCGGGGCCCTGCGGATCGGGATGCGCCGACACCTACAGGTACTCGCACAGTCGCTCGGCCAGCTCGACCGGCCGGCTGAGCGCGACCAGGTGCCCGCCGGGCATCTCGTCGACCGTCACCCCGAGCGGCCCGAGTCGTTCGGCGACCACCCGGCGCTGGAACTCCAGCGGGAAGAACCGGTCGTCCCGGCCCTGCAGGAACCGGGTGGGCACGTCCGGCCAGCGGTCCAGCGGGAACGGATCGGCGAACGGACGGTCGGACTGTGCCAACTCACCCCGGGCGAAGGCGGCCGCGGTGACCGCCGCCGGGACGTCGTGGAAGAAGGCATTGCCGATCCAGTCGTCGGCCTCCGGGTCCCATCGCGCCGCCCGGGCGGCGGCGACGTAGGCCTGCCGGTGTCCGGTTGCCGACCACCACTGACCGCCGGTCTCCCCCGGCCGCGGGGTCATCGCGTTGAGCAGCACCAGCAGTCGCACCGGGAGCCGGTCGCAGAGCAACGGTGCGGTCAGCCCGCCCATCGATTGCCCGACCACCACCACATCCGACCGATCCACTTCGGAGCGGTCGACCGCGGCGACCGCAGCATCGACAGAGACGTCCAGACCGGCCTTCTCGTCATCGGCCGGCAGGTCGACCGGCACGACGCGGTGGCCCCGGGCGCGCAGCTCGGGGACCACCAGGTGCCAGTACCAGGCGTCTCCCCCGGCTCCGGGGATCAGGACGACGGTGCTCACCGACCCGACGCTAGCCGCTCGTTCGTGCGATGCCGACCGCCGGTGATCCGTACTCTTCGGACATGCATCGCATCTTCACCACCAGCGTCGCATCGGTGTATCCCCACTACGTGGCCAAGGCGGAACGCAAGGGCCGCACCCGGGCCGAGGTCGACGAGGTCATCGAGTGGCTGACCGGGTTCGACCATGTCACGCTGGACCGGCATCTCGACGACGGCACGACTTTCCAGGACTTCTTCGCCGCCGCCGAGCTGTATCCGGCCGCCGAGCTGATCACCGGCTCGGTGTGCGGGGTCAAGGTGCAGGAGGTCGAAGACCCGCTGATGCGCCGGATCCGCTACCTGGACAAGCTGGTCGACGAGCTGGCCAAGGGCCGGCCGATGAGCAAGGTGCTGCGCACCCCGGTCGCCGGGCCGGCCCCGACCGGCTGATCAGGAAGCGACGGCCGAGACGGCGTCCTCCGCCGGGGCGGCCGCGACGGCGGTCTTCTTCGGGACGCCGAGCCCGTCGCGGGCCCGGAACACGGTGCCGGTCCCGCTGATCCACACGCGCCCAGGAGTGGCCGGGATGAACACCGACGAACCCGGCTTGAGGGTGAGGGTGCCGTCCCTGAGGTCGGAAACGGTGATCTCGCCCTCGGTGGCCAGCAGCACCTGCGGCCCCGAATGTTCGATCATCTGCTCGTCGCCGGACTTCAGCGTCAGCCGGGACAGGGCGAATTCACTGGTGGGCGTGCGGAAGTCGACTTCCAGCGGGCCGACGCGCGACGGCTTGACCCGCTGCATCCCGCCGGGGGTGTAGTCCAGGGTGCGGGTGAGCTCGTCGATGTCGACGTGCTTGGGCGTCAGGCCGCCCCGCAGGACGTTGTCCGAGCAGGCCATGATCTCGACGCCGAGGCCGGAGAGGTAGGCGTGCATGTTGCCGGCGCCCAGGTAGATGGCCTCACCGGGCTGCAGGACGACCCGGTTGAGCAGCAGCACGACGATGACCCCGGCGTCCGTCGGGTATCGCTCGGCGATGTCGACCACGGTGCGGTATTCGGCGGCGAACTCGCCGTCCTGGCCCGCCGCGGTCCGGCAGGCACCGACGATCGCGTCCAGCGCAGCGGTCAGCTTTTCGGCGGGCATCGCCAGGATCGAAGGGACCAGTTCGGCCAGGCCGTCGGCCCCAGGCTGCTTCCGCAGAGTGTCGGCCAGCGCGGTCGCCGCGGGCACGTCGAGGGCGTTGAGCAGCCGGACCGTCTCGGCGGTGTCGCGGAAGCCGGCGAGCGCCACGAACTCGGTGAGCGCCACGATCATCTCGGGCTTGGGGAACGGATCCTTGTAGTTGCGGTGGCCGGCGTCGACCGGGATCCCGCGGGCCTCCTCGTCGGCGAACCCGGCGCGGGCCTGCTCGGCGGTCGGATGCACCTGCAGGGACAGCGGCGCGTCGGCGGCCAGCAGCTTGAGCAGGAAGGGCAGTACCTCTCCGAACTCGGCGGCGACGGCGCCACCGACCGCACGGCTCGGGTTCTGCTGGATGTAGTCGAGCAGCGATGTGGGCGCCGCGGACGGGTCGCCGACCCCGGTGTGCAGATGGGACGGATCGCCCGGGTGGGCGCCCACCCACATCTCGGCCTGCGGCTCGTCGGAGGCGGGCTCGCCCAGCAGGGTGGCGATGGCGGTCCGCGAACCCCACGGGTAGGGGCGGATCGCGTTCTGCATCAGGTACATGGGTCACTCCTGTTCTGTCTTCCCCGACCGGCGGACCGTCGACGGGCGGCGGACCCGCGACGAAGCGGGACCGTCGACCACCGGGTCGGCCGTCGGCAACCGCCATCGACGGGTAATCGGCGATCCGACGGAGGGCGAACGGTGACGCTCCGTGCCGGTGGATCGACTGATGGCTGGCTGCCGCGGGTGGAGCCTAACGCGCGGGGCTCCATGATCAGCGGAGTGCACAGCGGGCCCGGCGTGATGTGAGGAGCGACTCGCAGGTCGTCGTTCAGCCGCGGGCGAGGGCGGCGACGGCCCCGATGACCACCACGGCCGGGGAGGCCAGTCCCGCGGCCCTGACGTCCGCGGGCAGGGTGGACACCGTCCCGACGACGGTCTGCTGCTGCGGGGTCCAGCCGTTCGCGATCGCTGCGGCCGGGGTGTCGGGCGCCAGCCCCGCCCCGATCAGACCGGCCGTGACCTCCGGCAGCAGGGCCATGCCCATGAGGACGACGAGGGTGGCGTCCGGGTCGACCAGCCGGGCCCAGTCGGTCCCGGCGCGGGCGTCGGTAACCACCGCGTCGTGCCCGGAGAGCACGGTCACCTGGCGGGACAGACCCCGGTGGGTGACCGGGATGCCGGCGGCGGCCGGAACGGAGATGGCGCTGGTGACGCCCGGGACGACGGTGACGTCGACCCCGGCCTCCCGGCAGGCCAGGACCTCCTCGCCGCCGCGTCCGAACAGGAACGGGTCGCCGCCCTTGAGCCGGACGACCCGGCGGCCGGCCTGGGCGTGCTCGACCAGCAGCCGGTTGATCTCCGGCTGGGGTACCGGGTGCCGGCCGGGGGTCTTGCCCACGTCGATCAGCAGCACCTCGGGCCGCAGTTCGGCCAGGACGCCCACCGGACCGAGACGGTCGTGCACGACGACCTCGGCGGCGGCCAGTTCCCGACGCCCCCGGACGGTCAGCAGGTCGGGGTCGCCCGGACCGCCGCCGACCAGGACGACCCGTCCGGGGCCGGGGCGGTGCCGGTGCAGCGGCAGGTCGCCGCGGTCCAGGGCCTGGGCGAGCGCGTCACGTAGGTGGGCGGCCCGCCGCGGGTCGGCCCCGGCGGTGGCACCGATGCTGATCTGCAGTCCGTCGCGGACGACGCTGGCGGTGCTGCGGGCGGTCCCGGCGGTGGCGTCGTCGGCCCGGACGCAGAACGTCCGGTCGGCGGTGGCCGCCGCCTCGACCGCCTCGTCGGTGTCCCGGTCACCGGTGGCCGCGAACACCAGCCAGGCGCCGTCCAGGTCGCCGGCCTGGTACTCGCGGGCCGTCCAGATGAGGGCGCCGGAGCCAGCCAGGTCGGTGATCTCCTCGCACGCCCACGGGGCGACGACGGTGACGAGCGCGGCCGCGGCCAGCGCCGACCGCACCTTGCGGGCGGCCACCGGGCCGCCCCCGACGACCACGACCCGCCGTCCGGTCAGGGACAGCTGCAACGCGAGCGGCGTGGTCATCGGGGATCCTGTCTGCTGGGGGCTCCGGCCGGCGGCGAGGCGGATGGTGGCGCGGGTCTCAGGGTGCCAGGTCAGACACCCTCGAGGCGACGCGCGTGCGGCCGCAGGTACACGTACCAGGTGACGGCGAAGCAGACCGCGTAGAAGGCGATGAACGCGATGTACGCCGAGTCGGCCGACTTGGTGGCCAGGAACGACTGGCGGAAGGCCAGGTTGACCAGCACTCCACCGAACGCGCCGATGGCCCCGGCGATGCCGATGAGCGCCCCGGCGTACCGCTGGGCCTTGGCCATGGAGGCGGCCGGTTCGGCGCCACCCTGGGTGATCTCCAGGCCGGACTTGGCCTTGAAGATGGCCGGGATCATCTTGTACACCGAGCCGTTGCCGAGCCCGCTGAAGGTGAACAGCAGGATGAAGCCGACCAGGTAGAGCGGGAGCGAGTGCATGAGCGAGGCGGCAAGGACGATGCCGGCGCCGATGGCCATGGCCACGAAGTTCACGAACGACACGCGGGCACCGCCGAGCTTGTCGGCGAGCATGCCGCCGACCGGGCGGATGAGCGAGCCGATGAGCGGGCCGATGAAGGTCAGGTAGGCGGCCTTGATCGGGGTGGAGAAGATGTCGGCGAACTGGACCTGCAGCACCTGACCGAAGGCGAAGCTGAAACCGATGAAGGATCCGAAGGTGCCGATGTAGAGCAGCGAGATGATCCACGTGTTGCGGTCCTTGGCGACATCGCGCATGGCCCGCTTGGCGTTCTTCATCTCGGCCAGGTTGTTCATCGTGAACCAGGCGCCGACGGCGGCCGCGATGATCAGCGGGATGTAGATGATGGGCAGCAGCCGCGGGTGGGTCGCGCCCACGGTGGCCAGGATGAGCAGGCCGATGAGCTGCACGACCGGCACACCGATGTTGCCACCACCGGCGTTGATGCCGAGCGCCCAGCCCTTGCGGTGGTTGGGGTAGAACGCGTTGATGTTCGTCATCGACGAGGCGAAGTTGCCGCCACCGACGCCGGCCAGGCAGGCCACGAACAGCAGGGTGCCGTAGCTGACCCCGGGTTCGAGGACGACGATGATCGCGATCGTGGGAACCAGTAGCAGCAGGGCGCTGACCACGGTCCAGTTGCGGCCGCCGAAGGTCGCCACCGCGAACGTGTACGGCAGACGCAGGATCGCGCCGAGCAGGGTGGGCAGCGCGGTGAGCAGGAACTTGCCGGCCGGGTCGATGCCGTAGTCCGGCCCGAGGAACAGGACCAGGACCGACCACATCGACCAGACGGAGAAGCCGATGTGCTCGGAGATCACCGAGAACAGCAGGTTCTTCTTGGCGACGTACTTGCCGGTGGACTCCCAGAACTCCGGGTCCTCCGGGCGCCAGTCGGTGATCCAGTGCTTGCCCTGGTGCTTGACGGTGGTCGGGGCGGCGGTGTCGGTCGCCTGGGCGGACGTACCCGGGGTTGTGGTCATCAAGTCCTCGCTCGGGGCGGGTCGGTGCGCTGCCGGACGGCCGGGAACGCGGGAGAGGTGCGCAGCCCCGTCGATGCGCGAGAGGTCAAGCGGTGGTGCCAGAACTCAGACGGTGACGACGACGTCTCCGGAGTCGGTGATCTCGACCGGGTAGGACCGCAGCGACGGCAGCCCGTTGCGCGAGCAGCCGGTGGCCAGCTCGAAGGCGTTCAGGTGCAGCGGGCAGACGACGACGGCGCCGTCGATCTGGCCGTCGGCCAGCGGTCCGCCCTTGTGCGGGCACACCGCGGAGACGGCGTGCACCTTGCCGGTGCGCAGGTGGAAGACGGCGACCTGCTGCCCGTCGACGGCGAACGCACGGCCCTCCCCCGCCGGGATCTGGCTCAACGGGCCCAGGTCGAACTGACGACCGGTGGCCGGCACGGTGGCGGTCATGCCCGCACCCCCACCTTCGGCAGGACCTCGAGCGGCAGAGAGGTGCGGAACTGGCCGGGGGTGGCCGGTGCGGCGCCTTCCTTCCACGGGTCCTTGTAGGCGTCGACGGCCTGTTGCATGCGGGCGTCGAGATCGGCGGCGATGCCCAGGGAGTCCTCGACGATGACCTCGCGGAGGAAGTCGAGGCCGACCCGCGGCACGAACGCGTAGGTGCGCTCCAGCCACTTGGCGTTCTCCCGGTAGTACTGCATGAACCGGCCGGTGAGCAGGTTCGCGGTCTCCGGGTCGTCGACCGTGGCCAGCAGGTCGCCCTTGCGGATGTGGGCGCCGGCCGCGCCGCCGATGTAGATCTCCCAGCGGCCGCCCTCGATGGCGACGATGCCGACGTCCTTGACCAGCGACTCCGCACAGTTGCGCGGGCAACCGGACACCGCCAGCTTCATCTTGGCCGGCGACTCGAGGCCCTGGTAGCGGGACTCCAGGTCGATGCCGAGCTGGGTCGAGTCACCGGTGCCGAACCGGCAGAACTCCTGTCCCACACAGGTCTTCACCGTGCGGAAGCTCTTGCCGTAGGCGTAGCCGGACGGCATGTCCAGGTCGGCCCAGACCTTGGGCAGGTCCTCCTTGCGGATGCCGAGCAGGTCGATGCGCTGCCCGCCGGTGACCTTGACCAGCTTGACGTCGTACTTGTCGGCGACGTCGGCGATGCGGCGCAGCTGGTCGGGGGTGGTGACCCCGCCCTTCATCTGCGGGACGACGGAGAACGTGCCGTCCTTCTGGATGTTGGCGTGGACGCGGTCGTTGATGAACTTCGCGTCCTTCTCGTCGATGTAGTCGTCGGCCCACATCATCTTCAGCAGCGAGGCCAGACCCATCTTGGACTTGGCGTCCTCGGCGCCCTCCGGGGCCAGCGCCGCGAACACGCTGGAGACGCTGCGCAGCTGCTGATCCAGGATGGCCTTCATCAGCTCGGGCTTGTCCATGGGGATACCCGGGACGTACCAGTTGGCCGACGGGTCCTCCTGCACGGCGCCGCCGGCGGCCCACTCGACGACCTGGCAGACCATGTTCTTGCAGGAGCCGCAGCCCTTGCCGGCCCGGGTCTTCTCCATGACGCCGGCGACCGACTTGACGCCGCTTTCGACGCAGGCGACGAGGGCGCCCTTGGAGACGCCGTTGCAGTTGCAGACCTGGGCGTCGTCGGCGAGTTCGGCGATGCCGACCTCCTCGGCCGGGGTGCCCAGGTTGAACAGCATCTCCAGGCGTTCCTCGGGCAGCGGCAGCCCCTGGTCGAACGCCTGGATGAGGAACGCGACCTTGGAGGTGTCGCCGAGCATGGTGGCGCCGATGAGCTTCTCGTCGCGGATGATCAGCGACTTGTAGACGCCGCGCTTGGGCTCGGAGAAGACGATGACCTCGTCGGTGTCCCGCTCGGGACCCTGCACACCCATCGCGGCGACGTCGACGCCGGCCACCTTGAGCTTGGTCGCCGTCCGCGAGCCGTGGTAGGCCGCGGTCGGGTCGGTGCCGGTGAGGTGGTCGGCCAGCACCGCGGCCTGTTCCCAGAGCGGCTGGACCAGGCCGTAGACCTCGCCGCGGTGCTGCACGCACTCGCCGACCGCGTAGACGTCCGGGTCGTCGACGGTGCGCATCTGGTCGTCGACCACGATGGCCCGCTCGACGGTGAACCCGCTGGTGACGGCGAGGTCGATGTTGGGACGGATGCCGGCGGCGACCACGACCATGTCGCACTCCAGGAGCGGGTGGTCGAGAAGGTAGACACCCTGGACCTTCTCGTCGCCCATGATCGCGGTAGTGCGGGCCTTGAGGTGCACCTCGATGCCGAGTTCCTCGACGCTCTTGCGCAGGATGTCGCCGCCGGCCGGGCCGATCTGGGCGTTCATCAGATGGGATCCGGCGTGCACGACGTCGACCTGGAGACCGTAGGCCTGCAGACCGCGGGCGGCTTCGAGACCGAGCAGCCCGCCGCCGATGACGACGGCGCGGCGGTGGTCGTCGTGTTCGGCGTACTCGACCATGCCACGGGTGTCGTCGATGGTGCGGAAGGCGAAGACGCCCGGCTTGAGCGAGCCGTCGTCCATCCGCAGGCCCTCGATGCTGGGCATGAACGAACGACTGCCGGTGGCGATGATGAGGACGTCGTAGGGCGACTCGTAGGTGGTGCCGTCGACGGTCGACTGCGCGTACACGATCTTGCTGAACCGGTCGACGCGGGTGGCCCGCACGCCGGCGTGCAGCGTGATGTCGTTCTCCTCGTACCAGGCGATGCTGTTGAGGAAGATGTCGGCGTCGGTCTCCTCGCCGGACAGCACGTGCGACAGCATGATCCGGTTGTAGTTGCCGTAGGGCTCGTCGCCGAACATCGTGACGGTGAACTGCTCGGCCCCGCCGCGCTGCAGGATCTCCTCGACCGCGCGAGCGCCGGCCATCCCGTTGCCGATGACGACCAGTCGGCGGCGGGTCTCGAAGTCCTCGTCGTCCAGGACGACATCGGGCACGGTGCCGGTCATCTCGTCGTCCGCCTGTCCGAGAAGCTCACTGTGGTGCGAGGTGTGGTCGATGGACATCAGACGACCACCAGTCCGATGTCCAGGATCACGGTGCCGGTCAGGCCGTCGGGGGCGGCCAGCTGCAGTTCGACGGTGGTGCCGCCCTCCAGGTCCTCGACGACCCGCAGCGGCACGTGCACGTCCGACTTGGCGCCGATCGGGAAGTACCGCATCGGCACCCCGTCGCGCAGCATGACGAGGGTGATCAGCTCGTCGGTGGTGTTGCCGCCGCGGAAGTACAGGGCCTGGGCGACCGAACCGTCCGGTACGAGGTAGCTGAGCGAGGCATCCAGCGGGACGGGCTGGTCGATGCCCTTGCCGGTGAATCCGAAGACGCCTTGCAGGAACTTGTTCCGGGTGTGCATCGCGTTGTCCTTTGTCCTGGAAAATGCGGCGGGGCGGGACGGTGGAGCGGATCCGGCGACGCTGCGGGATCGGGATCGGGGGGCCTGGGCGGCCCGGTCGGGTCCGAAGGCGGACCGCTGGGGAGCGGGCTGGGCCGGGACGCGGGCGAGCAGGTGGGTGTCGTCGGGGTCGCCGACCCGGACGACGTCGACGGCGCACACCTTGAACTCGGGCATCTTCGACAGCGGGTCCAGGGCCGGGTCGGTGAGCACGTTGGCGTTGCTCGCCCCGCCCCAGTGGAACGGGGTGAACACGGTGTCGGCCCGGATCGCGGTGGTGACGTCGGCCCGGAACACGGCCGCCCCGCGCCGGGTGCGCAGCTCGACCATGTCGGCGTTCTCGATGCTCAGCCGGCGGGCCAGGTCCGGGTGCAGCTGCACCGTGGGGTCGGGGACCATCGTGCCGCCGAGCCGCCGGGTCTGGGTGCCGCTCTGGTACTGGGTGAGCAGTCGACCGGTGGTCAGTGTGTACGGGTAGCTGCGGTCCGGGCTCTCCACCGGCTTGCGGTGGTGCACCGGGAAGAACCGGGCCCGCCCGTCGGCGGTGGCGAACCGGTCGGCGAACAGTCGCGGCGTCCCCGGGTGGTCGGCGGTCGGGCACGGCCAGAACACGCCCTGTTCGGCCTCGATGCGCTCGTAGGTGATGCCGGCGTAGTCGGCCAGTCCCCCGGCGCTGGCCCGGCGCAACTCGTCGAACACCTGCGCCGGCTCGTCGGAGAAGAACCGGCCCCGGCCGAGCGCATCGGCCAGCCGGCGCATGACCTGCAGGTCGGTGAGCACGCTCTTCGGCGGCACGACGGCGCGGCGGCGGCGGATGACCCGGCCCTCGACGTTGGTCATCGTCCCCTCCTCCTCGGCCCACTGGGCGGTCGGCAGGACGACGTCGGCGAGCTGGGCGGTCTCGGACAGGAAGATGTCCGAGACGACCAGGGTGTCCAGCGCCTGCAGGCGGCGGCGGACCCGGTTCGCGTCGGGGGCCGAGACGATGACGTTGGACGCGAAGACCAGCAGGGTGCGGACGCCGCCGTCGGTGCCCAGGCGGTCGAGCATCTCGAAGGCCGACTTGCCGGGGGCGGGCAGTTCGTCGGGGTGGATCCCCCACACGCCGGCGACGTGGGCGCGGGCCGCCGGGTCGTCCAGGCGGCGGTAGCCGGGCAGCTGATCGGCCTTCTGACCGTGTTCGCGGCCGCCCTGGCCGTTGCCCTGGCCGGTGATGGTGCCGTAGCCGGAGGCCCACTTGCCGGGCAGCCCCAGGGCGAGCGCCAGGTTGATCCAGGCGTGCGTGGTGTCGGTGCCCTTGCTGTGCTGTTCGGCGCCGCGGGCGGTGAGGATCATCGCCGACGGGGCCGCGGCCAGCGTGCGGACGGTCTGCTCCAGATCGGCGACCGCGACACCGGTGATGCGTTCGACCCGATCCGGCCAGTAGGCGGCGACGGCGGCCTTCACGGCGGCGAAGTTGGTGGTGCGGGCGGCGATGTAGTCGATGTCGACGAGGTTCTCGCGGATCGCGATGTGCAGCAGGCCGTTGGCCAGGGCCAGGTCGGTGCCGGGCCGGAGCGCGAGGTGCAGGCCGGCGCCGGCGGCGGTGTTGGTGAGCCGGGGATCGACCACGATGTGCCGCGCCCCCTTGGCCCGGCCCTCGTCGAAGTACTGCATGGCCGGCGGCATGGTGTCGGCCGGGTTGCCCCCGACCAGCAGCACGGCCGCCGCCTCGGCGATGTCGGCCAGCGGGAACGGCAGGCCCCGGTCGATCCCGAACGCCCGGTTCCCGGCGGTGGCGGCCGACGACATGCAGAACCGGCCGTTGTAGTCGATCATCGCCGTCCGCAGCGCCACCCGGGCGAACTTGCCGAGCGCGTAGGCCTTCTCGTTGGTCAGCCCGCCGCCGCCGAAGATGCCGACCGCGTCCGGGCCGTGGGTCTGCTGGCTGTGGGTGACGGCGGCGACGATGCGGGCCAGCGCCTCGGCCCACGACGCCGGCCGGAGCGGGCTGGTGCGGTCGCCGTCCACCGTCCGCACCAGCGGGGTCAGCAACCGTTCCTTGTGGTCCAGCAGTTCGGCGGCGGTGAAGCCCTTGGCGCACAGGCCGCCCCGGTTGGTCGGGAAGTCCAGAGGTTCCAGGACGATGGGTCGAATGCCGCCGGCGGGCTTGCGGGTCAGGGAGATGCCGCACTGCAGCGAGCAGTACGGGCAGTGGGTCTCCGTGGCCCCGGCAGGGGTGGAAGACGCGGCGGCGGTCGCGATCACGGTTTCCAGAGTCGTTCGGCGATGTTTCGTTCGCAGCCGAGCGGCGTTACGGAACAATTTTCTTGTTCTCACAGCCGCAGGTCAGGCCTGTGGGGGTGGTTCGGCCGGCGTGACCTCGGCGGGACGGACCGGCCCCGGACGGGTGGTTCCGCCGGGGTGTGGAACTTCGGGCCCCATCCGGTCGACACTCTCGGGGTGACCGGGACACCACCAGCGTGCCAGCAGTGTCGGGAGTCGCTGTCCGCGGGGTGGGACGGTGAGCCCGCGGAGCTGTCCGACGCCCAACTGGACGAGCACCTCAGCGGGTGTGCGGCCTGCCGTGACTGGCAGGAGCGCACGTCGACCGTCAGCCGGCTTCTCAAGGTGCGGTCCGTGGACGACGTGCCCGATCTGTCCGGCGCCATCGGGGCCGCGGCGGCGGCGACCGGGCTCGTCCGGTCGGTTCCCGCGACGGGTGCGGGGTCCCGTCGCGGACCGGCCTGGTGGTGGTCGACCGACACCTGGCGGGTCGCCCTCGCGGTCATCGCCGTCGCGCAACTGCTGCTCGGGACGGCGCAGCTCTTCGGGATCTCGCTGTTCGGGATGGCCGGCCACGCCGACCACATGGCGATGGCCGGCCCGCCGGACGATCACCTGTTCAACGAGAGCTCGGCCTGGAACATCGCGATCGGCGCCGGGTTCGTGGCCGCGACGGTCATGCCCCGGCGGGCGGCCGGCTTGCTACCGATGCTGCTGGTCTTCCTCGGCGTCCTGACCGCCGTGTCGGTCTCGGACCTGGCGCGGGGGGAGGTCACCACGGCTCGGGTGGTCTCCCACCTGCTCGTGGTGATCGGGGTCCTTGTGCTGTGGCGGGTCGACCGTTCCTACCGGCGGTCGCCGCTACCCGGTCACCGGCAGGCCGGCTGGGACGCCGTCCTGCACCGGGGTGCGGACGCCGGGGAGGGGGCCGACGGGGTGGCCGGCACGGAGGAGACGGGACGGCGGGGCCGCTGGCTGCGCCCGGCCGGTCGCCGCGCGGCCTGAAACGCACCGGTCCACCCGCGGTCCGGGGCCGGCCGACGCGGTCAGCGCCGCCCGGCCAGCCACCGGCGGACGGGCGGTTCGACGTTCCAGCGCACGGCCCCGAGCAGGTCCTTGCCCCGTTCCAGCGGCGTGTTGTCACCCCGCCGGGCCAGTTCGACCGTCGCGAGGTCGAGGTCGTCGCCCTGGTGGTGCAGCACGGTGTCGAAGTCACGCCGCACCGGGGCGTGCAGGTCGAACCCGTTGCGGCGGTGCAGCGTCGGGAACAGGGGTTTGAACAACCGGGCCCGGTCGTGCAGGCCGGAGGAGTAGGACATGCCGGACTTCGGGCGGGTGCGGATGTGGTCGGGCAGGATGTCGGCGAACGCCTCCCGGACCAGCCACTTCTCCTGCGGCCCACCGATCTTCATGGCGAGCGGGATGCGCCGGGCCAGGGTCACCATCTCCCGGTCCAGGAACGGCACCCGGGCCTCGACGCCCTGACTCATGGCCGCCCGGTCGACCCGGTGCAGTTCGGTGCGACCGAGGTTGGCGAGCTTGTGGACGAACAGGCGCTCCCCCTGGGCGGCGTCGATGTCGTGGTACATCCGGTACCCGCCGAACAGCTCGTCCGATCCGTCACCGGTGAGGACGACCTTGATGCCGAGGTCGTGGAAACGCCGGAACAACGGGATCGAGACGGCGGCGTTGATGATGTCGCCGTACTCGGTGAGTTCCCCCACCCGGACGGCCTGCGCCATCTGCCGCCAGCCGAGGTCCGCGGGCCGCAGGTCGACCACCTCGTGGCGGACCCCGAGTTCGGCGGTGAGGCGACGGGCGTGTTCGAGGTCCTTGCTCCCGGGGGCGCCGATGGTGACGGCGACGCAGTCCGGGTGCATGCGGTGCACGTGGTGCAGCACGACGGAGCTGTCCAACCCGCCGGAGAGCACGACGCCGACGGTCAGGTCGGTCCGCAGCCGGATGGCGATGGACTCCGACAGTGTCCGCCGCACCAGGTCCACCGCCTCCCGGGGGTCGGTCACCTGTTCCTCGACGGGCACCGTCGACCGGATGTCGTAGTGCGGCAGCAGGTGTGGTCCGGAGCCTCGCCGGGCCCAGCCGTGATGGCCGGGCGGCACCTCGGTGATGGCCGCACCGACACCGACCAGGGCCTTGATCTCGGAGGCGACGTGCAGACGGCCGTGCCGCCAGGAGAAGTAGAGGGGTTTGACCCCGAGTGGGTCACGCACCAGGTAGGTGTCGTCGGTGTGGAGATCGACGACGGCGAAGGCGAACTCGCCCCGGAGCCGGTCGACCGCGGCCTCGCCCCATTCGAGGAAGGCCGTCATGACGACCTCGGTGTCGGATTCGGTGCCGAAGGTGTGCCCGGCGGCGGCCAGTTCCGCCCGCAGCTCGTCGTGGTTGAAGACCTCGCCGTTGTAGCAGAGCAGCCATCGGCCGTCCGGCGACTGCCACGGTTGGACGGCGTGCTCCCGGTCGACGATGCGCAGGCGCTGCGTCCCGGCCTGCACCGTCGGGGTGTGTCGACGCTCGTCGAGCTCGCCCCGGCCGGCGATGGCGGCCATCATCGGGTCGAGATCGGACGGCTGACCGCCAGGACCGATGACCAGTGCGATACCGCACATGTCAGTTCACCCCGCCCTCGGCGTCGAAGCGGGCGCGCAGGCGCGGTATCTCCGCCGGTGCCAGACAGGTGTGCCACACCCGCCCGGAACGGATCACGTTGAGCTCCCCGGCGTTCTGGCGGCGCTGCAGGATGTCGTTCAGGGCAGCTGCGATCGCTTCGTCGTCACCCCGTCGGGCGGGGTGACGCACCGTGATGTCGGCGGCGTAACCGGTGCAGTGCGAACTGGGATCCAGGGCCGAGTAACCCAGACTGCGGAGATGGTCCTGGTGGGACTGGCTGCGGACCGCGCTGTTCAGCCACAGGGCCCCCCGCGCATCCCCGTGCTCCTGGGTGAGCTGCTGGGCGAGCTCGTTCAACAGGCTGACGATCTCGGGCCGGGCGCGGCAGTACCGCAGGCCGGCGCCCGGTGCGGCGCCGGGGCGAAGACGGCGTTCGACGGCGCGGGCGACCCGGACAGGCAGCCCGGTCGCCTGCCGGCGGTACCGGAAGGCGATCCGCCCGCGGGCGCGGAGCGGATCGAGGTCGACGAGCGCCGGCGAACGGGCCACGTCGGGGGAGGTGGGGAACGGGGGCTCGGTCCCCCCACCACAGCACGTCGATCTGGTGCAGGAGGTGGACCCGGAGCAGGTCGCCGACGGAGTCGCGGCGGGTGCCGTCCTGGACGGTCAGGGTGCCGGCGATGGCGTCCACGACATGTCCGGCCCCGAGCGGATGTCGATCCAGCACCGCCAGCAGCACCGGATCCGTCGCGACCTCGGCCAGGGCGCCGTCCACCCCGTCCCGGGCGGGGGAGGCGGCCAGACCCTCGGCGGCGAGGGTGACATGCGAACGATATGCCGCTAGATCGACAGACACGTCCGGGAGCCTGGCACACAGAGTGACGGAACTTCACGACCGGGCGATGCGAGTCGGGTGACAATTTCGGCTCTCACCTCGGCACGTCACGCACCGGCGTCCCTATGGTCACCTTTCGATGGAGAGAGCGGAATGACGCCCGGATCGTGCGCCGGACGCCGCCGCACGGTCAGCGAGCAGCCGCGGAGGGACCTTCCTGTCCCCCGCCCGCGGCGAGCATCGTCGCCAGTTCCTCCCGAGCCCGGGCCACCCGGGAACGGACGGTGCCCACCGGGCAGCCGATCACGTCGGCGGCCTCGGCGTAGCCCAGACCGACCAGCTGGGTGAGCACCAGGGCTTCCCGCCGCTCGACCGGTAGCCGGTCGAGCAGGTCCGTGACCTCGGTGGCTGCGCCGGAACTGCGGCTGCTCGGCCGCCACCGGGCCGCGGCCCGCTCGGCGGGCACCGTCCAGTCGTCGAGGTCGGCGGTCCGCGGACGGGACGCCTGCCGGCGCAGGTGGTCGACGACGGTGCGGCGGGCGATCACCAGCAGCCAGGTCCGCAACCCGGATCGACCCTCGAACCCACCCAGCGCCCGGAGCGCCCGCAGATAGGTCTCCTGTGTCAGATCGTCGGCCTCGCCCCGCCCGGCCAGCGAGGCGATGAACCGCCAGACGTCGGCCTGGGTGCAACGGATCAGCTGGTCGACGGCCGTCGGATCGCCGGCGACCGCGGCGGGCACCCACCGTTCCGCCTGCGCCCATGAACCGTCCGTCGACACCCGCCCACGCTAGCAAGCCGGCCTGCGATGACCGTCCTTCCGCGGCCCGATCGCGAATGCGGTTCCGACGACTGGGACACACAACCGGACCACGCGGGGCACCAGGAACCCAGCGAAGACCGGGGATGCCGCGGGAACCCACCGGGCCGGTGGAACGACTACCTGCCTGTCGATCGCGAATTCCACCGACGTGGGCACCGGTCGATCACTGCACAGCACCGCACCCCTGATCGGAGAACACCTGTGAGCCCGACTCTGTCCCACCCGGTGATCCGGGCCTGCCAGCTCGCGGTGGCAACCGCTGCTGCGGCCGTGCTGCTCAGCGCGTGTGGTGCATCGCAGCCGGCCGCCGGCGGGTCCGCCACGTCGACCGCCGCAGCCGCATCGACGGCCGCGTCCTCGGCCGCGTCGTCGGCGGCCGCGGGTGAGTTGTCGATCACCGATGCCTGGGTGAAGGCGACCGACGGTGCGGAGGACCCGTCGATGACGGCGGCGTTCGGCGTCATCAGGAACACCACCGACAAGCCGTTGACCATCGTGTCGGCCACCAACTCGGCGTCCGTGCACACCGAGCTGCACGAGATGGCGATGGACAACGGCGCCATGGTGATGCGGCCCGTCGCCGGCGGCATCCCGGTCCCCGCCGAGGGGACCACCACGTTGGAACCCGGCGGCCTGCACGTGATGATCATGGACGTGACGCAGCCGATCAAGGCCGGGGACGACGTCACCGTGACGCTCACCGCGGACGACGGTTCCACGCTCCAATTCACCGCGCTGGCCAAGGATTTCGCCGGAGCGAACGAGTCCTACAGCCCGTCGACCGGCGCGATGGCCGGGATGTCGGGCATGGACATGCCGAGCTCCTCGGGCATGTCCATGCCGGCCGGGTCGGCCAGCCCGTCCGCCGGTGGCTGACGCCGGGCGGCCACGACCCGGGCGGGGTGGGATCTCCCGGCGACGGGCCCTGTTCGGTGGCGCCGCGCTGGTCGGCGGGACCGCCGCGGCCACGGTGTGGCCGGCCACCGGGGCCGCAGCCGAGGACGCCGATGCCCGGTCCGGCGACGACGCCACGGTGGGCAGCGACACGGTGCCGTTCGAGGGTGTGCACCAGGCCGGGGTGGTCACGGCGGCGCAGGCGTTCTCGACGTTCGCCGCCTACGACCTGACGGTCACCGAGCCCCGGCGGGTCGTCGGCCTGCTGCGCATCCTGACCGACGACATCCGCCGGATGACGGCCGGTCGCGCGGCCCTGGCCGACACCGCCCCCGAGCTGGCCGCGACCCCGGCCCGGCTGACCGTCACCCTGGGGTTCGGGCCCGGCCTGTTCACCACCACCGGCCTCACCGACCGACAGCCCACCGGGTTGACGGAGCTGCCGGCGTTCCCCGCCATCGACCGCCTCGACCCGGCCTGGTCCGGTGGGGACCTGCTGATCAAGATCAGCGCTGACGACCCGATGATCGTCGCGCACGCACACCGCATGCTGCACAAGGACACTCGCCCGTTCACGCGGCTGCGCTGGACCCAACGCGGTTTCCTCAACGCCCGCGGCGCGATCGCTGCCGGCGCGACCGGCCGCAATCTGATGGGCCAGCTCGATGGCACGGTCAACCCCAGCACGGACGCCGAACTCGATTCCCGGGTGTGGGCCGGCGCGGACGCCGGCTGGTTCGCCGGCGGCACCACGCTGGTGCTGCGGCGCATCCGGATGGACCTCGACAGGTGGGACGAGCTGGACCCCGCGGCCATGGATGCGACCATCGGGCGCCGGCAGCGCGACGGGTCGCCGCTGTCCGGTACCCGGGAGTACGACGAGCCCGACTTCACCGTTCCGGACGCCACCGGGCTGCCGGCCATCGCCGATTTCGCCCACATCAAGGTGGCCCGTGGCGATGGTCCGGCCCGGCAGATCCTGCGTCGCCCCTACAACTACGACGACACCCCCACCGCCGACGGCGGGTCGGACTCGGGTCAGATCTTCTGCAGCTACCAGGCCGACATCGCCGCCCAATTCGTGCCCATCCAGCAACGGCTGGCCGAACGGGACCTGTTCAACCAGTGGACCACCCCGATCGGGTCCGCGGTGTTCGCGATCCCCCCCGGGTCCCCCGCCGACGGATACCTCGGCCAGGGACTTTTCGCGTGACCGGCCCCCGGGCGATGCCGCGGACCCTCGCCGCGGTGGTGTCGGTCGTCGCGGCCGTGGTCCTGCTGCTGGCCGGCGCGCTACCGGCCGCCGCGCACAACACCCTGACCGGCAGCGACCCGGCCGCCGGCGGGGTGGTGGCCGCGCTACCCGGCACCTTCACCCTGACCTTCAACGACCAGGTCAAGGACCAGTTCGTCACCGTCGTCTTGACTCCGGACGGGGCGGGCCCGATCACCCTGTCCCCCACGGTCGACGGAGCCACCGTCACCGCGACCCTGCCGGCCACCGCCACCCCCGCGGCAGAGCCGGGCGGCGACCGCGCCTACCGGCTCGGCTACCGGGTCATCTCCGCCGATGACCACCCCATCAGCGGGTCGATCGACTTCACCGTCGGAACCACGGCGACGGTCTTCGGACCGGGCACCCCGGTCACCGCCGCCGCCGCCGGACCGACCGCCGCCGACGCGGTCGCCGACGACGGCACCGCAACCAGCTGGTGGATGGTGGCCGCCGCTGTGGTCGTCGCGGCGGGCGTCGCCGGGCTCGTCATCACCCGACGTCGCTCCCACCGCGACGACGCGGACACGGCACCGGCCGGGGCCCCGCCCCGGTAGTCCCCCGACCACCACACCCTCCCCTCGACCGCCGTCCCGGACGCCACCCGTCCGGTCACCGCGGCCCGCTGTGCGCTGCGTCGCGCCCCCACCGAAGGAACCCGGACCCGATGAGCACCTCCGAACAGGCCCCCGCGGCCGACACGCCACCCACCGGCACGGCACCCGAGGCGACGCCGGATCACCGCCCGACGCCCGCACCGACCCGCCGGGGCTGGTGGACCCAGCTGCGCCCTCTGGCGCTGCGCCTGCACTTCTACGCCGGCGTGCTGATCGGACCCTTCATCCTGGTTGCCGCGGTGACCGGGCTGCTCTACACGATCACGCCGCAGCTGGAGAATCTGGTCTACAGGGACGAGCTCACCGTCCCGGTCGGCACCACCCAGGTTCCGCTCAGCGAACAGGTCACCGCCGCCCGCGCCGCACACCCCGACGGAGACATCCTCTCCGTCACCCCGCCGGTCGCCGACGACAGCAGCACCCGGGTCGTGTTCAGCGACGCCACGGTCCCGGCCGACTACGCCATGACCGTGTTCGTCGATCCCTACACCGGTCAGACCCTGGGCCAGGTTCAGTCGTTCGGCCAGTGGCTCGGGGTGCGGGCCTGGCTGGACGAGCTGCACCGCACCCTGCACCTGGGTGCCGTGGGCCGGTTCTACAGCGAGATCGCCGCGAGCTGGCTGTGGGTGGTGGTCCTGGGCGGTCTGGCACTGTGGATCGGTCGTCGTCGCAGCCGCCGCCGGACCCTGCTCGTCCCGGATGGCACCCTGACCGGACGGGCAAAGACCCGGTCCTGGCACGCCGTCACCGGCACCTGGGTGGCCATCGGACTGCTCGCCCTGGCCGCCAGCGGTCTGACCTGGTCGAAGTACGCCGGCGAGCGCATCGGCGATGTCCGCTCTGCGCTGGACTGGCGGACCCCGTCGGTCAGCACCGATCTGGCCGCCGGCATCGGCGCCGACCCCGCCGGCAACCCCGACGGGCACGACCACCACGGCGGCATGACCATGGCCACCGGTGACACCGTCTTTCTCGCCGGTGCGGGCGGGGTCGGAATCGACGGCGTCTACGCGGCGGCCACCGCGCAGGGCCTGCAAGCGCCACTGGACATCACCCCACCGGCCGACACGAACGCGGCCTGGACGGTCAGCGAGAACAAGAGGTCCGCACCGACCCGCTACGACGCCATCTCGGTCGACCCGATGACCGGGCAGGTCGTGGACCGGGTCGACTTCGCCGACTGGCCGTTCATGGCGAAGATGACCGACTGGGTCATCGGCGCCCACATGGGCATCCTGTTCGGCATCGTCAATCAACTGCTGCTGGCCGCCCTGGCCGTCGGGCTACTCACCGTGATGATCCTGGGCTACCGCATGTGGTGGCAGCGCCGCCCCACCGGCGCCGCCGTCGGCCGCGCCTATCCCCGTGGGGCGCTGCGGCGGTTGAGTCCGGGGGCGCTGCTGCTGGTCGGCGGGGTCACCGCGGTGAGCACCTGGTTCGTGCCGCTGCTGGGCATCAGCCTGGCCGTGTTCCTGGCGGTCGACGTGGTGCTCGGAGCCCGTCAGCGGGCCAGCACGACCGCACCGGTGAACGCCGGCCGTGAACGCTGACCACCGGTCAGCGCGGCCGCGGACCGGCCCAGTGCCAGCCGCCGTCTCGCCGCTCCAGGGGAACGACGTCGACCACGGCCGCGACCGGTAGCGGGCCGTAGATGTGCGGGAACAGCTCGTTCACCCCGGGGCCGGGGCTCTCGGCGATGACCTCGACGTCCAGGCGCGCCGGGTCGATGACCAGGAGCAGTAGCGGGTCCTCGAGGTCGGCGTAGAACCGGTCGAGCACCCCCTGTACCTGGCTGGCGTAGCTCGCGTGCAGGAAACCTTCGTCCTCCAGGGAGCGACCTCGGGTCGACACCCGGTACTCGCCAACGGTTGTCGCCTCGGCCCAATCCGTGGCGGTGGCACAGTGGTACAGGTGGTGCGGCATGTCGCCTCCTCGTCGCGGCTGTCCACCGTAGCGGAAGACGGATGCGGCGCCCTCCCGCGGGGCCGGATGGCCGATGGGGTGAATGGCCGGTGTTTCACCCGCTGGGGCCGGGGCAGCGTCGATCGCGATGCATGATCGACGGGGGCAGGTCGGTATTCCTGTGTACCGAACCCTGCGGATACCTCGGGTCGCCCTCTCGGGTCCTCTCGCTCGGAAGTCGATCCGATGGCGTGACGGCGTGGGCGTGCGCCGGGTCCGTCGATGCTGATGCGCCGGCATGCGGGTGGCCTAGCGTCCGCGCGAGAGGTCCGGCGCACGCCGGGCCGCCATCGGGGGGACGACCATGAACGACGACCGACGCTATCGGCGTCACGGCACTGTTCGATCACCAGGACGCCGGATCGCTGCGCTGGCCGCCGCCGCCGCGCTGGCCGCCGGCGTGACCGTCGCCCTGCCGGGTGCCGCTGCCGCCGCGCCGGCGGCACTGGTGGGCCTGTCCACCAAGGTCTTCGGTCTCGCGACGGACACCACTGCGGCCGGGTCGCCGCTGGCCTACGACGTGGCGACCACCGTCGGCGGGGAAACGCCCACCGGGCGCATCACCACGACGCTCACGACCCCCACCGGGGTCCGTCTGCTCGGCGCGGCCGGGACCGGGTGGGCCTGCAGCGCCGCCCGCCTGCAGGCGGTGTCCTGCGTCAGCAACCAGGTTCCGGACGCGGGCGCCGTCCTCGGCGACCTCACCATCACCGCCGTGACCACCACCCCCGTCGCCTCCACGGCCATCGCCGGCGCGACCATCCAGGCCACCGACGGCACGCAGACCGTCACTGCCCCGACCGCGACCACCGCTGCCACTCCCAGCGCCCCGACCGTGACCTCGGTGGAACCCGCCATCGGACCGCGCGCCGGTCACACCCCGCTCACCATCACCGGCACCGGACTGGCGACGGCCACCGCCGTCCAGATCGGCACCACCAGCCAACTCGCGGCCGGCACCGGGACCACCCTCGTCAAGTGCGACACCATCGCCGCCCCTCAGTGCTTCACCGAGAAGGACGGCGTGCTGTCGATCTCGTCGATGCCCGTGGGCGGCGGTGACGTCGCCATCCGCGTCCTGGCCCGCAACGCCTTCGGCGCCGGGAGCTACCGTTACGCCGACATCCCCGACGCCCCGGTCGTCACCGCCACACCGACCACCGAGGGGGTCGACCTCACCTGGACCACCCCCGCCGCCGGCACCACCTCCCTCACCGGCTACACCGTCACCGCCACCCGGGACGGGGCGGCGGTCGGTGCCTTGACAAGGACGCTCCCACCGGGAACGACCACCACCCAGTTCACCGGGCTGGCGGTCGGTTCCGTCTACCAGTTCGCCGTCCGCGCGGACTCGGCCAACGGAAGCAGCCAACCCGGCACCAGCGCGACAGCGGCGCCGTTCACCGTGCCGACCGAGCCGTTCGCGGTCAACGCCCAGCCCGGAGAAACGCTGGGTGACGGCGTGGTCGAGCTCAGCTGGTTCGCTCCCACCGACGACGGTTCGAGCCCGGTGACCGGCTACCGGATCACGCCGATCCGGGACGGCGTGGAGCAGGCTCCGGTCGACAGGGACGCCTATGACACCCGACAGCTCGTGACCGGGCTCGACGTGGGCCACACCTACGAGTTCTCGGTGGCGGCGCTCAACGCCGCCGGGTCGAGCTCGCGGTCGGCCCCCTCCCCCGCCCTCGACATCCCCGCCGCGTCGACCAGCTCGGGCGCCGTCCCCGACCTGCTGGCCCTGACCCCGCCGGCCGGGCAAACCAGCAGCACCTACTCATGGCAGCCACGCGTCGTCGGGGGGCGCGCCCCCTACACCTGGACCCTTGCCGGCGGAGCGCTCCCGGGCGGTCTGACGTTGGCGGCCGATCGAGGAACGATCCGTGGCACCCCCGCCGTCGCCGGTACGTTCGCTGCCACCATCCAGGTTCAGGACGCCGACGGCGGCACCAGCCGGATGTCGGTGACGATCCCCGTCCGGGACAGTGTTCTGACCACGTTGCGACCCGTGTCCCACATGACCTTCGGTACCGCCACCACGCTCACCGCGGACGTCACGAGTGTCGACGGTGGCGCCATCACCACCGGCTTCGTGCGGTTCTACGGGGCCGATGATTCCGGCACGGTCGTCGTGCTCGGCAACGCGCCGGTGACGAACGGTACAGCCACCATCACCGCGATCCTGCCGAACTTCGGCTTGTGGACCCTCCGCACCGGCTACCTCGATCCCGGCTCCACGGCGGCTTCGGAGACCGGAGCCATCAACGTGAATGTTGCCCCCGTCATCGGGTCCGTGGCTTTCACCGGATTCCGCGCGTCCGGGCCCAACGGCTCGACCGACCAGTACGTGGAGCTCACCAACCTCAGCGGTGTGCCGGTCCCGCTGGGTGAACTCACGGTGTATGCCGCGCCCGGCAGCATGATTCCCCTTCCCGACACCACCCTCCTGCCCGGTCGTTCCTTCCTCCTCGCTGGTCCCGGCTACACCCCGACGACGAACTCGACACCCGATCTCGTCTTTGCTGACGGCCTCGGCACGGGGGACCTGGTGCTCGTCAACCTGTACAGCCAGACGTACATCGATTCGGTCGGTCCGGATGGCTTCGGGCTGATGCGTCCAGGCCCCCTCCCCGACCTCGGCCAACCCACCCGCGACTACGCCTGGGTCCGCCCGCAACAGAACGGCTTCTACCGCAACACCGGCGACAACACCGTCGACTTCGCGCTCCTGTCGGCCGACGGCAATCCCGTCTCCGGGGTGACCGCGATGGCCGGCTCGGCCTCCCCGCAAAGCTCGACCAGCCCGTGGTTCCACGCCGGGGACCTGGAGTCCACGCTGCTGAACCCGTTGGCCTCCGAGTCGGTCACGCCGAACCGGACCATCACCACACAGGGCGGGCAGCCGGGCGGCACCATCGTCAGCCGGCGGGTCATCACCAACCGCACGGCCCAGACGATGGACAAGGTGCAGCTGCGGCTCATCGACCTCAGCCAGGCCAACGGTCTGCCCGGGTTGACCCTGCCCAACGGGGCCACGACCGCGGCTCTGCGCGGTATCGCCCCGCCGACCCCGACGGCCAACTTCACGATCAACGGCCAGCCGGTCACCGCCCAGCAGCTGACCCCGTCCGGCAGCGGGCTCAACGCCGTCTACCCGGTGCCGCTGCCGCAGGATGGTCTGGCCCCCGGTCAGTCGGTCGCGGTCACCCTGACCTTCCAGGCCGACACCGGCGGGCAGTTCCGCTTCCGGTACCTGGCCGAAGGCCAACCCGCCAGCTGAGCGGCGCCGGACAGACCGACGGCCCGGTGGCGGAGCACTCCGCCACCGGGCCGTCGGCCGTCGTCACGCCATCAAGCCGTCACACGGCCAGCACCGTCGGCACGATCATCGGCCGACGCCGGTAGGTGTCGCCCACCCAGCGGCCCACGACCCGGCGGACGGCCTGCGCCACGCGGTGGGTGTCGGTGATGCCGTCGGCCTCGGTCTGCGCAAGTTCCGCCTCGACCAGCGGCACCACGGCGTCCAACGCCTTCGGGTCGTCGGAGAACCCGCGGCCGGAGATCGTCGGCGAGGCCACCGCACGGCCGGTGTGCGAATCGATGACCACGGTGATCGCGATGAACCCGTCCTCACCGAGGATGAGGCGGTCCGACAGGGTCGAATCGCCGACATCGCCGACCGCGTTGCCGTCCACATAGACCATGCCGACCTCGATGTGGCCGACCACCCGCGCCTTGCCGTCGACCAGGTCGACGACCGTGCCGTTCGGCGCCTGCACCACCCGCTCCGGCGGGACACCGGTCGCCATGGCGAGTTTCGCCTGCGCCCGCAGGTGCCGCCATTCGCCGTGCACCGGGATCACGTTGCGGGGCCGCACCGCGTTGTAGAGGAACAGCAGCTCACCGGCGGACGCGTGCCCGGAGACGTGGACCTTGGCCAGACCCTGGTGGACGACGGTCACCCCGATCCGTGACAGCTCGTTGATGACGGTGAAGACGCTGGTCTCGTTCCCCGGAATCATCGACGAGGCCAGGATGACAGTGTCGCCCTCCTGCAGGTTCACCTGCCGGTGCTCCCCCCGGGACATCCGCGACAGCGCCGACAGCGGCTCACCCTGCGACCCGGTCGAGATGAGCAGCACCTTGTTCGGCGGCAGATCCAGCACCTTGTCCAGCGAACGGACCAGCCCGTCGGGAACCGTCAGCAGCCCCAGCTCCTGAGCGATCTGCATGTTGCGGACCATCGACCGGCCGACGAACGCGACCTTGCGGCCGTGGGCCTGGGCCGAGTCCAGCATCTGCTGCACGCGGTGCACATGGGAGGCGAACGAGGCGACGATGACCCGCTGATTGGCCTTGGCGATGTAGGAGTCCATCACCGGGCCGATCTCCCGCTCGGGGGCCACGAACCCGGGCACCTCGGCGTTGGTGGAGTCGACGCAGAACAGGTCGACCCCCTCGGCGCCCAGCTGACCGAAACCGGCCAGGTCGGTCAGCCGACCGTCCAGCGGCAGCTGGTCGAGCTTGATGTCGCCGGTGTGCAGCACGGTGCCCGCGGGGGTGCGGATGCCGACGGCCAGCGCGTCGGGGATCGAATGGTTGACCGCGTAGAACTGCAGGTCCCACGACCCGACGCGGCGCCGCTCACCCTCGGCGACGACCTCCAGCTTCGGCGTCAACCGGTGTTCCTTGGACTTCGCCGCGATGAGGGCCAGCGAGAAGCGGGCCCCGATGATCGGGATGTCCGACCGGAGCCGCAGCAGCCACGGCAGAGCCCCGATGTGGTCCTCGTGCCCGTGGGTGATGACGACGGCGTCGATGTCGTCCAGCCGGTCCTCGATGAGGCGCAGATCGGGCAGGATCAGATCCACGCCGGGCTGTAGATCCTCGGGGAACAGCACCCCGCAGTCGACGACGAGCAGTCGTCCCTCGTACTCGTAGACGGTCATGTTGCGGCCGATCTCGGTGATACCGCCGAGCGCGACCACCCGCAGCGCCCCGCGACGCAGCGGCGGCGGGGGCTCCAGAGCCGGAGGCCGTGCCGGTGGGGCGGACCGCCCGCCGCCCTGGCCGCCACCGCGGCCGTTGTTCTGCTGCCCCCCGCGTCCGCCCTGGCTCACCGCAACGGTCCGATCTCGTCGAGGTCCCGGGCGATCTGCTCGGTCTGGGTCGACGTCGCCGGGATCTGCGGCAGCCGCGGATCGCCGACACCGAAGCCCTGCAGGCGCAGCGCGGCCTTGGCGAAGACCAGACCGGACCCGCCGCCGGTGCGGGACATCGCCCGGTGGACCGGCAGGAGCGCCTCGTGGATGGAGCGGGCGGTCACATAGTCGCCGCCGGCGGCGGCGTCGACCATGGCCCGCACGTGCGGACCGACGATGTGGGACACGATGCTCACCACGCCGACCGCGCCGACACTCATCCAGGGCAGAGTGAGTGGGTCGTCGCCGCTGTAATAGGCCAGGTCGGACTGTGCGATGACCTGGGAACCGAGGTACAGGTCGCCCTTGGCGTCCTTGACCGCGGTGATCCGCGGGTGCTCGGCCAGCCGCAGCAGGGTGTCCGGGTTGATCGGCACGACCGAGCGGGGCGGGATGTCGTACAGCATCACGGGCAGGTCGGTGGCGTCCGCGACGGCCGCGAAGTGGGCCAGCAGACCCTCCTGCTGGGGGCGCGAGTAGTAGGGCGTGACCACCAGGGTGCCGTGCGCGCCGGCCTTCTCGGCCGCCTTCGCGGCGGCGATCGAGTGCGCGGTGTCGAAGGTGCCGACGCCGGCGACGACGGTGATGCGGTCACCCACGGCCTCGACGACGGCGCGGACGATGGCTTCCTTCTCGGCGTCGGTGGTGGTCGGCGACTCGCCGGTGGTGCCGTTGACCACGAGCCCGTCGTGACCGTTGTCGGCCAGCCGGACGGCCAGCGCGGCCGCGGCGTCCAGGTCGAGCGCCCCGGTCGCGGTGAAGGGGGTGACCATGGCCGCCAGGACGGTGCCGAACGGCCGCCCGGGTCGGCCGGCAGGTCCGGCGGTGAGGGTCGTCATGACATCGAAACCTACCGGTCGGCGGCCCTCCCGGGTGACAGCCAGGGCCGGGCGGCGGCTGTCGTCACATGGACCGGACCGCTGCGCGAAGACGGGTGACGGCATCGGCCGGACCGTCGAACGACAGCTGCACCTTCTCCCGGCCGGCCAGCCACAAGATGAACTCCCCCGGCTCCCCCACCACTTCGACCTGGGGATCGCCCGAACGCACCGTGGTCCGGGATCCGTCCGGCAGCACGGCGACCACACCCACCGGGAGTCGACGGGCCAGCAGCTTGACGAATCCGGACCGCAGGGCGGCGCGCAACTGGTCCTCGGTGGCCGCATCCAGCACCCGGGGTTCCCAGTCGTCACCACCGCGGCGGACGTCCTCGTGGTGGATGAAGAACTCCAGACCGTTCACGCGGGCGTCGACCGGGCCCCAGGAGAACGGGTGCCACATCGGCGGTCCGGATCGCAGCTCGGCGACGAGCGACGACCACGGACGGGCGGCGTACTCGGCGACCGCGCGATCGGTCAGCCCGTGCAGTGGCGGGACGAATTGACCGACGGACGCCAGCGGGTTGCGTTCGCGGACCAGCAGGTGGTGCAGCAGGTCGCGGCTGTTCCATCCCTCGCACAGGGTGGGTGCGTCCGGGCCGACCCGCTGGAACAGGGTGGCCAGGGCGGCGCGTTCGGTGCGGGCCAGGGTCGGATCGCTCATATCCGGCAACGTACCCAGTGAACGGCCGCCCTACCCGACACCGAGGATTCCGATGTATCGAGCCCCGGTGGCTCAGCGGGTGATGCCCGTGTGGCCGATGGAGTAGCGGCCCGGCTGCGGCACCAGAGCCAGACCGTGCGGGCCGTTGCCGACCGGGATCTTCTGCAGCAGGCTGCCGTCCTTCGTGCTCAGGACGTACACGACGTTGTCGTACCGGCCGGAGAGCCACAACTGGCTGCCGTCGGCGCTGACGTTGCCCATGTCCGGGCTGCCGCCGCCGGGGATCCGCCACTTGGTGATCGGATCGCCGGTACGGGCGTCGAGCACGCTGATCGACCCCTCGTGCCGGTTGGTCACATACAGCTGGGTCGCGTCCCGGCTGAAGTACAGGCCGTGCGCGCCGTCGCCGGTGTCGATGTGCCGGGTGACGGTCTGCAGGTCGGCGTCCAGCACCCAGACCCCGTCGGAATCGCTGTCGGCGATGAAGAACTTCGACCCGTCCGGCGCGATGCGCAGGTCCTGCGGGCCCATGGTCGTGTTGCGCACCGGGAGGTCGATCATCCGGATGAGCTGGTGGGTCTGCATGTCGATGACGGCGAGCCGTCCGTCGAACTCGCAGCTGAAGACCGCGATCTTCCCGTCCGGGGTGAAGTCGCCGTGGTCGATGCCCTTGCAGTCCTCGTAACGGACCCGGTCGGTCTCCTGCCAGGTGGTCGGGTCGTACCACACCAGGGAGCGGTAGGCCTCGGCCACGGAGACCGCCGACTTCCCGTCCGGGGTGAAGTACATGTTGTAGGGGTCGAAGACGTCGATCGTCTCGCCCGGCTCGCCGGTGAGGGGGTCGATCCGCCGGACCACGTTGCCCAGGTCGTCGGTGGCGTACAGCGCCGTCATGTCCCAGCTCGGCACCACGTGCTGGACCTCGGTGCCGACCGAGAACTTGTTCACCACCTGAAATGTCGTGGTGTCGATGACCCAGACCTCACCGGACTTGGTGTGCGGGACGTAGGCGTACGGCTTGGACCGCCGGGCGATGTCGCTGAGCATGTTCGCGCCGGCGTCGCCGTAGATGTTCGCCGGGTCGGTGACCGGCGGCATCCCGGGCAGGACATCGACGGCCCCGGACGACGGAGCCGCGCTCGCGGGGGCCGACGAAGATCCCGACGGCGCCGAGCTGGACGGCGCCGACGGCTCGTCCGGGCCGGACATGGTGCTGTGGTCCATCGACTCGTGCGGGTCGGCCGGTCGGGTGTCCGGGGCGATCACCGAACCGGCAGTGGCCTCGACCGTGGCCCCGGGGGCGCCGGCCGGGGTGGAGGAACACCCGGCCAGCAGCACGGCCGCCAGCAGCCCCACCGACATCCGCCGCACACCACGCTGCACCGCACACCCCTGTCGCCGTGGACCCGTCACCGGAACCGGGGACGGCACAGCAGTACACCGTAATCGACTCGCAACTCTCCGCATACGCCAACAGGCCGGGACGTGATCACGTCCCGGCCTGTCGCCCCCGCCCGGAGGCGGCGTGCGGGCGGTCAGCCCGCCTTGGCCACCTCGACCAGGGTGCCGGTGAGATCCGGGTACTGGACCCAGCCCACGTAGGCCTTGCTGGGATCGGGCACGGTGGTGGTGGCGGTCACCGTGAACGCCTGACCGGCGGTCGCGTTCGGATTCGACGGCGACACGCTGATGCCCTTGCCGACCTCGTTGGTGACGATCGCCGACCGCAGGATGAACGGCGTGCTGCTCTGGCCGGGCGGATCGGTGTACCCGAGGACGGCGACCACGTAGTCACCGGCCGGCGGGTTGGCCAGCTCGATCTTCTCGTTCGCGCTGCCGGACGCCGACGCCGCGACCTGCTGGAACTTGCCGTCGACCTTGCGGTACAGGTACAGGTCGATGTCGGCTCCGGCCGCGGCGACCACCGTCTGGAAACGGGCCAGATGGCTCCCGCTCGGGACGGTGAACGCGTACTGCTTGGACTGCGTCACCGAGACCTCGTCGGGCGTCTCGTTGACCGGGGCCAGACCGTAGGCGGTGATCGGGAAGGCGCCGGAGAACGCGGACGTCACCTGCCAGCTCGCCGACCCCGACCCGGTGATGTCGACCTTGTTGGACGTGCTGGCCACGGTCGTGCTGCGCAGCGCCACCGGAGCGCGCACGGTCTTGCCCGCTCCCTGCCACGTCACCGAGCCCATGGCGTAGGTGCTCAGCGGCGCGGTGGTGCGGGTGAACGTCGCGGTGAAGCTCAGCGACTTGCCCGCCGTGTCGAAGTTCAGGATCGACGGGGTGATCTTCACCGTGTAGCCCGGGACCGACGCCGTCGCCCGGTACAGGCCCGGCGTGGTAGCGGTGACCGTGCGGGTCAGGGTCTGGCTGCCGGCGAGCTGGCCGACGGCGAAGGACGGGGCGTTGTAGTCGCTCGGGTCCTTGGCCGTGACGCCGGTGCCGAGGTTGGTGCCCAGGCCCTCCAGGTAGGCGAGCCAGTCGTTGTCCGACGAGTCGTAGACCAGGCCGGGCGAGAGCATCGAGGACGGGTTCGCGTTGCCCGCACCCTGGGCGAACACGTCGGTGTTCGCCGCCCCCGTCCGCGTCTTGGTGTCGGTCGCCGTCGTCATCAGGGCCGACTTGACCGCCATCGGCGACCAGGTCGGGTTCTTGGCCCGGATGATCGCGGCCAGACCCGCGACGTGGGGCGCGGCCATCGAGGTGCCCGAGTAGCGGGCGAACGACTTGCCGTCGTTGCTCGGCGGGGCGACCGCCGCCAGGATGTCGACGCCCGGGGCAGCGAGATCCGGCTTGAGCACGTCCTGGTTGGTGGCCAGAGCCGGTCCGCGGGACGAGAAGCCGATGATCTGCGGGTACGGGATGGTCGACGAGGAGCTGGGCACCAGGGTGGCGGTGGCTGCGCTGGTCAGCGCGTAGTCCTTGACCTTCTGACCGTCCGGGATGTCGATCTCGATCGACGGCACCGAGTGGCTGTCGCCGATCGGACCGAGATCCTGCAGGTCGGTCAGCACCATGCCGACGCCACCGGCCCGCTTGACCTCGGCGGACTTCTCCAGCCGCGCGTTGCCGCCGCGGTCGCACTGGACGATCTTGCCGGCCACCTTCGCCGGGTCGAGTACGCCGGTGTAGCACCGGGCGGCCGCGTCGGTCGGCGTGCCGGAGACGGCCGAGTTCTGGGCCGCGACGAACGGCTTGGGCCCGACGGTCGCACCGACGGTGGTGCTGACGCCGGTGTAGGTGACCCCGTTGCCGAGCTTGGCTTTGGCCTCGTATCGCTGGACGGTGCTGGCCGCGACCGTCGTCACCCAGGGCTGGGTGTTGTCCAGGGTGGACGCACCGGCACCGCTGTTGCCGGCCGAGGCGGAGACGAAGATGCCGGCCGAGGCGGCGGACAGGAACGCCAGGGCCACCGGGTCGGTGGCCGGGGACTCCGTGGGCGCACCCACCGAGTAGTTGATGACGTCGACGCCGTCCGCGACGGCCTGGTCGATGGCCGCGACCAGGTCGGAGGTGAAACCGCCGGACAGGGTCGGGTCCTTGGCCTCCCACAGCGCCTTGTAGACGGCGATGGAGGCGCCGGGGGCGACACCGGAGATGCGACCGCTCTGGGCCCCGACGTAGACGTCGTTGTTTCCGGCCGCGGTGCCCGCCGTGTGCGAGCCGTGTCCGGCCCCGTCCCGGGGGGACTTGAAGTCCGCCAGCGGAGTCTTGGAGCCGAGGTAGGCGTCACCGAAGTACCGGGCGCTGATGATCTTGGTGTTGCACAGGCTGGCGCTGAACTGTTCGCCGGTCTGGCAGGTGCCGGTGAACGTGCCCCCGTTGACCTTCTTGGCGATGATGGTGTCGCCCTGTCGGTAGGCCTTGTACGGATTGTTCGCGTCCGGCGCCGTTCCCAGGGCATCGCCCTTGAACGAGGGGTTCTCCGGCCAGATGCCCGTGTCGATCACGCCGATGACGACGCCCTTGCCGGCCTGGTTCGGCCCGCCCAGCGTGCTCCACAGCCCGGTGGACCCGGACAACTTGAGGAAATCGGTCGACCGGTGGTCGTCGGTGGTCACCCGCAGGGTGTCCTTGGTGACGGAGACGACGGCCGGGTCCTTCTGGAGCGCGGCGACCTGCTCGCCGGTCAGATCGGCCGCGAAACCGTTGAACGCCGTGGTGTACGACTTCTCCGGCGCGGCCCCCACCGAGGCGGCCACCTCCTGGTGCTCGGTGTTGAGCACCGCGGAATAGCGCTGGGCGTTCTCGGCGGTGACGTCGACCTTGGCCCCGGGCTGGGGCTTGGTTGCCGGGATGTCCTGCTCGCCGCCGGTGTAGGTGGCCACGGGAGCCTTGGCCAACGCCACCACGTAGCGGCCGGAGGTCACCGTGCCCGGCAACGCCGGCGTGGAGGACCCCGCCGTCGGTGCGGGAACGGACGGACCGTCCGGATCACCGGGACTGGCCGGGGCCGCGCCGGCGGCCGTGGCCGACAACGTGAGCCCACAGACGGTCAGGACGGACAGGGCAACCGTGAAGGCCCCTCGTCTCGTCCTCCCTGCAACACGACGCATCACAACCCCCAGCGGAGTAGGCAGCCGACCAACGATGCGGTGACAGCGACGTCGACGCATCGTCACGAACCGTAAGCCCACGGTGGGCGCGGTGACCACCCCGGGGGGTCATGATGCGAACGGCGATTCACCTTCGCCCCGGACGGACCGGTGCGGCCAGAGCCGAGGGAGAGCGTCACATGCGACAGATCCACCGGACGGGGCGTCCGCACGGGTGCCCGGCGACCATCCGGCGTTCCGGCGTCGGTCTCGCCCTGTACATGGTGCTCGCGTCCGCCGCCTGCGGCGCCGAGCCCGCGTCCCCCGCGCCGGGCCCGCAGACTGGGACCGGTCGATCGGACGCGAGCTCCGCACCGGCCGTCGACCCACCACTCACCAACCCCGGAGGGACCATGTCCGATCCGACGACCGACCCCGGCGTCCCCACCCCGATCACGACCGACCTGCCCGGTGTCGGCGCGGTGACCCTGACCGGCACGGTCACCGAGGGCGTGGAACGCGGCTGCGTCGTCCTGGCCGACGACGCCGGCACGGCCCTGGCCAGCCTGCTGGGCTTCGACACCGGCGCCCACCCGTTCGGCAGTGCCGTCACGGTGACGGGCCGATGGGCCCAGGACCGGGTCTCCATCTGTCAGCAGGGTCCACTGCTCGAGGTGCAGTCCGTGGGTGCCTGACGGAACGTCGCCGGGTCAGGCGTCGCGGACGAGAGGTGAAGCGGCCAGGGCGGTCCCGTCCGGCAGCGCGCTGATGCGGAAGTCGGCGAAGGAGTGCGGGGCCAGCTGCTGCAGCTCCCGCAGGATGGTGACGGCCAACGTCCGGATGGCCACGTCGGCCGGATCGGTGGCCCGCATGCCGACGAAATGCCGCCAGCTGCGGTAGTTCCCGGTCACCACCAGGTCGGTGGCCGTGGCCAGCGGCAGGACCGAACGGGCGGCTTCCCGAGCCTGCTTACCCGACAACGGGTTTCGCACCCCGGGTCGACCTCCGGCCCCGGCCGGGTCGAGCACCTCCAGCAGGGCCGCGTAGGCGGCGGCCGCGTCGTCGACGGCCTGCTGGAACCGCGCGTGCAGGCCCGGATCGGCCGCCACCGCAGCCGGTTCGACGATCTCCGGCCCGGCCTCGGCCTGGTGACGCGGGGACAGCTGTGAGACCGAGAAGTGGCGGTGCCGTACCACTTCCGCGGCCACCGAGAGCGGAACCCCGGTCAGGTAGAAGGTCGCGGTGCTGTGCTCCAGCACGGCCAGGTGACCCACCTGCAGGATGTGGTCGAGATAGCCGGCGTTGTCGGCGGTCTCGGGAATCGGCCGCGACCACGACCGGTAGCAGGCCCGGCCGGCGAACTCGGCCAGCGCGTCCCCGTCCGCGGCGTCGGTCGTCCAGGTCCCCTCGAAGCCGGGCACGTCGACCGGCGGCGTGAAGACGGAGTGACCGACCAGGCGGACCCGGGGGCCGGGGGCGGTGACCCGCTCCCCCGCCCCTGCCGACCCGACAGCTTCCGACACCCCGGTCATCGATCGCTCACAGGGCGCCGCCGGCGGCTTCCGGGGCCGACGGGTCGGCGCCGGCGTCACCGACCTGCTCCTGGGCCAGGAACGTCTCGATCTGGAACCAGTCCGACCCGGCTCGCTTGGCCACCGTGACCAACGTGTTCATCGACGCCACCTCCTCGACCTGCTCGGCCAGGAACCACAGCATGAACTGTTCGCCGAGGAAATCGTTCTCGGCTCGCGCGGTGGCGAAGAGGTTCTCGATCTGGGCGGTCACGCCCTTCTCCTGTTGCAGCGCCAGCTCGATCGGCTCCACGACGTCGGTGAAGTCCACCCGCACGTCAGGGACACCGGGGATGACGACGGTCAGGTCCCGGTCGAGCATCCACCGCACGATCATCATGGCGTGGTTCCGCTCTTCGACGGCCTGACGGTAGAAGTGGGCCGCGAGGCGGGGAAGGTCGTGCGCATCGAACCAGACGGCGATGGCGATGTACTGCTGGCTGGCCGCGAACTCGTGCCCCACCTGCTCGGTGAGCAGGGCGGCGAAACGGCTGGGGGCAGCGGAGGTCTGTGGTGTCGTCACGGGCAACGATTTTAGGTTCCTGTTTGGTCGCTGCCAGGGATGGGTATCTGCAGGAGTTAATCATCACCCGGAATCAGCTGCCGACTGGCGTGAGTGTGACGTCACTCTGACGTCATTGCGTCCCTTGCATGGTGTCACTTGTGGTGTCACCATGGCGTCATGGACCTCACTCCGTACGTGAACCAGCTCCGCAACGACCTGCTGACCGCGGCGTCGGTCGGATCGGACGAGACCCGACGGGCGGCCGCCCTGCTCGCCGGCGCCCTGGAACCGGCGGCCCGGCTGGCGATGATGAACGCCCTGTCCGATCTGGCCGCCGAGATCACCACCCAGCTCCGCGACACCAGCGTCGACCTCCGCCTCGACGGCGGCCAGGTCCGCCTGGCCGTCCAGCGGCACACCCCGGCCGACACCGGCCGGCCCGAGAACCCCGGCCGCTTCTCCTTCGACAAGCCCGCGACATCGGCTGCGCCGGACCAGCCGACGTCGCCCGGCGACGGGACGCCGACGCCCGAGGACCTGCGCCGTGCCGTGCAGGACGCCGGCGGTGAGCTCTCCCGCACCACGGTCCGCCTGTTCAACGAGCTCAAGACCCAGGCCGAACGGGCCGCGGCCGAGCAGGGCATGTCCCTGAACACCTATATCTCCCGCGCCGTCGCCGACTCCGTCCGCACCGCCGTCCCCCACAAGGGCGGCCACCACGGAGGACCCGACGAGCCCGGCGGGGAATCCGACGGCCCGGGCGGCCGTCGCACCGTCACCGGTTTCGTACAGGCCTGAGAGGACGACCACCATGCACCGCGAATTCCTCACCCCCGAGCCCGTCACCATCGAGATCCGCAACGCCGCCGGTGATGTCGACATCGAACTGGTCGACGCGCAGCAGGCCGGCGACCTCGGCGCCACGCACCGGACCACCGTCGAGGTGCAGACCGGCAACGGCCAGCCCATGGGCTTCCTCGACGACGTCCTCAAAGCCGTCAACTCCGGCCGGATCGGCGACGAACTGCGCAACGCGTTCGGCCGCCGGGACTCCGGCGACGGAGCGGCCGGCGGCCCGGCCGCCTGGTTCAGCTCCTTCGGAACGGGCGCGGACAACGGATCCGACCCCGACCCGACCGACCGGGTGCGCATCGAGCACACCGAGCCGCGCGCGGACGGCCGACGGGCCATCGTCGTCGTCGACACCGACCCGGCCCGCAGCGGCTGGCGCTCCTCCTTCACCATCCGCGTTCGCGCGCCCCGGGGCTCCGGGGTGCGGGCGCAGACCCAGTCCGCCGACGTCACCGTCGTCGGAGTGGCCGACCGCCTCGAGATCCGCACCGCCTCCGGAGCGGTGTCCGTCGACCGGGTCACTGAGAAGGCCGTCGTGCAGACCGCGTCGGGATCGGTGACTCTCACCGAGACCGCGGACGCCGACCTGCGCACCGCGTCCGGGCGCGTCGGCGTGCACCAGGTCGACGGTCGACTCGTCGTGCACTCGACCTCCGGTGACGTCCGGGTCGACCGGTCCAGCGGTGAGAGCAGCGTGCGCACCGTCTCCGGTGAACTGCGGCTGGCCGAGGTCGGCCCCGGGCGCCTGGAAGCCGTCTCCGTCTCCGGGCCGGTGGACGTCGCCCTCCGGCCCGGAACGTCGGCCGCGGTCGACCTGTCCTCCGTCGCCGGGACGACGGACAGCGACCTGCCGGTGACCGACCGGCTCGGCGACACCGGCGACACCGACCCGGCCACCCCGGACCTGGAGCTGCGGGTCAGCACGACGTCCGGCGACATCCACCTCCGCCGGGCCGTGACGGTCTGACCCCGCGGTCGCCCCGGCCGGCAACGGGCGGGGCGACCGCGGCGACGGCGCAGTGCGGCTCAGCGCTCGACGAGTTCGATCCCGATACGGGCGGAGTCGCCGATGTCCAACCGCTCGGCGTCCCGCACCGCCCGCTTGAGCGGCAGCACGTACGGTCCGTCCGTGGCTTCCGGGAAGATCGACGTCCGCCAGTGGGAACGGCCGACCGTCACGGCGACCTTGACCGCCCCGAACCCGGCCCGTAGGCGCGGCACCGCCGCGATCTCGGCGGACATCTCGGCCGGCAGCCGCACGAACACCCACTCGTCCGAGCGAGCCGCCCAGCGCCACAGCTCCGCGGTGAACCAGTAACGGACTCCGTCCGTGCGAGCATCTGCGTCCATGGGGCCTTCCGTCACCTCCCGGTTGCTGGCCGAGACCGACCCGGCGACCACCGGCATCGTGCCCGACGGCTGGCACGACTTCTTCGTCGCCCAGGCCGGGGCCACCGCCGCGCTGGCCGGGCTGGTCTTCGTCGCCGTCTCCATCAACCTCGAACGGATCCTGTCGTTCCCCCGGCTGCCGCACCGGGCGGCCGTGACCGTCGCCCTGTTCGCCGGGATCCTGCTCCAGGCGCCGTTGGCGTTGATGGGCGACGTCACCCTTGTCGCCTTCGGTGCGCTGGTGCTCGGCATCGCCGGGGGCATCGAGGCGTTCGTGGTGATCAGCGGTCTTCGGATGGGCCGCGACCGGGCCAACGGCCGCAAGGAACTGCAACTGGCCGCCATGTACCAGCTCGCCCTGCTCCCCCAGCTGGTCGGCGGTGTCCTACTGGTCGCCGGCAGCGGCGCGGGACTGTACTGGGTGGCCGCCGGGTACGCCGTGTCGACGCTGGTCGCGCTGACCAACGCCTGGGTGCTGCTGGTCGAGATCCTGCGCTGACCGGCCGGCCGACCTCAGCTCTCGAGACGCGACGCCAGTCCACCCCGACGGGGTCGGCGGTGACAGTGCACTACCGGTCCCGGCCGACCTCAGCTCTCGAGACGCAACGCCAGTCCTCCGCGGCGGGGGTCGGCCGCAGGACCCTGCCGGGTCACCACTGCGACCCCACCGAAGAACGGCCGCTGTTCGGGCCACTGCATCACCCGGTGGCCGGCGTCGATGAGACCCTGGACCACCTCGGGAGCCATTCCGGGCTCGGCGTGCACCAGGTCGTCGGTGATGGCCAACCGGGAGGCTGCGACCGCCTCGGCGGGGGCCCGGCCGTCGACCAGGATGCCGGTCAGCACCTGCAGCAGCGCCGGCCGGATGCGGCTGCCGCCCGCCGCGCCCCCGGCCAGGAGGAACGCCCCGTCGTCGTCCAGCACGATCGACGGCACCATCATCGACGGCATCCGCTCGCCGGGTCGCAGGTCGCCGCGGAGCAATTCCCCCTCGCCCAGCATCGAGTTCCCGTGCACGCCGGCCGACCAGATGCCCGAGCCCAGGCCGAGCGAGTGGGTGGCCGCGCAGGCGTTGCCGTCGGCGTCCACGGCGGCCAGGGTGGTCGTCTCGGCCCGACGGGCCGGGGCGCGCAGGGCGTCGACGAACAGCTGGGCCCGCTGCACCGGGTCGGCCGTGGCCAGGCCGACGTCATAGGTGGCGGCGGTGTCGGCGAACCGGTCCAGATCGTTGCCGCGCACACAGAGGGTGGCACCGCCGAAACGGACCCGTTGCACCGGCAGGGTGCGGACCCGGTAGGCGGCCATGTCCTGCATGGACAGCGCCCCGCCGTCGGCCCGGACCGCCTCCACCAGGGCCTGACCCCGCGCACCGGTGACCAGCACGTCCGGACCCTGCACGGCCAGATCGTCGAGCGTGTCCGCGAGGCCATCGTGATGCAGCAGCTCGCCCTCGCCGAGCATCCGCCGGCCTCCGGCGTCGTCGGGACGGGAGTAGACCGCGATCCCGGCGCCGAGCACCATGGCCGCGGCGATGTCGGGGAGCAGGCGTGCGTGGGCAGCGGTGAACGGCACGCCGTCGTGCGCGAGATCCCTTGCGGGGTTGACGATATCGGACCACGGCAGGCGTCCGGCCGTGGCGTGCAGGGCCTGGACGCCCTGCGGGGTGCCGGGAACGGCGACGCTCGGCCCACCCACCGCGTACGGGACTTCGACCTCACCGAACGCGACCCGGATGGCCCGCGCCGGTCCGGGCACGGTGCCGTCCAGGCCGGGCACGGCGACGAAGAAGTCCAGGCACCGGACCTCCCCGGTGGCCGCGTCGTAGAGGGTGGCGAAACCGCCGCCGCCGAGCCCGGTGAAGATGGTCTCGGCGACACAACCGGCCAGGATCATGGCGGCGACGGCGTCCGCTGCGCTGCCGCCCCGGGCGAGGATGTCGCGGCCGACGCTGGCGGTGGCCGGGTGGCCCGCGGCGACACAGGGGGACGGAGACGGGGCCTTCACCGGGGGGAGGTTACCGGGCCGGTCCGCCCAGCACGCCGCGCAGGTCCTGCGCCCAGGTGCCGGTCTCGGCGACCACGATCTCGCCCAGGCCGAGCCAGTCCGCGAGCGACCGCAGCACCCCGGCGGCCCGGACGGTCAGGTCCGGCCCCGTCGGCACCCCGGGCTCCCGCCACGCGGCCGGGACCAGCAGCCGCCCGGTGGCCCGATCGGCCTTCAGATCGAAACGCCCCACGATCCGGTCGCCGATCAACAACGGCAGGACGTAGTAGCCGTGCACGCGCTTGGCCGCCGGGGTGTAGATCTCGATGCGGTAGTGGAAGTCCAAGAGCCGCTCGTCGCGGGGCCGGAACCAGACCAGCGGGTCGAACGGCGAGACGAGGGCGGCGCCGTCGACCGCGCGGGGCAGCCGGGCGTCGCGGTGCCGATAGGCGGGCTCCCGCCAGCCGTCCACCGCGACCGGCTGGAGTTCGCCGGCCTCGACCAGTTCGGCCACCGCCCGCCGGGCCCCGGCGACCGGCAGCCGGAAATAGTCGGCCAGGTCGGTCGCGGTGGCGATGCCGAACGCGGTGGCCGCGTGGGCGACCAGTGCGCGGTGGGCGTCGGCCGGGTCGAGTGTCGGGGTGGCGATGATCTCCGGCGGGAGCACCCGCTCGGACAGGTCGTAGAGCCGCTCGAAGCCCCGCCGCCGGGCCACCGCGAAGACCCCGGTCCCGAACAGGAACTCGCAGGCCTGCTTGGTGGCCGACCACTCCCACCAGCCGGCCTGGCCCCGCCGCGGCTGGTGCGCCCGCTCCTGGAGTTCGGCCTCGATCTCCCCGGCCGACCGGGGACCGAGATCGCGCACGATGTCGACGATCTCCTCGATGACGCCCGGGTGCTGGGCGCGCAGGCGGCGCGCATGCCGTTCCCAGCGGGTGGCCAGCTGCTGCTGTTTCCACCGGAGCAGGGGCATCGTCTCCACCGGCACGAGCGACGCCTCGTGGGCCCACGTCTCGACCAGGGCGCGGTGCCGCTCACCGCGGGATGTGGCCGGCCAGGCCACCCGGTCGAGCAGCGCGGTGTCGTACGACCCGAGCCGGCTGAACACCGGCATCAGATGGGCCCGGGCGAGCACGTTGACCGAGTCGATCTGCAGCAGACCCAGCCGACGCACCAGCTTGACCAGGGCCGCTGCGGTCACCGACCCGCCGGTCGACGCCGGCGGGCGGTGCAGGCCCTGCGCGGCGATGGCGATGCGCCGAGCCTGGGCGATCGTCAACGACGGACCGGCCGGCGGCGGCACCGCGGACTTCGGGGACGTCATGGGGATCGATGGTGTCATTCCACCCCGACAGTCAGCGGATTGACAACGCCGGGACGAAGATCAGGACGTCGATGACGTCTCCTCGTCGTTGCGGTCTGCGAGGGGCGGCTCGTCGGGTGTGCCCAGTGACCGCACGACGGACCGCAGGGCATCGAGCATCCGGGTCTGGTCCCCGGCCGACAGCCCGCCCAGCATGCGGACCTCGACCGCCCGGACCGCTTCGCTCGCTTCGCGCAACGCCGCGTGCCCGCTCGCGGTCAGCTGCACCGGCAGCACCTTGCCGACGGAGGGCTGGGCCGGGCGGGTCACCAGACCCTCCTTTTGAAGAGCCTGCAGCAGCACGTTCATCGACTGCCGCGTGACGAACGCCCCCCGCGCCAGAGCGCTGTTGGACAGGCCGGGCCGTTGGGCCAGCAACTCCAGGCAGGAGTAGCGGGTGACGGTCATGCCGAGCGGGCGCAGCACGTCTTCCATCGCGATCCGCAGCGCGGCCGAGGCCTGTTTGAGCAGATAGCCCACTGACACCTCGAGATCGATCACGCCGCCGTCTTGACTCATGTCAGCATCCTGACATAGCTTCTTCGTGTCAGATAACTGACACACACGAGCGAGGAGCCATCCCATGACGGTCACCGGTCCCGACTTCATCTCCCTGCAGGTGCGCGATCTGGCGGCATCCCAGGCGTTCTACGAGCGCTACCTCGGCCTGACGCGCACCCCGGCCGGGCCGCCGCACGCCGTCGTCTTCGACACCCGGCCGGTGGCCTTCGCCGTGCGCGACCTCGCTCCGGGGACCGACCTGTCCGGCGTCGCCCAGCCCGGCGTCGGCATCGGCGTCTGGCTGCACGCCGAGCAGACGCAGTCCATCCACGACGCGCTGGCCGCCGACGGTCACCCCATCGTCACCGCCCCGTTCGACGGGCCCTTCGGCCGGACGTTCACCTTCGCCGACCCCGACGGCTACCAGATCACCCTGCACGACCGGGGCTGACCGCCATCCTCGGACGGGGGGCTGGGGCTGATGTGCCGTCGTCCCGTCCCCGCCGTCGGGGTCAAGTGTGCGAGGGTGCACCACGGCCGGTCGTGACCCGGCCGCGAGGGAGGTCCAGGTGGCGACGCCACTGGTGGTCAGTGCAGTCGTCCTGCGGGACGCGGCCGGACGGGTGTTGACCGTGCGCAAGACCGGGACCAGCCGGTTGATGTTGCCCGGCGGCAAGCTCGAACCGGGCGAAAGCCCGGCCGCGGCCGCCATCCGGGAGTCCCGGGAGGAGATCGGAGCCGAACTCGACGAAGGACTGCTCCGCCCGCTCGGGGTCTTCGACGCCGCCGCGGCCAACGAACCCGGCCGGACCGTCACCGCGACCGTCTTCGAGCATCCGCTGGTCCCGATCGGAGCCCCGGCGGCGGAGATCGAGGAGGCCACCTGGGTCGAACTGGACGACCCGCGGCTGGCCCCGCTGCTGGCGGAGGCGATCTTCCCGGTGCTGCGCGGACGCGGCCCGTTCCGGCTGGCGATCTTCACCGGGTCGGCCGCCGGTGACTCCCCCGCCTTCGCCGACGCCGCCGCCAGACTGGCCCGGGCGCTGGGCGACGCCGATGTCGGCGTGGTCTACGGCGGCGGCCGGGTCGGCCTGATGGGGGTCGTCGCCGACACCACGCTCGCCGCGGGCGGCACGGTGGTCGGCGTCATCCCGCAGGGGCTGGTCGACCGGGAACTGGCCCACCGCGACCTCACCCGGCTGGAGGTGGTGCCCGACATGCACGCCCGCAAGCTGCGGATGGCTGAACTGGCCGATGGTTTCGTCGCGCTGCCCGGTGGTGCGGGCACCCTCGAGGAGCTGTTCGAGGTGTGGACGTGGCAGCAACTCGGCATCCACGGCAAGCCGGTCGCGCTGTACGACGTCGACGGGTACTGGCAGCCGCTGCTCCACGCCCTGGACACGATGACCGCCCGCGGGTTCCTCTCACAACGGTTCCGGGACGGGCTGATCGTCGTGGACAACCCGGCCGACCTCCTGGATGCCGTGCGGTCGTGGACGCCGCAACCGTCGAAATGGCAGGGCGATCCGGCGCGCGGTTGACCGGACCGGCGGGGTGGCTTCGATGTCCAGGCCTCGCGCGCCGCAGCATCCGCCGGGGTGATGCCGCAACATCCGGACGGCGAACCGTCTGGGCGGGTCGATACCGGGCACTGTTCCTCCGTTCCGGCGGATGCACCGTGCCCCGCTCCCCATCCCAGTCAGGACCGTTCCTTGGAAGTGGTGCTCGCCGTCGTCGGTTTGGTGATCGGCGTGCTCGTCGTCACCGGTCTGGCGGACCGGTTCTCCCTGCCGGGGCCGATCCTGCTGCTGGTGACCGGCTTCGCGGTGTCGTTCGTCCCGGGGGTGCCGGGTTATGAGCTCACTCCCGACCTGGTGCTGTTCCTGCTGCTGCCGCCCCTGTTGTTCGCGGCGGCGCTGGAATCCTCGGCCGTGGCCATCCGCCAGCTGGTCCGGCCGATCGTGCAGCTCTCGGTCGGGCTGGTGCTGCTGACCGCATTCACCGTCGCCGTCGTGGTCACCGCGGTCGACCCCGGTGTCCCCTTCGCCGCCGCGCTCGCGCTGGGGGCGATCGTGGCCCCGCCGGACGCGGTCGCCGCGGTGGCCGTCGCCCGTCGGGTAGGGTTGCCGCGACGGCTGGTCACCGTGCTGGAGGGGGAATCGCTGTTCAACGACGCCACCTCACTGGTGACGTTGAAGGTGGCCATCGCCGCGATCGGCACGACGGCGGTCGGCTGGGGATCGGCCATCGGCGAATTCGCCTGGGCGGCGGTCGGCGGGGTGGCCCTGGGAGCGGGACTGGGCTGGCTGCTGTCGCTGATCCGTCGCCGGGTGCTGCACGCCGGGTTGGGTCCGGCCGGGACGTCGGCCCTGACGATCACGTCGTTGTCGCTGCTGTCCCCTTTCCTGGCCTATGCGCTCGGTGAGCTGGTGCACGCCTCGGGGATCCTGGTCGTCGTGGTGTCCGGGCTGGTGCTCGGTTTCCGGTCCCCCAGCGAGGTCCCGGCGGCGGTTCGGCTCACCGAGAACGCGACCTGGGCCGCGCTGCGGTTCGTCCTCGAGGGCGCCGTCTTCGCGCTCATCGGTCTGCAACTGCGCGGCATCCTCGGCGCCCTGGGCGAGGGCGAGTCGTCCGACCAGTCGACGTATCTGGTGATCGGGGCCGTGCTGCTCACCGTCATCGCGAGCCGGCCGATCTGGATCGCCCTGATCCACCTCGTCTCCCGACTCAGTTCCCGCCGCACCCCCATCACCTGGCCCGGGGTCGCCGCGGTGTCCTGGGCCGGGATGCGCGGGGTCGTCTCCCTCGCGGCCGCCCAGACCCTGCCGATGGACACCCCACACCGCGCCGTCCTGCTCGCGGCGACGGTCGCCGTGATCATCGGCACCCTGGTCCTGCAGGGCCTCAGCCTGCCGTGGGTGATCGGGCGGCTGGGGCTCTCGCGGGACTACAGCTCCGACGACGAACGGCAACGGGCCCAGGCGCACGCCCGGGCCAGCGCGGCCATGATGCAGCGCCTGGACGAGGTGTGCCGGGACGAGCACCTGTCTCCGCACCAGATCGATGCGCTCCGCCAGTGGGCCGCGGCCCGCGATTGGCGGAGTGGGGACGGCAGCGATCAGGACGATATCGAACGGTCCCGCGAGTTCGGGCGGCGGGTCGGCGAGCACACCGACTGGCGTCGGGCGCTGCTGGCGGTGGAACGCGCCGAGATCGTCGCCATGCGCAACGAGGGCGAACTGTCCGAGCCCGTGCTGCAGACCATGCAGTACGACCTGGACCTGGAAGAGACGTTGCTGGAGCGGCGCACCGAGGCCATCGACGGACACCTGGCCGAGCTGCCGTCCGAGCAGGACCCGGACCCGGACGCCGGTGTCCGGTCGGCCACCACCGGACGGACGGGCGCTCCCGAACGGCCGGTGACGGCGGCCGCGGAGGGCCTGACGGATTCCACGTCCGGATCGGTCCGCCAGAACCTTCCGGACGACGGCCCGTCCGACGCCGACCTGCAGGGCCGGACGCCGGACGAACCGTCGACCACGGTCAGGAGGTCATGGCCAGGTAGCTGAACCAGAACTTGCCCGGCCGGTCCACCGCGAATGTCAGCTGGACGGCCACCGTCGCGCCGGGCGCCAGCCCCTCCTCCGGCAGCGGCACCGTCAGCATCGACCCCAACCCCGCCCCGGTTCCCGAGGCGACCGACAGCCGCTGCACCGTCACCGGCTGACCGTTGACGACGATCTGCTGGGTCGGCGAGGACGGGTTGACCGGCCGCAGCCACGCCGTCTGACCGGTCACGCCGGACGGTACGGGAGCGTTCGGCTGGCTGAGCGTGTTGATCTGCAACGCCATCCGGTTCACCTGCCGCCCGGTGTTGTTCGTGATCACGCGGTTCACCACCAGCCGGGTGGCTCCCGACTGCTGCACGACGACGCGGTTCGGTTCCGCCGCAGCGCTCTTGGACGGGTCGAGCAATCCCGACGGCGCCGTCCGCGCACTCAGCAGCAGCGGGTTCGCGGTACCCACCGGCTGGGCGTTCCCGGCCACTGCCGGCAGCCCACCCACGGTGCCCCCGTCGGCCGAGACCAGCTGGAAGTCGCCGGCGTTCTGGCCGGTGTTCACCGGGCCGGCGAACGTGACGTTCCGGACCCACGCCGAAGCGGTCGGCACGTCGGCCGACATGTACGCCGGCAATGCCGTGCCCGAATGCGGGCCGGCGGCGGTCCCCACGGCGTCAAGAGTGGTGGCCGGGGTCTGGTTGTAGCCGTCGGCTGCCGTCAGGCTGACCCCTGGCCCGGACGCGAGGTTCACCGTCTGGTCGGCGACGGCCGCGTAGGCGCCTCCCTGACCAGCCACGACGAAACGTCGGCCCGGCTCGACCGAACCGGCCAATGCGGCGGTGGTGCCGCCCAGGGACAGCCGGACGGTGGAGACCGGGATGGCGGTCGACGTCGTGTTGGTGAACTCGACGAACCAGTCGGCGTTCTCCGCCGCGGACGGGTGGAACTTCGTGACGGTCAGCTGACCCGGGGTGGCCCGGGACTGGATGACTTGGGTGTACCTGTCGGACGCTGAGTACCGATCTGTCGACGACGGTAAATAGACCGCAGACAACTGGAACCCACCGAAACCGGGGAGAGTCCCCGTCCACGTCGCCGATCCGGACGACGACAGCGTGGAAGTGCCCAGGTCCGTTCGGGGAGTGCCATCGGTCGGATATGCGTACCAATGGATCTGGCCCGCAGCGCTGACCGGGTCGATCGTCGCGGTCAGGGTGACGGGCTGGCCGAAGGGTAGCTCGGTGCCCGCCGACGACTGCAGAGCCAGCGACGTGGGGATGCGCTCGACCAGCAGCTGATAGACCGCGTCCACCGACACTCCGGCCGAATCCGTCACCCGCAGGGCCACGTTCGGAACCTGCGAGGCGTTGGCCGTCGTCGGTCGGCCCGAGATGATGCCGGTCGACGCGTTCAGCGACAGGCCGGCCGGCAGCGTCCCCGACGCCACACTCCACGAATAGGGCGACTGACCGCCGGTGACCCCCAGCGTGACGGCGTAGTCGACGTCGACCCGGGCACGCGGCAGACTCGACGTCGTGATCGCGAGCGGGTTCCAGCGGGTGAGATCACTGTGCTGGTAGGTGCTACCGGCCAGAACGGTACCGTTCGACAGCACACCGAGACTGGTCGGGCCGGACGCGGGCGCCGCCATCGCCAGCGAGCCAGTCACCGTCAGGGACGCGGGCACACCCGGGACCACCGCGATCTTGTCCGGTGAGTACTGCGCGACGTAGAGCGTTCCCCCCGCGGACATCGCCAGGGCGGACGCCTTGACGGTGTTCGCCATCGGAATACTGCGCTCGTTGTCGAGGGTCGAGTCGTAGACCTTGACTCCGCTGCTCACGACATTGTTCGGGTCGTACCAGTACGCGACGTAGACCGTCCCGTCGGGACCGGCCAGGATGTCCCGTGGACCGGAACCGGTGGCGATGGTTTTGGTCACCGACGTACTCCCCGGGGCGATCATGGAGATGGTGTCCGGGCTGAAGTTGGACGTGTAGACGGTGTTGTCCGGTCCCACGGCGATGGCATTGGGGTTGGCGTCGGTGGGCAGTGGGATCGTCCGGGTGACGCTCCTGGCGTTCGGTGCGATGACCGACACCGTGGACTTGCCCTTGTTGACCACGTAGGCCGTGCCGTCGCTACCGAAGGCGATGTCGTAGGGCACGGCGTCGATAGGAAGCACGATCCGCTTGGTCCGCGTCAGAGTCGTCGTGTCGTAGACCGAGACGGTGCCGGCGTCGCCATTGGTCACCCACAGTTTGCCGTCGGGAGCGAATCCGATTCCCTGGGCTCCGGCGCCGACAGACACGATGCGCCCGAGCGTGGAGCCGTTCCCGGTGACCTCCTGGGCGAGCGAGCCGGAGGTGAACCAGGCAGTGTCACCGCTCGTGGCGATCGCTTTCGGGGCATTCGGCAGGGTGATCGAGCTGCCGACCTGATCGGCGGCGAACGCGGCGGGGGCGGCCACCACCGTCACGGCGAGCGCAGTGACGACGGCGGTCAGGGCGGCGGCCGCCCGCCGCCAGGGGGTGGGCCGGACGCGCCGGCGGGTCGACGACAGGATCAGCACAGGGTTCTCTCCCAGGATTCGCAGGTGGCGACTACTGAGAGTAGTTGCATACTTACGTTCCGGTATATCCTCCGCCGGCCTGATCGTCCGGACCCTTTCGCGAGCGCCGGAAGGCCGAACCCGACCCTGGGTGAGGAATCCACGCACCGACGGACCGTCGTTCCGTCGAACCCGGGTGAAAGTGCTTTTTCGCGACGATCAGCGACCGGAAGTGTGCTGTGTCCCGATCAGGGTCGGCCCGGCATGTCCATGTCCACCAGATCCGGGTAGAAGGCCACCAACCCGGCGATGGCCGCGACGGCCGGGTACGGATCGCGGTAGGTCCACACGGCGTTGGCGTGCACCTGCCCGTCCGGGAGGACCAGGTCGTAGTAGCTGGCGTCACCCTTGTACGGGCAGTGGGTGGTGTGCTCGGAGACGCGCAGCCGCGCCGGGTCGACGTCGGCCACCGGGATGTACGGCACGGCCGGGTAGTTCGACTCCTGCAGAACGACGGCACCGTCCGTGTCGGCGACGGGCACGTCCCCCGCAGTGACGACGACCCGGCCGCCGGCCGGGTGCAGGGTGATGGGGTGATCTGGTCCGGGGGTGAGCATGAGACCACGGTAGGCCGGTGACCGCCCGGGACGACAGTCAGCCGGTGGCCAGCTCGATGGCCTTGCGCATGGAGGACCGGGCCCGCTTGCGGTCCCCGGACAGGTCGTAGGCCTGGGCCAGCCGGTACCAGCCGCGCCAGTCCCCCGGCGCCGACTCGACCTTGATCTTCACGGTCTCGAAATACGCATCCGCCGCGTCCCGCTCGACCCGGCCGGACGGCCGCTTGGGCAGCTCCGGCGCCGCCGGCCACTCCGCGCCGTCACCCTCGGCGAGCCGGCGACCGAGCTGCTGGGTCTGCCAGCCGAACCGCAACTCCCAGGCGACCAGCACCACGCCGATGAGCGGCAGCAGCAGCACGCCGATGCCCAGCGCGACCCCCGCGGCCGACCCGGACCCGATGAGGGTGAAGGCCCGGTCCGCCAGCAGCACGAAGTAGAAAACGAGGACGGCGACCAGCACCGCCACGATGACGCGGACCCGCATCACTCCAGCCCGAGGACGGCGTCCAGGCCGACGGTCAGCCCTGGCCGGGACGGGACGGCGCGCACCGCAGCCAGCACGCCCGGCATGAACGACGAGCGGTGCAGCGAATCGTGACGAATGGTCAGCGTCTCGCCGGTGGTGCCGAACAGCACCTCCTGGTGGGCGACCAGGCCGGGCAGCCGAACGGAATGCACGTGCACGCCGTCGATCTGGGCCCCGCGGGCGCCGTCGGTCTCGTGGGTGGTGGCGTCGGGGACGTCACCGAGCCCGGCCTCGGTGCGGGCGGCACCGATGGCCCGGGCGGTCGCGACCGCCGTCCCGGACGGCGCGTCGGCCTTGCCGGCGTGGTGCAGCTCGACGATCTCCACCGACTCGAAGAAGCGGGCCGCCTCCCGGGCGAACCGGCCCAGCAGCACGGCCCCGATGGCGAAGTTCGGGGCCACGATGACGCCGAGCTCGGGCTTGGCCGCAAGCCAGTCCGTGATGGTGTCCAGCCGTTCGGCCGTCACCCCGGACGTGCCGACGACGACGTGGATGCCCTGGTCGAGGCAGAAGCGGACGTTGTCCATCACCACGTCGGGATGCGTCAGGTCCACGGCCACCTGCGCGCCGGCATCGGCCAGGGGGAACAACCATTCACCCCGGCCGCCGATGGCGGCGACGAGATCCAGATCGGCGGCGCCGTCGACCGCGGCGCACGCCTCGGTTCCCATCCGACCCCGCGCGCCGATCACCCCGACGCGCAGTGGCTCCTCGCTCATCCCACTTCCTCCAGTCCGTACTCAGATGTATGCCGGGCCCAGTGTGCGGGCGCCGTCAGGATGCGGTGGGACCGGGTCCGGACCGGTCAGCCGACCAGGCGGGTTACCTCGGGGGGCAGGTCCCGCGCTGCGGCGAACGGGCCGACGACGGCGGCCGATCGCGGACCCGACAGCAACCGGCCGGCCACGGCCCGCACCTGGTCGGCCGTGACCGCCGAGATCTCCGCCAGCTCGTCGTCGACCGACCGATAATCGCTGCGCACCAACAGGTTCTTGCCGATGCGACTCATCCGCGATTCGGTGTCCTCCAGGGCCAGGATCAGCGAGCCGGTCAACTGACCCTGCACGCGGCGCAGCTCGGTGTCGCTGACGCCGTGCTCCGCGACCTGCTCCAGCTCGGCCCCTATCAGGGTCGCCACGTCCCCCAGGTGCTCGGGCTGACACCCTGCGTAGACCGAGAACGACCCGACGTCGGCATAGGTGGACGTCCCCGCGTAGACCGAGTACGCCAGGCCCCGTTCTTCTCGGATCGATCGGAACAGTCGGGAACTCATCCCGCCGCCGAGCGCACCGGTCAGCACCGCCAGGGCCGCGCGGTCGTCGGCCCCCCGCGGGCCCGACCGCACCCCGACGGACAGGTGGACCTGCTCGATGTCACGTTCGAGCATGGCCAGCCGCGGGCCCGCTCCCGCTCCCGCTGACCGGCGGCGCACCGGCGAACCCGCACGGGGCGGGGCGGGGCGGATCAGATCGGCGCGGCCGTCGGCGATCGAGCGGTCCCGGGGAAGACCGGCCGCCGGGAACCGGCCGAGTGCGGCGCGGGCCCACCGGACGACGTCACCGTGCTCGACTCCACCGGCCACGGCCAGGACCATTTTGTCCGGCGTGTAGCGACGGCGGTAATACCCCGCGACCTGGGCGCGGGACATGGCGGCGATCGTCTCGTTGGTGCCGATCACCGGGTCCGCCACCGGATGCCCGGCGAACACGACGGCGGCGAACGCGTCGGCCAGGGTGTCCTCGGGATCGTCGTCGCGCATGGCGATCTCTTCGAGGATGACGCTGCGCTCGGTGTCGACGTCGACGGTCGCGATGACCGCGTCGAGCACCACCTCACTGACCAGCGACACCGCCATCTCGGCCTGCTGGGCCAGGACGCGGGCGTAGTAGCAGGTGTACTCGTGGGCGGTGAACGCGTTGAACTCACCGCCCACCGCGTCGAAGGCGTCGGCGATCTCGTACCCGGTGTGCGCGTGGGTGCCCTTGAACAGCAGGTGCTCCAGATAGTGCGAGGCACCGGCCAGCCGGGCGGTCTCGTCGACCGACCCGACGCCGACCCACACCCCCACCGACGCACTGCGGGCGCCGGGCACCGACTCGGTGACCACCCGCAGGCCGTTCGGCAGTTCGCTGACGGTCACCGCAGAGCCGTCGACCCCCCGTTCCAGCACGCGGGCACGCCGTGCCCCGCCGGCGGACCGGCGGGTGGAACGAGGGGTCGTCGTCACCATGACCTCAGAACGCGATCAGCTCAGGCGTCGGCCGCAGCGGTATCGGCGGCGCCGTTGCCGGCGGCCGCATCGTCGGCCTGGACCGGGACGAGGCTGATCTTGCCGCGGGCGTCGATCTCGACGATCTCGACCTGCAGCTTGCTGCCGACGTTGACGACGTCCTCGACCTTGGCGATCCGCTTGCCGCCACCGAGCTTGCTGATGTGCACCAGGCCGTCACGGCCGGGCAGCAGGGAGACGAACGCGCCGAACGCGGTGGTCTTGACCACGGTGCCCAGGAAGCGCTCGCCGACCTTCGGCAGCTGCGGGTTGGCGATGGCGTTGACCTTGTCGATCGCCGCCTGCACCGACGCACCGTCGGAACCGGAGACGAAGATCGTCCCGTCGTCCTCGATGGCGATGTCGGCACCGGTCTCCTCGGTGATCGAGTTGATCATCTTGCCCTTCGGCCCGATGACCTCGCCGATCTTGTCGACCGGGACCTTGATGGTGGTGATCCGCGGAGCGAACTCGCTCATCGGGTCCGGGGCGTCGATGGCCTCGTTCATCACCTCGAGGATGGCGAACCGGGCGTCCCGCGCCTGGACCAGCGCACCCCGCAGAACCTCGGAGGGGATGCCGTCGAGCTTGGTGTCCAGCTGCAGAGCGGTGACGAACTGCTTGGTGCCGGCGACCTTGAAGTCCATGTCGCCGAACGCGTCCTCGGCGCCCAGGATGTCAGTCAGCGCGACGTACTGGACGGCGTCGCCGTCGGTGCCCGTGGAGCCGGAGATCAGGCCCATGGCGATACCCGCGACCGGGGCCTTCAGCGGCACACCGGCGTTGAGCAGCGACAGGGTCGAGGCGCAGACCGACCCCATGGAGGTCGAGCCGTTGGAGCCGAGGGCCTCGGACACCTGGCGGATCGCGTAGGGGAACTCCTCGCGGTTCGGCAGCACGGGCAGCAGGGCCCGCTCGGCGAGAGCGCCGTGGCCGATCTCGCGCCGCTTCGGCGAACCGACCCGGCCGGTCTCACCGGTGGAGTACGGCGGGAAGTTGTAGTTGTGCATGTAGCGCTTGCGGTTGTCCGGGGACAGCGTGTCCAGCTGCTGCTCCATGCGGAGCATGTTCAGCGTGGTGACGCCCAGGATCTGGGTCTCGCCCCGCTCGAACAGCGCCGACCCGTGCACGCGCGGCAGGTAGCCGACCTCGGCACCCAGGGTGCGGATGTCGGTCAGGCCGCGGCCGTCGATGCGGACCTTGTCGGCCAGCACGCGCTGGCGGACCAGCTTCTTGGTGACCGAACGGAACGCGTTGCCGATCTCCGAGCCGCGCCCGGCGAACTGCTCGCCCAGCTGCTCGTAGACGGCGGCCTTGATCTCGTCCAGCTTGGACTCGCGCTCGGTCTTGCCGGCGATGGTCAGCGCCTCGGCGAGGCCGGCGGCCTTCGCGGCACTCTCGACAGCGTCGAACGCGTCGGCCTCGTACGGCGGGAACAGCGGGAACTCGGCGACCGGCTTGGCCGCGCGGGTGGCCAGCTCGGACTGGGCCTCGCACAGGGTGCGCAGGAACGGCTTGGCCGCCTCCAGCCCCTCGGCCACGATCTCCTCGGTCGGCGCGGTGCCGCCGCCGGCGACGAGCTCGAACGTCTTCTCGGTGGCCTCGGCCTCGACCATCATGATCGCGACGTCGTCACCGGCGATGCGGCCGGCCACGACCATGTCGAACGACGCGCGCTCGAGTTCGGAGTGCCGGGGGAAGGCCACCCACTGGTTGTCGATCAGCGCGACACGCACGCCGGCGACCGGGCCGGAGAACGGCAGCCCGGAGATCTGGGTGGACGCCGACGCGGCGTTGATCGCCAGCACGTCGTACAGGTCGTCCGGGTTCAGGGCCATGACGGTGATGACGACCTGGACCTCGTTGCGGAGCCCGTTGGTGAAGGTCGGGCGCAGCGGCCGGTCGATGAGCCGGCAGGTCAGGATGGCGTCCTCGGACGGACGACCCTCCCGACGGAAGAACGAACCGGGGATGCGCCCGGCGGCGTACATCCGCTCCTCGACGTCGATCGTGAGGGGGAAGAAGTCGAACTGCTCCTTCGGGTGCTTGCCGACGGAGGTGGCCGACAACAGCATCGTGTCGTCGTCCAGGTAGGCCGCGACGGACCCGGCGGCCTGCTGGGCCAGCCGACCGGTCTCGAAGCGGATGGTGCGGGTGCCGAACGCGCCGTTGTCCAGGACAGCGGTCGTGCTCGTGGCGGTGGGATCGGACATGGATCTCCTCTTGTGATGCTCGTTCGGTGCGCGCCGGTCGTCCTCGTGACGACGGCGCGGAGCAGCCCGGACACCGGGGCGAAGCGGGCCGCGGCGACCGGAATCAGGTTCTCGGGGGGCGTGGCCGGCCATCGATCGAAGCCGCCGGAACTGCCGACCCGTCCGGTGGACGGGGGGGTGTTCCGGGGGCCACTACCGAGGACCGGCCCGGGCTGCCGATTCCGGGTGGTCGCGAGGCGCGGGGCGCCGGTGCTGGACTGCAGGTGGTGCGGATGGTGCTGACTGCGCGGGACCGGTGGTGTCCCGCCCCCGTGATGGTCCCTGGTCCGGGGGCGGTTGGCTGACGAGGTTGCCTCGGCGAGTCGTGACCCGCCGGCGGCGCACGAAGGGCCGGACCCCCGGAGGGATCCGGCCCCAGGTACTAGCGGCGCAGGCCGAGCCGCTCGATCAACGCACGGTAGCGGTTGATGTCGACGGTCTGCAGGTAGCGCAGCAGGCGACGACGCTTGCCGACGAGGCCGAGCAGGCCACGGCGGGTGTGGTGGTCGTGCTTGTGCTGCTTGAGGTGCTCGGTGAGGTCCGAGATCCTCTTGCTGAGCATGGCGATCTGCGCCTCGGCCGAACCGGTGTCGGTCTCGTGCAGGCCGTACTCGCTCAGGATTTCTTTCTTCTGCTCAGTGGTCAGCGCCACAGGTGTTGCTCCTCGATGTGTCTGTCACGTGCACGTCCCGCTCCGCGCGAATTGCCGGGGGGAAGACGGTCACGGCCGCCACGGACTGCAGCCGGACCCAACGACGTAGCTTACCAGCGACACCCCGTGACCGGGACGGCGCGGGTCTAGCGGCCCCGGGGGTGCCGCAGGAAGGCCAGCACCGTGACGCCGATCCCGACGATCAGCGCGACCAGCACCCACAGCACGACGAGCACGTCGACCCAGGACCCCGCCGGCGGGTTCCCGGGGAAGAAGTTCCGTAGGGGCACGGTCGCGAACAACATGGCCGCCGCGTAGCTGAGGAAACCGGCCTCGAAGAGCCGTTCCTCCCGGTAGAGCGGAATGGCGACGGCCAGCAGCAGCACCGGCATCAGCACCATCACGAGCACGAGGACGCCGGCGAACAGCTTGATGGCCAGCGCCCGGGCGAAATGCAGGTGCACTCCGTCGGCCGCGGCGGCGGGGCTCAGCACGTCGCGGCTGATCGTCCCACCCTCCCCGCTCCACCCCTGGACGACGCCGTCGACCACCACCGCCATCACCGGGTACTCCGTCGCGCCACCGGCTGCGGCCGTGGCCTGCGCGGCGACGATCACGTCGGTGTCGTAGGCATCGAACGGCCAGTTCTCGATGTCCCCGGTGAGGGGCACCGTGACGGTGCGGCTGTCCGGCAGGCGGCCGGCCGAGAAGGTCAGCGACGCACCCCCGGCCGGCAGCACCTCGATCTCCAGATCCCGCCCCAGGACGCCCTTGTCGTTCAGCAGGGCGGTGTCGACCACATCGACCTCGACCTGCAGGGTCATCCGGGGCGTCGCCGCGTCCACGGCCAGCGGGGTGAGGGTGACCACCACGTCCGCGCCCTGGACCCGGGGGGAGCTGTAGTTGGCGTCGATCGCCCGGCTGTCGGCGGCGTAGGCGACCGAGACGAGCACGTAGGCCACGACGGCGACCGCCGCCCCGACCCCCCACCACACCCGCCAGCGGCGGGCCAACGGCAACCGGCGCAAAGGGTCGGGGGCCGCTGGTGCGTCGACTGGGGGGCCGTCCGTGGCGGTCGCAACGGGCTGCTGGTCGGTCACGCTCCGTATTCTGGTCGACCGGGTCCGTCCCTGGTGCGGAATGCCCCGATCCGATGAACGGCGGGCACCGGCCGACGTCAGGACTCGGCGGCGAGAATGGCCCGGCTGCGGGCCACGTCCTTGTCGATCTGGGCGATGAGCGCCTCGACCGAGTCGTACCGTTCGTTGCCGCGCAGGCGCTCGACGAACTCGAAACCCACCCGGCGGCCGTAGAAGTTGCCGCCCTCGTCCATCACGAACGCCTCCACCGTGCGCACCTTCCCCGAGAACGTCGGGTTGGTGCCGATGGAAATGGCCGCCGGCGACCGCCGGGTGCCCAGGACGAACCAGCCGGCGTAGATGCCGTCGGCCGGGATGGCCGCGTACGGCTCGGCGTCCAGGTTGGCCGTCGGGTAGCCGAGTTCACTGCCCCCACGCCCCTCGCCGTGGACGACGAACCCCTCCACCCGGTGCGGCCGGCCGAGTGCGGCCGTCGCCGCCCGCATGTCCCCCGCCGCGACGCACGACCGCACGTAGGTCGAGGAGATGGCCACGTCCGGCGCCGTCCCCGATCCCGGCACGATGCCGACACCGTGCGCGCTGAACCCGAAACGCGGCCCCAGCTGCCGCAGCAGCTCCACCGAGCCGCTGCCCCGGTGCCCGAAGCGGAAGTTCTCCCCCACCACCACGGCGTCGGCGTGCAACCGGTCGACGATGACGTCGTGCACGAACTCCTCGGCCGAGATCTGCGAGACGGCCGGCGTGAACGGCAGGACCAGGAACGCGTCGACGCCGAGCTCGGCGACCAGATCGGCCCGGCGGCGCAGGGTGGTGAGCATCGCCGGGTGACTCCCGGGCCGGACGACCTCGGCCGGGTGCGGGTCGAAGGTCATCAGCACGGTCGGCACGTCCCGTTCCCGGGCCAGCTCGATGGCCTCCCGGATCAGCGCCTGATGACCGCGGTGCACCCCGTCGAAGACGCCGATCGTCAGCACGCAGCGACCCCAACCGGGGGGTATCTCGTCCAGGCCGCGCCAGCGTTCCACTGCACACTCCGGGGTCGTCGGGATCCGCCGGTGCGGATCGCTCCGCGCCCAGACTGCCACGTCCGGGGTGATGGTCCGCCCCGCACCCGGGGCCGGGCCCCGACCGGCCGGGTTCAGGCGCCGGCCGCCCAGCCGAGGACCGGGCGGGTCCGCCCGGTGCGGTCGGTGAGCAGGGCGATGAGCTCACCGGCGGGTCCGAGCCCGGCGTAGACCTCGGCGCGGTCGCCCGAGGTCGCCGAGCGGGCCGGGATCGAACGACCGTGCCGGACGTGCTCGCACTCCCCGGCGTCCAGGGACCGCACCGGGAAGGCGGCGCGGACGGCGTCGACGGCGGGCACGATGCGGTCGGCGACCGCGGCTGCGAACTCCTCCGTGACGGGGGCGTGCCGGTCCGGGCCGCCGAAGACGTCGATCCCGTCGTCCACGGTGAACGGGCCGACGGCCGTGCGGCGCAGCGCCGTCAGATGCCCGCCGACCCCCAGCCCGGCTCCGAGATCGCGGGCCAGGGCCCGGATGTAGGTACCGCTGGAGCAGTCGACGGCGACCTCCAGGTCGATCACCGCCACCTCGTCGACCCTCGTCCGGCGCGGCGCGGCCAGCAGCTCGAACCGACTGACCGTCACCGGGCGGGCGGCCAGCTGCACGGCCTGGCCGGCCCGGGCCAGCTCGTAGGCCCGCCGTCCGTTGACCTTGATCGCCGAGACGGCGGTCGGCACCTGCTGGATGTCACCGGTCAGCGCGGCGATGCCGTCCGTGATGGCGGAGTCCGACACCGCGGTCACCGCCTCCGGCGACGCGGTGGCCGTGACCGTTCCTTCGGCGTCGTCGGTGTCGGTCGCCACGCCGAGCCGGATGGTGGCGGTGTAGGTCTTCGTCGTCAGGGCGAGGTGTCCCAGCAGTTTGGTCGATCGGTCGACGGCGACCACCAGCAGCCCGGTGGCCATCGGGTCCAGGGTGCCGGCGTGCCCGATGCGGCGGGTCTGCAGCACCCGCCGCAGGCGGCCCACCACGTCGTGGGATGTGCACCCGGCCGGCTTGTCGACCAGCAGCAGGCCACCCCCGTCCGGGCGGTGGGGCGGCGGCGGTCGGTCGGCGGTGGTCACGAATGGTCCGTTCCGCCCGGGGTCCCGGGCTCGGTGGAGGGGTTCGCGCCGGTGGGGCCCGAACCGGCCAGCCGGCGGACCGCGTGCTGCCGGTCCCGTTCGGCCGCGATCAGCTCCGGGTCCAGGGCGTGCACCCGGTCCCAGCGGTGCGGGGTGATCGGGACGGGGATGTCCTCGCCGCGAGCCATGGCGACGAGCAGGCCGGCCCGGGTCCGTCGGAGCCAGACGAGCATACGGAAGAGGCCGAAGGCGGTGACGAGGGCGACGGCGGCGAACGCCCAGCGATAGGCGTGCGCGGAATGGGTTCCGGCCCCGGGCTCGACCACGTCGAGGATCTGCCCGATGGCGAGCACCATGATCACCGCGCCGGTGAACCCGCCGACGTTGACCATGCCGGTGGCGGTGGAGATCCGGTGCGCCGGGTTGTAGTCCCGGGCGACCAGGAAGCCGACCCCCGAGATCGGGCCGCCGACGCCGAAGATCACGATGACGACAACGACCACGGCGACCGGTGGGGTGCCACCCGGCCAGGCGATGAGAGTGACCCAGCCCAGCAGGCACACGGCGGCAATCGACGCGGCCAGGCCGCCGCGGATCTGCGGACGACGGGCCAGCAGCGGTCCCTGGCCGAGGCTGGCGCAGACCCCGACCAACACGTAGATCAGCAGCATCGAGGACGCCACCCCGGGCGTGTAGCCCAGGGCCTGGGTCAGGTACGGAAAGCCCCACAGTGCGGCGAACGCGGTCGGGCCGGCCATCGTGCACAGGTGGGTCCACAGGGCCATGCGCTCGGCCGGCAACCGCCAGGTGGCGACGACATCGGACCGGACCTGCCGGGCCGACGGTCGGGGCCGGGGCGCCCCGGTCGGGCGGTAGGGCGCGGGACCCGCGGGCCGGAGCAGCAGGACCGAGAACCCGAGGGTGACCGCACCGGCCGCCGCGAACGTCGCCGTCCAACCCAGGTGCTCCAGCAGGAACGTCAGCGGAACGGTGGAGACCAGGTTGCCGAGCATGCCGATGAGACCGGTCAGCGCGGCCATCACCGGATAGCGGCGGGGCGGGAACCATCCGGTGGCCAACCGGAGGACCGACACGTAGGTCATGGCGTCGCCGCAGCCGAGCAGGCCGCGGGCCACCAGAGCGGTCGGATAGTTGTGGGCCAGTGACAGCAGGACCTGCGCGGAACCCATGATCAGCGCCGCGGTGAGCAGCATGCGTCGCGGCCCGTACCGGTCGATCAGCACACCGGACGGGACCTGCATCGCGGCGTACACCCCGAGCTGCAGCATGACGAAGGTGCCCAGGGCGGCCGCGCTGAGGTCCAGCCGGGTGGTGGCCAGCGGACCGGCCACTCCCAGCGACATGCGGTGGAAGACGGCCAGCAGGTAGACCCCGGCCCCGACGGCCCAGACGGCCCATGGGTTGCGACGCAGCAGGTCGAGCCGGCGCCGCCTGGACCCGGTGGGCACCGGCGGGGTGCCGGCGGCCGCGGCGGTGACGTCCAGCGCGGTCGGACGCTCGGGACGAGCGGGGGTGGCGGTCATGCCGACCGCCGATCCGCGCACCGCAGCAGCCGATCGGCGCGATCCAGGTGGGCCACGGTCAGCTGGTCGACCAGCGCGGCATCCCCGTCGGCCAGGGCGCGGGCGATGGCGGTGTGCTCGTCGACGGTGACCCGCATGCGGTCCTGATCGATCAGCCCGGGCTCGGACAGCCGGATGGTGGCGGCCCCCATCCGCAGCTGCCGGTCCCGCAACGTGGCATAGAGCCGATCGAGGATCGCGTTGCCGGCGGCCGCGACGATGGTGGCGTGGAAGTCGCGGTCGGCGGCGACGTATCCGGCGAGGTCGCCGGCATCGGCCGCGGCCACCAGCCGCTGGAGATGGACCTGCAACCGCCCGGCCAACGCCGGTCCCTGTCCGGCGGCCAGGGCGGCCGTGGCCCCGTGGCGTTCGACGAGCCGGCGGGTGTCCAGCACGTCGCTCCACTCCCCGGCGGTCACCGGGAGGACCAGCGCGCCCCGCTTGGGGATCAGCCGCACCATGCCCTGGGCTTCGAGCCGCAGCAGGGCCTCGCGAACCGGGGTGCGGGACACCCCGGTCGCCTCGGCCAGGGACCCCTCGCTGACGATCTCGTGGTCGGCCAGGCGCCCGTCGAGGATCGCAGCGCGCGCGTAGTCGTACACCCGGTCGGCCGCCGAGGGTGCGGCGGCGGATCCGGCAGCGGGAATCTCGTCGGTATTCATGCGGTATCTATGATGCCGTTCGCATCGGCCGTCCGCCAACCGTTCGCCACATTCGACAGTGTCGATCCGCTCACCTCCGCGCCCGAAGACCCGGCCCGGCCGGGGCGCCTTCCGCCGTGTCCCGCCGCAGGGGCAGGACACGCTTCAGTCGGAGGACCCGAGGGCGGCCACACGGGCGGCCCAGTCACGCCCGTCGAGTTCACGTCGGAGCCCGGCGATCGCCGACTCGGGTGCCCCCCGGTGGGTAAAACCGGCAGCGCGGACATGCCCGCCACCGCCGAGCGCGGTGGCCACCTCGGCCACGTCGACCGGGGGTCGGGACCGCAGGGAGACCTGCCAGGTGTCCGCGTCGACCTGCTTGAGGACGGCGGCCACCCCGGCTTCCTGGGTGGTGCGGACGATGTCGATGACGGAGTCCAGCTCCTCCGAGCGCAGACCCGACGACGTGTCCTCGTCGATGACCGTCCACACCAGGCCGTGGCCCTGGGCGACGTCCGGTTCGAGCACGGCGCCCCCGAGGACCTGCGAGAGCATGTCGAGCCAGCCGAACGGGTGGGTGTCGCTGATCGGCCGCATCAATTCGTCCGGCGCGACCCCCACGTCGATCAGCCGCGCCGCCAACCGGTGCGCATCGGCCCCGGCGAACCGGAAGTTCGCCGTGTCGGTGGCCAGACCGGCGTAGATGTTCTCGGCGATGTCGCCGTCGATGGGGATGCCCATGCGCTGCAGCATGCGGGCCACCACCACGACGGTGGCCTCGGCCGACGCGTCGATGAGGTGGTTCTCGCCGAAGTGGGTGTTCGAGGGATGGTGGTCGACGACCAGGCTGTGCCGGGCCCCCTCCAGCACGGCGACCAGCGATCCGAGCCGGCTGGCCGAGTTGACGTCCAGGCTGACGGCGAGATCGGGCCGGGCCGGCACCTGGTCGGGCGGCACGATGAGGTGCTGTCCGGGGAGCGATCGCAGCGACTCGGGCACCTCGACGGGATCGGCGAACGTCACCATCACGTGCACGCCGCGCCGCTCCAGGCCGAGGCCCAGGGCGAGCGCGCTGCCCAGCGCGTCGGCGTCCGGGCTGATGTGGGCGATGAGCACGACCGTGCGGGCTCGCAGCACGAGTCCGCACGCCCGGTCGAGCGCTGAGATGTCGGCCGATGCGACCGGCCGCGGGGTGACGTCGGCGGGAACGCCGGCTCGCGGGGTAGACGCCGCGGCCGACCCGCGGCGGGCACGCGCCTGCCAGAGGTCGGTGACCGCTCGAGCCTCGCTCACAGCGCCTCCCGGGCGGCCACGACGACTGGGACGGACCGCCCGCTGGTGCACGGCGGGCGGAGAACGGTGCCCGCCGTCCGGTCTGGCCCGGCGGTCGGCACCAGAAGCGATCGTGTCATCGTTCGGCGGCCGCGTCGAGTCTTGGAGATGCGCCGTCATCGACACCGTCGCGTTCGGTCTGCTCGTCGTCATCGGCCTCGGCCACGCGGGGAGCCTTGTACGGGTCCGCCTCGCCGGCGTAGGTCGCGCCGGCGGCCCGTTCGGCCACCTCGGCATCCGCACGACGGGCCGCGGCGAGCAGCTCGTCGATGTGGTGCGCGGTGTCCGGCACCGTGTCGATCGCGAACGACAGGGTCGGGGTGAACTTGATGCCGGTCTGCGCCCCGACGGCGGAGCGCAGCACACCGGTCGCGCTGGCCAGCGCGGTGGCCGTCCCGGCCACCTCGTCGGCGTCCCCGTAGACCGTGTAGTAGACGGTGGCGTCCCGTAGATCGGGGGTGACGGTCACCGCGGTGATCGTCACCATGGCCAGCCTCGGATCCTTGACCTGGTGCTGCAGCTCGGTGGCCACGATCGTCATGATGCGTTTGGCCAGTCGTCGGGCCCGGGCCGAGTCGACCATCGGGATCTCCCCTCTCGCGGTTCTCGCCGTGCCCCGCACGGCGATCGTGATCAGTCGTCCGGGCCGACGATGCGGCGCCGGGTCGACAGCAGTTCCAGTTCCACCTCGCCGGCCACCTGACGCTCACAGGTGTCCAGGACGCGGTGCACGTGCCCGACGTCCGCCGCGACCATAGCCACCGCCAACAGGGCACGGCGGTGGCGGTCCGGGTCACCGGCCTCGGCGGCGGCGACATCGAGTCGTCGAAGCCGCGCCAGGACCGGTCGGATGATCGCCCGCTTGTGCTTGAGCGACTCGACCGCCCCCAGCAGGACGTCACATTCGAGGATGCCGACGTAGACCGCGTCGGCGTCGGGTCGAGCGAAGGAGTTCATTCCGAAGAGCCCGCACGGAAGGAGACGGACCGTCGGACGGGGTGGGCGGGCCCCCGGAGGGCGCCCCGTCGACGGGAGCGGGCGGACGGCCCGCGAGCCGCACTCCGGGCCCCGACCGGGACACGAAGAGCGGTGGACACCCCGGCGTCAGGCATTCCCCAGCGGAGAACGCCCATCCCGGTGCGGACCACGGACGCCGGCCCGTTCCGAGGGAACGGGCCGGCGACCAGTGGCAACGATCAGCTACGCGGCTTCTCGCGGACCTCGTAGGTCTCGATGGTGTCCTCGACCTCGATGTTGTTCCACGAGCCCAGGCCGATACCGCACTCGAAGCCCTCGCGGACCTCGACCACGTCGTCCTTGAACCGCCGCAGCGAGTCGATGGCGAGGTTGTCGTTGATGACGACGCCCCCACGCAGCAGACGGGCCTTGGCGTTCCGCCGGATCTCGCCGTCGCGGACGATGGCGCCCGCGATGTTGCCGAACTTCGACGACCGGAAAATCTCCCGGATCTCCGCCGAACCGGTCCGGACCTCTTCGAACTCGGGCTTGAGCAGACCCTTCAGGGCTGCCTCGACCTCGTCGATGGCCTGGTAGATGACCGTGTAGTAGCGGATGTCGACACCTTCGCGGTCGGCCAGCTCCTGCACCCCTCGCACCGGCTTGACGTTGAAGCCGATGACGATGGCGTCGGTGGTGGCCGCCAGGTTGATGTCGTCCTGGGTGATGCCGCCGACGCCGCGGTGCACCACCCGCAGGTCGACCTCCTCGCCCACGTCCAGCTTGAGCAGCGAGTCCTCGAGGGCCTCGACGGTGCCGGAGTTGTCACCCTTGATGATCAGGGTGAGCTGCTGCACCTTCTGCTCGGCCAGCGCCTTGCCGAAGTCCTCCAGCGAGATGCGGCGACGGTTGCCGATCTGCGCCTTGCGGGCCCGGGCCTGACGACGCTCGGCGATCTGCCGGGCGACGCGGTCCTCCTCGACGACCATGAACGAGTCACCGGCACCGGGCACCGAGGTGAACCCGAGGACCTGGACCGGACGCGACGGGTAGGCCTCGGTGACGTTCTCGCCGTGGTCGCCGAGCATGGCCCGGACGCGACCGTAGGCGTTGCCGGCCACGATCGAGTCACCGACCCGCAGGGTTCCGCGCTGGACCAGGACGGTCGCGACGGCGCCGCGACCACGGTCCAGGTGGGCCTCGATGGCGACACCCTCGGCCTCCTGGACCGGGTTGGCCCGCAGGTCGAGCGCGGCGTCGGCGGTCAGCAGGACCGCCTCCAGGACGCCCTCGATGTTGATCCGCTGACGCGCCGAGACCTCGACGAACATGGTGTCGCCGCCGTACTCCTCGGCGACCAGCCCGTACTCGGTGAGCTGCTGGCGGATCTTGTCGGGGTTCGCCCCCTCCTTGTCGATCTTGTTCACCGCCACCACGATCGGCACGTCGGCCGCCTTGGCGTGGTTGATCGCCTCGACCGTCTGCGGCATGACGCCGTCGTCGGCCGCGACCACCAGCACCACGATGTCGGTGGACTGCGAACCACGGGCCCGCATGGCGGTGAACGCCTCGTGACCCGGGGTGTCGATGAAGGTGATCAGCCGCTCTTCGTCGCCCAGCGTGGTCGCCACCTGGTAGGCGCCGATGTGCTGGGTGATGCCGCCGGCTTCCTTGTCCATGACGTTGGTGTGCCGGATGGCGTCGAGCAGGCGGGTCTTGCCGTGGTCGACGTGACCCATGACGGTGACGACCGGCGGCCGGATGACCAGGTCGTCCTCGCCGCCCTCGTCCTCGCCGTAGGTGAGGTCGAACGAGTCGAGCAGCTCGCGGTCCTCGTCCTCCGGGGACACGATCTGGACCTCGTAGCCCATCTCCGAGCCGAGCAGCTCGAGGATGTCGTCGGAGACCGACTGGGTCGCGGTGACCATCTCGCCCAGGTGGAAGAGCGCCTGGACCATCGACGCCGGGTTGGCGTCGATCTTGTCGGCGAAGTCCGACAGCGAGGAGCCGCGGGCGAGCCGGACGACCGACCCGTTACCACGGGGCAGGGCCACGCCGCCGATCGACGGCGCCTGCATGTTGTCGAATTCCTGCCGACGCTGCTTCTTGGACTTGCGCCCCTTGCGCGCCGGACCGCCCTGGCGACCGAACGCGCCCGCGGCACCGCCGCGGCCACGACCGCCACCACCGGGACGGGCGCCACCGCCACCGCCACCACCGGGGCCGCCGCGGTAGCCACCGCCACCGCCGCCACCGGGGGCACCGGCGCCGGCCGGGCGGTAACCGCCCGGGGCACCGGGACGACCGCCGGGCATACCCGGACGACCGCCCGGGGTTCCGGGCCGGGGACCGCCGCCGGGGACACCGGGACGAGCCCCACCGGGAGCGCCGCCCGGACGACCGGGAGCACCGGTTCCGGGGGCTCCGCCGGGGCGACCGGCGGCCGGGCGGGGAGCGCCGGGCACGCCGCCGGGACGGGGCGCCTGGGTGCGCGGGGTGTTGACGCCGAACGGGTTGTTGCCCATCCGCGGCGGGCGCGGGGCACCGGGGACACCGCCGGCCGGACGAGCCGGACGCGGGATGCCCGGGGTTCCCCCCTCGGAGCGGGTGGCCGGGGCCGGGTTGCCGGTCCGTGCCGCCGGGGCCTGAGCCCCGGAAGCAGCGGCGGCGGGCCGGGACTGCTGGCCCGGAGCGGCCGCCGGACGGGACTGCTGACCGGGGGTCGCTGCCGGACGGGACTGCTGGGCCGGAGCCGCAGCCGCCGGGCGAGCCGGCTGGGCCGGAGCCGCAGCCGCGGGACGAGCCTGCTGACCCGGAGTCGCGGCCGGACGTGAGGCGCTACCGGGAGCCGCGCTGAAGGCCGGCGAACCGGCGTTCGGGGCGGACGTCGCCGGGGCGCTGGCCGCGGCAGGACGAGCACCGGGGGTACCCGTGGACGGACGCGCCGTACCGCCGGCGGCCGGAGCCGGGGCGCTACTGGCGGGGGTCGCCGCAGGTGCGGGGGCCGGCGACGCGGCCGCGGGCGCGGGGCTCGCGGGCGTCGGAGCACCCGGACGAGGCCGGGCGCCGGGGCTGCCGGGACGGACGGACGGAGCACCGGGGGTGCCGTTCGAACCGTTGGTCGCCGGGGTGGTGGACGACTTGGCCGCACCACCGGCCGGGAACGCATCCCGGAGTTTGCGGACGACGGGGGCCTCGATGGTCGAGGAAGGGGACTTGACGAACTCACCCATCTCGGTGAGCTTCGTCATGACCTCCTTGGAGGTCTTGCCGAGCTCTTTCGCCAGCTCGTGAACGCGGGCCTTGCCTGCCACTGCTCTCCTTGTCGGTGAGGGCGGCGGGCCGAGAGAGGCCGCACGCCCTCTAGTTGGTGTGCTCGGTGCTCATTGCTGCTTCACGGCGTGCTCATGTGGTGTCGACCTGCTCTCGATCGGTCGGGTTCTGGCGCCGACCCGCGGGTTGCGGATCGGTCCCGGGTGGTGATCACTGCGGGGCGACCGTATCGGCCGGCCCCCGCAGATGGTCACGGACCCCACTGCTGTCGAGCGTTCCTACGACCCGGAGGGACCGCGGGAAAGCCCGTCTGCGCTCCGCGGCGTCGAGACATCCGATGTCCGGATGCAACCACGCCCCCCGACCGGGGAGGCGGCGTCGCGGATCCGGGATGAGACTCCCGGCCGCGGCGACGATGCGGAGCAGCACTTCGGCGGGTTCACGGCGACGGCAACCGACGCAGGTCCGCACGGGCCCGGAGACATCTCCGGGACCAGGGGTTCTACGAGGGGCAGCCGACACCGATGATCGAGCCGACACGTCAGTCTACCCCTCTCGGGTGCGAATGGGAGCGTCGCAGCGGCGAGTCCGGGCGGTACCCGCTCGGACCCGCCGCCCGAGCGGTGGATCAGGAGTCGGCGGGCGGCGGCGCGGTGTCGCTGCGGATGTCGATGCGCCACCCGGTGAGACGGGCGGCCAGCCGGGCATTCTGCCCTTCCTTACCGATGGCCAGGGACAGCTGGAAATCGGGCACGATCACCCGCGCCGCCTTCGTGACCGGGTCGACCACCGTCACCGACAGCGCCCGGGCCGGCGACAGCGCGTTCCCCACGAACGTCGCCGGGTCCTCGTCCCAGTCGATGATGTCGATCTTCTCGCCGTTCAGCTCGCTCATGACCGCCCGCACGCGGGCGCCCATCGGGCCGATGCAGGCGCCCTTCGCGTTGACGCCGGACACCATCGGCCGCACGGCGATCTTGGAGCGGTGACCGGCCTCGCGGGCGACCGCGGTGATCTCCACGGACCCGTCGGCGATCTCCGGCACCTCGCGGGCGAACAGCTTGCGCACGAGGTTCGGGTGGGTGCGGGACAGCGTGATCTGCGGGCCGCGCATGCCGCGGGTGACCGAGACCACGTAACAGCGCAGCCGCTGCCCGTGCTGGTACGTCTCTCCCGGCGCCTGCTCGGCGGCCGGGATGACACCCTCGACGTCGCCCAGGCTGACGACGATCACACCGCGCGCGTTGACCCGCGCGTCGGCGGTCACCGTGCCGGTGATCAGGTCCTGCTCCCGGCCGGCGAAGTCACCGAAGGTGCGCTCGTTCTCCACGTCGCGCAGCCGCTGCAGGATGACCTGCCGGGCGGTCGTGGCCGCGATACGGCCGAAATCGTCCGGGGTGTCGTCCCATTCGCGGACGACCTGGTCGTCGTCCCCGATCTCCTGGGCGAGTACCCGGATATGCCCCGTCCGGCGATCCACCTCGACCCGGGCACGCCCGGCGTGGCCCTCCGTGTGCTTGTACGCGGACAGCAGGGCGGTCTCGAGAGTGTCGATCAGCGAACCGAACTCGATGCCCTTCTCCTTCTCGACCGCGCGCAGTGCGGCGATGTCGACATTCATCGGTGTGCTCCCTCGTCCTGTCCACCCGGGACGTCGGTGGTCCCGTCCCCGGGGTGCTCATCGGTCTCGTCATCGGTGTCGTCCAGCTCGTCGACATCCAGCTCATCGGCCTCGACGTCGTCGTCCGGCTCGTCGTCGGAATCGTCGTCGGGTTCGTCGTCGTCCAGGGCGATCGGGGCGGCGGGGGCGACGGGGCCGAGTTCGGCGTCCAACCGGTCGCGGACGGCCGCGGGCGCCGACGAGAACTCGACCTCGACGCGGGCCCGGACGACGTCGTCCCAGCCCAGAAGCTGTTCCTCGGCCTTCGGCCCGACCAGCAGGGTGATGCCGGCCGGCGCGCCGTCCGGTCCGGGCTCGACGACCCTGAGGAGGTGCCCGGTGACGGTCCGCCCGTCGGCGGTGGTCACGACGAGCAGTCGCCGCCGGGACCGGCGGAAGTGCCGGGGCGCGGAGAGCGGACGGCCCACCCCCGGGCTGGTGACCTCCAGCACGTACGCCGCGGCCCCCAGCACGGCGTCGTCGGTGTCGAGTTCGGCGGAAATCGCCCGGCTCAGCGCGGCGGCGCGGTCCAGATCCACCCCCTCGTCGGAATCGACGATCACCTTCACGACGCGCCGGCGACCGGCGGTCTGCACGGTGAGGGCCTCCAGGTCGAACCCGGCTCCGGTCACCAGGGGCTCGATCACCTGGCGAAGCCGTCGTTCGTCCGCTGCGGGCATGCCGCGACCTCCTGTTCAGTTGTGCCGCTGCGGTGTCGCGGACACCGGCGGCTGGTTCTGGGTGGACCACTGGTCCGACGGAACACTCTAGCCCGGTGGGCCCGCCCGGCTCCTGCGTCACCCGGCGGCACCCACCGCGCCATCTGTACCAACGGCGGCCTCGCGCGCTCGACCGACCAGCCCGGTGGGCCCGCCCGGCTCCTGCGTCACCCGGCGGCGCCCACCGCGCCGTCTGTACCCACGGCGGCCTCGCACGCTCGACCGACCAGCCCGGCGGGCCCGCCCGGCTCCTGCGTCACCCGGCGGCGCCCACCGCGCCGTCTGTACCCACGGCGGCCTCGCACGCTCGACCGACCAGCCCGGTGAGCCCGACACGCGCCGGGCGCCGGTCGGGCACACCACCGGAGGCACCGGGGCGGCCTGACAGAATGGCGCGGTGCCTTCCGTCAACGATCCGGCGGCTGGGATCGCGGCCGCGGCCGGCGACCAGCCGGTGCCGCCCCCGCTCCGACGGGCCGACCGGCCCCTGCGTCGCCGCACCCTGCTGACCGGCCTGGGTGGGCTCGCGGTCGCCGCGGCGGTCCCCGGACTCGCCGGCTGCAGCCTGTTCTCCGGCCTGTCGGACGTCCCGACCACCGCGGCCGCCCCGGAGCTGACGGATCCGATCAGCAGCCTGTTGGCGACCACCCGGCTGCACCTGCTCCGGCTCGATGCCGCCATCGCCGCCGCGCCCGACCAGGCCGCGCTGCTGACACCGTTGCGCGCCGACCGGCAGGCCCACCTCGACGCCCTGCAGGCCGAGTTCGACCGGCTCCACCCGGCCGGTTCGGGGTCCGCCGCCGCGCCGACCACAGCCGCTCCCACCTCGGCCACCGTGGCCGCTCCCGACACCCCGGAGGCCGTCATCGCCAGTGTCCGCGGCGATGCCGCCACCGCCCAGGTGCAGTTCACCGACGCGATCAGCTCCGCCTCGCGGTACCGCGCGGCGCTGTTCGGAACCATCGCCGCCTGTCTGGCCAGTCACCGGGCGGTGCTGGCATGACCAGCCCCGACCCGACCGCCACCGGCGCCCCGTCCTCGACCGCTGACGGTTCCGTCGTCCAGTCCCCCACCGGCACGCCGTCGTCGACCCCGCTCCCGGCCGAGACCGTCACCGCGCTGCAGACCGCGCTGTCCGCCGAACAGGCGGCCGTCTGGGCGTACGGCCTGGTCGCGGCCTACGACAAGGACGACGCGGCGATGGTCGAGCAGGACCGGTCCGGTCATCTGCTGCGCCGCGATGCCACCGCCGCACGGCTGGTGGCCGGCGGCGCCGCGGTCACCGAGCCGGCGCCGGCGTACTCGACGCCCGTCGTCCCGACCGACGCCGCGTCCGCCCGGCAGCTGGCGCAGGCCATCGAGGCCGACGCCGCCGCCGGATGGCGGCTGGTGCTGGGTTCCACCGACGACGCCGAACTGCGCGGCTTCGCGCTCACCGGCCTGTCGGACGCCGCCGTGCGGATGGCCATGTGGAAGAAGGCGGCCGGGGCCTCACCGGTGACGGTGCCCTTCCCCGGGCAGGGCTGAGCGGGCGCGCCCCGACCCAGGTGAGCCGGGGCGCGTTCACCGCGTCAGCGACGGCGGATCGCCGCTCCGAGCTGCTCAGCCACCTCGACCAGCGGCACCTCGACCTTGCTGCCGGTCGCCCGATCGCGGACCTCGACCACCCCCGAGGCCACACCCCGCCCGACCACGCAGATGGTGGGGACGCCGATGAGTTCGGCGTCGGCGAACTTGACCCCAACGGAGGCGTTGCGGTCGTCCAGCAACACCGAATGCCCGGCGATCTGCAGGGCGGTCGCGATCTCCTCCGCGGCGTTCTTGATCTCGTCGGTCTTGCCGGCGACGACCAGATGCACGTCGTACGGGCTGAGCTCCCGCGGCCAGGCCAGACCCTTGTCGTCGCAGGTGTTCTCGGCGACGGCAGCGACCGCGCGGGACACCCCGATGCCGTACGAGCCCATGGTCACCGTGGCCAGCGAACCGTTCTCGTCGAGCACCTGCAGGCCCAGGGCCTCGGCGTACTTGCGGCCGAGCTGGAAGATGTGACCCATCTCGATTCCGCGGGCCAACGACAGCGGTCCGGACCCGTCCGGCGCCGGATCACCGGCCCGCACCTCGGCGGCCTCGACCACGCCGTCGGCGGTGAAGTCGCGGCCGGCGACGAGGTCGAAGACGTGACGGCCCTTCTCGTTGGCGCCGGTGATCCAGCGGGTGCCGGGGACGACCCGCGGGTCGAGCAGGTAGCGGATGCCGGTCTTGCTCTCCGTGCCGAGAACACCCGGGCCGAGGTAGCCCTTGACGACGTCCGGGTACTTGGCGAACTGGGCCTCGTCGAACGCCTCGACCTCGGCCGGTGACACCTGCGCCTCGAGCCGCTTGATGTCGACCTCACGGTCGCCGGGCAGACCGATGGCCAGGGGTTCGCGGGTGCCGTCCGGGTGGCGCAGCAGGACGATCACGTTCTTGAGGGTGTCGGCCCCGTTCCAGGGCCGGTCGTCCCGGGGGAAGGCGGCGTTGCTGTGGGCGACCAGGGTGTCGATGGTCGGCGTGTCGGGGGTGTCCTCGACGTGCGCCTCGGGCAGTCCGTCGAAGGGGATCGGGTCGGGCACCACGGTGGTGACGGCCTCGACGTTCGCGGCGTACCCACCGGGTGAGCGGACGTAGGTGTCCTCGCCGACGGCCGCGTCGGCCAGGAACTCCTCGGACGCCGAACCACCCATGGCCCCGCTGGTGGCGGCGACGATGACGTAATTCAGACCCAGCCGGTCGAAGATGCGGACGTACGCCTCGCGGTGGGCGTCGTAGGACGCCTGCAGACCGGCGTCGGTGAGGTCGAACGAGTACGAGTCCTTCATGACGAACTCGCGACCGCGCAGCAGACCGGCGCGAGGCCGCGCCTCGTCCCGGTACTTGGTCTGGATCTGGTACAGCGACAGCGGCAGCCCCTTGTAGGACGGCACGATGTCCTTGACCAGGAGGGTGAACATCTCCTCGTGGGTGGGTCCGAGCAGGTAGTCGGCCTGCTTGCGGTCCTTGACCCGGAACAGGTTGTCGCCGTACTCGGTCCAGCGGCCGGTGGCCTCGTAGGGCTCACGGGGCAGCAGCGCCGGGAAGTGGACCTCCTGGGCGCCGATGGCGTCCATCTCCTCGCGGATGATGCGTTCGACGTTGCGCAGCACCCGCCAGCCCAGCGGCAGCCAGGTGTAGATGCCGGGGCCCGCGCGCCGGATGTACCCGGCCCGGACCAGCAGTCGATGGCTCGGAACTTCGGCGTCGGCCGGGTCCTCGCGCAGGGTCCGCAGGAACAGGGTGGACATCCGCGTGATCACAAGCACTCCTTCAGACCGGCACCGAAACGGACCGCCGACGACGCCGCGCGGCCGCGCAGTGAGCCTAGTCGGCTGAGCTTGCGAGGCCGCCATGGATACAGGTGGAGGGCGGACGGTGCCGGGCGACGAAGGAGTTCGGCGGCTCTGCCCTCCGGTCGGACTCGCTTGCGAGGCCGCCATGGATACAGGCGGAGGGCGGACGCTGCCGGGCGACGAAGGAGTTCGGCGGCCCTGCCCTCCGGTCGGCTGAGCTTGCGAGGCCGCCATGGGGATCGGTCGGCCGATCGACGGCAGGCAATACGCCGGCACGCCCGCCGACCCGGGCGACGGCGTGTTGCCGGCAGTCGGTGGATCGGCCGGGCCCTATGCGGCGTGGGTGGTCCCGTCGGCGGCGAGGGTCAGCAGGTCGTGTTCGAGGACGGCGGACTGGTCGAGGACGCGGTAGCCGTGGTCGTCGAACAGCACGGTGAGTCGTCCGTCCTCGGTGTCGAGGACCTGCCCGGGCCCGAACTCGGGATGGACGACCCGGCTGCCCGGCGGGAACGGGCTGTCCGGGTCGGCGGCCGGACTGTCGTGGGCCGACTCGGCGTCCCGGGCGCAGTTGTCGCAGTGTCCGCACGGGCCGCCGGGGTCGTCGCCGAAGTAGGCCAGGAGTCGGCGGCCGCGGCAGTCGCCGGCCTCGGCGTAGGCCCGCATCATCTCAATGCGGGTCCGGTCGATCTCCTCGCGTCGTTCGATCAGTCCGGTGGCCGCATCGACCGCGTCCTTGGCCGACGGCGATCCGACGAGGGCGATGCGGCGTCCGGTGCGGCGCACGATGCCGGCGTCCTGCAGCAGGGAGACCGCCCGGGTGATGCGGCGTTCCGGTTGTCCGACGGCTTTCGCCAGGTCGCGCACCGACTCGACCGGGCCGTCCGCGGACAGCCGGCGGTGGATGGCCCGCCAGGTCTTCTCGTCGGCTCCGGCGGCGGCGAAGAACCGCCGCAGCCCCAGATCGGCGGCACGATAGTGCAACCGCACGGTGGCGGGCTGACCGTCCCGGCCGGCCCGCCCGATCTCCTGGTAGTACGCGTCCGGCGAGTCGGCGACGGCGGCGTGCAGGACGTAGCGGATGTCAGGTTTGTCGACGCCCATACCGAACGCGACCGTCGCGACCAGGACGTCGACATCGCCTGCGTGGAAAGCCTTCTCGACGGCGCCGCGCTCCTTGGCGGACTTGCCGGCGTGGTACACGGCCACGCGTCGCCCGGTGTCCCGGAGCCGTTCCCCCAGCTCGTCGGCGGTCCGCCGGGTGGCGGTGTAGACGATGCCGGGTCCGTCCAGTTCGCGGACGTCGGCGACGACGGCGTCGTCCCGGTCGTCGGCCTCGACGTGCTGCGCGACGGACAGCTGGAGATTGGGACGGTCGAACCCGCCGACCTCGATGACGGGTTCGCGCAGGCCCAGCCGCTCGATGATCTCGCGGCGGACGGGCGGCGAGGCGGTGGCGGTGAGCGCGAGGACCGGGGGCCGACCGAGGCGTTCGGCGACCTCACCGAGCCGCAGGTAGTCCGGCCGGAAGTCGTGGCCCCAGGACGCCACGCAGTGCGCCTCGTCGACGACGAATAGGACGGGTCGGGCGTCGGCGAGGCGGGTGACGATCTCGTCGTCGGCCAGCTGCTCGGGCGCGACGAAGAGGTACTCGAGGGGATCGCCCTGACCGGCGAGCCGGTCGAGCAGGGTACGGCGGGCCCGCGCGGACAGCCGACTGTTGAGGGCGGCCGCCGGCAGGTCGCGTTCGGTCAGGCTGCCCACCTGGTCCTGCTGCAGGGCCAGGAGCGGGCTGACGATGACGGTCAGACCCGACCGGAGCTGGCCGGCGATCTGGTATATCGCCGACTTGCCGGCCCCGGTCGGCAGGACGACGACCGTGTCCGCCCCGGCGACGACGGCCTCGACGGCCGCGGCCTGACCGGGTCGCAGGTCGCTCCAGCCGAAGACTTCCCGGGCGACGGCGATGGGGTTGTCCTCGGGCAGCGCGGCGTCGGGGACGGCCGCCGGCGCGGAACCAGGTACCTCGTCGACCGACCGGTCGGCGGCGGGGACGGAGATGGCGGCGGCAGTCATACCGTTCGGGGTACCCCGCTGACGCCGGGTCTCATCCGGCCCTGCCACCGAACGAAACAGGCCGGTGCGCCCGGGTTTGATCAGTGGGGCAGCGGGCGGATGAGCATGCGGTGCCGGTCGGCCGCGACGAAGCCCAGCCGGCCGTAGAGCCGACCGGCCCCGGTCGGGGACTCGGAGTCGACGTCCAGTTCGGCGGCCTGGCAACCACTCTCGCGCAGCGCGGTGAGTACCCGGACGATGAGCACGCTGGCGATCCCCCGCCCGCGGGCGGCCCGGAGGGTGCCGACCCGCGACACGTAACCGGTTCGCCGCCCGCGCCGGGCGGAATCTGCGTCGTACTCGGCGGCCAGGGCGAATCCGACGATCCGACCGTCCTCCTCGGCGACGAACGAGGCGCCCGGCCGGAACGAATGCGCGCCGCTGACGTCGGCCGCCCACGCTGCCGGGTCGCGGGGCACCGAACCGAAGTGGTCGGCGAAGGCCGCGTTGGACACCTGCCGGACCGGCTCGTCGTCCTCGGGTCGCCAGGGACGGACACGGACACCCGCCGGGTCGTCCGCGGTGGGGGGCAGCGCGACGGTGAGGTCACGGGTCATCCGTTCGAACCAGCGCCGGGTCACGAAGCCGGCGTCCGTGAGCAGGCGCAGCTCCCGGGGACGGGTATCGCCCGTGGTGGCGCGCAGTTCGGCGGGGCGGTCGGCCGCCTCGGTGGACCGTCGGTGGTGGGCGACGTCCATCTGGCGGTCCAGGACCCATCGACCGATCCCCCGTCCCCACCAGTCGGGGTCGACGGCGCCGTCACAGAACGCCACCCACTCGGGTTCCCGGGCGATCACGTGCAGCAGGCCGTACCCGACCAGCCGGTCGTCGGCCAGGACGGCGACACCGCCACCGTCCAGCACGGCCGTGGGCCCGGTGAACTCCTCCTCGATGTCCGACAGGTCGTACGCCTGGCCGCTCGGTTCGACGTCCTCCCAGCGGGACAACAGTGCGGTCACCGCCGGTGCATCCGCGAGGGTCAGGGGACGCGCGTCCAGACCGGTAGGCAGCGACAGGTGCTCCGACATGCCGATGACCGTAACCAGAGCGGTCCGGTCGGGCCTGCGAATAAACCGGTGGCGTCACCCGAGCGGGCCGGGCCATGCTGACCGGGCAACCGACCGTGAGGCCCGCACGCAGCGCGGGCCGCTGACCGATGCGAAGGAGGACCAGTGAACGCCGTCGTCGCGCCCGGTGGTGTGTCCACCGCTCCGCGTCCCCAGCCCGCCTCCGGTCGCTGACATCCCGGCCCCGGAGGCATCGTCTCCAGGAGCCCCGCTGTGCCTCGCATCTCCCCGCACGACCTCTTCGACCTTTCCGACAGCGCTGACACCCCCGACGCGTCGCGCTCGTCGTCCGCGCACGACCGCTACGACGTCCTCCACGACGACGGACGTGACCGATCCCGTCGCCGGCCGGGACGCCGGACCGGCCCCACTGTCCGGGTCCAGGGCCGGTCCGGTCGTTTCGACCTCGATGTGGACCGACCCGATCCCGAGGGCGTCTCCGACCCCGACACCGAGGAACCGACCAGTCGGCTGGCGGGTGCGGCGGATCCGCTCCTGCTGGCCCCGCTGACCAGCTACGACGTCGCCACCCACGGCCCCGAGCCGGCACCGGATTGGCTGGTCACCTCTTTGGCGGCCCGGGATGTCCCCCTCGGCGGGCTGAAGTCCGGCAAGGAGGCCGACGTCGCCCTGCTGCGTCGGGGCGTCGCGGACGGACCCGACTGCCTCCTGGCGGTCAAGACCTACCGGTCGGCCGAGCACCGCATGTTCCACCGCGACTCGGGCTACCTGCAGGGGCGGCGGGTCCGGCGGTCCCGGGAGACCCGGGCCCTGGCGCGGCGCAGCACGTTCGGTCGGGAACTGCTGGCCGGGCAGTGGGCGGCGGCCGAGTTCGCCGCACTGACCCGGTCGTGGGAGCTCGGCGTCCGGGTGCCCTACCCGGTGCAGCTGCTCGGGTCCGAGGTGATGATGCAGTTCGTCGGCACCCCGGACGGGGCGGCGGCGGCGCGACTGGCCGCCGCCGGCGGCGGTCCCGAGGAGATGGCCGCCCTGTGGGACGACCTGCGGGGCAGCCTCGATCGTCTGGCCGAGGCCGGCTACACGCACGGCGACCTGTCGCCCTACAACGTCCTGGTCGAGCCGGCCGGCGACGGACCGCGGGCCGTGCTGATCGATCTGCCGCAACTGGTCGACGTGGTCGCCAACCCGCAGGGCCGGTCGTTCCTCGATCGCGACGCGCGCACCATCGCCGCCTTCTTCACCCGACGCGGGGTGCCGGTCGACCCGGAGCTGCTGGCCCTGCGGTGGTGGTCCCTCGCCCAGGGGTGAGCACCGGTGCGGCCCCGGCGGTCAGCGCTGGTCGGCCGTGCGGGAACGGCGCAGGAAACGCGACCGGCGGACCCGCTTGTCGTACCGGTCCCGCCGGCCGTTCAACGGGCGGCCGAGGTACTCGCCCAGGGTGACGCCGGCGGCCAGGGCCAGACCGACCGCCAGCGCGCCGACGAGTGCGGTCAGTCCGCCGTTGATGTCGTTGTTGACCACCACCGTGAACAGGCCGCCGTACACCGCCAGACCCGGCAGCAGCGGGATGATCCCGCAGACGACGAGCAGTTGCGGCGGTAGGCGCAGCGGGCGGGTCAGGGCCTCGGCGGCGAATCCGAGGACCACGGCCGCCGCGCCACTGGCCAGCACCGGACCGGCGCCCAGCAGCCCGGTGAGCGAGAAGACGGTCCAGGCCAGCGCTCCGGCGACCGCGGCCAGCCCGACGGCCCGCGGCCGGGCGTGCGACACGACCGCCCAGAAGCCGGCGATCCCGGCCGAAGCGGTCAACGCCACCGGCACCGGGACCGGGGCGGCGACGGTGCTGACGACCTCCAGCGGCACCTGTGAGCGGCGGGCCAGGTCCAGGACGCCGGCGATGCCCACGACGATCCCGGTGGTCAGGGTGACCACCTCGAACGCCCGGCCACCGGCCGTGACCGGGAACCCGTCGATGGCGTCCTGGGTGGCGCTGACCAGCGACAATCCGGCCAGCAGGACGACGATCCCGGCCGCGACGACCAGCGAACTGCGGACGTTCACGTCGAGGGCGACCAGCAGGACGGCGACCCCGGTGGCCAGGGCCGCCCCGGCGGCCTGCTGGAAGAACGGCGGCAGCAGCCAACGGTTGAGGATGCGCAGCATCTGCTCGACCGCCGCGGTGGTCACTGCGGCCAGCAGCGCCTCCCACCAGCCGCCGCCGAGCAGGAACGCGAAACAGCCGGCCACCCCGGCCCAGCCGAGCGCGTAGATGCTGCGGCGGTAGGTCGCCGGGGCCGAGGTCACCGCATCGAGCCGCCGGTGCGCCTCCTCGATGTCCAGACGCTCGTCGACGACGGCCTGGGCGACCGCGGTGACGCCCTGCAATCGGGTGTAGTCGGCCTGGCTGACGCGGACGACGCGCACCGCGGTCAGCGGGACCGCGCCCAGCCGGTCGTAGCTCACGGTGATGGATGTGTAGGTGACGTCGACGTGGCAGTCGAAAAGGCGCAGCGCGTCCGCGACCCGCTGCACCGTCGCGATGACGTCGGCCGCCGGGGCCCCGACGGCCAGCATCAGTTCCCCGATCCGCAGCGCCAGGCCGACGGCCGCGTTGACGGCGGTCTCGTCCATCTCGCTGCGCAGGGGGCGCATCGCGATCGGCACCGTCGGCGGTCCGCTCCCACCGATCGCGCGCCACGCCCGCCGCGGGATCTCCATCGAAGCCGTGCCTTCTTCCTGCGGTCTGTCGTCCGACGGGTGCTCCGCACCCCACCCCGCGAGCCCTGGTCGCGGCCCGTCGGCGCCCGTGATTGTGCAACGCCGTACCCCGTTGGTGGCGGGGCGACACCGCGGGGCCGGGCCGCGAATCCCGGTCGGGCGTCGTCGCCGGGGGCCCGTCGGTATCCCGTTAGCCTGGGCTCATGTCGCACTTCGACCTGGTGATCATCGGTACTGGTTCGGGCAACACGATCGTCAACCGGCAGTTCGCCGACTGGTCCGTCGCCATCGTCGAGTCGGGGCCCTTCGGCGGGACCTGCCTGAACGTGGGCTGCATCCCGACCAAGATGTACGTCTACCCGTCCGACGTCGTCACCGCCGCCGCGGACGCCGATCGGCTCGGGGTCTCCCTGGCCCTGGAGAAGGTGGACTGGCCGGGGATGCGGGACCGCATCTTCGGGCGCATCGACGGCAACGCCGCCCACGCTCAGGCCGCGCGGGAGAGCGAGGTCTGGCCCAACGTCTCGGTGCTCACCGGCACCGGCCGGTTCGTCGACGACAAGCGGCTGGCGGTCACCGCGCCGGACGGCAGCGTGCAGGAGATCACCGCGGACCGGTTCGTCATCGCCGCCGGGGGCCGGCCGGTCATCCCCGACGTGCCCGGTCTGGACGAGGGTTCCATCGGCCGCAACGGCATCCACACCTCCGACACGGTGATGCGCATCGACGAGCTCCCCCGCCGCATCGTGGTGGTCGGCGGCGGCTACATCGCCGCCGAGTTCGCCCACGTGTTCTCCGCCCTGGGCAGCACCGTCATTCAGCTCGTCCGCGGGGACCGCCTCCTGCGCTCGCACGACGACGAGGTGGCCGCCGCCTACACCGAGGTGGCCGCGGGCAAGTACGACCTGCGCCGCAACACCGAACTCTGCGGGGTCGGCCCCACTGCGGACGGCAACGGGGTCGCCGTCAGCGTCGAGGGGCCGTACGGCGAGGAGACCATCCCGGCCGATGTCGTCCTGCTGGCTACCGGACGGCAGCCCAACTCCGACCTGTTGGACGTCCGGGCCACCGGCGTGGCCGTGGGCGACGACGGGCTGGTGCAGGTCGATGATCAGCAGCGCACCAGCGTTGACGGGATCTGGGCGCTCGGCGACATCTGCTCCCCCTGGCAGCTCAAGCACGTGGCCAACCACGAGGCGAAGGTGGTGCGGCACAACCTGTTGCATCCGGACGAGCCGATCGCCAGCGATCACCGGTTCGTGCCGGCCGCCGTGTTCACCGACCCGCAGATCGCTTCCGTGGGGCTGACGGAGCAGGACGCCATCGCCCGCGGCGTGACCTACGCGGTGGGCCGGCGGGACTACGGCGACACCGCCGCCGGCTGGGCCCGTGAGGATCACACCGGCTTCGTCAAGGTGCTGGTGGACCCGGAGACCGGGCTGCTGCTCGGCGCGCACGCCATCGGGCCCGAGGCGGCCACCGTCATCCAGCCGCTCATCCAGGCCATGTCGTTCGGGCAGACCGCCGATCAGGTCGCGCGGGGGCAGTACTGGATCCACCCGGCGTTGCCCGAGGTCGTCGAGAACGCCCTGCTGGAGGCCGCCCGCAACAGCCGCCGATCGGCACGCCGGGCCTAGGCCGATCGGAGAGGCTGAGCGACCGTCCTCGTCGGCGCGTTCCTCTCAGCAGGGATTTGACCTGGACCGTGGTTCAGGAGCGAGGTTGAGGCAGTGACTGGAGCGGGCGAGACGTTCGGCATCGCCGAGGTAGCGGCAATGACCGGTGTGGAGCCCGACACGTTGCGGTACTTCGAGCGCCGGAAGGTCATACCGTCTCCGCGACGCGATTCCGCGGGACGCCGTCAGTACTCGAGGGCCGACGTCCAGGTGATCGGCGTGCTGCTGCGACTGCGGGACACGGGCATGCCCCTGGCTGACATCACGCAGTTCACAGGGGCCGATGACACCGGGGCTGACCTGGACAGGCGGAGACTGGACCTGCTCAAGGCCCATCTCCGTCGCGTCCAGGCCGAGCGCGAGGAACTGGACCGGGCGCTCACCGTGATCACGCGAAAGATCACGGACTTCGATGATCGACTGACCGGTCCGGTCGACGTGCTCGACCGGGAGGACTGCACGATCGCCTTCGGCGTCCAGGGGGCAGGTCCGCTGCTGTTCCTGGTCGGTGCGCCGGCCGGGCGGGCCGCGTTCGCAGCGCTGGCGAACGAGCTCGCCGACCGTTTCACCGTCGTCACCTACGACCCTCGGGGTATCGGGGCCAGCTGCGCAGTGCCCGGGATGGCTGTGCCGACGCCCGAGGTGCTGGCCGAGGATCTCGCTGCGCTGGTCGACCGGTTCACCGTGGGGCCGGCCCTGTTCTTCGGTACCAGTGGCGGTGCTGTGACGCTGCTGGAACTGGCCAGGCAGCGTCCGGACCGGGTCAGCCGGGCCGTGGTGCATGAGCCGCCCCTCGTGTCCCTGCTGAAGGACCGAGGACTCGCCGACCGAGCCGCAGCAGCGTTCGCCTCCGCGGAGGCTGATCCTGCGCGGGCAGTGCAGGAGTTCTTCGATCTCAGCGGCGCTGCCCACCACACGGGACGCGATCAGGTGCCCCCCGCCCACCTTCCGCTGCCCGAACTGCCGGCCGAGGAGCTCGACACGAACCGCTACTTCCTGGGGCGGATGGCCGGGCCAGCGGTCTTCTACGTTCCGGACCTGGCCGCCGTTCGACGCGTTGCGGTGACGCTGTGCGCCGGCTCCCTGAGTCATCAGCAATTGGCCCGCCGGGCCACCGAGGCGCTCGCTGAACACCTGGGCCTGTCACTCGTCGACATGCCCGGCAATCACCTGGGCGCCAGCGCAGAACCACGGGCATTCGCCCACGCGCTCGCGCGCCTGCTCGGACCGTGACAACGCCCGGAACCCATCCGCCGCGGCGCGGATCCACGATCCGGTGACCCTCTCGGTGCGGGGTCGGATCAGACACCACCCAGCAGGCAGTGGTCGGAGGCGTAGTACTCGTAGCCACCGGTTCCGTCGGCGAAGTACTGGACGTACTCATCGACGTACTCGCCGCTGATCTGCCAGTCGGTGCCGTCCCACTGGGCGTAGGAGACGTACACCCAGTAGTAGTCCTCGCCGAAGGACAGGTCGGCGAGGTGATAGCCGGCGGTGGAGCTGGCGCCGACCCAGTTGCCGTCGGTCTCCCATTCGCCGCTGGTCGGGTCCCACACCCAGATCTGGGCGAAGCTGTCCTGGCCCGTCGTGGAGGTGGCCGCGAACAACAGTCCCTCACTGCCGCACTCGACGATCGAGGAAAAGGTCTCCCCGGCGACGACCTCGTCGGCCGTGGCGGCATTCACCCCCAGGCCGAGGGTCAGGGCGCCGGTGGTGGCGAGCACCGTCGCGGCCCGGCGCCACCGACCCCGGCCGGTGGCGGCATCGGCGGCGTCGTGGGTGGGGGCGGTGCGGGTGGTGATCATCGTCGGTCCTCCGGGTCGGTTCCTGCTGACGGCGACGACGATCGCCCGGGGCGCTGAAGGCCCACTGAACGGAAGCTCAAGGCGGCCGCGACCGCGCTCGACCGGCCGGGGAGACGTGGGTCCACGATCAGGACCGCTCCCGAGGTGGCCGGGGTCCCGGCGGCGGTGGTGTGTCAGAGTGGGCCGGTGACCCAGCTCAGCCGCGGGGCCAACGCTCCGGTGTCCGCCACCCGCCTGTCGATCTCCGTCCGTGGAGCCCGCCCGGGAGCCGTCGACCTGATGGCCTTCCAGGTCACCGCGGACAGAAAGGTCAGGTCCGATGCGGACCTCGTCTTCTTCAACCAGCCGGCCTCGCCGGAGGGGGCCGTCCGCCTCACCGGCGCCGACGCGCTCGAGGTGGACCTGACGGCCGTCCCGGACGTCATCGAGACCATCGCGGTGACCGTGGCCCTGGACGATGCCCAGCCCGGTGCGCTGTCCGACATCGCCGACCTGGCCGTCACTCTCGGGCCGGATGGCGTCGAGGTGCCGGCCGCCGGGCTGACCAGCGAACGGGCCGCGATCCTGGCCGAGGTCTACCGACGTGCGGGCGCCTGGAAGGTCCGGTCGGTGTCCGCCGGATGGACCGAGGGGCTGGCTGCGCTGCTGCGCGAGCACGGCGTCCAGGTGGACGACGAGCCGGCCACACCCGCCCCGCCGCCGGCCGCACCGACTCCCCCGCCCGTGGCCTCCGGTCCCTGGGTGCCGACCACCGGCGCACCACCGGCGCCGCCCGCGCCCAGCGGTCCGCTGGCCTGGGCGCCCGGAACTCCGCCACCGGGCCCGTCCGGCGGCTGGCCGGCACCCACGCCGGCGGCCCCGGTCGCCGGCTCCGCGGTCCCGACGGCAGCACCACCCGCGCCGCCTGCGCCCTCCGCACCGCCGGCCGGCCCGGGCCTGCAGACCGACCCGGCCGCCGGGCCCCGTTCCGTGCCCGGCGAGGAGCGCCTGTCGCTGCAGAAGCGGCAGACCCTGAACCTGCGCAAGGAGCAGGTGCACCGGGTGCTGCTGACCAAGGGTGCGACCGGTGAACGGGCCCGTGTGGTCCTGGTGATCGACAAGACCGGCTCGATGTCCCAGGAGTTCGCCAGCGGACTGGTGCATCGCGTCGTGGAGCGGATGGTGCCGGTCGCCACGCAGATCGACACCGACGGCTCCCTCGAGACCTACCTGTACGCGACGAAGTTCGCGCGCTTGCCCGACCTGCGGGTCGGTGACATGGAGGCGTGGACGTCGGAGTTCCTCCACATGGGCGGCACCCACGGCGGGATCAACTACCGCAAGCTCGGCGCGGTCAACGACGAGATCCCGATCCTCACCGAACTCACCGGCACCGCCCGCCGCGGTGATCCGCCGACCCTGGTGCTGTTCTTCACCGACGGCGGGTTCTCCAAGAAGCGGGAGATCACCCGCATCATGAAGGACGCCGCCGGGTTGCCGATCTTCTGGGAGTTCGTGGGCCTGGGCGCCAACAACTACGGCCTGCTGGAGAAACTGGACGACATGGGCGGCCGGGAGGTCGACAACGTCGACTTCTTCGCCGTCGACGACATCGACCGGGTCGACGACGCCGAGCTGTACCGGCGTCTGCTCACCGAGTTCCCCGGCTGGCTCACCGCCGCCCGTGCGCGCGGCATCGTGGCGCCTCGCTGACCGCCCCCTACCGACGAGACCGGAGACCCGCGATGAGCTTTCGAGTGATGCACTATCTGGGCAGTCGGGAGGACCTGCTGGCCCAGGCCCGCCGCTCGGCCGAGGAGATGCGGCACCTCGACGACAGCGAGGACTTCGACGAGGACGAGTGGGACCAGGCGGTCGACGACCTGGCGGCGGGGCGGATCACCGACACCGCAGCCGCCAAGTTCCTGCTGATCGAGATGATCGGAAACACCTACCCGCCCGTCTCGATGGACTTCGGTCTGCACTCCTACCACGCCCTTTCCCGCGCGGTCGGCGGTCGGCTCGCGGAGTACATGGTCATGTTCATGGAGGGGCGTGATTTCGGCACCGGGGTGTCCGGTTTCGGCGAGGACGCCACCTGTGGCTACCTCGACCCGGCGGAGGTGACCGAGCTCAGGGACCTGCTCCGCGCCGCCGGGCCGCAGTCCGAGGCGGCTGGGCTGGAGGGATTCGTCACCAGCCTGAGCGGCACCTTCGACCAGTTGGCCGAGGGCGGTCGGGGCAGCCTGTTCGTGATGACCTGACCGGACCCGATCAGGGGCCGGGATCGACCTCCAGGCGCAACTCGACGCCACCGATACGCAGCACATCGCCGTCACGCAGCTGCTGGTCACCGTCGATCCGTCGCCCGTTGACGTGCACCCCGTTGGTGGAACGCAGATCGACCACCCGGTAACCGCCGCCGGCGGGACGGATCTCGGCGTGGTGCCGGCTGACCTTCTCACCGGTGACCACCAGATCGTTGTCCGGCATCCGACCGATGCGCAGACCGGCCGGCCGCACGGTCGCCGCGCGCCCGGCGGTGGGGCCGGTCAGCACGACGACCCGGGCGCCGCCGGAGACGAGCGCCGTCTCGGCGACCGTGGGGGCGGACGCGACCCCGGTCACCGAGGCTCCGCGCCCGGCACCGGCCGCGGCGAGGTGGGCGGCGGTCAGCGGCGGCCGCGTCCGACCGGCGGGGGCCGGCAACGGTTCCTGGGCCAGTACGACCCGTTCCAACCGCCGCAACGCGGCCCCCGGGTCGATACCGAGTTCGTCGGCGAGGATCTCGCGAACCGCGCGCAGTGCGGCCAGCGCCTCGGCCTGCCGGCCCAACCGGTACAGCGCCGTGACCAGCTGCGCCCAGAACGGTTCCCGGAGCGGGTGTTCCGTCGTCAACCGGCGGAGCTCTGCGATCACGGCGGCGTTCTCGTCGCAGGCCAGATCGGCGTCCACCCGGGCCTGCACGGCCAGCAACCGGTCCTCCTCGACCGCGACGGCGTACTCGTCGGCGAACCGGCGACCGCGCAGATCGGCCAGGGCGGGGCCCCGCCATTCCGCCAGCCCCGTGCGCAGTTCGTCCGCCGCCGGCGCATACCGTTCGGACCGCAACAGCTCGCTGCCCACCAGCGTCGCCCGGGCGAAGCGTCCGGCGTCGACGAGCGCGTCGTCGATCTGCAGGCGGTAGCCGGGGGCCTGGGTGACCAGAGTGAGCATCGGCTCGACCTCGGCCGCGCGCAACGCCCGGCGCAACGACGAGACGAACACCTGCAGGCTGGCCGTCCAGTTGACCGGCGGTTCGCCGTCCCAGATGGCGTCGGCCAGCCCGTCCGAGGACACCACCCGATTGCGGTTGACGGTCAGCACCGCCAGCAGCGCCCGCGGTTTGCCCCCGGGTAACGCCACCGGCGTCCCGTCCCGGCGCAGCTCCAGCGGGCCGAGCACCCGCAGGTCGACGACAGCCGGGGTCATCGAACCGCCCCGGACCACCCGCTCATGGCAGCGTAAGGATCTCGGCGCCGGTGTCGGTCACCACCAGTGTGTGCTCGAACTGGGCGGTCCAGGACCTGTCGCGGGTGGTGACGGTCCAGCCGTCGTCCCACTGGTCCCAGGCGATCCCGCCCAGGGTGATCATCGGTTCGATGGTGAACGTCATGCCTTTCTCGATGATCGTCGTCACCGAGGGGTCGTCGTAGTGCAGCACCACCAGGCCGGAGTGGAAGGTCCGCCCGATGCCGTGGCCGGTGTAGTCGCGGACCACCCCGTAGCCGAAGCGCTTGGCGTAGGACTCGATGACGCGGCCGATGACGTTCAGCTGCCGGCCCGGGGCGACCGCCTTGATCGCCCGCCGCAGGCATTCCTCGGTGCGCTCGACCAGCAGCCGGTTCTCCTCGGACACGTCGCCGGCCAGGTACGTCGCGTTGGTGTCGCCGTGGACCCCGTCGAGGTAGGCGGTGACGTCGATGTTGACGATGTCGCCGTCCTCGATGACGGTGGTGTCCGGGATGCCGTGGCAGATCACCTCGTTGATCGACGTGCAGCACGACTTCGGGAAGCCCCGGTAGCCCAGCGTCGACGGATAGGCGCCGTGGTCGCAGAGGTACTCGTGGACGATGCGGTCGACCTCGTCGGTGGTCGTTCCCGGGACGACGGCCTTGCTGCCCTCGGCCATCGCCCGGGCGGCCAACCGGCTCGCGACCCGCATCTTCTCGATGATCTCCGGGGTCTGCACCCACGGATCGGTGCTCGGGGTCGGGCCCGGTTTGCCCACGTACTCGGGGCGGACGATGTCGGCCGGGACCGGGCGGATCGGGGTCGGTCGGCCGGGTTGCAGTGCGGTGCGGAGCATGGGTGCCAGCCTACGAGCCGTGAGCGGCCGATCAGGCGGGGATCTGCCGGAGGAACTGATCGAGCAGCTGCACCGAGCGTGAGGATTCTCCGCCGCCGGCGATGAACACCACGAACGCGAGGTCGCCGCGGTAGCCGGTGACCCAGGCGTGACTGCCGGGGGTGCCGTCCTCTCCGACGTACTCGGCGGTGCCGGTCTTGGCGTACACGTCACCCAGCGACGGGTCCAGCGTGCCGGTGCCCTCGGCGACCACCGCCCGCATCAGCGTGCGGATACCGGTCTGGACCGCGGGGCTGCGGTCGGCCGGCGCCTGGTCGACCGTGGTGGCCGCCCCACCGCGGATGAGCACCGGGGTGGGCGCCGCACCGCGGGCGGCGGTGGCGGCCATCAGGAGCTCCCCGAACGGGGTCACCAGCACCTGGCCCTGACCGAAACCGTTCTCGGCCTTCTGCACCTGGGACGTCGCCGCCGGGACCGCCCCGGTCAGGGTGGTGACGCCGTCCACGACGTAGTCCGGTCCGATGCCGTAGGCCGCGGCCATCGAGGTCAGGGCATCCGCCGGCAACTGGGTCGCCACCTGGGCGAAGGTGGTGTTGCAGGAGTAGGCGAACGCCTCGGTCACCGCGACGTCACCGAGGTCGAACTCGTCGTGGTTGCGGATGAGCCGCCCGTCGACCGTCCAGGTCCCCGGGCACGGCACGACCTTCTCGGGCGTCAGCAGACCGGACGACAGACCGGCACTGGCGGTGACGATCTTGAACGTCGACCCCGGGGGGTAGCGCCCGGTGAGCCCGATGCTGCCGAGCGCATCGGCGGCCGGGTTCTGAGCGATGGTGAGGATCTCGCCGGTCGACGGCTGCATCGTCAGCAGCACGGCCGGTTCACTGACTCCGGCCAGCACCTGCTCGGCGCTCTTCTGCAGGCCGATGTCCAGGGTCAGCTGCACCCGTTGGCCGGCGGCCGCCGGCTGGTCGAACAGGGTCTCGAGGACGCCGCCGGTCGCGTCGACGGTGAAGACGGTCCACCCGGAGGTCCCCTTCAACCGCGGCGCGACCGCCTCGTTCACCGAGGCCAGCGTGGTGCGGGCGAAATCGCGGGTGGGCGGCAGGTTGCGCTGCTGGGACGGGAAGATCAACCCCGGGATGGCGTCGAGTTGCGGCTTGACCTGCTGATAGTCGCTCTCCCGCAAATTGACGACCGTGTACTGCACCGGACGGGCCGTGCCGTCGGCCCCACCTTCCGGGGCCGCACTCGCCGGTGCGGACGGGGAAGCCGGGGATGCGGAAGGGGAACCCCCACCGGCCTCGGAGGTGGCCTGGCCGACGCCAGCCGTGATGCTGTCCGGGGTGATCGACGGGTCGAAGGGCGCCAGGACCGGGGCCAGGGCGGCGGCGGTGGCCGCGAGGTCAGGGGTCTGCGACGGCACGACGACGACCGAGAACACCCGGGTCGGGCTGACCAGCTGGGTGCCCGTCCGGTCGACGACGACGCCCGGTTCGGCGGCGGTCGCGCGGGCGGCGATCGTCTGCCGTTCCCCCAGCTGCGGGTGCACCACGGTCGGGGTCCAGACCAGGTCCCACCCGTCGGCCCCGCCGCCGGTGTGCCGCCACGTCCAGGTCACCGGGTACGTCCAGGTGTCGTCGTCCACCGTCCAACTCATGGTGGCGGTGCTCGTGGCCGTGTCGCCGTTGCGGGTCACCGGCCCGGCGGCGATCCGCAGGGTGTCCGCCCCCAGGTTCGCGGTGACGGCATCCAGCACCTGGGCGGCCTCGGGCGGGTTGTCGGTGAGGCCGGCCGCGGCGTCCGGGTCGAAGGACTGCCAGGCGGCCGTGAAGGCGGCGATCCGGTCCTCAGGCCCGGCCGTCGTGTCGGTCGCCGACGTGCAGGCGGCGACCAGGGCCGCGGTCACGGCCAACCCGGCGGCCGACCACCGCCGGCGACCGGGGCGGGGACGAACGACCGACAGGCGCATGCCGGTCAGTATCCCCGGGGCGCCGGCCGGATCAGCGGACCCGCCGCCGTCGGCTCCCGCCGCGCCGGGCCGCGACGGTCAGAGCCAGCTCGACACCCGCACGACCGTGCCGTCCGGGTTCGACCGGACCTGTACCAGGTCACAGCAGTCGTCGGCCCGCGCCACCGCCGAACCGAGCGGGCTGTCGGGGGCCAGTAGTTCGTGCGGGGCCAGCGGCGTCGTCCGCCCACCGTCGGCGTCCCGTGGGTCGGCGGCCGTCAGCTGACCCACCAGGGCATGCCCGTCCTGCCACAGCAGCAGGACGGCGGCGTCCACGCCTCCTTCGGCCAGGCAGGCCTGACCGAGTTGGCGGAGGGCACCGGCCAGCCGCCCCGCCCGGACGTGGCCCAGGCCCCAGCCGGTCGCCCAGCGGCGGACCCAGTCACCCACCTCGGCGCCGTTCCCGGGGCGGACGACGAGCCGGCGAACCGGTTCGACGGGCGTCGACAACGCCCGCTCGAACACGGCGGCGACGTGGTGGGCCCCGGTGTAGGTGGTGGTCCCGGTCGACGTCGAGGTGTCCAGCACCAGGGAATGGCTGCGGAACGTCTCGTCCAGAACGTCCCCCGGTACCGCGTCGACGTCGTACCCGCAGGCCAGCCACAGCGGAACGGTGGCCGGCACCGCCAGGTTGAGCATCGCCTCGGCCAGCAGGCATTCCTCCCGCTCGGCCTGCCGGCGGGTGCACCACATCGGTTCGGTGACCCCCCGGACGGGCCGCCCGTCCCAGTGCTGGGCGAAGCGTTGCCACGACGGCACGAGCCGACCGGCGGCAGCACCGGTCAGCGCCCAGGTCAGTGCCGATCCGTCGGCGGTCACGGAACGGTCCGGCCCGGACGGGACCTGCTGGACCTCTGGAAACGCTTCCCGCAGGAGCGCCAACCGCTCGGGGGGCAGCGCGAGGATGACGGTCTCGCCGTTGTCGATGCCCTCCTGCAGGAACGGGCCGACGGCGGTGAGGAACCCGTCGGACCCGCGGAACAGCAGTGCTTCGTGCCGATACCCACCCGAGGGTTCGGAGGGACCCGAGGCCGTGGTGGCCGACGCCACCGACCGAGCGTCGGGGCCGTCGCTGGCCCGTGTCCGCGTGAAAGGCGTTGCCGTCATCGCCGCATCCCGCTCCCCCAGAACGCCGACCGGACCAGCAGGCCCGGCAGGTGCCGGCCGCGCTCGCTGTCGAGCCCGGTCGCCGAGCCGACCACTCCCCGATGTGGCGGCGCTCACCTCTGCCCATCTTAAACCGGACGAACCGTTCGGAGCGGGAAGTCGTGACCGAACCGACGCCGAACTCCGCTCCGGGGACGGGAGACCGGCACCGTGCGCCACGAAGGCCGAACGCACACCCCGAGCGACGCGCGCGAAACAGTTTCGAGGGTGAAGGCGGTCACATCACGTAGGGTCCGGTGGGCCCGACCGATGGAACCTGCCCACCACCCGTCCAGGCCAGGGAGACAGCGTGTCGCGACCGCCGGTCCTGTCCCGTCGCCGCGTTCTGCAGCTGGGCGCCGGCGTGCTCGCCGGCGCACCACTGCTGGCGGCCTGCTCCGCGGCGGACCCGTCCGGGACGGTCACCAGCACCGCCGGCCCGACCAGCGCCGCCCCGTCCGGAACGGTCCCCTTGCGGTCGACCACCGTCACCCGCAGTCAGGGCGGCGAGCTCGTGACCACCCTCACCCCGCGGCCGGCCCAGGTCGACATCGGCGCTCCCCGCCCCATCACCACCTGGGCCTACGACGGTCTGATCCCCGGCCCGACCTGGGAGATCGTCCCGGGTGACGTGTTGCGGGTGGAGCTGGCCAACGAGCTGCCCGCACTGGCGTCCACCACCTCGTCGTCGGCTTCGACCCCGTCCGGCGGAACCGACGAGCACGCCGGCCATGCGGGCGGTGAGATGCCGATGGACCGCCCGCACCAGTGGACGACGACGAATCTGCACTACCACGGGATGCACATCTCGCCCGAGGGCAACGGTGACGACGTCTTCCTCACCGTCCAGCCCGGCGAGCGGTACTCGTACGAGATCGAGGTGCCGGGCGACCATCCCGGCGGCCTGTTCTGGTACCACCCGCATCGGCACGGCGGCGTGACCCAGCAGATCCGTGGGAGGCATGGCCGGGGCGATTATCGTGCGCGGCGCGATCGACGAGGTCCCCGAGGTGGCCGCGGCGACCGAACAGCTGATGGTCATCCAGGCCATCGAGGTGGACGAGAACTACGCGGTGCCGGCACCCATCCCCGATCCCACCTCGAGCGAGGCGTTCTTCCCCCGCAACCAGATCCTGTATCCGATCAACGGCGGTTTGTCGCCGACGCTGACCATGCGGCCGGGCGAGGTGGCCCGTTGGCGCATCCTGAACGCCGCCGAGGGTAAGTTCCTCAACCTCGTCGCCGAGGGCCTGAAATTCCACGTGATCGCCTGGGACGGCCTGACTCTCGCCGAACCGGAACTGGTGCCGAACCTGTTCTTGTCGGCCGGCAACCGGGTCGAGGTCCTGGTGCGGGCGACCACCGCCGGGACGGTGACGCTGAACTGCACGCCGAGTTCCAGCCAGAAGCCGGGCACCCAGGGCGTTCCCGGCTCCACCGAGGGCCTACCCCCGGAACTCGTCACCCGGCCCATCGCGACCGTCGAGGTGTCCGGCGAACCGGTCTCCATGGCCCTTCCGGCCACCCTGCCGGCCTTCGAGCAGGACATCCTGCCGATCGCCCGGACCCGCGAGGTCACCTACTCGGTCGAACGCGACGGCACCGAGTTCGAGGACTTCGGCGTCGACGGCCAGCAGTTCACCCCGGGAGAGTCCGCGTACCAGGTGAAGCTCGGCACCGCCGAGGAGTGGACGGTGACCAACGGTCTGGACGGCAAGTACCCCCAGCACGCGCACGTGTTCCACATCCACGTCAACCCGTTCAAGATCGTCAAGATCAACGGGCAGGTGCTCGACAAGCCGCTCTGGCGGGACACTTTCATCCTCACCGGCACCAACGGCGACTCGTTCACGTTCCAGACCAACTTCCTGGACTTCACCGGGAAGTTCGTCGACCACTGCCACATCGTCAGTCACGAGGACCTGGGAATGATGGAGACGATCGAGGTGGTCCGATGACCCCGCCGCCCGGCGCACTCTCCCGCCGCCAGGCTCTGCAGGTCGGGGCGGGAGCGGCCGTCACCGGCCTGCTGGCCGCGTGTACGTCGACCGACACGCCGGCGGCGACCAGCGGCCCGACATCGACTGCCGGAGCCGGAGTCTCGAGCAGCGGCTCGACCCCGTCGTCGGCGTCCCCGGGTTCGGTCACCCCGTCGGCCGACCCGGAGTGGGTGCCCGGGACTCCACTGACGACCCCGGCGTCCACCCCGCCGGCGGACGTGCCCGCCGCCGCGATCCAGGACCTGCGGAGCCGGCTGTCCGGCAACGTGCTGTCCCCGCTGGACGCCAGCTACCCGTTCACGGCCCTGTCGTCCAACACCCGTTACCTCGACCTGCGGCCCGCCGTCATCGCCCGCTGCAAGAACGAGGCCGACGTCGTCACCGCGGTGAACTGGGCCCGCGTCAACGGCGTCACCATCGCGCCGTACGGCGGCGGGCACAGCTACGCCGGCCTGTCGTCCACGTCCGGACTGCTGCTCGACATCAGAGCGATGAACGACGTGACCGTCGACCTGGCGGCCGCTACTGCGACCGTGGCCGCCGCCGCACTCAACGGCGATGTACTCGACAAGACGGTCAACACCCCGTTCCTGCTGCCCGGCGGCACCTGCCTCGGCGTCGGCACCGGCGGTCTGGTGCTCGGGGGTGGCATCGGCTACAACACCCACTGGGCCGGGCTGACCTGCGATCACCTGACCTCGACCCGGGTCGTGTTGGCCTCCGGCGAGGTCGTCGAAGCCGACGCCGGCCAGCACGCCGACCTCTTCTGGGCCTGCCGCGGCGGGACCGGCGGGAACTTCGGACTCAACACCTCGTTCCGGTTCCAACTGGTCCAGGCGCCGCAGACCGTCGTCTACTTCCGCTACGACTACCGCGGCGCCGACGCGGCCACGGCGATGCTCGCCGCCGTGGACTCCCTCGCGCAGACGGCGCCCGCCGGCCTGAATCTCAGTTCCTGCGCCCAGGCCACCCCTGTCGGCAGCGGCGGCCCCCGAGAGGCGATCGACGCGTTCGTCCGCGGCCAGTACGTGGGCACACTCGACGAGGCCCGCGACCTGCTGGCACCGTTCGTTGCTCTGTCCCCGGCGAAGTCCGCCCTGGCGGAACGGCCCTTCTGGGAGGTGCAGCAGCAGGTGTGGCCGTCGGCCAACCCCACCCCGCACTCGTGGGGCGACTGGTCGCGCTACACCCGCGAGGCAATGCCGCAGGACCGGGTGGCCAAGATGGTCGACCTGCTGTCCGAGTGCCCCGTCCGCACCGACAACAGCAACGGCGCGCTGTGGTTCCTCGGCTGGGTCGGCGGGGACGTGGTCGGCAAAATCGGCCGCACCGACACCGCCTACGTGCACCGCGGCTCGCCGTTGCTGCTCCGTCCGACCCCGGTCTGGGAGACAAGCGACCCGTCATCGGTCGGCCAGGACCTGCTCGACTGGACGGCCGCGCAGATCGCGATCGTCGCCGACATCACGCCGGACGAGAGCTACCAGAACTTCCCGAACCGGCTCATCCCGAATCCGCTACAGCAGTACTTCGGGGAAAACCTCGACCGCCTGATCGGCGTCAAGACCACCTACGACCCGGACAACCTGTTCACCAACGAGCAGGGCATCCCCGTCCGGAGCTGACCTGGTCGCGGTCAGAAGAGGATCGAGGCGAACCGGCCGACCTGGTGGAAGCCCACCCGTTCGTACGCGCGCCGGGCCGCGGTGTTGTAGTTGTTCACGTACAGGCAGGGCACCCGGTGGAGCCGGTGCTGGATGTCGCGCACCATCGCGGCCATGCCCGGCGCGGCCACCCCACGTCCCCGATGATCCGGATGCACCCACACCCCCTGAATCAGCGCGACATGCTGTGACAGTGAACCGATCTCGGCCTTGAAGACAACCTGGTCGCCGTCGAAGCGGGCGTAGGCCCGCTGCCCGTTGATGAGCTGGTCGATGCGGGCCCGGTAGCCGACTCCCCCGTCGCCCAAGCGCGGGTCGACGCCGACCTCCTCGGTGAACATCGCCACGGCCGCCGGGAAATAGGTGTCCAGCTCGTCGGGCCGGACCAGCCGGACACCCGGGTCGACGGGCCCGACCGGGTCGGTTGCGCACACCATCAACGGCTGGTCGGGACGCACGTCGCGGGCGGGGCCCCACTTGGGTTCCAACCGTTCCCAGAACGGCATCACGAGATCCGCCGGGCCCAGGATCGTCGCGCACCGGCGCCCGCGGCGGGCCGCCATCGACGAGAACGGACGCATGCCGCCCGGAGTCCCGGCCAACGGCACCATGGACGCCCCCGCGAAGAGCAGTCCCTCGCGGCCCCCGGCGACCCCCCAGAACTGACCGCCCAGCGCGGTCTCGTCCATGCCGACCTGCTCGAAGCGGGCCGCCACCATGCAGGACACCACCGGGTCGGACGCCAGGACGCGGGAGACCTGGGCGATGTGGCCGGGCCCCAGAACGCGGGCGAAGGCCGTCGTCAGCACACGCTCCCCCGGTTCCGACCCGTCACTGGACGACGCACGGACCCCACCGGTGCCCCGCCGCTGGCGGGAGCGCCGCGGCGGACCGGGCGGACCGGGCCGAGCGGCCCGGTGTCCGCATCACACCAGACTGACCGTCGGTTCACCACTGGTTGCGCCGTCAGCGCGCATCTCGTCCGCCAAACGCATGGCTTCCTCGATGAGCGTTTCGACGATCTGCGATTCCGGCACGGTCTTGATGACCTCGCCCTTGACGAAGATCTGGCCCTTGCCGTTGCCGGACGCCACCCCCAGGTCGGCCTCCCGCGCCTCGCCGGGGCCGTTGACGACGCACCCCATGACGGCCACGCGCAGCGGCACGTCCATGCCCTCCAGGCCAGCAGTCACCTGCTCGGCCAACGTGTAGACGTCGACCTGGGCACGCCCGCACGACGGACACGAGACGATCTCCAGCCCGCGCTCGCGCAGGTTCAGCGATTCCAGGATCTGCAGGCCGACCTTGACCTCCTCGGCCGGCGGTGCCGACAGCGAGACCCGGATGGTGTCGCCGATGCCCTGGGACAGCAGGGCACCGAAGGCGACGGAGGACTTGATGGTGCCCTGGAACGCCGGCCCCGCCTCGGTCACCCCGAGGTGCAGCGGATAGTCGCACTGCTGGGCCAGCAGTTCGTAGGCGCGGACCATGATCACCGGGTCGTTGTGCTTGACCGAGATCTTGATGTCGCGGAAGTCGTGCTCCTCGAACAGCGAGCACTCCCACAACGCCGACTCGACCAGCGCCTCGGGCGTGGCCTTGCCGTACTTGGCCAGCAGCCGCTTGTCCAGCGAACCGGCATTGACGCCGATCCGGATGGGCGTACCGGCCGCCGCAGCGGCGCGGGCGATCTCGCCGACCTTGTCGTCGAACTTACGGATGTTGCCGGGGTTGACCCGCACGGCGGCGCAACCCGCGTCGATGGCCGCGAAGACGTACCGGGGCTGGAAATGGATGTCGGCGATCACCGGGATCTTGGACTTCTTCGCAATGATCGGCAGCGCCTCGGCATCGTCGGTGTCGGGAACCGCGACGCGCACGATCTGGCAGCCCGACGCCGTCAGCTCGGCGATCTGCTGCAGGGTGGCGTTGATGTCGGCGGTCTTGGTCGTCGTCATCGACTGCACGGACACCGGGAAGTCGCTGCCCACCCCGACCCCACCGACGTTCAACTGCCGGGTCTTGCGCCGCGGGGCCAGCACGGGCACCTCGCGCTCGGCCGGCAGGCTGGGCATGCCGAGCCCGACGGAGCGGCCCCCCGGTGAGGCGGTCGCAGGCGTGCTCGGTACTGAGACGGACATGTGGATCCCTTCTTCCGTGCTCGATTATCCCGCGCACGGCGGTGTCACACCGGTGACGGCCGACACCACGTCAGTTGAACAGTTTGACCGGGTTGACGATGTCGGCGGCCAGCGTGAGCACCGTCAGACCGATGAAGAGGATGGCGACGACGTAGCCGACCGGCATCAGCTTGGCCACGTCGAACGGACCGGGCGCCTTCTTGCCGCGGACCTTGGCCCAGCCGCGCCGGACCCACTCGATGACCGCCCCGAGGATGTGCCCACCGTCCAGCGGAAGCAGCGGCAGCATGTTGAGCAGGAAGAGCGCCATGTTGAAGCCGGCGATCAGGTTGAGGAACGTGACCAGCTTGTCCTTGGCGTCCAGGTCCGCGGTCTCCAGGATCTCCCCGCCGACCCGTCCGGCACCGACGACGCCCATCGGTGAATCGAGACCGCGGGGTGCTCCGTTGAAGACCGAGTCCCACAGCGCCGGGATGCGGGCCGGGATGTTGATGATCCCCTGCGCCGCGGCCGAGATGAACTCGCCGGTGCGGTCGATGGCCGCACCAGGCCCCTGCTGAACGTACGGGGTCGTCGGCTGGACGCCCAGGAAACCGGCCTGTCGGGTGCCGGTCAGCTGGCCGTTCTCGTTGTAGATCGGCCGCTCGTTCTCGACCGGGGTCGCCGGGATCTGCAGCTGTTGTCCGCCCCGGTCGACGGTCAGCGTGACGGTGGTGTTGGGACTGCCCTGGATGAGCGATGTCAGCTGGGCCCACCCGGTGACGGGGTTTCCGTCGAAGGCGACGATGGTGTCGCCCGCCTGCAGCCCGGCCTGCGCAGCCGGGGTCGGCGCGTCGTTCGGCCCGCACTCGGTACCAGTCGCGGTGGCCGGCAGCACGCACTTGTTGACCTCGGCCAGGGTGGTCGACGCGGTCGGGACACCGATACCGACCAGCACGATGGCGAACACCCCGACCGCGATGAGCAGGTTCATCAGGGGACCGGCAGCCATGATGACGATCCGCTTGAACGGGTGCAGCTGATAGAACTGCCGGCCCTCGTCGGCCAGGGTGACCTGGGCGCGGTCGCCCTCGCGGGTCTCCTCGATGATGTTGCGGATGATGCCGGCCGGCCCGAAGGCCGTGGTGCCGGTCCGGGCACTGCCGTCGGGTCCGGGCGGGACCATGCCGACCATTCGGATGTAGCCCCCGAGCGGGATGGCCTTGATGCCGTACTCGGTCTCCCCGACCTGCTTGGACCACAGGGTCTTGCCGAATCCGACCATGTACTGGGTGGTGCGGACCCGGAACAGCTTGGCGAACGACAGGTGGCCGAGTTCGTGCAGCGCGATGGACAGCAGCAGCGCCACGAAGAACAGGACGAACCCGATCACGGTCCACATCAGTGCGCGACTCCTGTGCTCGGTACGGCGGATCCACTGCCGGCGGTGACCGGCCGCCGACGACCGGCGATGATCTCCCGGGCCCGGGCCCGGGCCCAGTCCTCGGTGTCCTGGACGTCGGCGAGATCCCGGGGGTTGCCCCGGCGGTCGTCCGCCTCGTCCAGGATGCTCGTCAGAACGTGCGGGATGCCCGCGAACTCGAGGTGAGTTCGCCGGAAAGCGTCCACCGCCTCCTCGTTGGCCGCGTTGAAGGCGGCCGGGACCGTGCCGCCGGCCCGGCCGGCGGCGTAGGCCAGACCGAGCGCCGGGAACGCCGCGTCGTCGACCGGTTCGAACGTCCACGCCTCCGGCCGGTCGAAGGCGCAGGCCGGGGCGACGTCGGCGAGCCGATCCGGCCACGCCAGGGCCAGGGCGATCGGGATGAGCATGCTCGGCGGGCTGGCCTGCGCGATGGTCGCTCCGTCGGTGAACGTCACCATCGAGTGGACGATCGACTGCGGATGCACGGTGACGTCGATCCGGTCGTACGGAACCCCGAACAGCAGGTGGGCCTCGATGACCTCCAAGCCCTTGTTCACCAGGGTCGCCGAGTTGATCGTCACCACCGGGCCCATCGCCCAGGTCGGGTGGGCCAGGGCGTCGGCAACGGTGACATCCGCCATCTGCGCGGCCGTGCGCCCCCGGAACGGCCCCCCGGACGCGGTCACCACCAACCGGGCCACCTCCCGCGGAGCGCCGCCCCGCAGGGCCTGGGCCAGGGCGCTGTGCTCGGAGTCGACCGGGGTGATCTGACCCGGCGCGGCGGCGTCGAGCACCAGTGGTCCCCCGGCGACCAGCGACTCCTTGTTGGCCAGGGCCAGCATCCGGCCGGCCCGCAGCGCCGTCAGAGTGGGAGCCAGCCCGATCGAACCGGTGATGCCGTTCAGGACGACGTCGGCGTCGACCGCCTCGAGCAGATCGCAGGCCGCCCGTGGTCCGACCAGGGTGTCCGCCCGTTCGCCCTCGATCCGTCCCGTCGGGTCGGCGCAGACCGCCAACCGGGCCGCCGGATGAGCCGCGGCCTGACCGAGCAGCACGTCGGGGCGGGTGCCGCCGGCGGCGAGTCCGACGACCTCGAAACGATCCGGGTGCTGCGCGATCACCTGCAACGCCTGGGTACCGACCGACCCGGTGGATCCGAGGACGATCACCCGGCGCCGGTGGACCGACGGGAGGACGAAACCGGGGGCGGCGGACGGGACGTCCGGGGAGTCGGCAGCGAAAGCGTTGGTCACCGGGACATTGTCCCGGCCCGGCACCACCGTTCGCCGCAAGCGGGACGCACGGCGACCACCACAGCCGGGCCGGGGTCCCGCCGGGCAATACTGGGCCCATGGCCCGGCGTAGCGCGATCAGCCCCCGGTGGCTCGTCGTCGTGCTGGTCACCGCCCTGACCTGCTCGGCGGTGGTGGTCTGGGCACTGGTCCGCATCACCGGGCGGGCGGGCGGCGATGCGGCCGCGGACCCGACGAGCGTCGCGGCCAGCGGCCCGGTGTCCGAGCCGCCGACCACGTCCGAGACCAACCCCGGTCCGTCGACCGCCCCGCCGTCGTCCACCCCGACGGCAGCCGACGAGCCGAGTTCGTCCCGGGCGACGCGGTCCGACGGCGTGACCGGTGCCGTTCGGCCACCGCCCGTGCTGCCCGGTTCCGGTCTGTCGGTGCCGGCGGCCTGGACGGGCACGGCCGAACTCACCATCACCGTCGAGGGCGACTGCGCCGCCACCGGGGGCACGTCCACCTACTCGGGACTGACCACCGACCTCGCCCTGCAGGCGCCGGTGACCGGCAGCGATCCTTTCGGTGATCCCAACCTCGTCTCCATGACCCTCGGTGTCACCCCGGCGGCCATCCCCGGACTGGCGCTCTACTCTGCCGCGCTCGACGACCAGGGTGCGGTGCGACGGACCTGGTGGCTGGCCGTCGGGACGGACCCGAGCGCCCCCGATCGGACGGTGCTCAGCGGCGCCCTCATCGCCGACCGTCCGGTCGAGGGGGATCTGCCCCCGAACCTGCTTGTGGACAACGAAACCGATCTGCTGCCCTGTCAGAGCGGACGAGCGACCGGCGTCAGCCGCACGCTGGGCGCCGGGTCCTCGTTGACCGGGTGGGTGAGCGCGACATCCGCCGTCATCGACGTCACCGGCTCCACCACCGACGGGGAACGCGCCGTCCGGATGCACGCCGAACTGCAACGACTGCCCACCCGCCCCTGATCACCGGCACGGCCCGGCCTGGCCCTGCCCGGCAGAACGAACCCCGGCCGGGGTCGGTCGGGCGACGGCGTCGGTGGGCGTGTCAAGATACGGGGAGACCTATCGATTCTTGTGGTGTCCGCTTCGCCGCAGGACCGCACTCCCGGGAGGACCCGTGGCCGGCAACTCGGTCGAACCGCACCCCACCGACCACGAGCCGTCGCCGACCGGATCGGGCGAGCTCGCCCACACCTCGCACGGCGTCGTCCGATACAACCCCGAGGCCCCCAGCGAGGAGTGGGGCTGGCACGGTTCCTGGCGCGAGGGCATCGCCCCCCGCGGGTCGCGGATCCTGCTCGGGCTCGGCGTCGTGGGCCTGCTGCTGCTCGCCTTCTTCGGCAATCACGTGTCCCACACCGAGGACTACTGGCTGGTCGCGATCGCCGCGCTGATGCTGGTCTGGATGATCGCCGGCGAGGCCAAGGTCCGGGCGGACCGCCGACGGCGGCCGTAGCTCTCACGGCATCACCCACGTGGCCCGCGACCTCGGCTACCGCCGGAACCAGTGGCCGTCCGGGGTCACCCTAGTGGACCTCGACGGTCGCTACGCGGCGATCAGGATTCGCCCGTCCGGCGTGGGTCTGCGCCGCAAGCCCGGTGACGGTGACTGGGACACGGTCGACGTCACCGGGGCGCGCCGGGCCCGCCGGCCCTGGGTGGTGCGCATCTCGCGGGCCGACGGACCGGACCTACTGGTCAAGCCGTTCCGCCCCGGTGCAGCGGGAATGCCCGACATCGGTCACCGGGTCGGTCGTTCGTCCGGCGACGACGATCCGGATACGGCCGATCTCGGCGACAACCCGGTGACCGCAGTGCTGTCGTTCCTGTACGACCTCGCCGCGATCGTCGTCTTCCCGATCGCGATCACCGCAGTGTTCAAGGACAGCCGCGCCGCTCGTGCTCTGCGGGACGCGCTCCGCGCTGCAGCGACCGCCCCGGCCGGCCCGAAGGCCTGACCGGAGCGGCCGCCGTTACTTCTCGGCCGCGGCCAACTGGCCGCAGGCCGCGGCGATCTCCTGGCCGCGGGTATCCCGCACGGTGCAAGTGACGCCCGCCGCCCGGACCCGACGGACGAACTCGTCCTGCACCGGCCGGGGTGAGGCGTCCCACTCCGACCCCGGGGTGGGGTTGAGCGGGATCAGGTTGACGTGCACGAGCTGCCCGAGGCGCTCGCGGAGCAGGCGGCCGAGCAGGTCGGCCCGCCACGGCTGGTCGTTGACGTCACGGATGAGGGCGTACTCGATGGAAACCCGCCGGCCGGTGGTGTCGGCGTACGTCCGGGCCGCCGTGAGCACCTCGTCGATCTTCCACCGGTCGTTGACCGGCACCAGGGTGTCGCGCAACTCGTCGTCCGGGGTATGCAACGAGACGGCCAGCCGGACGGGCAACCCTTCCGCGGTGAGCTTCTCGATGGCCGGGACCAGACCGACGGTCGACACGGTGACCGAGCGCGCCGAGATGCCGAGGCCGTGCGGAGCCGGGGCGGTGATCAACCGCACCGCTTCCATCACACGCTTGTAGTTGGCCAGCGGCTCGCCCATGCCCATGAAGACGATGTTCGAGAGGCGTCCGGGCTCGCCCATGGCCCCGTCCCGGGCGGCGCGCGCGGCCAGCCGGACCTGCTCCACGATCTCGCCGGTCGACAGGTTGCGCTGCAACCCACCCTGACCGGTGGCGCAGAACGGGCACGCCATGCCGCACCCGGCCTGGGACGACACGCAGAGGGTGATGCGGTCCGGGTACCGCATGAGGACGGACTCGATGAGGGTGCCGTCGTGGGCGCGCCACAGGGTCTTGCGGGTGTCGCCGTCGTCGCACGCGAGGGAGCGGACCTCGGTCAGCAGCTCGGGGAGGACGGCGTCGACGAACTCGGCGCGGCCGTTGGCCGGCAGGTCGGTCATCTCCGCCGGGTCGCGGGTCAGGTTGCCGAAGTAGTGGCGGGCGAGCTGATCGGCCCGGAAAGCCGGCTGGCCGGCGGCGGTGACCGCGGTCTTGCGGTCGGCGGGCGACAGGTCCGCCAGATGCGTCGGTGGGCGGCCGCGACGGGGCGCGGTGAAGACGAGAGGAAGGGAGATAGCCATGGCCCACCCATTGTCCCCGATCCGGCCGCCCGCGGGTGCCGGGCCGGGGGACGAAATCGACACAGCCGCGACACAAGCAGCGTTCCCCCTCAGTTGCCCGCCGGACGGGCCATTCCCACACGAACCCACATCGCTTTGTGTCCAGATCGGCCCGAATATTTCTGAACGTGTTGACATGACACTCGAAGGTGGCTTATAACTGTGGCTGTCGCCACAAGATGTCTCCCCCCGCCCAGCGGGTCGAGATGCCGGGTGACGCCAGGTTTGCCACGATTCAGCGCGGTGCGACGGATGCGGTCCGTTCACCGGGTCGAGACAACGGAGTCGACATGTACGCACCGGAGCGCCAGCAGGCCATCCTCGGCCGTGCTCGCGCGGAAGGCCGTGTCGACGTCACCTCCCTGGCCGCCGATCTGGACGTCACGTCCGAGACCATCCGCCGCGACCTGCGTGAGCTCGAGCGCCGCGGCACCCTGCGCCGGGTGCACGGTGGCGCGATCGCGGTCGAGCGGCGGCTGGGCATCGAGCCCGCGGTCGAGGAGCGGTACTCCGTCCAGGCCGACGCCAAGGAGCGCATCGCCAAGGCCGCCGTCGAGCACGTGCTGGGCCTGCTGCCGGACGGCGGCTCGCTCCTGCTGGACGCCGGCACCACGACCGTCCGGTTCGCCGATCTGCTGCCGATGGACCGCACCTACACCGTCGTCACCCACGCGCTGCCCATTGCCAGCCTGATGGTCGGCCGCCCCAACGTGACCGTCCATCTGGTCGGCGGGCAGGTCCGGCCCGGCACCCTCGCCGCCGTCGGGCCGTGGGCCGAGCGGGCCTTCGCCGAGGTCAGTGCCGACGTCGCGATCGCCGGTACCAACGGCATCAGCGCCGGGCGCGGGGTGACCACGCCCGACATGGCCGAGGCCGCGACCAAGCGCGCCATCCTGCGGTCGGCCCGGCAGTGCGTGCTGCTGGCCGACTCCTCCAAGTTCGGTCGCGACGAGTTCGCCCACGTCGCCGACCTCTCCGAGATCGACACGATCATCACCGACAGCGAGGTGGCCTCTGACATGGTCGACGAAATCCGTACCGCCGGCCCCGAGGTGGTCGAGGCATGAGCAGGGACATCGACGCCCTCGCCGCATTCCCAGTGGTCACCGTCACCCCGAACCCGAGCCTGGATCACACGGTGGAAATCACCGTGCTGGAGCGCGGTGAGGTGCAGCGCACCAGCCGCGCGCTCGTCGAGGCCGGCGGCAAGGGCGTCAACGTGGCCCGGGTGCTGGCCAAGCACGGCCACGCCGCCACCGCGATCCTGCCGGCCGGTGACGACGCACAACGCATGGTCAGTCTGCTGACCCCGCAGGCCGTGAAGACCGTCACGGTGCCCATCAGCGGCGCGATCCGCACCAACATCGCGGTCGTCGAGCAGGACGGCACCACGACCAAGCTCAACGAGCCGGGCGCCGATCTGACGTCGGCCGAGGTGGACGCCCTGCTGGCCGCCGTCGACAAGGCGGTCGAGTCGCACCTGGTCGGCACCGGCGGTTGGCTCGTCGCCGCCGGCAGCCTGCCGGGCGGGGCGCCCGACGACCTCTACGCCCGCATCGCCCGGATCGCCGGCCAGGCCGGTGTGCCGCTGGCGATCGACACCTCGGGCGCCGCGCTCACCGCGGCGATCACCTCCGGCGCCGACGTGCTCAAGCCCAACCTGGAGGAGCTCGAGGAGCTCACCGGGCGGGACCTGCGCACCGTCGCCGACGTCACCGCCGCGGCCGCCGCCCTGCGTGACCAGGGGGCGCGCGACCTGCTCGTCAGCATGGGCCCGCACGGCGCCCTGCTGCTGACCGACCAGGGCACCTGGTGGGCCGGCGGACCGGCCCTGGTGCCCCGCAGCACCGTCGGCGCGGGGGACTGCACCCTGTCCGGCTACATCCACGCCAGCCGCTCCGGCGTCGACCCGGCCGAGAAACTCGCGACCGCCGTCGCCTGGGGCCGCGCGGCCTGCCTGCAGCCCGGTTCCACCGTGCCCGCGCCGGCCGACACCAGCCAGCAGCGCGCCGAGGTGCAGGTCGTCACCGAGCCCGACCCCGGTCAATCCGTCAAGGACGGCTGATGCCCGTGCCCCCCGCTCCCCCACCCGCAGCCGTCACCACACCCCCGACCCATCCCTCAGCGAAGAAGGAAGCCCCATGACCGACCTGATCACTCCCGAACTGGTGGTGCTCGACCTCGCCGCCACGGACAAGGCCGACGCCACCCGTCAGCTGGCCCAGAAGCTCGCCGACGCGGGTCGCGTCACCGACCTCGAAGGCTTCCTGGCCGACGTGGCCGCCCGTGAGGCGCAGATGGCGACCGGCATGCCCGGCGGCATCGGCCTGCCGCACGCGCGGTCCGAGCACGTCACCGTCCCGTCCCTGGGCCTGGCCCGGGTGCCCGCCGGTGTCGACTTCGGTGCGCCCGACGGCCCCGCCAACCTGGTGTTCCTCATCGCCGCCCCCGCCGGTGGCGGTTCCGAGCACCTGACCATCCTCGCGGCGCTCGCCCGGCGGCTCGTCCGCCCCGCGTTCAAGGAGACCATCCAGCAGGCCCCCGACGCCGCGTCGGTCGCCTCCTACGTTCAGGGAGAGGTGGCTGGCTGATGAAGTTCGTCGCCGTAACGTCATGCCCCACGGGCATCGCGCACACCTACATGGCCGCTGAGAACCTCGAGCAGTCGGCCAAGGCCGTCGGCCACGAGGTCCAGGTCGAGACCCAGGGCTCCGCGGGCACCGTCCCGCTGTCCGATGACGTCATCGCCGCCGCGGACGGCGTCATCTTCGCCGCCGACCTCGAGGTCAAGGGCAAGGAACGGTTCGCCGGCAAGCCCACCATCGACGTCGGCGTGAAGAAGGCCGTGCACGACGGCCCCGCCGTCATCCAGCAGGCCATCGCGGCCGTCGAGAACGCCCCCAAGGCCGGCACCCCGGCCGCTGCCGCCGCGACGGCGGCAGCCGCTGCGGCCCCCCGCTCCGGTGGGAACGACGCCCGCAAGGTCGGCGCCGGCACCAAGGTCCGCCAGTGGCTGATGACCGGTGTCTCCTACATGATCCCGTTCGTCGCCGCCGGCGGCATCCTCATCGCCCTGGGCTTCCTGTTCGGCGGCGACGAGATCGTCACCAAGCTGTACGGCGGTGATTTCGAGGGCGTCACCTACGAGAACGTCGCCGGTAACCTGCCGCTCGGCTTCCCGACCGGCCAGAGCTTCGACACCCTGCTGGCCCAGGCCGGTTTCGCCGGGCTGCTGTTCGCGCTGGGCAAGATCGCGTTCTTCCTGTTGGTCCCGGTGCTGTCGGCGTACATCGCCTTCGGCATCGCCGACCGTCCGGGTCTGGTCCCCGGTTTCGTCGGTGGCCTGCTCGCCGCCGTGCTGGGCGCCGGCTTCCTCGGCGGCCTGATCTCCGGTTTCGCCGCCGGTGGTGTCGCCTACGCGATGACCCGCATCCCGGTCCACAAGGGTGTCCGCGGCATCATGCCCGTGGTCGTCATCCCGCTGGTGTCGGTGATCGTGGTCAGCCTGTTCATGATCTTCGTGGTCGGCAAGCCGGTTGCTGCGCTGACCACCGCGCTCACCGATTGGCTGAACGGCCTGGGCGGCAGCAGCGGCATCATCCTGGGCATCGTCCTGGGCCTGATGATGGCGTTCGACATGGGTGGCCCGCTGAACAAGGTGGCCTACACCTTCGCGGCGGCCGGTCTGACCACGGCCATCACCAGCGAGAGCGGTGGCCCGGCCCTGACCATCATGGCCGCGGTCATGGCCGCCGGCATGACCCCGCCGCTCGGCATGGCCCTGGCCACCCTGGTCCGCAAGAACCTGTGGACCCAGGCCGAGCGCGACAACGGTCTGGCCTGCTGGCTGCTGGGTGCCTCCTTCATCACCGAGGGCGCCATCCCGTTCGCCGCCGCCCACCCGCTGCGCGTCATCCCCTCGTGCATGCTCGGTTCGGCCGTCACCGGCGGTCTGGTCATGGGCATCGGCAACGAGCTGCGCGCCCCACACGGCGGCATCTTCGTCCTGCCGCTGATCAGCAATCCGGTCATGTACGTCGTGGCCATCGCTGTCGGCACCGTCATCACCGCGGCCGCCGTCATCGGTCTGATGACCCTGGACGCTCGCAAGACCGAGGCGTTGGCGAAGCAGGAAGACGCCCGCGAGGGTCTCGCCGTCTGATCTGATCCCGGTCGGTTCCGATCGGAATCCGGCGGGGAGTGGCCTGAACCACACCCTGCTGCTGCGCGACTGGTCCGGGGCTGCGACGATAGATGTCGCAGCCCCGGCCGTCGTGAAGCAGCTACAGTGCCCCACGCCCGGTCATCGGGCCGCGGGTGCGACCGGCCACCGGCCGTCCGGCCACTCCGCCGCACTCCGTTCCACCTCGCACCACCTGAGCACTTCCCGGTCCGGCTCGCCGGACCGTCACGTCGTCCGATCCCCCGGCGGCCCGCACCCCTGTGCGGGTCAATCTCCGGAACGTCCCCCGAGGAGCATGAATGCCCAGCCGCACCGTCAAGGTCGCGTCCAAGGTCGGTCTGCACGCCCGGCCCGCCTCGCTGTTCGTCCAGGCCGTCACCGCCACCGGCCTGCCCGTCACCATCGCCAAGGGTGACAACGACCCGGTCGACGCCCGCAGCATCCTGATGGTCATGGGCCTCGGGGTCGGTAACAACGACGAGGTCACCCTGACGGCCGAGGGTGATGGCGCGGACGAGGCTCTCGACCAGCTGGTCGAGCTGCTCGAGATCGACCACGACGCCGCTCACTGACGTCATCGGGCCGACGACCCGGGTCCGCGACCCGGACGATCGGCCCACCGCGTGGCGGATGTCGCGAGCTGCGTTCTGAACAGAACGGCGGTGCCTTCCGGTGACGGGATGGCACCGCCGTTGTCGTTCCGGACGACAACCGCAACGCCGTACCGCCGGCGATCGACCGTTCCATCCCACCCCCGATACCTCGGGAACCATCTGGCGTCCGGCTCGTCCTGCGGGGCATCCGAAAAGGAGTTGAATAGGCGTTATGACCTCCACCACTGCGAAGGCCGCGAACAGCACCGGAAGTGACAGCGGATCCGCCGCGGCCGACCTGAGCGGGGTCGGCGTCGGCCGGGGCTCTGCGGTCGGCACGGTCGTCAAGCTCGCCCCGCCGGTCCGGCCGCCCGCCGACGAGGCGGCGCCGGAAAACCTCGACGAGAGCGCGTCCCTGGTCAAGCAGTCGTTCGACGCGGTGGCCACCGAACTGCGGGTCAAGGCGGCCGGCGCGGATCCGACGGTGGCGGCCGTCCTGGAGGCCACCTCGCTGATGGCCCAGGACCCGGGCCTGTACGCCGACGTCGAGCGTCGGATGAAGGCCGGTACCGGTCCGGCCACCGCGGTCGACCAGGCCGTCGAGGGGTTCTGCACCGTCCTGGAATCGATGGGCGGCTACATGGCCGAGCGCGTCACCGACCTGCGGGACGTCCGGGACCGGATCGTCGCCCACGTACTGGGGGTCCCCGCGCCGGGCCTGCCGACGATGACGGAGCCGTCCGTGGTGGTGGCCGCCGACCTCGCCCCCGCCGACACCGCCACCCTCGACCTGGACCACGTGGTCGCGATCGTCACCGAGCTCGGCGGCCCGACCAGTCACACCGCGATCATCGCCGCCCAGCTCGACCTGCCCTGCGTGGTGCGGGTGTCCGGCGCGCTCACCCTGTCCGACGGTGACGTCGTCGCGGTCGATGCTGCGGCCGGGTCGATCACCCGTGACCCCGATCAGGCGCTCCGCGACGAGGTGACCGCCCGCGCCCACGCCCGCGCGGCCCTCAAGACCGCCGGTTCCGGCCCGGGCCGAACCAAGGACGGCGTCGGCATCCAGCTGCTGGCCAACGTCGGCAAGGTCGAGGACGCCGAACGGGCGGCCAAGGAGGACGTCGAGGGCGTCGGACTGTTCCGCACCGAGGTGCTGTTCCTGGACTCGGCGACCGCACCGAGCGTCGAGCAGCAGATCAAGGCCTACTCGCGGGTGTTCAGCGCGTTCGGTGACCGCAAGGTCGTCATCCGCACCCTGGACGCCGGCGCCGACAAGCCGCTGGCCTTCGCGCCCAGCGACGAGGAGGAGAACCCCGCGCTGGGGGTGCGTGGCCTGCGGATGGACAAGAAGTATCCGCAGCTGCTGGCCGACCAGCTCGAGGCCATCGCGCAGGCGGCCAAGGAGACCGGGACCAAGCCGTGGGTCATGGCACCCATGGTGTCGACCGTCCACGAGGCGGAGTCCTTCGAGGCCCAGGTCAAGGCCCAAGGCCTACCGGTCGGCGGCATCATGATTGAGGTCCCGGCCGCCGCGCTGCGGGGTCGCCATCTCATCGAGAAGGTCGACTTCTTCTCCATCGGCACCAACGACCTGACCCAGTACGCGATGGCCACCGACCGGATGGCCGGGGAGCTGGCCGAACTGCTCGATCCGTGGCAGCCGGCGGTGCTCGACCTCATCGCCTACGCCGGGGAGGCCGGGCAGGGTGCCGGCAAGCCGGTCGGCGTCTGCGGTGAGGCGGCGCGCGATCCGCTGCTCGCCCTGGTGCTGGTCGGGCTGGGCATCACGTCGCTGTCCATGGCCCCCAACGGGGTGCCCGCCGTGCGGTTCGCCCTGGCGCGGACGGATCTGGCCGAGTGCCAGGCCATGGCCGCCGCCGCCCGCGACGCCGTCGACGCTGCGAGCGCCCGCGCCGCCGTCGAGGCTCTGGTCGACCCCGAGGTGCTGCTCGCCATCTGAACGAGCCGACCGGTGGTGCGCCGGTCGCGTGCGCGGGGCCCGGTCGTCATGACCGGGCCTCGTGTCGTTCCGGCTCCGATCGACCCTGGCCGGGGTGGCGGCCGGCCGACCGGGGTAGTGATCACCACATGACCGTCGACTTCCCCGCCCCGGGCACCGTACGGATCGAGGACCACGCCGTCCTCGGCGACAGCGCCACCGCCGCGCTGGTCGCCACCGACGGCACGATCGACTGGCTCTGCCTACCCCGGTTCGACGGCCCCGCCGTCTTCGCGGCCCTGCTGGACCCGGCGACCGGTGGCCGGTGGGTCGTCCGTCCCCGCGGTCTGCGATCCGTCCACCAGGTCTACGAGACCGACACCGCAGTGCTGCGCACCCGGCTCACGGCCGACAGCGGGATCGTCGAGATCCGCGACGCCCTCGTGCTGTCGGCCCCGTTCCGGTCCGGCACCAGCTCCGCGGCCGGCGAGCTGCTCCGCCGGGTCGAGGTGCTCGAGGGTGCGGTCGATCTCGAGGTCGAGATCTCCGTCCGGGGCGGGGCCGCCCCGGTTCGCGAGGCCGACAGCGGTCTGCGCTGGCCGGGCGGACCAGCCCCGGACGGCTGGTCGGCCGATGTCCCGGAGCTGCGCTGCTGGTCCACCCGTGCGATGCCCGGCCTGGTCGACGGCGCCGACCGACTGCACCTCGTCGCGGGTGACACCTGCGCGTTCGGACTGACCTGGGCGGCCGACACCGGCCCGGCGGGCGACGGTTCCCATGCGGCGCCGGGCACGGCCGCGGCGGTCGCCGCGGTCGACGTCGCTCTCGACCGGACCATCGGTCACTGGCGGACCTGGGCGGCCTGCATCGACTACGACGGGCCGCATCGGGAGCTCGTCCGGCGCAGCGCGATCACCTTGAAGGTGTGCGACTACGGACCGAACGGCGCACTGGTCGCCGCCCCCACGTCGTCACTGCCGGAGACCCTGGGCGGCGTCCGTAACTGGGATTACCGCTTCACCTGGGTCCGCGATGCGGCCTACACGGTGTACGCGCTCCGCCGCGTCGGCCTGGTCGCCGAGGGCGAGGCGTTCCTGCGGTGGGTGCTCGACCACTGCGTCCGCAACGACCGCCCCCATCTGCTCTACACGCTCGACGGTGAGCAGCCGCGGACCGAGTCGGAGGATCCGCACCTGGCCGGGTACGCCGGCTCCCGGCCGGTGCGATGGGGCAACGCCGCCAGCGACCAGATCCAGCACGACGTGTACGGCGAGATCATCGACTGCGCCTACCAGTGGGTGCGGGCCGGTGGCGAGGTCGATGACGAGATGTGGTCCGCCCTGTGCGATCTCGGCCACCGGGCGCTGGACCAGTGGCAGACCCCGGACCACGGCATCTGGGAGATCCGCCAGGAGGGCAGGCCCTTCACCTACTCGGTGGCGCTCTGTCAGGTGGCGGTCGACCGGCTCGCCCGGATCGCCCGGTCGACCGGTCGATCCGAAGAGGCCCAGGGCTGGTCCGATGCGGCCGACGAGATCCTCGCCGCCGTGCGCGACCGCGCCCTGGACGACGAGAAAAGTCACTACACCGAGCATCTCGATCAGGGCGGGACGGTGGATGCCAGCCTGTTGACGCTGCCGTTGCGGCGGGTCGTGCCGGCCGACGAACCGGCGATGGTCGCCACCGTCGAGGCCGTGGTCGCCTCCCTCGGTCACCCGGAACCCGGCGCCGATCTGCTGCACCGTTACCACCCCGACGTCAGCCCCGACGGGCTGCCCGGTGAGGAGGGTGCGTTCGTCCTCTGTTCGTTCTGGTGGGTCGAGAACCTGACCCGACAGGGTCGCGACGCGGAGGCGGCCGCACTGCTCGACCGTCTGTGCTCCCGGGCCAATCATGTGGGTCTGCTGCCCGAGCAGATCGATCCGCGGACGGGCGCCTTCCTGGGCAACTTCCCGCAGGCGTTCAGCCACATCGGGTTGATCAGCGCGGCCGTCGACCTGGAGCGCCGGCGAACCCCGGCCTGACCCGGAGACGGTTGTCCGCCAACGACATCGGCCCCCACCGCAGGGTGGGGGCCGATGTCGACGGCGCGACGAGAGGCCGATCAGCTGGCGCTGGTCGGTTCCGCCGCGACGGAACTCGACGAGCCATCGGTCGGCGGCATGTCGGCACTGCGCAGCACCACGGCCCATGAGCCGCAGCCCAGCAGGTAGGACGCGTCCACGGCCTGGGTGTCGAGGATCAGGCCGATGACCCGACCGTCGGACGGGTCGAAGTCCACGTCCTTGAGCTTGCCGATCTCGACACCGGCGGTGCTGAGCACCCGCTTCCCCAGCATGGTGTGCTTCTTGTCGCTGAGCCGGGCCAACTCCTCGTCAGGGACGACGATGGCGTCGGCGGATGCCACGGTCACGGCGTCGGTGCCGACGGCCTTCAGGTTGGCCCACGGCAGCGCCGTGCCCTCGCCCGGCGTCTTGGCCAGGGTGAGCCCCACGACGGTACGCGTCTGGGCGTCGACGACGACGTCGGCGACCTTCCCGACGGTCACGGCCGTGTCGGTGGCGACGACCTTCTGGCCCACCACATCGGTGAACATCATCAGCGGTTCCCTCCCTCGTTCTCGAAACCGCGCAGGCGGGCACGGAAGTCGTCGACGGCGGCGCCGAACCCGGCCAGGTCGTCGGTGACGAAGTCGCGGGCCACCGCCGGCACGATGAGGTGCTCACCGGACACGGCCAGCGTGTCGGGCAACGGGATGAACAGCCGGTTCTTGCCGCGGCCGAGGCTCTCGGCGGGGTCGATCTCGTAGCCGACGACGTCGGCCTTGCCATGCTGGTCCGATCCGGCGGGTGCACCGATGCCGAGGACGACATCGACGACCACGCCGAGCGCCGTGCCGTCGTCGGTGAGCACCTGGGAACGCAGGACGTCCCCGGCCGCGCCGCCCGTGCCGTCCTCCCCGGCTGCCGCGGCCAGTAGCTCCTCGGGCGGGACGAGGGCGTCCTCGTCGGCGATGATGGCAGCGTCGGGGCCGAGCCCGACGACCTTGGCCCAGGGCAGCGTCACCTTGAGGGCCCCGGCGAAGAAGCCGCGGCCGTTCAGCGTGAAGCCGGCCACCTCTCCGCCGTTGCCGACGTACACGACGTCCTTGATCTGGGCCACGTCCTCTCCGGCGAACGTGACGACCGGCAGTTTGGCCACTTCACTGGCGCGTAGCAGCACACCCATGGTCTTGGTCCCTTCCCGCCGATCCTGTCGACCGACTCCGCTTGGCATTTCCCCGGCGGGGCGCCGACGAATCCCGCGGCGGCCGGTCCCGAACCGCCCGGGCCGCCGCGATCACCACCGGCGACCCGAATCCGACACCGCTGCTCCCAACACTGGTTTCGCCACTGTCCGCGACAGCGTGTCAACCCGCCGTCACACCGGCGGGCAACGCCGTGATCGTTTCCTTGCGACTTCGAGAAATCACGAATTCGCGTGTACGGTGAGGTCATGCCGCCAGTGGACATTGCCGCCGGACCCGTCCATGTGCGGAAGGCCGCGCTCTTCCGCGCCCTGGGCAGCCCGCTGCGCATCCGGGTGCTGGAGCTGTTGGCGGACGGCGAGGGAATGACGGTGGCTCAGCTGTTGGCCGCGACAGCGACCGAACCGTCCACCCTGTCCAGCAACCTGGCGGTGCTCCGCGGGGTGGGGGTCGTCGTCGCCCGGCGGTCCGGGTCGAGCGTGAGCTACCGACTGACCAACCCCTCGGTGGCCGGATTCCTGCGGGCGGCGCGCGAGTTCCTCCTGAGCACCTTGGACGAGGACCAGCTGTTGCGGTCCGACCTGGAGTCCGAGTTGGGTCGCAGCCGGCCGGCCGACGCGGAGGTTCGCGAGTGAGTGCCGCCATCACCGGCGGTCCACCTGCGGGCGGCCCCGTTCCCCCGGGGCGCCCCCTGGCCGGCCTGCTCCGGCACCTCGGTGCCGTGGCCCTCCCCCGGGCCGCGGACTACCGCGGCGCTCGCACGTCCTGGCGCGCCGACCTGACGGCCGGACTGACGGTCGGCGTCGTCGCGCTGCCCCTTGCCCTCGGATTCGGGGTCTCCTCCGGGCTGGGCGCCGCAGCCGGGCTGATCACCGCGGTGGTCGCCGGCGTGGTCGCCGCGGTCTTCGGTGGTTCCCACGTGCAGGTGTCCGGGCCGACCGGTGCGATGACGGTCGTGCTGGTGCCCATCGTCGCCCACTACGGGCCGGGTGCGGTCGCCGTCATCGGGCTGCTGGCGGGCGTCCTGGTGATGACGGCCGGGCTGGCCCGGCTGGGCCAGCTCGTCGCCTACCTGCCCTGGCCGGTCCTGGAGGGCTTCACCCTCGGCATCGCCGCCATCATCTTCCTCCAGCAGATCCCGCTGGTCTCCCCGGTCGAGCACAGCGGAGAGTCGACGGTCGCGGCGGCGGTGACGGCCACCCTGCACGCGAGCTGGCCGGCGGTGTGGCCATCGCTGGTCGTGGTGGCGGTCGTCGTGGCGATCATGGTCGTCCTGCCCCGGTGGGTGCGCGGCATCCCCGCGTCCCTGGTCGCGGTGGTCGTGTCGTCGGTCCTGGTGGCCGAGACGGGGCTGGCCGTGCCGACCATCGGCCCGCTCCCGGAAGGCCTGCCGACGCCGTCCCTACCGGTGCTGTCGCTGTCGGCGCTGCCGTCGCTGCTGGGTCCGGCCCTGGCGGTGGCCGCGCTGTGCGCCATCGAGTCGCTGCTGTCGGCCCGGGTGGCCGACCGCCTGGCCGGGGCCCCACCGGCCCGCCGCACGGAGCCCGACCGGGAGCTGTTCGGTCAGGGGCTGGCCTGTGTGGCGTCGGCGATGGTGGGCGGGATGCCGGCCACCGGAGCGATCGCGCGGACGGCGGTCAATGTCCGCACGGGTGCACGCACCCGGGTGGCGGCCGTCGTCCATTCCCTGGTGCTGCTCGCGGTCGTGCTGTTCGGCGCGACACTGGTCTCCGGGATCCCCTTGGCCGCGCTGGCCGCCGTGCTGATGGTCACCGCGGTCCGGATGGTCGAGTCCCGGGTGGTGCGTTCGGTGATCCACGCAGGCCGGGCGGAATGGGCGATCTTCGCAGTCACCGCCGCGGTGACCGTGCTGGTGGATCTGATCACCGCCATCGAGGTCGGCATCGTGCTCGCCGGTCTGCTGGCGCTGCGGGCGGTCGCGCGCAGCAGCCGACTGACCCCGGGCGCTGCCGGCACCGGTATCGACCCGCCGCCCGGTGTGGAGGTGCAGCGGGTCGACGGTTCGCTGTTCTTCGCGGCGGCCCCCACGTTGTTCTCGACGTTCGCACTGGCCCCGTCGACGTCGGTACTGGTGCTGCGGCTGTCGTCGGTGCACGCCCTGGACATCAGCGGCGCAGCCCATCTGGCCGAACGGATCGACCAGTGGACGGCGGACGGGGTGACCGTGCTGCTCAAGGGCACCCGCCCGGACCACGCGGCGACCCTTGAGGCCGCCGGACTGCCGCAGCGACTGCACTGCTCACTGCCGGCCGACGACCCGGACCACGTCGTCGACCACTCGTTCGCCGAGCTGGACCGAGCCGTCCAGCACGCCGCCCGACACGTGCAGCGCTGCTGAGCAGGCTGCTCCTCCTGCCCGGGTTCTGATCTGTCACCCGGAACATCGAATGTCTCCTGATTTCCCGATGGCTACCGCCGCTGGCCGGCCGTCGACGAACGACGCCGTCCGGTCGAGCCCCTCGCCGACCGGGCGGCGTCCATCGGGCCCCGCGGTTCAGCAGCGCAGCCGCGGGGCCCCCTGATCCCGGTCCCGTACGTGCCCCGGTCGGGGGCGGCACGTCCGCGCCGGCGGACCCACCACTCAGTCGGGGGTGGTGGGTCCGGTGGTCCGGTCCTGCAGCACCACGACGAGGCAGTAGGCGGCCAGTAGTACCAGAACGACCGGCACGGCCAGGTAGGCCGAGCGCAGGCCGACCGCGTCCGCGAGGACGGCCAATCCGAGCGGGGCGCCCGCGATGGCCAACCCCGACATGAGGGTGCCGAAGCGCGAGGACCGATCGGTCTCCCCCGGCCGGGCCGCGACCACCCGTCCGAGCAGTAGCGGATACATCAGCGCCACCCCGCCCCCGGCGATGAGCAGGCCCACGGCCGACCCGGCGACCGACGGAACCGTCCAGAAGACGACGAACCCGGCGAGCGCCGCGAGGGCCGCCACCCCGACCACGGCCAACGGATGACGCCCGGCGCTGAGCGGCGTCGAGAGCGCCCGGACCACCGCCATGCCGACGAGGAACGCCGAGCTGAGGGCAGCGGCGACGGCGACGTCCGCGCCGTGCCAATCGACGAACGCGCGCGCCGCCCAGAGCACGAAGCCGAACTCGACGCTGACGGCCAGCAGCACGGCCGCGAGACGCGGGGCCAGGCGCCCGGGCGCCAGGCCGGGCGCGGTCACCGGGGCCGGCGCACCGCCGACCGACGGGTCGGCGACCGCGGGCGTCGTGCGCGGCCCGCTCAGCCCGAGAGGCCGGCGCACCAGCAGGAAGAGCACGACCAGCGCCACCGGCAGGATCGGCAGCAGGTACCCGACTCGCCAGCCCCACCCGAGCCCCAGTGCCGTGGCGACGCAGATGGGGGCCAGCAGCGAGGTGATGCTGGCGACCGCGTTGGCCTCGCCCAGGACGGCCGGTCCGGCCGACTGGTGGCGGCCGGTCAGGGCCACCGGAACGAGCAGGACGGACAGGGCCGCCCCCAGTCCCAGGACGACGGCCCCGACCAGGGTGAGGAGCCGCGCCGGACTGGCCAGCAGGGCGGCACCGGCACCCAGCAGGGCGATGGACAGGATCAGTCCGGAGCGATGCCCGAGTCGGTGGACCAGCGGCCCGCCGAGCAGGCCCACCGCGATGAGCGCGACTGCGAAAAGGGTGGGATAGAAGGCGACGTCGGCCGCCGTCACCCCCAGCTGTTCCTGCAGCGGGACGAGGATCGATCCCAGACCGTTCAGCAGGAACGCCATCACCCCGAGCGCGGCGAAGAGGGTCAACGTCAGGGTGTCCCGGACCACCCCCGCCCCGGTGCCGGGGACCGTCGCGGCGGAAGAATCGGGAGCCTTCACCGGACGACCGTAAGCCCGACCGGCGGGGCGCACAGCCGTCAGGGCCCCGGATCCGGTGGGATCTGAGGCCCTGAGGTCGAAGTGATGGCTTCGATGCGGGTGGCGGTCGGAACCGCCACCCGCATCGACGATCCAGCGATCAGACGGCCCGGGCGGCCGCCTTGGCCATGCCGCGCTCGATGGCCTCGATCAGGTACGGCCGGAGTTCGGCCGCGGCGATGATCGTGTGCACCGACCCGACGTCACGGGCCCGGTTGATGTCGTGGATGCCCTCGAACTCGGCCGCGACCTCGGTCAGCTTCTCGGACCGCACGACCGCACGCAGGTCGGACAGCTCGACCGTGAGCTCGCGCTTGCGGGCCTCGTCGGTCTCTCCGGCGATGGCCGCCTCGGCGTCGACGATGCGCTGGTCCTTGGCCACCCGGTTGTTGACGTCCCGGGTGAAGACCACCGCAGCCGCCGGAGCACCACCGATGACCGAGGCGAACGAGCCCTCGACCGCGACGACCTCCATGTTGTCGTTGAGCGCCCCGGAGAACACGACGAACGCGCCGCCGTGGTAGCGGGAGATCAGGCAGAAGACGATCGGGCCGTCGAAATTGACGATGGCGCGGCCGATCTCGGCGCCGTTCTCCAGCTGGACGTTGCGCAGCGACTCGGGCGAACCGTCGAAGCCGGACAGGTTGGCCAGCACGACCAGGGGCCGGTTGCCCGAGGCCGCATTGATCGCCCGGGCCGCCTTCTTGCTCGACTTCGGGAACAGCGTGCCCGCGGTGAACTGGTCGGGCCCGTCGGTCGGCAGGAAGCCCTTGCGGGCGATCGGCCGGGACTCGATACCGATCACCGCGACCGGGTAGCCGCCCAGGTGGGCGTCCACCACGACCGCCGTGTCGGCCTCGGCCATGCCGGCCCAGCGCTCGAGGGTCGCGTGGTCCTGGTCGACGAGCGCGTTGATGACCGCGCGGATGTCGAACGGCTTCTTGCGGTCCTTGTTCGTCTCCGCCGAGAAGATCTCGCCGACCGTGGTGAACGGCGAGTCCGGGTGGACGTGCGGGAACTCCTGCACGTCGCGGTCCAGCGGGTCGGTGGTGTTGGCCCGACGCGGGAACCGCTCGCCGGGGGCCAGGTAGGCGTGGTCGTAGTGGGCGAAGAGGATGTCCACGGCGGCCGACAGGTTCGGCGCCCAGTACTGGGCCTCGCCGTTCGGCCCCATGACCCGGTCGTACCCGCCGATGCCGAAGTTGTCCTCGGCCGAGACGCCGCCGGAGTAGTCCAGCGAGATCTTGCCGGTGAGCACCATCGCGCTGTCCGGGGTCATCACGAGGATGCCCTTGGTGTGCTGCAGCATCGTGGCCTCGGCGTTCCAGTACGGCTGGGCGCCCACGTTGATCCCGGCGACGATGACGTTGATCTCGCCGCCGTCCTGGGTGAACGTGACGATGCGGCGCAGCGCCTTGGCCACCCCGTCCATGTTCTCCGTGCCGGAGTCCATGGCGATGGTCGCGCCGGAGGACAGGGTGAACCATTCCACCGGGATGCTGAGCGAGTCGGCCAGATCGATGGCCGCGACGATGAGCTTGCACTCCTGGACACCGACCGTCCCCAGGGCCTTCGTCGGGTCGCCGAACAGCGCGACGCGCTGCATGCCCTCGGGGTAGAGCTCGGTGGGCGTGGAGATCAGGCCGGCCACGACGCCACAGCTGTTGAGGCCGGGTGCCCGGTCGACCGGCCCGAACTCGCCGTCGGCGTCGAAGTCGTACTCGGTAAAGGTGCCGTCCGCGCCGGTGAGCAGCGGGACGATCTCGTACGGGTACGCGGTACCCCGCGCGGCCGAGCGCTGCACCTTCTGGGCGTAGGCGTCCAGCGGCTTGATCGGCTCGGTGGGCGGATCGCTGACGGTGACGGTGACGCCGGCGCCGGCCTGGTAGGTGAACCGGATGGCGACGTCCCGCAGTTCCTGACCGGCGGAACCGTCGGGGATCCGGCACAGCACGGTGATCTCGGCCAGTCCCGTGCCCAGCGTCAGCGGGGACACGACCTGGGCGAACCCGTTGAGGTCGGACAGCGGCACGGTCAGCGGCGGCCAGACGTGCAGGAATACCCGGTTGCCGGCGAACTTACTGCCGCTGTGGCTGGCCTGCGCCCGCCGCATCGACTCCAGGCAGGCGGCCAGGACGCGCTCGGCCGCGGGGAAGCCGGTGACCCGACCGTCGGCGTCGCGCAGCGGGGTGACGTCGCGGACCTCGGCCAGCGCGGCGAGCCGCTGGTCGGAGGGGTTGTCCGGGGCGACCAGGTGGAACAGGTAGGTGCCCTCGGCGGCCGGCAGCCGACTGCCGTTGAACTCCTTGAGCCGCCACAGATCCAGTCGCTGGCCGGTCAGCGGGTGCATGCCCCGGATGACGCGTTCCTCGGCGAGCCCGTCCGGACCGGGACGGAACGTGAACTGCAGGACCTCGGGTTCGTCCACCGACCCGTAGGCGACGGTGACGGTGATGCGTCGGCCACCGGCCAGGGTCGGCGCGGAGGCCAGGGCGGAACGCAGGTGGTCGGAGATGTCGTCCGGGTCCTGCGGCGCGTCGGCCCAGGCCAGGTAGATGTCGGTGACCAGATCGGACGGTTCGCTGAGGTCCGCCGCCACCGCCTCGACGGCCGGCAGGGTCGCGGCCAGGCTGGCGTGGGTGGCCACCGCGGACAGCAGGGTCAGCCGGCTCCCGGACAGCTCGTAGCTGCCGGTCAGGTACGGGGCGCCGTTGCCCAACTGCCCCGTGCTGACGTCTTCCAGGGTGCGGATCTTGTAGTACCGCCGGCTCATTACCTCCAGCATCTGGGGGACGGCCGGTCCGTCGGCGAGCAGCTGTTCGGCGAGGATGCGGACCACCGGCTCGGCGCTGCTGACGAGCGCCTCGGTGAGCTGACGGCGCTGGGCGTCGTCCTCGGCCGCGGTGAGGGCGGCGAGGTTGTCACGCACCTGCTGGTAGACCGCGGAACGGTTGCTGGCGATGACGGGCCGCTCGTAGACCTCGTACCGCAGCGAGCGGGCCAGGTCGCCGATCTGGGGGTAGCGCAGCCGGGTGGCGACGACGAGCCGCTCGACGACCACGCCGATCCGCTCCTGCACCTCCGGGCTCATCGACGCGGCACGGGTGCGCCAGCGCTCGAGAAGTCCGGCCACGATGGGGATCTGGTCGCCCGCCCGTTCCTGCGCGATGAAGACGCGGTAGACCGCGTCGCGCAGCGCCGGACCGGGCTCGAGGTCGGTGACGCCGTAGTGGGCCAGCGTCCGTTCCAGGCGGGTGCGGAACGAATCGGGCAGACCGCCGAAGTCGACGTCCAGCGACTGCAGGTAGGTGTGGAAGTGCTCGCGCGGGCTGTGCACCTGCTCGTCGCCCGATTCCTCGGCGCCGGCGGGTCGGTTCCGGGACAGTTCCGACAGGTCGGCGAAGGTGTCGAGCACGTCGAGCGCGGCGCCCAGGAGCTCGTCGTCGTCGGTGGGCAGCTGCGAGCGGACCCGGTCGTAGCGGGTCCAGACGGAGCGCGCCTCCGATCCGGCGACGTCGTATCCGAGGACGAGGGCCTTCATGGTGGCCAGGTCGGCCAGGGCCTGCTCCCGCGCGTCGTCGGGCGACTGGACCGCGTCGGAGCTGAAGTCGACCGTGGGGCGGGCGTCCGCAGTCTCGGCACCGGCCTCCTCGAACTTGTCGATCCGCAGCAGTGCGCCGCCGGCGTCGACCTGCTGGCTGACGCCGACCATGACCTCACGGATCCGGCCCGCGTACGGGGCCTTGACCGGGGTCTCCATCTTCATGGCCTCGAGGATGAGGACCGGATCGCCGGCCTGGACCTCGTCGCCCGGGTTCGCGCGCAGGGCGACGACGACGGCGGGGGCGGGCGAGCGGACGATGCCGCCCTCGTCACGGTTGACGCGGTGGCTGACGCTGTCGACCTCGACGAGGTAGCCGGACGGCGTCTCGGAGGCGACGACGTTGTGGCGGCGACCGCCGACGGTGACCCGGCTCTCGAAGCGGCCGAGCCGCTCGACCTCGACCTCGGTGACCTGACCGTCGACGGCGATGCGGTAGCGGCGGGGGCTGACCTGGTCGACCGTCAGGGTGTAGGTGGTGCCGGCGTAGCCGAGTTCGACCTCGCGGCCGACAGTGTGTGAGGCGCGGGGGCGCCCGCCACGGGCGGATCGGAGGAACGCCTCGCGCTCGAGGGCCTCTTCGGTCTCGTAGACGTCGGCGCCGACGAACAGCAGGGCGACGTCGGCGTGCGGGGCGAGAGCGCTGACGTCCAGGCCGCCGCGGTCCAGCCAGCCGGTGTCGGCGGTGCCGTCGATGACGGAGGGCTCGTCGAGCAGGCGCAGCAGGAACGACTTGATGGTCGTGCCGCCCTTGATGACGACGGTGGTGTCGCGCAGCGCGACGCGCAGCCGGGCCAGCGCCTCGTCGCGGTCACGACCCCAGGCGATGATCTTGGCGACCATCGAGTCGTAGTCCGGCGGGATGGTGTCGCCGGCGGAGATGCCGGTGTCGACGCGGATCCCGGGGCCGGTGGGGACGGAGAACAGCTCGACGAGGCCGGGGGCCGGGGCGAACCCGTTGTCGGCGTCCTCGGCGTTCAGCCGGACCTCGACGGCGTGGCCGTAGACGGGCGGGCAGTCCCCTTCGAGCTTGTGGCCGTCGGCCACCATGATCTGCAGCTTGACCAGGTCGAGCCCGGTCGACTCCTCGGTGATGGGGTGTTCCACCTGCAGACGGGTGTTGACCTCCAGGAACGCGAAGGTCTTCTTCTCCGGCTGGTAGAGGAACTCGACGGTGCCGGCGCCGCGGTAGCCGGCTTCCTTGACGAGGTCGATGGCGCGGGCGGCCAGTTCGTCGGACTGTTCCTTGGTCAGCGCCGGGGAGAACGACTCCTCGATGAGCTTCTGGTTGCGCCGCTGGATCGAACAGTCGCGGACGCCGGGGGCCCAGGCGTTGCCGTAGTTGTCGGCGATGACCTGGACCTCGATGTGCCGGCCGCCCTGGACCAGGTGCTCCATGAAGATGACGTGGTCGTTGAAGGCCTTCTGCGCCTCGGACTGGGTCCGCTCGATGGCCTCTTCCAGCTCGCTGGGGTCGAAGACCATGCGGATGCCGCGGCCGCCGCCGCCGGAGCGGGCCTTGAGGATCATCGGGTATCCGATGGCCTTGGCGTGCTCGAGCGCTTCTTCCATCGTCTCGACCGGTCCGCCGGACCAGGGGGCGACGGGGACGTTGGTGGCCTCGGCGAGGTACTTGGCCTCGACCTTGTCGCCGAGGCGGCGCATGGCCTCCGGGGGCGGGCCGATGAAGGTGACGCCCAGTTCCGCGCACAGTTCGGCGAAGGCGGGATCCTCGGCGACGAACCCCCACCCGACCCAGGCGGCGTCGGCCTTGGACTTGATGAGTGCCTTTCGCAGCTCGGCGTGGTCCAGGTAGGGGCTGCCGAGGTCGCCCTTGTCCCGCAGGGTGACCGAGTCGTCGGCCAGCCGGACGAACAGTGCACGGCGCTCCGACTCGGTGTGCAGCGCGACGACCTTGATGTCGTAGCCGAATTCGGCGTTCAATTCGCGGACGGCGCGGATGAGCCGTACTGCCGGCTCACCACGGTTGATCACTGCGATCCGAGAGAACATGTGCTCGGTTCACTCCATTTCTGACCATCTAGCCACGGGGTAGCCCACCGGTCCGGCAAGGGGTGGCCGGACGGAGCGGGCGTTGCAACAGGTCTACCGCTCGCGCGCCCGTCTGTCCTGCTGAACGGACGGTCTGGCCGGTCCCGTCTCCGAGATCGGTCGGGGGACGATCGGATCAGGACACCAAGCGCACGCGCGGTCGAACCGCGACGACCCTATCGGGGGTGATCATGCGGGCGTGGACGGTGTGACGTCGTCGGCGGAGTGGTTCCCGCCACGTCCTCGTTTCGTGAGGCACCGTTCACCTGCGGGTTTGTTCGAACAACTCGTCGCCGGGCAGCGAGATTGTTCCGAATGGCATCGGCCGTGCTATAAGCCGGCGTCAGCGCCCCGGGGTGAGCAGGAGCCGGTACTCGGAGACGGCGACGGCATCCGCCGCGGTGCCGGTCAGCGTCGCCGTACCCGTCTGCCCGGTGGTGGCCTGCCAGGTCACACCCCAGGTGGTCGTGACGGTCACCGGCCACTTCTCGGAGCCGCCGGTCCGCTCATCCGTCGACCGCCACCGGAACATGTGCCCGCACAGCGGCTCCGTCCTCCAGTCCACGCTCGCGTCGTACGGCGCGCCCGGGCCGCTGCACGTCACCGTCGCCGCCGGCCCCGATTGGAACCCGTCGCCGTCATTGCGGGCCGCCGGCTCCCCCAGCGTCCACGTCGTCGACTGCAGGGTCGCGGTGGCCGTCACGGAGACGCCCTGCAGCTCGACGGTGCTGGTGACCGGGGCGGGCGCGTCGATCCACAACCACGTCCACAGCTGCACGGCGATCGTCGACCGGTCGGGGCCGAAGTGGGGCTGGGGCATGGGGATCACGAGTTGATTGATGGCCTGCTCCGCGAGCACCGCCGGATCCGGCGGCGGTGGGGCGGCAGGCTGCGCGGGGACGCCGGGCTCGGCGAACGCCACAAAGAAGGGGACCCTGATCGTCGGCTGCACCCCGGCTCGGCACCTCTGGTACGCGATGTATCCGTCTGCTGCCGTGTGCCCCTGCCAGACAGCCGCGGTTCCTACAGGAATGTCGGGGAGTTCCTCAGTCCAGCAATCGGATTGTGGCGCTTCAATCTGCGTCCCGACCACGGAATCTTCGGCGGCGGATGATGGAAAGCCCCCCTCCGCTGGCGGGTTGTTTCCCGAATCGGTGTGCGAATTCTCAGAACCGATGCCACCGAGACTTAGAACGCATGTCGCACCGCCACTACAATCCACAGGGGTCGTGGTGAGCTGAGCCCCATTCGAGCCCGATCCACTGTCGCCGCAGCCGAAGTATTGACCTCCGCATCTCTCGGCAGTTGGATCCCTATCGACAGCCGCAAGAGAGCCGATCGCGAATGTCCCAGTCAGCAGTATCGGCATCGAAACCAAGGTCAACCAGCGCCGGCAGTTCAGCACGGGGAACCCATTTCAAAGTAATTATCATCCACCTTCCAGCCGCTCGCATATTCGCCCACCCGCGCGGATCCAGCCGTGCGAGTCTTGGTCTCAATTTGCTGCTGCACCGGCGCGCCTGCGGCGTCAACCAGCCTCCCCCGGGATCCGTCGACGCACAGTGCAAGCTGAACAGCCCCTGACTCCACCCGTTCGATTGTCACGAGCACGGAGCCTTGACCCTCAACATGCAGGCCCCTCTCACGAAATTCTGTGGCCGAGGACTGAAGGTCATTCGCTGCCGTTCCTGTGGCGACCTCAGCGATTCGGTTCGTCCAGTCGAGGGTTGGATTGGCTCCAAGACTGTTGGACAACGACCAGAACTGGCCGTATGCCGCAATGGCGGCTTCCGCTTGTTTCGTGTCCTCGGTACTCAACCCAGCTGGAAGCGGTGCGGCCGAGAAATATGGGTTCGATCCTGCACCGGCGACGACACCCTGCAAGGACTGGCTGGGTAATGGTGTTTCGGCTAACGATGTGTCTGCCTGCGAAACGGTAGTGGAACCGGAGTCGGGTGGCTCGACCCACGCGCTGGCCGTGACACTCACCGCCGTCGACGGCGCCGCCTCCGGCGTCGACGAACACGACGCTGTCACCAGCAGCATGGTCGCGGCCAGGGCCATGAGAGCGGAACGCAGCGGAGCGTGCACGGATCACCTCGTCTGAAGGGGCTTCCACGGCACCGTAAACGCCGATCAGCAGGGGTTTCAAACCCGAAGCCGAGATGGGGACAACCCATCGGTGCAGGTCAACCGGTCGTGATCGAACATCGTCCGAACGCCGCCGGTGAAGCTGGTCCGGGAGTCGCTGCGTGGACCGGATGCTCGATCGGGGACGGCGGCTCAGCCGCGTCGCGCCCGCCAGCAGGCGGTGTGCCAGTGCCGCCGATCGTCGAGACCGGCCTGGTCGCCGAAGAGGTGGTCGGCCGGCCAGACCACCAGGTGCGCACTGCTGGCGGCGATCAGTTGCTGACATCCGGGGCAGCGGTAGGACTTGCCCGCCGATGAACTGCCGGTGGTCGGTCGGACCTTCCAACTGCGTCCGTCGCCGGTGGTCTCGTCCCGGGCCCACCCGTGGGTGACTGCCCCGACGTTCAGCGGGATATGGCCGGCGCCGTAGTCGCGCTTGCGGGATCGTCGGGCCACGAGTCGAGGATAGGCGGACCGCTTACTCGCCCGGCTCGATCGCCCGGTCGTACACCCACCGGCCGTCTTCCCGGACGAACAGGCTGTTCTCCTGGTGCACCCCGGCGACGCCGCGGTACTCGAAGTGGGCCCGGAACTCGACCGTTCCGGTCGAGTGGAAGGCGGTGCCCCCGGTGGAACCGAGGATCTCCAGCCCCGTCCAGCGCAGGGCGTCATCGAAGTCGAGACGGCCGGGCCGTTGGGCGGACGACCAGGTTCGCAACAGGTGGTCCCGATCGCGCACCACGAACGCGGCGTAGCGGGAACGCATCAACTCGGCGGGGGTGGCCGCCGCCGCCCCGGCGTGCAGGCGGCCGCACCCATCGGCATACGTGGCCGGCTCCCCGCAGGGGCAGGTAGCGGTGGGGGCGACGGCGAGTGCGCGACGGCGGCGGGAGCGGGACGACACCCCTGCAGTGTCGCGCTACTCAACCTGTCGCGTTCAGCCGGGCTGCCTGCCGCAACAGGTGATCGCGCTCGGCCGCGTTCGTCGCTGCCGCGCTCGCCTCGGCGTACAACCGGGCCGCCACTGTTGTCTCGCCGGCGCTTTCGTGCAGGTGGGCGGCGACGGCGGTCCACCTCGGCACGGTGCAGGGCACGTCATTCAGCGCAGCCAGACCAGCTCGCGGACCGTCGGCCTCACCCACGGCCACCGCCCGATTGAGCCGGGCGACCGGGGTGTCGGCGAGCCGCAACAGTTCGTCGAACCATTCGACGATCTGCACCCAGTCGGTCTCGCCGGTGCTCGGCGCGTCGGCGTGCAGGGCGGCGATGGCTGCCTGGGCCTGGTACTCCCCCAGCCGGTCGCGGGCCAGGGCTGCCTGCAGGATTTCGACCCCCTCGGCGATCAGCCCCGTGTCCCAGCGGGAACGGTCCTGCTCGGCCAACGGCACCAACTGTCCAGCGGCGTCGGTGCGGGCGGGTCGACGGGCGTGGTGCAGGAGCATCAACGCGAGCAGACCGGCCACCTCCGGGTGGTCGACGACGGTGGCGAGCTGTCGGGCGAGGCGGATGGCTTCGGCGGCGAGATCGACGTCGCCCGAGTAGCCCTCGTTGAAGACGAGGTAGAGCACCCGAAGGACGGTGGTGACGTCGCCGGGCTGATCGAGCCGCACCCCCGACACGGTCCGCTTAGCCCGCGAGATACGTTGCGCCATCGTCGCTTCCGGCACGAGGTAGGCGTCGGCGATCTGTCGCGTGGTGAGGCCACCGAGCGCCCGCAGGGTGAGCGCCACCGCCGACGACGGGGACAGGCCAGGGTGGGCGCACAGGAAGTACAACCACAACGTGTCGTCGGCCGGCACCGGAGCTGCGTCGGTGAGCGGCACGGTCTGGGCGTGTGAACGATCTTCCCGTCGACGCCGGGCCGTCTCCGAACGATGCCCGTCCAGGTAGCGACGCCAGGCGACGGTCGTCAGCCAGGCCCGTGGCTCGCGCGGCGGGTCGCCGGGCCAGACGTCGACGGCTTCGACCAACGCCTCCTGGACGGCGTCCTCGGCCGCCGCGAACTCGGCGCCACGGTGGACGAGGACGCCCAGAACCAGTGGGATCAGCCGGCGGAGCGCATCCGCATCGAGCTCATCCATGACGGTCATTCGGTGATGGTGGGGGGCGCCTCCAGGAAGGGACGCAACTCGATCCATTCGTGCAGGGGCCGACCGCCGGCCCCCGGCGCGGAGGACAGCTCGGCCGCGACCTGTAGGGCTCGTTCCTCGCTGTCGACGTCGATGGCCATCCAGCCGGCGATGAGGTCCTTGGTCTCGGCGAACGGGCCGTCGGTCACCGGCGGGCGCCCATCACCGTCGAAGCGGACGAAGGTCCCGGTGGGTGCCAGCGCCTGGGCATCGACGAACTCGCCCGAGGCCTGCAGGCGATCGGCGAGGTCCTGCATGAAACGAATGTGGTCCGTCACCTCCTGCGGCGCCCAGCGGTCCATCGGGACGTCGTTGGCCGGAGCCGGTGCGCCACGGTAGTGCTTGAGCAGCAGGTACTTGGCCATCATCGTTCCTCTCGGTGCTGCGACCCGGGTGGTCGCCTCGTAGGGAAGACGGAGACGCAACCCGGTTCTCGACATGGTCCGCCGATCTTTCTCCGGATTCCTCCGCGGCGGCCGCACCTCAGTACGTGAGAACGGCGATTCCGGTCGCGGCGACCGGACCCTACGGTGCAGATCCCGCAACGATGCGATCGAGGAGCAGCTCATGCCGCTGGACAACCCGTTCTACTCCGCTGAACAGCAGGGCCCGTACGAGCTGATCTCGATCGGGCGTTTCGAGCTGGAAGATGGCGGGGTCATCCCCGACCTGCAGCTCGCGGTCGCGACCTACGGTGAGCTGAACGGGGCCAAGGACAACGTCATCCTCATCCCGACCTGGTTCTCGGGGTCACACGCCACGTGGTGGCAGGTCTACATCGGTGAGGGTCGGGCCCTGGACCCGACGAAGTACTTCATCGTCGTCGTCAACCAGATCGGTAACGGCCTGTCGACATCCCCGCACACCACCGACGACCCGAGCATCGCGATGTCGAAGTTCCCGCACGTCCGTATCGGGGACGACGTCCGGGCGCAGGAGATCCTGCTCCGCCAGCACTGGGGCGTCGAGAAGCTCGCACTCGTCGTCGGCGGATCGATGGGCGCGCAGCAGACCTGGGAGTGGGCCGTTCGGTTCCCCGAGAAGGTCGAGCGGGCCGCACCGATCGCGGGGACCGCGCAGGTCACCCCGCACGACTTCCTGTACGTGCAGACCCTGATGGACGCGATGACCAGCGATCCCGGATGGGCGGGTGGCGATTACACGTCCAACACCGAGGTGGCCGACGGCCTGCGTCGGCACGCCGACATCTGGGCGATCATGGGCCTGACCACTGATTTCTGGAAGTCCGGGTTTTGGAAGACGATCCCGCCGGTCGTCGAGGGCCACGGCTGGGAAACGTTCGAGGAGTTCCAGCAGAACTTCACCCGGCTGCTGTTCGGCCTGATGGATCCGAACGCGCTGCTCACCATGGGCTGGAAGTGGCAGCGCGGCGACGTCGCCCGCCTGGCCGACGGTGACCTCGCCGCCGCCCTCAGGCGGGTGACGGCCAAGGTGTTCGTCATGCCCATCGAGCAGGACATGTTGTTCCCGCCGCAGGACTGCGTGCCGGAGGCCGACCTCACCCCAGGTGCGGAGGTGCGGATGCTGCACAGCATCGCCGGCCACTTCGGGCTGTTCGGCTTCGAGCAGTCGTACCTGGACGAGGTCGACGCGGCGCTCACCGAGTTGCTCGCGACACCGAACTGACTCGGGAAAGCCGAATTGGTCACCGTTGTCGACCCGCCGATCAGAACGGCTGATAGCCGGCCCGGGCGATCGTGAAACCGAAACCACCGGGGCTGACGCAGGCCATGCCGACCTCCTCGACGGTGCACACATAGCTACCCAGCGCGGCGACGTCGCCGTACTCGAGGGTGGTCGCGTCGACGCCGTCGAGGATCTCGGCGCCGCACGAGCTGATGTCGCTGGGCCCGGTGCTGGCCAGACTGATCAGTGCCCCGGAACTCGGGGAAGGGCAGGACGGCAGGTCGAAGTCGTAGACGCCGATGGTGCAGAACAGGATCCCACCGACCACCCCGCAGGTGATGTTCCCGCTCGGCGACACGAGGCCGGAGACCGTCCGCCGGGTTCCGCCACCGCCCCCGCCAGCGGCTGCGGTCACGGTGGCCACCTCGGTGTGGGTGACGACGACCGGAGCCGGTGGCGGTTCCGCCGTGGTCGTCACCACCGAGGTGACCGCAGCGGGCGGCGCCACCGTCCTGGTCACCTCGACGACCGCTACAGCGGGCACGCTCGGGGTGGGTGCGAGCGCGGCCGTCGACGGGGTGCCGACGGCCGCGGTCCCGGCCGTCGTGCCGGAACAGGCGACCGTCACCGCCAGGAGCAGCACCGAAAGGCTGACGGTCACGATCCGAGCACAGCGCTGACGGAAGGGGTGGCCGGCTCGGCCGGGGGTGAAGGTCATGCCGATGTGACGCCCGCAACAAGTCACCGTCACGCCCACTGTCGAGTGACCGCTTGTCCGGATTGGGTGATCTGCCGGGATAGCCCACCCTGAGTCATTCAGACGTCAGGATGCCGCCGAGGCCTCCTCCGAACGGAGACCGGCGAGAACGGGCTGCCGGCGCTCGCCGATCCGGATGCCCAGCCCCTCCAGCCGTTCCCACACCGGTTCCATTGCCAGGTCCGGGTCACGGTAGAAGGCCGATCCGCGGATGCGCTCGAAAGTCCAGCCCGCCCGCTCGAGCACCTGCTGCCGCGCGCGGTCGCGATCCCACTCGGCCTCGGAATGCCAACGGTCGCCGTCACATTCGATGGCGAGCCGGGCGTCGGGGCCGCTGACGACGATGTCCAGCCGGTACTGACCGACCCGGTGCTGGACGGTGACGTCGGTGTACCCGCGAGCCAGGAGCTTGCGGACGACGCGTCGTTCGAACTCCGATTCGCACCGCGCCAACAGGTCGCCGCGTTCGTCGTCGTCGGCGGCGGTGGCCGAGCAGTGCGCGATCAGCGCGGCCCGGTAATCCCCGGGCGACAGCACCGAAGGGTCGACCGAGGTGACCACCCACAGCTGATCGCGGGCCCGGGACGCGGCGACGTTGATGCGGCGCTTGTCGGCCTCGCTGGTCATGGCCCCGTACCGGGTGCGCTCCTTCGACGGGTCAACGGCGATCACCGTGCTGACGACCATGACGTCCCGTTCGTCGCCCTGGAAGCTGGCCGCTTCCCCGACCCGGATCTGTCGACGTTCCACGGCGGCCGGGCCGAGGCCGTCGTACAGCAGCTCCTTGATCAGTGCCGACTGCTGGGTGCTCAGCAGGGAGATGACACCGAAGCTCATACCGTCGTACTCGGGGCGTCCGTCGAGGTCGCGCAACAGAGCGACGACAGCTTCGGCTTCGGGTCGGTTGACGAAGCCGGACCGGTAGCCGTCGGGTACCCGGACGGTGCGTACCGGCTGCCACCCGGGATGGGGTGGACGATCCCGCAACGGCACGATGCGCCCGTTGTAGGACAGCTGATTGGAGAATTCGATGATCTGCGGCAGACAGCGGAAGTGTTCGGTCAGCATGATCGGCTGCGAGAAGCGCAGCAGCGCGAGGTCGTACAGGCTCTTGTCGGGATCGAAAACCGTCCGGTAACCCGGGATGTCGCGAAGGTGGTCGTCCATCAGACGGTAGACCGGTTCGCGGTCCAGGCCGACGTTCTCCGGGCTGGTCTGCTGGTCGTCACCCACCACGATCGTCCGGCGGGCCAGGGCTAGCAGCGGCAGAGCCGTCATGCCGATCTGCGACGCCTCGTCGATGATCAGGACGTCGAACGGCGGCTCGGCCGAGGGTCGGAAGTTCAGCAGGGCCCGAGCAGTCGGCATGATCCAGACCGGCACGGCGGTCGTGGCGTTGCCCATGGCGCGGCGCATCTCGGCGATCCAGCGGCTGGCGTGTTTGCCTCCGGTCTTGCCGAAGCGCTTACTGGCTTGGACGTACTCCTCCAACGCCTGACGTTGCGGGTGCCCGAGGTTGTCGACCAGCCGCCGCCACGCCTTCTCGGTCACCAGCTCGGTGACGGTGCGTCGGCGTTCCGCGGTGACCTCGTCCAGCAGGGCCTGCAGGACGGCGGGCGCGGGCCGATCGGCGACGGCCCGTACCCAGGTCTCGAGGTGGCGCCACTGCCAGGCGGCACCCAGGTCCTCGGGCTCACCGGCAGCGGAGTGGTCCTGCGTCATCTCGGTCGCCCAGACGGGCGCGACCGCCGCCAGCTCCGCCAGCAGAGCGTCACGCCGGTCGATGCTCGGGCGCATCTCCGTGAGGCGGCGGACCCGATCGATGCCCGACTGCCAGGCTTCGGTGTCTTCCCGGTCGAGGGCGTCCCGCAGGTCGGACCAACTCGTCGCCGTCGACGCGGCCGCGCCCTGATCCAGCTGGCACCTCAGTTGGCCCAGGATGCTGTCGATCTCGGCGGTCCGCGCCACGGCGGCGACGTCGGCGACGGTGCTCGCGGCGGCGGCGAGAGCACGTGGCTCGGGCGGCAGAGCGGGCAGCTGGAGCGCGGCGGCACGGGAAGTCAGGTCGGCCCACCGGCCGGCGGTGCGCCGCACCTCAGCCAGCGTGTCGAGGTGGGGGCCGACCGACGTCTCCGGGTAGCCCGACAGGGCAGGCGCGTCGACGTCGGCGGTCTGGTTCCGCCAGCGGGTGGCCAACCGGTGGCGGAGCTGTTCGACGGTCAGTGAGTCCAGGCAGACCTGAATGGCGTCGGCGGTCGTCGGTACCTGCCCGTCGACCCGGCACGATTCGACCGCGGCCTTGGCATCCCGGGCGAAGAAGCCCAACTTGCCGGTGGTGCGCATGCGATGAGCGGCGTCGGCCAGGTCCTTCTCGAACTCCGCGCCGGGCTGCGGCGGCAGTTGGACATCGTGGGCGCGCACGTTCTTGCGCAGGGTGAAGACCTGATCGCGCAGGTCGGCCAGTGCTGCAGTGGCGTCCGCCCATTCAGCGTCCAGCCGGGGGTCGCTGCACTGCTGCACGACGCGCGCGACCCAGGTGCCGTCGACGCTTTGTCGCCAGTGGGCCTCACGGTCAAGGTCGGCGGCCAGGGTCCGGGCACGGTCGGCGGTGTCCGGCTCCACGGGTAGCGGGCCGGGAAGAACGGTGCGGGCCCGGGCGACGGCCGGCGCCAGGGCGGTGCGTTCACTCAGCAGGCCGGCGAGGTCGTGGCCGGAAGGCAGCCCGTCGACCGGGGGCAGATCGAGTACGGCCTGCCGGGCATCGGCGGGGTCGATGGTCCGCAGGGTGGCGAGCAACTCCCCGAATTCGGCGTCGGTGAGCGGGCAGGCGGTGCCGGGGGTGATGGGATCGGGGATGTAGCCGAGGTCGGCATGATCATGGACCCAGCCGGCCGCGATCTGCGGAGTGACCGCCGATCCGGCCGACCACTGCCCGGGCAGCGTGTCGAATTCCGCCCACCGGCTGGCCCGCAGCTGTTCGCTGACCTCCGCGTATTCGCGGTCGAGCCGGTCGATGGTCTCGGTGAGGGTGCGAATGCGTTCGTCGGCGACCCGTCGGTCGACCAGCCCCACCTTGGTCTGGATGCTGCGGATCGCATCGCCCAGTCGCTTGCGGCCGTCCTCGTCGGCCCCCAGGACGGAGACCGTCAGGTCGCGGATGTCCTCCGGCACCTTGTCCGCCAGGACCTTCAGTGCCTGTTCCTTCTCGGCCGTCACCAGCACCCGTTGCCCCTCGGCGACGAAGTGGCTGATGAGATTGGCGATGGTGTGCGACTTCCCGGTACCCGGCGGGCCCTGGACGACGACTCCGGCCTGCCGACGGCTGGTCCGCAGGATGCGTTCCTGCTGCTCGTTCGCCGGCAGGGGCAGCAGGAGCAGTTCGTCGTCGATCGTGGTGGAGGTTTCACCGTCCGACGCGGGGACTCCCGCCAGCGTGGCCGGGTCCTCGCTGGTGAGGATCCCCCGCAGTGGCGGTGGGATCACCTCGGGCAGATCCCGGTACAGCTCGCGCATCTCGTGCAGGAAACCCTCGGAGTCCGGCTGCCGGCGGCGGAGGAACAGCGTCCAACCCGGATGGACGACGGCTCGGGCGGTCCCCCTGCCGTCGTCCGCTGACGGCTGGGTGTCGACGGTGCGGACGGTGCCGTGGTCGTCGACAGCGCGGACCAACCGCCGGAGCACGTCGGCGATCTCGTCGCTCACCCAGGGATCGAGATCGCTGTCGGCGATCTCCTGGCGGGTGGCCGCGTAACCGGCCGGGTCATGCACGTCGAGACCGTTGATCATCCGCATCTCGATCTCCGGGCCACCGGCCGGGCGGACGGTGACGCGTTGCGTCCGGACGTCGATGTCCACCTCGACCGGAACCGTCAGCAGCGGATGGTCGACGGTCTCGCCGGACGCCGGATCCGTCCACGTCAGGCGACCGAAACCCCACACCAGCTCGTAGGTTTCGCGATCGACGGCGAGGACCTCGCGCTGCTCGAACAGGGCCCGATGCAACGACTTGACTGCTGCTGCGTTGCGGTGATCGTCCCTATAGAGGGCCCAGACACCGGACACCCAGTCGCGGGCCGGCCGGGTCAGCTGCTCCCACGCCGCGACCTGCTCGACGGTGGCGTCCGCTGCGGCCGGGATGATCGACGGCTCGGTGTCCGGCCGGACGGACGGCTCCATCAGGAGCGCGGCGATCTCGTCCGGAACCGCGGGTGGCTCGGGGAGGTCGACGAAATCGACGGTGAGCCATCGATCCTCGCCCGGATGGACGGTGACCGCCGGGTGCGTGGGCAGCGCCGCGGCGTCGATCCGGAACAGTCGGTGGTCGGCGGTCCGCCGCACCGGCGGATTGCGGATCGCCTCGAACGCCACCAGGTAGTCGATGAGGCGCAGCGCCTGATCGCGCGGCGACAGCATCGCTCCCTCGCCCTGCTCCATGCAGCGATCCCCCGTCACCGTTCTCATCAGCCGAAACACATCCGTGTCATTCGAACGGCCATTCTACGGACGCGGTCCGACAGTGCGATCACACGGCGGGCCCACGCGATCCCCGGCTCCCGCCGGTCTACCCGGACGCCACACCGTCACGGGCAGGCTGCCGCCCGGAACTCGTCCACCGGTCGGCGCTGAGCCCACTGTCCCGAAGCGCTCTGCACGAGACCCGGTGTCAGTGAACGCAAGTCCTCGGAGCTGAACGACACGTCGGTCAGGACGGCCTTGTCGCTGCGGGCAGAAGCGATCACCAGCATCTGTCCGTCGAGGGTCGACTGGGTCAGGGGCGACCCTGTCTGCCAGCCCACCGAGGGATCGAGGAGATTGAGTTCCTGGTAGCCGGACACGGGATCGACTGACGTGTAGGTGGCCAACTCTTCGTTGAATTGCGGTGTGCGGTTTGGTCCGACCACCCTCACCCGGTCGATCGATCCGCGGCAGACCATCATGACGAGGATTGGTTCGCCCTGCGTTGTGACGGTCACGCCCATCCGCCCGATCCGGCCAGCGTCCTCGTCACGGGGCTGGATGATGCGGACCGCGATGTAGCCGATCAGAAGCACGACGACCATGACGGCAGCGCCCCATGACCAGGTCGACCATGTCCGCGGATGGAGGCCATCGGACGCCCACAGCGCGGTCACCCCACCGATCAGGGCGGCATAGCAGAGAAGGATCAGCAGGCCGCCACCGATGTTCGGTCCGCCCCAACGCAACGGGTAGTACCCGGCCAACAGGCGATCCACGATGAGCCACAGCAGGCCGACCACCATGACAGCGACCGCTACCCAGCGAATCCACCTCTGGGCGCGGGGACTGCGGGATTCATTCGGACCGGTTTCGCGCTCAGGCATGACCAATCCTTGCACCCGGGGGACGGCGTCGGCCGTTTCAACCAGTGCCACCGCAGTTATCCACAGGCCAACGAACGGCCATGACAATGATCGGCTCGCTGCTTACGGTCGGATCGCGCAACCATCAGGAGCCGATCATGCCAGTCCATCTCCGTCCCCGACGGCCCGAAATCCGTTCGATCACATGCATACTCGCTTTGACCCTGTCCGGGTTCCTGGCCATTGCCAGCTCGCACGATGGGGCGGGGAATGGAACACATCGACACGAGCCCGGTGATGCTCTCGTCGAGAAGCTGGCCCGAAGCTCGAATGTCGAGTTTCCCTGCCGCTGGGTGGAGGTCACCTCAGATCTGGCTCACGCCATCCCTGTCGACATCGACCCCACGGCCGGGAGGGTCGAGCAGAAGTCCTGTGGGGCACCTGCCGGCGACACCACAGGGATGGGCGGACCCGTCGAACGGCGCGTCGTGCCGACCTCATGACGTCGCGGTAGCCCTCCGGTCGTCTCCGACCCCTGGTTCCGACGGCCTTCATCTTTTCTCGTCATCACCAGCCATGAACCGAGAGGGGACTCGAGCAATTGTTGCGATTCTGCGGTCTCAGTGCCGCCGACATTGTGATGGCACAGGCTAGCGATCACAGTGCGCGAAGCAGAAGGTAGACGAAGGCCAATGCCGCCACGACGGCGAGCCCGATCCTGGTCATCGAGTTCCATTGTGGTGGCCTGACCGCGCTGGCAGCGCCGGTGACCACCGCACCGGCGGTAACGGTGGCGTTGGCGGCGATGAGCAGGAACCCCCCGCCGATGTTGGGGCCTCCCCATCTCAGCGGCTGAAACTTCCGCAGCAGCGGATCGACGACCATCCAGCACAGCCCCACGACGACAAGCACGACGCCACCGATGCGGAAGGCTCCGGCTTGTTGGCCCGTCAAGTCGGCGTCCGCGTCGCTCACCAGGTCATTCTTGCCGGACCGCACTCCGTCGGCTTTGTGGGACTTGTCAGCGGCCGCCATCGACAAGCAGGATGCGGTACTCCCCCACCTCGACAGCGTCCTCGCTGGTGGCGGTCAAGGTGGTCGTCCCCGCCTGCCCGGTGTTCGACTGCCAGGTGACGTCCCACGACGTCGTCGCTGTGATGGGCCACTTGCCCGTCCCGTTGGTCCGCTCCGGTAGCGAACGCCAGCGGAACGTGTGGCCACATTCCGGTTCGGTCTTCCAGTCCACACCGGCCGGCGGGGGCACACCCGCCCCCTGACAAGTCAATGTGACCGCCGGACCCGACTTGTACCCCGAGAAAGACGGATTGCGCTCGGGTTCCCCTAGCGTCCACCTCGTGGCTGTGAGAGTCGCGCTCGCCGTCACAGTCACGGTTCCGGCTGTGACCGAAGCGGTCAGTTGTCCAGGGTCGTCGATCCACAACCACGTTGGGATCTGAACGTAGACCTCACCCATATCCGGGCCAAAATGAATTTCAGGCGAAGGAACGGCGAGTTCTCGAATTGCTCTTTCGGCTAGAACCCGAGGATCAACAACTACCGGTGGAGCGAGTTCTTCGTTCGCGAAGAACTGGGTGACTACGGGTCGACCATCTAAGTTGCCAGGAGATCCAGGGACGCCGGGCCTCAACACGGCACAGCTCTTCCACCTGATCTCCCCGCTTGAAGGGTCGTGCCCCTCCCATAGGGGGTCACCTGCGGCGGGAGGGGGGATATAGCGAGTCCAGCCGCATCCATCCCCCCAGTCGTGTTGGCTATGCCCGTTGGAGGAGTTCGACTGGTCAAGGTCAGTGGAATCGTTGCCGACCGGCCCACTCGAGCTGGGTGCCACCTGCCGTTCATGTTCTAGGCCACCGTCGGAGGCCACAAGATCGACGCTCTGGTCTGAGAGACCGTCCAAGCCTGCGCTCCGGCCCGGTTGCTGCGCAGGCTCGGCCGTTTGAATAAGTAGATTACTCTCGCTCGTCCAAATATTCCGCGGTGAATTGGAACGACTTGCTTCAGGATGCAATCCAACGGTGGAAAGACCAACACATAATATGACTGTGGCCGCAGAGAGCTTGGTTGCTAGCATTGGAGGTTCTCGATCCACTGCACGTTTTGGACTCTCCAGACGCCGTCTGATCCGCGCTCGAAACCCGCTTGAACGAAGTGGCGGTCGGCACCAAGAGCGTGAACCTCGCCCGTGCTCACAGAAATAGAGCCCCAGCCAGATTGATCCTGGCAATCGCGAAGAAGTGCGAACTGCTCGCCGTCGATAGGTTGGGGCCAGAACGGACGAAGAATCACTTCGCCATACTGGCCTAGGCCCTCCGCTTCGAATTGCGCCGCTGCCGCTAGTAGCTTTGCCTTCTGCGGGTCAACCGCCACCGGTTCGAGCAGCTGTTCCCGATCTTCTGCGGGAACTTTTGTCAGTCCGGCTAGCACATCCCAGTACTTGGCCCACTGCGCCTCGATTGCCGCTCGATCTGCCTGTTCAACAGGACTGAGGTTTCCAGGCGAGTCGGTACCGGACGGCGTCCCTAACACGCTAGAAGATCGCGAGAGCGGAGTGGAGCTGGCGATCGATGGCACCGGTGACTGGGTGGGCGCCGAAACCGTTGCGGTCGGCGAGACCGGTTCCGACGCAGCGACGACCGACGGCGACACAGTGACCGACAAGGGTGCCGTCGAACTCGGACCGGCACCGTCAGCCGAGCTGCACGCGACGAGCGAGCAGCTCAGACCGGTCACGAGCACCGCGGCCGCCGTTCGACGGACCACCTGCGACCTACGGGTCAGACCCCCGATCACGACACCACCTCACATCTGTCACATGCACCTCACATGCACGAGTTCGCCCGACGATAACTACCGCGTCCGCCGTGGGAATTCTGAAATACGAATGATGTGGACAACTCGGACTCCGCCGCCGAACGGCTGCACGCTGGTATCTCGCGTTCCGCGATCGACGCACTACGGAGCGAAGAGAAATCACTGGATCGGGAAGCGTTGACAGCCTGATCGAGGTCGGGCTGATAGTCGGGCTGCGAGGTCGTCGCTGGCCGCTAGGCCATCTGACGGGTTTTCCCAGTCCCGGGGTCACGACCTCATCACGCTCACCGTCGAGCGGGCTTCCGACGCTGTACCGACACTGGACGACCGGACGACGGCACATCTCCTGTGGCCGCCACCGATCATGTGCAGTTGTCGTCCGACCGCCCCGACATACACGTCGTGCCGACCCGGGTTCGGCCTCGTGACGGCCTCATGGATCGGTACAGTCCTTCGGACGAAGCAGTTCGAAGGGGGCGCCGGTGGCGAGGGACGACGGCCGGGTCACCATCTATGAGGTCGCCGACCGCGCCGGCGTGAGCATCTCGACGGTGTCGAATGTCCTGAACAAACCGGACCGGGTCAGCCTGGACACCCGCACGCGTGTACTGGCCGCGGCCGACGCCCTGGGTTTCGTTCCGAAGGCCCACGCGGCGACGCTGGCCCGTCGGGGCACGGGCCGTATCGCCGTGATGGCCCCGTTCACCGCCTACGCCTCGTACCTGCGTCGGCTCGCCGGCATCCTTGCCCCGGCCGCCCAGGACGATCTGGACGTCGTCGTCCTGGATCATGAATCCGCCGCGGTGGCCTCCTCCCCGGCGTTGGCCAGCATGCCCGTCCACGGTCGGCTCGACGGGGTCATCGTGATGGGCCTCGGTCTGGAGCCTGGCATCAGCCAGCGGCTGCGGGAGCGACGGCTGCCCACGGTCGTGGTGGACGCCGACAGCGACGATTTCAGTCGGGTCCTGATCGACGACTCGGCCGGTGGCCGACTCGCCGCCGAGCACCTGCTCGGCCGCGGCTACCAGCGGTTCGGCTATCTGCTGGAGCGGCAGATCGCCGACTACGAATCCCAGGCCATCAAGCGGCTCAACGGTTTTCGGTCGACAGTGCGTGCCGCGTCGGCCGGTGACGTCATGGTCGCGACGTGCGAGAACTCGGTCAGCGCCGCCCGTTCCGCCGCGGCCGAACTGCTCGATCGACCCGACCGGCCGGCGGCCGTCATGGCCCACCACGACCTGCTCGCCGTCGGCGCGCTGCTCGCCGCCCGCGACCGTGGCCTGCGGGTACCGCAGGACGTCGCGATCATGGGTTTCGACGACGGTGAGGCCGCCGAGGCCGCGGACCTGTCGACCGTCCGGCAACCGTTCGAACAGTCCGGTGGCGCGGCCCTGGCGGTGCTCCTCGGATTGGTCAACGGCAACTCCCTGCGGTCCACCACGATGCTGGACGTGGCCGTCGTCCCCCGCGCCACCACCTGAAGCGCGGCGCGCCCGGTCCGTTTCGCGACACCTGCGTCGGTGTGACGGCTCCCGCGACCGGTCTATAAAAGTGCTTCGATGAAACCGCTTGACGAACGGCCCCGCCGTCGAGTTGAGTGACCACCACAGACAGATCCCGGCCGGCCGAACACCCCATCGCCTGCCGCTCCCACGCCGACGTGGTCCTCCGCTTCGGCTTCTCGCGTGAGGACTTCGATGTCGTTGCACCCTGTGGTTCGGCAGTTCCTCGACAGCGCCGAGGACATGGGCGACCCGCTGGCCCCGCCCGCTCGTCGCCGCGCCGAGATCATCGCTGCCGCCGACGAGATGTACCTGCGCACCGGGCTTCCCGGTGAGCCGGCCGATGTCGACGACCGGTGGATCGATGTCGACGGGGGCACCCTGCGGCTGCGCCGCTACCGCCCGGTGGGCGCGACCGACGCGGATGTGCTGCCGGTCCATGTCTTCCTGCACGGCGGCGGCTGGTGGCTCAGCTCGATCGACGAGCTCGTCAACGATGCGCTCTGCCGGGCCCGTTGCGCCCGCCTGGGGATCACCGTCGTCGCCGTCGACTACCGCATGGCGCCCGAGCACCCGTTCCCGGTGCCGTTCGACGATTGCTACGCCGCCCTGACCGACCTCGCCGAGCACGCGGCGCAGTGGCTGATCGACCCCGCCAATATCTCCATCGGCGGCGTCTCCGCCGGCGCCAACCTCGCCGCCGCCGTCGCCCTGGCCAGCCGGGACCGAGGTGGCCCGGCGCTCCGGCTCGTGCTGCTCGAGGTCCCCGTCGTCGACCTGACTCTCGACACGATGCGGTCCAGCGGCGTCCCCGACGATTACGGCATCACCGTCCCCGGGATGGAGCGCTGCGTCGAGCTGTATCTACCGGACGCCGCGCTGGCCCGGGATCCGCGGGTGTCGCCGCTGTTCGCCGCCGACCTCACGGGGTTCCCGGCCACCCGGGTGCTGACCGCCGAGTTCGACCCGCTGCGCCGCGACGGCCAACTCTTCGCCGACCGACTGCGCGCCTCCGGCGTGCCGGTCGAGCACACCGTCTACCCCGGCGCGATCCACGGCTCGCTGTCGCTCACCGGCGTCTGGGCGCCCGCCCGTCAGTGGTGGGACGACGCCGTCGACGCCCTGCGGACCGCCCACCGGTCCCCCGCCTTGTCGACGGCACCCGCCGTCGTCGACGTCTGACCCGCTCACCACCCCCGCACCGCTGCCGCAGTACGCCAAAGGAGGCGCCCCGCATGTCCCTTCTCCGCTCCGCCCGAATGTCCCGGTCAGGTCACCGCCTGACCGCCGTGTCCGCTCTGCTGGTCGGCGGAAGCCTGCTCGTCGCCGCCTGCGGCGCGCCCGGCAGCTCCTCCGAGACCGCCAACAGTGCAACGGCTTCCTCGGCCGCCGCGGCCAAGACCGCCACCTGCGGTACCGACCCGGTGACCATGTCCGGGTACTTCGAGACTGGTTTCGCGCTGCCCAAGGCGCTCACCGACGAGTTCACCAAGCAGTACCCGAACGTCACCTGGGACATCCGCGAGGACCAGTTCGCGGTCATCACCCAGAACGCCCCGCGCGTTCTGCAGGACAGCCCGCCGGACCTCATGCGGCTGCCCCAGGTCTCCGAACTGGTCAAGGACGGGCTGCTGCTCGACCTCGACGGGTACGCCCAGTCGCTCGGCTGGGACTCCTGGCCCGCCTCGCAGCTGTCGCAGATGCGGGTCAGCAGCACCGGCGAGCGCGGCACCGGCCCGCTGTACGCGATGGGCCTGAACTACAGCATGACCGGCGTCTTCTACAACAAGCAGCTCGCGGCCCAGATCGGCATGACCCAGGCCCCGACCACGCTGGCCGAGTTCGACGACGCCCTGGCCAAGGCCAAGGCCGCGGGGATCACCCCGATCGCCCAGTTCAACGGCGGCGCCACCGGTGGTCTGGCGTTCCCGCTGCAGAACCTGATGGCCGTCTACGGCGACCCGTCGGCGATCAACGACTGGATCTTCCAGAAGCCGGGCGCGTCCATCGACACCGACGCCACCAAGCAGGCCGCCCAGCACCTCAAGGGCTGGATCGACAACGGCTACTTCGCCAGCGATGTCAACTCGCTCGACTACGCGACCATGATGAGCCGCTTCATCGGTGGCCAGAGCCTGTTCATCTTCGACGGCGACTGGGAGTCCGGGAACCTGGACAAGCAGATGGCCGGCAACGCCGGGTTCTTCCTCATGCCCCCGAAGGAGGCCGGCGGCTCGGTCGCGGCCATGTCCGCCCCGCTCACCTTCGGCGTCAGCGCCAAGGCCGCGCACCCCGACTGCGCTGCGTTCTTCCTGAACTGGGTGGCCACCAACGACAAGGCCCGGGAGATCGACGTGACCGTCGGCGGTTCCCACCCGATGGGCCCGGCCGACGCCAGCATGCCGACCGTCGACGCCAACACCGTCACCGCGGCCACCCTGGCCGCCGGCGCCCAGATCGCCAAGGACAACGGGGCGATGGACTTCATCGCCAACGCCACCGGTTCGATCTACGCCAAGAGCTGGACCCCGGAGCTGCAGAAGCTGGTCGCCGGCGAGCAGACCCCCGAGGGCCTGCTGAGCACCGTGCAGTCGGACTACCAGAGCCAGATCGGCGGCTGACCGTCCCATGACGTCCCCCATCGACCCGGCCCCGCGGTCGGCCACCGCGCCGGCCGTCGCCGTCGGGCTCGCCCCGGCGCCGAAGACCGACCGACCGGCCGTCACCCCGGGCCGGGTCGGTCGGGGTCGCCGCTCCGGCCGCGGCCGCGGCCAGCTCATCGGCTGGCTGTTCGCCGCGCCCGCGCTGCTGTTCTACGCCGTCTTCGTCCTGCGCCCGCTGGTGCTGACCGTCCAGTACTCGTTCTACGACTGGAACGGCATCGGCGCGGCCAAGTCCGTCGGCTTCGGCAACTACGTCAAGGTCTTCACCGACCCCGACCTCTCGCAGTCGATCCTGCACGCGTTCGTCCTCATCATCTTCTTCAGCCTCATCCCGGTCGCACTCGGCCTGCTGGTCGCCGCGGCCATCCGCAGCGTCGCCACCAGCAAGCTCGGCGCGGTCGCCCGGGTCGTGCTGTTCCTCCCCCAGGTCATCCCGCTCGTCGCGGCCGGCATCATCTGGAGCTGGCTGCTGGCCTCCGACGGCCTGATCAACCAGCTGCTCGACCTCGTCGGCCTGGGCGGCGTCACCCGTGCCTGGCTGGGCGACTTCTCGACCGCCCTGCCGGCGGTCGGCATCATCGGCGCCTGGGTGCTGGTCGGCCTGTGCACGCTGCTGCTGTCCGCCGGCATGAGCAAGATCGACCCGTCGCTCTACGAGGCGGCCCGGATGGACGGCGCCGGCGCGATCCGGGAGTTCTTCACCATCACCGTCCCCGGCCTGCGCCAGGAGATCGGCGTCTGCGTCACGGTCACCGTCATCGCCGCGTTGGCCAGCTTCGACATCGTCTACATCGCCACCCAGGGCGGCCCCGGCAACCGCACGATGGTGCCGGGCCTGCAGATCTTCTACCTGGCCTTCTCCGAGCGGGAGATCGGGCTGGCCTCGGCCCTGGCCGTCGTGCTGGTCCTGCTCGTCCTGCTGGTGGTCGTCCCGCTGCAGTGGTTCACCCGTGAGGACGGATCATGATCACCTCCCGTCGCGAGGCGCTCATCGGGCGCGTCCTGCTCGTCGTCCTGATGCTCGTCACCGTCGTGCCGTTCGTGACGCTGTTCGTCACCGCCCTGCACCCGTCGGGCACCTACCCGTCCGGCCTTTCCTGGCCGGACGACCCCCAGTGGGGCAACTTCGTCACCGCGTTCACCTCGGCCCGGATGGGCGCGCTGCTGTGGTCGAGCACGCTCATCGTCCTCGGCGTCGTACCCCTGGCCCTGATCTTCGGCACCATGGCCGGTTTCGCCTTCGGCCAGATCCGGATGAAGGGCGGCCGGGTCGCTTTCCTGCTCCTGGTGCTCGGGCTGACCCTGCCGTTCGAGGGCATCATCACGCCGCTCTACTTCCAGATGCGCGACTTCGGTCTCCTCAACACCCGCTGGGCGATCATCCTGCCGCTCATCGGCCTGTTCATGCCGTTCTCGGTGCTCTGGATGCGGGCCCACTTCGTGTCCGTGCCCAAGGATCTCTCCGAAGCGGCGTCGATCGACGGAGCCGGGATCTGGCAGCTCTTCTGGCGCGTCCACGCACCGCTGGCCCGCCCGGCGCTGTCGTCCCTGGCGATCCTGCTGTTCCTGTGGACCTGGAACCAGTTCCTGCTGGCCATCGTCCTGGTCGACCAGCCTGACAAACGCACCATGGCCGGTGCTCTCGGTGCGTTCCAGGGTCAGTGGGGCACCGACATCCCGCTGCTGTGCGCGGGTTCGCTCCTCATCATGACGCCCACGGTGATCATCTTCGTGATCTTCCAGCGGCAGTTCGTGGCCGCCCTGCTGCAGGGGTCGGTCAAGGGATAGTCCGGGTATCGGGTCGTCGTGGGCGCACGACGACCCGATACCCATCCCCGGCGTCGGTCGCCGAAGCAGTCGTCGAAGCAAGACCCGGGTGTCACCGACCGAACACCCGGGTACCTCCCGGTATGACATTCGAGCCTCCGTCGACCGGCTCGCTGACCTTCATCGGCAACGCGACGCTGCTGATCCGCTGGGGCGAGCTCACCCTGCTCACCGACCCCAACTTCCTGCACCGGGGTCAACGCGCGTACCTGGGCTACGGACTGACCAGCAAGCGGCTGACCGAACCGGCTCTCTCGATCGCCGAACTGCCCACGCTCGACGGGATCGTGCTGTCCCACCTGCACGGCGACCACTGGGACCGCGTCGCCCACCGGGGCCTCGACCGCGATCTCCCGGTGCTCATCACCCCGCACGCCTCCCGCCGTCTGCAGTGGCGCGGCTTCCCGCGCGCCACCGGCCTCCGCACCTGGACCTCCCACACGCTGACCGGCGGGACCAGCCGGGTCCGGATCACCGCACTGCCGGGGCAGCATTCCCCCGGCCCGCTGCGCCGGCTGCTGCCCCCGGTCATGGGCTCGATGCTGGAGTTCGACACCCTCGCCGAACGCGGCTCCCCTGCCGCCATCACCGCACCCGCCCCGGTGCGGCTCTACGTCTCCGGCGACACCCTGGTCATCGACGAGCTGTCCGAGATCCCCCGCCGGTTCCCCGACATCGACACCGGTGTGCTGCATCTCGGCGGGACCACGCTGCCCGGCGGGCTGATGGTCACCATGGACGGGCGGCAGGGCGCCGACCTGCTCGAGCTCATCGACCCGCACACCGTCGTCCCCGTGCACTACGACGACTACACCGTCATGGCGTCCCCGCTGGCGGATTTCCGCGCCGAGGTGGATCGGCGCGGCCTGGGTGATCGGGTCCGCTACGTCGACCGGGGTCAGACCGTGCCGCTGTCCGCCACCCCCCGGAAAGGCACCTGATGACGTCGCTGTGGCTCGACCGCACTCAACCGTCCCACCCGCTGCCCGAGAACGGCCGTGAGTTCGACGTTCTCGTCATCGGCGCCGGCCTGACCGGGCTGACCACGGCACTGCTGCTCAGCCGGGCCGGCCACTCGGTCGGTGTGGTGGAGGCGAGCCGGGTCGGGGCCGGCACCACCGGTCACACCACCGCGAAGGTCAGTCTGCTGCAGGGCACCCGGCTGTCCACCATCCGGTCGCGACACTCCGCCGAGATCGCCCGCCAGTACGTCGAAGCCAACACCGAAGGGCAGATGTGGCTCCGGCACTACTGCGAGGAGAACGACGTTCCCTATCAGCTGCGCAGCGCCTACACCTACGCCGCGGGCGAGGACGGCATCCCGGCCGTGCAGGCCGAGCTGCGGGCGACCCACGAAGCGGGCCTGCCCACCACCTGGGTCACCGATACCGAACTCCCCTACCCCATCGCCGGCGCGGTCCAGCTGGCCGAACAGGCGCAGATCGACCCGCTGGACGTCCTGACCGCGATGGTCACCGACCTGCAGCGCCGAGGTGCGACGATCTACGAGGGCGCCCGGGTACGTTCCGTCGACCCCGGTACGCCGGTCACCGTGCGGACGGACGACGCCACCCTGCGGGCCGGTCGGGTCGTCCTGGCCACCGGGACGCCGATCATGGACCGCGGGGGGTTCTGGGCGCGTCTGCAACCGCTGCGGTCGTACGCCGTGGCCTTCCACCACCCCGGACCGATGCCGCAGGGGATGTACCTGTCGGCCGACTCCCCCAGCCGGTCCGTCCGCTCGGTCCCCCGGCCGGACGGCGACCGGCTGCTGATCGGCGGCAACGGCCACGTCGTCGGGCGGGAGCGGCATCCCGCCCGACAAGTGCAGGATCTGACCGACTGGACCCGGCGCTGGTTCCCCGGGGCCGAGCCCACCCACAGCTGGTCGGCACAGGACTACCACGCCGATCACGAGCTGCCGTTCGTCGGACCGCTCACCCCGACCGACGACCAGATCCTGGTCGCAACCGGTTTCGACAAGTGGGGCATGACGCTGGCCGTGGCCTCGGCGCTTGCGCTGTCCAGCCGGATCCTCGGTGGTCGCACCGACTGGGCCCAGGCGTTGCAGTCGTGGACCCGCCGGGAGTTCGCCGGCGCCCCGACCGCCGTGAAGAGCAACCTGCAGGTCGGCGCCCACCTGGTCGGCGGATGGGCGTCCTCGATCCTGACCCAGCAGAACCGGCGGCCACCGGCCGAGAACACCGGACGGGTGGAACGTCAGGGCCTGACGCCCACCGCGGTCTCGACCGTCGACGGCGCCACCCGGCGCCGATCGGCGGTCTGCACCCACCTCGGCGGAGTACTGACCTGGAACGACGCCGAATGCTCGTGGGACTGCCCCCTGCACGGCTCACGATTCGCGCCGGACGGGGCGGTTCTGGAGGGCCCGGCCACCAGGGACCTCCCCGAACAATGAGAACGGGACCCGGCTCCCCGAAGCAGCCGGGTCCCGGGCGGCACCGCCCCTGCCACTGCCGGCCGAACGAGCGGGCCGGCAGCGGTCGGGGAAGACGGCGTCAGTCGCGGGCCGCCGCGGCGGACCGCCGGTCGTCGAGATCGGTGACGCTGCCGTCCACCACACGCTCGGACACCGCGGTCGCCGAATCCACCAGACCCCGCTGGGCCAGCACGGTCTCGTCGGTCAGCCACGTCCCGATCGCCCGGCCGTGACCGGTGGCGAGGTCGGTCGGGGTCTGCAACGCGACCCGCGCGAGGTCGACCGGCGAACCCCAGGCCCGAGCCCATTTGCCCGCGATACGCCGGTTGACGGCCACGCCGTCCTGCAGGTACTCGAAGAAGCGATCGACGGCCGCCGGGAATGGCCCGGTGGACGTGGTCGACGCGTCAAAGCTGGTCATCTGACCTCCTTCTGAGTCGCCCGCACTCCGGCGAGCGACTCCTCCTCCATGGCGGTGGCCCCGGAGAACGGGACCAGGAGAGCGGGTCCTCCCGCATGTAGAGGACCCGCTCCGGGCGCCGTCACACCGTCACGAGACCGGCGCCACACCAGCCGCGCACTGGACGCCGGGCTCGTCGGCCGTATCCGACCTCACGAACCGGCCGACTGGACCGCGCTCTTCGACTGCTGGGCCTGCTCCTTCAGATCCTCTGCACCGGAGGCGGTCTCGTCCTTCACGGCCTGCGCCGCGTCGGTCGCGGTGCTCTTGACCTCCTCCACCGCCTGCTGGGCGGGCTCCTTGAGGTGACCGGCCGCCTCCTTCGCGACCTCCGTCAGCTCGTCGACGACGGGCTGAGCCTGCTCCTTGAGCTTCTGCGCGGCCTGCTGTTCCGGTTCGCTCGCCGGCAACAGGGATGCGGCGAGCAGGCCGGCGCCGAAGGCGATCAGGCCCGCCGCCACCGGGTTTCCGCGTGTCCGCCGCTTGATCGCCGAGGGTGCTTCCGCGACGTTGTCCTGCACCCCGCTGAGGGCGTGCTGGCCGCGATCGGCGACGTCGGAAGCCGAACCCATCACCGCCTCGCGCACCGATACAGCGGCGCCCCTGACCTTCTCTGTCTGACGGCGGGCGACGCTGGCCGGGTTGACCTTGTCGCCGAGCGCGTTGACGTCGTCACTGAGACCGGCCCGGGTGGCCTCGATCTCCCGGCGAATCGTTTCCGGGTCGTTGCTGGTGGTCATGCCGAATCCTCGTTTCCTTTCAGGGCGTCCGGGATCTTGGCGACGGTGTCGGCCGTGCGTGGCAGTCCACGGACCGACTGCAGCGCCTTCCGGCCGGTGACATACAGGACCGCACCGACGACACCCCAGATGACGGCGACGATGAGGGCCGACCAGCCCAGACCCGTGCCGGCACCGATGAGCCACCACAGCGCGATCGACAGGAAGAGCAAGACGAAGTAGCCGGCCACAGCGGCGCCGGACATCATCCCGGCCCCCTTGGCCGCCCGGGATGCCGACTGCTGCAGTTCGGCCCGGGCCAGCGCCACCTCCTGCCGCATCAACAGCGACAAGTCCTGGGTGACCTGCGAGATCAGGTCACCCAGCGAACGATCCGCCGGGTCCGGAGCCCGCACTCCGCCGGTCGGCTCGTACGCCGATGACCCCGTCATGGCAGATCGGTCCGGCGGACGGTGCCGCCCACGGATTCGCCGGGTCCCCGCAGCGGGGCCGACGCCGGGGTGATCGAGGCGGGAGGCACCAGGTCCGGATCTTCCTCGATGCCGCCGGTGCCCACGCCGAAGCCCGGTGTGTACCCGACGTCCGTCGGCGGGAGCCCGGTCCGGGCGCCGGTGTAGCCGACCGCGGGAGCTGGCGGCGGTACCCGGGTGGGCCGAGGAGCCGGATAGGTGGCCCCGGCGGGCACACCCGACCGGTTCGTGGAGTCCGAGGGCGAGTCGTCCCCGGCACTGGTCAAGCCGCGAGTGAACCGTCCGACCAGCAGACCGGCCGCGGCCGCCACACCGAGATACACCCCGGGGCGGCGCCGGGCGAAGCTCTGCAGTTCGCTCAGCAGGTCGCCCGGTTCGCGCGCCTGCAGCCAGTCGGCGATGCCGTGGGCCCGGTCAGCCGCCTGACGGGCCAGGTCGCTGGCCACACCGTTCTCCTGGGACCCCTGCGCCATCTGGTGCAGTTCGTCGGCCAGGGTGTGCAACCCACCGGCCACCCGTTGCTGCTGGGTGGTGGCCTGATCGGTGAATTCCGACCGGGCCTCGTGCCACACCTGCTTGGCCTGTCGGCCGGCCTCGGCGGTGACCTCCCCGGCCTGTTCCTTGACCGTCGACGCCACCTGCGCCCCGGTCTGCTGGGCGGTCTCGGCCACTTCGCCGGCCTGCTGGCGTGCCTGCGCAGTGGCGGAGTCGTCCGGCCCGCCCGGATGTGCCGGTGGGGTCGCGGAACCCGACACCGGCGGTGGTGCGCCCGCCGACGTTCCTGTCGGCAATGGCGGGATGTCGGTGCGCGAATGATCGGCCATACCCATCTCCTCCTGATCATGACGTCGGCCCGGATGACACTTTTGTCGTCGGCCGAGTCGCAGCGCTGTGCCGACAGAACTACCCGGGACCTGCGTCGATGACACCCAGAAGATTCTGCGGGCCGCTGGCGCGGCGGACAGCAGTGTTCCGAAAGAATGGTCCGCGGAATGCTGGTGGGAAAGGACGGCGGCATTCTGGTCGACAGATTCCCGATGCAATTCCCGGAGATCGTCGGGTGTCCGCGGCGCCGCTGGCCGTGCGGGAACCGCCGGTCAGCCGGGCATCGATCGAAGGACCCCGCCCTCCCTCGACGGCGAAGCTCCTCGTCACTCCGCGAAGGACCGCGTCACTCGTTGGTGGCACGAGCCTTCCTGCCAGCCCTTCGTGGACCCATCCTCACGTCGGGGGAAGGAGTGGCCACCCCGAGCGCGAGCCCGGGCGGCGGGCGGCGCCGGAGGGGGCCGGGCCGATGACACGACACCACTCACGCCGTACTCGCACCGCTGTGCGCGGGGATCTCGGTCCTCGACTTCTCGGATCCACCCTGGTCGGTGCGGTCGTGCTGAGTACCGCGCTGATCGGAGCCACCGGAGCGACCGGCGCCGAGTCGACCACCTCGTCGAGCGCGACCACGACCACCAGTCCCTCGACCGACCCCGCCGACACTCCGGCACCGGAGGCGGTGCCGATCCTCAGCGGCTTCTCCGACTTCTGGAACCTGGCCGCCTCCGGGCCGACGCCCGTCCTGAACCCGACGGTCCTCCAGCACAACGACGAGATCGTGGTCTGGATCAACAACCACGCGACCCCGGCGCAGCAGTTCACCGCTCTGCAGACGGCGGTCTTCGACGGCGCGTCCCCGGACAGCTACGACCAGTCGATCACGCTCGCTCCGGCCCTGGGGTCTGTGCTGGCCCCGCTGTACGTCACCGGGCGGCAGAGCGGCGCCCTGCCGTTGACCACGGCGCTGGTGAACGCCAAGACCGGGACCGCCGGCAACTACATCGATGTCGGCACGCCGAAGAACTACTTCGACGGTCTGCGGCCCTACTGGCCGACCGACGACAGCACCCCGCCGGCTGACAACGCCTGCCCGGCCGGGTTCCCCTCCGGGGACTACATGGGACCGATCCGGGACGGCCAGCCGTACGCCGACTCGAACGGCAACCTGCTCATCGATCAACTGGCCGACACCAGCGACACCACCGGGCAGTACACCTCCTCCTCGGTGACCCTCAGCGGTGGGTACGCGGGCCTCTGCGGCAATCCCCCCAGCCAGTACCCGGACGGACCGTCCTACTCGTTCCCCAGCGGGCACACCACGTCGGCCTACCAATCGGCCATCACGCTGGCCACCCTGCTGCCCGAGTTGGGTCCGGAACTGCTCGCCCGGGCCTCCGAGCACGGCAACAACCGGCTGGTGGTGGGTGTGCACTCCCCGCTGGACGTCATCGGCGGACGGATGCTGGGTGAGGCGTCGATCGCCGCCCGCTGGTCGCAGCCCGACTACGTCACCAGCTCACTGGCCCCGGCCGCCGTCGAACTGCGGACGTACCTGGAAACCCAGTGCGGCGGAACCATTACCGCCTGCCTCGCGCGGGGATCGGCATACCAGGACAACCCCTACGCCGGACAGGTCATGCCGGGTGGCACCGCCCAGATCGTCACCGATCGGAAGTCCGCGGTCGCCACCTACCGCGAACGGATGACGTACTCGTTCGCCCCGTCCGGGACGACGGGACTGCCGATGACGGTCCCGCCCGGGGCCGAGAACCTGCTGCTGACGACCTATCCCACGCTGACGGCCGCGCAACGGCAGGCCGTCCTCGCGCAGACGTCGATCGACTCGGGCTACCCGCTGGATCTGACCGACCAGGGCGACGCGGCCTGGCAGCGAATAGATCTCGCCGCGGCGATGAGCGCCAAGGTGCAGATCAACGCGGACGGCTCGGTCACCGTGCTGTCGGTCGGCGGGGCGGCGGAGGTCGTCACGGCACCTCCGACGACGACCAGCACCCCCACCACCACCACCACGACGACCCCCACGACGACGATCACCCCGGCGACCATCACGCTGGACCCGATCACCATCGCGCCCATCACCTTCACCGCGCCCCAGCCGATCATCGTCAACGTGCCCACCACCTTCACCTACTCCCCGGTGGTGGTGGCCACCGGACCCGCGGTCGTCGTGACCGGAACTACCGGCACCACCCTGGCGGCGACCGGTGCGTCGGTCGGTGCGCCGCTGGCCCTCGGGACGGTGGCGATCGGTACCGGCCTGCTGCTGATCACGGCCGTGGCGGCCCGGCGACGACCCCGGCACCGCTGAGGGGGCCGTCCCGGCAGGGTCACTCGGCGAGCGCAGCCTCGATGTCGGCGGCGATCGACGACGGCGTGGTGGTCGATCCGTAGCGGTGCCGGACCGTGCCGTCTTTGCCGACGAGGAACTTGGTGAAGTTCCACTTGATCCGGCTGGTGCCCAACGCCCCCCGGGCCTCCGAACGCAGCCAGACGAACAGCGGGTGCGCGTCGGGCCCGTTCACGTCGACCTTGGCGAACATCGGGAAGGTGACGCCGTAGTTGACCGAGCAAAACTCGCTGATCTGCGCCTCGGTGCCGGGGTCCTGACCGCCGAACTGGTTGCAGGGGAAGCCCAGCACCGCCAGACCGCGGTCACGGTAGGTTTGCCACAACTCCTCGAGGCCGCCGAGTTGCGGGGTGAAACCGCAGGCCGACGCGGTGTTGACCACCAACACCACGGATCCGCTGTACGCCGCGAGTGACCGGGGCGTCCCGTCGATGGCGTCGGCGGTGAAGTCGGCCAGGATCACGTGTCCTCCAGGTGCGGTGCCCGTCCGCTGGTCGACCCCCGACCGGGGAACCAGGACGGCGTGACGACTGTAACCAGCACCGCCGCGTCCACCCCCTCGCCGAACCCGTCGCCGGACCGCCCGCGTGTCGCAGTCCTCGGACTGGGCACGATGGGCGCCGCGATGGCCCGGCGGCTGATCGGCGCGGACCTGCCGGTCACCGTGTGGAACCGCAGCATCGGACGGGCCGAGCCTTTCCGGGACACCCCGGCCCGGGTGGCGGACGACCCTGAGGACGCGGTGGCCGATGCCGACGTGGTCCTGACGATGCTGTTCGACGGGGCGGCCGTCCGCGCGGTGATGGACCTGGCCCTGCCGCGGATGGCGCGGGGCTCGGTGTGGATGCAGAGTTCGACGGTCGGCGTCGCCGCGACCGACCAGTTCGCCGACGCGGCGGACGCCGCCGGCGTCACCTACGTCGACGCCCCGGTGCTCGGCACCAAGGGTCCGGCCGAGCAGGGCACCCTCACCGCCCTGGTCGCCGGACCACCGGCCACCGTCGAGCGCCTGGCACCGGTGCTCGACGCGATGGCGGCCAAGACCGTGCGGGTCGGCGGCGCGGCTCCTCTGGCCTCCGGGCTGAAGCTGGCGATGAACGCCTGGATCGCCACCCTGACCGCAGGGATCGCCCAGTCGTTGACGCTCGCGCGCACCCTCGGCGTCGAACCCGGCCTGGTCCTGGAGGCGCTGGCCGGTTCCGGTCCCGACAGTCCCTACGCGCAGCTCAAGGGGACGGCGATGCTCGGCGGCGACTTCGATCCGCAGTTCGAACTGGCCGGACTGCTCAAGGATGTCCGTCTCGTCCGGCAGGCCGTGCCGCAGCCGAACGCGCTGCTGGCCGCCCTGGAGCAGACCTACGCTTCAGCGGCGGACCGGGGGGCGGCCGACCTCGACATCGCCGCCGTCATCCGGGCTTTCGACCAGTAGCCCGGGCATCCGGAACCGCTTCGGTGAGCCCGGCCCGTCGGGCCAGAGACAGCAGGGCGGCGGCAACGCCGACGGGGTCCACCATCAGGTGCAGGTGCCCGCCGCCCAGGCGGAGCGTCGGCCAGCCGGCGTCGGCCGCGCGTTGCCGGTCGGCCTGATAGGTGTCGCCGAAGGACACGTACGCCGACCGGGTGCCGGCGAACGGCGGAACGATCACCGCGGCGGACAGGAGCGCGGCGGGCAGGCGGGGGGCCCGCCGTTCCACCTCGGCGCGCCATCGGGCACTCGGGAAGACACTGTCCCGATCGGCCGGCGACCACCAGAACGGCCACGCCACCGGCGCCCCGGTGGCGTCCACCGGGATCGACGAACGCAGCTGCGGGGGAACCAGCGCGACCTCGGTCGTTCGCGTCGGCTCCGTGGCCGGCAGCCGGGCATCCAGGAATACCGCCCCACGGACCGTGGCCTCCGCCAGCAGGTCCGGGACGAACAGTCCGGCGTTGCTGTGCGGGACCAGGATCGCTGGGCCGGCCGCCCGGACCTGGGACCGGTAGCGCTGCGCCAGATCAGTGGCGGACGACGGCACCCCCGGATCCGCGATCCGCACGTCCCAGCCGGCCTCAGCCAGCGCCGCGGCCAACGGCTCGACCGAGACCGGCCCCAGGAAGACACTGGGCAGCAGCACCGCCCGGTTGCGCGTACCCATCGGCACACCGTAGTGGGGACCGCGCCGCGGCCCCGGCACTACCGCGGACGGTGGTCAGCGGCGGGCGAGCGTCTCGTCCAGCCAGTCGAACACCCGCTGACCGAAGAGCGACGCCGCGCCCGCCTCGCAGTGCTCCCCGGCACCCTCGGCGTTCGTGAAGAGGATGAACTGTTTGTCGGTGGTCACCGCGTCGACGAGCGCCTGACCGGCCCCGCCGCGGACATCGTTCTCACCGCTGCAGACCAAAACCGGACAGCTGATGCGGTCGGCCAGGCCGTCGATCGTGTACGGCGCGGACGCCCGCAGATAGTCCAGCGGGGTCGAGAGACCATGAGTGAGCATGCCCCGATTGAGGGTGAAGTCGACAGCACCGTCCTGCTGCATCCGTTCGGTCAAAACCCGGTTGAGGACGGCCGGATCGCCGGTGTGCAACTGGTCCCGGTATTCCGGGGGCAGCAGAGAGGCCGCCCCGGCCCCCGGCGCGTACTGGGCGGCGTCCGCGATGACCGCCGCCACCCGGTGCTCGGCGGTGGCCGCCCGGGGCGCCAGGTAGCCGCCCCAGCTGCGGCCGACGAGGACGACCCGGGTGGGGTCGATCTCGGAGCGCTCCAGCAACCAGTCGATCTGCGGGGTCACCACGGCCTCCCAGTCCGGCCGGAACACCAGCCCCTGCTCGACCAGTGCACCGCCCTGCCCGGGACCGTCGACCAGCAGCACGGCATAGCCACGGCGGAGGGCGGCCACCGCACCGAACCAGGTCTCCTCCTTCGTGCCGTCGTATCCGTCGACCGCGACCACGACCGGGAACGGGCCGGCGCCACCCGGAACGACGTAGTATCCCTCCAAAGCCGTTGACTCGTAGGGGATCTCGACGATCTCGAGGCGTGTTCCACCCGCCCTGGGAGCCGGCAGTGCCCAGGCCCGCTGGAACGCGGCGCGTTGCCGGCGGTAGGCGGCCACGAAGCGCTCGTCCAGCGGCGGCCGGAACCCGAACAGGGCCGCCTGGCGGAAGTAGGTACTGGCCCGCAGGTACCCCTCGAACGCGCTGACCAGGTGGCCGTCCCGCTCGCACCGTTCGGCGATGGCGTGGACGCGTTCGGCCAGGGCTGACCATTCGGCGTACCAACTGTCGCGATCGCCCGGACAGATGCGACGGGCCGTGACGAAGCATTCGCCGACGTCGGCGCCACCGGCCGGTATCAGGTCCAGCGCGCGCAGGAACTGTCCGTCGAACTCGTCGTCCGCGAACGCCAGGCCCCGGAGGGTGATCGATCGCGCGGCCTTCGGGTCGCCACTGGGGACGTTCACGGGTCTTCCTCTCCGACGGGTCTGCCCGGGGGAACGACGGCGGCTCAACGCCTTTCGGGGCCGACCCCGGGGGCGCGGTCGTCGCACCACCCGGAGCCGGCCTACCGGACGGTCAGTCGACCACCGCCGCGGTGGCCGCCGCGACGATCCGCAGGTTCTGCGGCAGTGCCCCGTCGAACCCGGGGGTGCTCATCGTCAGAATGACGGTGTCCAGGGCCGGGTTGTTAACGAACTTCGTCGAGAAGAAGCCCTGCCAGCTGTAGGCCCCCGGACCACCGAGGTAGTGCAAAGACCCCGCGGGCGCGTTCTCACCCTCCTGGATGTCGACCTGATAGCCCCACTTGTTCTGCGTCAGCTGCCAGTTGCGGAGGTCCCCGATCTGGTTGGTGGTCATCAGGCGCACCGCGGCCCGGCTCAGCACGCGCACGCCGTCGAGCTCACCGTTGTTGAGCAGCATCTGAGCGAACCGGAAGTAGTCGGCCGTCGTGCCGTGCAGACCCCCGGCGCCGCTGAAGTACGTCTGGTGCTCGCTGAACGTGTAGTCCGGCCCCAGGTTGCCCAGTCCCAACGGCGACGTCCCGACCTGCTTCTCGTCGCGACCGGCCCAGTAGACGGCAGCGATCCGGTGGCGCTCCTCGGCCGGCGGGAAGAACCAGGTCTCCTGCATACCTAGCGGCTCGAAAACGTTCTCCCGCAGGTAACTGTCGAAGTCCTGCCCGGAGATGACCTCGACCAGCCGACACAGGGTGTCGACGGAGTTGTTGGAGTAGTCGAAGGCCTCGCCCGGGTGGGCGATCAACGGCAGGGAGGCCAGCAGCTTGACGTTCTGTTCCAGCGTGATCGGCGGTGCGTTCAGGTCATCCATCAGGCCGGCCTCGGCGTACAGCTTGGGCACCACGTGGTAGATCGGCGGCTCGAAAAGCCCGTGCCACCAGGTGTTGGTCATGCCGGCCGTCATGGTCAGCAGGTGGTGGGCGGTGATGGGCCGAGCCGCGGTCTCCAGATGAACCTCCTGCCAGTCCCGCACCACGGCGACCTTCATGTCCGCGAACTCCGGCAGATGATCGGAGATCGGCGCATGCAACGCCAGCCGACCCTGCTCCCACAACTGCAGCACCGCCACCGCGGCGACCACCTTGGACATCGAGGCCAGCCGGAAGATGGAATCGGTCTGCATGGGCACGTTCTCATCGGCCTTGCCGAAAGCCTTGAAATAGCCGACCTTGCCGTGCCGGGCCACCAGTACGACAGCGCCCTGGTGTATGTCGTCCGCCAGGTACTGCTCCTGCAGACGATCGATGTTCGCCAGAGCCCGGGCCGACAGACCGATCTCCTCCGGCGCCACCTCGGTGTACTCGGCCTTACCCATACGACAGTCCCTTCCCCGACGACGGTGTCGACGCCAGGTTAGGCGTGTCTCGCACATACGGCGAGACACGCTCTCCTGTGCCTTCCGGCGCCCTCGCAAGCTCGGGCGACTAGGCGTGGCGGCGGTGACCCGCTCAGCGACTGGGGTAAGTTCGTCAGGCTTCTCGTGCGCCGGTCAAAAGCCACCGGACCCCCGGGAAGGCGACCCCCGGGGTAAAAGTGCGACCAGTGTCCTTCCATACCGACATGCCCATCCCCGCTGCGGCAGCCCGAGGGGACTGATGGCAGCGGGAAGTGGTCCCGACCCGACCGAGTTCGCACGGTTGGCGTCGGACCTGCATCGGCAGCCCGACGTCGCGGCCGTTCTGGAACGGGTGGTCGCGGTAGCCGTCGGCGAGGTGCCCGGAGCCCGGTGGGCCGGGGTCACCGTGACGGACCGCGAGGGTGCCCGGACGCTGGCCGCCAGCGGACCGGTGGTCACCGCGGTCGACTCCCTGCAGTACGCCATGCGCGAGGGACCGTGCCTGAGCGCCGTCTCCGATGCCGATGTGGTGGTCTCCACCGATCTGCAGACCGACCCCCGGTGGCCGACCTTCGGGTCGCGCGCCCGGGAGTACGGGGTGCGATCCATGCTCGCCGTCCGGATGTTCAGCGATCACGGCACCGTGGGCGCGCTCAACCTGTACGCCGCCGAGCTCGACGCCTTCGGACCGGAGTCCGAGGCGGCCGCCGTCCCGTTGGCCATCCATGCGGGCACCGCTCTGGTGAGTGCCCGTACGGAAGCGAACCTGCGCCTGGCCCTGGCGTCGCGGGACGTCATCGGACAGGCCAAGGGCATTCTGATGGAACGCCACAAGCTCAGTGCCGACGACGCTTTCGTGCTGATGACCCGGGTGTCGCAGAGCCGGCACCGCAAGCTCCGCGAGGTCGCCGAACACCTGGCCAGCACCGGCGAACTCCTGGGCTCCCCCGCAGACAGCTCGGCGACCGACGCCGGCCGCGAACAGAACGGGCGGTCCGCACCGCCGGCGTCCGCCTGACCCGTCACCGACCTCAGGCGTAACGGCGCGCCACCGCGACCGCCTCCTGCGCGTAACTCGGGCCGTGACTGACCGCATGGACCAGCAGTGGATGGAGTTGGTGCAGACCGGTCCGCGACGCCCAGTCCGACGGCAGTCCGGCCGCCTGCGCATACGCCCCCGCCAGCACCTCCAGATGTGGCGTGCCGAAGAGCTCGAGCATCGCCAGATCGGTCTGACCGTGCCCGCCGTGGGCGGCCGGGTCGATGAGCACGGCCTGCACCATGTCCCCCGGCCGACCGGACCCGGCATAGAGGAGATTGCCGCCCCACAGGTCACCGTGGATGCGGGCCGGGGGGCGGTCGTCGTCGAATTCGCCGGCCGCCAGTCGATCGCACACCCGCTCGACGACCGTGGCCCCGTCCCGGCCGAGGTTGCCGTTGTCGACCGCGGCGCGCACGTAGGGCAGGAGCCGGGCGGTCGCGTAGAACGCGCCCCAGCGATCCCACCGACCGAGCGGCAGGCTCTGCCGCCCGATCCACCCGGTCGGATCCCGCCATTCCGGGGGCGGCGCACCGAACGCGTCCGCTCCGGCTGCGTGCAGAGCGGCCAGGTGACGACCGAAGCGCTCGGCCGCCGAACGGTCCGGCCGCACCGGATCGAGCCGGGTGAGCGTGATGGAGCCGGGGGTGACCGCGCGGACCTCGACGACCGTCGGGCCGCCGGCCGGCTCGGCCAACCAGCGCAGTCCGGCGGCCTCCCACTCGAAGAAGCCCGCAGGCGCACCCGTCCGACGTTTGACGAAGACCTCGCCGTCACCCATCGGCCCACCGTAACCACGGCCGGCCGGCCGGCGGGTACCGTCGCCGCCGTGCCCGAACTGCCCGAGGTGGAATCCGCCCGCCGTGTCCTGTCCGAGGGGGCGCTCGGGCGCACCATCACCGATGTGGACGACCACGACGAGTGGGTCACCCGCCCGCTCGGCCCGGGCGCCCTGCGGTCCGCCTTGGTCGGACGCCGCTTGACGGCCGCCCATCGCCGCGGAAAGTCGTTGTGGCTCAACACCTCCGGCCGTAGCGACGACCCGCAGGACGGTGTCGACCTCGGCCTGCATCTCGGGATGAGCGGCATCGTCGTGATCTCCGGTCCGGCCGACCCCGCACACACCCTCGACGAGACGGCCGCCGGCCACCCCCGGATCGCCCGGCGGCTGGTGGGGGGCGACTACCGCCCCGACCGCGAGGGTTTCGCCGACCGGGGGGCGTACCAGCGGTTCGCGGTGACCTTCGACGACGGCGGGGCGATGCGACTGCTCGACCCGCGCCGGCTCTCGCGGGTCCGGCTCGACCCCGACATCGACGCCCTCGGGCCCGATGCCCTGGACCTCGACCCGTCGGCCTTCCGCCGCACCGTCACCGCCGGCCGCCGGGTCAGCACCGCGCCGATCAAGGCACGCCTGCTCGACCAGTCCGTGCTGGCCGGTGTCGGCAACCTGCTGGCCGACGAGGCCCTCTGGCGCGCCCGGATCGGACCCGGTCGAGCCGTGGACACCCTGACCGCCCGCGAGTTGGACCGACTGGCCGTGGCCCTGCAGGATGCTCTGGGTGACGCACTCGACCGCGGCGGGGTGCACACCGGCGAGATCATCCCGTTCCGCAAGGCCGGCCAGCGGTGCCCCCGCTGCGGGGCGGAGATGGTGACCGGGACGGTCGGCGGCCGGACCACCTGGTGGTGCCCGAAAGAGCAGACCTGATCACGACGGCCGGTCGGGGCCTCATCGACCGACCTAGTCTCTCGGCATGACGATCGCACTGCTGCGGGAGATGTTCTCGCGGATGGTTGAGGGCAAGGACGCGACCCTCATCGAGCGGTACTACGACCCGTCGCTGCAGCTGTTCACCAACGGCCAGGTGCAGGACTACGAAGCGTTCTCCCGCGGACACCGGACGGTCTACGACACCCCGATCACCTACCGGGTGGAGTACGACGAACAGGCCTGGGTCCAGGACGACCGCCGACGGACCGTGGCCGCCCGGGTGTGGATCACGACGGCCCGTCCCCAGGAGGAGCCCACCCGCATCGAGGTCGTGCTCATCGCCGAATACACCGCCGACGGGCGGATCAGGCGGATCTGGGAGACGACCTATCCGGGCTGGGAAGATCTACCGGCGTTCGAGGACTACTGAACGGCGGGTCGGCTCAGGCCGGAACGACCAGCATCTCGATCGTCACCGTCATCCGCTGCGGCATCAACCGGGACAGGCCCGGGACGTCCACCCGCAATCCGTAGTCGTCGCGGTCCACCTCGCCCTCGGCGACGATGCGCAGGCCCGCCCGCTGCGGCATCCACCGCGCGGTCAACGCCAGCGGCCGGACGATCCCCCGGAGAGCCAGCTCGCCGCTGATCGCCGCCACCCCGGCCCCTGACTGCGCCACGCCCAGACCGTCGGCGCCCCCGCGAAAGCGGGCCACCGGATGAGCGGTCGCCGCGAACGGGTCGGCCGTGTCGATCAACTCGTCCCATACCGGATTGCCCGACGTGACCGTCGCGACTGCGATATCGACTCCGATGTCGACGGTTCCGGCCGCGACGTCGATGGTCAGTGCCCCGCTCACGTCGGGGAACCGGGCCGCCACCGTGGAGAGGAAACGAGAGACCCGACCCGAGAAGGCCACCCGGGACGCCGCCCCGTCCACCACCCAGTCGCCGTCCAGACCGGAGGTCATCGGACCACGGTTGTCCGCCGGGTGGGTGGGGTGGCGGTGCGATGCGAGAACTGCTGCGCTCATGACCGTTCCTGCGCTTCCGTGGGCCTGGGGTCGGATCGTCGGACACCCAGAACTCTCGCGGGACGCTCTGATACCTGACAGCCGGAAGCCCGCCCGGTCACGGTGCGGACAGCCACACCACGATCGAGCGGGCCGGTGACGGCAGACCGGTGGCGGACCCCTCGACCGCACCGGCAGGTCTCAGGCCGCGCAGGGCTCGGAGTCCACGACCGACAGCAGGACCCGCACGTCGGTGGTCTCGGCGATCTCCGGGTCCCGACGGAACTGCCGACCCGACGGCCAGTGCAACGACCAGCTGCCCGACTCGTCCTCGAAGCGCAGCCGGGCGATGGCGTCCCGACGCCACGACTCACGCCCCGGGCACCCCTCGCGCGGCGGCAGCACCTCGTAGATGGTGACGCTCCGGTCGGTCATGGCGCACTCCAGCCGGCGACCGCCACCCCTCGACGACGGTCGACCGGCCTGGCACCAGCGTCCCACCGTCAACAGGTCCGCGACCGGCCCCGGCGCGGTCGTCGCCATCTGACGGGGAACGAGAACCCCGGCTGCCGGGGACATCTCGGCAACCTGCGGCCTGACCGGCAAGTGTTGGGTGATCATGGCTCCTCCTCGGACCCGACAGTGGTGGCTGTGGTGTCCCGGTGCCTGGTGGGCGCCGGTGGCGCTGGTGAGCGCGCTGAGGAGAACTCTGCCGCCGGCGAGTCCGGGAGAGTGTCCACCGCCCGGCCGAGAGCGCGGGGGAACCGCGTGTCCACCGATCGGCGGATGCGCCGTTCCCGCCGATCGGGTCCGGACCGACTATGCCGCCGGGTCCGACCGAACCGGGCGATCAGGGGTGACGACCGGCCGTCACCGGTCGGCGATCAACCAGGTGTCCTTCGAACCGCCGCCGCGCGAGGAGTTCACCACCAGGCCCTCGGACTCCAGTGCGACCCGACTGAGCGCCACCGGCGGGACCACGATGGCGGCACCGTCGGGCGGTCCGTCACCCGGCCCGGCGGCCACCGAGCCGTCGAGGGCGAAGACCCGCAGGTCCACGTGCCGGGGTCGCAGCCCCTCCGACCGCACCGTCGGATGGGTCGAGAACCGGATGACCTCCTGGGCGATGAAGCGTTCCGGTGCGGCGTCGACCACCCGGCGCATGCGTCGGTGGTCGGCCGCCGTCATCTCCGGCCCGATCATCACCCCCGCTCCGCCGGACCCGTCGACCGGTTTGACCACCAGCTCGGCCAGCCGGTCACGCACCCCGGCGTACTGCGCCGGATCCGACAGCACCCACGTGCCGACGTCCGCGATGGCGGGGTTCTCCCCCAGGTAAAAGTGGATCATCGTCGGGACGAAGGCGTAGAGCGCCTTGTCGTCGGCGACACCCGTCCCGGGGGCGTTGGCCAGCGCGAGCGTCCCGGCCCGGGCGGCCGTCACCAGCAGCTCGCGGGTGGCGGCCGACAGGGCCACGACAGCCGGATCGTCGGGAACGACTGCGATCTCGTCGTCGCCCAAGCGGCGGTAGAGGACGTCGATCGGTCGCGACTGCCCGTCCACGGTGGCCCGCACCCCGTGGTCGTCACCGTGCAGATCGGCCGGGGTGACGACCGGCACGCCCATCAGTTCGGCGAGCAGTCGGTGCTCGAACCACGCGGAATTGGCGGGCCCGTCGGACAGGACGGCCACCTCGGCGACATCCCGGGGACAGCGCGGCGGTCGGGCGGCCTGCAGCGCGGTGAGCAGGGCGGTTCCGACCTCCTCCGGCGACCGCAGTCCGGGCCACGGGTGCAGCATGGGCAGGGTGGCCGCTGCCGTGCGCCGGTTGGCGACGGCGTACCCCAGCCCTGACGGCACCCGCAGGTTGTCCTCCAGTACACGCCAGGTGCCGTCGGGTCCGTGCACGAGATCGAAACCCAGGACCGTCGCCCGGGCGGCCCGGCCGGGCGCCAGGTCGGCCGCGGCCGGCAGGTAGCCGGGGCAGGAGGAGATCACCGTCGCCGGCATCAGACCGGCGCGGACGATGTCCGCCTGCTCGCCGTCGCCGGCGTCCGGCCGGCCCCGGTCCACGGCGTACACGTCGGCCAGGAACGCGTTCAGCGCCCGGGTACGCTGCCGCACGCCGGTCTCGATGGCCGACCAGTCCGCCGCCGACAGCAAGCGCGGCACCGGGTCCAACGGGAACGGCTGCTCCACCAGCTCACCGTCGACATCGGCGATGAAGGTGATCCCGGACGCGGCCCGGTGACGGTCGAGATCGGCCGCGGCCGCGCGTATCCCATCGAGGCCGGTGGACTGCAGGGCCTGCACGATCGGCTGGTAGGGCGCTCGTACCGCACCCCGGTCGTCGACCGCCTCGTCGAGCGGCACGACCGGGTAGCCGGCCAACAGGTCGCCGGCCGCCGGCGACCCGCCCGGGGATGATGCTCCCCCGGTCACGCCGACGGCGGTGTTCACCGCGTCCATCGGTGATGCCACGACGTCACTCCTCGGGTCAGGGCGATGCGCGCATCGCGTTCCACGATGGTGTGGCCCTGTCCGGGAAGCAGCAGCATCGACGCCGTCGCCCCCACCGCCAGCAACCGTTCGTAGGCCCGGCGGGACTCCCCCACCGGGACGTTGGTGTCCTGTTCGCCGTGCAGCAGGAGGGTCGGGGCCATGTCCGCCGTGAATCGCACCAGCGGCGACAACGCGCTGAGCATCGCGGGATCCGTCCGGGGGTCCCCGTACTCGGTCACCGACGCCGCGGCCATCCAGGTCTCGGTCTCGGCGAAGAACCCCGCGAGGTGGCTCATCCCCGCGTGGCTGGAACCGCAGGCGAACAGGCCCGGCCACCGGGTCAGCGCGATGAGGGCCAGGTACCCCCCGTACGACCACCCGTGCACACCGATCCGGTGGGGAGCGGCCAGTCCGGCGCCCACCAGGTAGTCGACGGTGGCCGGCACGTCCTGGAACGACGTCTCCCGGCGATCGAGATCGTCCGCGGCCATGAACGACCGGCCGAACCCGGACGACCCACGGACGTTGGGCGCGATGACGGTCAATCCGACCGCGCAGAGCGACTGGGCCAGGATCGAGAACGCCGGCCGTTCCTGGCTTTCCGGCCCCCCGTGCAACAGGACCACCGCCGCCCCGGGACCGGCGGCGCCGTCCGGTCGGTAGAGCCAGGCCTGGACCGAGCCACCGTCCGCGGCCGGGTAGGTCACGGACCGCGGCTCCACGAGCCCCTCGGGCAGGACGGGCTCCGGGGGCCCGGCCACCGGAGACGGGACCGGCACCAGCCCGCGGGTGCGCCCCGGGGCCAACAGGTGCAGATGATGCAGCCGCCGGGGACTCGTCGGGGCGGTCACCTCGAGGATCGCCGCGCGGCCGTTGCCGAGCAACGACCACCCGGGGACCACCTTCGCACCCAGGTCGACCAGGTCCCCCGGGGCGCCGACCGTCGCGGCCGCGATGGGCTCGTCGTGGTTCCCCGCTCGGGGCAGGGCCCGACGTTCGAGCACGCTCGCGCCGCCCACGTTCCAGAACAGGGTCGCGATGTCGACGTTCTGCACCGGGTCGTCGATCGCACCGGCGGAAGCTCGGGCGCTGACCGCGTACGAGTCCAGGTCGGCGTCCGCCCGGGCGGCCACCACCCGGAGCGGGCCGACGCTCCCGTCGGGGAACAGGTCGACCCGGCCGAGCGCCCACCGCTCCCGTCCACCCAGCACGCGCAGGTGCGCCGATCGTCCGTCCGGGGCGAACCGGCCGTCCTCGCTGACATCGCCGTCACAGTCGGGGAAGTCGGCGGCCAGCAGCCGCCGGGCCCGGGTACCGGCGGTCACGTCCAGCACGACGGTGGGCCCCGCCCCCTCCGTCGCGTCCCGGGCGGTGGCCCGGCGGGCGAGTTCCCGGTCGGCTCCCGCGGTCAGGTCGTCGAAGCCGCCGAACGGGCTGTCCAGGTCGGCCAACAGCAGGTGGCGGTGCCCGCGGGGGCCGGTGCGGGCCAGCAGTCGGCGTCCGTCACCCGACATCGACGTCAGAGCCAGGAATCCACCGTCCAGCACGCGGCGGATCTCGCCCGTGACCACGTCCACCAGGCAGATGTCGGCGTTCGGGCCGCGGCCATCGGCCAGCGAGAACGCGTACGTGTGCGGACGTCCCGTCCATCCGCCGGCGAAAACCGTTTCCCACTCACCGGTTCCGGCCAAGACGCGGTGGTCGGAGCCGTCGGGCCGGATCGCGTGCAGTTCCGAGCGGATGAGCCCGGACGGCGACACCAGATAGGCCAGCCACGCGCCGTCCGGCGACCAGGCCACCGACACGACCTCCTGGTCCGGCAGCGACACCAGACGACCCGGTCCGGGGCGGATGGACAACGGAGCGATCTCCAGCCGCGGCAGCCCGCTGCGGTCGGTGACGTAGGCCAGACGGGTGCCGTCGGGCGAGATGGCCGGACACCACGACCCGGCGACCCCGGAGATCTGATCGACCGCCGGGAGTGCCGTCGCATACCCCGGGTCGTCCGGCGGCGTCAGATCGACGAAGGGGTCCGCGGGCGCCGTCGGGACTGCTCGCGGGGTGGGGCGCTCCGACTGCCGGGTCGAACCGCCCGTCACCGACCGCCCCCGATCACGTTGCGCTGCAACCACATCTCCAGCAGTCCGAGCTGCCACAACTGGTTGGACCCCAGCGTGGTCCGGTGGCTGTTGGGGTCGGCGAGCAGCCGGTCGACGTACTCCGGACGGAACAGGCCACGCTGCCTGGCCGCCGGGTCGGTCAGTGCCTCGCGGACCCGTTCCAGGTAGGGACCCTGCAGGTTGATGATCGCCGGCACCGGGAAGTGGCCCTTCCGGCGGTCGATCACCGCGTTGGGCAGCACCCGCCGGGAGGCCTCCTTGAGGACTCCCTTGCCCCCGTGGGCCAGCTTGTGCTCCGGCGGGCAGGCCGCCGCCACCTCCGCGAACTCGTGGTCCAGGAACGGGGTGCGGGCCTCGAGACCCCAGGCCATCGTCATGTTGTCGACCCGCTTGACCGGATCGTCGACCAGCATGATCTGCGAGTCCAACCGCAGCACCCGGTCGAGCGCCGTGGTCGCCCCCGGCTGTTCCAGATGCTCGCGGACGAACGTCGCGCTCGGATCGGAGAACCGGTCGCCGGGGTCGGCCAGCGGGGCCAGCCACTGCGGCTGCAGGATGCCGGCCAGCGTCTCGTGATCCCGGTCGAAGAAGTGTTCGCGGTAGACCCGGAACGCCTGCTCGGGCGCGACACTGGCCAGCGGCGGATACCAGCCGTAGCCGGCCAGCAGTTCGTCGGCGCCCTGACCGGACTGCACGACGGTGAGGTACTGCGACACCTGTTGCGACAGCAAATAGAACGCGATGCAGTCGTGGCTGACCATCGGCTCCGACATCGCGCCGACCGCCCCGTCCAGACCATCCAGCACCACCGACGACGGCATCAGGATGCGGTGGTGATCGGTGTCGAACGTCTTGGCCACCAGATCCGAGAACTCGAACTCGTCGCCCTCGGTGTCACCCACCCGCTCGAATCCGATGCTGAACGTCTGCAAACCGTGCTGCCCGGCATCGGCCAGCAGGGCGACGATGATCGACGAGTCGATACCGCCGGACAACAGCACACCGACCGGGACGTCCGCCACCATCCGCCGCTGCACCGCCCGCTGCAGCGTCTCCAGGACCAGGTCCTCCCAGTCGGCCACCGACAGCCCGGAGTACCGGGCCAGGCGTTCGTGCCGGGGAGACCAGTAGACCCGTTCCCGGGCGACCCGGCCGTCGGCCTCGTAGACCCGGATCGTCGCGGGAGGCAGCTTGCGCACCCCGGCCAGGATGGTGCGCGGAGCCGGCACCACGGCGTGGAAGGTCATGTAGTGGTGCAACGCCACCAGGTCGATCGACGTGTCGATGTCCCCCGCCCGCCGCGCCCCGGCCAGCAGCGCAGGCAGGGTGGAGGCGAACCGCAACCGCCCCGGCTCCTCCACCAGGTACAGCGGTTTGATGCCCAGCCGGTCCCGGCCCAGCACCAGGCGACCGGAATCCCGCTCGTAGACCGCGAACGCGAACATCCCGAAGAAGTGGTCGACACACTCGACGCCCCAGCGGTGCCAGGCCTTGGCCACCACCTCGGTGTCGGAGCTGGAATGGAAGCGGTAGCCGTAGCCCTGCAGCTCCGCGCGCAGCTCGCGGTAGTTGTAGATGCACCCGTTGAACACCGTGGCCAGGCGCAGTTCCGGGTCGATCATCGGCTGAGCGCCGCTGTCCGACAGGTCGATGATGGCCAGCCGGCGATGAGCCAACGCGACCGGACCCTCGTGCCACAGGCCCGCCCCGTCCGGCCCCCGGGCCTTCATGCAGGCCGAGCATTCGGCCAGGGCTTCGGTGTCCGGGCGCTCTCCGTCGAACCGGATCTCGCCACTCAGTCCGCACATCCGGGCTCTCCCTCTCCTGGCCGCGCCGTCGGGATCAGCACTGCGGACCGCACCGGACGTGCGCCCCGCCGATCCCGCCCCTCACCGCGGGCGCCCGACCGTAACGTGGACATGTGGCCGGGCGATGACACGCGGTGTCCGCCGCGCACCGTCGCCGGCCGACCGGCCCTCAGGCCAGACCCAGCGACTTCATCCGTTCGGCGTGCCCCATCTGCAGGCGACGGAACAACGCGGCGATCCCGGCCAGGTCGCCCGAGCCGGTGACGATGAGTTCGGCCAGGGTGTCGCGCTCGGCGACGACGTACTGGGCCTGCGTCAGGGCCTCGCCCAGCAGCCGGCGGCCCCACAGGGCCAGCGGCCCGGCGACCCGCGAATCCCGCTGGCAGGCCTTGCGCACCTCACGGACCGCGAACGCCGAATGCCCGGAATCGCCGAGGACCTCGAAGACCAGGTCACGGGTGACCGGATCGAGCCACTCCGCGATCTCCCGGTAGAAATCGGCGGCCAGACCGTCGCCGACGTGCGCCTTGACCAGCGACTCCAGCCAGGAATGCGGGGCCGTCGAGTCGTGGAACGCGTCGAACGCGGCGACGAACGGCGTCATCGCGTCCTCGACCGCGACCCCGAAGTCGTCCAGGTGCCGGGCCAGGGCACGGAAGTGCCCCATCTCCGCCACCGCCATCTGCGACAACGCGACGCGTCCAGCCATCGTCGGCGCGTACCGGGCGTCCGCGGCCATCCGATCGAACGCCGACAGCTCGCCATAGGCGAGCACCCCGAGCAGGTCGACCACCGCCGCATCCGACGGAACCGGGATGCGGCCGGTCCGTTCCTGCGGCGCCGCAGTTCCGGCACCCACCTCCGACATCCGCCACCGTCCTTGCCTGCGGTTCGTGAACGGACCGAGCCTACTTCCCGCGGACGCACCGGGCCCGGGCCGGGGCGGTCGGACCGGGCGCTCCCCCGGTCGCCAGGCGCGGGGTCGGGTCCGACGTGACCCGTTCGACGGGCCGTGGCGCCCCGGTTGCCACCGGTCGGCCAGGTCGACCAGGTAGAATGGGCTTCCAAGCGACATGAAGGTGTGCGTGGCCGGCACTTCCGGGCCACCGAACGGCGCAGTCCATCGCGGCCCGTCACCGGAGAGATCGGCCGAGACCCTCGGCGGACCGCTCGGAAGACCACCGCACGAACATCGCCACCGGCACGTCGCCCACCGTCATCACCAGCACAGCGGCACTGTTAGTCCTCCTGGACCGCACGGCCGCCGCTGCCGCTGACACACTTGTGCGCGCGTCATCCGCGAGACGTACCGGACCCCTCCGGTCGCGGGCCGCCCGGCACGGGACCCTCCCTGCACCGCCGCAGGGCCCAGGTGGTCCCGGCCTCCCGGGCGTGCCCCTCCGCCGACTGCGAAGAACGCGCGCGGACGCGAAAGGCATTCCGTGACCCTGCACCCCGACACCACCGAGTCGACCCCGCCGACCGACACCGCGGCCACCGACCCGGACGGCGTGATCGCCGACGCCGCGATCGACCCGGACGACGCCGCGATCTCCCATCCGTTGACCGCCGCCGCGCCGGTCACCCCCGAAGCCCCGCTGTTCGCCGAACTCGGCGTGGACGACCGCATCGTGCGAGCCCTCGGCGAGGTCGGCATCGAGCGCACGTTCGCCATCCAGGCCCTCACCCTGCCGATCGCCCTCGGCGGCAGCGACCTCATCGGCCAGGCCCGCACCGGCATGGGCAAGACCCTCGGCTTCGGCGTGCCGCTGCTGCAGCGGCTCACCGGCACCGAGCTGGCGGCGGGCCGGGCCCCGCGTGCGCTGGTCATGGTCCCCACCCGTGAGCTCTGTGTGCAGGTCACCCGCGACCTGCACCAGGCGGCCAAGCACGTCGGCCTGACCGTGACCGCCGTCTACGGCGGCCGGGCCTACGAGCCGCAGGTCGCGGCCCTGCAGAACGGCGTCGACGTCGTGGTCGGCACCCCCGGGCGACTGCTCGACCTGGCCAAGAGCGGCTCCCTGGTGCTCGGCGGCATCCAGGTGCTGGTCCTGGACGAGGCCGACGAGATGCTCGACCTGGGCTTCCTGCCGGACATCGAGCGGGTCTTGGAACTGGTGCCGGACAGCAAGCAGACGATGCTGTTCTCGGCCACCATGCCCGGCCCGATCATCACGCTGGCCCGCACGTTCATGACCCAGCCCACCCACATCCGGGCCGAACTGCCCGCCGAGGGCGCTACCCACTCGAGCACCACGCAGTTCGTCTACCGGGCCCACGCGCTCGACAAGGTCGAGATGCTCGCCCGCGTGCTCCAGGCCGACGGTCGTGGACTGACGATGGTCTTCACCCGCACCAAGCGCACCGCCGCCAAGGTCGCCGAGGAACTCGCCGAGCGGGGCTTCGCCGCCGCCGCCGTGCACGGCGACCTCGGTCAGGGGGCCCGCGAGCAGGCCCTGCGCGCCTTCCGGTCGGGCAAGATCGACGTCCTGGTCGCCACTGACGTCGCCGCGCGGGGCATCGACATCGACGACGTCACCCACGTCGTCAACTACCAGTGCCCCGAGGACGAGAAGACCTACGTGCACCGCATCGGACGGACCGGCCGGGCCGGACGCACCGGTGTCGCCGTCTCGTTCATCGACTGGGACGACATCCCCCGCTGGGCCCTCATCAACGACGCGCTCAAGCTCGACCAGGCCGAACCGGTCGAGACCTACTCGACCAGCCCGCACCTGTACGCCGACCTCGGTATCGCCGAAGGGGTCACCGGCCGGTTGCCGCGCGGCCAGCGCACCCGGGCGGGTCTGGACGCCGAGCAGATCGAGGACCTCGGCGAGACCGGTGGTCGGCGGCGCAAGGCCGCCCCGGCCGGTCGGGACGGTCGGGACGGCGGACGGGGTCCCAGCCGCGAGCGCACCCGCACCCACGGTGCCGCCACCGACGGTGACAGCAGCGAGTCCCGCGAACCCCGTCGCCGCCGCACCCGCCGGAGCGCGGGCGGTTCCGACGCGGCCCACGCCGACGGTGCCGCCGTCGACGCCACCACCGCGCCGGCGACCGACGGCCACGCCCCCGCGGCGGACGGCGCTGCGCCGGCCCGCCGGCGTCGCCCCCGGCGGCGCACCCGTGGCGGTGGCGGCGAAGCCGCGGCCACCGTGGCCGGCGGTGAGGGCGCGTCGTCCTGACCTCACCCCACAGCAGTGCCCTGGACTGACGATGGCCGCCTCCCCGGAGGCGGCCATCGTGCTGCGTAGGCTCGCCGGGTGAGTGTCACCGGGGGACGGCGCATCGACCCTGCCCGTCAGAGTCCAATCGCCCGCCGCCGGCGGGATCGGATCATCGCGGCGGGCATCGCCGTCGTCGTCCTGGTCGCCGGGCTGCTGATCTATCTGACCAGCGACGGACGGGCCACCACCGACGCGACCGGCCCGGCGGTCCCGGCGCCGTCCACGGCCGCCGCCCCGCCTGCTGCCCTGGCCGAACGCTGGACGTTGACCACCGACCCGGCCCTCGGGGCGGTCGCCTCCCCGTATGGGGTCGTCGTCACCGCCGACACCACCACCGTCTACGGCCACGACGCCACCACGGGTGCCCTGCGCTGGTCCTACGGCCGCAGCAATCTGCCGTTGTGCGCGGTCGGCTCCGGCGACGTGGACGCCCCCGGGGTGACCCGGCGCGGGGTGGTCCGCGGCGTGATGGTCGTCTCGGAGGAGGGCGGGTGGTGCTCGCAGGTCATGTTGCTCGACCCGGACACCGGTGAGCGGCACTACGTCCGCACCAGCCCCGACCAGCCGGGGGGTGCTCTGGTCTTCGGTGGTCCGTACGCCGGCTGGGTCGGCCCCACGCTGACCGAATTGTGGCGCGACGACCTCGTCCGCACCATCCAGTACGGCGACGAACCCGCCCCCACCAAGCCCAACGCCCAGCGCCTGGGGTGCGTCTTCACCGACCTCGCCGTGGCCGACCGGCAGTTCGCCACCGTCGAACACTGCACCGACTCCACCTACGCCCAGGTCGTCATCAACTGGGCGGACCCCGGTTCCGCCCCGGACAAGCCGGCCGACCAGGACGTCTTCAAGCACACGCCCCGGGCGACCATCGATACCGGCGCGCAGTTCGCCCGGATCGTCGGCATCACCGCCGATTCGGTGGCCGTGCTCTTGCCGAAGAGCGATGGCGCCGAGGTGGTCGTCTACGACACGTCCGGTCAGGTCCAGTCACGCGCGGACGTCACGGTGCCCGCCGCCGCGATCGCCACCGCCGACCGATTGGTCGACGGCCGGGTCGTCCCGACCCCGGCGGTTCGCGCCGGCGCCCAGCGGTACTCGCTGATCGGCAGCAGTCTCCTCGAGGTCACCACCGCATCGAGTCAACGGACCGCGCCCGCCACGTCGACCAGCCCGGCCGGCACACTCACCCCGGCGCCCGGGTCGACCGTGCCCACCAGCGAAGCGCTCGCGCCCAGCACGGTGACCGTGTCCGACCTGCAGGCCGGGTGGGTCCATGCCGACGTGACCGGGCTGCCGGCCGTCTACCCCGACCAGCTCCTGGTGCCGGTGGCCGCCGGTCTGCAGCCGGTGACCCGGTCGGACGGCCTTGACGATCCGAGTCGGCCACTGCTGTCCGTCGACCGGGGCGGCTGGGCCGGGCGGGTGGACGTGAGCGCCGTCGGCGACGTGGTCGTCGAGACCCGTGGGGACCAGGTCGTCGGCCTGAGCTGACCGCAGGGCTGCTCAGCGGCCCCAGACGAACCAGAGCACCGCGGCCACTGTCGCGATCACCGCCAGGTCGACGACCAGACGCGGCCCTGCGCGGCGATTCGACCGGCGTCGCAGCGCGAACTCACCGAGAGCCCCGACCAGCAGGTGTAGGCCGATCCCCCACCAGGGCCCTGAGCCGCCGGCCGCCCCGGCGGCCGGGACGAACGACGGCGCCAACAGACGTCCGACCAGCCACACCGCGCCGACCACCAGCATTCCGGCCGTCAGCAGCCCCGCCAGGCCGTCGATCCACCGCACCGCGGCGGGTCGACGGGGCGACGACTCGTCGACGCGGCACACCGAGCCGGCCATCACCAGAGCGAGCCGCCCGGTCCGACCGGGGCCACCACCCCGCTCGATGCCGCCAGGATCCGGCCCAGTTGTTCCTCCCGTGTCGTCTCCTGGCCGAGCCGCAGCACCTTGTTCGTGCCGTGGTAGTCCGAAGACCCCGTGGCGATCAGGCCCAGCCGCTCGACGAAGGAACCCAGTTCGGCCCGCGCGGCGTCGTCGTGGTCGGGGTGGTCGACCTCCAGTCCGCCCAGGCCGTGATCGACCAGCATGGCGACGGTGTCGAAATCCAGGGCCCGGAACTCGCCCCGCCCCCGGGGGTGGGCGATGACGCTGACCCCGCCCGCCGCGGCGATCATGTCCACGGCCGAGATGAGGTCGGTGTCGGCCTTGGGGACGTAGAACTGGCTGCGCCCGGCCAGGTACGAGGCGAACGCCTCGTCGACCGAGGCGACCACGCCCGAGGCGACCAGGGCCCGACCGATATGCGGTCGACCCACCGGGGCGTCCCCGGCGATCTCCATGACCTGCTGGCGGGAGATGGGGACGCCCGCCGCCACCATACGATCGACGATTCCCATGCCCCGGTGCAGGCGTTCGTCCCGCAACCGCGCCTGCTCGGCCACGATCGCCGGCGCCGCCGGGTCGAACAGATAGCCCAGCAGGTGCACGCTGACCAGCCGGCCACCGCCCGGGATGAGGGTCGAGAACTCGGCTCCCCGGATGACGGCCAACTCGGCCGGACGGGCCGCGAGGGCCGGCGCCCACCCACCCGTGTTGTCGTGATCGGTGATGGCGATGACGTCGAGACCGGACGCGACGGCGGCGGCCATCAGCTCGGCCGGACTGTCGGTGCCGTCCGACGCCGTGGAATGGGTGTGCAGGTCGATGCGCATCGCGGTCCATCTTCGCCTACCCACCGGGGTGGGACGGACACACACACGCGCGGCGTTCACCGACCGGCCACCTCGCCGTCGCCCGACACCCGAAGGTGCGGACTATGGTCCGGCGGGCCCTCGGAACCGTCGCGACTCCGCGACGCTCGGCATCGAAGGGGTCAGGAGGAGGTCGTCGTGTTGCCGTCACTGCGGGTACGTCAGGGCCTGGGTCGCGTCCGTCCGCCCCTCCCGTCGGGTGTCGATACCGACGACCGGGCCGCCGTGTCCCGGGAGTCCGCTCTGGTCGACTGCGCCGCGTACATCGACGGCCGCCGAGTGGCCTGCGACCCGTCGACCGACGCGGCGAAGCACGCGGTCGGCGAGGCGGACAGCGGGTTCGTCTGGCTGGGCCTTTTCGAACCGGAACCCGACGAGATGGCCGCCGTGGCCCGCCAGTTCGGTCTGCATGAGCTGGCCGTCGAGGACGCCGTCCACGCCTACCAGCGGCCCAAGCTCGACCGGTACCGCGAATACCTGTTCATGGTCTTCAAGACGGTCACGTTCCGCGAACCCGACCAGCCGGACCGGACGGCGGAGGTGGTGGAGACCGGGGAGGTCATGGTCTTCCTCGGCCGCAGGTTCGTCATCACCGTGCGGCACGGCGAGCACCAGGCCCTCGGGACGCTGCGCGCCCGGCTCGAGTCCCATCCCGACCAGCTGGCCCTGGGCCCGGTCTCCGTCCTGCACGCCATCGCCGACAACGTCGTCGACCGGTACGTCGAGGTGATCGCCGCGCTGGAAGACGACATCGACGAGGCCGAGAACGCCGTCTTCAACCCGGACCGGGCCATCGACATCGAGGAGATCTACCGGCTCAAGCAGCAGGTGCTGCAGCTGCGCCGGTCGGTCGCACCACTGGCCAACCCGCTGCACGTGCTGTCCCACACCCCGCATCCGTTGTTGCCCGCCGGCATCCGGGAATACTTCTCCGACGTCGAGGACCATCTGTCCGGAGTGCGCGAACAGGTCAACACGGCCGACGAACTGCTGACGACCCTGATCAACGCCGCACTGACCGAGGTCACCACCCGGCAGAACGAGGACATGCGGAAGATCTCGGCCTGGGCCGCGATCGCGCTGATCCCCACCGCCATCGCCGGCATCTACGGGATGAACTTCGAGAACATGCCCGAGCTGACCTGGACGTACGGCTACCCGATGGCGCTGGGCCTGATCGTCACCATCTGCACGCTGCTGTACGTCGTGTTGCGCCGGAAGGGCTGGCTCTGACCCACGCCCCGGGCTGACGCAGCGAACCCCGCCGGCCAGGCCGACGGGGTTCGGTGACACGAGGTGCGGGCGTCAGCCGCGCTGACCGAGTTCCATGCGGGTGAGCAGGTCACGCGCCTGCTCCGCCGAGCGCGGCTCGCACAGCACGTCGTAGCGACGGGCGACGACCTGGGAGGCCGAGGTGAAGTCCCGGCGGCCCTTGGCCACCGAATACCCCAGGTACCCCATGACCGCGCCGAAGGCCGCGCCGATCAGCACCGACACCAGCATCAGGACCAAGACACCACCCTGGACGGGCGCGAAGAAGCCCATCAGCAGACCGACGAACAAGCCCATCCAGGCGCCGGATGCAGCGCCCGCGGCGGCCAGCTTGCCGGCCGTCAACCGGCCGATGACCCGCTCCACCAGCTGCAGATCGGACCCGACGATGGTCACGTCCTGGATGGAGAACTCGTTCTTGATCAGGTACTCGACCGCGCCCTGGGCCTGCGCGTAGGTCGGATAGGCAGCGACGGCGAACCCGGTCGGCGGAGTCGGAAGGCTGGGAACCGCGGTGGCGGCGCTCCGAAAGCTGATCGGTGAGGTCACGGCGGACCACTCCCTTCATGACTGACCATTTCACGATGGCACGGACGGATGTGCGATGCATGGGAACCGGTGATCGGAGCACTGCGGATCAGCGGCCGATCGCCCCGCCGTCGTCCTGCCGGTTTGCGTTCCGGACGGGGACCGGGCAGTACCGTGAAGGAGTCGGTCCGTGGCGCAGGTCCGGACCGGACACCTCGTCATCCACGTGAAAAAGGTATCGATGTCTGTTCCCGGTTCCGCCGGTCCCCTCCCGGACGTCGCCGGCGTACGCGCCGCGCTGGCCACGGTCAAGGACCCCGAGATCCGCCGGCCCATCACCGAACTCGACATGGTCGCCGACCTGGCCGTCGACGAGCGCGGCGGCGTCGATCTGACCGTCCTGTTGACCATCGCCGCCTGTCCCCTGCGCGACACGCTGGTCAACGACGTCACCGCCGCCGTGCGAGGCGTTCCCGGGGTGACCGACCTGCGCCTGACCCTCGGCGTGATGACGGATGACCAGCGCACCGCTCTGCGGGAGAAGCTCCGGGGCGGCCCCGGCCGGGAGATCCCGTTCGCCAGGCCGGAATCGCGGACCCGGGTGTACGCGGTCGCCTCCGGAAAGGGCGGGGTCGGCAAGTCCACCGTCACCGTCAACCTGGCGGCCGCACTGGCCGCCCGCGGCCTGGCCGTCGGGGTGCTCGACGCGGACGTCTACGGCTTCTCCGTCCCCCGGATGCTCGGCGTGACCGGCCGTCCGACCCGGGTCGGCGACATGATCCTGCCGCCGCAGGCCAACGGGGTGAAGGTGATCAGTGTCGGCATGTTCGTCGACGGCAACACCCCCGTCGTCTGGCGCGGGCCCATGCTGCACCGTGCCCTGCAGCAGTTCCTGGCCGACGTGTTCTGGGGCGACCTGGATGTGCTGCTCCTCGACCTGCCGCCCGGTACCGGAGACATCGCCATCTCGACCGCGCAGCTCATCCCCACCGCCGAACTGCTGGTGGTGACCACCCCGCAGGCGGCGGCCGCCGAGGTCGCCGAGCGGGCCGGGGCGATCGCCCTGCAGACCCGTCAGCGGGTCGTCGGGGTCGTCGAGAACATGGCAGCGCTGGTGCTGCCCGACGGCAGCACCCTGGACGTCTTCGGCACCGGCGGCGGCGACACCGTGGCGGCATCGCTCAGCCGGCTGACCGGGACCGATGTTCCCGTGCTCGGCCGGATTCCTCTGGAAGTGGGCGTCCGCACCGCCGGGGACGCCGGTGTGCCGGTGGTGGCGGCGGAGGGAAGCAGCCCGGCGACCGACGCGCTCCGGCAGGTGGCGGCAGCGTTGGCGGCGCGGGCGCGTCCGCTGGCCGGCGTCTCTCTGGGCATCTCCCCGGCCGCACGACGCTGACCGGTTCGCGGGTCGCTCAGGTGCCGTCCGGATCGAAGGGCGGCGGGGCCGATGGCGCGCGGGTGGCGGTCGCGCCGTCGGGCGGCGTGGCGCCGGATGCGGGGGCCGACGGGGCAGCGGCGGCGGTCGGCACCGCGGACACCGGCTTGATCAGCCCGTCGCGACCGCTCGTCGCACCGGTCCCGGGGGGCGGCTGCTGCGCACTGTTCGGCTGATCCTTCAGCCCGAGGAAACCGCTGACCCCGCCGGAGAACTCCTCGCCCAGCAGGTTCCGCCCGATGATGCGCTTGGGGTGCAGGTCGCGGAGCTCCCGCAGTTCCTGGATCTCCTTCAGCGACTGCAGTTCGGCGATCTGCCGCCGCAGTTCTTCCATCTCCGGCCCGATTTCCTTACGGAGCTCGGCCTGGGCGCCGACGGCCATGCCGCGCACCTTGCGCAGGGTGCTGGTCACCCAGGTGACCGCGGTGGGGATGCGCTCGGGGCCCAGCAGGAAAACGCCGATCACGACGATGATCCCGATCTGGGTCCAGGACAGACCGAACACGGACCCGGCCACCTCCCCGTCTCGACGGCGCACTCGTCGGTCACGCCGCCGGCTCCGTCAGGCTACCTGCGACCGGCGGCGCATCAGGAACTCCGGTCAGACCGCAGCCATCGTGACGTTCACCGTGGCCTCGCGCCCCGCCCGTAGAAGGGTCACCGGGACGGTCGCGCCGACCGCCTGGGCCCGTTCGGCAACGATCAGCTCGTTGGCGTTGCCGACCGTGCGGTCGCCGACCTTGGTGATGATGTCGCCTTCGGCGATACCGGCCGCCGCTGCCGGGCCCCCGGCCTGCACGTTCTGCACCTGCGCACCGTCGGTGACGCCGTCGGTGGCCGATCGGGCGTTGACCCCCATGGTCGCGTGCTGGACCGACCCGGTCCGGATGAGCTGTTCGGCGATACCGCGGGCGAAGTTCATCGGGATGGCGAAACCGAGACCGATCGACCCGCTGGACTCGCCGCCGAGAGTGCGGATCGCCGAGTTGATCCCGACGACGGCACCGGAGGCGTCGACCAGCGGCCCCCCGGAGTTGCCCGGGTTCACCGCGGCATCGGTCTGGATCGCGTCGATGACGGCGTCGGTGTCCGACCCGCCACCGGACAGCTTCACCGGGCGGTTCTTGGCGGACACGATCCCGGTGGTGACGGTTCCGGCCAGTCCGAGGGGCGAACCGATCGCGATCACCGGATCGCCGACCGCCAGTGCGTCGGAGTCCCCGAGCTGGGCGACCGTCGGATTGCTGACGTCCACCTTGACGACGGCGAGATCCGTGAGCGGATCGCGGCCGACGATGGTCCCGGGCACCCGGGTGCCCGCCGCGTCGGCGAACACCACCGTCAACTGCGCGGACGGGTTGGTCGCCGCCGACGAGATCACGTGGTTGTTGGTCAGCACGTAGCCGGCCGGATCGATGACCACGCCGGAGCCGGTGTCGCCGGTGTCCCCGGCCCGGATCTCCAGCGAGACGACCGCCGGGGTCACGCGTGCGGCGATCTCGGACACCGATCCGGGCTCCCGGACAACGCCGGGATCAACCGCGGTGAGGGTCGCATCGGGGTCGATCACCGCAGCCGGGAGGCGATTCGCCGCCAGGACGCCGATGACCGCGCCCACCGCTCCGATCACCAGGGCGGCGACGAGCATTCCGATCAGGGCGGACAACCGCAGTCGACGTTGGAACAGCGCCTCGCGGAGGGTGAAGCGTTCGGCCGGAGGTCGGTCGTCCGCCGGTGCGTCCTCGTCATGGGGCGGAGTCAGGGCCACGGGCGCGGCGGGATTCCGCCACGGATTCGGGGGCGGCGGCACCGGCGCTTCCGGTGGTGTTCGCCGGGGGCGCTGCAGGCTCTCCGTGTCAGGCGACGGGCGTCCGAACGCTTCGGACAGATGAGCCGGCAGCGGGGGGTCGCCGAGGGCGATGCCGCCCACCGCGGAAGCGCCCGGCGCGAACGAACCCGGCACGCCGGCCGGACGGCCGAAAGCGCTCGCCGACGGCCGGCTGTCCGGCGGCCGTGGTGTGCGCTGCGGCTCGGGAACGGTACGGCCAGGGCCGTTGCCGTCGGCGGCTTGCATCGTGGACGCGTCCCCCTGCTCGTGCGCGTGGTGTCACGGAAAAGGACCGATCAGATCCGCTCCGCGACGACCGCGACGGGTCATCGGCGCCAGGCTACGTGAGCGGCCACAGCGCAGGGGTCGACCAAGCCGGCGACACCACCGTCCCGACCCGATCAGGAGAGAACGTCAGGGCGATTCGAGGGGCCAACTGGCCGGTTGCACGTGATCCGGGCGCGGAACCGGCTGACTCTGCTGATCCGCGGAGGAGGTGACGACGACCGCACCCACGGCCAGTCCGATGACCAGCGCGCCGGTCCCGATGCGGAAGAGGCGGCCACGTCCCGTGGACCGCAGACCGTCGGCCGTGCGGTAGGCCCGGCCGGTGCGGGGGTCGATCGACACACCCGGCAGCGGGCCGGGGGGTGGGGCCGCCACCGGGATGGACCGCAGACTGGCCATGAGGTCGGGTGGCATGGTCGGACAGGCCGCTGACCGCAGCCAGCTGCGAGCAGCCTGCTGTTCGGCGACCTCGGCCCGGCACTGCGGGCAGTGTTCGATGTGCGCGGCCGCTCGCTGGAACGGTGTCATACCCAGTTCGCCGTCGACGAACGCGACGATCGTGTCCAGGTTCAGGTGGTCGGGGAAGGCGGACGTCACCGCATCACCTCCACGGGTTGCCTCGCGCCCGGACCGACCTCCTGAGATCGGGCCGCGCGACGTCGTTCGTATCCGTCCCGCAGGGCCAGACGCCCCCGATGGATCCGGGAGCGCACCGTGCCCAGCTTCACTCCCAGGGTTGCTCCGATCTCCTCGTAGGACAACCCCTCGACATCACAGAGCACGACGGCGGCCCGGAAATCGGGGTGCAGGTCGTCCAACGCGGCCTGCAGGTCGGGGTCGAGGTTCGCGTCGGAGAACGCCTGTTCCGGGGACGGCTCGCGACCCGCGATGCGCTCGGTCTCCTCGGGCAGGGCCTCCATGCGAATGCGCTGACGGCGCCGCACGAGGTCGAGGAACACATTGGTGGTGATGCGATGCAACCAGCCCTCGAAGGAACCGGGACGGTACCCCTCCAGGGAACGGAAGACGCGGATGAAGGTCTCCTGGGTGATGTCCTCGGCGTCGTGCACGTTGCCGGACAACCGGTAGGCGAGCCGGAAGACCCGATCACCGTGGTCGCGGACCACCTGGTCCCAGGCCGGTACCACCCACTCGGCCGGCTGGGCCGCACCGGGCTCGACGGCCAGGGACGGGTCTCGGTCTGATCTGTCGGCTCCGACCGGCTCGATGCCGTTCGGGGCGGGCAGGATGGGCAGGGGAACCACCTCCGGGTCGCGCGACCTTCCGGTCGCTCCGTCATTTTCGACCAGCCGGATGTGAGCCGAGTGTGAACTCGACCCGCCGCGGCCGCGAGCCGTCCCCCGTGGGGCCGGTGCGCCTGGCCGAGGCGACTCGCCCCGCCCGGTAGTCTTCGCCAGCGGCGGCGGCGACCACGACGGCGCACCCGCACACCAGGAGGTTCCCCGTTGACGAGCAGCCGGACATACGCGGAGTTCTTCGTGCCCGAGTCCGAGACGGTGGTCGCCGCGCGTGATCGCGCCGCCCAGCTCGGTTGCGCGGCCACCGGGTCCGGGACCGCGGCCGCTCTCACCTTTCTCGCCGCATCGGTGAACGCCCGAGCGGTCGTCGAGATCGGCACGGGTGTCGGCGTCAGCGGCGTCAGTCTGCTCGCGGGCATGACCCCGGACGGCATCCTGACCACCATCGACATCGAGGCCGAACACCAGCGGGCGGCCCGCCGGGCGTTCGCCGACGCCGGCATCGCTCCCGGCCGCACGCGACTGATCAACGGCCGAGGGCTCGACGTCCTGCCCCGGCTGACCGACGGCGCCTACGACGTCGTATTCATCGACGGCGACCGCAGCGAGTACCCGCAGTACGTCGCCGAGGCCGTGCGGCTCCTGCGACCGGGCGGGCTACTGGTGATGGACGGCGCTTTCGCCGGCGACCGGGTGGCCGATCCGACACAACGCGACGCCGACACAGTGGCCGTGCGTGATGCCGGACGGGCCGTGCGCGACGACGAGACACTGGTCGCCGCACTGCTGCCGGTCGGTGACGGCCTGCTCACCGCGGTCCGCCGCGGCTGATGCCCCGTCGTCCCCACCGCCGCATCACTGCCCGACTGTCTGTCCGGCGATCCACTCCTGCCGGGCGTCGCTCGGCGGCCGCAGCCCTGGCCGTCCTGACGATCGCGTCGGCCACCGCCGCCTGCGGCGCATCCGAGGCCGAAGTCGCCGCGTCCGCCGCTGCGGCGTCCTCCGCGGCCTCTGCCTCGTCGGCGTCGTCGGTCTCCGCCGCGTCGGTGGCCTCGCTCGCGTCCGCGTCCTCGGCCGCGTCGGTGTCCTCGGTGGCAGCGGCCTCGGCGGCCGCTGCGGCGTCCTCGTCGGCCGCTTCGATCGCCGCGGCGGCATCGGCCTCGGCGGCCGCAGCCACATCGTCCGTCGGGACGACCGCGCCCGGGCTCCCGCTCGCCGCGCGGCAGTCGGTGGCGGACGCCGCCGTCGCGGCGGCAGCCGCCGCGGTGGACCAGACCGCGGCCGTCGATCCGGATACCGCCGGGGACGACAGCGGCACCCCTTGTGCCGTCGACCCGCGGTACACCGACGAGACCACCCAGGGCCTGCGCACGGACATCGCCGCGGCATGGACGGCCGCGCGCGCACTGGCCGCCGTGGACGACGTGCAGATGTGCCTGGCCGACGGCAAACGGAGCCGAGGCCAGCAACAGGCCACCTTCGACGACTACGTCCAGAAGTACGGCGCCGAGATGGCCGCCCAGTACGTTCTGCCGCCCGAGAAGTCCGCCCACGTCCTGGGACGTGCCATCGACGTCCAGCCCTACGCGGCCTACACCTGGCTGGAGGAGACCGACGGGCGACTGGGCTTCTGCCGCATCTACGACAACGAGGCCTGGCACTTCGAGTACGACCGTTCGTACACGTCCGGCTGCCCCGTTCGGCTGCCCCGCCCCACGGCCTGAGGTCGCCCGCACCGGCCGCGCCGGAGCCCGACACGACGACGCCCCGACCGGTGGTCCGGCCGGGGCGTTCGTGCACCGTCGTCAGTGGGCGATGGTGATGTTCTTGCCGACCACCGTGATGCCGCCGGGGCTGACGGTGTAGAGGTCGTTGTCCAGATCCACGTCGACGCCGACCTTGGCCCCGTCGGGGACCACGACGTTCTTGTCGAGGATGGCGTGCCGGACGACGGCATTACGGCCGATGCGCACGCCAGGCAGCAGCACGGAACCCTCCACGCGGCTCCCGGCATTGATGTGCACGTCCTCGGAGACCACCGACCGCGTCACCGTGGCCCCGGAGATGATGGAACCAGCGGAGATCATCGAGTCACGCGCGGTGCCGTCTTCGACGAACTTGGCCGGCGGCAGGGTCGGCGGGAGGGACAAGATCGGCCAGGCCCGGTTGTAGAGGTTGAAGATCGGCTCGACCGACACCAGGTCCATGTGCGCGTCGTGGTAGGCGTCGAGGGTACCCACGTCGCGCCAGTATCCGGCGTCCCGATCGGTCGCACCCGGCACCTTGTTGCGGGCGAAGTCGTAGACGTGCGCCGTCCCCCGCTTGACGAACATCGGAATGATGTTGCCGCCCATGTCGTGCGCGGAGGACTCGTCGGCGGCGTCCTCCTTCAGCGCCTCGATCATCGCCTTGGTACTGAAGACGTAGTTGCCCATGGACGCATAGGCGACGTCCGGGTCGTCCGGCACCGCGGGCGGGTCGGCAGGCTTCTCCAGGAACTGGTCGATCGTGTAGCCGTCCGCCCCGGTCTGGATGACGCCGAAGGCGGTCGCCTCCCGACGCGGTACCCGGATACCGGCCACCGTCGCCTCGGCACCTGACTCGATGTGCGCCTGCACCATCTGGGACGGATCCATGCGGTACACGTGGTCCGCACCGAAAACGACGAGATAGTCGGGGTTCTCGTCGTACACCAGGTTCAGCGACTGCAGGATCGCGTCGGCGCTGCCGGTGTACCACCGCGGACCGAGGCGCTGCTGCGCCGGCACCGGCGTCACGTAGTTGCCGATCAACTGGCTCATCCGCCACGACGTCGTGATGTGGCGGTCGAGCGAGTGCGACTTGTACTGGGTGAGCACGCAGATCTTGAGGTAGCCCGCGTTCACCAGGTTGGACAGGACAAAATCGATCAGTCGGAAGTTGCCACCGAACGGCACCGCGGGCTTGGCCCGGTCCGCGGTCAACGGCCAGAGCCGTTTGCCTTCGCCGCCGGCCAACACGATCCCGAGCACCTTGGGCTTCGCCATGGGGCAGACAGTAGACGGGGCGGCGAGCTTTCGCGCGGCACCCCCCACCCGAGACCGACCCGGTCCGAAACGGGCAGCGCCGGCGGCTGAACCGGACCCGTTCGCGCCCGAACGTGTCCGCTCCTCGGCCCCCTCACACCCACCCGGGTCCTCGCGCGGCGCGGGCCCCGTCGCGTCGTTACATTGCCCAGGTGCATACGGCGATCCTCACCCGCGAGTTCCCACCGGACGTCTACGGCGGCGCCGGCGTCCACGTCGAATACCTGGTGCGCGAGCTGCGCAAGCTGATCGACGTCGACGTCCACTGCTTCGGCGACGACCGCCCCGGCGCGGTCGGCCATCGGCCGGACGCCACCCTGACCGGCGCCAACCCCGCGTTGACCACATTGTCGGTGGACCTGTCGATGGTGGCGGCCACGGCCGGGGTGGAGCTCCTCCACTCGCACACCTGGTACGCGAACATGGCCGGGCACCTGGGCAAGCTCCTGCACGGGGTCCCGCACGTGGTCACCGCGCACTCACTGGAACCGCACCGCCCGTGGAAGGCCGAGCAGCTGGGCGGCGGCTACCGGTTGTCGTCCTGGGCCGAGAAGACGGCCTACGAGGCGGCCGACGCGATCATCTCGGTGTCGGCGGGCATGAAGGACGGAATCCTCGAGAGCTACCCCGCGCTGGACCCCGACCGGGTCCACGTCATCCGTAACGGCATCGACACCGAGATCTACCAGCCGTCGGCCGAGCGGGACCTGCTCGTCGACAAGGGGGTGAATCTCGACGCGCCGATCGCCTCGTTCGTCGGACGCATCACCCGCCAGAAGGGCGTCGGGCACCTCATCGCGGCGACGCACCACTTCGACCGGGAGATCCAGCTCGTCCTGTGCGCCGGGGCGCCGGACACGCCGGAGATCGCGGCCGAGACCAAGGCGGCGATCGAGGAGCTGCAGGCCGCCCGTCCCGGCGTGTTCTGGTTCGACGGGATGCTGACCCTGCCACAGGTCAAGCAGGTGCTGAGCGCATCGACCGTGTTCGTCTGCCCTTCGGTGTACGAGCCGCTGGGCATCGTCAACCTGGAGGCCATGGCCTGCGGGGCGGCGGTCGTGGCCAGCGACGTGGGCGGCATCCCCGAGGTCGTCGACGACGGGGTCACCGGGACGCTGGTGCACTACGACAGCGCGGACGCCGAGGGCTTCGAGCGCGGCATCGCCGACGCGGTCAACGCGGTCGTCGCGGACCCGACCAGGGCTCGGGAATACGGGCGGGCCGGTCGCGAGCGGGCTCAGTCCCAATTCTCCTGGACGGCCATCGCCGAGCAGACCGTGGAGCTTTACCGGTCCCTGCTCTAGACCGGGTGTTCGACCGGGCAGACGGCTGCGCCCGGGTCGGTGGGGACCCCACCGCCCGGGCGCTCACGGTCTGCGCAGCCTGGCGACCGCAGACGTCAGGAGACGACAGCCTTCAACGCGTCACCGAGGGCGGAGGCTTCGTCGGCCGAGATCTCGACCACCAAACGACCGCCACCCTCGAGGGGAACGCGCATGACGATCCCGCGGCCCTCCTTGGTGACTTCCAGGGGACCATCCCCGGTACGGGGCTTCATGGCCGCCATCTGCGACTCCCTCCACCATCTTCTGACTTCACGGCCCCGCCGGACGGGTCCGGCACGGGCGATCTGACCCGCGATCGATCGCGGACGGTCCATTCTCCCCCATCGAACGGACCAGCGGGAACTCGCCGGTCCGGACGGCACCGGACAATCTTCTGCGGATCTGCCTCTGGCTGGTCAGCGTGGCCGCCTGCGTGCGGACGGACTCCGGGTCGCACCACTCCCGCCGGGCCGGCAAGCCCGACCCTCGACGGTCGGGTGACGTAGCCTGACCAGGTGGGACCGATGGGAGAACTGGGGGCGCTCTTCAACCCCGGCATGCGTCACGAGCAGGAAGAACGCCGGGCCAAGGCCCTCATCCGCGAGGAGGAGGGTGATTCGCGCGAGGTGGATCCCCGGATCGACCTGGAGTCCGGAGTCGCGGTGATCACCACCGGCGATGCCGATGACGACGAAGATTCCGGACACGCGGCCGCCGCTGACATGTCCCCCGTACATCGATCGATTCACGCCAGCACGACCGCCAGCGACGCCGACCCGGCAGCCGATGACGACGAACCGGTGGCCACACCGCCTCGACCACGACCACGGGGCAAGCGCAGTCTGACCTCCGATACCCGCTGATCCCGTCCACGTGGCCCGGCGGTTCAGCCGCTCGTGCTGATGGGCTCCGCTTCCGCCCGCCAGCAGGTGGCGACGTGGTCGTCGACCATGCCGGTGGCTTGCATCAGCGCATAGGCGGTGGTGGGGCCGAAGAAGCGGAAGCCCCGCTTCTTCAGGGCCTTGGCCATCGCGGTGGACTCCGCCGTCATCGCCGGGACATCGGCCAGCTGGGTCGGCCGGTGGGTCCGACCGGTGGGGGCGAACGACCACAGCAGGGCGTCGAGTCCGTCGGGGAGTTCGGCGGCCACGCGGGCGTTGCTGATGGTGGCCGTGATCTTGGCCCGGTTGCGGACGATCCCGGTGTCGGCCAGTAGCCGAGCCTCGTCGTCCGGGCCGAACCCGGCCACCCGGTCGATCGAGAAGCCGGCGAAGGCGGACCGGAAGTTGTTCCGCTTGCGCAGAATGGTCAACCAGCTGAGCCCGGACTGAAAACCTTCCAGGGCCATCCGTTCGAACAGGGCGTCGTCGCCGTGGAGCTCCCGGCCCCACTCGTCGTCGTGGTAGGCGACGTAGTCGGGTGTGGACAACGCCCAGGCGCAACGCTCCCGGCCGTCCGTCACCGACACGGTCATCCCGCCACCGGGCGACGGGCGAGCTGCTCGGCCTCGCGCGCCAGCCGCTGCAACGAGAACCACACGCCCAGCCGGGCAAGGGGGCGCACCAGGGGAAAGCCGAGCCGGCCGATGATGCCGAAAGGCAGTTGAAGATCCTCGATCCACGTCACCCGGGTTCGCCCGTCGACCGCCTCGACGAGGAAGATGCCGACGCCCTGCACGAACGCGCCGTCGTGGCGGACCACCCACCGGTGCGGCGGGTCGTACTCGGTGACCGACATGACGTCGAGGAAGCCGACGTCGCCCAGGCCAGTGAACGCGGCCAGTCGCGCCCCCACCGCCGGGAGATCGACGTCACCGGCCAACGGGTACAAGCGGGTGCCGACCATCCAACGTTCCTGTATCGCCAGGTCGACGATCGCCGCGAACGCCGCTTCCGGATCGGCCGTCGTCATGACCGCGACCTCCACGCGGGCCGTCACGATGCCGACCCAGAGTCCGAGGAACCCGGCTCGACGCGACCCGACTCCGGCCCGGTGCCATCGGCGGCCGGGTGAGTGGCCACCGCTACGCCCACCGGCACTCCCGGTGGCCGGCCACCCGCACTCGGGTCGCCGCCGAGTTCGCTGACCTGGCTTCGCAGCCGGTCGATCTCAGCGCCGAGCCGGGACAGCGCCCAGTCGACGTCGCTCATCCGGTATCCACGCAAGGCCATGGCGAATCGCAGCGACTCCACGTCCGACCCGGTCATCGCACCGTCCGGCAGCTCGGTCGGTGACGTCCGCGGGGAGAGCGGGGCCAGCTGTTCGCCGCGGCCGAAGACGAAGACCGCGATCGCGAAGACGACCGCCCCGATGAGGGCGGCCACGATCACGTACTGCAGGACGGTGGTCATGGTCGCGATGGTGCCATGTGGCACCGACAGCGGGCCGGGAACGACGCTCGACAGCCGGTTCCGCGTCGGATGGTGGCTGGTCCACGATCCGACGGGTTGGGAGGACGCTCGTCAGACAAGGCCGCGCAGAGGGGAGGACGGGTCCCGGGTGCCGGCGATCGCCGCGGCCATGTCGACCACCCGTCGGGTCGCCCTCACCTGGTGGGCACGGAAGACGGCCGCCCCCTGCCATGCGGCGATCGCAGTGGCGGCGAGCGTGCCTTCCACCCGCTGGTCGACGGCCAGGTCCAGGGTCTCGCCGATGAAGTCCTTGTTGGACAGGGCCATCAGGACCGGCCAGCCGGTGGCCACCAGGTCCCGCGTGCGGTGGACGAGTTCCAGACCGTGCCACGTGTTCTTGCCGAAATCGTGGGTGGGGTCGATGAGGATGCCGGCGCGCGGAACGCCCAGCCCCACCATCCGCTCGGCGGCGGCGGTGGTCTCGGCGATGACCGCGGCCACGACGTCGTCGTACTCGACGCGGTACGGGTTGGTTCGGGGGGCCGCACCTCCGGTGTGCGAACAGACGATCCCGGTGCCGTACTCCGCGGCGACGGCGGCGACCTCGGGGTCGGCTCCGGCCCACGTGTCGTTGATGAGGTCCGCTCCGGCTCGGCACACCGCCTCGGCAACCGGGGCCCGCCAGGTGTCGACGCTGATGATCAGGTCCGGATGCCGTTCGCGGACAGCGGCGACGAACGGCACGACCCGCCGTATCTCCTCGGCGATGGAGACCGGTTCCCCGACTCCGGCTTTCACTCCCCCGATGTCGACCAGATCAGCCCCCTCGGCGACGGCACGGTCGACCGCGGCCATCGCCGCGCTGTCGGTGAACGTTGCACCCCCGTCGTAGAAGCTGTCCGGAGTGCGATTGACGATCGCCATCACAGCCGCTCGACCGGCGGGCAGGGGGCGGCCACGCAACACCACGGCGGACTCGACAGGGACGGGCGCAGCGCTCATGCCGACCATGGTGACTGCCCGGCGCGATCCCCGGCATCCCATTCGTCATGGGCCGCTGATGGTGTCGGTGGTCCTGCGTCGGGTTCAGTGTCCGCTTCAGTGTCCTCTCCCGCATCGGTGACGACGGCGGATGCGAGCAGTCGACCGATGCCGGCGGCGTCCAGCAGCCGCCGCGGAGCGACGGTGCGGTTCGAGCCCACGTAGTGGAAAACCGCCCGCACCAGCTCGACCGGGATGCCGGTCAGCTCGCTCATCGCCAGGCGGTAACAGGCGAGCTGGACGTCGCCGGCGTCCCGGTGCTCGGACGGCGGCGGGGCCCCCGTCTTCCAGTCGACGACGGTGATGCCGCCATCGGGATCGGCGAAGACGGCGTCGATCCGGCCGCGCACCCCGGTCCCCGCGATCCGCGTAGAGAACGGCACTTCGATGTCGATGGGGACCCGACCGGCCCAGTCGCTGCGGCGGAAGGCGTCCTGTAACCGGGACAGGTCCGGGTCGGCGCCGACGGCCCGGTCCTCGGCTCCGGGGAGTTCCTCCAGCCCGACCAGCGCGTCGCCGCGGAAGAACGTCTCCAGCCAGGAGTGGAACGCCTGACCCCGTCGGGCCTGGCTCGACGGCGCGAGCGGCATCGGTCGGCGCAACCGCTGGGCCACAGCCGCCGGATCCTCGGCCAGATCGACCAGGCGGGACACCGACAGGTCGGAGGGCAGGGGGACATCGATACGGGGTTGTTGGCGGGCGGCCCGTTCGGCGAGCAGCACAGTGAGGTCGCGGCGCCATCCCCGTGGGTCGGCGGCGGAGACCGCTGATCCCGCGGCGTCCGATTGGTCGGCGTCGACGGCAACGGTGAGGGCACTACCGGCGTCGGGCCGGGTGAGCAGGTCGGCCCGCGACTCCGACGCCGGGTGGCCGGGGCGGGCGGCGCTGGCGAGTGCGGCCAACACGCGGGCGGCACCCGCTTCGACGAAAGCTCGCCGTTCGCCCAGCGGGTCGTACGGCCACGTCGAGGTCCGGGGAACCAGGGGGGCGCTGTCGCAGTCGGTGGGCGTCGGTTCCCAGGCGTCGGGTGCCCCGAACTCGGTGGCGACGGGGGCGAGCTCGGTGAGGAACGGGCTGGGACCCGCGGGTTTGCTGGTGCCGGCACCCCAGTGATGGCCCGACAGCAGCAGGACCCGCTCGGATCGGGTGAGCGCCACGTACAGCAGGCGGCGTTCCTCGGTGAGCCGGAACTCTCGGAAGGCCTCGACGTGATCGGCCAGTCGATTGGCGAGCTCCTTCTGGTCGGCGCCGGGCGGCAGGTCGAAGGCCGGCAGGTCCGCCCGGTCACCGCGCAGCGTGGGGGGCAGTTGTGACGGGTCGCCGAACCACGTCCCGCCGCGGCCACTGGGGAACACCCCGGCTGTGAGGTGCGGGACGGCGACGATCTCCCACTCCAACCCCTTCGCCGCGTGCACCGTCAGCACCTGCACCTGACCGGCGGGAGCGGGCACCTCCCCCGGCGAGAGCCCGTCCTCACGCTCGGCGGCGGCGTCCACGTAGTCCAGCAGCTCCAAGGGGCCGGCACCGGTCGCCGCCACGGCGGCGACCACGTCGGCGAAGGCGTCGAGATGGGCGCGACCCGCCCCACCGGTGAGCTGCACCTCGATCTCCACACCGATGGTCCGCTCGATGTCGGACACCAGCTCGGCCAGGGGTTGCTGTAACCGAGCCCGGAGCCGGTCCAGCTCGGCGCCGAGTCGGGACAGCCGTCGATGACCTTCGGTCGAGTACGCGGCGGCGTCGCCCGGGTCGGCCAAGGCGTCGACGAGCGAGGCCGCGTCGATGTCCTCGCCCTCGGACAGCTCGCCCAGCGCCGATCTCACCGCGGACACCGCGCTCGTACGGCCAACCGCCCCTGCGGCGTCGGCGACTCGGCCGGCCAATGACGCCGCGCGGCGGTGCAGCGCTTCCAGGTCGGCCGGACCCAGACGCCAGCGCGCACCGGTGAGGATGCGGAGGGCGGCTGCGCCCGCGGTCGGATCGACCAGGACCCGCAGCGTCGCGATCAGGTCGGCGACCTCCGGTTCGTCGATCAGGCCACCGAGTCCGACGACCTCGACCGGTAGCCCCTGCTGCCGCAACGCCGCGGCGATACCGGCCATGTCGGCTCGGCGCCGTACCAGGACGGCCGTGGTGGGTGGTTCCGGCGGTGTCCCGCCGACGGGGAGAGCGGGCAGTTCGCTGGTCTTCACCGAGGTCGAGCCGTCCGGCAGGTCGCCGGGATCACGAGGTAGGGCGCCGGCCGCTCGCCATAATTCAGCGATCTCGGCGGCCACCCAGGTGTCCTCGTCGGCGACGGTGCGGAACAACCCGTGTCGCACCGTCCCGGCGGAGGCACTCGGAGCGGGGCGCAGTTCGCCGACCACGGCGGCGCCACCCCCGCCCGCCCCGGGAGCAGCCGCAGGTAGGTCCGTACCCGGGCCCGGCTGGCGAATCGGCGCGGAGGCGACATTGGCCAAGGTCAGGACCGAGATCGGATTGCGGAAGCTGGTCAGCAACGTGAACGTCGGAGCCGCTCGACCGTCGGACAGCGGGAAATCCCGGCCGAAGGCCGGCAGGTTGGAGGCGGACGCGCCTCGCCAGGAGTAGATGGACTGCACAGGATCGCCGACCGCGGTGACCGGATGGCCCAACGGTGGCGGCGCGGCCAGCGCTGCCGTCCCGGCAGCGGGCGGTCCCGCGCCCGGACGGGAGGTCGGCAGTGTCCCGGCGCCGAAGACGCCGCGCAACAACACCCGCTGGGCATGGCCGGTGTCCTGGTACTCGTCCAGCAGGACCACGCGGTACCGATCGCGCAGGCTCTCCCCGATGCCCGGATGCTCGGCGACGAGACGGGCGGCGATCTGCATCTGGTCCGCGAAGTCGATGACCCCTCGTTCCTGTTTCGCGGCCCGGAACGCCCGGACCAGCGGCAGGATCCACCGGCGGTCCTGCAGCGGTTTGACGTGCTTGGCCAAGCCGCTGTGCAGCAGGGACTTCTGGCGCGGCGATGGTGGGGCGGACTGCAGCGACAACAGGATGCGGTCCAGTTCGCGTTCCAGGTCCGCCGGCTCGACGAGGTGATCGGCGAGAGAACCGGAGATCGCCAGTAGGCGTTCGGTGACGGCGTCCGGGCTGAGATCGGCGTCGAGATCGCCGTCCCACCGGGCGACGACCCGACGGGCGAGCTGCCAGGCGGCAGTGGGGGTCAACACGGTGGCGGCCGATTCCACCCCGGCCAGGGCCCCGTACTCGGAGATCAACCGGCCGCCGAAGGCGTGGTACGTCGACACCACGGGCTCGCCGGCGGACTCGCCGGCCCGCGGTACCGACGCGTCCATGGGCCGATGGGCCGACCGGTCCGGACCGGCGGACGAGGGCGGGGCGGGAAGGAGTGGGACACCGGCCTGGGTGAGAGCCCGCAACCGCCGACGGACCCGTTGGGCCAATTGGGCTGCGGCCTTGCGAGTGAACGTCAGACCGAGGATCTGATCCGGGCGCACCAAACCGTTGGCGACGAGGAACACCACCCGCGCCGCCATCGTCTCCGTCTTGCCCGAACCGGCCCCGGCGACCACCAGGGCCGGATGCAGGGGCGCTTCGATGACGATGGTCTGCTCCGGGGTCGGGCCGGGCAGACCGAGCAGACCGGCCAGTTCGGCCGCGGACAGCGCCGGGGTGTATCTCATCGCGTCACCTGGCGCCCCTCAGGGCGCAATGGACACGACCCGCGGACGGGACACCGATCGCAGCGGGCGTTCTCGACCGCCGGCAGCACAGCCGACGCCAATGCCTCGGCGGCACCCCGTACGGCGTCCTGCCAGATGCCCATGCTGGTCGGGTCGATGGGCGGTTGCTCCAGAACCTGCGGGCGCCCGCCGCGCAGGTAGACCAGTTCCGCACCGCCGCTTCTCCTGCCCGTCGCGGGGACGTCCGATTCGTCGGGGCCGCCGGAGCTCGACCGACCGATGACATCGTCGAACGCCCCCCACTCGACAGCCAATTGGTAGACGGCCAGCTGGGGGTGCTCGGCCGCCTGCGCCTTGGTCACCTTGGTAGCCGCCGTCTTGAAGTCGACGATCACCACGCGACCATCGGCGCGGCGCTCCAACCGATCGACCCGACCGGTCAGCCACACCCGCCGATCCGGTGCCCCCGGCGGAGCCGGTTCCGGCGGCGGCGGGCCGTCAGGGTGAGGGGCTTCGGGGCCGGGCGGCGGCACGGCGACGCGCAGCGCCACCTCGGATCCGATCGTCTGCCGATGGATGGCGTTCTCGGCGTGCCAGATGACCGCGGCATCGAGCATCGCCAGCAGGACGCGGCGGTGCCGAGCCCGCAGCCAGGCCGCCTGCCCCTGACGCGTGTCGAGGAAGCGGTCGAGCTCGACGGTCAGCTCGTCCTTCGTCAGCCCCCGGGCGAGGCCGTCGACCAGGGCGTGCACGACGATCCCGTCGACCTGCGGCTGCTCGACCCGACCGCGGCCGCCCCGCCGTTCCAGGACGGCACGCAGCGGGCAGGTCAACACGGCCTCGACCGCGGACGGGGAAACGGTGACCGCCGCAGAATCCGCGACCGGGGCGCGGTCCGTCGACACCTCGTGCTGCCCGTACCAGTCCTGCGGATGAGCCCCCGGTACACCGGCGAGGGCCAGCGTCGCCAGATGCTCCGCGGCCGTCCGGGCCTCCCCCGGCGGCGTCGCCGGATCGCAGACGGCCCGCCGGAGGTCGGCGACCAGATCGACGAGGCGCAGGCCCCGCCGGCGGCCGTGGTCGGCCGCTTCGGGCCACCCTGTCGGCAGATCCTCCGACCCGGCCAGTTCGGTGAGAAACCGGGACGGCACCGTGTCCTGATCGACCGCGGTGGTCGCGATGAGACGTCGTCGGGCCCGGGTGATGGCGACGTAGAACAACCGTCGTTCGTCCTCGAGCCGGTCCGGCGGGTCGATGCCCGCGGGTACCCCGAGCGCCGCGTCGAGGGCTTCCGCCACTCCGAGCATCGACGTACCGGACTGGAGCACGGGCCACCGGCCCTCAGCCACTCCCACCACCGCGACGACGTCCCATTCCAGTCCCTTGGCCGCATGCGCCGACAGCACAGCGACGCCCGATGCGGACCGCCGTTCACGGGCCGTGGGGTCGCTCGCGATGCGCTGGCCGGTGACGGCGTCGATGACCGCGCCGACGCCGGCGTGCGGCAGTCGTTCGGCGAGGTCGGCGGCCAGGGCGAACAGGCCGATGACCCCGTCCAGACCCGCATCGGCCCGCTGGGCCGCACGGCCACCGCGCAGCGATTCGGCGAGGTAGCGGTCCGGGAGACCGGTGGCCTGCCAGAGATCCCACAGCACTTGTTCGCCAGACGGATCAGCGGCACCGTCGCGAGCGATCTGCACCATCGACCGCAGGCGCCGCAGGGGGGCCGCGACGTCGTCGGGCAGGTCGTCCGGCAAGGGACCGCCGGCGATTGCCGCGGCGAGCAGGTCGGAAGACGAACCCGCTCCGGGGCGCCAACGCCGCAGGCTGCGTCGCAACCGTCGGATCTGAGCCAGGCCCAGTTCGGCCACCGGTGAAGCGAGCAGCTCGAGCGCGATCTCACCGGTCAGCGACTCCGGACGGCGACCGATGTCCAGCACGCAGACCAAAGTGGCGACTACCGGCTCGTCCACCAGCCGCGCGGAACCGGCGGCCGCGGCGAGCGGAATGCCGGCAGCGGCGAAGGCCCGTCGCACGGCCGGGAGCACTGCCGCCGGCGAACGGGCGAGCACGGCCATCGAGGACCACGGCACGCCGTCCTTCAGGTGGGCGCGACGCAGTTCATCGGCGACGAAGGCGGCTTCCTGGGCGGGACTGGACAGCAGGCGAACTACCGGCTCGCCGGAGAACGGAGAGGACGTGGTCTGCAGCGACCGGTGTTCTGATTGACCGGGCAACCGGCCGGAGATTCGTTGGGCAGCCGCCGCCAGGCCCGGGGGCAGACGGTGCGTCCGCGTCAGATGAACGGTGCGGTCGACCACCAGATCACGAAGCGCCGACGGATCGGCCCCGCGGAAGGCGTAGATGGCCTGGTCCGGATCACCGAAGACCACCAGTTCGTCCGCTGCGGAGGCGATGGCCGAGATGAGCCTCGCCTGCGCCGGATCCACATCCTGGTACTCGTCGACGAAGATGCGTCGTACCCGGGCCTGTTCCTGAGCCAGCAGCACGGGATCGGCCAGCAGCGCAAGCGCCGCCCCGGTCAGCTCGGCCTGGTCGAGGGCGGCCCCGAAACCGCTGCTGCCCTGCCGCAGATCGGCAACGTCCTGGTACTCGATGGCGAATCTGGCGGCCGCGACCCACTCCGGGCGACGCCGCCGACGCCCCCACTCGGCCAGTCGCGCGGGTGTGACCCCGCGTTCAGCCGTGCGCAGCAGGAGATCGCGCAGCTCGGCGGCGAAAGCGGGGGTCCCGATGGCCCCGCGGAGCCAGTCCGGCCACTCCTCACGACCGTCCTCCCGCTGCCCTTGCAACAGTTCCCGGACCATCAGGTCCGACTCCCCGGCCTGCAGCAGTCGCGGCGGCGGTTCGCCCTGGCGGGCCGCACGGGCCCGCAGCAGCGAATAGGCGTACGAATGCAGTGTCCGCACGATCGGTTCGCGCGTCGTCAACGACAGCCGACGGGTGATGCGGTCGGTCAACTCGCGTGCGGCCCGCCGCGAGAAGGTCAGGACCAGGATGTTCTCAGGGGCGACCCCCGCCCCTTCGATGCGCTCGGCCACGGCTTCGACCAGAGTGGTCGTCTTTCCCGTCCCCGGACCGGCGAGAACCCGCAACCGCCCGCTGCGGTGCGACACCACGGCGTGCTGCTCGGCCGACAGCGGGACCGTCGAGGCCTGTGCCGGGAGCGGCCGCAACCGCAACCGCGGTATCGCGGCGTGATTTTCCGTCACCAGCACCATGGTGCGATCCCATCACGGGTCACCGACAGCCGGTTCCGCCGGCGACCCGGGCCAGGTCCGACCGGGCGCGCCGTGTGAACTGCAAGCATGGATCGCGCATTGGCCGCTCGAATGCTCGAGGTGGTGCAGGACATCCCGCCCGGCCGGGTCGCGACCTACGGCGACGTCGCCGCCCGCGCGGGATCCGCCTCACCGCGGTTCGCGGGCTGGGTGCTGGCCCATCTCAGCGACGAGACCACTCCGTGGCACCGCGTCATCCGGGCGGACGGCCGGCTGGTGGCGGCGCTACGCGAGGAGCAGTCCCGGCGTCTGCGGACGGAGGGCGTCCCGGTCGACGACGGACGGGTCGACCTCGCTCACTATCGCCTGCGCGAGTAGAGCGTCGTTGGTGAGGCGGGACACTCACGCTGTCCTTTCTGGTGCCTCGGCAACCTCGGGACGGCTAGCACCTCGGCCGGTCCGACCGACAGATCTATCCACACAAGCGGAATTTTCCGATCATTTGTCCACATGATCGGATGCCGCTGGCGTTGCCGCTCGCCGTCCACGACGGTCTGCTCATGACAACAATCGACGCCCCCGACCCGCTCGTCGTCCGGGGAACGGCCGGCCTCCTGGCCGCCATCCCGGCCACGCTCGGCTTCCCGCCGCGCGACAGCCTGGTGCAGGTCTGTCTCGCCGGACCCCGCGCCCAGGTGGGCCCGATGGGCCGGGTGGATCTCGACCCACCCCACGGCGCGACGCCCCGGGAATACGCCGACGGCGTCACCGGCACTCTGCTGACCGTCGCTCGCCGACACGCCGACAGCGTCGTTCTCGTCTGGTACCGGAGCCTGGTCGATCGACGGCCGCCGCTGGTCGACGCCATGGTCGGGGCGCTGGACGGGGCGGGCATCTCTGTCCGGGACGTCATCGCCGTCAGCGGGGGGCGGTACCGCCACGAGGGAGTGTCGACCAGCACCCCACGTGTGCCGCCCGGACCGTCCTACCCCCTCCTGGGTGCGGGCGACCCCGACGTGCTGCGACTTCGGGCATCGGCCGCACTGCGGGGCCGCACCATCCTTGGCGACCGGGACGATCTGCGTCGTTCGATCGACGGGCCCGCAGCCGGGGCGGCCCTCGATCGGGCATGGGCGGAGTTCGACCGGTGCGCCGGTCGGGCGCCCCAGCAGCTCGACGACTACGCAGCCGAACTCGACCTGGCCCTGGTCGAATGTGCGTCCCACCACTCACTCACTGCTCGGCGCGCCGCGACGATCGTGCTCGGACTCGACGACCCGGCGCTGTGCAGTCATCTGGTCGCGCGGTCGGTGAGCGCTCGTGACGAGCCGTGGACCGCGATGCTGGCGGCCTGTGCCCGTCAGACCCCCACCGAGCTGGCTGGGGACCTGTGCGCCCTGCTCGCTTTAGTCGCGTACTGCGACGGGGACGGCGCGCTCGCGCAGGTCGCCGTGGATCGATCGCTGCTGTCCCGGTCCGGACACAGCATGGCCCGGCTGCTGATGCAGGTCATGGCCGCAGGGGTGCATCCCGATGCGGTAGCCGCCCGGTTCCGGGGTGCCGCCCGGCCGTCCGACTGCGGCCGATGAGGGGAAAGCCTCCTCACCCCAGGGCCGGCCCGAGACGGTCGACCGCGACCAGAAGCGGGACGAGTGCTGCGGGTTCCGGAGTAGGGCCGCAGACGGCCAACGCCAACCGGAACAGCAGCGCTCGCCGGACGAGTTCGCGCCACTGGCCGTACCGCTCCCCCAGCCCGAGCACTTCGGTGGGTGCGCCGTCCGAGACGATGGAATCCACGACGACGATCGCGCTGGCCCACACCGAGGGGCGCCAGAATGGCTCGATGTCGACGACCGCGGGCAGCGCGTCACCGGCGAACAGCACGCCACGCCTCAGTTCGGCATGGATCAGCTGTGACGGCAGGCTGACGTCGGTCCGCCCGGCTTCGAGGTCGCCGATGCGGCGCGCAACCTCGCCCTGGTCGATGGGATGGAGGGAACGTTCGGCCGGGCTCAACTCACCCCAGGCCAGCCGATCCGCCCAACCCACCGGATCGAGCCGGGCTCGCAGCACCCGCGGTTCCGCCAGACCGGCCACGCCGCGGTGGAAGGCTTCGCCAGCGATGATGATGTCGTGCGGACGGGCGGCCGGGGTTCCGGCGACGAAACGGGACGCCGACCAGCCGGACAGCACCCACCGACCGTCTGACGACCGCACCGGCCGGGCCAGTCGAACCCCGGTGGTCTGTACCTGTTCGATCCCGGACGCCAGCCACGCCGCGCGGCCGGAATCGTCGACCCGTTGGAGGACCAGGTCGCCGAGCTTCCAGGTCCGCGGATGCTCTGCGGTCGCTTCCGTTGACCCCGTTTCCTCAATCCGCGCCCGCAATGGTTCGGCCGACGACGAGGACACGCCGAAGCCGGCGCGCACATGGTCCGGCGGGCCGGCCGCGGCAGCAGTCACGCGGCGACGCTACCGCGCAACGGCGAGCCGTATGGGACGGCCCGTCCGCCCCGGGGGCATGTCGCACCCCCGGGGCCGGAACCGGATGATGGAAGGATCGATCACACCCGGTTTGTCAGTACACCGGCAGGCTGGGGTCGACCTGCTTGATCCAGGCCAGTACACCGCCACCGACATGTACCGCATCGCCGAAACCGGCCTTGTGCAGGACCGCCAGGGCCTCCGCGGAGCGCGCTCCAGACTTGCAGTGCAGGATGACCTGCTTGTCCTGCGGGAGGGTCGAGAGCGCCTCGCCCGACAGGATGTCGCCCTTGGGGATCAGAACCGCGCCAGGGATGTTGACGATCTCGTACTCGTTGGGCTCGCGAACGTCGACCAGGAGGAAGTCGTCGCCGGAGTCGATCTTCGATTTCAGGTCACGCGCCGAGATGGTGTGACCGGACGCAGCAGCGGCCGCGTCATCGCTCAGCGAGCCGCAGAAGGCTTCGTAGTCGATGAGACCGGTGATTGGCTCGCCGGCCGGGTCCTTGCGGATGCGGACCGTGCGGTAGGTCATCTCCAGCGCGTCGTAGACCATCAGGCGGCCGAGCAGCGTCTCGCCGATTCCGCAGATGAGCTTGATGGCCTCGTTGACCATGATGGATCCGATGGATGCGCAGAGCACACCCAGCACCCCACCCTCGGCGCAGGACGGCACCATGCCGGGCGGCGGCGGCTCGGGGTACAGGTCGCGGTACTGGACACCCTCGGAGCTGGCTCCGGTCGGTTCGGCCCAGAACACGCTGGCCTGGCCCTCGAAACGATAGATCGAACCCCACACGTAGGGCTTGCCGAGCAGCACGCAGGCGTCGTTGACGAGGTAACGCGTGGCGAAGTTGTCCGTGCCGTCCAGGATCAGGTCATAGGGCGCGAAGATCTCCAGCGCGTTTCCGGAGTCCAACCGCTCGGTGTGCAGGTTGACCTGGACGTAGGGGTTGATCTCGGCGACGGACGCAGCTGCGGACTCCGCCTTGGACCGGCCGACATCGGACTGGCCGTGGATGACCTGGCGCTGCAGGTTGGACTCGTCGACGATGTCGAAATCCAGGATGCCCAGCGTGCCGACACCGGCCGCCGCCAGGTACAGCAGGGCCGGAGAGCCCAGCCCACCGGCGCCGACGACCAGCACCTTGGCGTTCTTCAGACGCTTCTGCCCGATCATCCCGACGTCCGGGATGATCAGGTGGCGCGAGTAGCGCTCCACCTCGGCCTTGCTCAACGTTTCAGCTGGTTCCACCAGCGGGGGCAACGACACGACACTCTCCTCGAACACCGGCATGGGTCTGGTACCGGGGCAACGGTTACCGGCCGTCAATTCTTCCCCACCGGCCGAGCACTGCGATCCACCGATGTCGGATCGAGGCGCCGATCACCCGGCGGCCACGCTCGCAGCAGCCGCAGCGGGGTTGTCGGGGAACGGGTACGGGTTGGGAGCGCACACCGCCCCGTCCCGTGGGATGAGCTGCGGGTTGAGGAAGTTCAGCTGATCGTTCGACACGCTCCACGACTGCTGCATCATCACCGGCGCCGGCGCGCCGTTGCCCTTGCACGGCTCGTGTCCGAAGCCGAGCGCGTGGCCGACCTCATGGTTGATCGCGTAGACGCGGTAGTCGGCCAGATCGGTGCCGTAGGTCTCGGCTCCCCGTGTCCAGCGGGCCACGTTGATCATGACCCGCCCGGCCGCGCTGCTGTAACACGACGACTCCAACGGGATGTCGAAACCGCAGACGGAACGGATGGTCATCTGGCTGGCCAATGTCACCCGGAAGGAGGGGGTGCCGGAGTCGACCCGGGCCAGACTGAACTCGCCACCGCCGACCCAGGAGCGCTGGTCGGACAGGGCCGAGTCGACCGCGGCGGCGAATTCGGCATCGGCCTCGGGGCTTTGGATCCCGTCCTCGACGTCGATGGCGTAGGTGTACGCACGCCCGCCGGTGCCGTGGACCGGTGTCGTCCCGGGCACTACGTGCCAGGTTCCCGGTCCGGTCTCGGCGAACGGGGGGCCATCGGGCAGGGTTCCGGCCGCCTTCATGAACTCCTCGAGCGTCGTCGCGGACGCGAGGGCGGCCGCGGGCTGTGGGGTCGTGGTCGCGGGAGGCGCTGCTTGACCGGCGGTGTCCGTCGTGGCCGGGGCCGGCGCGGTCGTCGCGCCGCCGGTGTCCGGGCTCAACGAGCTCTGGGCGACCGGCGCGACGTCCGCGGCCACCGGAGCCGGTGTCCCGGTGTCGGGGCGGCTCGCCACCTGCACGATGGCGATCACCGTCAGGACCGCCAGGACGGGGATGAGAATCGCGCGCCAGGAACGACCCGGCCGGCGCTGGGGCGACCGGGAGCCGCGGGCCGACGGGGCCTGGGCGCTTCGACGCCGACCCCGTCCGTCGGTCCACGGCCCGGCACCCTGGACCGGGGGCCATTCCCCTTCGGCCGGTGCGCGGCGGGCCCGACCCGACGAACCCGCCGCGCGCGTCGACGACGACGCGCGTCCGGGTCGCCGGTGCACTGGCGGGTGCTGGTCGGATGGCCGGTCGTTAGGGTGCTCGTCATCCGGGACCCAGCCCGCAGCCGGCGACCGCCGAACGCGGCTCGGCGCCGGCTCGACTGTGGGGTGAGAATCGTCACTCTGTGTGGACCGGCGAGGCGCCGGAGTGGGCGGGGGGCGGCGACGCACTGGAGGTGTCGAGATGTGGGGGCTACCTCGGTCGTCCCACAGAGTGGAACGGTCGACAGGACGGTGAGAACCCGACGAGTGCGACTCGCTGTCGTTGGGTGTCCACCGGTAGCGGGGAGAATCTGATCCGGAGGACGTCACGACGACGAGCCTGCCACAGCCCGCTGTGCGTCCACGGACGGCGCGCTGTCCGCCGGACCCGCGCCGATCTGTACGGAGCGAGATCGCAGTAGCGCCCGAAGGGCTCGCGCCACCAGCTCCGGGTCCTCCATCTGGGCGACGTGACCGCTGCCGGCGACGACCAGCAACCGGCTGTCGGCGAACGCCGCGGCGGTCGAACGGGCCAAGCGGACGTCCACGAGCCGATCGCGCGTACCCCAGATCACGAGGACCGGCGCTTGCACCCGGCTGGCCGCCGCGAGGAACGAATGGCGGCCGGGACGGAAGTATCCAGCGATGAGCGAGCGGGCGGCCCCGATCGTCGAGGTGTGTACCCAGGGTAACGATGCTCGTTCGCCGACCTCCGCCGCGGCCGCCCGTAAGCCCTCCGGCGGCACCAGATCCGGGCGCCCGAAGCAGACCATGGCCAGCGACCTGGCCCGCCTGTCCGGGTCGACGCGGGCGAGCTGACGAACCGCCGGCCCCGCGGTCCCGGGGACGAGCAACAGTCCGATCCGTGGATCGGCCCCCCGTTCTCCGATCAGGCGGAAATCGGGGACCGCCGGCGAGATGAGGGTGAGTGTGCGGACCAGCTCCGGGCGCTCAGCGGCGAGCAGCGTCGCGACGATGCCACCGTAGGAGTTGCCGACGAGGTTGACCGGACCGCCACCCACGTGATCGATCAGCATGCCCAGCAGGCGGGCCTGAGCGGGCAGGTCGTAGTCGTCCCGAGGCGACGGATCGGACCACCCGTGTCCGGGGAGATCGACCGCGAAGGTGGGAGCCACATCAGACAGGGCGCGTGCCAACCGGTTCCAATTGGTGGACGAACCCGCCAGTCCGTGCACACACCACACGGGTGCAGCTGACTGCGGCGCGTGGCCCGACGTCCGGCGCACGTAGAGGCCCTGCCCCTCGATCACCTCCCACCAGCCCGCGGGGGACGGTGCACTCAGAGAGGGGATCTCGGGCAACGGACCGTCGTCGAGGACCGCGGTGGTCCACGACGCGAGTTCGTCACGCGGTCGGGGCCCCGGTAGGCGGCGGTACGGCCCGGCAGTTTCCACCGTCCCATCGTGCCCGGTGCTGTCCGAGATGGGTCCCACCGGACGGGTTCGCCAGCTCAGCTATCCACATCCGTGCCGCGGTATGCACACGGACCCACATCAGGCGCGTGGAGATCCGCGACCGCTGCAGGGTGGACCGAGCCATTCCGGATGAAGGAGCCCCCATGTCAGACCTGACGGTGGACACCGTCCGCCTGCACCAGGCGGCGGGTCACCTCGACGAGGCGGTGGCCGCGCTGCGACGCACCGACGATCGGCCCGTCGGCATCCACTTCGATTCCACCGCCTTCGGCACCAGCGGTGCGGCCCTCGAAGCCGCCGACCGACTCGAACGGAGCCTGATGCAGGGCGCTGAATGCGCCCGCCTGTTGGCCGACCGCGCGGCCCGTCTCGGCGATGCGCTACGGACCACCGCCGCCCAGTTCGACGCCACCGAAACGGCCCTCGCCGGCGGACCCCGGTGAGCGGCACCGTCTTGAGCGCCGCCGCAGCGGCCTGCCGGGTGCCCGACCCCGGGGTCATCGCCGACCGCATCGAACGGCTGCCGGTCGACGAACTGGCCACCTGCGCCCAGTTCGCGAACGCGGCATCGGTCGCCCTGTTCCAGGGTTCGAAAGCCGCGCAGTCGGCGGCCGGAGTGACGGCCAGTGGCTGGACGACGGGCCGATCGGCGGTCACCGCGATCGGGCAGACCGCGATGGCGGCCATGGCCGGCCGGGCGACCATGGATGCGATGGCGGGAGCGATCGGCGGCGCGCGCGCCACCTTCGCCCAGCTGCAGTTCCAGAGCCAGGCCACCGTTGTCGAAGCCGAGAGTGCCTTGACAGCAGCCGGTTTCGACCCCTCCACCGGGCGAGTGGCGAACGCGCCGGCGACGACGTTGCCGTACCCGCTGTCCAATCCGTCCGGCACCACCATCGACGGCACGGCCGCCACGGTGCTGCCCACCGTGACCGCGGCCCACGAGCGCCTCACCGCCCTGGAAGCGCGGCTCGAAAGCGCACTCCGCGAACTCGTCACGGTCCTCCGGACCGATCCGCGGGACATGCTCCAGCGCATTCCGCAGTTGCCACCGGACTCCGCCCCCACGATCGCCGGGCCGGGGCTCTCCGATCTGGCCCACCACGGCTTCGACCTCATGACGGATGCCGCTGCGCTCACCATCGGCGCGCTGGGCGCCGCCATCGGCTCGGCCCTGGCCGGCGGGAAGGCCGGATCCGGCGCGAACATCGGTGGCGTGCTGGTCGATGCCACTCGCCGAACGGGCGCGGCTCTGGAGGCCGCGGTGCAGTCGGCGGCCCGATCGGTCGACGACATCATGGCCCCGGCCCCGGCGACGGCGACGCAGGCCGACGCCGAGGCGCGAGCGCGCCTGGAGGCCGATCTGGCTTCCCCCGAACGTGTCACTCGGCACCGCGCCGTCAACATCCACGCCGCTCTCGTCCAAGCCGAAGCCTCCGGGCAAGCGGTCCAACTACTGACTTACACCCCCGCCACCGCGAGCAGCCAGGGCACCGCCGCGATCGGCATCGGAGACATGGGGGCGGCTGACACGGTCACCACCATGGTTCCCGGCGTCCAGAACAGTGCCGACGACATGTCCGGCGCGCTGGGCGAAGCTTCCCGACTGCAGACGGAGGCGCACCGCCGCAGCCCCGGGCAGACCACCGCCGTCGTGGCCTGGTTCGGCTACGACATCCCGCTGACCAACGGGTACACCCCTGACCGAATAGCCAACATCGCCGCTGCCGAGGACGACCGAGCTGCGGTTGCCGGGGGTGCCGCGCTGGCGAGCGACTTGTCGCGATTCCGGCTGTACGCGCCGGACACGGCCCGGCAGGTGGTGATCGGCCACTCCATGGGTTCGGTGGTGGCCTCAGCCGCCGCCGTGCGGGGCGCAGTCATCGACGACCTGGTTCTGTTGGGATCTCCCGGAGCGAGCCGGCTCGCCGACACCGTGCGCGACTACCCCGGAGTCCCCACGGGCCACACCCACGTGGTGGCACTGGACGACCCGGTGACCCGATCCGGACTGGACAATGTCGCCATGGCGAGCGATCTCGTGTCCAAGGCCACGAGGCTGGCCACCAGCCGCGTCAACGATTTGCCCCAGGCGATGGCCGAGATGATCACGGACCCGGCCGGACCCCAGTTCGGACCGGACCCGGCAGCCGCACCATTCGGGGCTTCTGTCATCGACGCCAACGCTGGTCACAGCGACCACACCATCTCCACGGTCGGTTCCTACGCCGCACCACTGTTCGGGCTGGCCGCTCCGTTGATCGGCTACGCCGCCGATCAGGCCGACGACCTGCAGAACCATCCGCAGAGCGTCTACCTCGGTGATGAAGCGCTGACGGCGGTCGCCGACATCACGGTCGGGAACATCGCCGACGTACCCATCAAGCCCGGCCGCTGATGGGACCGAGCGGGCAGGGACGACGCCCCTGGTTCCACCTCCCTGACCGGCCGGGTCACTGTGTCGCTGGGTCGTTCCGCCCGAACGGCCCGACAGCGGCGATGCCCGGGCCGGGCTCCGTGACCGGACGGTTAGGGTGGATCGAGCCCTGACCAGCACCGCACCGCCAGACCCCGCCGCTACCCGGGGTCGTGACGAAGGAACGACCGATGACCGACGCCGGCCCGCGGGCCACCCCCCGGCTGTCCCGGTCGGCCCGGCGCGCCTCCTTGATCGACGCGGCGCGGGAGGTGTTCGTCGTCCAGGGCTATCACGCGGCGGTGATGGACGACATCGCCGACCGGGCCGGCGTCAGCAAACCCGTGCTGTACCAGCATTTCCCGTCGAAGCTCGAGCTGTACCTGGCGTTGCTGAACGAGTCGGCCGACGAACTGCTGCGAATGGTGCGGGCGGCGCTAGCCGCCTCGGTGGACAACCACGAGCGGGTGGACAACGCGGTCGCCGCCTATTTCTCCTTCGTCGCCGACCGTGGGCAGGCCTACCGGCTGATCTTCGAATCGGACCTGCGGGGACAGTTGGAGGTCGCCCAAGTGGTCGACCGCGTCACCGACGACTGCATCTCGGCGATCACCGAGACGATCACCGCCGACACCGGCGCCGACGTGGAACACGCCCGCCTGCTCGCCTCGGGCCTGGTCGGACTCTCCCAGGTGGGCGCCCGCTACTGGATGCAGCAATCACCGCACGTCTCCCGGGGCGAGGCCATCGAGCTGCTGTCGACCCTGATGTGGCGGGGCATCTCCCGATTTCCGCGCCAGGTCGAGCCGGACCGGAACGGCGAACCGCCCACCGCGTCCTGACGGAGCGATGGGCGGTTCGGGGACCTCACGTCGCCGGTGCCCCCGGCGGCCGGACTCAGCCGGAGAAGCTGAACCCCACGCGCCGGGTGTCGGCCGGCGCGATCTCCACATAGGCGATCCGAGCGGACGGCACGATGACCCGTCGTCCCTTGTCGTCCACCAGTACCAGCGTGTTCGAAGTGGCCTTGAGAGCGTCCGAGATCTGCGCCTCGATCTCCTCAGGGCTGGCCGGCGAGTTCACCAGCAGCTCACGGCCGGTGTCGGTGACCCCGATCTTGACCTCCACGCCTTACCTCCGTCGTCTACGAACGGGCCCGAACGAACCCACGACCAGGCTAGTTCAGTACCTGGGGAGCGAACCGACCACCGGGCCGACGCGCGCTCCGCCATGAGCGAACCCGCGGTCTGTGTCACCCCTGGGGCGTCGACGCCGGCTAGAACAGCGTGCCGTCGCGCTCGATCCCCCGGAGCTGGTCGTAGTCGAGCACCACGCACCGGATGCCCCGGTCCTCGGCCAGCACCCGCGCCTGGGGCTTGATCTGCTGAGCAGCGAACACCCCGCTGACCGGAGCCAGCAGGGGGTCACGGTTCAGCAGGTCGAGGTAGCGGGTCAACTGCTCGACCCCGTCGATCTCGCCCCGCCGCTTGATCTCGACGGCCACGGAGCCACCGGCGGCGTCCCGACACATCAGGTCCACCGGTCCGATCGGGGTGGGGTACTCCCGCCGCACCAGGGTCCACCCCTCCCCCAGGGTGAGCACGTGCTCGGCCAGCAGGGCCTGCAGATGGGCTTCGACGCCGTCCTTCACCAGACCGGGATCCAGCCCGAGGTCGTGTCGGCTGTCGTGCAGCACCTCGGACATGGTGATGACGAGCTGCTCACCCGCCTTGTTCTGCACCGTCCACCGGCCCGGCTCCTCGACCAGCCAGCAGGGCGGGGACATCCAGTTCAACGGCTTGTACGACCCACCATCGGCGTGGACCAGCACGGAACCGTCCGCCTTGACCATCAGCAGCCGGACCGCCGGAGCGAGATGGGCGGTGAGCCGACCGATGTAGTCGACCGAACAGCGAGCAACCACCAGACGCACGAGCAGAACCCCTCAGGACGTGAAGGCCGGCGCGGCAGCCACGCCGGTTCCGGCCGGCTCATCGGTCACCCGCTGGATCTGCCCACCGAGCTTCTGGAGGTCCTCCACGAAATGCGGGTAGCCCCGATCGATGTGGCCCACCTCGTGGACCTCGGTGACGCCCTCGGCGGCCAGACCGGCCAGCACCAGGCCGGCACCGGCGCGAATGTCGGTGGACCACACCGGCGCGCTGGACAACTGCTCCCGACCGCGGATGGACGCGTGATGCCCATCGGTCCGGGCGTCCGCACCCATGCGGATGAGCTCGTCGACGAACCGGAAGCGAGCCTCGAAGACGTTCTCGGTGATCAACGAGTGGCCGTCGGCCACGGCGGCGAGAGCCAGCGCCATCGGTTGCAGATCGGTCGGGAAGCCCGGGTACGGCATGGTGATGAAGTCCACCGCCCGTGGACGCCCGTTCATGGTCACCGTCGTGATCCCGTTCTCCGGGTCGAGCTCGACGTCGGCCCCGGCCTGGACCAGCCGCTCGAGCGGCGCGCCCATGTACACCGGATCGACCCCGATGACGCGAACCGACCCTCGGGTGATGGCCGCCGCGTACGCCCAGGTGCCGCCGACCACCCGGTCGCCCACCGTGTGATGACGGGTCGGCTGGAGCCGGTCGACGCCCTGGATCGTGATGGTCGCCGTACCGGCGCCCGAGATCTCGGCTCCCATCTGCTGCAGCATCTGCACCAGGTCGATGATCTCCGGTTCGCGTGCGGCGTTGTCGATCACCGTGATGCCCTCAGCCAGTACCGCAGCGGTGAGGATGTTCTCGGTGGCACCCACGGACGGGAAGTCGAGACCGATCTCCGCCCCGCGCAACCGATCGGCGCGTCCGACGACCTGGCCGTGCTCGATGCCCATCTCGGCGCCCAGCTTGCGCAGACCCGACTGATGCATGTCCAAGGGGCGTGAACCGATGGCGTCACCACCGGGCAGCGCGACCCGCGCCCGCCCGCAGCGGCCCATGAGGGGACCCAGCACACAGACCGACGCCCGCAGCCGACCCACCGCCGGGAAATCGGCCGACCAGGACAACTCGGCCGGAGTGTCGATGGTGACGACCTGACCATCCAGGACGACGTCGCATCCCAGGCCACGCAGTACGTCGGCCATCAGCGGCACGTCGAGGATCTCGGGGCAGTTGGTGATGGTGGTGGTGCCCTCGGCGAGCAGCGCGGCGGCCATCAGTTTGAGAACGCTGTTCTTCGCCCCGGCCACCTCGACGCTGCCCTCGAGCCGGGCTCCACCGGTCACCACGAAGCGTTCCACGCCGACGATGCTATCCGGCGGGCGCGGCAGTCCCGGCAGCCCCGAGGCGTCCGGCGCGGCGTCTGCCCGTCCGCCGGCCCCTGCCCATCGGCGCGACCCGTCCGGCGACCCGGCCGCGGCTCTCCGTAGAGTGCGGCCCATGGCAGTTCATCTCACGCGGATCTACACCCGGACCGGCGACGACGGCACCACCGGCCTAGCTGATTTCAGCCGGGTACCCAAGACCGACCCGCGCATCGTCGCGGCAGCCGACTGCGACGAGACGAACGCCGTCCTGGGGCTGGTCTTGACGTTAGGAGCACCCGACGAGCGCCTGACCGGTGTGCTGCGTCGGTTGCAGAACGAGTTGTTCGACGTGGGTGCCGATCTCGCCACCCCGGTCGTGGCCGAGCCCGCGTATCCGCCGTTGCGGGTGACGCAGGAGTACATCGACCGGCTCGAGAGGGAGTGCGACGAGTTCAACAGCCAGTTGTCACCCCTGCGCTCGTTCATCCTGCCCGGCGGTACCGCCGCGGCCACCTTCCTGCACCTGGCTCGCACCGTGGCGCGACGCGCGGAGCGAAGTGCGTGGGCGTTGCGGGAGGCCGACCCGGACGGTTCGAATCCGTTGGCCCCGGCGTACCTGAACCGGCTGAGCGACCTGTTGTTCATCCTGTCGCGGACGGCGAACCCGGACGGCGATGTGTTGTGGGTCCCTGGGGCGTCACGGACGACCGACTGACAGAAGTCGGTACGGAGCCGGGTCAGTCCCGTCGGCGACCGGCGGCGTCGCGTGAATGGTGTCCACCGCCGGGATTGACCACCGGCGGGACGCTCTCCAACCAGGACCGCAACCCGGTGAGGGTGGACTCCGACACCGCTATCTCCAGTGGTCGGCCGCCGTGCGTACATCGGATGATGACCGACCCGGCCGGCAGCAAATCGGGTTCGGTGCCCTCGGCGGCGCGCCGTCCGCCGAGGACGAGCTGGTCCCGCCGCAGCCGCCGGGCCGGGCCGGGCAGCGGCGACAGCGACCGGTACATCAGGAACTGGTTCTCGTGGAACAGTGCCTGGCCGAGAACCCACGATCCGCCGCCGGGCGAGAGATCGAACCGCCACGACACATCGACACTGCCCGACCGCATCAACACGGAGCGTCGCACAGCGATCACTGCGACTGCCGCCACGAGGGCGATCAGTATCGCCAGCCCGAGGAGCTCTGCCAGCGATACGACGTCCATCGTGAGTGTGCCGTTCGGGCGATCAGATCTCGTTACCCGTGGCGAGCAGCTGGGCTCGAGCCCGACGCAGCTCGGCCTCGGCGTCCGCCGAGTCACCACCCACGGCCTTCGCATCCTGGTACGCCTGGCGGGCCCGGGAGACGTCGATCTCGTCCGACAGCTCCGCGTCCTCGGCGAGGATCGTGACGCCGTCCTTGGTCACCGAAAGGAACCCACCGTGCACGGCTACGCCGAGGATGTCGGTCCCGTTCGCCGGCACGATCCGGGCGGCGAAGCCCTCTTTCAGCTGCGCCAGCAGGGGCGCGTGCCCCGCCATCACACCGATGTCGCCGTCGACGGTTCGGGCGACCACCATCTGGGCGGTACCGCTCCACAACTCACGCTCGACCGCCACCAGGCTCACCTGGATCTCAGCCATGACCAGTCCTCCGCTCGAAATGCCCGCCACCCGGATGGCGCACCGGGTCGGCTTGATAGCGGCAAGGTCCGGCGGTCCCCGAACCTGGGCCCAGTCTAGGCGACCGCGCCCCGGCTCCCCGAACCGTTCCTGCCGGTACTGCTGTCCGCTCTGTCACTGTCCGGTGAGACCCCGGCCACCCACAGGTGTCTCGTCTGCCTCACCGTGCACGAACGCCCCGGGCTTTCGCCCGGGGCGTCGCGACACCCCCGCTCCGACCGAGACGGAGGTCAGCTGAGGCTCTTGGCCTTCGCCATCACGTCGTCGAGCCCACCGACGTTCAGGAAGGCCTGCTCCGGGATGTTGTCGAACTCGCCCTTGGCGATCTTGTCGAACGCCTCGATCGTCTCGTCGATCTCGACGTACGAGCCGTCCTGACCGGTGAACTGCTTCGCCACGAAGAAGTTCTGGCCGAGGAAGCGCTCCATACGACGGGCGCGGCCGACGAGGAGCTTGTCCTCCTCGGACAGCTCGTCCATGCCGAGGATCGCGATGATGTCCTGCAGTTCCTTGTACTTCTGCAGGATCCGGATGACCTCCTGGGCGACCCGGTAGTGCTCGTCACCGACGTACTGCGGATCGAGGATCCGGGAGGTCGACGACAGCGGGTTCACCGCGGGGTAGATGCCCTTCTCGGTGATCGCCCGGTCGAGCTCGGTGGTCGCGTCCAGGTGGGCGAACGTCGTCGCCGGCGCCGGATCGGTGTAGTCGTCCGCGGGGACGTAGATCGCCTGCAGCGAGGTGATCGAACGGCCCTTGGTCGAGGTGATCCGTTCCTGCAGCTCGCCCATCTCGTCCGCCAGGGTCGGCTGGTAACCGACCGCGGACGGCATCCGGCCGAGCAGCGTGGAGACCTCGGAACCGGCCTGGGTGAACCGGAAGATGTTGTCGATGAACAGCAGCACGTCCTGGTTCTGGACGTCGCGGAAGTACTCAGCCATGGTGAGAGCGGACAGCGCCACCCGCATCCGGGTCCCCGGCGGCTCGTCCATCTGACCGAAGACGAGCGCGGTGTCGTTGATGACGCCGGACTCGGTCATCTCGGTGAAGAGGTCGTTGCCCTCACGGGTGCGCTCGCCGACCCCGGCGAACACCGAGGTGCCACCGAAGTTCTTGGCGACCCGGGTGATCATCTCCTGGATGAGCACCGTCTTGCCGACACCGGCGCCACCGAACAGACCGATCTTGCCGCCCTGCACGTACGGGGTCAGCAGGTCGATGACCTTGATACCGGTGACGAGCTGGGTGGTGCGGCCCTCGAGCTGATCGAACGTCGGGGGCTTGCGGTAGATCGGCCAGTGCTCGGAATCCTGACCGGTACCCGGGACGTCGAGGCACTGCCCGAGCGCGTTGAACACGTGTCCCTTGACGACATCGCCGACCGGCACGGAGATCGGGCGGCCGGTGTCGGACACCGAACTCCCGCGGACGAGACCGTCGGTGGGCTGCATCGAAATGGTGCGGACGATGTCGTCGCCGAGGTGCAGGGCGACCTCGAGGGTCAGCACCCGGTCGTCGCCGAGGCCGCTGACGGAGACGTTCAGCGCATTGAACAGCTCGGGAACCTCGCCGCGCGGGAACTCGACGTCGACGACCGGCCCGATGACCCGGACGACCCGGCCGGTGGTGGCTGGTGCTTCGGTGGTGGTCATGGCGATCCTCTAATCCTCTTCGTTGCCGAGGGCGGCGAGAGCGTCGGCACCACCGACGATCTCGGACAGTTCCTGGGTGATCTGCGCCTGGCGGGCCTGGTTGGCTTCCCGGCTCAGCTTGCGGATGATGTCGTTGGCGTTGTCGGTGGCCGCCTTGCAGGCGGCGCGCCGGGCCGCCGACTCGGACGCGGCCGAGTCGAGCAGCGCCGCGAAGATCCGCGTCTTGATGTACTTCGGCAGCATCTCGTCGAGCAACCGGTCGGCCGACGGCTCGAACTCGTAGGCCGGGAGCAGAGTCTGCTGTGCGGAATTCTCCGACGAGTCGACGTACTCGACCTCCAGCGGGGCCATCCGCCGGGCCTGGGCCGTCTGCGTGATCATCGAGACGAAGTGGGTGGAGACGAGATGAATCTCGTCGACACCCGCGGTGCCGTCCTCGGTCTCCCCGTTGCTGCCGACGTGGAATGCCGGCAAGAGCGCGTCAGCCGCCGCCTCGGCGTCCGCGTAGGTCGGCTTCTCGGAGAAGCCGGTCCACGACTGCACGATCGGCCGCTGCCGGAACGTGTAGTACCCGACGCCCTTCCGACCGATGATGTACAGCACCGGCTCCTTGCCCTGCGAACGCAGCAGCGCTCCGAGCTCCTCGGCCGCCTTGATGACGTTGGCGTTGTAGCCACCGCACAATCCGCGGTCCGAGGTGATCAGCAGGATGGCCGCACGCTTGGGCTCCGGCCGCTCGGTGAGCAGCGGGTGGTCGAGCGTGGAGGCCGACGCCAACGCAGTGAGCACGTCGGTGATCTGCCGCGAGTAGGGAGCCGCCGCCGCGACCTTGGCCTGGGCCTTGGCGATCCGCGAGGTGGCGATCATCTCCATCGCCTTGGTGGTCTTCTGGGTCGACTTGACCGCGCGCACCCGCTGACGCAGGACACGTACCTGAGCCGCCATCACTCACCTTCCCTGGGTCGGCCGACGCTTGCCTGCACCATCTACTTGGCCGGGGCAGCGCGACGGACCTGGACCTTCTCCTGGCCGACGTCCGCGGCATCCATCGCCTTGGCCTCGGCCTGCCGTCCGAGGATGACGCCCTCGGAGGTGGTGAAGGTGTCGGAGAACTCGGCCAGCAGGTCGATCAGCTTCTTCTCGGACTCGTCCGAGAGGACCTTGGTCTCCTTGATGGTGGCCAGCGGGCTGCCGGTGGCGTGCCGCAGGAACTGCAGGTACTCGCCCTCGAAGCGACGGACGTCCTGGACCGGGACACGGTCCAGGTGGCCACGGGTGCCGGCCCAGATCGAGACGACCTGTTCCTCCACCGGGTACGGCGTGTACTGGGGCTGCTTCAGCAGCTCGACCAGACGCGATCCCCGGGACAGCGAACGCTTGGAGGCGTCGTCCAGGTCGGAACCGAAGGCGGCGAAGGCCTCCAGCTCGCGGTAGGCCGACAGATCCAGACGCAGGGTGCCGGACACCGACTTCATGGCCTTGATCTGGGCGGCGCCACCGACGCGCGACACCGAGATGCCGACGTTGACGGCCGGGCGGACACCAGCGTTGAACAGGTCGCCCTGCAGGAAGCACTGGCCGTCGGTGATCGAGATGACGTTGGTCGGGATGTACGCCGAGACGTCACCCGCCTTGGTCTCGATGATCGGCAGACCGGTCATGGAGCCCGCACCCAGGTCGTCGGAGAGCTTGGCGCAACGCTCGAGCAGGCGGGAGTGCAAGTAGAAGACGTCGCCGGGGTAGGCCTCGCGGCCCGGCGGGCGACGCAGCAGCAGGGAGATCGCGCGGTAGGCCTCCGCCTGCTTGGACAGGTCGTCGAACACGATCAGGACGTGCTTGCCCTGGTACATCCAGTGCTGGCCGAGGGCCGACCCGGTGTAGGGGGCGAGCCACTTGAAGCCGGCCGAATCGGAAGCGGGAGCGGCGACGATCGTCGTGTACTCCAGCGCGCCGGCGTCCTCGAGGGACTGGCGGATGCCGGCGATCGTGGTGCCCTTCTGGCCGACGGCGACGTAGATGCAGCGGACCTGCTGCTTCGGGTCGCCGGTCTCCCAGGCCTGCTTCTGGTTGATGATGGTGTCGACGCAGACGGCGGTCTTGCCCGTCTTGCGGTCACCGATGATCAGCTGGCGCTGGCCGCGGCCGATCGGCGTCATGGCGTCGATGGCCTTGATGCCGGTCTGCAGGGGCTCGTGCACACCCTGTCGCTGCACGACGGTGGCGGCCTGGATCTCCAGCGCGCGCTGACCCTCGGAGGCGACCTCGCCCAAGCCGTCGATCGGCTGACCGAGGGGGTTGACCACCCGGCCGAGGAAGGCGTCGCCGACCGGCACCGAGAGAACCTCGCCGGTGCGGGTGACCTGCTGGCCCTCCTCGATGGTGTTGGCGTCACCGAGGATGACCGCACCGATGTTGCGGACGTCCAGGTTCAGCGCCACACCGAGTACACCGCCGGGGAACTGCAGCAGCTCGTTGGCCATGGCGCTCGGCAGACCCTCGACGGTCGCGATGCCGTCGCCGGTCTCGGCGACGATGCCGACCTCTTCCCGGGTCACCTCCGGGCTGTACTGGGTGACGTAGCTCTCGATCGCGGAGCGGATCTCGTCCGGGGAGATCGTCAACTCGGTCATCGCTGTTCCTGTCCTGTCGCTTCCGTCTGCACTTCAGTTCGTCGTGGATGGGCCGGGGTGGCCCGACCGGGTCAACCGGCCAGGCGCCGCCGCAGGCCTTCCAGTTTGGCCGAGACCGTGCCGTCGATGACCTCGTCACCGACCTGCACGCGGATGCCACCGAGCACGGCCCGGTCGACCTCCACATGGATCGACACCGGCCGGCCGTAGATCCGGCCGAGGGCGCCGGTCAACCGTTCGGTCTGCTCGGGGCTCAGGGCCACCGCGCTCCGCACGATCGCCACCACCTTGTCGCGACGCTCAGCGGCCTGATCGACCAGTTCGCGGATGCCGTGGGTGAACGACCGACCGGCCGTGTCCCGAGCGAGCGCGTCGGTCAGCTCGACGACGAGCGGGTGGGCCTTACCGGCCAGCAGCCGGTCGACCAACGCACTGCGGGCCGACGGGTCGGCGGTCGGGTCGTCGAGGATGACAGACAGCTCGGGCGCGCCGTCGACGATGCGGGCGAACCGGAAGAGCTGGTCCTCCACCTCGTCGAGCTCGCCGGAGCGCTCGGCCCGCAGGAACAACGCGGTGCGGCTGACCCGCCGCAGAGCCTCCTGCAGGTCGCGAGCGCTCGACCAGTCCTGGCGCGCCGCGAACTGCACGACATCGACGGCCGGGTCGCCCACCTTGCCGTTGAGCAGACGACCGGCCAGGGAGGCCCGGTCGTCACCGCCGACGGTGGACTCCGACAGTGCCCGGCGCAGCGGTACCTGCGTCAGCAGCAAGTCCGAGACGGCGTTGAGCTGCCCACCAAGGGTGGACAGGCCCGCGTCGTCCAGCGGCCCGGCCACCTGCAGCAGGTGCGCGGTGACCCGGGCGAGGGAGTCACGGCTGGCGAGGTGCTGCATCAGCGCTCCAGATCCGCGAGGAAGCGCTCGACGGTCTGCCGCTGCCGGGCTTCGTCCTCCAGGGACTCACCGACGATGCGACCGGCCAGGTCGACCGACATCCGACCGAGGTCTCCGCGGAGCTCGGCCACGATCTGCGCCCGCTGCGCCTCGAGCTGGGCCCGACCGGAGGCGGCGACCCGCTCGGTCTCCTCGTGGGCCTTGGCCAGCATGTCGTCCCGGATGGCCTGGGCCTGAGCCCGGGCGTCCTCCCGGATCTTGGCGGCTTCCTCGCGGGCCCCGGCCAACTGCTGGTTGTACTGGTCCAGCGCGGCCTTGGCCGCATTCTGGGCCTCCTCGGCCTTGGCGATGCCGCCTTCGATCGCCTTGGTGCGGGCCGCGTAGGCCTTTTCGAACTGCGGCCAGACAAACTTGGCCAGCACGAACACCAGGATGGCGAAGGCGACCGCACCGATGATCACCTCACCGATCGGCAGGCCGATCGGGTTGGTGGCTTCAGCAGCTACGTACATGACGATCCTCGACTCTCTCGCCTCGACGATGAACGGAGGGGCGAGATCAGGTCAGGATGAACGGCACGACGAAGCCCAGCAGGGCCAGCGCCTCGGACACCGCGAACCCGAGGAACGCGTAGGTCCGGGTCAGGCCGGCGGACTCCGGCTGGCGCGCCGTCGACTGGATGTAGGACGCCCACACGATGCCGACACCGATACCGGGGCCGATGGCCGCGAGACCGTAACCGACGGTGCCGATGTTGCCGGTGAGTTCGGCCAGTTGATCCATGGGGGTGCTTCTCCCTTTCAGGCGATCCGTCAGCCGGATCTGATCGGTCCCTGACCTTCGATGGATGGAGGTCAGAGGGGCGGTACAGACGGGTCGACGCTCGATGAACGTCCGGGGTGGTGCGGGGTGGTGCTGGTCGTGCGGGTGGTGCGTGCGCCGGCGGACCGGGCGGGATCAGTGCGAGTCGGCGAGCGACGACTCGAGGTAGATGGCCGTGAGCAGAGTGAAGACGTAGGCCTGCAGGCTGCAGATCAACAGCTCGAAGAACACCAGCCCGATGCTGCCGACTGCCGGCAGCACGCCCAGGGCGTAATTGAGCGCGGTGCCGGTCCCCCACAGGTACAGAGTGCCGACGCCCGCGATGGTGATCAGCATGTGACCGGCGAACATGTTGGCGAACAACCGGATGGCCAGGGTGAACGGCCGCAGGATGATGTTCGACAGGAATTCGATCGGGATCAGCAGCGCGTGCATGGCGACCGGGATACCCGGGATGTAGCACATCAGCTTGAAGAATCCGAAGAACCCGTGCTTGCGGATCCCGACGAACATGTAGAGCACCCAGACCAGCACGGCCAGGAAGACCGGGATCGCGAAGTGCGAGGTCACCGGCAGCTGGGCGACCGGGACGATGCCCCAGATGTTCTGGATCAGGATGAAGACGAAGAGGGTGCAGAGGAAGCCGGCCCACTTGCGGCCGTTCGGTCCACCGAGGATCTCGATGGCCACACCGTTGCGGATGAAGCCATAGATGCCCTCGCCGGCGAACTGGAGCTTGCCGGGCAGGATCGCGGCCCGACGGGACGCGGCGAGGAAGAACGCGATGATCAGGACGGTGCCGAGGACCAGCAGCACCATCGCCTTGACCGACGCGATGACGGTGCCGTCACCGATCCGGTCGAAGAAGAAAGCATGCTCGACGGACGGAGCCTCGAACTCGTCTGCCGCGACCATGACGGTTTGCGACAGCTGGCTCAGGGACACTCGGTCTCCCTTCGGGTGCCGGCCGGAGGTTGGCCTTGGTGGCTCGGCGCCGTCGGGAAGACGGCGGCGGTGCCGGAAGTCGTACGGGGCGGGGTGCTGCTGGTGCTGCTGGTGTTCGGCTTCTCGCGCTGCGAAGTGCTCGACGCGGCCGTGGTCTTCGTCGTCGGATCAACGCCCGTGGCCCCGAAACGCATGACCACGGCATAGATGCCGAGCCCCATGCCGATCAGCAGGCCGATCGGGGTCATCAGGCGGGTGCCCCACCAATGATCCAACAGCCAGCCAAGGCCACCCCACACCACGAAGCCGGCGATGAGAGTGGACAGAACCGCCCAGCCTTCGTTCGACGCCGGTGATGGAGCCTTGGCGAGCGAACGCGGTCGGGCGGTGATCTTCATGGCGTAGGGGACCCTATCAGGTGGTTCCTCGCTCGTCGCGCTCACACGATCCGCATCTTCTACACAGTGTCGAAGGTTACTCCGCACGATGTGACGGGGCCGCTGGCAACAGGTCTCGGCCTCTGTTGTATCAGGACCTGCGGCACCGGCCAGCGGCGCGCGGCCCGCCCGGATGGCCCACCCACGGTCGTCCACGGGCGGGATCACTGCGGATCGACGTAGAAGATCTTCAAGGTCCAGACGTACCGCAGATGCGCCGCGAGCCAGGTGAAGACGCCGAGGGCGACCGCGCCGGCGAGCCATCGGGTGTCGACCGGGCCGTCGACGGGCATCAGGACCAGCACCACCCCCAACGCGATCACCTTGGCGACATAGGTGGTGAGGGCGCCCATCATGACGGCCTGCGGGTTGCGGCTGCCGACCCGGGCCAGGACGACCGCCGACACGGTGAAGAACAGCCCCACGATTGCCGTGCCCAGCGCGACGCCGGCCAGCGCGCGACTTCCGGCTGTCAGCCCACCGATCACCCCGAGAACGGCACCCGCGGCCAGCAGCGCCGTCCAGCAGAGTCGGAGGTGGGCCAGGCTCCACATACCCCGGGTCCGGCTGCGCTCCGCGATCTGCCGGGTGGCGTCGATGGACGGAGTGAGATCGACCCGTCGGGGGTCCGACGGTGATTCGGTCACGGCGTGTGGTGCCCTTCTCTTCGCAGTCCGGCGACGTCCGTCGGACCCGGTCTGGCTGTCGGCGTCTCCCGCCGCTCGCGGCCGCCGGGTGACGGGCGCCGGTCAGGCGGCGATCCGCTCCGGCGGCGAATCGGCCCCCGGGCTCCGGCGCTGTACCCGCCGGGCCCGGATGCGGGGCCACACCGACAGGCCGGCGGCCGCGATGAGCAGCACGACCATCGCCACGACTGCTATCACGATGCCACGGTCGGTGGTGAGGAACGCCAACGAGACCGCGCCGCCGGCCAGGATCGCCGCCCACAGGTAGAAGACGAGGACGGCCTGCCGTTGGGTGTGGCCGATGGCCAGCATGCGGTGGTGCAGGTGCTGCTTGTCGGCGCTGAACGGATGCCGGCCCTCCTTGGTGCGCCGGATGACGGCCATCAGGAAGTCCAGGACCGGGATGAAGACCACGGCCAAGGCGACCACCAGCGGGGCCAGCAGGGCGATCGTGGAGCGTGGGCCGAAGGTCGAGGTGTCGAGACGTCCGTTGGCGCTCACCGTCGCGGCGGCCATGGCCAGGCCGATGAACATGGCGCCCGAGTCGCCCATGAAGATGCGGGCCGGCCAGAAGTTGTGGGGCAGGAACCCGATACAGGCCCCGACCAGCGCCGCGGCCATCAAGGGCGGTTGCGAGGCGTACGTGTCGTTGCCGGACAGGAACAGCTGCCGGGTGGAGAACACGAACAGGGCCAGGGCGGAGATCGCCGCCACCCCGGCCAGCAGCCCGTCGAGGCCGTCGATGAAGTTCATGGCGTTGGTCAGGATGACCGTCAGCAGAATGGTCAGCACCACGCCCTGCGTCTGGTCGAGGAAGACGACCTGCCCCCCGGTGTCACTGTCCGGCAACCAGAGTGACTGCCACTGCACGCCGAACAGCACGAGGACGCCAGCGGCCAGGATCTGGCCGGCGAGCTTGGCCACCGCGTCCAGGTCGAACCGGTCGTCCAGGACGCCGACCAGACAGATCACCGCTCCGGCGACCAGGACGCCGACGATCTCCGAGGACGCCCGGAACGCCGCCGACAGCGCCGGCAGCTGCAGGGCCATGAGCACGGCGCCGGCGAAACCCAGATAGACCGCGACCCCGCCCATCCGCGGGATCGGCAGACTGTGCACGTCCCGGTCCCGGATCGGGGTGACCGCTCCCACCCGGACGGCCAACAGACGGACCAGCCCGGTCAGGACGAACGTGACGACGACGGCGGTCCCGAAGACCAGCGCGTACTCGCGCGCCGGGATCACATACGCCGCCACGGGCGCCACCCTAACGGCGTCCGGCACACCGGTCGGGTTCCTGCTGGTCGGGCGCGGCGCGGAGCCGGCCCCGCGACATCACCGGCGCGGGACGCCGGACGGGTCACCGAACGGGGTGTATTTCGGTTACGGCATCGTCACGGGGCAACCGGCCGGCGCCCGCGGAGTCTCTTCAACGGCGGGAACGGCGGTCGTCGACTCCGACCCGACGCCCGGGACCACGCGGTACCGACGCCGCCGTCACCCGAAACCCCACGCCGGGGGTGCACGAAGGCCCGGACCGATCGCTGTCGGTCCGGGCCTTCGGCGATGACCGGGGCGGCGCTGGTCAGCCGGCCGACAGCTGTTCGACCTCGCCGACGACCTCGCGCAGCCGATCGATCGACACCGCCCCCTCGCGCAGCACCCGGGGCACCGGTCCGGTGACGTCCACCACGGTCGATGCGACCCCGATCGGCGCCGGTCCCCCGTCCAGGTAGACGTCGACACGCTCACCGAGCTGTTCCACGGCCTGGTCGACGGCGGTCGCCGGGGGGTGGCCGGACCGGTTCGCGCTCGACACCGCCATCGGGCCGACCATCCGCAACAGATCCAGGGCCACCGGGTGCAGCGGCATCCGCAACATGACGGTGCCGTGGCTGTCCCCGAGGTCCCAGCGCAGCGACGGGGCGTGTTCGACGACGAGCGACAGGCCCCCGGGCCAGAACGCCTCGATGAGGGTGCGGGCCACCGGGGGGACGGCGAGCACCAGGCCGTCGATCGTGCTCCAGGACCCGACGAGGACCGGGACCGGCATGTCCGGGCCGCGGCCCTTGGCGGCGAGCAGGGCGCGCACGGCGGCGGCGTTGAAGGCGTCGGCCCCGATGCCGTAGACGGTGTCGGTGGGCAGCACCACCAGGTTGCCGCTACGAGCGGTCCGGGCGGCCGCCTCCAGCCCGCTGCGGCGGGTGACGGGATCGGCACAGGAATAGACACGGTCACCGGCGTGGTCGGACGGGACGGCACCGGTCGCGGGGTCGGGGCTGGTCACCCCGCCATCCCATCACGTCGTCGCCGCGGCAGGCACGGGAAGGCCGCGGCGGGGCGCTCGATCACCGGGCCGGGCGTCGTGCCTATCCTCGATCCCGACGCCCCCGGCTCCCGCCGACGGCCCAGCCACGGAACGGAATGAGGACCGACGATGATCGCGCATCTGGTGGCTTTCACCTTCAAGCCGGAGGTGACCGACGAGCAGATCTCCGGACTCACGGCCGCCCTGACCGCCCTGGGGGCCGAATTGCCGTCGGTCAAGGCCTACCTGGCCGGGCCGAATCTGCACCTGCGGCCCCAGGGCGCCGACTACGGGGTGCTGGCCGTCGTCGAGGACCAGGCCGGGCTGGACGCCTACCTCGACAGCCCGCAGCACAAGCAGGCTTTCACCGACTATCTCGGACCGATGACCCAATCTCGGTCCGCCGTCCAGATCCCTTTCAGCGCAGACGTTTTCGCAGCGCTGACCGGCTGAGCCACAGCTCCGGCGGAGGACCGGCGCCCAGGACTCAGCGGCGCTGGTCGGCCGCGGCCAGCGGCACCCGGCGGGCGGTGACGAAACGCGGACGTCCGGTCAGATCGCGGTGGTCGGCGACGTCGGCCAGCACCCGGCGCCGGCGCAACATCTCGGGCACGGTCTCGCCGTGGGTGTCGTCGTGCTCGATGGCGAGCCATCCGTCCCGTTGCAGCAGGCTCGCGGCGACCGAGACGAGCGGACGGATGACATCCAGACCGTCGGCCCCGGCGAAGACCGCCTCGGCCGGGTCGTGGTCGGCCACCTCGGGCTCGACCGGGGTCGCGGCCGGCACGTACGGCGGATTGGAGACGACCACGTCGGCCGCACCGTCCAGATCGGACAGCAGGCGCTCGTCGAAGACGTCACCGCCGCGCAGCTCGATGGGGGTTCCGCCGGACTCGGCGTGGGCCGTGAGGTTGCGGCGGGTCCAGACCAGCGCCTCGACGGACTTCTCGACGGCGATCACGCGCGCGTCGGGCCGGGCCAGGGCGACGGCGATGGCGATGGCTCCGGTGCCGGTGCAGAGGTCGACCACCAGCGGCCGCTGGCGACCGCGGAGCGCACCCACCACCCACTCGACCATGGACTCGGTCTCCGGACGCGGGATGAAGACTCCTGGTCCGACCGCGACGCGGGCGCGGCCGAGGTACCCGAACCCGGTCAGGTGCTGCAGCGGCACCCGCTCGGCCCGGCGGGCGACGAGCTCGGCATAGGCGGACACCCAGTCCGGCTCGACCAGCGGGGTCAGACCCAGCCGGGTCCGCTCCACCCCGAGCAGGTGGGCGGCGAGCTCCTCGGCATCCACCCCGGGCGACGCCACGCCCGCCTGTCCCAGCGTCACGGCCGCAGCCCGGACGGCGGCGCGCAGCGACTGCCGCTGCCCGGGAGCGGTGACCCGGCCGGGCACCGAATGCCGGCTCGGCACCTCCCCGGCCTCGACCTCCACCGGTCCGGTCACGACGAGGCGCCGAGACGCTCGGCACGATCCGCGGCGGCCAGGGCGTCCAGCACGGCGTCCAGCTCGCCGTCCAGCACGGCGTCGAGGTTGTAGGCCTTGTACCCGACCCGGTGGTCGGCGATCCGGTTCTCGGGGTAGTTGTACGTCCGCACCCGTTCGGAGCGGTCGACCGTGCGTACCTGGGAGCGGCGGGCGTCCGCAGCAGCGGCCTCGGCCTCGGCCCGGGCCGCGGCCAGGATCCGCGAGCGGAGGATCCGCATCGCCTGTTCCTTGTTCTGCAGCTGGGACTTTTCGTTCTGGCAGGACACGACGATGCCGGTGGGCAGGTGCGTGATGCGCACCGCGGAATCGGTGGTGTTGACCGACTGACCGCCGGGGCCGGACGAACGGAACACGTCGATGCGCAGGTCGGCATCGGCGATGGTGACCTCGTCGTCGGTGTCCTCGGCCTCGGGGGTGACGAAGACGCCGGCGGCGGAGGTGTGCACCCGGCCCTGCGACTCGGTGACCGGGACCCGCTGGACGCGGTGGACGCCGCCCTCGAACTTCAGCCGCGCCCAGACACCGTCCGCCGGAGCCGGCGAGCCCGGCGCCTTGACGGCCACGGTGACGTCCTTGTAGCCGCCGAGGTCGGAGTCGGTCGCGGAGAGCACCTCGGTCTTCCAGCCGTGGCGTTCGGCGTAGCGCAGGTACATCCGGATGAGGTCGCCGGCGAACAGGGCCGATTCCTCGCCGCCCTCCCCCGCCTTGACCTCGACCAGCACGTCCTTGGCGTCGTCCGGATCCCGGGGCACGAGCAGCTCGGCCAGCCGGGCTTCGAGCTCGTCGACCCGGACGTCGAGTTCCCGGGCCTCCTCGGCGAAGGAAGCGTCCTCGCCGGCCAGCTCGCGGGCGGCCGCCAGATCCCCGCGGGCCGTGGCCAGCTCGTTGGCGGTCGTCACGATGGGCGTCAGCTCGGCGTACCGCCGACCCAGGCGACGGGCCCGGCCCTGGTCGGCGTGCACCGCCGGGTCGGACAGGGCCTGTTCGAGTTCGGCGTACTCGCGGACGAACTCCGCCACTCGGGACGACGTGGGCGTGCTCGTCATTCGGGCCTCTCAGGTGTCGATCGAAACTGCTGGGACCACGGACCGCCGGAAACGCCGACGGCGCCCGGCGACCACTTTCGGTCGCGGGCGCCGTGGACGAGCTCGGACAACGCTCGGCGGGCCGGTCGGGACCGGCCCGACCAGGTCAGCGGCTGCGCTTGCCGTACCGGGCCTCGAAGCGGGCCACGCGGCCGCCGGTGTCCAGGATCTTCTGCTTGCCCGTGTAGAACGGGTGGCACGCCGAGCAGACCTCGACCGTGATCTTGCCGCCGTCGGCGGTGCTGCGGGTGGTGAAGGTGTTGCCGCAACCGCAGCTGACCTCGGTGGTGCCGTACTGGGGGTGAATGCCGGACTTCATCTCTTGGGATCCTTTCGTGGCGCCGGGTCGCCCGTCACGGCCGTTCCGAGATGGACGCGGGAGAGGGACGTGAACCGGTACCGGGAGTGGGTGCGGGTCGCACGGGTACTGCAACGCGGATGACGGACAGTCATCGCGCGCCGACCGTCCAGTATTCCATGAGCGGAACGGTCTGCCGCACCAGCCGGAATCCAGCCGGCGCGACACCGCGGACAACGCCCGCCCCCGGCCAGGTATTCCGGCTGCGGGAGCGAGCGTTTGCCTGCGGTACGCAGATCAGTCGCGTTCCCCGCCGGGGGCGTTCTTGGCCACCTGCATGAGGAACTCGACGTTGCTGCGGGTCTTGCGCAGCCGGTCCAGGACCAGCTCCAGCGCCGGCTGGGTGTCCAGCGCGGCGAGCAGCCGACGGAGCTTGACCACCACGGCCAGCTCGTCCGGCGACATCAGCAGGTCTTCCTTACGGGTCGACGACTGGTCGACGTCGATCGCCGGGAAGATCCGCTTGTCGGCGAGGCGCCGGTCGAGCTTGAGCTCGGCGTTGCCGGTGCCCTTGAACTCCTCGAAGATCACCGTGTCACCGGCCGACCCGGTCTCGACCAGGGCCGAGGCGAAGATGGTCAGCGAGCCGCCGTTCTCGATGTTGCGGGCCGCGCCGAGGAAACGCTTCGGCGGGAACAGCGCGGTCGAGTCGACACCACCGGACAGGATGCGCCCGGACGCCGGGGCGGCCAGGTTGTAGGCCCGCCCGAGCCGGGTGATCGAGTCGAGCAGCACCACGACGTCCTTGCCCATCTCGACGAGGCGCTTGGCCCGCTCGATGGACAGCTCGGCGACCAGGGTGTGGTCGGCCGGCGGGCGGTCGAAGGTCGAGGCGATGACCTCGCCCTTCACCGACCGCTGCATGTCGGTGACCTCCTCCGGCCGCTCGTCGACGAGCACGACCATGAGGTGGCATTCCGGATTGTTGGTCGCGATGGCGTTGGCGATGGCCTGCATGACCATCGTCTTGCCGGCCTTGGGCGGCGACACGATCAGCGCCCGCTGGCCCTTGCCGACCGGCATGACCAGGTCGATGACCCGGGTGGTCAGCAGATGGGACTCGGTCTCCAGGCGCAGCCGCTCGTTCGGGTACAGCGGGGTGAGCTTGGTGAACTCGGGCCGCTGGCGGGCCTCCTCGGGGGTGAGGCCGTTGACGGTGTCCAGCCGGACCAGGGCGTTGAACTTCTGCCGGGACTGCTCCCCGTCACGCAGCGCCCGCACCGCACCGGTGACGGCATCGCCGCGCCGAAGGCCGTTCTTGCGGACCTGGGAGAGCGAGACGTAGACGTCGTTCGGCCCGGTGAGGTAGCCGGAGGTCCGGATGAACGCGTACGAATCCAGGACGTCCAGGATGCCTGCGACGGGCACCAGCACGTCGTCCTCGCGGATCTCGGGGTCACGGCCACCGCCGACGGGCTCGTTGTCGGCGAAGCGGTCCCGGCCCCGGCGGTTGCGATCCCGGTACCGACGACCACGCCGGCCGCGGCCGTCGCCCTCGTCGTCGTCCCGATCGTTGCGGTCCCGATCGTTGCGGTCGTTGCGACGGTTGTCGCCGCGGTCGTTGCGAGTGTCGCCGCGGTCGGTCTGGCGGTCGTTGCGGTTGTCGCCGCCCCGATCGTTCTGCCGTTCGCTGCGGTTCTCACCCCGGTTGTCCCGGTTGTCGGAGCGGCCGCCCTCGGCCCGGGTGTCGGTGCCGGCGTCGGCGGAACCGTCCGTGGACCGGTCACCGGCGTCGGTGGTGCCCTCGCTGTTATCCGTGCGGTCCCCGCGATCCCGGTCCCGCCGGTTGCGGCGTGAGCGTCGGTTGCGGGGGTTGTCGTCACGGCCATCGGCGTCGGCCCGCTCGGCCCGCTCGTCGGTGCGAGCGGGTGCGGCGCTGTCGGCGCCGTTCACGGTCGCCTCGGGGGCGGAGGCCTCCGAGCGGGGCGTCGTCGACGCCGGCGCGGGCTGGTCGACGACCGGCGGGGCCACCTCGGTCAGCGGGAGCTGCGGCTCGGCACCGTTGCTGCCGGCCGCGGCGGTGTGCCCGTTGCTGGTCGCGGCGCCGTTGCGGCGCCGGCCGTTGCTGGTGGCGGCGGAGGTGGTGTCCGCCGGAGTGGAGGCCGCCGCGGGCGCGGCGGAACCGCCACCCTGCTTGGCGGAGATGGCGGCCACGAGGTCGCCCTTGCGCATGCCCGACGTGCCCTTGATGCCGAGCTCGCCGGCGAGGGTCTTGAGATCGGCCAGGACCATTCCCGTCAGACCGGGGCCGCGACGACGGCTCTTGGTGGCCGTGGAAGCCGACCCGGTCTCGGTGACCTGGGGGGCGTCGAGCGACTCAGTGGTCTCGCTCACGCGAATCCTTTCGTGTCCGACGCAGCGTGCGCCGGAGGTTGTGCACCGCGGACCGATGGCCATGCGGTGGACTGCCGTTCCGCGTCCGGAGGATGCGGAGGAGGGGTGATCACCGTCGACCGCGTGGACCTGAGTGTGTCGGTGGACATCGACTCGGGGATCGAGGCGGCCGAACCTGCGGCAGGGGTTCCGGTTCCCACTCGGGATACGAGAGGAGACGGAAGGCCCGGTCTTGTGCGATGGATGACCGTGCCCCGGTGCCCTGGCGTGCCTCACCCCGGGAACCGAGGCAGCGGGAGGAGGTACATGACGCCCGGCGAGCACAGCCGGTGATCAGTGTCCACAGTAACCGCTGCTGACGCCGGTCAGCAACCGACACGCCATCACCCGTGGGCGAACGGCGTCGCACCACACGATCTCACCGCACCGGCGGCCCGGTGCGACCTGATCAGGACGAACGTCGGTCACCTTCGGTGACGACGACCGCGCCTGCCGTGTCGACCGTGAGCTCGGCCGCGTCGAAACCCGGGCGTCGCCAGGCCTGGACGTCCAGCGCGGACGTCGTCAGCACCAGCACCGACGGACCCGCACCCGAGATCATGGCCGGGTAACCGGCGGCCCGGAGTTCCCGCACCAGGGCGGCCGACGCCGGCATGGCCGCCGCCCGGTAGTCCTGGTGCAGCCGGTCCGCCGTCGCGGCCCACAGGTGAGTCGGATCGGCGGTGACGGCGTGCACGAACAACGCGGCGGCCCCGACGTTGGCGACGGCGTCCCGGTGCGGGACCGACGCCGGCAGCAGACCCCGGGCGTGTTCGGTGCTGCTGGCGGTGTGGGCCCCGAACAGGACTGCCCTGATCTGCGGGTGCACCGTCCGGGACACCACGGCGGGACGACCGTCGGCACCGGTCGCAGCGATGGTGAATCCGCCCAGCAGGGCCGGCGCCACGTTGTCGGGGTGCCCCTCCATGGCGACGGCCAGATCGAGCACGTCGGCCTCGGACAGCTCGATCGGCGCACCCAGCTGGACCGACAGGGCGCGGCCGACCAGCAGTCCACCGACGATGGCGGCGGCCGACGAGCCCTGGCCCCCGCCGTGCGGGATGCGGTTGGTGCACGACAGGCGCAGCCCGGGCAGCGGACCGGGACGACCGGCCGCGGCGAACGCCCGGGCGATCGCGCGGACCACGAGATGGTCGGCGGTGCGCGGAACCTCATCGGCGCCCTGTCCGGTCACCTCGATGACGAGTTCGCCGTCGGCACCGCCGGTGAGCTCGGCGCTCAGCTCGTCGTGGCGACCCAGCGCCAACCCGAAGCAGTCGAAGCCGGCCCCGAGGTTGGCCGACGTGGCCGGGGTCTGGACGACGACCGGCGGATGTCCCGGTCGTCCCGTCGCCGGGTCGACCGTCACGGCGGAGTCGGTCATCGCAGTTCGAGGGCCTCGGCCACGGCCTCGGCGGCCACCGGGACGACCGTCGGCGGGGTCATCCACCCCATGGCGGTGTCCGGGTCCTTCAGGCCGTTGCCGGTGACCGTGCAGACCACCAGCGGACGGTCCCCGCCGGGCCCGCCGGTGAGGCGTCCGTCGGCGGCGGTGACCAGGAGGCCGGCCACGGAGGCGGCCGATGCCGGCTCGACGAACACCCCCTCGGTGGTGGCCAGCAGCCGGGCGGCCGCCAGGATCTGCTCGTCGGTCACCGCGTCGATCAGCCCACCGGACTCGTCCCGGGCGCCGGTCGCGCCGTTCCACGAGGCGGGGGCGCCGATGCGGATGGCCGTGGCGATGGTCTCGGGTGCGGACACCGGGTGACCGAGGACCAGCGGCGCCGCTCCGGCCGCCTGGAACCCGAACATGCGCGGCGTCGTCTCGATGACGCCGTCGGCCGCGTACTCCCGGTAGCCCTTCCAGTAGGCGGTGATGTTGCCCGCGTTGCCGACGGGCAGGCAGTGCACGTCGGGCGCGCGACCGAGCACGTCGCAGATCTCGAACGCGGCGGTCTTCTGGCCCTCGATGCGCACCGGGTTGACCGAGTTGACCAGCGCGATGACGTCCTCCTGCGCGGCCGCCGTCTTGCGGGCCAGCTCCAGACAGTCGTCGAAGTTGCCCTGGACCTGCAGGATCCGGGCGCCGTACGCCACGGCCTGGGCCAGTTTGCCGGCGGCGATCTTGCCCTGCGGCACCAGGACCGCGCTGGTCAGTCCGGCACGGGCCGCGTAGGCGGCGGCCGAGGCCGAGGTGTTTCCGGTGGAGGCGCAGATGACGGCCTGCACCCCGGACGCGAGGGCGTGGGTGACGGCGACGGTCATCCCGCGGTCCTTGAACGACCCGGTCGGGTTCGCGCCCTCCACCTTGAGGTAGACATCCGCGCCCGTCCGGCGGGACAGTTCGGGAGCGGGGACCAGGGGTGTCCCACCCTCGAGCAGGGTGATCACCCGGGCGCCGTCGGGGACCGGGACCCGGTCCGCGTAGGCGGCGATCAACCCCGGCCAACCGGCCTGGGCCGGCACTCGATCGATCCGTCGTTCGTCCACCGTCGTGTGCTGCACCGGTGTCATCACCCCATCACCTGCATCACCGACGTCCTGCTGCCGCACCGAAGTCGTCATCCCATGACCCGCATCACCGACGTCACCTGGCGAACCGATTCGAGATCGGCCAGCGAGGCCACCGTACCGGCCAGGGCGGCGTCCGGAGCGCCGTGCGTGACGACGACCAGGCTCGCGTCGTCGTCCCGACCCTCCTGCCGGACGGTCGAGATCGAGACCCCGGCCTCGGCGAACGCCCCGGCGACGGCGGCGAGGACCCCGGCCCGGTCGGCGACGTCGAGGTCGATGTGGTAGCGGCTGAGGACCTCCCCCATGGGCTGGACGGGCAACGCCGCATAGGCCGATTCGCGGGGGCCGCGGCCGCCGGCGACCCGGTTGCGGGCGACGGCGACGAGGTCGCCGAGGACGGCCGACGCGGTTGGGGCGCCACCGGCGCCGGGACCGTAGAACATGAGCCGACCGGCGGCCTCGGCCTCGACGTAGACGGCGTTGTAGGCGCCGTCCACGACGGCCAGCGGATGGCTGCGCGGGACCATGACCGGGTGCACGCGGGCCGACACCGACTCGACGGGCCCGCCGTCCGGGCCGGTCGCCGTGGTGCGCTCGCAGATGGCCAGCAGCTTGATGACGCTGCCCAGCCGGGCGGCGGCGGCGACGTCCGAGGCGCTGACGGCCGAGATGCCCTCCCGGTAGACGTCGGCGGCGCCGACCCGGGTGTGGAACCCGATGGACGCGAGGATCGCGGCCTTGGCCGCGGCGTCGAACCCGTCGACGTCGGCAGTCGGGTCGGCCTCGGCGTAGCCGAGCCGGGTGGCCTCGGCCAGCGCCTCGTCGTAACCCATCCCGTCGGCGGTCATCGCCGACAGGATGTAGTTGGTGGTGCCGTTGACGATGCCGAGGATGCGGGTGATGCGGTCACCGGCCAGCGACTCGCGGAGCGGCCGGATGAGCGGGATGGCCCCGGCCACCGCCGCCTCGAAGTACAGGTCGGTGCCGACCGCGTCGGCGGTGGCGTACAGCTCCGGACCGTGCTCGGCCAGCAGCGCCTTGTTGGCGGTGACCACTCCGGCCCCCCGGCGCAGCGCGGTGAGCAGCAGGTCCTTCGTCGGCTCGATCCCGCCGATGACCTCGACGATCACGTCGACGTCCTCGCGGGCCACCAGGGCGGCGGCGTCGGTGGTGAGCAGCTCCGCCGGGATGTCGGCGTGCCGATTGGGGCGACGGACCGCCACCCCGACCAGTTCCAGCCGCGCACCCACCCGGGCGGCGAGTTCGTCGGCCTGCTCGGTGAGCAGCCGGACCACCTGCGATCCGACGACCCCGGCCCCGAGCACCCCGACCCGGACGACCTGTTCGGCGCTCATCGGGCACGTCCGCGACGGGTGGTGGCGCGGAAGACCCACACGGCGTAGCCCAGCAGGGCGATGACGACGGCCACGGCCAGCACGGCGATCGTGGTGTTCAACCAGTCCGGCATGGCCGGCTTGATCAGCACCACCACGATGAGAACGGCGGCCAGTCCGAGGAGGACGACCCCGGGCACCAGGGACGGCGGCTTCGGCTCACTGAGCGGGGCGGGTTCTGGGGTGGTCACCATTTCTCCAGCAGCATGAGGTCGTCGTCGGTCTCGCGGCGCAGCATCAGACGGGTGTCCCCGGCCGCCACGGTCACCACGGGCGGGCGGGGAACGCGGTTGTAGTTGCTGGACATCGCGTAGCAGTAGGCCCCGGTCGCGGCCACGGCCAGCAGGTCGCCGACGACGAGGTCCGCCGGCAGGTAGCAGTCCCGGACCACGACATCGCCGGCCTCGCAGTGTTTGCCGACGATCCGGCAGAGCACGGGGGCGGCGTCCGAGTCGCGGGAGGCCAGCACGGCGGTGTAGTCCGCGTCGTAGAGCGCGGTCCGGATGTTGTCGCTCATCCCGCCGTCGACGGAGACGTAGCGGCGCACCAGCCCGCCGTCCAGCGCGACGTCCTTGATGGTGCCGACCTGGTAGACGGTGACCCCACCCGGCCCGGCGATGGCCCGGCCCGGCTCGACGACCACGTGCGGGGTGGCGACCCCCGCGAACTGGCACTCCCGGGACACGATGTCGAGCAACGACTTCGCCATCGCGTCGGGCGCGGGGGGATCGTCGGAGCCGACGTAGGCGATGCCCAGGCCGCCCCCGAGATCCAGCTCGGTGAGCGTATCGGCCAGCTCCGGGTGCTCCTGCTGGATGGCGGCCAGCAACCCCACCAGGCGGTGGGCGGACACCTCGAAGCCGGACGGGTCGAAGATCTGCGATCCGATGTGCGAGTGCAGGCCGATCAGTCGCAGGCCCCGGCAGACGACGATCCGCCGGACGGCCTCGGCGGCCGCTCCCCCGGCCAGGGAGAACCCGAACTTCTGGTCCTCGTGGGCGGTGGCGATGAACTCGTGGGTGTGCGCCTCCACACCGACGGTCACCCGGATCATCAGCGGGATCGGGTCGTCCTCGCCACGATCGGCGCTCTCGACCAGTCCGGCCAGCCGGGCGATCTCGTCGAAGGAGTCGACGACGATCGCGCCGATCCGCGCCTCGACGGCCAGGGCCAGTTCGGCGTCGGACTTGTTCGATCCGTGCAGGGTGATCCGGCCGGCCGGGAAGCCGGCCCGCAGCGCCAGATTCAGCTCGCCGCCGGAGCAGACGTCCAGCGACAGTCCCTCCTCGGTCAGCCACCGCAGCACCTCGGACGACAGGAACGCCTTGCCGGCGTAGTGCACGGCCTCGGCCGACCCGTAGGCGTTGGCGAAATCCCGGCAGCGCGAGCGGAAGTCGGCCTCGTCCATGGTCATCAGCGGAGTGCCGTAGTCGCCGGCGAGATCGCGCACGTCGACGCCGGCCAGGCGCAGGGCCCCACCCGGGCCGCGGTCGGCGTTGCGGGGCCAGACGTGCTGGTCCAGCCGGTTGGGATCGGCGGGTGCCTGTTCGGTCGGGCGGTCGGCATGCAGTTCGCCGGACCGGGGTCCGGCGGGGTGTGCTCTCATCGGTGTCTCGTCACATCCGTTCCGGGGCCGAGACGCCGAGCACGCCCAACCCATTGGCCAACACCTGACGGGTCGCCGCGCACAGCCAGAGCCGGGCGACATGCGAGGGGCCCCAGGGCTCGTCGCCCATCGGCAGGACCCGGACCGCGTCGTAGAACTTGTGGTACCCGGACGCCAGGTCCTCCAGGTACCGGGCGACACGGTGGGGTTCGCGGAGTTCGGCCGCCGTGGCCAGCACGCCCGGGTAGGCGGCCAGCAACGCGATGAGTTCGGACTCGCGCGGCGTGTCGAGCACTGTCGGGTCGAAGGCGCCCGCTCCGGAACCCGTTCCCAGTACGTCGATCTCGATGCCGAGCTCGGCGGCGTTGCGGGCCAGCGACGCCAACCGGGCGTGCGCGTACTGCACGTAGAACACCGGGTTGTCGCTGGTCTGCCGGGTCCACAGGTCGAGATCGAGATCGAGCGTGGTGTCCACGGAGTAGCGGATCAGCGCGTACCGGGCGGCGTCGACCCCGAGCGCATCGATGAGGTCGTCCAGGCTGATGACGGTGCCGGCGCGCTTGCTCATCCGCATCGGCTGCCCGTCACGCACCAGGTTGACCATCTGCCCGATGAGGACCTCGACGACGGACGGGTCGTCGCCGAACGCGGCAGCCGCCGCCTTGAGCCGCGAGATGTAGCCGTGGTGATCGGCGCCGAGCATGTAGATGCACAGGTCGAACCCCCGGGACCGCTTGTCCAGGAAGTAGGCCAGGTCGCCGGCGATGTAGGCCGGGTTGCCGTCGGACTTCAGGACGACCCGGTCCTTGTCGTCGCCGTACTCGGTCGACCGCAGCCACCACGCGTCGTCCTTGGCGTACAGGTGCCCCGACTCCTTCAGCCGGGTCGTGGCCGCCTCCACCGCTCCGGAGGAATGCAGGGAGTCCTCGTGGAAGTAGACGTCGAAGTCGGTGCGGAAGTGGTGCAGCGTCTTCTTGATCTCGGCGAACATCAGCCCGACACCCTCGCGCCGGAAGAGTTCGGTCGCCTCCGTGTCCGGCAGTTCGGCCGCATCGGGGTGGTCCTGCAGGATCCGGCCGGCGATGTCGGCGATGTAGTCGCCGCCGTAACCGTCCTCCGGGGCGGGCTGATGCCGGGCGGCGGCGAGCAGCGAGCGGGCGAACCGGTCGATCTGGGCCCCGGCGTCGTTGAAGTAGTACTCGCGGACGACCTCGCCACCCTGGGCGGACAGGATCCGGCCCAGGGCATCCCCGACGGCCGCCCAGCGCGCACCACCGATGTGCACCGGCCCGGTCGGATTGGCCGAGACGAACTCGAGGTTGATGCGCCGGCCGGCGAGGGCCGCGCCGTTGCCGTACTCACCGCCGACGCGGACGATCTGCTCGACGACCGACGCCGCCGCCGCGACGTCGAGGGTGATGTTGAGGAAGCCCGGGCCGGCGATGTCGACCGCGGCGATGCCGGGGACCGCGGCCAGGTGGCGCTGCAGCACCGCGGCGATGTCGCGGGGCGACCGGCGGGTCGGCTTGGCCAGCTTGAGCGCGACCGGGGTGGCGTAATCACCGTGCTCCCGGGAGCGCGGACGGTCCACCGGGATCTCGGCCAGCAGTGCGGTCGTGGCGTCGGCGGACAGGTCCAGGGGGAATTCGTCGGCTTCGACCGCGGCGACCAACGCCGACCGGACGGCCGCGACCAACTGCTCGGGATTCACCCCGACATTCTAGGAAGCCCACCGGGACTCTCCGACCACGTACCGACGGGCCCCGGGCCGACACGGCCCGGGGACGGCCGTCTCCCCTCCCGCCCCGCGCGCTCACAGGGGGTCCTCGCTTTCCTTCCGTACACTTTCACCGGTTGCGGAGCGTGACCACGAGCGCGTCCCGGGGTCTCCACCGAGCCGGACGACCGACGATCGACGGACAGGACAGGCGATGATGGCCAGCGGCAAGAACACCGGCAGACCGCGCGGGCGGGCTCCGGTCGTCAGCAAGCGCCAGGGGCTGCCCTGGGTCACCATCGGCGCGGTCGTGGTGGTCCTCGTCCTGGCCGGCAGCATCTTCGCAGTCGTGCTGACGAAGAACAACGAGAACAAGGCGCAGGCCGACGCCCTCGCCGCCTGGGTGCCCTCGGCCTCGACCCCGGACCCGTCGGTCAACATCCCCGGCATCTACGTCGGGGCGGCCGTTCCCGCGGCCGGCGACACCCCGGCGACCTACCCGGAGTACAAGGCGGCCCTGCACATCACGTCGGACCAGCGCGTGGCCTACAACCGTTTCCCGCCCGTGGGTGGCCCGCACGACGGGATCTGGGCCAACTGCAACGGCGTCGTCTACCAGACCGCGGTACGCAACGAGAACATGGTCCACACCCTCGAACACGGGGCCGTCTGGATCACCTACAACCCGGACACCATCGCCACCGGTGATCTGGAGGTCCTCAAGGGCCTGGTGGACGGTCAGTCGTACATGAGCCTGTCGCCCTACCCGGGCCTGGACTCCCCCATCGCGCTGCAGGCCTGGGCCCATCAACTGAAGGTGAATTCGGCCACCGACGAGCGGGTCCAGCAGTTCATCACCGCGCTCCGGCAGAACCGCTGGGTCTACCCGGAGACCGGCGCGACCTGCCAGCAGCCGAGCTTCGACACCACCAACCCGCCGGCGTTCGACCCGAGCACCCCGGGCGCCGATGCCATCCAGATGGACGGCCAGGGCGCCACCGCGGCGACCTCCGAGGTGAACGGCGCCTCGGTGACCGAATCGGCCGAGTCGTCGGCCGGTGTCCCGGGTGTGCCGGCGACCGACACCGGCGGCACCACCGACCCGGCCGTCGGCTCGACCGACGCGGTCCCGACCCCGGCGGCTTCCTCGCCCGCCGCGGGCTGACGCCGTGGCCGCACCGATCACCCGGCGCACCGGCATCGTGCTCGCCGCGGCCGGCGCGGTCGCCCTGCTCCTGGTGGGCGCGACCATCGGGTTGCTGCTGTCCGGGCGGATCGGCGGTTCGACCGCCGCCACCGCCCCGGGCACCGACTCGGTGGACGCCGGGTTCGCGCGGGACATGATCGTCCACCACGACCAGGGTGTGCTGATGGCGCACTACGCCGAGCAGAACACCACCGACGACGAGATCTCGGTGATGGCCTACGACATCGGGGCGACCCAGAGCGATCAGGCCGGCCAGATGAAGGGGTGGCTGAGCCTCTGGGACGTGCCGGAGTTCGCGAGCGGTCCCCACATGGCCTGGATGGGCAGCGACGGACACGGCGGTCACGACATGGCCGCGATGTCGGGCAGCGCCGGCGCCAGCACGCCGGCGTCGACCGCACAGGACGGCGCGTTGATGCCCGGGATGGCGACCACCGAGCAGATCGACCAGCTGCGGTCGGCGTCCGGACCGGCGTCGGACGTGCTGTTCCTGCAACTGATGATCCGCCACCACCAGGGGGGCCTGCCGATGATGGAGTACGCGGCGTCCCACGCGCAGTCCACGGTCGTCGCCAATTTCGCGGCCAAGATGGCCGACGCCCAGGAGTCCGAGATCTCGGTGATGACGCAGATGCTGCAGGCCCGTGGGGCGGCGCCGCTCCCGGCTCCCTGATCCACCACCGCGACCGCCGCTCGATACCTCGAGGCCAGGCGGGCCTGGCGGCGACAACGGAAAAAGCCCCGGTCACTCGTCGAGATCGACGTGGTGACCGGGGCTTTCGCTGTGCCCCCGGCAGGATTCGAACCTGCGCACCCGCCTCCGGAGGGCGGTGCTCTATCCCCTGAGCTACGGGGGCGCGAGGGAGAACTCTACCTGATCGTCGACCGTGCTCGCTCCACTCGGCTCGCGGGGCGGTCGGCGCCGGATCGCGGCGGGGTCCTGCACCCCGGCTCACCGGCCAAGATCATCCGGCACGGACCCGAACGTGGTGCTCGTCACTCGTCCGCGCCGGCCGTGGCGACCGAGTGGGTGGCCAGCTGAACATTCGGTGCCATCTCAGTCCATCTATTGCCACGAAGGGTGGTCAATCCAGTACTCTTCGAGACATTCTGCGCGGCGATGCGCACTCCAGGCACCGCCTGTCCCACGCACCGGCCCGAGTACCCGCGGCTGGATCCGTATCGACAGCGGGCTCTCGACCAGCGGGGGGACGACCGCGATGCGTCAACGACTCGACATCCTGACCCTGCCGCTGGCCGACGTGCAGGCCGCCACGGCCGGCATCGTCGCGCTCATGCAGGACGGCACCTACGACGGCTTCGTCCGGCGGCACATGGACGCCATGATGGTCGCGATGCCCGCGGGGTCACAGGCCAACCAGGCCCACCGGGGCCCGGTCTTCCTGGCCTGGCACCGGGCGTCGCTCTGGGAGTTCGAGACGAAGTGGCTCGCGACCCCGGCCGTGCAGGCCCGTCCCTCCCTCACCGGCTTCCCCTACTGGCGATGGGAATCCGAGACCGCACTGAACGGCGGGGACCCGAAGAAGTCGAAGGTCTGGACCAACGACTACTTCGGCGGAGACGGCGCGGCCGCCAGCCAGAGCCGGGTGCTGGACGGGCCGTTCACGTCCTGGAAGGCGCTGTTGTACAGCTCCACCAACAAGTCGTACTACAAGCGCGGGGTCACCGGGGTGGTGCGCAAGCTCGCCCGGGACTCGGCGGGTGTTCCCACCCTCCCCGACCAGGCCCAGGTCAACGACACGTTCACCTACACGCGGTACGAGGTGTCGCCCTTCAACTACGACTCGCCGAGCTTCCGCGGTCGGATGGAGGGCTGGGCCAGCGGGCCGCGGATGCACAACCAGGTGCACCGCTGGATCGGCGGCGACATGATCGTCGGCACCTCCCCCAACGACCCGGTCTTCTGGTTCCACCACGCCAACGTCGACCGGCTGTGGTGGCGCTGGCAGACCCGGGCGACCCCGATCCGGCCGTACCAGCGCAGCGGCGACGTCTACCCCGCGGGGCACCGGTCGACGGACGTCCTGCAGGGTTTGCTGAACGCGTCCGGCTCGTGGACCCCCGGTGCCGTCGAGGACATCCGGGTGGCCCCGCTCGGTTACGAGTACGTCCAGTGACCGGCATCCAGTTCTCCGCGGCCGCCCACCGGCCCGCGGTCGCACGACTCCGGACGGTCAGTCCGGTCGAGGGGGACGCCGCATGACCGCCATCAACCGTCGGGTGCTGATCGGCGGCGGACTGGCCGTCGTCGGGACCGCTGCGTTGGCCACCGCGCTGGGGCCGACCTCACCGGCCGACGCCGGACCGGCCGCCGGTGACCGCATGTTCGTCTACCGCGGCCGCACCGTCGTCGTGTCGGTGTCGTCCGACATGGTGATGGTGACCGTCGACGGACGTCAGGAGTTGCACATCGAGCGGCTGCCGAACGGGAAGTACTTCACGCACCTCATGCCGTTCCAGGAGTTCGGCAGCTTCCGGTCGCTGATCACGGCCGTGGTGGACCGCGACGAGGACGACCTGTTCTCGCTCTGACCCCGATCCGACGCCGCACCCAGGAGTTGAACGCCATGCACCGCGCCCCGACGCTCCGTCGGCGCGATCCGCTGTCCCCGTTGCAATCGCTGCTGCGGGATCTCGCCCGGCGGGCGGACGAAACGGCTGTCCGTGTGCTGGCGGCGGGTGGAGCAGGCACCGCCGGCCTGGCCGGCTGGTGGGACGGCGTGGTGCTGCGTCATCGCATGCGACAGGCGCTCGGTTACCGCCCCGACGTCACGACCCCCCGCACCTACAACGAGAAGCTGGCCTGGCGCATCCTGCACGATGCCAATCCCCTGCTCGCCCTGACGACCGACAAGCTCGGTGTCCGGGAGTACGTCGCCGACCGCGTCGGGTCGGACGTCCTCATCCCGGTACTCGGCGTGTACGAGCGGGCCGAGGACCTGCCGTGGGACGAACTACCCGAGCAGTTCGTCCTCAAGGCCACCCACGGATGCGAGATGACCGCGGTGGTGCGGGACAAGTCCGCCGCCGACCGGCGGGCCGTTCTCGCGGAGGCCCGTTCCTGGCTGGGCCGTGACTACTACGAGTTGTCCCACGAGCGGGTCTACCGGGGCCTGCCCCGCCGGCTGATGGTCGAGTCGCTGCTGACCGATGAGGACGGCGGCCAACCCGCCGACTTCAAGCTGCTGGTCTTCCATGGACGGGTCGCACTGGTCCGGGTGCATTCCGACCGGTTCGCGGACCACCGCGTCAACTTCTTCGACAGCGAGCTCCGACCCTTGCGACTCACCCAGGTCTACCCCGAGCGGCCGGGTCAGCATCTGCCGGTCCAGGCGGCGAGCCTCGTGACCGTCGCGGAGAAGCTGGCTCACGATCTCGACTACGCCCGGGTGGATCTCTACCTGGCCCGGGGCCGCATCTGGTTCGGCGAGATCACCCATCACGACGGCAATGCCTGCGTGCCGTGGCGGCCGTTCGAGATGGACGAAGCCCTGGGCGACCTGTGGCGGGTGCCGATCACCGGGGGGCGAGAAGGGCATTCGGAGCCCGTCTCATCCGACGAGGCGTGGGCCCGGTTCGACCGGCTCGTCGCGGACCTCCGTCGGGAGACCGCGGACCACTGAGCCGGCGGTCACCGCGGCTCAGGACGCGACGACGGCGGCGATGCCCCGCAGCGGGATGCTGCGGTACGTCTGGACCTGACCCGGGGTGTAGCCGTCGGTGAGGTCGTCGGGGGTCGTCCACACCCGGGTGGTCTCGATCGCGACCGTGTCGAACTCGGCCGCGGCGTCGCTCTCGAGGTGGATGTCGGGGATGAGCACGGTGATGCGCACGTCGGACTGCATGCCCGGGAGCTGGGGTCCGGTGTCCGGCCAGTCGCAGTCGAAGCCGACGGCGACCGGCTCGATCGCGACCGTGATCTCGGTCCCGAGTGCGGTGCTGCTGGCGTGGATCTCCTCGTCGCGGGCATCCGCGGCCCGGTTGCCGTCCCGGTAGGTGAAGACGGCGGAACCGTCGATCGTCATGGTCGAGTAGACGATGGAGACCCCGGGCCCGTACAGATCGAACCGGGTGGGGCTCTGCGTACACAGCGGAACGGTCATCGCCTGGGCTCCCGGTCGGGTCGTCTGGACATCGCGTCGTGTCTGGTCGGTGGTGGGTCGTTCTGGTGGTGCGGGGTACCCCGGGCCCGGTCGGGCCATGCGCGGTACCGGTCGGACCTGGCGACGACAGCTCCGTCGACGGGGCGGCCGGCCGTCACGAAGGGTCGGGCCCGCCGCCATCGGAAACGATTCTGCCCGCCCGTGGGTACTCACCGCGACGGTCCCGCCCGTTGGAGTGGCGGACAGTGACTTGACGGAGCGCACGTTCGGGGACGCCGGTGACTCGGTCGGTGGACCCCCGCTGCGGTGACGACACTCCGGTCGGCCCCCGGCAGCGTGAACCTGCACCCGCCGCCCGGGGCCGGTACGCGCGCCCATCCGGGGAACGCCACCCGATACGGCATTTTCGCCGGACTTACCCCGGTCTTCGCCGGTCCGAGTGACGGGTGGATCGAGGTGGGGCTCCTCGTCCTCACCGCCATCACCCTCAGGCCCCCCTGTCGGGACCGACGGCGGGCGTGATGACGCGGTCGATCGAGCGCCGTCCTACGCTGGCCGCCGTGACGGAATCCGGTCTGCCCGCTTCCTCCCCGCCCTCGCGGGGACGGAAGGTCCTGCTCAGTGTCGACGACGACCCCGGTGTCTCCCGCTCGGTGGCGCGCGATCTGCGGCGCCGGTACGGCGCCGAGTACCGCATCGTGCGGGCCGAGTCGGGTCCACAGGCCCTGGAGGCACTGCGCGAGATGAAGCTGCGGGGGGACGACGTGGCCGTCCTGCTGGCCGACTACCGCATGCCGGGGATGAACGGCCTGGAGTTCCTCGAGCAGGCCATGGACCTCTACCCGGTGGCCCGTCGGGTGCTGCTGACCGCGTACGCCGACACGGATGCGGCCATCCAGGCGATCAACATCGTCGATCTCGACCACTACCTGCTCAAGCCGTGGGATCCGCCGGAGGAGAAGCTCTACCCGGTGCTGGACGAGCAGCTGGCCGCCTGGCGGGCGACCGACCACCGCGCTCTGCCGGAGATCAAGGTGATCGGCCATCGGTGGTCGCGGCGGACGTCCGAGGTCCGGGAGTTCCTGGCCCGCAACCAGGTCGCCTACCACTGGCTCCCCAGCGACTCCGGTGATGGTATGCGGCTGCTGGTGGCGGCCGAGCTGACGACGCCGGACACCCCGGTCGATCCGGCCCTGCTGCCGGTGGTGGTGACCCCGGACGGCGAGGTCCTGCCGGCTCCCACCGACGCCCAGGTAGCGCAGCGGGTGGGTCTGGAGACCCGGCCGGCCACCGACTTCTACGACCTGATCGTGGTCGGCGCCGGGCCGGCCGGGCTGGGGGCGGCGGTCTACGGCGCATCCGAGGGTCTGCGGACGATCCTGGTCGAGAGTTCGGCCGCCGGGGGTCAGGCCGGGCAGAGCTCGCGGATCGAGAACTACCTCGGTTTCCCGGACGGGGTGAGCGGCGCCCAGCTGACCGACCGGGCCCGCCGGCAGGCGGCCAAGTTCGGGGCCGAGTTCGTGACCACTCGCCAGGTCGACGCGCTGGAGATCAACGGCTCGGCCCGCACCGTGCGCTTCGTCGATGGTGACCGGCTCAGCGGGCACGCCGTCATCCTGGCCACCGGGGTCTCCTACCGGCAGCTGGAGGCGCCCGGTCTGTCCGAGCTCACCGGCCGCGGCGTCTACTACGGCTCGGCCATGACCGAGGCGCCGAACTGCCGGGACCAGGACGTCTACATCGTCGGCGGCGCGAACTCGGCCGGTCAGGCCGCGGTCTACTTCTCTCGGTACGCCCGGCGGGTGCACCTGCTGGTCCGCGGCGCCTCGTTGGAGGCGTCGATGTCGCACTACCTGGTGGAGCAGATCGCCGGGATCGACCGGATCGTCGTGCACACCGGCACCGAGGTGATGGGGGCCTCCGGCGACGGCCACCTCGAGCACCTGACGCTGCGGGTCCGTTCAAACGACCCGGACGGGGGCCAGGAGATCCGGGAGGAAATAGTCCCGGCGTCCCATCTGTTCGTCTTCATCGGAGCGGCGCCGCGGACGGACTGGCTGGACGGGGTGGTCACCCGGGATCCGCGCGGTTTCGTGGTGGCCGGCCCGGACCTGACCGTCGACGGCAGCGCCCCGGTGGGGTGGCCGGCGGACCGGGTGCCCTACCACCTGGAGACCAGCGTTCCCGGTGTGTTCGTGGCCGGCGACGCCCGGGCCGAGTCGGCCAAGCGGGTGGCGTCGGCCGTCGGCGAGGGTGCGATGGCCGTGATGCTGGTCCACCGGTACCTGGAGGGTCTGGAATGACGACTGGATCGAGCACTTGGTCGAGCACTGGGTCGAGCACCGAACCGACAACGGGATCGACCCGGATGCCCTGCTCCCCCGACGAGCTGCGCACGCTGTTCCTCTTCGAGTCGCTGAGCCAGGAGCAGCTCGAGGAGCTGTGCGCCAATGGGCACGTCGAACGGGTCGAGCCGGGGTGGGTGATCCGCGAGGGCGAGAAGGCGACCTGCTTCTACGTGCTGATGGACGGCGAGCTGGTGATGAGCCGCACCGTGGGCGGCAGCGAGGTGACCGTGACCCGCACCGACCAACGGGGCGTCTATGTGGGTGCCTGGCGTTCCTACCTCGGCGACCGC